>NZ_LLWE01000021.1 GCF_001562055.1 Polycladidibacter stylochi | reverse complement strand
AGCAATTCAACTAAACCATTATAAACAACCCTCTTTTCCACCAATCCTTAACAAACTACTAAAATCAACAGCACAAGCAAAACAACGAAAACCACGCCTGCCAGAGGGAGAGGAAACTCAAACACAGAAACAAAGTGGAGAGCGAACAACCAGACAAACTCCAAGCGCAAAGATCAATAAATAAGTGAGCTCCAAACGAGAAATGGACTGGCCAAAGATAACCAAGCAAAGAGTGAGCAGCAAAAAAGAGCGACAGAAGTGAAGAGGAGATGCCAGGAAAAACAAAACGAAGGATACATAGGAAAGTGAAGATACAAACAAGAGTGGCTGCATCAAGAAAAGTGGAAGACCCTTTGTGTAATTACAATCACGGAAAACTTCATGCGGCCAGAAAAAACACAGAAGCGTTTAGGAGAAAAACGAAGAAAAGCACGAGGCAAGCCAAGCTCTGGCAAAAAAGAAAGCGCAGCTGGACACTCACAGCCCAAAAGCAACCAGCGGGAAAAAAGCACACTAACAAAGTGGACCGCAACTGTCATACATTGGGATGAGCTCCTTATTTTAAAGCAGAGGCAAAAGCCTAAAGCCTGCCCCGGCTTGATAAGCCAGCTAAACACATATCCCCGCAACCAATACAAAGAGGCTCACTAAGACCGATAACCACTCACACAAGGCCCTTACGCGGATAAATAACGCAAAGCCCCCAAACCAAAGCAGCTTATCCCCCTCACTCACCATATCAAAAACGTACCTAAAACGTATCAGCCTCGTACCAATAACAGACCAAAAACACACCAAGCCAACACAATAAGAAAACTAAAAAAGCAACCGTTCTCTCCCACAAATACCACGCCCAAAAACCAAAGCACCAGCCCCACATAAACACCAAGCAAGAACAAATAGGAACATTTGAGGAACAAAATTGCACGGATTGCGACCAAACTAAAAAACAAGCAGGATAGCTCCAGCAAAACACAAAACACCAAAGCAAACATCCACAGAGAAGCACATATTGCAAAGAAGTACACATTGGACCAAGCAGAAAACTTTAACCACAAATGCAGGCATTACCGGCTTGATCATGACAAAACGAATAGCAGCCCAAAAAATCAAAAAGGATTTAGAGAAGAAACAAAGCAGACAAAAGAACTTAAGCATACAGTAGGTAGGGTGACTGGCGGGATGAGTACCAACGACATGCCATGAAATAGCAGTGTTGATGAGATCCCCAAGATTTTAAGGGGAAAGCTGACTGTATTTGGCCATTGCCGTAGAGGTGCTCTCTCACCGCTTTGTCGACTGGGCAACCAGCAACCGTATGAAAACGGGACTTGCTATGGAGGCGATGGGCTGTGCCCTAACAACACGTACAAACCTGACGGACTTTATCCATCACAGTGACAAGGGGAGCCAGCATTGCTCCGGCGCTAATCAAAAGCTCATGAAGAAGCATGGGATAGCAGCTTCAATGAGCAGCAAAGGAAACTGTTCCGACACGCTAAAGTGGAGAGCGTGTTCAAGACGGAAAAAGCACTTGGCCTTTACATTGAGGGCTTTTATAGTCCAAACAGATGGCACTCAGCATTGGGCGATCAATTGCCAATGATGCTTGAAAAGCGGAACGAGTATACTGAAAAGCAGGTACTCCACTTTATCTTAAGCCAGTCCAATCTGGCATTGATTGATAGCTATTGCTGCGAATTTGTGACACTTTCTTTCGATACCTTAATATCGGGTACCCACCTTGTACGCGAGGTCAAAGCCATTATTACCATGTAGGGGATGCCGATAACAGTCGTTCCTGACAAGAGGACGGATATGACAAGTGTTATGGTTTTGAAATTCAACTGGGACACCAGGATCAACTAGCAGTACTTAGTGCTATCGTCATATAGATTGATTCAGCTTAAACAGATCATCTGCTGATTGGCCCGTTTTCCTGCGGATCGCTTTGGCAATTAGCTTTCCTGTGTCCTCGCATTTATGAAAGGCTGCATTATCCATAATCAGCACGCTGGCACCGGGTAGTTAGGGGAGGAATTCCCGTTCAATCCAGGCAGTAAAGATGTCCGCATTCACATTCGCTTCAAACAACCCGATACTCAGAGGGTTTACACCCACCAGTGCACCAATCGCATTCACACGGCCCCTAACCTGCCAGTTGTGAACCTCAAAACACCGCTCGCCAATGCGCGCATACCCATAGGTGCGCAGCATATGCGTGCAAAGCCGCTTTCATCTATGTAAACATTGTTCGCCTTGCTTTTATAGGCGCTGATCTTTTCAAGGTAGGCTTGCTATTCTTCTTCGCTTGCCTTTGCATGGCGCAATGGTTTTTATTACTGACACCAAGACGCTTCAGGGCGTGGGCAATGCCCTTGGGGCTCACACCACGCCTTGCGGCCCGCTCATATTGATAGGCATCGGGATACAGGCGAACATCTGCTGCAAGAGCTTTCATTTCTAACTTGGTGGCTGGTCTATCTTTGTAGCTGGCTTATTGCAAGGCAGTTGTGGCTCGGGTTTTTCAACCCAGTGGGTAACATTGGCCACACCGATGCAAAAGCGCTTAGCAACTTGTCTGATTGACAGTCATTCCTTCTCACGATTGGAGAGAAAATTACAACGAAACGAAGCAGAGTAGCCATGAAAACAGTGCAATCAAGTTTTATGAGTTTAGCCATATTCTCCAGATCTCAACCCAGTCGAGATGGCGTTTTAAAAACTCAAAAGTGACGCTTGGGAGCACGTACATTTGAAGCGCTGATAGACGCTCTGGCAAGTATATAACTTATTCAACCTGTAAGAATGCTGGAAGTACTTGATGGCTGCTGGATATGTTGTAAACCAAGAAAGATCAATCCTGCAACTGGAAAAAACACTCAAAAATACCCGTGTGGCGCAAGATAATAATACTGAAAGGCAAGAGTGGGTAGACCTAAGCAGGGAAGCCCGACGGGTTGGAACCGCCGGGCTTGAGACTGATTGAAGGTCAGGATAAAGCTTCAATCAGGATGTCAGGTTAACAGTTAACTGCTGTTCCTGAAGTAATCTGCGACACATTCATATTATTTATGAAATATCCACTATCTATGAATTCTTGTAGCATATATATGCCAAGCAAACCAGCCGAAGCTTTGGTAGGGTATTTTTGCCAGCTGTTATTTTTGATTATTGATTAGGACTCTACATTTTTAAGAATGATCCGGCGCGGAGCGCCGGACCACTTTAAGCAATATTAGAAGCTGTACTGAACGCGTACTTTTGCTTTTGCTTCTTTAGTATCACCAGTTTTACCACCTTTTGGTGTAACTGATGTCTTAGCAAAACCACCGTCAAGTGCGATTACGAGATCGGACACTGGGGAGTAAGCAATAGAACCGTCGACTGCAAAGCGCTTTGTGTCTTTGTCGTTTTTGTCGGAAAGTTTCAGGAAGCTACCATCAGCAGCAATAGTTACTTCTTCAGTAACAGGCAGTTTAACACCACCGCTTACGTTGAAGCCTTTAGTTTCGTTTTTGTCGATTTCATTGCTGCTGTCATAGCCCAAGTAGGATGTTGCGCTCTTAGCATATGCAGCTTGGAAAGTAACTTCACCACCTGCAAGGCCAATCATGTCAAGGTTCACACCAACAGTACCGGCAGCAGCAAAGCCGTATTTGTTTTTAGCGTCTTCACCTTCTTTATCTACTGTACCTGGTACTTCTACTTCGTCTTCATAAGCATGAAGTGCACCAGCTGCACGTACGTAACCCCAGCCTTGGGTGAACTTAACGTTTGCAACACCGTCTACAGTATTTTCAGCACCTTTACGGTAGCTAGAATCTTCAACGGATACAGCTGCTGTCAGGCCATAGCCAAGATCAGCGGCATAAGAAGCTTGAAGAGTGCCTGTGTCGGACCAGTTACGGCCAACAGCACCAGCAGCTGCTGCACCTGTGAAGCCGTCAAACTTAGAACCCAATTTACCAATTTGGAAATCGCCAGCGCCAGTAGAGAACTGAACGTATGCATCGCCAGCTGTTACTTCGCTAGCAGAATCTTGGTCAAATTTAGTGACAATTTCAGAATAAGTTTTGATCATGCCGATTTCAGTGTCGGTCATGGAGGTCAGCTTAACATAACCCTTCACGTAGTAAGAAGTTTTCATCGGGCGCGCACGGTCAACCTTGGATTCTGTTGGGTCAACCAAATCGCCAGACTTTACTTCCGCACGGATACGGCCGTGAACTTTGATGCAGGTGTCTTTACCTGGCATTTTGAAGAAGCCAGCGCCAAATGCGTCACATGCTTGTACGTAGTCTACTGGCTCAGCAGCAGTTGGAAGGTCAGCAGCTTGTGCAGAAGTTGCAGCAGCTGCAGCAGCTGCAGCCATAGCGATAATTTTCGCGTTCATGAATTTTATCCCAAAATCTTAATAGGTTGTTGCAAAGCCTTCGCTTTGCGCTGAGCAGGAATTGATGCGAGCACCAAATTTGCTTCAGCTAATAACTACTGAGTTTTATTGGGTTTAAAACAGCTAATTAAGTTTACCCATAGTCATTATCACTTCAGAAATGTTGTATTGTTGCGTTTTAATCACATTTATATTTGCAATAGTATAGATAAAATCGATTAATTTATACTCTATACATACTTAATTTTTCTTTTTATACGCTTCGTCAATTTTTATAAATGACGTTATGACAATTTAACTTGTTAATTATTTATATGTTATATGCATGTATATTTTAGGTTGTGGATTTTTATTTGATTGAATTTAGTGAAATAAGATTTTCAATCGCATTTAGATTTTTGATTCTTCGCTATTTATGTCGTTAAACGCGCCATATGTGACCACTTGGCATTCAAGCGTCTGTTTCGCTCACATGTTTTGTTAGGTTTTAAGATAATTCTTGCTATCTCTTGATAGGTGAATTGAAACATCAAAGATGCATTCAAGGAAGAGAGTTTGCTCTTCGTTTAATTTGGTCCTGAGGAATTCAAGCTTACACTTAACTTCAAGCTTACACTTAACAAGGAGGCTTCATTTTTGAGCAGGCAAATATTTTCACTTTAATGAATATTTTTGGATGCTCTAGCTGCTCAAGCAGCCTCATCAGCAATGCAGCTAATTAAACCCAGCAAAACAGATGAATACTGCAACACTCCAGTTTTCATAATCTTTGCAATTTATTGCATACAGAAATGAAGTAAATACCGTTTACATTGGACGCTTTACGATAAAAAGAATTATTTAGGCTTTTGCTAGCCTTTGATGGGACCATAAAAACGCAAAAACCCGGCCTGCAATACAGGCCGGGCTCTTAAATAAGCATCTTGTGCTGCTTAAATATTAGAAAGTGTACTGTACACGTGCTGCAACTTTTGCAGAGTCAGTTGTAGCAACTGCTTTTTCTTTAGCAAAGCCTGCGTCCAAAGCGAACAGCATGTTTGCTTCTGGTGTCCAGGAGATAGAACCATCAATAGCTGTACGTGTTACGTCTTTGATGGATTTGTTGTCAACTTTCAGGTAAGAACCGTCCAACTGGAAGGAAACTGTATCTGTCAGAGCAACATTGGTACCAGCTGAGAATGCATAACCAGACTGGTTAGCTTCGTCTGCAGTCGCATAGCCAAGGTAGTTCATAGCTTTATTGGCATACTGAGCCTGGAATACAACAGAAGTGCCTTCAACACCTACTGTACCCAAGTCAAAGTTTACGTTACCGCCGAAAGCGTAACCTGCATCGTCGCTGCCTTTAACGTCGTGGTATGCACCAGCAACTTGAGCAGAGCCCCAGCCCTGTGCGATTTTCAATTTACCAACGAAGTCGGCACGGTTGTCTTCACCACCACGGTAGCCTGAAGCTTCTGCAGAAACGGCTGCAGATACACCAGCGCCTAAGGAAGCTGTGTAAGAAACCTGCATCAAGCCTGTGTCGGACCAGTTACGACCGATGATACCAACTGCTGCACTACCTGTGTAACCATCAAACTGTGATGTTGTTTTACCGATCAGGAAGCTGCCGATGTTGTTGGAGATTTGAACGTAAACGTCTTCAGCACCAGCGTCGTCAGCACCTTCAACACCGTTAAAGTCATGAAGGATAGACAGTTCGGAGTAAGTTTTGATCATGCCGATTTCGGAATCGGTCATGGATGTCAAACGGAAATAACCTTTTGCATAACCAGCGTATTTGTTGGCGTCGCTTTTCAGATCACCTGATTCCAGCTGTGTACGCACACGACCACCAACACGGATGCAGGTGTCTTTACCTGGGAGTTTGAAGAAGCCTGCGCCAAATGCGTCACATGCTTGAACATAGTCAACTGGACCAGCTGCTGCTGGAAGATCGGCTGCCTGAGCAGAAGTTGCAAGTGCAGCAGTAGCTGCAGCCATAGCGATAAGCTTAGCGTTCATAATTCCTGACCTCCAAAGAGTCTCATTTTTCAAAGAGAATTTCGTTGAAGTCTGGTTGGAGCAGACCTCAATTCTCTAAACCCTGTTTGACGGGAAATACCAAAAGCGAAGCACAACTAAGAGTTGGCTTTGCTGGTATCTCTACCGCGTCAACGAGACTTTGATGCATCAGAGGATTGTTTTTTGCAAGGAGCATGCATTGAATAGTTTTCATTAATTGCAGATCTACAACAGCTCTGTGTCATTATTGGCACAGTGACAATTACTGAAAACCTTAGGTCAAGAAATAAAAATGCTGGCAATCCCTTTAATTTTAATGAAATTTACGACGAAAAACCCCTCCACTAAGGGAAACTACAACTGTGAACGAAAATTCCGGCGGTTTGGACCCGCCGGAAAATGAGACTGTCATGAAATCAGTTAAGCGAGGGTGCCCAACTTAGAAGTCACGCTGCACGCGGAATGTGAAGCGGGTATCTTTCGTATCGACATTAGCAGAATCGGTAGAGAAGTCTGTGTTGGCATAGGAAACAACGCCAGCCAAACGAAGACCTTCGCTTGTTGCATATTCCAAGGAACCTGCAGTTGCGTAGCGCTTGTAATCGCCTGTTACGTCGTTTTTAACAGACATGTAAGTGCCTTCGCCGCGGGCTGAAACTGTATCTGTCAGGTTGATATTCAGACCACCGCCGAATGTGTAACCTTTAGATTTTTCAATTTTTGTACCGCTAACGGCACCATCTGCATCATATTTCTGGTCTGCACCGATGTAGGACATCGCACCATCAGCATAGGCTGCCTGGAACACAGCTTGAGAGCCGGGTGTCAGCATATCCAGGTTCAACTTAACTGTTGCCTGAACACCGTAACCAACTGTGGAATCAACACCTGCGTCGATAGAACGAAGCTCTTGAGCCGCTGCGTACAGTGCTGCAGAACCCCAACCCTGGTTAAAGTTCAGACCACCCATAATGGTTGGGAGACGTGTACCAGCTTCAGTCAAAGTACCTGATGCGTCAACTACACCAACAACACGGTCGGTTGCGTCTTCAGTACCGATTTTTGCAGTGAAGCCCTGACCCAGGTCAGCTGTATATGTTGCGGACCATGTTGTTTGGTCAGAATAACCGCGACGAACAGCATCACCATTTACATAACCAGTGAATTGGTCGAACTGGGAGTAATCACGACCAACGAAGAAGCCGCCCACTTGAACAAAACCAGACTCAAGAGTTGCTGAACTGCTGCCATCTGAAGTGTCGGTGATGTAAAGAGAAGCGTAAGAGCGGATTAGGCCAAGCTCGCTTTGAGTACGCGCATCCAAACGTGCATATCCACGTGCATAGAAGTTGGTGCTGTTTTTAGTTTTATCGCCCCAAACACCATCATCAGAGAAGTTGTTGAAACGTGCTTCGATACGTACACGGCCGCCAACTTTCAAGCATGTATCGGAACCTGGCATTACGAAGAAACCAGAACCGTAGGCATCGCATGCTTTTACATAGTCAACAGCATTTGCAGAAGGCAGGTCTGCTGCATTTGCAGAAGTAGCTGCAGCCGCTGCTGCTGCTGCCAAAGCGATAGCTTTTACATTCATTATTCTATTCCCAACTCATAGGAACCAGCGGCTATTACCCAAACTGGCTCATACCTCATGCGCAATCGCATTTATTAATTATCGTTATGAATCATCGTTATCAGTGATGAATCACAAGCAATTGACAGATAATAAATACTCATCATAATTTGTGTTGAATAGTCGTAAATTATAATCAATACTGATGATTTAAGGCGATGTTGTTGTTTTACAACACTTATCATGCTAAATTTTCGACACAATAAAATGCTGGCAAGATTTAGATTTTGATTTACCTAATGGTTTTTTGATTATTGTGATTACAATCACTAAATCAAAAACATCAAGCCAATGTGGAATTAATCAATTTTATTTATATTATTGAATTCTAATGCTAGTACGTATTGCTCTTCCTGTATAATCTCTTCAAACAAAAAAGACGCCATCCTAACGGATAGCGCCCTTACTATTTAAATGCTTGCTTGAAGCTACTCTATTCGAGGTGGCATATCATAGGTTGCCTATATTCTGCTGATGCCTTCGGCCAGATTTAAAGCTGCTATAAATTTGCAAGCACCAAATCAGTATAGTTACAATACCAAGAGCTGCCGATATTGGTCTTGAGAAAAACAAGAGTGGGTCACCATTCGCCTTAACCATTGATGTTAAGAAATTTTTTTCTAGCAAATTACCCAGAACCATTCCCAGAATTGCCGGCGCAACCGGTATTCCATTACCTTTCATAAACCACGCCAATACGCCTGCTGCCATCATCACAGCCACACCAAAGTAGCTATTATTCATTGCAAAAGCCCCGACAACACAAAACATCATTATACACGGCGCTAAAACACCATAGGGCACTTTGAGTATATGACTTGACAGCTTTATCATTACCGTCCCCATTAAGAATAGCAGGATATTGGCTATAAAAAAGGTTGCAAATACAGCATAAAGAACCTCAGGCTTATATAGAAATAGAGTTGGCCCTGGTGCCAAGTCTTTCAAATATAGCACACCTATAATGATGGCAGCCCCAGAATCTCCTGGGATGCCGAAAACAAGAGTTGGTATCCAGCCTCCTGCAATACTGGAATTATTTGAGGATGAGGCCGCAACAATCCCCTCTTCAGTCCCTTTTCCAAATTCTTCCGTTTTTTTTGATAACTTCTTAGCAATTGCATAGGAAACCCATGCCGCAATATCTGCGCCAGCACCAGGCAGCGCACCAACCAAAGTACCGATTAAACTACCCCTTACCGCATTTGCCTTATGATGCCACATGCGTGTTGAAATTACTTTCCAAAGGGAACCCATTTCGTATTGCGGCACCGTCGCTTGCTTCTCATTTCGTAAAATGGTCGAAATCAGCTCAGCAACTGCAAACATTCCAATCATTGCCGGAATAAAAGAAATGCCGCCCATCATCTCGGTTAGGCCGAAGGTGAAACGCGGAAACCCGGTCGTCGCATCCAAGCCAACAGTCGCAGCCAATAAGCCAATTAGTAATGATACGAGCCCTTTAACGGCTGTTGATTGCGAAACCAAAGTAGCACAGGTGAGCCCCAAACAAGCCAGCCAAAAATACTCGTAGGAACTAAAATTTAATGCCACCTTAGCCAGCAATGGTGCGCTTAGTGATAATATGAGAGCACCAGCCATACCACCCACAACAGAAGCCCCCAAGCCCAGCCCCAAACCTATTGAAGCCCTACCGGTTTTTGTGAGATAATAGGTATCTTCGCAATAAGCAGCTGATGCCGGTGTTCCTGGTATACGCATTAGTGCCCCAGGTAGATCTCCTGAAAAAATTGCCATTGAGCTAGCGGCAACCATTAATGCGAGAGCTGGTACAGGGGGGAGAAAAAATGTAACCGGAACTAGTAGTGCCATAGCCATGGTAGAGGTTAAACCTGGCATAGCCCCCATGAAAAGACCAAACGCACCACCGGCCAAAAGCGTGAGAAAGACATCTAGTCGAAAAACCATTTCCATGGCTTGAACATATACATCCATCGGAAATCTCCGAATATCATTGAAAGATTATATTAAAAGCCAATTGGTGTGCCCAATGGGCCATCGGCCAGCGGAACCAAAAGCGCTTTTGTAAACACAACGAATACAATCGAAGTAAGCAAAGCACTTAGAAACACTGATTGCAGCCACTTGCCCCCTCTTAAGGAAATCATCAAAACTCCAGTGGGTATCGCTGCTGACAAAGTAAAACCAATGATACTTGAGAAAAAACTACAGAATAATGGCACTGCAAACAGTGAAACTAAAGAAATTACTACACGCAATTGAATTTCATTTGGTATAACCTGCTGATCAAATTTCTTTTTATCTTTAGTGAAAAAGAGAAGTATTCCACAAACACCCAAAAGGGTAGCAATTACTTCTGGAAATGTACCCGCGCCCACCAACTGCCCAGGAAGAGAGGGAAAACTACTAGTTTTATATAGCAATCCTAGCGAGAGCATTACCAATAATGCGCCCCAAATTCGATCTTTATTTGTCATGGCTAAATATGCCTAGTACCGCACGAAAGGTTATTTTTTTGCTTTTTTAAAGGTAGCCCAATATCATTTCACTAAAATCAAACTACCTTGATCTTGGCTATTGCATATTCTTAATAAAAAGAACGATATGCGCTTTTTATGGAGAAATTGCATAAACAGAGGAGGCGCATCGCCCCCTCCTTAAACCGAAGATATTACTTAATAAGCCCCGCCTCTTTCATTGTTTTACCAATTGCTGCATCAACAACGGCCAATTCGGATGACCATTCGTCGGCTGGTAAAGCGTAAAGGTTCAATTTACGTTTTGTCACAAAGTCCTTCAACTCAGGGTCTGCCTGAATTTCTTTAGTGATAGGAAGGAGCTTATCCATAACTACCTTTGGCAGCCCCTTAGGACCTACCAAACCGTTCCATGAACCGATTTTCCAGGTGTATCCAGTCGCTTCCTTCAAAGTTGGAACGTCAGGAAAGTGAACAGAACGCTTTTGGCCGGTAACAGCTAAGCCAGTCACCTCACCAGCCTCTATCATTGCCGCAGATTCATTAATTGAAGTGGTCGCGAAATCAACACCATTTGCAACCAATTCTTGCAAAGCTGGCGCCGCACCTTCTGCCGGCACCCAACGTACTGCATCAGGCTTTAATCCTGCAGAAGAGAGCATTCCGAGCATGTTTAAATGCCAAATGCCGCCATAACTTGTACCTGAGGCAGTTAATTTACCCGGATTGGCGCGAATGTAGTCAAATAATGATTTAGCATCTTTGAATTTTGAGCCCTTTTTGACTTCTATACCACCTACGACACCGACCATTTTTCCAAGCGGCGTATAATCCTTATAGGTCAGGTCAGTTAGTCCCTGCCAATGCATCATAGTTATTTCAGCAGTAATAATTCCAAGTGTACATCCATCGGGCTTAGCTTTAGCAATTTCAGTATGCCCGATAACACCCTGCCCTCCCGTACGATTCACAACGTTCACAGGAACACCCAATTTTTCCTGCATTAGCTTGCCAATGATACGTGCCGTTGTATCTGTACCACCACCAGCACCCCATGGTACTATTATTGTTATTGGTTTATCAGGATATTTTGCTTGTGCTGACGATGCAATTCCAACTGCTGCCATTGCTGAGAGTGACGCAACCGCAATCACTTTTGATAGCTTATTGAGACCGGATAATTTCACTAGTAATCCTCCAATATCAAGTAAGTTTCAAGTCAATCAACTATACGTAAATTTATGCATTAAATGACTATTTACACAACACAAACATCAACCGATGTGTAGGAATAAATAACATCCGTGAATTTTTATCTATTTATAATTTACGCATAAAGTTAGATTTACTCTCTCCCAGTACTTACTTATTATTTTTTTCACACCGAACAATATTTTTTATTATATTATCGGTAATATTTTGTAAGGTTGTTATACCAGTTTTGTCAAACCTTATGTTTAAAAAATGCATCATATTGATTGCGCATACCTTTTACCCTAGAGTAAGGATATAAAATGAAAGAAGAAGATTTTTTTTGCTAGAAAATCAACAGATCATTGACAGAAACAACTTCGAATAAATAACGCCCTCTAACAACATAAGTAATAGGTGATAGAATTATGCGACTTTCGGAGCTCATAGAAAAAGAAATAACGCGCTTACTAAATGAAGGATTTTTTAAACCGGGAGACCGATTACCATCTGAACGCACATTAATGGAACAGTTTCAAGTAGGTCGCCCATCAATTCGTGAAGCACTTGCATCCCTACAACAAAAAGGTCATTTGCAAATACGGCGGGGTGAAAGACCACTCGTAATTGAGCAAGATACATCGGTTATGTTTCGTGGTTTTGATAGAATGGTTACTAATTTACTTAGAACCCCCAAAGGATTGCATAATTTCAATGAAGCACGAATTTTATTAGAACGTAGTTTGGCTAGAGAAGCTGCTGATAATGCTACCGATGAAGACATTGCCTACCTTACAGAAGTAATTGATAGGTCCGAAAAAAATATTCATAGCCGCGAAAGGTTTAGTGAATTAGATATAGCGTTTCATTGCTATCTCTCACAAATGTCTGGTAATGCACTTTTAGTTAGTGTGCACCGGACAGCCATGGGCTGGCTGGTTGCGCGGCGTGGCATACAAGAAGAGAATATTATTTCCCATAATAGAGAGAGCCTTGATGGGCATATAAAAGTTCTTGACGCCATCCGTACTGGTGATGCGGAACAAACTGACCTAGCCATGCGGAATCATCTTGAGCGTGCGGAGGTCCAATGGATTTCATTTGATAATATTAATAATGATGAATTTTATTAACTAATACGACAGGATTCTAAAACATTTCTGATCCCAATCGCATATGCACAGGCTACATTTACATAGAATGATAACTATTAATGCATTGTGTGCTTAGTAATTAGTCATAGAACCCTAACTATTCAATATTACTAGGCTTTTAATGGCTGATATTTTTGCTTACCCCATAAATATAGTCTTACATTACGGGCTATTATACTTTAGTCTATTTGAAACACTGTTTCTATCCTGATGTTCTAGCTAGTAACTAGTTAGGAAGTTATGTATGCGAAGAAGAAGTTTCACCTTTATTACAATACTAACCATTCTTTTATTCTCAACTAATAGCTTTGCCGAAACAGAAAGTGTTTTAAGTGCCGCTGTTGAGGCAAAGTTTGCCGAGCAGCAAGATAGCCTGAATCACATTTGGACCATGCTCGCCGCTGCTTTAGTGCTGTTTATGCAAGGTGGCTTTCTGCTGCTTGAAGCTGGCAAGGTGCGTTCAAAAAATTCAATTAGTGTCGCTCAAAAGAACATTGTTGATTTAATAATCAACGTTACTGTTTTTTATTTTTTAGGTTTCGCCATTATGTTTGGCAGCCCTATAGGCGACTGGTTTGGTTTTAGCAGTTCGCTAGCTGCTTTTCGTAGCGCCGACGATCCTTGGGTTTATACTTTCTTTGTTTTTCAAGCCGTCTTTGCCGGTACTGCCGGAACAATTGTTTCTGGCGCGGTAGCCGAGCGTATGCGCTTTACCGGCTATATTTTAGTCACCATTATAATCGCGCTCTTTATATACCCTGTTGTCGGGCACTGGGCCTGGGGTAACCTTTTGAACCCCGAAGTCGATACCTACCTCATACGTCACGGCTTCATGGACTTTGCCGGTTCAACAGTTGTGCATTCCGTCGGGGGCTGGGTAGCTTTGGCAGCTTGTCTTGTCATAGGGCCACGCCTTGGTAGATATGATGGGAAAACCGGCACCGTTAACCCGATGGAAGGGCATAGTCTTGTTTTAAGCTCGCTTGGCACAATTATATTGTGGGTTGGCTGGATCGGTTTTAACGGCGGTTCAACAACAGTTGGTAACTCTGACTTTGCACCTATCGTATTCAACACGATTCTCTCATCGGTTTTCGGTGGCGCTGCTGCCATTATTGCGGACCGTATCAAAACCCAACACTTCCACCCCGATCAGGCTTTGAATGGGGTCATTGCCGGATTGGTTGGTATTACTGCTGGATGTAATGTGGTGGATGCATGGGGAGCCATAACAATTGGTGTGGCCAGTGGACTGGCGATGCATTTCAGCAGCTATATTATGACGCATTACCTTAAAATAGATGATGTTATTGGCTCTGTTCCTGTGCATGGGGTGAGCGGTGCTGTCGGCACGCTATTGCTTGCACTCGTTGGCGATGAAAGCTTACTGGTATCGGGCTCTCACTGGGATCAGTTTATTATCCAGTTGGAAGGTGTTGTCTATATCTTCCTCTATTCATTTAGCGTTGCCTATATCATGTGCTTAGCCGTCAATCGCTTTTTCAAATTACGTGTGAGCGCGGAACAAGAAGTTGTCGGTTTGAATATAGCCGAGCATAAGGCAAGCCTTGGGACTGGCCTTTTACAACAACGCTTGGAAGATGTCGTTTTTGGTAGTGGTGATTTGACCAAGCGATTACAGGTGGAAAATGGCGATGAAGCTGCCGAAATTGCTTATTTGTTCAATACGTTTCTTGAACGCATACAGCACTTGCTGCGGCAAATAAACAGCGCCTCCGACAATCTGCAGGATCATTCGGTCCATATGCGCTCGGTTAGTGGCGTACTTGCCTCCAGCGCCGAGGAGATGTCGCAGCAATCTCGTGATGTCACTGCCAGTAACCAAGCAATGGCGCAGGAGGTGGATGGTATGAGTGAGCTCTTGCAATCTATTGATGGCGAAATCAGTGGTATTTCGCAGAGTGCATCAACTCTTTCACAGAACATGGAGCTGGTGGGCGATGCTTTGCATGAGCTGACAGCCTCTATTGGTGAAGTGGCGAATAGGTCGGAACAAGCTTCCAACGTTGCCCAACATGCCGACCAGTTAACGGCACAAGCAAATGAAACTGTTGGAACGCTCAGCATGGCAGCTGACGGTATTGGTGAAGTGGTGGAGATAATCAAAAAGATTGCGAACCAAACCAATCTGCTTGCTTTGAACGCCACCATTGAAGCGGCACGCGCTGGTGAAGCAGGCAAAGGTTTTTCGGTTGTTGCAAGTGAAGTAAAGCAATTGGCCGAGGAAACCGCAAAAGCAACGCAGGATATTCAGCAAAGAATTGAAAATATTCAGTGTTCCAGCGGAAACGTGAATGAAATTATCGGAAGCATAACCGAGATTATAAGCGACATGCATAACGCCGTGAGCCAAATCAGCTCAATTTCTACCACACAAAATGATGCGGCTCAGGAAATTTCTTCGCGTTTAATCTCATCCGTTGCCAGCACGCAGCAAGTGAGCCAGAGCATTGACCAGATCAGCGACAATAGCAGGCAGATTGCCAGTGGCGCCCAAGAAGCTGCTGCGGGTGCGCAGGCATTGCACATGTCCATGGAGGCTTTTCATAGTGAAGCTGAAGTAACTGCACAAAATGCCCAGCGGACTGATCAGGTTTCCAGTGATGTGAAACGTGCCGCAGACACACTCACGCAAGCAATTGGTTCCTACAAGTTTTAATGAAAAGGCAACGGGGCCAGCATTTGGCCCCGTTAATACGCCTAGCTTTTAACTGCAGTGAGTTCGATTTCGACCAATGCATCTTTTGGCAGGCGCGCTACTTCAACACACGAACGGGCTGGATAGCCTGCTTGATGACTATCAAAGAATGCAGCATAGGCTTCATTGATGACACCAAAGTGGTTGAGGTCTTTGACGAATACAGTGGCTTTGACCACATCTTGCGCGCTCAGGCCACCCGCTTCGATAATTGCCAGAGCGTTATTGAGAGACTGAGTTGCCTGCTCGGCCGGATCGATTGGCATTTCACCTGTTGCCACATCAATTGGCAATTGGCCAGAAGTGATGACCTGATTGCCCATTTTCATACCCTGTACGTAGGGACCGATGGCAGCCGGGGCTTTATCTGTTGTAATTGCGCTCATGATGCCTCCTAGAATTTTTCAAGTTTATATGACGCGGTTGGCGCAACCAGCTCTTCTTGAGCTGCAATGGTTTGTAGCTCCCATTCACCTTGCGCTTTTGTTGCTTTCAAGACACCATAAACTGCATTGTTAAGATGCTCAAAGGCTTGTTGTGGTGTTTTTTCGTTCAGCACACCTGCGGTGTATAACGCAGAAATAAGATCGCCAACACCAACCGGTTGCCGCTCGAACGGCAAGTGCGGGCGTTGCGCTAGATAATATTCGCCGCCATTTGAAAGTGCCATGGAAAAGGCTTGGTCAGACAAGCTGTGCAAATGCTTAGCCACGATGGTTTGCGGCCCTTTGCCATGCGCTTTGGTGCAGGCTGCTTTCACATCTTGTAGGGAGTTGATTTCTACCCCAGTGAACTGGGTCAACTCATACTGATTGGGGACAATAACATCTGCCATGGGTAGCAGAATATCGATAAGGTTCTCTGCCACGCCATCGGAGACAATACAACCTTTTGCCGGATCACCCATAACCGGGTCACAGACGAACAGGCAATCTGGATTGTGTTGTTTCACTTCTTTTACAATATCTGCGATAACTTCGCTGTGCCCTGGTGCCCCAAGATATCCGGTAACGATGGCTTTAATGTCTGAAAGGCATTCTAACTTGCACAAGCCATTGAACACTTCACGGATTTCATCGCCGCTCATGGCGCGGCCTGTCCAACCCTGCGGATACTGGGTGTGATTGGAAAACTGAACCGTATAAATAGGCCAGACTTCCAGACCGCTGCGCTGCATTGGAAATACCGCACAGCTGTTGCCGGCATGACCGTAGGTGACATGTGACTGGATGGAAAGAACGCCTTTCATGTGCGTGCCTCGTGTTATGGATAGACCGGCAGCATATGCAACATGCCGAGAATATGACTAATAGCAATGAGTAGACCAAAGCCTACAACAGTGAAGACCAAGGCGTCGCCACCCCAGACCCTGTAGGTTTGGCCTGCGAATTTCTTCCGGCTTTGACGCACCATTAATGCTGGCACAATAGCGGCCCAAACTGTTGCGGCAAGACCTGCGAAACCAATAGCCATAATAAAGCCATCAGGGAAGAAGATACCGCCAATAAGCGGTGGCAGGAATGTAACAAGCGCTGTTTTACCCCTACCCTGTCGGCTATCATCAAACTTCAGCAAGTCTGCCAAAAAGTCAAACAGGCCCAACGATACGCCAAGGAACGAGCTGGCAACCGCCATGTTCCCAAATGCGGATAGCAGGTTGGATGTTGTAGCGCTACTGACGGTTTCACTTAGGGCCGCCACAAGAACGCCGATATTGCCGCCTTTTTCGATAACCGGAATAAAGTCTGGCCGCGAGATATTCCCCAGTGTTGCCAGTAGCCAGAACAGATAGAGCAGCAGCGCAATGACTGTACCGGTTACAAGGCATTTGGTGATGACCTGCGGTTTTTTACCGTAGTACTTCATCAAGCTGGGTACATTATGGTGGTAGCCAAAAGAGGCCAGGCAGAAGGGTAATGCTGCAAACAGGAACGGGAAGTATGAAAACAAACCCATATTACTGTCGCTATCAAAGAACTTAGTTGCACTCACATTTAATGTGTAGCCGGTGACCGACATGAAGAAGGTGATGATCATACCGCCCAGCATAATTGTGGTGATGCGATCTACCGCTTTGGTGGACCACCAGACAAAAAATGCCAAACCCAAGGCAAATATCAGGCCTGAAATCATTGGCTGCGGGGCAAAGCCAATGGTGGCGGTAAGTGTATGGCTAACAATAGAGCCGCCGCCAGAGATATAAGCATAACAAAGGATATAACCGACAAACGCTACCGAAAGGTTGTTGACGATATTCCACGCATTGCCAAGCGTGTCCTTTACCATAGTGTCAAAGCTGGAACCAACAGGATAATTAAGGTTGGTTTCCAAAATCATCAGCCCCGAATGCAACATGCAAAACCAAGTGAATACCAAAGCAATGATTGCCCAAATGCTCCACATTCCGGCACTGACTGTGGGTACAGAGAACATGCCCGCCCCGACTGCTGTGCCGGCAATTATCATTGCCCCCCCGATAAATGAAGGTGAGACCTTATCTTTACCTTGCGAAATATTTCCAGTTTCAATAGTTTCAGCCATCTTACTTCGCTCCCATGAAGTGAGGCAGGTGCTAGTTTGCTAGCATCAAAAAAAGGGGAGACGTCCCACCGTCTCCCCTGCTCAAATTAGAGTGGTTTGAGGCGAGCCGTGAAGTGACGCAGAACGGGCGGTTCATAGTCAAAATCAAACCCCTTGATCGAGCTCGCGTTTTTAGCCACTTCAATCAATGCATCTGCGATGTAATCCATGTGGTCGTTGGTGTAAACACGCCGCGGAATGGTGAGACGCATTAACTCAAGTGGCGATTCCTTTTGTATGCCCGTAGCTGGGTCGCGGCCTAACAAGAAGGAACCGATTTCCACCGCACGCACACCGGATTCCAGATAGAGCGCATTACAAAGTGCTTGCGCGGGGAACTGGTCGCCTGGTATATGCGGCAGGATTTTCCTTGCATCAACAAACACGGCGTGACCACCTGTCGGATACTGGATAGGCACACCGCCTGCCCGCAGCCTTTCACCCAAGTACTCAACCTGCGAAATGCGGTAGTGTAAGTGGTGCTCATCGGCACCTTCGTAGAGACCACGCGCCAGTGCTTCCATATCGCGCCCAGCCAGACCACCATAGGTGACAAAACCTTCCAGTGGCACACAAAGGGTTTGCACCGCCTGGAACAACTCGGTTTTTTCGCGAATGGCGCACATGCCGCCGATGTTGACCATGGGGTCTTTTTTGGCGGACATGGTGAGCATATCGCCATAAGAGTACATTTCACGGATAATGTCAGTTATGGACTTATCGGCGTAGCCTTGCTCGCGCTTCTTAATGAAGTAGGCATTTTCGCAATAGCGGGCGGAATCGATGACCACCGGAATGTCGTTTTTCTGCGCGATTTCATAGACAGCACACATATTCGCCATGGAAATTGGCTGACCGCCGGATGAATTACAGGTGACGGTGGTGACAATGGCGGCAACGTTTTTCGCGCCATGTTCTTTGATTGTCGCTTCGAGCTTTTCGAGGTCGAAATCACCTTTCCAATCGTAATAGGTTGTGGTGTCGAAGGCCTTCTCTGTCACAACATTTATGGCTTTGGCACCATTCAGCTCCACATGGGCTGCGGTGGTGTCGAAATGGTAGTTGGAGATAAATACCGGATTTTCACCGCCGCGCACTTCTTTCATACGCCTTATCAGGCATGGAAACAGAATTTGCTCGGCACCGCGCCCCTGATGGGTTGGAATAAGATACTCGTAGCCAAAGAAGTGCTGCATGGCCGCTTTTAAGTTGTAGAAGTTGCGGCTCCCGGCATAGGCTTCATCGCCCATCATCAAGCCAGCCCACTGGTTATCACTCATGGCACCGGTGCCACTGTCAGTGAGCAGATCGATATAAACATCATCGCTTTTAAGCAGGAACGGGTTGTAACCAGCGGCTTCCAATGCTTTTTGACGGTCTTCAAAGCTGGTCATTTTGATTGGCTCGACCATTTTAATGCGGAATGGCTCTGGAATACGTTTCATGATTTTCATCCAATTTACTTGACGTAGCTCTCCCACAGACTGAATCTAAAGACACAGAATTACTTGGGTTCTACTTTTATTTATCTTTAATCTCGCTTCAAACTCTCTAAATTTCAGCATTACAAAACTGAAATAGACAATAGAGTACTATTGAGGCTTAAACGAATAAATGTTTATGCCATGCTATAGACCAGCTATTGATTGATTCTTTTTGAGAGTTTGGCTGCATGATTATGTTATCTACCGACCACCCACCATCTCCCAATGGCATGCTAGTAATAACAATTTATATGTTATTTCAGTAGATTACAGGATTATAATTCCTTGCAGGATTAGGCGCGAGGGAAATCGTAGGCGAGCATGACGTCGCGATTATACCATTTTGTAAACGCTGGAGCGTTATGTACTGGAACCAGAAGAGACCGGCTCATGGTGATATCCTCATCAGTCTTCGTAAAACTATTACTTAAGTTTCCGAAGTGTTACAAAGCAAATCTATCGCCATTTTTTTGCATTTGTCAACGGGAAAAAATATCAGAGTTTCTTGCATGGGTTGTAGTTAGTTAAAATTTCTAATGCGCCCTTAGCGTTTTAATGGCAAGGGCGCATTCAAATCACATAGTTAACAGTTGAAATCCTGTCATTTTTTGTAGTTATGCACCAAAGGTACTCTCATATTTGGTGACATAAATTGCTCATGGCAAAATCTGTGAAACAGGTTTTGGCGTTGTTGCTGTTTCCGCAGGAAGTTCAGGGATGGTAACCTGTGGTTGCTTGCCGGTTAGTGTATGCAAGAACGCAACAATCGCCTCTGATTCGTCATCACTAAGAGAGGTGCCTAACTGCGAATCCGCCATGATCTCTACAGCTGTTTTTAAATTCCAAACTTTGCCAGAATGGAAATATGGAGCCGTTATTGCAATATTGCGTAATGGGGCCGCGCGGAATACATATTCATCGTCAACTGTTTCAGTTACTGCGAATCTACCTTTATCGTTGGGGGGCAAAATTTCAGCTCCCGGCTTTTCCACCAGACCAAAGGGGTAGTAACCAGTCCCGCCCAAATTCACGTCGTTGTGACAGGCTGCACAACCATTATCCATAAACAGCGCCAAGCCTTTTTGCTCTTGCGCGTTCAATGCTTCAACATCACCATTCAAGAATGCATCAAACCGGCTCGGTGTGATGAGCGTTGCCTCGAAAGCCTCAATAGATAGTGCAAGATTATTAAATGTGACTGGCTCTTTTTGATCGGGGAAGGCTTTTTTAAACCATTCAACATACTGCGGCATACTTTTAAGAGTTGCTACTGTATTTTCCGGTGTGTTTGCCATTTCAACAGAGGCCTGAATTGGGCCCTTGGCCTGTTCTGCTAAATCTGGTGCCCGCCCATCCCAAAATTGCGCAGTATTGAAAACTGCATTTAAAACCGTTGGCGCATTGCGTGGGCCTTTTTGCCAACCGTGGCCTATGGAGGTTTCCAAGTTATCATCGCCGCCTGTGGCAAGGTTATGACAAGAATTACAGCTAAATACGCCCGAGGCGGATAATCTTGGGTCAAAAAACAATGCTTTACCAAGCTCTATTTTTTCTTCTGTAATCCTTTGCCCCTGCACTGTCGGTATGGTGGATGGCAATGGCTTAAAGTTAACGATCGCTTCTTCAAGTAGCTCAGATGCTGTTGCAACTTGCGTACCAAATAATAGAAATACTGATGCAATAAATTGATGTTTCATCACTCTCTCCCAGGAGGTTCTGCCCCATTGGAAAAGACTAGAATTATTCTCAGCTTCCTCACTGATATATATCAAATGAAGTATTATTGCTTAGAATTATTTTAAACTACGTTTTTACTAAAATATAACTCTGCCGTATAACGTACTATAACGCCGTACGTGCCACGCCTTGCATGACAAGTGCCTGATGCTCAGCAATGATTTGTTCGATCGAAAGGCGACCCTCCGCATTGTACCAAAAACAAACACCCGTCAGCATGGCAAGAATGGCGTAGGCCGCGACTTCCAACTCCTCGATGGCGAATGCCCCTTCATTTCGCCCGTGCTCGAGTATGGCGATGAGCTGCTCTTCATAGGTGCGGCGCTTGGTAACCACTTGGGCGCGGGCTTCGCCCTGCATGGAGCGTAGCTCCAAGTTTGCAAGGATGACATCCGCGCGGCGCTCGATATGGTAGCGGATATGGAAGGCGACAAACGCTTTCAGCTTCTGCGAGGCGGTGGCATGTTGAGGCACAGCCTTTTGACAAGCAGTGAGTAGTTGGCCCATATGCTCTAGCATCAGGCTTTGCAGCAGCTCATCTTTGCTATTGATATAGCGGTAGATCGAAGCAGGTTGCAGCCCTACTTCTCGCGCCAGCTGGCGCAGCGTCATCGCTTCAAAGCCGTGTGCTACGATCAGTTTTTTTGCGGTTTGCCAAATGGCCGCCTGTGTGTCCTTGCCTATGGAACCTTTGGTTCTAGCCATATTCCTACTCTCAAATACCCATTCGTTTTCGCGCAGACCTATTCCAAGGTTTGATTGCAGCTTAACTGTTTTGCATTATATATTCAAACGTACGTTCGTTTAATTACCAGTTATTTGTATTGGCGGTTACGCCCGGCTGTGGCGTTAAAGCGGGAGGCCTTCTTGAGATGTTCAGCAATAGTTTGAATTTTGGATTGGGCGAAGAGATTGATGCCCTACGCGAGATGACGCAGCGATGGGCGCAAGAGAAGTTGGCACCACGGGCTGCGCAGATTGATGCGACCAACACGTTTGCTGCAGATTTATGGCCGCAGTTGGGAGAACTTGGCCTGCTGGGGGTCACCGCCGATCCTGCCTATGGCGGCTCTGGCATGGGGTATCTGGCCCATGTGGTGGCGGTAGAGGAGATTTCCCGTGCCTCGGCTTCAATCGGTCTATCGTACGGGGCGCATTCAAATTTGTGCGTGAACCAGATCAACCGGCATGGCACGCCCGAGCAGAAAGCAAAGTATCTACCTAAACTATGCAGCGGCGAACATATTGGCGCGCTGGCCATGTCAGAACCGGGAGCGGGATCAGACGTTGTTGGCATGCGGCTACGGGCAGAAAAACGCGGCGATCATTACGTTTTGAATGGCAACAAAATGTGGATCACCAACGGGCCGGATGCGCACACGCTGGTGGTTTACGCCAAAACCGATCCCGAGGCCGGGTCGCGTGGCATCACAGCCTTTATTATCGAGCGCGGGTTTGCCGGGTTTTCGACAGCGCAGAAGCTCGACAAGTTGGGCATGCGCGGCTCCAATACTTGCGAGCTGGTGTTTGAAGATTGCATGGTGCCGGAAGAAAATGTTCTGGGCCAACTGGGCGGCGGCGTGCGGGTGCTGATGTCGGGCCTTGATTATGAGCGCGTGGTGCTTTCCGGCGGGCCACTCGGCATTATGGCGGCGGCGCTGGATGTGGTGATGCCTTACATTCACGAGCGCAAGCAATTTGACCAAGCCATAGGCGAATTTCAGCTGATGCAAGGCAAAATCGCCGATATGTACGCCACCACCAATGCTTGCCGCGCCTATGTTTATGCAGTGGCACAGGCATGTGATCGCGGTGAGACAACGCGTAAGGACGCGGCTGGCTGCATATTATACTCAGCCGAGAAAGCAACGCAGGTGGCACTTGAGGCACTGCAAAGCCTTGGCGGCAATGGTTATATCAACGAGTATCCAACAGGCCGCCTTGTGCGAGATGCCAAGCTTTATGAGATCGGCGCGGGCACCTCGGAAATTCGCCGCATGCTCATCGGGCGCGAGCTCTTCAAGGAAACCGCGTAATGAGTGCGCTCCGATCCACCCTAGGCGCTGCATCGCCCGACTACGCGGCAAATGAAGCGGCACATTTGGCCGCGCTGGCGCAGGTAGAAAATGCCAGCGCTCTGGCAGTGGCAGGCGGCGGCGCAGAAGCACGCAACCGGCACGAAGGGCGCGGCAAGATACTGCCGCGCGAGCGGGTGGCGCGGCTACTCGACCCCGGCTCGCCGTTTTTGGAGGTGGGGCAGTTTGCAGCCCATGGCATGTATGAGGGCGCGTGTCCCGCCGCAGGGATGATTGCTGGCATCGGCCGCATCGAAGGCCAAGAATGCATGGTGCTGGCCAATGATGCCACAGTTAAAGGCGGCACCTACTTCCCGCTCTCCGTCAAGAAGCATTTGCGGGCGCAAGAAATTGCGCGGGAAAACCGCCTGCCCTGTATCTACCTAGTGGATTCTGGCGGGGCAAATCTGCCTCAGCAAGACGAGGTATTTCCAGACAAAGAGCATTTTGGCCGTATCTTCTTTAATCAAGCCACCATGTCAGCCGAGGGCATCGCCCAGATTGCGGTGGTGATGGGTTCATGCACCGCAGGTGGTGCCTATGTGCCCGCCATGTGCGATGAAACCATTATCGTGCGCGAACAGGGAACAATCTTCCTTGCCGGTCCGCCACTGGTGAAAGCGGCCACGGGCGAAGTGGTGAGCGCGGAAGATCTCGGCGGCGGCGATGTCCATACGCGCCTCTCCGGTGTCGCGGATGTTTTGGCGCGGGACGATGCCCATGCCCTAGCCCTTGCTCGGCAAGCCCTGCGTAATTTGAACCGAACAAAGCCCGCGCAATTGGCAAGGCGCAAGGTGGAAGAGCCGCTCTACGACCCCGCAGAGCTGCTGGGTGTTGTCCCAGCCGACTTGAAAACCCCCTATGATGTACGCGAGGTGATTGCCCGTATTACCGACGGCTCCCGTTTTGACGAATTTAAAGCCCGCTATGGCACCACGCTGGTTACGGGCTTTGCGCATCTCAATGGCATGCCAGTAGGCATAATCGCCAATAACGGCATTCTATTTTCCGAGGCCGCCTTGAAAGGTGCACATTTTGTCGAGCTGTGTTGCCAGCGGAAAATCCCGTTGATTTTCCTACAAAACATCACCGGTTTCATGGTGGGCCAAAAATACGAGGCGGGCGGTATCGCCAAGGATGGCGCCAAGCTGGTGACAGCGGTGGCCTGCGCCAAAGTTCCCAAACTCACTGTAATCATTGGCGGCTCGTTTGGCGCAGGCAATTATGGCATGTGCGGGCGGGCGTACTCGCCGCGCTTTTTATGGACATGGCCGAATTCACGCATTTCTGTCATGGGCGGGGCACAGGCAGCCGGCGTGCTGGCAACTGTGCGCCGCGATGGTATCGAGCGCAAGGGCGGCACGTGGAGCGCCGCAGATGAAGAGGCCTTCAAGGCCCCGATAGTGACGCAGTTTGAAGAGCAAGGGCATCCGCTTTATGCCTCCGCCCGCCTGTGGGATGACGGGGTGATCGACCCGCGCAAAACGCGCGAGGTGCTTGGCCTATCCTTAGCCGCTTGCCTGAATGCCCCCATTGAAGAGACGCGCTTTGGCGTATTCAGAATGTAGGAGCGCGGAGATGTTCAGCAAAATCCTGATTGCAAATCGTGGTGAAATTGCCTGCCGCATTGCCCGCACCGCCAAGGCGCAAGGCATTTGTGTTGTGGCGGTGTACTCTGATGCGGATGAAAACGCGCTGCATGTGGCCATGGCAGATGAGGCCTATCACATTGGCGGCTCTACCGTTGGCGAGAGCTATCTCAACATTGAGCGGATCATAGCCGCAGCGCTCGCCAGCGGCGCACAGGCGATACACCCCGGCTATGGTTTCCTTTCTGAAAATCCGGCGTTTGTCGAGGCCGTGGAAGCGGCCGGGCTGACGTTTATCGGCCCGCCTGCCCGTGCTATTCGCGCCATGGGGCTAAAAGATACCGCCAAAGCCTTAATGGCGCGCTCGGGTGTGCCGGTGGTGCCGGGATATCATGGCGAGGAACAGGAAGTGGATTTTTTAGCAAGGCAGGCCGAACTGATCGGCTATCCGGTGTTGATCAAGGCCCGCGCGGGCGGTGGCGGCAAAGGCATGCGCAAAGTAGAGCAGGCGGATGATTTTCATGAGGCTTTGCTAAGCGCCCAGCGCGAGGGCCTTGCCAGCTTTGGCGATGGGCATGTGCTGATAGAGAAGTACATCGCCAGCCCCCGCCATGTGGAAGTACAGGTTTTTGCCGATAGCCACGGCAATGCTGTGCATTTGTTCGAGCGCGATTGTTCGCTACAGCGGCGCCACCAAAAGGTGATTGAGGAAGCCCCCGCCCCCGGCATGAGCTTCGATATGCGCGAAATCATGGGCGCTGCTGCTGTAAAAGCCGCGCAAGCGGTGGGCTATGAGGGGGCTGGCACGGTTGAATTCATCTGCGATAGCTCAAACGGGCTACAGGCTGACAAGTTCTGGTTTATGGAGATGAACACCCGCTTGCAGGTGGAGCACCCCGTAACCGAAGCAATCACCGGCGAAGATCTGGTGTTGTGGCAGTTGCAAGTGGCGGCAGGTGCTCCTTTGCCAAAAAGGCAGAACGCGTTGCAAATGCGCGGCCACAGCTTTGAGGCGCGCGTTTATGCAGAAGATCCAGCAAACAACTTTCTGCCAGCCATTGGCGAGATTGCGGCTCTTAACTTACCCTTTGAATTGGCGCGAGTGGATAGCGGGGTACGTGCTGGTGATAGCATTACTCCCTATTACGACCCGATGATCGCCAAGCTCATTGTGCATGGAAATGACCGCGCCAGCGCGCTTGCCAAGCTGAAAGCGGCCCTTCTCGCAACGAATATAGAAGGCACCACAACCAACGCAGCGTTTTTGCTTCGCCTATCACAACAGCCAGAATTTGTGGCTGGCGAAATGAACACCCTGCTTATTGACCGCCAGCTCGAGAGCCTCACCCTGCCGGCAAAGCCGTCATCTCTCATAATCGCGCTCGCTGCCATTGCCGAGCTGGGTTTGCTACAAGATCAAGCCGGACAAGATGCAAAAGAGCCGTTTGCATCGCTCACCGGCTGGCGGCACTTTGGATCTGCAACACAGCATTGCCATTTGCAATGGGGCGATGCGCTGCTTGATGTCACACTTGGCATTCTAGCGGCAAACCGCTTTACTGCTGCGATTGGTGATGAGCATGTTGAGCTGCAAATCATCGCCAAGGAAGGCGAAAACCTGCGCGTGAAGAGCCAAGGGCAGCAAAGGACCTACCGCGTTTCACAACACAGAATGCAAATTTCAGTTGCATGCGAGGCAGAGCACTACGCTTTCACTGCGCTTGACCAATTAACTGCCGAGGATGACAGCACAGAGGCTGGCAATAGCATTTGCGCTGCCATGCCAGGGCTTGTTTTGGCGGTACAAGTGGCGGCAGGCGACACAGTGCAAGCAGGGCAAACGCTGGTGATTAGCGAAGCAATGAAGATGGAACATGCGCTCAAAGCCCCGCGAGATGGCGTGGTGGCCAGCGTGCATGTGGCAGAGGGCGCGCAAGTCAATGAGGGGCAACTGCTGCTTTCCCTAGAGGAGGAAGCGGCATGAGTAAGCAGGTAAAAATCGTCGAAATGGCACCGCGTGACGGCTTGCAGAACGAAAAGCGCATCATTGCGACCGAGGCAAAGATAGAACTTATCAATCTGCTCTCAGCTTGTGGCTATGAAAAGATAGAGGCAACCAGTTTTGTTTCGCCTAAATGGGTGCCACAGCTGGCCGACGCTGCACAAGTTATGGCGGGCATCACGCGCAAGGAAGGGGTGAAGTATACCGCCCTCACCCCAAATATGCGTGGCTATGAGGCGGCGGTTGCAGCTGGCGCTGACGAGGTTGCTGTGTTTGGCTCTGCCTCTGAAGGGTTTAGCAAGGCCAACATCAATTGCTCCATTGATGAGGCGTTTGGGCGTTTTGCCCCCGTTATTACTCGCGCCCGCACCGAGGGCATGCCCGTGCGCGGCTATGTTTCCTGTGTGATTGCCTGCCCTTATGATGGGCCAACAACGCCCGAGCAGGTGGCAAAGGTAACACGGCGGCTGCTGGATATGGGCTGCTACGAGGTTTCGCTTGGAGATACGATTGGCGCTGGCACACCGGCAACAACAGAAGCAATGCTGAACGCCGTGCTGAAAACATGTGATGCAGCACAAGTAGCTGGTCATTTTCATGATACGGGAGATCGGGCGCTTGAAAATGTGGCGGCGTCACTCAATCTAGGTTTACGTGTTTTTGACAGCGCGATTGGCGGTATGGGAGGTTGCCCCTATGCGCCCGGAGCCAAGGGAAACGTTAGTACGGTTGCAGTTGCAAGGCTGGCGCATTCTTTAGGATATATTACAGGGCTTGACGTAGATGCATTGGAGAAAGCGGAAAGATATTGCCACCAGTTGAAGGAACGCAACCATGTTTTATGAAACGCTGCGCATTGAAAATCTGGAATCTGGAATAACAACAATTAGCCTAGATCGGCCTGAAAAACGTAATGCCATCAATTCCCAAATGATGGATGAGTTTGTTTCAATTTTAAATATACTTGAAAAAGACACGGAAACCCGTGTGGTTATACTTGCAGCTATTGGTAGAACTTTTTGTGCTGGTGGCGATTTGAAGTGGATGCAAGACCAAGCACGAAAACCGCGGCAGGCAAAAATTGACGAAGCAACGCGCCTTGCCAAGATGTTAGAGCGCATAGACAATTTCACTAAGCCGATTATTGCCAAGGTCAATGGACCAGCTTACGGCGGTGGCGTTGGTTTGTTGAGCGTTTGCGATATTGTGGTGGCTGCAGATGATTGCCAGTTTGCGCTTACCGAAACCCGACTTGGGCTTATACCGGCAACTATTGGCCCATACGTGGTACGCCGCCTCGGAGAAGGTGCTGCACGGCAAGTTTTTATGAATGCTAAAAGTTTTTCGGCGCATGAGGCGCAACGGCTGGGGCTGGTCAGCCAGGTTGTGAACTCGCGTCAGCTTGGAGATGCCACATTGGAAGAAGCGGATGCGTTCTTGCGCTGCGCACCCGGGGCAGTAAGTGAAGCCAAGCAACTTTGCCTGTACTTGTCTCGCTCTTCTCAAAAGGAACAGGTGGCCCATTCAGTAGAAAAACTGGCAGACCGATGGGAAAGTGATGAAGCACAGAAGGCAATTGCATCGTTTTTTGCCCAAATGGGCGCTAAGGAGCAAATGAAAAACGCAAAGGCTGCCGATTAGTCCTTATATTAAGCGCATTGTTTTTTCTTTACTTCACCGGCTTGTCTGATACATAGCGGCATGTTGATTTAAAGAGAAAACAATGCCTGCTTCCCCTGTGCCCCAAGCAAAGAACAAGCGCCCTATCGCAATTTTAATTTTCATTGGTGGCACCAGCTTTTTAAATGCTGTGGGGGCGGGTTTAATTATACCCGTAATGCCTTCACTGATTACCGAACTCAGTGCTCGCGATATTAGCGGGGCCGCAGCACTTGGCGGCTACATCGCGGCGCTTTATGCTGGTATGCAATTTTTATGTGGCTCGACCTATGGCGCACTTTCGGACCGATTTGGACGACGGCCGGTATTGCTCTTTTCGCTATTTGTACTGGTGATTGATTATTTAATCATGACTTTTACGCAGAGCCTATGGCTATTATTTGTTGGCAGGCTGATTGCGGGGGCTGCAAGTGCAACCTATGCCACAGCCTATGCCTCGATTGCCGATATTTCTGGCAACCGAACCCGCGCCAAACGTTTTGGCATGGTGGGAGCATGCATTGGGGCCGGGTTTATTTTTGGGCCGGTTATTGGCGGTGTGCTGGGGGAAATCGGTACGCGGGTGCCGTTTTATTGCGCCGCCATTTTAATGGCGCTAACCTTGACCTATGGGCTGTTTTATATGCCTGAAACATTGCCAAATGATCGGCGGCGCGCTTTTTCCTTTCATAAAGCCAACCCGATTGGTGCAGTCACGCAAATTGTGCGGCTAAGTCGCATAGGCTGGTTTATGACCGCGCTGGTATTGTTCCAGTTTGCCAATAATGCTTATACCGTTATTTGGCCATATTTTACGATGGAGGCGTTTGGTTGGTCGAGTACACAGGTGGGGCTCTCGCTCGCTGTTGTCGGTTTTGGTTTTTCCGGCGTGAAAGGCGGGCTTATTCGTTTTGTTGTGCCCAAATACGGTGAAGCAACCACGGCACTGGTGGGCTTTTTATGCGCAACACTGGCACTTTTGGGTTTTGCTTTGGCGCAAAACAACCTAACCATTATGCTGTTGCTACCGCTTTCTGTTTTAGGGGCATTAGTACCCCCTGCCCTTACCGGATTGATGAGCTGCTTGGTGCCACAAGATTATCAAGGCACCATGCAAGGAGCGCTTTCCAGCCTCTTCGGGCTGACGATGGTGGTTTCTACGCTGGTTATGACGCAATTGTTTACAGCGGCGACACACCATGAGGAAACTGTTTATTTCCCCGGTGCGCCGTTTTTACTGGCGTTTGTCGCAATGCTTGCCGGGCTTTTAACCTTTTGGCGCGCCTTACAACGCTTGCGCCAGCAACGCCATTCATAGCTGGTAATCGCGCTAGCACAGAGGCTTAGCGCAGTAGGCCTGCTCTCGCTTCAGCCTCGATGGTTTTTTGTAGTTCCAGGGTCGCAAGTTTCTTTTGTGCCAGTTTTTTGGTTGCTGCATCGCTTGCAGCCATGACGGCCTGGCGGGCCATTTGAATAGCTTCATCCAGCTGCTGTGGGTCTTTGTGGAGCTGGTTATCAGCTTTCATTCGAAATTGCAGGGCTTCGCTGACATCTTTGGGGTGTACACCATAACGGCGTGGCAGGGGTTTGCCCTCACCGGCAATATCAGAGAGCTGCCCTTGGCTTTTGGCTTTCATCATCTGACGTTCGATTAATGCGTCCAACCCTCTGGCCATGGTAACCTCCGCGATAGGCTTTTTCTCACCCTATGGATATATTGGTGCCAGATGGCGTTTTTAAGTAGCGCGACCTGATATACTTTATAAATGTCTCTATTGAAATCCAATAGTATTCTTCAATTCATGTTTTGACGATGTGGCATCAAAACGCTAAAAGTAAAAGCAGACAAATTATAATAATATCTATACCGCCTAATACTAAGAACATTCATTATTTATCATTTCAAATTTGAGGGTATATCGTTTTGAGTACATGGGAAAAATTTTTATCAACTATTCAACTTGATGATAACTTAATTGATGAAATAAGAACGGAACTCGGTACTAACTTTAACAAAGATATGGAAAGTACTCTTCTTAAGCCAGTCAGCTCAAAAAAAGAGCTATCTAATATTCGAAAAATACTATTACAAATCAAACCTTTTATAACTAAAGACCTGCGTGATGATCTTAATTTTGCCGTTCGTGAAATGTCTTGCGATATTGACTATATGCAAAGCGATTTAGGTAAAACTGTGTTGGTCCTAAATCGCTGGCTTGAGCCATGGTATACAAATAAAATTCGAAATAACCCTGCCTACGATGACATTCTTATTAGCGGGAATGCCGAGGATGTTTGCAAAATTTATGTCGTTGGTAAGATTGGTTCTCAAGAGGAACTTGAGCAATTAAAGTCTCTGATTGATACCAAGAACCCACCTTTTACTGTCGTTTATAATGTTCAAATAAATAATTAATTATGCCGCCAGTGTTCAAACTTCCCTCCCAACCAAAGGCCCAGAAAAAGGGCGGGGGCGATACTTATTATGTGAATCGCATCAAGTAGGATGTTTAGAGCGGTAATACTCTCTGATTGCACAAAAAACAAACTCAAGTAAACCGCAAGTGCATTCGCAAACACAACCCAAATTGTCCCGATTGTAGTGAGGATGAAAACTGCCGGCAGTTTCAAGCGTAATTTGTGTTCTTTATAAAGTAATGAAGGCATCATAAAAGCAAAAACAGCTACCATAGGCCACATATTTTCTGAAATACCTAAGGGTGGTAATGTGGCTTCGCTTTCAAATACCGCCCAATATACCACGGAAGGCATCGTATAAAAAAATAGAATACAAAAAATAACCTTAAAATGAAAATGAGGCTTAATCGATCAATATACATTGGCTAACTCACTATTTGAAATGACTTAGCCTAGCCCCCATAGATGAATTGGTAAATAGCTCCGCACCTATCACTTATGCCTAGCGAGCTTGAGGCGGGCTTCGCGTTCCATATCTATTTTCAGTTGCACATCGGCCATCTGGCGCATTATTGCCTTGCGCTCTGTTTCATCTGTCAAGCTCGCCAGTTGCTCTCTAAGTGCATCAACTTCTTTTTTCAGCTCGACTTCTTTAGGAACGGCACCATTTTCTGCCATCACGCGATAGAGGAATTCTTCCATGGGGTCAACGTGCGGGTTGCGCTTGGGAAACGGCTTGCCTGCCCCTTCGAGGTTATCGAATTGCCCTTCTTGCTGCGCCTTTTGAATTTGCCGCTCAATGAGATTATCAAAACCGAACATGTTGACCTGTCCTTTATTAATGCCTGCTTTATTTGGTCGCTTTTGCTTTTGGCTGCAAGATGTAATTTTGCGACAAAAAAACCGGCCTCGTTCAGAAGGCCGGTTTTCAGCTTTTAAGCAAGTGGTTTAGCCGCCGAAATCATCGAGCATGATGTCTTCACGCTCAACGCCCAGATCAAGCAGCATGTTGATCACGGAGGAGTTCATGATTGGCGGACCACACATGTAGTATTCGCAGTCTTCCGGTGCGGCGTGATCCTTCAGGTACTCGTTGTAGAGTACGTTATGGATAAAGCCGGTGTAACCGTCCCAGTCATCATCTGGCTGCGGATCAGAAAGCGCCACATGCCATGTGAAGTTCGGGAATTCTTTGGCCAGCTGGTCGAAATCTTCAACGAAGAACATTTCTTTCTTGGAGCGGGCACCGTACCAGAAGGTAATCTTACGGTCACGGTTTTCCAAACGCTTGAGCTGGTCGAAGATGTGCGAGCGCATTGGCGCCATACCGGCACCACCACCTATGAACACCATTTCCTTGTCGGTTTCGCGGGCAAAGAACTCACCAAACGGACCGGAAATTGTCACCTTGTCACCCGGCTTCAGGTTAAAGATGAACGATGACATCTTACCGGCTGGAATGCCTGTGCTACCCGGCGGTGGGGAAGCCACACGCACGTTCAGCATGATCATGCCTTTTTCTTCCGGATAGTTGGCCATGGAGTAGGCGCGTTCGACAGGCTCATCAACGATGGACTCGTACTGCCACAGGTTGAACTTGTCCCAGTCTTCACGGTACTGCTCTTCGATGTCGAAATCGGTATACTTCAGCTTGTGGGCTGGTGCTTCGATCTGGATATAACCACCAGCGCGGAAGTTAACATCCTCGCCCTCTGGCAGATCCAACACCAGTGCCTTGATGAAGGTGGCAACGTTTTCGTTGGAGCGCACTGTACACTCCCACTTCTTCACGCCAAATACTTCTTCCGGCACTTCGATTTTCATGTCCTGCTTTACAGCAACCTGACAGGATAAGCGGTCACCAGAGCGGGCTTCGCGCTTGGTGATGTGGCTTTCTTCTGTTGCCAGAATAGAACCGCCACCTTCGTGCACCTTTACGCGGCACTGGGCACAGGTACCGCCACCACCACAAGCGGAGGGGACGAAGATTTTCTGATCTGCCAGAACGTTGAGCAGCTTACCACCGGCAGGAACGGAAATCGTTTTTTCGCCGTTAATATCAATGCTAACGTTACCGGAGGAAACCAGCTTTTTACGCGCCATTAGAATAATGGTGACCAAAGCCAGCACGATCAGGATAAAGAGGGTAATACCCGCTGAAAACTCAATCATTTTTCAGCTCCCCTTACAGTTTGACGCCAGAGAAGGCCATAAAGCCCATGGCCATCAAACCCGCAGTGATGAAGGTGATGCCAAGGCCTTGCAGACCATCTGGAACGTCAGAGTATTTCAGTTTTTCACGCACACCGGCCATTGCAGTAATCGCCAGTGCCCAGCCAATACCGGAGGACACACCGTAAACGGATGATTCAACGAATGTGTAATCGCGCTCCATCATGAACAGCGAGCCACCCATAATGGCGCAGTTCACGGTAATCAGCGGCAAGAAGATGCCAAGCGCGTTGTAAAGCGCTGGCACATACTTATCGAGCACCATTTCGAGAATCTGCACAATAGCGGCAATCACACCAATAAAGCTGATTAGACCCAAGAAGCGCAAATCAACATCCGGCAGGCCAGCCCAAGCCAATGCCCCGTCATTCAGCAGTGTGGTGTATAGCAGGTTGTTCACCGGTATGGTGATGGCCTGCACAACGACAACTGAAATACCCAGACCAAGGGCGGTTTCTACCTTCTTGGAAACGGCAAGGAAGGTACACATGCCGAGGAAGAAGGAAAGTGCAAGGTTTTCGATAAAGATCGCCTTGACGAAGAGAGATACGAGACCTTCCATGGCTTAGTGCGACCCCTCGGATTCCATGATTTTATATTCACGTTTTTCAACCTGCCCCGGCTTCCATGTGCGGAATGCCCAAATCAGCAGGCCAATCACGAAGAAGGATGAAGGCGGCAGCAACAACAAGCCGTTTGGCACATACCAGCCACCGTTGTTAACGGTTTCCAGAATCTGAACGCCAAACAGAGAGCCGGAGCCAAACAGCTCGCGGATGGTACCCACCAGCATGAGAATGAGGCCATAGCCCAAACCATTACCGATACCGTCCAAGAAAGACGGGATGGGCGGGTTCTTCATGGCATATGCCTCTGCACGGCCCATCACGATACAGTTGGTGATGATAAGACCCACAAAAACCGCGAGGGTTTTGGAGATTTCAAAGAAGTACGCTTTGAGGATCTGGTCCACCAAGATCACCAGCGAGGCAATAATTACCATCTGGATGATGATGCGTACAGAAGACGGGATCTGGTTACGGATCAGTGAGATGAAGAAGTTGGAGAACGCTGTCACCAAAGTCACGGCGATCGCCATCACCAATGCCACTTTGAGTGAAGAGGTTACCGCCAGTGCCGAACAGATACCCAGAACCTGAAGGGTAATTGGGTTGTTATCGACAAGCGGGTCGATAAGCATGGTTTTGTCTTTTAAAGCCATTTTATGCCGCTCCCTTCTTCAAATTATCAAGGAAGAGCTGGAAGCCCTGCTCGCCCATCCAGAATTTTACAAGATTGTCGACGCCGCGTGAGGTCAAGGTTGCACCAGCCAGCGCATCGATGTGGAATTTATCCGCATCCGGACCCGCGGTTTTAGAAACGGTGATGCGGACATCGCCATTGTCGCCATATACCTTTTTGCCCGGCCATTGAGCCATCCATTTGGGATTCTCAACTTCCGCACCCAGACCCGGTGTTTCACCATGCTGGTAGAAACGCAGGCCGTAGATGTCGTTGCCATCGGCGTTCAGAGCAATGAAGCCGTACAGCGTTGACCACAGACCATAGCCATGAACTGGCAGTATAATGCGCTCGATATCACCAGCATCGTTGCGAATGAGGTAAACAGATGCCTGTTTTGCCTGACGCTTGATGGAAGCGGGATCGTTTACCAGTTTGGTGCTGGTTGCCGGATTTTTGGCAGCCTTGCGCTGGTCAAAGGACGCTGCATCAATATCTTTGACGAATTTGCCGCTCTTGAGATCGACAACGCGTGGCTCGACACTTTTATAGACCTCATCCACGTTGATGCCTTCTTTATAGAGGCCAGCAACTTTGAGGATATTGACTTTTTTATCGAGGGTTTTGTTCAGTTCCTGCTGTGGCTTGAGCATCACAGCCGCAGCTGACACAATCATGGCGCAGAACAGACAAAGCACAACGGTAATCGCAATGGTACGCGGGGCAGAATCCAGCGGCATTGCCATAAAGCGGGCCCATAAACCCTGCTTTGGGGTAAATTCAGGATTGGCCTTAAGCATGGCGCTGCATCCTCCGCTTGATGTTGGCTTTTACGACGAAATAGTCGATGAGCGGGGCGAAGATATTAGAAAACAGGATGGCCAGCATCATGCCTTCCGGGAACGCCGGGTTGATGACGCGGATCATGATGCACATGAAGCCAATCAGGGCACCGTAAATATAACGGCCCGGGTTGGTCATGGCAGCAGTTACCGGCTCGGTGACCATGAACACCAGACCGAAGTAGAAGCCGCCTGTTACCAGATGCCAATACCAAGGCATGGCAAACATCGGGTTGGTGTCGGATCCGACAAAATTGAGCAACAGTGTAAAGCCGATCATGCCCGCTAAACAGCCGACAATCAGGCGGTAGTTGGCAATGCCTGTGGCAACCAAGAACACCATACCGATTGTAATTGCCACAACCGAGGTTTCGCCAAACGAGCCTTGAACAGTACCAATAAATGCATCCATCCAGTTGATGCCGTGGTCTGCAAGACCGGCAACGCCTTCGTTTGCAGTGATGCCCAGTGCGGTCGCACCAGAGAAGCCGTCAACTGGCGTCCAGACGGTATCACCTGTCATGGATGCCGGATAAGCGAAGTAGAGGAACGCACGCCCTGTCAGTGCCGGGTTGAGGAAGTTTTTGCCGGTACCGCCAAAGACTTCTTTACCCAATACCACACCAAAGGCGATGCCAAGGGCAACCTGCCACAATGGCGTGCCTGCGGGCATGATGAGCGTGTAGAGCATGGAAGTCACGAAGAAGCCTTCGTTGACTTCATGGCCGCGTACGGTGGCAAAGATTACTTCGAAAATACCGCCAACAGCCAGCGTGACAATATAGATTGGCAGGAAGTAAAGAGCGCCGTGGGCAATATTTGCAAAAATGCTGTTGGCATTGAAGCCAACACCCAACATGTCAAGGATAACAGCACGCCAGCCACCAGCTTCAATAGAGCCCACAGCTGAGATAGCCATGTTTACCTGATAGCCGGTGTTGTACATACCCATCAAAATCGCGGGGATTGTTGCCAGTACCACGTAAGTCATCACGCGTTTCAAATCGGCGTGATCACGGGCATGCGGGGCAACGGAGGTTACGGTTTTGGGGGTGTAGAGGAAAGTATCAACCATCTCGTAGATGGCGTAGAACTTCTCGTACTTACCGCCCTTTTCAAAGAGCGGCGCTATTTTATCGAGTTGATTACGTAATCCCACGATCAGCCCTCTTTCTCGATTTTTTCGAGGTTGGCACGCAGGGCCGCACCGTACTCGTTTTTAGAATGACAAATGAAGGTACACAGAGCCAAATCTTCTTCGTCCAGCTCAAGTGCACCCAGCTTTTGTGCCATATCTGTATCCAACACCATGAGTGCACGCAGCAATTGGGTGGGCAGCACATCAAGCGGCATGACTTTTTCATAGGTTCCCAAAGGCACGATCGCACGAATGGAACCGTTTTTATTGGTGCCAAACGGAAACTTCAGGCTGCCGCGGAGCAAACTGGAGGGATGGACGTTGAGATTCGACCACTTGGACATGAACGGGCGTACCCAGCCCATTACATCTTGTTTGGTGTCTTCTGCCATCAAAGTAATTTGAGTGTGAAAACGTCCCAAATAGGCAAACTGATCGTGTGCATGGCGGCCGCTCAGAACCGAGCCGGAGATAACCCGGGTTGGCTGTTCCTTATCGAATTCGCCAGTTAGCAAGCTGGAAAGGTCAGCACCTTCACGGGTGGTAACAAGACGCGGCTTTGTGGCCATTGGACCGCTAATAGCGATGGTGCGGCGGCTGTCGATCTTACCGGTCAAGAACAGATTACCAATAGCAATCACGTCTTGGTAACCGATGGACCAAACGGTTTTTTCTTCATTGACTGGATCAAGGTAATGAATGTGGGTGCCAGCCAGACCTGCTGGATGAACGCCATCAAAGGCTGCAAACTGGGTTTGCTCTACCTGTTGGCCTGGCAGGTTGTCTTTAGAGTAATGGCAGACAAAAACCTTGCCTTCTGTCAATTTGGACAGAACAAGTAAACCCGCTTCAAATGCCTTTTCATTCGCCTTGATGATTACGCCAGCATCAGCAGCCAATGGGTTTGAATCCATCGCGGTGACAAAGATGGAGCGCGGCGTACTTTCCAGCGCTGGCATCTTGGAGTAAGGGCGCGTTTTGAACGCACTCCATAATCCTGTGACTGCCAACTGCTTTTTCACCGCATCAACGGAAGCCGCTTTTAGTTCGACATCCGAATAGCTATCAAAAACCAGCTCTTCTTCTGTTGAAGCCAAGCGAATGACAACTGTTTCCAAAACGCGGCGTGGCCCACGGTTGATCGCCTCAATCACACCAGCACCTGGTGCGACAAAGTTTATTTCCGGTGAATTTTTGTCGACAAATAAAGGTTGCCCTTTTTTGACAGTCTCACCTTCGGCAACCAGCATGCGCGGTTTAAGCCCAATGTAATCTCCACCGTTGACGGCAACACGCCCCACCGCGAGACCCATTGAGATCTCTTGGAGTGGTGCGCCTGTCATCGGCAGGTCCAAACCTTTTGTTATTTTCATCCCTTGCCCTACTTGGCTCTAGCGTGACCTAAATATGGTTTTGTGAAGCGATACATCCGGCTTTTACAAAACAACTGAGCCTTCATATTCCAGCTCGCTGTATTGCCCCTCTCAAAAGCCATGCAAGAGCACAATCGCGTCTCATAACGTTAATTACAGTCCAGAAATACGCACGGCCTAAATGCGTATTTCTCAATCTTTCAAGGCTGACAATCCATAGATCCACACGCTAAGCAAAACTCTCACGCACAAATAGAGTGCGTCGATTTTGCCTAACTGACATGAAGTCACACGGATTTTTACGGGGCAATAACCTGAGTTGCGACATTTTTCAATAGGGATAACCCAAGGGAACCAACAAAACTTGAGATTTTCTTACATAAAATTAATAGGTTAGTTTTTGCAATAATTTATAATATATCAGAAAGTGCTGTCATAAGGTTTTGAATCTATGCTATTTTCTAGTACTGGCAGCATTTATGTTGAAGGATTAGATACAGATATACTGCTTTTAAACACCTGTTGCTCATATTTTGTATCTTGACAGATATAAAAGTACTTAGAAAAAGGAACCCACTTTTAATAGTCGGGGCGGCTTATGCGTAAACTCATTGTTATCATTTGTTTCCTTGTTTTAGTCGGCTGTGGTCAAGGCTCTTCAAACCTTGAAGAAATAACTATAACCGGCAAAACAATGGGTACCACTTACCATGTGAAAGCCATTGTCGGCGAAAAAACCGCTTCGGCGCAAGTACTCCACCGTGAGATTGAACAGACTTTGAAAAAAGTAAACCAGGGTCTTTCTAACTGGGTCAAAGATTCTGAAGTCGAAAACTTCAACCGATCACGCAGTACAGAATGGACCCCAATTTCCGGCGATTTTAGCAAGGTGATGTCCGAGGCCTTAAGAATACACCGCGAGAGTAGCGGGTATTTTGATGTAACTCTTGCCCCATTAATCGACTTGTGGGGCTTTGGACCTTCAAAAGACACTCCACCCCGCCCGAGTGATGCAGCGATCCAAGAAGCATTAGCCTCCGTTGGCATGAGCAGCATGCTGGAATACGCAGATAATCCGCCTGCCCTGCGCAAGGTGAACCCCGAGACCACTGTCAACCTCTCTGCCATTGCCAAAGGTTTCGGTATTGATAAGGTTGCGGCAACTCTGGAAGCCAATGGCTTTGACAATTATATGGTCGAGATTGGCGGCGATTTATTTGCAAAAGGTCATAATGCCCATAAACAAGACTGGGTACTTGGCATTGAAAAGCCGGATGCTGCTGCCGGCAGTGTGCAGCACATTGTTCACCTCAGCGGTAAAGGCATGGCGACTTCAGGTGACTATCGGAATTACAAGGAAGTGAATGGCAAACGAGCCTCACACATCCTTAATGCTGTAACGGGTATGCCCATTGCACATCGTTTGGCCTCGGTAACTGTTATTGCCGAAAATGCGACTCGTGCTGATGGCCTCGCCACTGCAATATTTGCATTGGGCGAGACAAAGGGCATGGCTTTAGCCGAACGTTTACAGCTGCCTGTGTTTATGATTATCCGTGATGGTGCTGGTTTCAGGCAGGTTGGCTCACCCGCCTTCAAGGCCTATGAAAAAGCTGAATAATTTTATGTGAAGCGCTGCTTATGCGGCGCTTCTTTTCTTGTGCCCCTACAGATATCCTTGCAAATCCGCGCAGAAAGGCATAAGGGCTAGTGAACGAGATCACGCTTTTGCGTTAGGGATTAATGAAATGTCGACTTTTATCATTGCGTTTGTTGTTCTGTTGCTCATCGTTGCCGGTATGTCTATTGGGGCAGTGTTTCGCAATAAACCGATTACCGGTAGTTGTGGCGGGCTGAACGCGATTTCCGATGCCGACCATTGTGTGGTTTGTAACCGGCCTATTGATAAAAACAGCCCTCTTAAAGAAAAACTGCAGCCTTGTAAGAACCGCCAAAAGGCTGAGGCTGAAGCCGATCAAACCCTATCATCTTAAATACGGCTGGTTCGTGGGAAAGGGTAAGCCCTGTTAACTTTCGCATAGACAAGCGATAAGTTCGCTTATCCTATCAACAGGTTACATTACGTTGGTAAGGTTTTGGCTGAAGTCGAAACTGCCAAATACCATGAGTGAAAAACTCAATATGGTTATAATTGCATAAAGCCAGCAGTGTAATTGCCAACCTTTCGGGCGCTGTTTCCATGTGTTGCGAAAGCGATTGCCTGCCATGGCAAAGACTACAAGAAAAACCACGCCCCACCAGCTGGGTATTTGCGTTAGATAATCACCCATTTGCACCTTACTTTGTTTCCCCAATTGAGTATTTATAGCTGTTTGTTAGAGGGATACGGCATTCTTATTGCCTGTGCAACGTGTTCGCACTTGACGAAATGATAATAACCTATGTATTGAGGCATGTGGCGCAGGTTCGTTTATCTGCGCATGTACCCTACTCTAATGGCGACGCGTTCATCGCAGATTGCCTCCTGACTACTTTGTGAATTCATTAAGTAGATACTGACAGTGAGGTCATATAATTGCAAGAAACACTCTTGCAAATGGCACGAACCGCTTTGAGGACCGGCTGCCGCGTTTTATACGCGGTGCAACGACCTTATGATCTTTATAAGATTAGGCTGAATATGATGACATCAGTTGCCAAACACCCGGAAACAGCTTCAACCACTGGTTTCCTTTGAAAGAAAAAACTGAATGACGATACCTGAAGGGGTTGCCCCGACCCTAACTGCTGCGCTTGAAAAACGAGGTTATTCCACCCTTACTGCTGTCCAGGAATCTGTATTAGCTGAAGAGCTCCAAGGACAAGATCTACTGGTATCTGCCCAAACAGGGTCTGGTAAAACAGTTGCATTTGGTCTGGCTATTGCCCCCGAACTGCTGCCAGATGGATCAAAGATTTCCCAAAATCGTGAACCACTTGCTCTTGCCGTGGCTCCAACACGCGAGTTGGCACTACAAGTAAGTCGCGAGCTTGAGTGGCTTTACGGTGAAGCCGGTGCACGCATCGCAACATGTGTTGGCGGTATGGATATGCGCCGAGAGCGGCGCAACCTGCAACATGGTGCCAATATCGTGGTCGGCACGCCAGGTCGCTTGCGTGACCATATTGAGCGCGGTTCATTAGACATGTCTTCCTTGCGCACTGTCGTGCTGGATGAAGCTGATGAAATGCTTGATCTGGGTTTTCGCGAGGATCTTGAATTTATCTTAGGTGCCGCGCCTTCCGAGCGCCGCACACTGCTATTTTCGGCAACTGTCCCCCCTCAAATTGAATCGCTTGCCAAGAAGTTCCAGCGGGACGCAAAGCGCATTTCAACAATTGCGGCACGTGAGCAACACCAAGACATCAGCTACAAAGTGCTACAAGTAGCGCCGAATGACCGTGAAAACGCGATCATCAACGTGCTGCGCTACCATGAAGCACAAAACACAATAATCTTCTGCGGTACTCGTGAAACAGTAAAGCACCTGTCTGCCCGCCTTGGCAACCGTGGTTTCTCTGTAGTGTCGCTTTCTGGTGAATTGACACAGGCCGAGCGTAACAACGCCCTACAAGCCATGCGTAATGGTCGTGCCCGTATTTGTGTGGCAACTGACGTTGCTGCCCGTGGTATCGATTTGCCGAACCTTGATCTGGTGGTTCATGCTGATCTGCCAACCAATGGCGAGACTTTATTGCACCGCTCCGGTCGTACGGGCCGTGCGGGCCGTAAAGGTGTGTGCGCACTGATTGTGCCTTACACCCGCAAGCGTACAGCCAGCCGTTTGCTGCACTTTGCCAAGGTGAAAGCCGAGTGGGAAAGCGCGCCGACAGCCGATGCTATTTTGGAGCGTGACCACAAGCGTATGCTTGAAGCGTTGAGTGAATCTGCTCCTGTTGGTGAGGACGAAGCCAAGGCTGTTGCCGAGCTTCTGGAAGCGTATTCTCCAGAGCAGCTGGCCGCTGCGTACCTGCGCCAAATGCAGGCGACACTGCCAGCACCTGAAGAGCTTTTGGAAAAGGTTGAAGGTGGTGAGCCACGTGAACGGCGTGAGCGCAAAGACTTTGAAGGTGGCGTCTGGTTCCGGTTGAATGTTGGCCGTAAGCACAATGCCGAGCCGCGCTGGTTGCTACCGATGATTTGCCGTGCCGGCCACATCACCAAAAAAGATATTGGTGCCATTCGTATTTTTGATGCGGACAGCCGTTTTGAGCTGGCACCACAGCACGCGGACAAGTTCCTTGAAGCGGTTAAAGAAAATGGTACGGGCGAAAAGTCCATCACCATTACCCGTATTGAAGGTAACCCTGAAGCTGGCCGCGGAGGCGGTGGTCGTCGTCCGCCACGTCGTGGTGGCGGTGGTGGTGGTCATCGCGGTGGCGGTGGCAAGCGCCCTTACCGTGAACGTGGTGGTGAGCGCGGCGAGCGTCGTGAACGCCGAGAGCGCGGGCCACGTGATGGCAAACCAAGCTCCAAAGATTAAAATGATTAAGGGCGGTCATGAACCGCCCTTTTCTTTTGCCTTTTATGAGGAAATCATAGAATTAGCGCTGTTATTTTCGTAGCGAGACGAGTACGCGGTCCAAAGACTGCAAAAAGGTTGAACGGTCCTTCGCCGAGAAGGGTTTGGGGCCACCGGTCATTTCGCCAAACGAGCGTAAGTCCTCTTTCAAATCGCGTGTAGCCAATGCCATACCGATAGAAGCGTCATCAAATTCTTTGCCCTTGGGCGAGAGAACCCGCACACTGTTTTGCAAGCAGCGGTGCGCTAGCGGAATATCTTGGGTGATGACCACATCGCCCTGCTGGGCTGTATCGGCGATCCAATCGTCGGCCACATCGGGACCATCCTCCACCTTAATGAAAAAGACTTCCTGATCGCGCGGGACACGCATGAAGCTGTTGGAGACCAGATAGACGGGCAGATTATAGCGTTCTGCCACCCGGTAAATTTCCTCCTTTACCGGGCAAGCGTCGGCATCCACATAGATTTTAGAGGTAATTTGCGCCATGCGGATGCTCCTTGGTCCTATTTCTTTTTGTTGAATGCAGCTGCGAGTGCTGCGGCCATGGCATTGTTGCCGGTATCTTGTGCCTGACGACCCCCCGCATTTGCCTTACCGTGGTTTTGGCGTGTCCCTTGACCACCGCGCGGTTTGCCACCTTGTCCGGCGTGAGTACGCGGGCTGTTGCGGTTGGCACCAGAGCGCGGACCACCGGCACCGCGCTCGCGGGCTTGTTCACGAGCTTCGGCACTATCGCTTTTCATGGTCAAACCGATACGCTTGCGCGGGACATCGACTTCAACCACCTTAACCTTGACGATATCGCCTGCCTTGACGATTTTATGGGGGTCATCAACAAAGCTATCGGAGAGCTGCGAAACGTGGACGAGACCGTCCTGATGCACGCCGATATCCACAAAGGCACCGAAGTTGGTTACATTGGTCACTGAGCCTTCAAGCATCATTCCCGGTTTAAGGTCGGAGATTTTTTCCACGCCCTCTTGGAAGGTGGCGGTTTTAAACTCTGGGCGCGGGTCACGGCCCGGTTTTTCCAGCTCGGCAAAAATATCCTTTACCGTTGGCAGACCGAATTGCTCGGAAATAAACTCTTTCGGGTCAAGTGACGCCAGCACTTTAGAGCCCATTATTTCTCTTAGGTCACGGCCACAAGCCTTGATGATTTTTTCCGCCACAGGGTATGCTTCGGGGTGAACTGAGGAAGCATCCAACGGATTATCACCACCAGTAATACGCAGGAAGCCCGCGCACTGTTCAAACGCTTTAGGTCCCAAGCGCGAGACTTTGAGAATTTCGCGGCGGTTTTTAAAAGCCCCCACCGTATCACGGTATTCCACGATGCCTTTGGCTAGCGACTCGGTTAAACCAGAAATGTGGGAAAGAAGTGCTGCAGATGCGGTATTCAAATCCACACCAACGGCGTTCACTGCATCTTCTACCACACCATCCAACGAGCGGGCCAGTTTGGTTTGGTTGACATCGTGCTGGTACTGGCCAACACCAATAGATTTGGGTTCGATTTTTACCAGCTCGGCAAGCGGGTCTTGCAAACGGCGACCGATGGAAGCGGCACCGCGCAGCGATACGTCCACATCCGGCATTTCTTTTGCAGCCAGCGCGGAGGCTGAATAAACCGAAGCGCCTGCTTCATTCACCACAACCTTGGTAGGGCGGAATTCTGTCGGAATATCCTTGATGAGATCCGCTGCCAGTTTATCGGTTTCGCGGCTGGCTGTACCGTTGCCAATGGCGATCAGCGAAACACCATGCTTGGCAATGAGCGCCTTAAGGACGGCGAGCGAGCCCATGGTATCGTGCTTGGGTGCAAATGGGTATATGGTTGCTGTGTCCACCAGCTTACCCGTGGCATCAATCACCGCCACTTTAACACCGGTACGAATACCCGGATCAAGCGCCAGCGTAGCGCGAGCACCGGCAGGAGCTGCTAGTAGCAGGTCTTTCAGATTACGAGCGAAGACGTTAATGGCTTCTTCTTCGGCGCGTTCACGCAGTGAATTCATAAGGTCCAGCTCAAGGTGCAAGCCGATCTTGACCTTCCAAGTCCAACGGGCCACATCGGAAAGCCATTTATCTGCCGGGCGGCCATTGTTTTTTATCCCAGCGGCTGATGCAATCATCTGCTCTACAGGTTTCACCGGGCTTTGGTCGTCTTCGTCAACCTTCAGCTCAATCGCCAGAATGCCTTCATTACGCCCGCGCAGAAGCGCAAGGGCGCGGTGGCTCGGAATATTCTTCCAGCTTTCATTATAGTCGAAGTAGTCGGCGAACTTCGCGCCTTCCTGCTCTTTGCCTTCGACCACAGATGAGCCGACCGTACCGCTTTTGGACACGTAATCACGCAGTTTACCCACCAGCTGGGCATCCTCGGAGAAGCGTTCCATGAGAATTTGCCGCGCACCATCCAGCACCGCTTTGCTATCGGCAAAGCCTTTCTCGGCATCGATAAAGGCCGTTGCCTCTTGCTCGGGTGTTTTGTTGGGGTCTTGCAACAACATATCTGCCAGAGGTTCCAAGCCCGCTTCTTTGGCGATTTGGGCTTTGGTACGGCGCTTTTTGCGATACGGCAGGTATAAATCTTCCAATGCCGATTTGGTATCTGCCTGCGCAATGAGCTTTGCCAGATCGTCGGTCAGTTTGCCTTGTTCATCGATCGATTTGACAATGGCTTTACGGCGATCTTCCATTTCGCGCATGTAGATCAAGCGCTCTTCCAATTGGCGCAGCTGTGTATCATCTAACCCGCCTGTAACCTCTTTACGATAGCGGGCAATGAACGGTACTGTCGAGCCTTCATCCAACAACTGTACTGTGGCGTTTACCTGATTGGGCTGACAACCAATTTCACTGGCAATATTACGGGCAATGCGCAGTGCGATATCGGGAGAGAGCTCTTTAGCAGCTGGTGTAGATGGTGTTGAAGAAACGGAGAAATCAGACATGCAGTTCTCTTGCTTGATCCAGGAATGAAAGAATGAATTGCGGGTTAGCGCACGACAGTGATTTTGTGGGCGGCCCTCGTTACGGCTGTGTAGAGCCAGCGTTGCTTATGATCGCGGAATGCCCAGCTTTCATCGAACAGCACCACATTATCCCATTGCGAACCTTGTGACTTATGCACCGTGAGGGCGTAACCGTAATCAAACTCGTCTGCACGGCGGCGAATGGCATAGGGCAGTTGTTCGGCTCCCTCTTCAAACATGGAGGGGAGTACTTTAACCTGAACGCTGGATTTGGAAAAATCATCCTCCGAAACCACATCAAAGCGCAGGGTATTGCCGCGTGGCGGACGCAACCGCTTCACGTGCCACAGCCCCCCATTGAGAAGGCCTTTTTGCTTGTCGTTGCGCAAACAAACCAGCTTGTCATCAACCGCAGGCATTTGCGTTGTAAAACCTTTGAGTTCGCGGATACGGTTGTTATATAACCTGCGGGTTTTGTTGGTGCCTACCAGCACCTGATCGGCGTCAAGGATGATATCCTTATTAATATCGCGTCTTGAGATCACCGCGCTTTCGCCATGCTGGCCATAACTCAACTCCCCCCCTTCGCGGATATCCATTGAAAGGCGGACAATTGGGTTGTCGCGTGCTTGGCGGTGTACCTCGGTGAGCATAAAATCCGGTTCTTGCTCGGTAAAAAAGCCGCCACCCTTAACTGGAGGCAACTGGGCCGGATCGCCCAGTACGAGCACTTTCTTGCCAAAGGAGAGCAAGTCGCGCCCCAGCTCTTCATCGACCATGGAGCATTCATCGATGATGATCAGATCACACTTGGCGGCAGCGCTGTCGCGGTTGATGGTAAACTGCGGCGTGACCTCGTCTTCATCCTCTTCGCTTTGTTTGGTGCCTTTCGGACGATAGATGAGCGAGTGGATGGTAGAGGCATCCTCACAGCCTTTTTGCCGCAAAACATGGGCCGCTTTGCCGGTAAATGCGCCAAATGCCACATCACCGTTCACATCTTCGGCGAGATGGCGGGCCAGTGTTGTTTTCCCTGTCCCAGCGTAGCCAAAGAGGCGGAAGACCTGTTGGCCGCCATAACGTAGCCATTCCGCGGCTTCCTTGAGTGCGTTATCCTGTTGTGGTGACCAATCCATACAGTGCGGCCCTGCCCCTAATTTGTTCGATCTTACTTTGAAATGGTTTCATAGCCGATTTTACCGCTGGCGTCGCCTGCCTAATAGGCACGGTTCACATCTTGTTCTGCAAGTCAGCAAGAAGATCGGCCAATGCATAACGATTATTCCCAGCCCGTCCTATGACCGGTTGCGCATAAAGCATTGAATTCACGATAGCTTCTTCCGTGGCTTCAGCAGTTGCGCGGAAAACACGGTCTATACGCCGCTCGTCAATCTGTTCCACTGTCATGGTTTTGCGGCGGGATTTGAATAAAACCGGATCGGCGGTTGTGAATGCCAGCGCGATATCGCCGCTACCATGGCCAAGATAGGAGCCGGTACGCGCCAAGCCAACGCCTGTGCGTTTAGCGACCCGCTTCAACTGACGCTCTGATAAAGGCAAGTCCGTACCCACGATCATAATAATCGAGCCTTTTTCAGGACCATTTTCAATTTTATCAATTGAATGTTGCAGCTCTTCACCCATTGGTTCACCAGCTAAAATGAAGTCTGGCAGCCGACCCATATTGGATAGGACCAGAACGCCGAGATGGAATGTATTATTGCCGACTTTTACCTGACGCGATGCGCTACCAATACCGCCTTTCAAGCCAAAGCATGACATGCCCCGCCCTGCCCCGACAGCACCTTGTTCAAAATCCCGCGAGACATTGCCCAGCGCTTCCAGCACATGTTCGGGCCGTATACTGAGGGCGCGAATATCGTTCAAATAGCCATCATTACATTCAAACACCACGGGGTTAACTGTGCCCGCTTCAAGACCAATTTCCGGTGTAATTTCCAGCATGTGGCGGATAAGCCCCTCACTGGCGGCTCCGACACTTAAGGTATTGGTAAGTAGAATCGGTGTTTCCAGCTCTCCCAGTTCTTCTACTTGTACAAGACCAGTGGACTTACCGAAGCCGTTAAACACATGGGCAGCAGCACGGGTGCGTACATAAAACGGATGCTCATTATGTGTCGTTAAAGCGGTGACGCCGGTTTGGCACTCACATTCCTTAAGGGTGAGATGCGCCAGTTTTACTCCCGGCACATCGCAGATGGTGTTGCGCATGCCTTTGGGCATGGTGCCGATTCTGCTTTGAATTTCGACCAAATATGGCGGTAAGTCTGGCGTGTTATTCATTGTTTCTTAGGCCCTTACTATAAACATTAAATGTAGGAGCCTATAATTTATTATAGAGCGTTTTCAGTAGCAATCGGTTGTAGCCCTGAATGCAGATGGAAACGCTCTTTACATGCTAGGGCGCAGATACTATTCGACCCTTACCATCTTTTTGATTTCCAATTATCAGCTTAGTAAATACAAAAACTGTATGGATAGCATCTAATAAAAACAGAAAAAGGGCAACGAAAAGCATAGATGGTTCAGTTGTAGCAGAGATGAAAGCCATAATTCCAGCGATGCATAACCCAAAATCAAAAAGGCCATGTAGTAAATTACCCAAATAAAAATGGTGAATTCCCAGGATACCGAAGATACCACAAAGTGCTACGGCAACACCATAATTTTTAGGACTTACATTATCAACTTTTTTACTTGATGAATACAATTGAGGTACACCACATTGCGGGCAAATTTTAGCGGTAAATGCTATTTTACACCCGCAATGGGCACAAAACCCCCAACCACTTAAATTGATTGAAGAGTTATTCGTTGTCATCGTGCCAAAGGTAAGCCTTGTTTGTCTTTGAAAGCACCAACAATAATCATTATTAGATCAATTAGCGTCCATATACCCAAACCACCAAGTGTCAAAAGCATCAATATTCCCGTACCAACTTTACCTACATAAAATCGATGGATCCCCAGCGCACCTAAAAAGAAGCATAGTAAAGCTGCTGGCACCATACGCTTTTCGGAAGTCATCGGTTCTGCCAAGCTGTTTGGTGCTCCACACTTTGGACAAGCTACAGCTGCTTTGGCTATTTTTTCACCACAAGTTGTACAAAATGCCATTGATTGCGCGGCAATAGTGGCATTGCTCATTGTTTGTTCTGTCATTTCTATCCCCAATAAGAGTATTGGTATTTCTAATATCAACCAAGAATAGAAATCAAGTATTCATCTTACATATTATTAACTTATTATCATGTTACTTATAGTTTAGCTTATTAGTGGAAGTTATATGTGATAATATAACACTAGTTTTAAATATTAGAATAAAGGCCCAATCAGTTATAGGGGAAATCCCCCATTTTTGGAGGAGCTTGGCTGTAGAGTTACGCTGCCAGTTTTAGTTTAGTGGCAGGTGTTATGCCGCCGATGGCCATGTTGGGCCG
>NZ_LLWE01000009.1 GCF_001562055.1 Polycladidibacter stylochi | reverse complement strand
GATGAAATCGGAATACGCATCCAGCCCGTGTTCCTGATTTGGTCCAGAAATCTCTACCTCCCGACCGGGGGAAAATTGGGGAGCACATCACATAAGGCGAGAATGCAAATGAGGCTAACATAAACTAAGGGCGCATCTTTTACTACTCTTGCTACCAAGTCTTGGCAATCGCTTTAAGAACGTAAACGAGAAACAGTTTAATTGTTTAAAGTAACCTGACTATAAACGACGCTGCTTTTTGGGTGCGCTAGCTCTTTCAGATACCCATATGCCCCCTAATACCAATGCCAAAGCAAACCCATGGTATAACTCAAAATTCTCGCCCAATAAAACAACCGCAAGTAAGGCACTGAAAATGGGAATGAGGTTAACAAAAACACCAGCACGCCCTGGTCCAATAAGCTCAACGCCACGCATAAAGAATACCTGAGATAAAAATGAGGGGAATAAAGCAATATATATGCATATGAGCCACCCAACCACATTGGGCCACTGCAAAGCGCCAGCAGCACTTTCCCATATTAAAAACGGTATTGAAACCAATGCAGCAATAGTGGATGTCACAGTAAAGAAAACAAGACCGGGGACTTTCGGCCGCTCCCTAAGGGCAAGTGTGTAACCACTATAAAAAACGCAGGCCAACAGCATAAAGCCATCCCCTGCATTAAATTCCAAATTGGCAATTGTGGCCAGATCACCGTTACTTGCAACTGCCAAAACGCCGGTAATCGTAAGCAAAACCCCCACAAATTGTTGCAGGCTTACCGGTGTTTTAAAAACCATAAGTGCACCAATTAGCACCATCATTGGTATTGAACCTTGTAAAATCCCAATGTTGACTGCGGTGGTTTGATGGGCAGCAAAATATAAAAGCGCGTTAAATCCTGTAAACCCGAATGCCGCCATAACAACAATCATCGAGAGTTGGGGGCGCATATCAGCCCAGTGTTTAACGACAGCGCGGCCGTTAATTGTCCACATAAGGGCGCAAACGAGTGACCATCTAATAAAGACAATTGCCATAGGCGAAACGTCACCAACAGCAATTTTGCCTGCAATAGTGTTGCCACTCCAAAATAGCGTGGTCAGACTTAAAAGAAGAATGGGGCGGCTATAAAAACCGGATGGTCTGCTCATAAAAGGTCCATGCTATTATTAAAACAAATGAATTTGAGCCACACGTTATTGAGGCTTATTGTGAGAAGTGTCGAAAGCCCCTTAGTTTGTCAATGAATTTTTTAAAACAGCACGAAAACGACAGCCAAAATTTCATTAGTACAGATAATGGTAATGTATGATTTGGCCAAAACCCCATGAGCTAATTATCTTTTTGTTATACTTGCTTTTTAAAATCATATAATCAAGGATTACCCAAACAAGGCAGGGCACTTTTCGCAAAATACTAATTTGGAGCTTCAATGAAAACCAGTGTTACGGTTGCCGGTATGCAAATTGATGCAAACTTTCATGACTTTGTCGAAAGTAGGCTTTTAAAAAATGCGCAAATAAAGAGTGATTTCTTTTGGCAATCGCTTAATGAAATCCATCGGGATCTCTCACCAATAAACCGACAACTGCTGGAAAAAAGAAGCGAGCTTCAAGGTCAACTAGACGCTTTCTATCAACAAAACACTAGCCCAACACCGCAAGATCAAGCAGAGTTTTTAAATGAAATTGGCTATTTATCACCGAATGGCGGTGATTTTACTATTGATCCGGCCAATGTTGACCCCGAGATTGCGCGTTCCGCTGCGCCCCAACTCGTTGTACCTGTAACCAACGCAAGGTATTTACTGAACGCTGCCAATGCCCGCTGGGGTTCGCTATATGATGCTCTTTACGGAAGCGATGCATTAGGCAGCCTGCCACCAAAAGGGGACTATGATAGCGAGCGCGGCAAGGCGGTTATTACCTATTGCCGCAATTTACTAGATACACACATACCGCTCGATAATGGTAGCTGGCACGACGTTACCGAACTAAGCGTGTTTGGGGCCTCCCTTGCCTTAATGCAAGGCGATGAGCAAATGGCAGGCCTAGAGAATACCCTACAGTTTGTCGGCTATTTCGGTAATACTGAAAACCCTGATCGTATTCTGCTCGAAAAAAATGGTTTGCACATCGAACTGGTTATAGATCGCAAGCATACAATTGGCAGAATCGATCTTGCTGGTATAGCTGATATTCAAATTGAATCGGCGCTAACCACGATAGTTGATTTCGAAGATTCGGTAGCAGTTGTAGATGCAAATGAAAAATTACAAGCCTACGCCAATTGGCTAGGGGTGATGGACGGCACACTACAAGCTGAGTTCGAAAAAACAGGTAAAACGATAAAACGTAGCTTAGCGCAAGATCGCCACTATATCGACGCGCAAGGTGAGCCGCTTGTTATTTCAGGCCGTTCTTTGTTACTTGTCCGTAATATGGGTATTACATCAACAACACCATTGGTTCGTGACGAGAATGGTGAAGAATACTATGAAGGTATTCTGGATGCTGTAATAACCAGCTTGATAGCATTACAGAACCAACATTCTGACGGTCTTGGAAAAACTCAAAAGTCCAACTCGCAAGGACAATCCATTTACATCGTTAAGCCTAAATTACACGGCGCGGATGAAGTGGTATTTGTTGACACGCTTTTTGATCGTGTTGAAAAAATGTTGTCTTTGGCAACCGGCACCATAAAACTTGGCCTGATGGACGAGGAGCGGCGTACTTCACTCAACCTGAAAGAGTGTATCCGCGCAGCCAAGGACAGAATCTGTTTTATCAATACCGGTTTTCTTGACCGCACTGGCGATGAAATACACAGCGCAATGCAATTCGGCCCCTTAGTGGCAAAGGATAAGATGCGCCATGAAAAGTGGTATCAAGCCTATGAGGAAAACAATGTAAGAGTTGGCCTCGAAACAGGTTTTTCCGGTGTGGCGCAAATCGGTAAAGGGATGTGGCCTAAACCCGATAGTATGAAGGCAATGTTGCAAGAAAAGCAAGCACAGGTACTTGCGGGGGCAAGCACCGCTTGGGTACCTTCCCCAACAGCTGCTACATTACACGCGCTGCACTATTTGGAACATAACACCAAAGCAATTCAGGAAAGCCTGGAAAAAGATCAAGGTAAATCAACGCAGTATGACCTTATAACATTACCGGTCATCAGTGATCGTCCCACTCCCGAGGAGATTGAAACAGAGTTGTTCCGCAATGCGCAAAGTATATTGGGCTATGTTGTACGCTGGGTGGATCAAGGTATTGGGTGCTCGAAAATTCCTGATCTGGATGGAACCGGATTGATGGAGGATAGGGCAACACTGCGTATTTCAGCACAAAGCCTAGCAAATTGGTTGTTGCACGGCCTTTGTACGCAAGATCAAATAGAAGCAGCTTTTTTGCAAGCAGCACATTTGGTCGATCAACAAAACATCGATGAAGTCAATTACAGTCCGATCGCTTCAAATCCGCAATCAAATGTTGCCTATCAAACAGCATTAAAATTGGTGCTGAATGGGGCTCAATCGGCCAATGACTATACCGAAAGTGAGTTGTTTGCTGGCCGCAGGCAACGCAAACAGCAGCTGCAAAGCGTCACATAATTGCCAGCTTTTTTACAGGGTCCGCCAACTCCAAAAAAGCTGGCGGGTCTTTAGATGCTAAAAAATCTCGGAGAGCTGTGCCACATCAAGTCGCAATAAGTCCCTGTCAGTTGTGGCCACACTAAACGCACCGTAATACCCATTCCGAGTATTGATCAAATCCGGATCATACTCCAACCCATTGAGATTTTTGGCTGATTGTTGGGCTAGATTCCATTTCAGACTGTTATAAAAAGCATCGTATCCTTGAAATTTGGTGGATTGGGATAGCCAGCTGAATTGGACCAATTCGTCATTCAGAGCGTTGTTGCAAATCAGACCGCTCCCGTAAATACCAGTAGAATAAGGATTACCCCCCGTTTCAAAGGTCGCATTCACACCTTCAAGGTAGGGCTTGATATAGTTATCATAGTCGGATTGGCTGGCATCGTAATCAACGGCAAAATAGATAGCGGATCCCTGCGGTTGGCCAACCCCATGTGCCAAGGTGAGTGCTGTCGTTGCTGCTGACTGACCCGCTTCATAGCTAAAGCTTGAAGGGCTGTTGTTGCTATCTTGGTAGACGACAAAAATCTTAAGACCGGCAGTGCTAAGGTCCAACGCCTCTTGGCGTGTCAGTACCTTCCAACTGCTTTTTGAGTAATAACGCCCAACCGAGCGAAAACCTGCTTGAGCAATGGCTAATGCATAGGCGCTCGTGTTTTGCGCCGTGTCCAAACCATAAACGTTACCTTCAATTTGCGAAGCATTGATGTGTGTTTGTAAAAGGCTCATTCTGGCCTCCTGTATCATGAGTAGACACAGGAGCCGACGCTCCGTTTATAACGCTGTGATCTATGTAATACCAACATAGTTAGGGCAGGGTTTTACAGCTCATTACATTGGTAGAGTTATTTTAACAATCAGCCCTGTCATGTCGCCATCGTTATCATCTGCATTTTTAAGCTCAATGGTGCCACCATGGGCGTGTACAATTGAGCGGCAAATAGAAAGGCCAAGGCCAATACCACCCGTTTCTTCGTTTCGCGATTCTTCCAACCGAACGAACGGCTCAAAAACGTCGCACAACCTATTTTCTGGAATTCCCGGCCCGTCATCACACACGCGAATAACGGCGTTACTACCAACTCTTTCTAAGTGAACGGCAGCTCGAGAACCATAACGAAGCGAATTATCAATCAAGTTACGAAGGGCACGTTTGAAAGCATTGGGGCGTAGTGCACAAACAACGCCGCTATCAACATTTTCTTCAACACGCGCCCCCATTTCCAGATAGTCGTAGCATATACTTGAAATGAGATCACTTAAGCTGACTTTTCTCAGCGCTTCAGATTGGGATTCATCTCTGGCAAAGCGTAAGGTTGCCTCAACCATGCTCTGCATTTCGTCAAGAGTTGCAATCATTTTCGCTCGATCTTCTGCATCCTCGACAAATTCAGCACGTATACGCAGTGAAGTGATAGGTGTACGTAAATCATGACTAATGGCAGCCAGCAATTTAGTTCGATCATTGATAAACCGCGTCAAACGCTCTTGCATCTGGTTGAACGCATTTGTCGCAAAGCGAAGTTCTTTGGGGCCACGTAATGGTATCGGTTCGCTGTTTTCACCGCGTCCAAGCTCTTCGGCGCGTTGAGCCAACACCTGTAGCGGTTTTGTAACCCACATCACAAAAAGGCTCACGACAACAATCAACAAGCCCCCTAGAACAACAAGGGGTAATAGAACCGTCTGAAAGGGCAACGCGGGAGGAATAAAGCTGCTTTGAACATTCAGCCAGTTGCCGTCTTTCAGTTGTATACTGGCATCCAGACAGCCGCCATTTCGTTGTATTGAGTGTAGTTTTTCACGTGCCCTCTGTATTTTCGAAGCATGATGCGAGAATTCGTTTCGCTTGCCATCACGCTCCAGCCGTTCATTATGGCGCCGTTTCTCCCGCCTCTCTTCTTTACTCAAATGGTCATCATCTTCATCCCGGCGGGAGGAAAAGTGTTTCCAATCTTTGTCGTTCAATGTTGAAATTCTAGCATGCACAATACGCCGCTCATCCAGCGCTTTACGTAAGTAACGCGAGATGGATCGCTCGATATCACTGTCTTCCGACTTGGAAATAGTTGCATGACGATCAATGGAAAAACTACTGCTACTATTTGAAATTGTATCAAGAATAGGCTGCTGATAGTCTTTGGGAACACTCTCAAGTAGGCGAATAACCGAAGCAGTACGCCATATGGCATTATCCCTTGCTTGGCCAATAAGCGCACTTCGTCGTTCACCGCTCAGCAGATGAATGCTAACCAGCATTGAGATAAAAAGCGTGATAACCAATAGGGAAATCAGCTGTCCGGCCATTCCCGAAAACCAGCCTTTCAAGCGTTTCATTTCGAACCATCACCTACTTTAGCTGCAAATGTATAACCTCCACCCCACACAGTGACGATTAATTTGGGATCTTTAGGGTTACGTTCCACCTTACGTCTCAGTCTGGATATCTGGTTATCGATAGAACGGTCAAACACAGCCGGTGACCGGCCGCTTGTTAAGTCTAGCAGTTGATCTCGAGAGAGAACGATCCCGGGGCGTTTCAAAAGGGTCAACAGCAATTGATACTCCCCACTGGAAAGGGGGACCTGAACCCCATCAGGGTTTGTTAGTTCCCTTTGGGCAACCTTTAATACCCAGCCGTCAAAAGTAAGCAATTCCTGTGCAGTGGCGTCGCGTTGCTTTGGTACATGGCTGGTCCGTCGAAGTACTGCTTTAATGCGTGCTAAAAGCTCTCTAGGATTAAATGGCTTGGTAACATAATCGTCGGCACCCATTTCTAGGCCGACTATTCTATCTGTATCCTCAGCCATGGCTGTAAGAAGTATAACAGGTGCCCGGCCTGTCTCCACAAGGTGCCGACAGAGTGATAAACCATCCTCGCCTGGCATCATTACATCCAGTACAACCAAATCGATAGCTGCAGCTTTAAGGACCTTTCGTGCCTGGGCCGCACTGTCGGCCACGCTTGTACGAAGGCCGTTCTTTTCAAGGTAACGTGCTAGAGATTCTCGGATATCACGATTATCATCGGTTATCAGAATATGAGCGCTGCTTTCTGTCATTTATTTAGCTCAATAGTTAGATTTTTGCCTAGATAACCAGATGATAGCCAATTTACCAAACGATTACTCTCAAAGCTTCAAGTCAGTTTAGGATTGATAACTGCATTTGGGAATGAGCCGCCAAAGATAAAGTGTAACAAACTGTATCACAGCCCGCTCTTGCCATAAAATCTAACAAAAACAGTCATTCCTTGCCATTCTTATGCGACACCTCATAGCTAGTTTATTCCTATCAACACAGCGCAGAATGAAGTTGAAAGGAATTTATGATGAAAACTCTTAAAGTCGCCGGACATTCAGCAGCCCTCATTGCCCTGTTACTTACAGGGGTAACTGCAGCCAATGCAAAACCGTTTTGGGGAGGCCAAAAAAATGGTGCATCCGCACGTCCTCAAAGCCAAATGATGCAGCAGATGGATTTAAATAAAGACGGATTGGTAACAAAAAGCGAGGCCGCAGAAGCACAGGCTAAGCTATTTGCTCAAATGGATAAAGACAATAACAGTGAAATTACCTTGGCAGAGTTTAAAGCTTCGCCAATGCATAACAAGGCCCCACGACTTGTACGTACATTCCAGCGCTTGGATTTGGATGGAAATGGCAAAATAACAGAAGCTGAGGCTATCAAGGTAATGAATAGTATTTCATACGGTATGGAACGCCGTATGGGACAAAAAAATTATAAAAACCGCGACTCTAAGGGGTATCGGCAGAATTATGATGGCAAAGGCTTTTCTGGTCGTGGCTCCGGGCCTGTCGGCGTCATGGGTATGATGGCAGAAATTGATAGTGACCGGAATGGTAAACTATCCGAGGCTGAAATTCAGGCATTTACGAAGCCACTGTTTGCGAACGGTGATCTCGATTTGAACGCCTTCAAACAAGTAACCGCAAAGTATACGGAGCCTATGCAGGTTAAACGCTTCCAGTCTATGGATGATGATGGCAACTTGGTCATTCCAAAGGAAGAGTTCACTACTCAACATCAAGCAATGTTCAATCGATTAGACCGCAATAGCGATGGCGTTATTTCTTCAGCGGATCGCCAACGCAAAAACTACGATCGTAAGGACAGAAAAGGGAAACACCACTCTAAAGACCGCCACCATTCCCGTAAAGATTGTGGTTGGAACAGAGACTAATACCGCTCAAGTGCAACCAAATGCGATAGGTAGCCTCTGGCTACCTATCGTGGCTTATAACTTATAGCAACATGGCTAAAACTATAAACTCAAATCGAGTTTTCTGGAGCGTGAACAGTGAGGCGGTAAACATCAATCGCCTCATTTTTTCCGTGCAGCCTGTACGCGCCGAGGCTTTCTAACTGGACCGTATTGTCAAGTTGCTCAGCAATTGTGCCAGATAATAAAATAACAATCACCTCATTTAGGGCGACTTCTTTACCAAGCGATTCCAGCCGCGAGGCAATGTTAACTGTATCGCCGATTACCGTGTAATTCCTGCGCTCTGAAGTGCCGATATCCCCCACAACGAGCGGACCAAGATGTATGCCCACGCGTACGCGCACCGGCTCTAAACCTTTCTCTGCACGAAGGATGTTATCTTTATGCAGTGCTGTTGCAATATCTTGTGCCGCTCTTACCGCATGTGCTGAAGGGTTTTCCATTGTTTCTGGAGCCCCCCAAAATGCCATCACACTATCACCGATAAACTTGTCAATAGTGCCTTGGTTGGCGCTTATTGCAGAGCCGATAAGTTCAAGGTGATGATTGATAAACTCTGCGGTTTCTTCCGCATTCATTTTCTCAGATAGACTGGTGAATCCGGCTATATCTGTAAACATAACGGCCAACTGGCGATTTTCCGATTGTGCTCCAATGCGCCTTTCACGAATGAGGCGGGATACCAACTCAACCGGGACATAACGGCCAAAAGACTGAAGCCCACGCAACATTCTGTTAAAGGAAAGGGCAAGCTGGTCAATCTCGGAAAATGAACTGCGCGGCAGTGGACGTACCTCGCGAATATCAAATTTGGATACCTGAGTGACACCGTTCACGGCTCTTCGTACGGGCACAGATATAAAATAGGCCAGGATTACTGCAAAAAGCACACTGGCAAACAGCAGACCAATACCCAGACCAACATTTTGTAGTAGTGCATTTTCACGTTCTTCGACAAGAGCGCTGGGCATCGACCATGCAACGCGGTAGTCCAATGACTTATAAAAATGTTGCGTCGGACCTACAGTGAATAGATAGGATTTTCCTTGATTTTTGATCTGGTAAACGTTGATCTTTTGGTGATCTAAAACATAAAGAGGGTTTTGTTGCTGTATCGCGGAGAGTTGGTCTCGTGCCGGTGCCAATGCTGTAACCGCACGTTCCCCCCACTGATCTAATAGTAATTCTGGGTGTGCTAAAATGCGGTTGTGGCTATCTACCAAAAACACGGTCATTTCATCACTGGAAAGCTCTTGCATCAAGCGGGATAACTCTTTGAGTGAAAGAGAGAAAATCATCATGGTTTTTGGCTGGCTGCCATCAAATACAGGGTAAAGATACTGGATATAACGCCCACCCCATTGTTGTAAATCTTGCATTCCAGTCCATTGGGGATCTTGGGCATGTTGAAGTAGTTTGAGGGCAGCCGAATAAGGGCGCGATTCCCAGCTTCTAAAGGATTTTGCAATTGGTTCGCCGGTGGACTGTGATCTAGTAATTTCGATGACATCTCCTCCATAGGACACAAAGGAGATCTTTGTTAAATAGGGTGTTGCAGCCGTCATCCCGGAAGCATAAGCATCAACTTCCTTAGCGTTTTTTAAATCAATTGCACCGCTTATTATCGCTCTTTCAGTATAAGCCGCTTGATATTCAATCCCTTGAATGGCCTTGTTGATTTCTCTTTGCAGGTGATTAAGTCGTGAATTGGCCAGCACATTCATAGTCAAACGCAAATTACTATGCGCATTTCTGTTGTTTAAAGCAAGAAAGGCAAGGCTTGTTACGATAATTAACCCGATTACCAAAAGGCTTAGAACTGTAACCAGTGGCAGTCGGAAACGCGGTAACTTCATGAAGAGGCTCTTGAATCGATAATCTGAATCCAGAACACTGATAGTACAATTATGAGTATAATAAGAGTAAAAAAATAGGCAGAACCTTTTAAAGGTTCTGCCTGTAAAGCGTTAACAACTGACTGCAACTAGGTGTTTTTCGCAGCAGCTGGTACATCAATATCGCCATGATAGTCGACAGCAATACCGTAGTTCGGGTCTTCCATCACGGTAACCTCCACCAGATCTCCGGCGCGTTTTAACAGGCGTTTACAGTCCGGGGTAAGGTGACGAAGATGCAAGGTTTTGCCTTGCTGCTCATAGCGGGTTGCCAAAGCATCAATCGCCTCGAGTGCGGAGTGGTCCACCACACGTGAGTTGATGAAGTCAACAATGACATCATCAGGGTCGCTAATTGGGTCAAAGATTTCTTGGAAACCTGAAGCGGATCCGAAAAACAGCGGACCTTCCAACCGGTAGATCTTATGCCCTTCCGAGTTAATAGTTGTTTGCGCGTTAATACGCTTGGATGCATTCCATGCATAAGCCAATGCCGAAACAATAACGCCAACAACCACAGCAACTGCCAAGTCTGAATAGACTGTAACGCCGGTTACGAGTGCAATCACAACAGCGTCAGTGCGCGGTATTTTGTGCAAGATTTTGAATGTATTCCAAGCAAATGTTCCAACAACCACCATGAACATAACCCCGACAAGAGCCGCGAGCGGTATTTGCTCGATGAGTGGGGAAGCAAATAAAATGAAACACAGCAGGAATAACGCTGCAGCAATGCCGGCAAGGCGCGTACGGCCACCTGATTTTACGTTAATCATTGATTGGCCGATCATGGCACAACCACCCATACCTCCGAAGAAGCCTGTGACAACATTTGCAGCACCTTGCGCCAGACATTCACGAGAGGCCCCACCACGCTTGCCGGTCATTTCGGAAACGAGGTTTAAGGTCAAAAGACTTTCGATCAAGCCGATGGCAGCGAGGATCAATGAGTATGGGAAAATGATCTTTAGTGTTTCCAGATCAAATGGGACTTGGGGAATATGAAATTCTGGCAGTCCACCAGCAACAGAAGCCATATCGCCAACACTACGCACATCAAGGCCCAAACCGATGACAACAGCAGATACAACCAAAATCCCGGCTAATGGTGCTGGTACAATATTGGTTAGTTTTGGCAGTAGCCAGATAACAACCATTGTAAGTGCTACCAGACCAAGCATCAGCATCATATCGGCTCCTTGAAGCCATTGAGATGCCCCACTTGCTGGATCAATGATTTTAAACTGCCCAAGCTGTGCAAGAAAAATAACAATTGCGAGGCCATTCACAAACCCCAGCATAACCGGGTGTGGGACCATGCGAATGAATTTGCCCCAACGCAACAGGCCAAATGCGACTTGTAAAAGTCCCATCAAAACGACTGTCGCAAAAAGATATTCAACGCCATGGGTAACCACAAGTGAAACCATAACCACAGCGAGAGCACCGGTGGCACCAGAAATCATACCCGGGCGGCCACCAAAAACAGCGGTGATCAAGCCAACGATGAAAGCAGCATAAAGGCCAACCAGCGGGTCAACATGGGCTACAAAAGCAAAAGCAACAGCCTCGGGAACCAATGCCAGGGCAACGGTCAGGCCAGATAGTACTTCAGTTTTAATAGTTGCGGCTGAAAAGCCGTCTTTTGGGCGCGCAACGGCGTCTCCGGAAGAATGCAAGTGGCATCTCCTGTTTCTTACAGTGTTAAATTGCAGGCAAAATAACTGCTTTATATGTAGCTCAAATGAAGCAGAATTCTTGTATAAGGAAGCCTTATTTAGTTGCGTTCTTATATCAGACTTACCTAGAAACGATATGCATTTTTTACATAAATGCTATGCAACAATGTGGGGAAACCCGTGCATCGCATAAGCTTGAGGTTTTTAAACGGGAATTTGCAGTAATACACTAGACTATTAGTCAGGAATTACCGCATATTCGAGTTGTTAGCCGTGGAAAAGTTATCACTAAGAAATATTCATTGGCCTCCAACATGTTTGGGCCGCATTTTTGATTATTAAGCGCTATTGAGTTGCATTACCGTTTTGCTGGAGTGATTTGTCGATGAAGCCTATGAACCCCGTTTTTGCCGAGGCTAAAACCACTATATTTGAGCAAATTACCCGCCTTGCAATCGCGCATGATGCAATCAATTTGGGGCAGGGCTTTCCAGAGGAAGACGGCCCCTATGAACTGCGGGAAATTGCATCAAAAGCAATATTGAAAGCTTCTAACCAATATCCTCCGATGCTCGGAATCAAAGAATTGCGCTCGGCAGTGAGTGAGCACATGTCGCGGTTCTATGATTTAAACTTTGATCCTGATTGCGAGGTTCTGGTGACATCAGGCGCAACGGAGGCTCTGGCCGATACTTTATTAGCGCTGATCGAACCAGGCGATGAGGTCATACTTATCGAACCTCTTTATGATTGTTATCTTCCCCTTGTATTTCGCGCAGGCGGTATTCCCAAACGTGTTCGATTGTCGCCGCCCAATTGGCAGTTATCGGAAAATGATTTGGCAGCTGCATTTAGCGAGAACACAAAAGCAGTATTATTAAACAATCCTATGAATCCTTCAGCTAAAGTGTTCACAAAACAAGAGCTGGAATTGATAGCAAAGCTGGCGATTGAAAATGATTGCTATGTTATTTGCGATGAAGTTTATGAGCATATTGTTTTTGAGGATAAAAAACACATACCGTTGATTTCACTCAAAGGCATGGCTGATCGCACAGTAAAAATCGGTTCTGCGGGTAAAACGTTTTCAATGACCGGCTGGAAAATCGGATATGTGGTTGCAGAAAAAAACATATTGTCGACCATTTCAAAGGCACATCAGTTTGTAACTTTCACATCGCCACCAGCTTTGCAGCACGCAGTTGCCGCGGGACTGTCATTGCCCGACAAATTCTACCATAGCTTAAGCGAGGATATGCAGTGCAAACGTGATTTATTGGCGAGTGGTCTACAAAAGCTGGGCTTTATTGTGGATGTTTGTGAAGGTAGTTACTTCCTCAATTGTGACATTGAGCAACTCCTGCCACACGTTATCGAAAAAAATGCCGCACGGAGCGAACAAAGCAGCCAAGACCTACAATTTATTATGGCGATGATAACTCAAGCCGGTGTGGCTGCTGTACCTCTTTCGGCTTTTTATATTAGTAATGCACCGCAAACCCACATACGCTTTTGCTTTTGTAAGTCAGAAGAAACATTGAATGCAGCTCTCGAGCGCTTGCGTCAATGGTTGACAAGCCATACGCAATGGGCGCATGCGGTACATTCACAGTAGAATTCAATAATAGCATACAATCATCAGGAAAGTTTCGGGCAATGAGCAATCCCGTTTTAGTGGACGTTACAAGAGGTAATATTATCGAGAGTAGGCACACGGGTGCCATTTCAATAATGGATGAAAGCGGGTCATCAGTTTTCAGTATTGGTAACGTGCAACAACGGGTTTTTCCTCGTTCGGCAATTAAAGCGCTGCAAGCAATACCATTGGTTGAAAGCGGTGCTGCTGAGGCTTTAGATTTTGATGATGCAGAACTTGCGCTTGCCTGTGCCTCACATAATGGCGAGTCGGTACATGTAAATACCGCGCGGGTCATGTTGATGAAAGCCGGTTTAAGTGAAGAAGATTTAATGTGCGGGTCTCATTGGCCACGCCACTTGGACGATTCAATCGAGCTGGCAAAAACGGATAGTAGCCCATGCCCGCTGCATAACAATTGCTCGGGTAAGCATGCCGGTTTTTTAGGATTGGCAAAGGTGGTTGGTGTTCCGACTGCGAACTATATTGATTACGATCACCCAATACAGCAAGAAATCAGAAATATTCTGGAAGACCTTACAGGTGCAAAGCTGAGTCAGGAACAAGCAGGTATTGATGGTTGCTCCATTCCGACCTATGCGATTGAGCTCGACAAATTGGCCTTCGCATTTGCAAAGTTTGGGACTGGTGAAAATATGGCGCAAGAACGGGGGCAAGCCTGCGAGACCCTGTACGAAGCTTGTGTCAATGAACCGTATATGGTCGCTGGTAAAGAGCGCTTTTGCACCAGCATCATGGATATATTTCAAGGGCGGGTCTTTGTAAAAGTGGGAGCGGAAGGCGTGTTTTGCGCTTCACTTCCAGAGCTGGGTTACGGTATTGCTTTAAAATGCGACGATGGCACAACCCGCGGGGCCGAAGTGATGATGGCAACTGTCCTGAAGAAGCTGTTGCAGCTCAACAAAAGCGAATACAAACAACTTATGCCTTGGGCTACACAACCTCTAAAGAACCGCCGCGCCATTCATGTTGGTGATATCACCGCAAGTGAGGGATTACTTGCAGAGCTAAAGTCAAAATAGCTGTTCCTTTTTTGAACTGAAAAATGCTGCGGCCAACTTGCTGGCTGCAGCAGTAGCAGGCAACTCTCCAGCATACACAGAGGTTTTCAGCTTCGGTATAAGTGATTGAATGCTTGGATCGCCCTGTAAAGCGCTCATAACTTTATCTTGTAATAGGCTCCACATCCAATCGATTTGTTGTTGGCTACGCTTCTTGTCAAACACACCTTCTTTCACCATCACGGCTCGAAACTGCTCGATTTCATCCCACAGAGCATCAAGCCCGATGTTCTTTAATCCTGATATCAAGAGAGTTTTAGCGTTCCAGTGTGGAGATCGCGGGCTCATGATGTTCAGTGCAGCGCGATACTCAGATGCCGCAGCACGAGCCCGTACCTCGTTATCACCATCAGCTTTATTTACAGCAATCAAATCGGCAATCTCCAGAACGCCTTTTTTGATGCCCTGTAAATCATCTCCGGCACCCGGCAGCATAAGAACCAAAAAGAAATCAACCATTTGCGCAACAGTTGTTTCAGATTGTCCGATACCAACTGTTTCGACGATGATAATATCATAACCGGCGGCTTCGCATAATAGCATCGTTTCTCTGGTTTTTGCAGCAACGCCCCCTAATGTACCTGCAGTTGGAGAAGGACGTATGAATGCGTTCTCATCATAGCTCAATCGCTCCATACGTGTTTTATCACCCAAAATAGAACCGCCATGGCGCGTGGAAGAGGGGTCTACAGCCAAAACGGCAACCTTGTGACCCATAGCGGTTAAATTGCTGCCAAAGCTATCAATTGTTGTCGATTTACCCACCCCGGGTACGCCGGTAATCCCCAGGCGAAGTGAGTTGCCGGTTTTTGCCATCAAGTGCGCCAGCAGAGCTTCGGCTTGCTGGCGATGCGCGGCCTTTTTAGACTCAACCAATGTAATTGCCCGTGCTAGAGCCGCACGGTTGCCTTTGGTAAGGTTCGTTGCCAATAAAGCGGTTTGCGCGTTCATTTCCACGGTAATATCTGAAAGATCCATTGGCCTGCCTATACCTCAAAACAATACTTAAACTAGCTGTTTATGATAGATAGCAAGGCAAGCCAAGTTAGGCATTAGAATGGAGCCTGAACCACCTAGGAGTTCTTGACTTTGTCTTTATGTTGGAGGGGCTGGTTGTCATCTTTAGGAACAGGTGGAGACCAGACAATTTTCTTTAAAGTTGATTTCTTTAAAACGTTTTTATTAGGTAGAAAATCTGGATTGCCGTCATAACCGGGAGCTGTAAAGACTAGCTTGATATTCTCATTGGTTTTAACTTTACAAATGAGTAAACGAAACCAGAGGTTTAATCCCGCTTTACATTGATTAACCTGCATTTTCGTAGATTGAAAAGAATCGCCGATTTTCTCACCATTAGGGCCAACAACCTTAGGGCCAATACCTTGAATGCTGTTAATTTGAGTTTTTCCGATAACCAGCAGTTCTTGTTGCCCTTCACGATCAATAAGACTTAGGGCATTGACGCTATGAAGTGGTAAAGTGGTGCGGGTCTTTTCTACCTTGCTGACACTAGGTATCTTACTGAATTGTTCTAGTTGGTAGGGTGTTTGTGCAGTAATATCACCAACATGGTTACTGCCAATTACAAACCCTGAGTTTTTTGGGGGCGGTGTTGCTTCCAAATCCCCTTTGTCAACCATAGGTAAACAACCGCTGATACTAACAAGGATTATGGAGGGAAGGAGCATGCAAGCTAATCTGCGCAAAGTCATTGGCATATTCTTCTTATTGTTAAACAACAGTTTAAATCTTGCACTTATATAAACGAAATTCAATTCCAGAGCCTATTGATAATTACTTTTTTTGGAATAAGAACAAATCTAATAGTCGGCTCTCGGTAGAAAAATCAGCCCATCTTGAATAAATAAGGGCGCTTTTGCACCCTTACTTTGAGTAGGTTTTAGCTATAAGTGACCGCCGTACCTGCTGCAGTGACCATGAGCATAGAGCCACCTTGGCCTACTGTTTCATAGTCGATATCAACCCCGACAATTGCATTCGCACCCAACTGCTGGGCTCTTTCTTGCATCTCGTTTATTGCGATTGTGCGAGCGCGCTCAAGCTCTTCCTCATATGCCCCCGATCTGCCACCAACAATATCGCGAATACTGGCAAAAAGGTCTTTAAAAACATTGGCACCCAAAATAGCTTCACCAACGACAAGCCCTTTGTAACTGGTGATTTTATGACCCTCTAAACTATTTGTTGTTGTAATAAGCATGGTAAACGTCCTTCCAAATAATTGCTTTCAACGGTAGATAATAGGTAGGAAGCCCTGCCTATTTTAAAACCCCGACTTTGAAGCGAAATTATCCGTTATACCACTTAGAATAATAAAATACCGTTTGGTAACCTGTAAAACAATGAGGCAGCTATTGAACTTGCAATTAAAAACACCCATTAATTATGGTATGTGCAATGCACAGTTGTTGCGTGTCTAGGAATAAGTTGTGCCCAAAATTGTCGATCATGATGCCTACAGAATGGAGTTAACCCAAAAGGCAATGCTTGTTTTTCGCCATACAGGCTTTGCTGCAATTGGCATGCGCGAGATTGCAAAGGAACTTGGGGTTTCAAAAAGTTCACTCTATCATTATTTTCCCAGTAAAACCGAAATTTTTGTTTCAGTTTGTAAGTACATCTCTAGCTCTAGGCAGAAATATGTTCAGGAAAAATTTGCAGGTAGACGATTGGATTTTGAAGAAAAGAAAAAGGCATACTTTGAAATATTAATAGATATTGATAGTATATTTCGTAGCCATATAGCTCTATTGCACGACTATATGCGCGAGATAGGAAGTGAAGCCATTTCAAATGATAAAAACATTAAAGATATTCGGGGTTCATATTTATCAATGATTAGCTACCTATTTGGCAAAGAAAAAGCAGAGGCAATACTTTGCTCTATGCTCGGTGGCATGCTATTACGCGCTTTTGGTTCACAATCTCCAAGTATTGAACAGTTGGTACAGCTTGCAGTGGATATCCAAAAGGATTAGGTCTGCAACTTTTCTCCACAATTTAAAAAATAAATATAGTTGGATAGTTATCTTAGGGTCTCCTAATAGACACAATGTACTAATCCTAGTGATTTGTACTTAGAGAAATATAACTGTAGTTTGATTCCTGCTAAATCAAATATTGTTATTAGTCTATTACTTTGGAGTAATGATATTACTATACGAGTTTAAGATGTTTTCACTAGTAAATATCAGTATAGTATATAGTTTTTAGTAAAATTTATTTAAGTTAAATCCGATTAATTTCGGTGCATTTATATGTTATACTTATATGCATAATAGTTGAGTAAACTAAGTTCTTAAAATATTCAAAGTTATAAGTTATATTTTTTATGATTATACATTAGTTGTTGATGGGTTAAACATGAATAAATATTTAATATCTATTTCACTACTGGCTCTTGCTGCTTGCGGTGGCGGCAGTGGCGGCAGTGGCGGCGGAAGTGGTTCTAGTAATAATAGCAAACAGCCGGGAATTTTATATAGCTCCAATGGAACATATGAATATGTAGATAAATTTGATATAGATAAAGTTAGAAAAATTTATGATGACAAAGAGTTTACCTTAGCAATAAAACTAGGTCGCGATTATTATGATCTTAAAAAAGATTCAATAATACATCACATGGATGATATTAATGTAGCATTTGCCTATTCCGTAGGTTTATCAGGTAAAAATCAAATAATAACTATTATAGATAGCTACTTTAATAATAATAACATAGATTTGCTTACGAAGAAAATATATGGTGTTGTAGAAACCAATAGTACCTATTACCACGGTTCAAATGTGGCAGTTGTCGCTGCTGGTGCAAAAAATGGTAAAGGATCACATGGTGTTGCGTATAACTCTGATTTATATTTTATCAAACATGGCGATATCTATGACCTAGATAACAAGATACGAGATGCAGCAAGAAAAGGCTCTGTCGTACAAAATAACTCTTGGGGGATAACAGATGAATTAGGTAATTACCTGTATCGAGGTGAGGTTGATACTTACTTAAATCACTTCACATTAGAAGAAGTGCTCGGTCAGCATATATACGGATTTCCTAAACGAAATATTGCCGCAATTGAAATTAACAATTACTTTAATGCATTAAAAGAATTTAGTAAGCAAGGAGTTATCGTTTTTGCAATTTCTAACAATAACGATGAAACTGAATCAACAATAGAAACTGTTTTACCTGAGTATATATCTGAATTACAAGGTAAGTTTATTTCCGTCGGAAACTTTACTCCCTACGATGATAATGGAGTAAGTAAACTCTCAAGAGCTTCTTCTAAGTGTTTTGACTCAGCTAAGTACTGCCTTGGGGCTACTGGGTTGATGTTCGTAGCTGGTAACGTTGAAAATGATGAAACCAATGTTGGAGGTACCTCCTTTGCAGCACCGCAAGTCTCTGGTGGTGTCGCATTACTCGCCGAAGCTTTTCCTTCGTTAAAACCGAAAGAACTGGTCGATCGTCTGCTCGCATCCGCAAACAATAGGTTTGGTAATTTTGTCAAGGAAGGTCACGTAGACTTTGGAAATGGGGTTACCCACGATTACAGCCGCGAATTCGGCCATGGTATGATGGATTTGCGGGCAGCATTGCTGCCAATAGGTAAAGTAGGCACACCGCAAACAGGCAAGGCGCGCGGTTCAGTCAAAGAGCTATCTCAATCAGTAATGACAGTAGGTCAAGCATACGGTGCCAGCTTAAACAATGCATTAGCGCGAAAGAAAATCGCAGTTTTCGATAGCTTGGGTACGGACTTTAAGTTACAAGCCAATACCTTGTTAAGCCTGAAACAAGATGGCACCACAAAGTTAGCAGGTAAGCTCGGCAGTTTCAAAACAACTAACTTGAATGAGAATTCATCACCAAAAACAGCAAGCTTTGCTTTTTCTTCAAATTCAGCGCCGCTTGAAGTTGGTGCATGGAAGGTAGGCTTTGGAACAACGCAAGAACTTGCTTCTAGTTTTGGTCTTGCTGCGCAACAAAATAGTGTTCTTGCAGAAAATACCTCGGCATTCTCTCTTGCACCAAATGGTATTGCTATGGGAGCAACGCAAAGCTTATCGAATGGTGACACGTTTGCAATGCTCTCTTTTGCAGATGCATCCATAACGAACCGCGAAGTATATGGCCTAAGCGCTGTACGTAACTTCTCGTTTGCTAACGACCTTTCATTCAATATTGGTCTTACAGCAATGCGCGAACAAGGAGCGGTGCTCGGACTATCATTTACAGATACACAGACCGAGCAGGAACAATTCTCAAGCTTGACATCCATGTTGAATATGGGCGTGAGTGCACCTGTCGCTGGAGCAAAGATGTTTGCATCAGCTGAGCTTGGCTTGAGCCGTGGCCATGCCGCGGGGCTGGTAACAGATATGGATGAAACGCTGTTTACCGGTTTTTCTGTGGGAGCAACCTGGCAAGACTTGCTGATGAATAACGATAGTTTCTCTCTTTCAATCAGTCAGCCAATGCGGGTTGAAAGCGGTCAGGCAACTATGCGGGTTGCCACAGGGCGAGATAAGCAGGAAAATGTCATTTTTGAAGAGCTTGAACTGGATTTGGCACCAGAAGCTAGGCAATTTGACTTTGGCGTAGACTACAATACGCAAATAACAGCCGGTACCAGCTTGCGGTTTGGTACAGCAGTGGCTGTTAATGAAGGCCATGAAAAGGGCAAGTTAGGTGCCACAGCGCTAGCGCGTATCACGCATCATTTTTAAGTTTACTTACGAAAGGGCCAGTGGGGAATACTCTCTGGCTCACATTGAAGTTTGTACTCTGCTACTAGATGTGTGGTTTTGATACCAGATAACTTGAGTTAGCAATCAAGCTACTACATTTCTAGATTAATATAGAGCCCTATTAGGGGGTAGGTTCTGAAACCATGATAAAATATAATATTTGGTGTAATAATATTGGCGATCTATTATGACATGCTAGAAAAGCATTTAAGCTTTTTACCTCCTCGGCTCAGATGATAGTTTTATGGGGAGGCTATTGAGGAATTTAAAAAAGGCGGGCAAAAGGTATATAAATAGTCAACGAAAACTAGCAACTTTTCGATAGGGCTTTAAATTGAAGCGTATTGTGTACGACTCTTTTTCATTGGGTCGAGAAGATTTTGATGATGCGACGAAGCATGAAGGGCAAATTAAAGTTAGGCTTGCTCATAGTAAAGGGCGTAGTTATTTAATACCTGATGTACTATTTGCTCCAAATGTAAAACGCTACACATACCAAGTTTTTTCGGGGCTCCTATAATTGCCATGTCTGAGAGACATGAAGAGAGAAAAGCTGTTTTTTCAATCGACGTAAAAGCACCCAAAAGTAGCAAAGCCGAACGGATTAAAGTCGAAATTGTCCCATCAGGTTTTTTGCGCTCATTTCCTGATGGCTCCCAATTATACAACTGCATCTTTTGGGGAGGAAAGAAGTTAACCAGATATGCATCGGGTCTATATCAAGAGCAGGCGGATGGAGATTTCTATATAGAAGTATACCACCACACAAATGCGAAGGCTGCTATCAGCATAAGATCGTGTAGTGAGCTTTGGTCATCAGCTTGGAATCTTGAAGGCACTCAGAAACTCGAAAACGTGTACTACGTATATTTTACTACTTTAAACAAAATCAGAAATGAGAGTGATCTTAGGCGAATAGCTATGTCTACTTCTGGTGAGATTCACATGCAAACGACTTCAGAGCCTTACAATCAAAAAATACTAAAATTGCAAGTTTATCGCGAAAGCACTAATAAAAGAACCTCAACACTTAAGTTTCTTGTGCCATCAAGTTATTTTGCGCCACAACATCTTCTATTTCATCCACCGACAACAAACAATTTTGCTTATTACGAGTGTGTAAGACCTGAGATAATGCGTGTTGGAGTGCACTCAAATGAAAATCTGACTATTGAAAGCAACCAGATTTATGGGCAGCTTAAAAAAATAAAACACTTTAACAATGTTGTATTAGGTGATGCTTCGACGTTATTTGGCCTTGAAGCACCCTTCAAAGAAGAAACAACCGATCAAGTCGCAATTCTTGAAAAACTGGATGACAACATAGATTTATTTGACTTTTGGAAAGAAAATTCTAATACAGATCAAGTTTCTAATCGAACAATTGAACCTAGGGAATTTAAAGTAGATCACGGCCTTTAAGAGGGGTAGAGCGAAGCACTTGAACCTTGCTGGATTGGAACCAGGGCAAACGCATGAAGCTATAATGCGATGATTTTTTGCATATAGTCGTTGTTCCAGCCTGCGGTTTTTCTGCGTCTTTTAATGCTGCCCTTTTTGGTGGTATCAGCCTTCACAAGGTTGATGGCGATTTTCCTCAATACACTCAGGTTTGCCGCAGCATTGCGGTCACGAATGCGGCTATCATCCTCACGAAAGCCGACATCCAACACCCAGTGGAGAGAATTTTCTATGGCCCAATGGTTACGAATAGCAGCAGCAATAACAACTGATGAGGCTTGTGCGCTGGTCAGGAAATAGCGAATATCACTGGTGACCTTTGACGGTCCGCCGCCCTGCGGGTTTTTGAGTGAAGAGATTGTCTCCACTGCCAGTACCTGTGCCAGCTTGGGCCAGTCAGTTAGGCTTGTCAGTGCTTGCACATCTTCGCAGGCAAAGACCCTGCGGCGCACTGTGCGTCCATGCGTTTCATCAAAGGCGTCGGCTATAGCACGCATGTTTGCAGGTACATCAAAAGCATTTTGTTTAAAGTAGCCCTGAACTTCGCGATATGCCTTTTTCTGATTACCTTTCAAGGCAAGCAGGTAGTCTGCTCCTTGGGCCAGAATGATCTCCACTGTTGTCTTGTTACAGTGGAGTGCGTCCAGCGATAGCAGGCTCCCCTGCAACTCCAAACCTTCTAAAAGCTCTGCTAGAACAGTTGTTTCTCCGCTCTTGGCACCTATGACACGCTGTGCCAGTGTCACGCCGCTGCCTGTTGAAAAAGCGCTGACAACATGAAGCGGTGATTGCCCTTTACGTCGATCAAATGAACGGCGTAGCGTTTTGCCGTCAATGGCAATATGTGACAAGGCTTCTTCTTTTGCTGGCAGAGTGGATACGGCACGGGCCCAACCCAAAAAGCAAGCCTCAAAATGCTCCGCATCAATAAGCATAAACACACGCCGAAAAGTATCGTGTGAGGGAATACCGTTGGGCAAAGAGAGAAACTGTCCCAGCCATTCGCGCTTACAATCGCCATAATCGGCAATATCTTCGTAGCTTTCCGCTCCTGCCAACACAGCGCATACCGCTATGGCGAGTATATCTTCAAGGCGATATTCCGTTTTGTGAACCTGGCGCGGGTCAGCAATTTGACCAAAGCTTGTAAGTAGATCTTTAAATATAGTCACATCCTCCTAAACAGAGGAAGCTTCTAACCCACTCGATTCATCATGTGAATCCCCACTGCGACTTCATGCGTTAGCCCTGGGATTGGAACAGATTAATGCCACCCGCTAGCTGCGTTTGTTTTGAGATAGGTTTGCAGCCTCATAAGGGAATTACGCGTAATTGATATATGTTTTGTAACTTTGAATAAGCTGGATACTTTTCTTCGAAAATAAATCGCACAGGGCCAACGACCTGCCACCTCGCTGCGTATATTTATCTAGTTCATGTCGATAATGTATAAGTCTTTCAGTCACTATTTACTGGCCGAGAAAACAGGTGCCCAACTGAGGGCACCTGTTCGTAAGTGAAGACCGTTTCACGGATTATTGAACGTATCCAAGTTTCTCGTTCAACTCGCCAATCAAATTGATGGCAGCTTCGGCAACCACAGTACCAGGCGGGAAGATTGCTGAAGCACCGGCATCATAGAGCGCATCAAAGTCTTGTGGCGGAATAACGCCGCCCACAACAATCATGATATCCTCGCGCCCTTCATCTGCAAGTGCCTTCTTAAGGGCAGGGACCAAAGTCAAATGGCCAGCGGCTAAAGAAGAAACACCGACAATATGAACATCGTTTTCAACCGCCTGGCGTGCAGCTTCATCCGGTGTGGCAAACAACGGACCAATATCCACATCAAAGCCCAGATCTGCAAAGGCACTGGAAATAACTTTCTGGCCACGGTCATGCCCGTCTTGCCCCATCTTGGCAATCAGAATACGTGGGCGGCGTCCCTCGTTATCTTCAAACGCCGTGACAAGTTTTTCAACAGTTTGAACGCTTTCGTTCATGCTACCTACTTCGCGCTTATAGACACCGGCAATAGATTTAATCTCTGCCTTATGACGACCAAACGCATTTTCCATTGCTAGTGATATTTCGCCCACCGAAGCCTTTGCTCGTGCTGCAGCAACAGAAAGAGCCAGTAAATTACCTTCTCCACGTTCCGAGGCAACTTGCAAATCTTGCAGGGCTGCTTGTGTTTGTGCCTCGTCACGCTCCTCACGCAAGCGTTGCAACTTGGCTATCTGCTTGGCACGGACTTCAGCATTATCAACCTTCAAAACGTCAAGCGGTGGATCATTTTCGGGACGGAATTTATTCACCCCGATAACACTTTGGTGTCCACTATCAATGCGTGCTTGTGTTTTGGCAGCTGCCTCTTCAATACGCAGCTTAGGAATGCCACGTTCAATGGCTTTTGCCATGCCACCAAGGGCTTCCACTTCTTCAATGTGGCTAAGGGCTTTAAGCGCAAGCTCATTGGTAAGAGCTTCAACGTAATACGAGCCGCCCCACGGGTCGATTGTCCGTGTGGTACCAGATTCTTGTTGCAAAAATAGCTGCGTGTTTCGCGCAATTCGAGCTGAAAAATCGGTAGGCAGGGCCAATGCCTCATCCAGCGCATTGGTATGCAAAGATTGTGTATGCCCCTGCGTCGCTGCCATAGCTTCAATGCAGGTGCGCGTCACATTGTTGTACACATCTTGTGCCGTCAGCGACCAGCCAGATGTTTGTGAATGGGTGCGAAGGGATAGGCTTTTGGGGTTAGCAGGGCTGAAATTTTCCCGCATCAGTTTTGCCCAAATCAATCGACCCGCACGCATTTTGGCAACTTCCATAAAGAAGTTCATACCAATCGCCCAAAAGAACGAAAGTCGTGGCGCAAAGCGATCAATCTCCATGCCCGCAGCCACACCGGCACGCGCATATTCAATGCCATCGGCGATTGTGTAGGCCAGCTCAAGATCAGCTGTCGCACCAGCCTCTTGCATGTGATAGCCCGAAATGGAGATACTGTTAAATTTGGGCATGTTCTGTGCAGTATAGGAAAAAATATCCGAGATAATGCGCATAGATGCTTCAGGTGGATAAATATAGGTGTTCCGCACCATAAACTCTTTCAGGATATCATTTTGAATGGTTCCCGAAAGTTTTTCAGAGCTAACGCCTTGCTCTTCGGCGGCCGCGATATAAAGCGCCATCACCGGAAGCACGGCACCGTTCATGGTCATGGACACGCTCATTTTATCCAGCGGAATACCATCGAAGAGTGTGCGCATGTCATAGATGGAATCAATCGCCACGCCAGCCATGCCCACATCCCCGGCAACGCGGGGGTGGTCACTGTCATAACCACGGTGGGTTGCCAAATCAAAGGCGATGGAAAGGCCTTTTTGACCAGCTGCCAAGTTGCGCCTGTAAAAAGCATTAGAATCTTCAGCAGTGGAAAAACCGGCATACTGGCGAATAGTCCAGGGCTGCTGAACATACATGGTAGGGTAGGGGCCACGCATGAATGGCGCAAGCCCTGGCCAGGTGTCTAAATGTTGAATGCCCTCCAGATCATCAGATCCGTAATTGCCGCGAATGGCAATGCCTTCGGGGCTTTGCCAGTCTGCTTCATTATTGTTGGTTAAATCAGCGTGCGGGGCACTCGTTTTAAAATCTACCTTAGAGAAATCAGGGAAACGGCTCATTAAGTAGTCTCCAATTCACAGGCCGCACATGCGGTGAAGTAAGTGTAACAGTGGTGTAATTCCCTAAGAATATCGCAGCCTTCAAATACTTGTGCTGTGAGGCCAGCCTCGTCCCAATCTTCTCGATCATCTCGCAGGCGACCAGCAAGGCTAACTCTTTTTGCGCCCGCTTCTTGTAGGGCACGCAGTGTGTTTAGGCCTAAAGATTTGTAATCTTCATCTTGGCCGCAAATACAGGCAATTTCAGAGCCACTTTCTTTAAAGGCCTTTTGTAGGGCTTCAAGATTTGTGTATTCTTCGCCGCCACAAGCTTCAATACCACCAACAGCGTAGAAGTTGCTGGCAAATGTTGCTCGTCCAGTGAAAGCGCTCACATTGCCAAGTGTTGCCAAAAACACTTTGGGCCGTGATCCCGTGACATCTTTGATACAATCTGAGCTGTCACGCAAAGCCTCAAACGGTTTAGAAAGGCGAACCGCACTAATAGGTGGGCAAAGAATACCTTCAGCTTGTTTACCAAGCCGTATTTGGTCTGTTGTGTTTGCCCCTTCCCGAATGGCCTCCGCCAACTGCTTCATTTGTGAGCCTTGGGCATCCGGTTGGCGTAGATACCGCGCAAACTGACCACTTTCAGGTACTTGTGTATTATACCTTTTCACTGTCTGCGGTTCTTCGTTCAAGTTTGGAAATGCGCTGGTACCTGTAATTTTGCTATGGCCAAATCGAACCAGTTTATCCTCGTGGGCACGACAATCTTCGATCAAAGAAAAGATTAGCTTATTCTCTAAAGCCGACATTATCCCACCGGCTTGCTCTATTTTCTGGAATAGTTGCCAAGCTTGAGCTGCCAAGTCATGAGTACGCTGCTCAATTAGCCCGCTACCGGCGGATGGATCACCAACTTTTGCAATATGGGATTCCTCTTGCAAAATAAGCTGCATATTTCTTGCAAACCTGCGGGACATGCTGTCTGGGCAGCCATAGGCACTGGTATGTGGCAGAGCGCTCACACTATTGGCCCCACCAATACCAGCGGCAAAGCAGGCGGTGGTTGAGCGAAGCAAGTTAACCCAAGGATCGTGCTTGGTCATCATGCGATAAGAGCTCTCCATGTGTAAAGCAATGGAGTGCTGCTTCAAACCAGAGGCTTCGAGCAATTGTGCCCACAACAAACGCAGTGCCCGCGCTTTGGCAATAGTTGTGAATTGGTCACTAGTGGCAGAAAGCACACTACAAACCCAGCGGCCAAGGTCATCTTCTTGGCAGCCAGCTTCTTCAAGTGAGCGCAGATAATAAATAAGGCCAGATAATACAATTGCGAGCTCTAATGCAGGGCTGGCACCGCTATCATGAAAAAGTCTGCCATCCGCGCGAAAGACTGGCCCCTTAAGCGCTTTTTCCTGCATAAACGCTTTTATATCCGCCATATAACGCGGTAATCGTTCATTCGTCAGATACATAGCCCCACTTGAGGCAAAATAGCTGGGTAAATCCGTTGTACCTGTTATTTTGAGCTTGTCAGCACTCACGCCAAGCCTGGCGGCGGCTTCGAGTACCACAACCAATGTGGAGCTTCCCAACCGCCCCGCATCAATCATTAGTTCCACAAGATCGAGCCTGACACCCTCAAACAGTTTGAGCGCATTATCGACATTCAATAGATTCAAACCGCATCCACGTGCGCGCATGCTGCCTGCCAAAACAAGCTCTAATCCTTGTGCCCCACCTTCAAGGTCTTCAAGAATCTGTTTGTTTGCCAACTGCAGATTTGGAAAGTCTGCTCGTGCTGTTATCGTCCAAGGGACAGAACCTTCCCGTAGTTTTAATGGGGCACTATCAAGCACCCTGGAATAAAGGGGGTGGATTTCTAGGGAGTCGAGATCCTTAGATTCTAGTGCTGTTAATTCTCTCCCCCGAAGGGCCTTAAGAGCAGCTTCTTCCCAGTCGTTTTGTGAAAACGATAGAAATTCATTTGCAAGATTAACGTATTGAATAGCCATAGCAAGTCCTTCCGAAGCCGTTATACGTGTGATATGCAAGCCACTTCAAGCTATGCATTAGGACGAGAGCGAAGCCGCTTTAACTTTTGTCCTTTTCCCATCAAATTAAGCCAAGGCATTGTTAGAAAACCTACATTCATGCCTTGGTAAGAAATGCCATTAGAGTAATTTATCCTCTACTTGTTGCGATTGACCCTACGGTAGATAACGCTGTTAGTATTGCCAACAAGCTAAGCAAGATACTGCAAAATCAAAGCATATCTAAAATAGATAACATAACTATGTGTGGGGAAATGGCACTATATAGAATAGTCGCAGTCAGTTCATCTATCAACAGATATGATGACGACTTTTATAAAATGTATAATACTTAGTGTATGTAATACGCATACTACCTAGTGATTACGCAGGGCGACTTTTCTTCATACAACACCAAAGCTCATACATAATTAGGAGTAGTTAAGGTGCAGATGAACGATACGCCAGATATTGATGCCAAACTAGAGGCTATTAGGGATGCAAGGGCCGCTAAACCAGTGTTGGATATCGTTGAATCGTATCTGCGCCGCCTTGGAGCATCACATATACTCATCACTGGTTTACCTATGCCAAACCGCACGATTGAGAGTCTGGTTCACCGGTTGAGGTGGCCCGATGAGCGAAATGGCGGTGTTGAGCGTACCCAGCTACAGGCACATGATGACGTATTGATGCTAGGCTTGTCAGGTCGCCGTCCAGCTATTCGCAACCTTTCAACGATTGATACAACAAACTCCGAATTATTGGCTTGTCTGGGCGATGGAGCCAAAATAATGATAATTCCTGTGGACGCACTCAAGCCTTTTCAAGCAATGGTGGTGGGGGCCGGCAGGCAAATAAATGTCGAACCCTATGATTTGGCTTCGGTCGAAATTGTAGCGGCTGCAGCTTTTCGGCGACTATATGATTTAGGTGTCGTATCTGACCAGCGTCCAGGCGACCTATCTGCAAGGGAGCGGCACGTATTAGAGCTCACAGCTCTTGGAAAAACTGCCCATGAAATTGCTGAGTTGCTGGATATCTCACAGCGAACAGTGCATGCACACCTACAAAACGCCAGTGCAAAACTGAATGCTTCAAACAAAACGCATACAGTTGTTGAAGCTCTACGCTACGGGCAAATTGACATTTAACAAAAGCGAGCAAACAAATACGCACCCGTAAGCCTTGCTTGTTGTTCTTGATATGGCCGTTAGTTATCCAGAATATCTGTGAGCCTCAGTTAAATGGTGAGAAAATTCAATAGCATTGAACCGGTCATAAATGACCGGTTCAAACAACTGCTTTGTATAGACTAATATTAAGCCATGACTTTTGAGTATAAAAATAAATGGCAGTTAGATGGTTAGATTTAAGTGTTCGAACTGCCAATTTATCGTTTTTTATGTCTATAAATGATGACCAGATAAATCTTGGAAGGCTACATCCCCTTAACCAATAGCCTTCAAATCTGGAACTTTATTTAGAATTCGCTCAGTCTTTTCTTCTCCAAGTTTACTCTTGGCATAGCGAATAGTTGTATGCGCAACTTCGTGTATTTGCTCCATTGATAGGCCCTGGGAAGTAAGGCTATCTAATGCTGCCAGTAACGATATGCTGCCGCTCATTGGGCTTGCCAGTCCACCAAGCATTCCTTGGCTTCCAGCTGCCTCTGCTTTGGCCAGCATTACTTTTGCATAAGGAAACATATCAAAAATTTCCTGTAGCTCCTGCGCACTGATATGCTTGGAAATATAATTGAGTATTTCACCAACTGCGGTTTCAGCTTGCTCCTCTGATATTTCCATCGAGTTTACAAGGTTATCGACCAAGTAATGCATGCCATTCTCCAATAGCCTATTTATTATGCCGCAATAGCGCTTAGTTAAAAACACTGCACTATCTTGTAGCATAATAAGTGTGACAGCTTATTCAGCAAAGGCAACTTTCGCATAGTGGGTTAAGTGATTGACAGGGGTCATTATTAAAAAACAATAGTTTATTTTTAAATCATCGTTTCTGTGAAAATCACCTTGCCAAAAATTGCCGAGCACATTTATCAGATTAAAGTGATAAAAAACAATTATTTAAGAAGCTGCTTAAAACCAAATTATTTCAAATATCTTCATTGTCGCCTTTTGCACAAGAAAGTCGAAACGCTGGCCTATGCGTGAATGCACATGGCAGATCAAATTTACGCCAATGAGGCAATACATGAGCCATAAAGCGCCTCTACATACTGTTAGTACACGAGTTACGATATTCACCCATACATCTTCATGAAATTGTACCAGACTGTCATAATACGAGTTGCGAACGGGCCTTGAAAAGCGATAGGACTTAACAAAACACAATTGTGTGTATCATGGCCGTATCTGCCGCCAGTCCAGCTCAAACAATGATAGAGGTATAAATGAGCCAAGTTGAAAATGTTCTTGCCCACGTCGATGCGAACCTAGAGCATAGTCTTTCAAGGTTGTTTGATCTCTTGAAAATCAAAAGCATCTCAACCGATCCTGAATTTAAGGATGATTGCCGCATGGCAGCACATTGGTTGGCAGATGAGCTAACCAATATAGGTATTCCCTCTAGCGTGCGCGATACCTCTGGTCACCCAATGGTTGTCGGTCATAAAACTGGCGAGGGTAAAAAAGGCCCGCATGTTCTGTTTTATGGCCACTATGATGTTCAACCGGTTGATCCAATTGAACTCTGGCATGCCGATCCGTTTGAGCCGAAAGTTGTCACCCGAGATGATGGCACGCAAATGATTGTTGCGCGCGGTGCCAACGATGACAAAGGCCAGCTCATGACCTTTGTAGAGGCAATGCGGGCTTGGATGGCAGTTACTGGCGACCTGCCAATTAACGTCACTGTTTTTCTTGAGGGTGAGGAAGAAAGCGGTTCACCTTCACTCGAGCCATTCTTGGAAGCGAATAAAGAAGAGCTGTCACAAGATGTAGCGCTTGTTTGCGATACCAACATGTGGAATCGCGACACGCCGGCTATCTCAATTATGCTGCGTGGTTTGGTGGGCGAAGAAATAACCCTCAAAGGGCCCAGCAAGGATTTACACTCGGGTATGTATGGCGGAGCGGCACGCAACCCATTACACGTGTTAAGCGAAATGATTGCAGGCCTGCGCGATAAAAATGGGCATATCACGTTACCTGGCTTTTATGATGATGTGCCAGAGCTTCCCCAGGAAATTAAAAGCATGTGGGACAAGCTGGGCTTCAATACCGCAGAGTTTCTGGGGGAAATTGGATTGAAACAAGCTGGTGGTGAGAGCGATCGTAGCGCTCTAGAGCAAATCTGGTCACGCCCTACTTGCGAGGTCAATGGTTTATGGGGTGGCTACACAGGTGCTGGCTTCAAAACGGTAATACCGGCAATAGCTCAGGCAAAAATATCATTTCGCTTGGTGGGAAATCAAAATCCCGATAAAATCCGTAGCGCCTTTCGTGCTTACATGCAGGAAAAATGTCCGGCAGATTTTGAACTAGAGTTCCACCCGCATGGTGGCGATCCGGCATTGCAAATTGATATTAATTCTCCTGTATTGGAAAATGGACGCAAGGCTTTGGCAGATGAGTGGCAAAAAGAAGCTGCCCTCGTTGGTTCAGGCGGCTCGATCCCGGTAGTTGGCAGCTTTAAAGATATCCTCAACATGGATACCATGCTGATTGGTTTTGGTTTGGATGAGGATCAAATCCATTCACCCAATGAAAAATACGAAATGCAAAGCTACCACAAAGGCATTCGCTCTTGGGTGCGTGTATTAGATGAGCTTGCTAAGTAAAAGGCTTGGCAAATTAAATCTGGAGTACGATATGGTGTTGTCGCCCTTAGGGGCGGCAATAGAACAAAACTAGTAAACCTATATGTTTTTATAAGGTAATTTCCATGAGATCGATTTGCGTTTTTTGCGGCTCCAGTGCAGGTGCTAAACCTGCTTATGAGGCAGCGGCACAATCGCTGGGGCATTATTTGGCCAAGCAAAATATAAGCCTGGTCTATGGTGGTGCACGGGTAGGGCTAATGGGTACAATTGCCGATGCCCTGCTTGAAGCCGGGGGTCACGTTACTGGTGTCTTGCCCAAAGCACTACAAGAACTTGAAATAGCTCATCCCGATATACAAAAATTGCATATTGTAAAATCGATGCACGAACGAAAAGCCATGATGGCGCAGCTCTCGGATGGCTTCATAACCTTGCCCGGTGGCATTGGTACTTTGGAAGAGCTATTCGAAGTCTGGACTTGGGGGCAATTAGGCTACCACAACAAACCCCTAGGCTTTTTGAATGTCGAGAACTACTTTGATCCTCTTTTGGAATTTATTGATCACATGGTAACGGAGCGCTTTTTGAAAGCTGAAAACCAAAGCATGCTCGCAATTGCCAAGCAACCCCAAGAGCTTATTGAATTGATGCAAGCTTATAAACCGCCTAGAGTTTCCAAAATCATTCATAAAGAAGAAATCTAGTGCTTGCTTTCAATTACTAGGCCATTTCTCTCTCCCCAAGAAGTGGGAGTTACCCGCGGGCATAAATACAGCGCAATTGCAAGAAGGAGGAGGGCCGATACATTTAGTAAGTGTATTTCCTCTTTCACTGCGAGAAACGCTAGTAAACATCCGCTAGCAAGCTCAATCAGGCTAGTTGTCTTTTCAAGGCCCGTTCCACGCCGGCAAACGCATACCAACAATAAGAAAAAGGGTAGGGCACCAGAGAAGAAAACCACACCGGCAAATACAAAGGGCGTATCAGCCAAATTCAACGTGCTGGTACGAAATAAAAGCTCAGTGGCGAGAAATAAAATGGATGCAACCGTTGCACCTAAAAATAGGCAAGCGGCAGCCGATTTGCCACTTAACAGGCTTAGTTGTGGTTTCGCATGCGCGTTCACAATACTATAAAAGCAAGGGGAAAATAAGCATAATGCCAATGCAAAAAAGCTCCCACTTTGCTCATTGGCGCTTGTTATCGTTATTTTTATAGCAATGAGAACCACAGCTACAAGGTTTAACAAACCGGTGAGTCGTAGCCGAATCCGGTGCTCACTTTGCTCGCTGGGGGACGAAGCGATCCAATAAAACAAGGGAGTACTCATATAAAGGCATAAAGCATTGGTAAGGTCGATTGAGCTAAGCGACAAAAAAAACAAATAAACACCCGTTGCCATGAGTGCGCCCAAAAGTATTTGCCTTAGCGCTTCTCGAGGCACTTTATAGGCTCTGGGCAAGTAATAGGCTAGGAGAAAACCTGGTAGAAAAAAGCGAATAAAAAGCAATAGGGCAGAGGAAATATTGCCTTCTGCGGCGAGTTTTCCGAAAAATCCCAAACTGCCTAGTGAAATGGAAGATAAAATCAACGCTGTAACAGTGAGCAAAAAAGGTGCACTGGGCAGAAAATTTGAAATCAACTTTCAAATACTCACTAGGATTTTGGTCTCAAAAAGCATCGCCCACATTTAAAAATGAGAGATAATTTGCAGTAAAACGCTGACATGAACAGGTTGTAGTACACAGCCTTAGTGCTTCTATGAATAATGAAATTTTCTCCTACTGAGAACTGCCTTTTTTGGGTATGGCCATTCGAATACTAATAAGTAATGGGGAACATAGCGCAGCAAGAAAATCACTCTTACTGACCAGTTCCCTCAAAAAAACGGGGTAAAGCAGACCGCTACTATAAGCTTGTTAGGCCCGTTAAATCAGCAAGGACCGCAGAGGCTGGGTAATCGTGATACTCTTCAGGGTATTGAAAACGATTGAGCCACACGGTTCGAAAACCGAAATTGCTAGCACCAGCAATATCCCAGCGATTGGAAGACTGGAAGGAAACTGCGTTGGGGTACACACGAAAGTGTGTTGTAACCATGTCATAAACCTGAGGATCAGGTTTATAGCGGCCGATCAAATCGACAGAGAATACTTCATCAAATAAATCTTCTATTTCAGCGGCTTTGCAAGCAGCACTGAGCATCTCTGGCGAACCGTTCGACAATATCACCAAGCGGCAGCCAGATTCTTTCAAAGCCTTCAATACCATCGGCACTTCTGGGTAACAGTCCAGATGCCAATAGGCCTCAAGCAATGCATTTCGATGGCTTTTATCAATAGAAGGGCAATGATGGAATGCCGCATCAAGCGCCAACTCGGTCAGATCCCAAAAGTTTTGGTAGCTTCCCATGAGCGAATGCACCCAAGAATACTCAAGTTGTTTGTTTCGCCAGATCTGTGAAAACTGCTGTGCTTCCGGTCCAAGAACATCGCTATAGCGCCGTACAGCAGCATGCACATCAAATAAAGTTCCATAAGCATCAAAGGCATACACAGAATGCTGCATTGGTTTCTCCATGAGAAGGCCTCTTAGTTATGAGTAAGACATGCTTTTTTCCTTCAAAGGTCAAGGCCGTCTCCGATAAATTGCATTGGAAAATCGACTTTCGCACATGCAACCATTGGAGCAATATCTAGATTTTTTCAAAAAAACCTTAGCAATGAAGAATTCACAGTTTACATGCCCTGGTTCAGCTAAAAAACATTGAACACCTATCCCCTTCTATTGAGAATAAAAAAACACATCCTACCCTTTATTGGGGTATTTATACTGTTTGGAGCTATTTTTTTGCACTTGTTTTCTAGCTGGCATAATAAGGCAAGGTAACGGTGAAAAAATACAAAAACCTATAAGTACGAAAACCACAAATGCTCTGGGAGCTTGCATATTCAGGAGAGTATAATGACGGAATGGTCCAAAACGTGGAACTGGATAGATGGTGAATGGTTTGAGGGAAATCCTGCCATTATGGGCCCGAGAACACATGCCGCATGGCTTTCATCAAGCGTTTTCGATGGCGCCCGTGGTTTCGAAGGTGTCCTGCCAGATATCGATTTACACTCAAAGCGTGTGAATAACTCAGCCCTTGCTCTTGGCCTAAGACCAACAATGCGTTGGGAAGAGGTGGTGGAACTTTCAAAAGAAGGGATGACCAAGTTTTCTAAGGATGAGGCTGTGTACATTAAGCCAATGTATTGGGCCGAATCCGATGGTCCTGGCGTAATTGTCGGCGATCCAGCATCAACCAGGTTTTGCCTATGTTTATTCGAAGCACCATTGGCAAGTAAGGACGCCACGTTTAGTGTCACTTTATCGCCTTTCCGCCGCCCGACTGAAGAAACCATGCCAGTCTCAGCAAAGGCCGGTTGTTTGTATCCCAATAATGCACGCGCCATGTCAGAGGCGAAATCACGCGGTTTCGATAATGCGGTTGTTTTGGATGCTTTAGGACATGTGGCAGAATTAACCTCCGCGAATATCTTTATGGTCAAAGATAATGAGGTACATACACCGTTCCCAAATGGCACGTTTCTAAATGGTATAACACGTCAGCGGGTGATAAAACTACTCAAGGATGCAGGCTATAAAGTGCATGAGCGTCTGCTACGCTATAGCGAGCTTATGGAAGCCGACGAGCTGTTTTCAACGGGCAACTATTCTAAGGTTACTGGCATCAATCGTATCGAAACCAAGCAGTTGGAACTTGGCCCGATTACACAAAAAGCCCGTGAACTTTATTGGGACTTTGCTCACTCTTAATTGGCTTTGGTTTTAATGCCAGGTTGTCACGGTAAAAAAGCAAAGCAGTGCTTGTAGGTCTCAGTACTGCTTTTCTGTTCTTAAAACTATAATAGCCATCCATAGTTTCCAAATGCCAAAAAATAACGAACTTCAGGTGTTTATAAAAGTAAAACTATTATATATTGCAATTGGTTAGGATTGTTCCGTTAAAAAAGAAAGAAAAATATTTGTAAATTATGGGTGCGACTCATTGCTCCTCCGTGAAAACACGACTATTTTCACAGCAACAAATCAGTGGTCGTGCCTATTGCTCGACACTAAATTAATAGTTTGCCACCTGAAATAGATGAGGAATTACCTATGTCTTTTGTTCTTGAAGATCTTCCATATGCATACGATGCCTTGGCACCTTACATGTCTGCTGAAACACTCGAGTTCCACCACGACAAGCACCACCAAGCATATGTAACCAACGGCAACAAGTTGCTGGAAGGTTCAGGGCTTGAAGGCAAGTCTTTGGAAGAGATCGTTAAAGAGAGCTTTGGCAAAAATGCTGGTCTATTTAACAATGCAGGCCAGCACTACAATCACCTTCATTTCTGGAAGATGATGAAAAAAGATGGTGGTGGTTCATCACTTCCGGGCGATCTTGCTAAGAAAATTGACGAAGACCTGGGTGGTTTTGACAAGTTTCGTGCAGATTTCATCAATGCTGGTGTAACACAGTTTGGTTCTGGCTGGGCTTGGCTGGCAATGAAAGACGGCAAATTGGTTATTATGAAAACACCTAATGCCGAAAACCCATTGGTTCATGGCGCAGCGCCATTGTTGGGTGTCGATGTTTGGGAACACTCCTACTATATTGACTACCGCAATGCCCGTCCTAAGTACCTGGAAGCTTTCATCGACAACATGGTCAACTGGGAATACGTGGAAGAACTGTTCTCTAAAGCCGGTTAATTGAATTTTGCCTCCCACGTTAAGTGGGAGGCATCTGCTCTATGAACTTTTACTTTGCTCTTAGCGATTCTTTTTTGGCTTTATCTGCAAGTGCTTGTGCAATGAGAGATATGATTTTGTTTGCGGCTTCTGATTTAACAGTCCTTGTCACAGACTTTTTCATGACATTTGGATAATACTTTTTCAGGTGGGCTATACGTTCAGGTGAAGAGCCAATCCCCAATGGTAATACTCTATCATCGCTAAGAAGGTATTTTCCCTTTACCCTAAGCAAATTTACACTACCAAGGTTAACGATTTCATTTTTCTTAACGGTAAAAGTTGGAGCACTCTTTTTCAGCGCTGCATTCGCCTCAGTTGTGCCGTAACTACCAAAGTTAACATACTCATCACCGCATTTGGCATAGTGCACGTAGTAAGTACCAGGTTTTAAGTAGATGAGGTCATATTTAATATTTACATTTTCGTTAGTTCTCAAGTTTACAGCCTGCATATAGCCATAAGCACATTGCTTTCTCTTCATACTAAGGTAAAGCATGGCAACGGCTTTGCCTTGAGACAGAGCTGTGAATGCCTTCTTTTCTTCTTCTAAATCCGGTGCTTTTTCAGGTTTATATACACCCGAGGCACAAGCAGACATAAGTAATCCAGCTAGTATAATTGCAATTTTATTAAACATTCTTGATATCCTGTTGTAAATAACAGGTACTTATAAGTATATATATCCATCAATTTCAATTAGAAAATGCTGTCTTCAAATCCGAGTTGACAACGGGATATGATAATCTGCTCTAGTTTTCCATTCATCAAATACAAAAAGGCTTCACACTCGCTTTGTGTTGCAAAGCATGCTTTTGTACTCACATTATAACTTGGTTCTTCTGTCAATATACGTCCCGAAACATTCGCCTGCCATAATTTGTTAGCTCCAAATTGTTTTACGGCATTTTGGCAATCATAGCGTGTGCCGCGAATCTGGGGTATTTCGCGCCCAGTAGGACGAAACAACTGCCGTTCCAAGGGGTTTCGGCTGGCCTGTGATGCGCAGCCCACTAAAATACACAGGCTGCCAATAGCGCAAAGAAAAATGCGGCTCATATAATGCTCCCAAACTTATAGTATCTATGATTATGGTGGGTAGGGCTGTTTAATTTGCTTATGGGGGGTAAGTAAGCAAAGCACCAAATAACGCGGCTTAAGCTTACTAATCCCAGTTGAACAAACCTGTATAATAGCCTTTTTGGCATGCAGCGCTGTTCACCTGCTGCAAATACCCGCGCATGAAGTAGAGATAAGCCTTGCACTTTTCATGAGTTTTAAAACAGGCAACCGACGAGACATGGCGGGTCGGGTCGCTAAACTGCCCGGAAACAAAAGCTTGGTAAACATTTTTTTTACCATCCTTACGCACTCGGAGCTTACAATCGTATTCACTGCCATGAATACGTGGCGCACTTTCCATATCGTTGGGGAGCAGGTGATTGAAGGGGTATAACTCACGCGCAAAAGTATTGGTAAAAGGTGTTACGCCGAGTACGCAGACAATTATAGCCATTTTTTTTATTGCACGAATTTGCATGCTTGGCCTCCATTATTATTGCAGCCAAGACTAATTAAAAACCAAAACAAAACTCTTAATCAGCTCTGATAATTCGTGAGCAAGGTTAAAACAAACTTATCAGTCTTTTGTGTTCAAAAACTTAGAAAGCGCTAATTCTTGTGATAAGACAAGCGCTTTCAAACAATATTTTGCAAGAATAGACAGATCAAAAATAAGCGACCCACTGGTTAGAAACCATTCGAGCCGCTCATTTGTCCGCCAATATCTATGTGTTCCCAGTGGATTGTGCGACTTTGATTGCAAATGCATAAACCAATGCGACCTCTTTAAGCCGCTCAAACCGGCCAGAGGCACCACCATGTCCGGCGTCCATATTGGTACGCAACATTAACAAGCTGTCACTTGTTTTCTTGGCACGCAATTTCGCAACCCACTTGGCAGGTTCCCAGTAGGTCACTCGCGGATCCGTAAGCCCACCCAGCGCGAATATAGCGGGGTAGTCTTGTGCACTTACATTATCAATGGGAGAATATGAGGCTATGTAGCGGTAATCCCCCTCACTGGTAATAGGGTTGCCCCACTCGGGCCACTCTGGAGGCGTGAGAGGTAAAGTGTCGTCGAGCATTGTACTAAGCACATCTACAAACGGTACTTCCGCGATGATTCCGGAAAACCTATCAGGAGCCATATTGGCAACAGCTCCCATCAACATACCACCGGCAGAGCCACCATGTGCAACAACACGTTCATAGCTGGTATACCCCTTATCGTTTAAGTAGCTACAAGCTGCGATGAAATCATAAAAAGTATTCTTCTTGGTTTCACGGCGTCCCGTTTTATACCACTCAAATCCCTTGTCCTTACCACCGCGTATATGCGCAATTGCATAGACAAAACCACGATCAACAAGTGATAGGGCATTACCTTGGAAACTTGCGGGTATAGAAATACCGTAGGAGCCATAGCCATATAGTAAGCAAGGTGCCTGACCATCAAGCGCTGTATCTTTATGATATAACAAGCTTATCGGCACCAGAGCCCCATCGTGTGAAGGTGCAAATACACGGCGAGTTATATAATCCTCACTGTTATGCCCGCTCGGGATTTCCTGGGTTTTTCGCAGCACCCGCGACCGTGTTGCCATATCATAGTCATAGGTTTGCGTTGGGGTCGTCATTGAAGAATAGGTAAAGCGTAAGTTTGTGGTCTCAAACTCATAACCATCAATCATGCCAAGGCTATAAGCTTCCTCAGCAAATGCTATTTCATGCTCAACATTGCCTTCAAATGCGTGAATAACGATGCGAGGCAAGCCTTCATATGTTTCAAGGCGAACAAAATAGTCCTTGTATACAGTCATAGCCCGTATCAGGCACCCTTGTTGATGCGAGACGACATCTTTCCAAAGATTTGGATCTTTATGTTTGAGCTGGTCATGCACATTGACCGAACTGATTTTAAAATCCTCAGCACCATTGATGTTGCTTAAAATGAACAACTCATCGCCACGGTCTTCCAGCGAATATTCTACACCGACCACTCTTGGCTGAACCACTTCTGGTGTTCCCAAGGGGCTATTTGCTCTAAGAATGCGGACTTCGCTGGTTTCATGATCATGAATATCAATGATGATGTATGCACCAGATTGACTGCGGGAAACCCCCATAAAAAAACCGGCGTCTTTTTCTTCATAAACCAGCGCATCAAGCGCGCTATCCGTGCCGACCTCATGGCGAAACAATTTGGAAGGCCGGTGGTTTTCATCCAGTCGCACGTAAAATATATATTTGCCACAAGATGACCAGACACCACCACTACCCGTATCTGTTATGATTTCATCCATATCCTTGCCAGAGGCAAGGTCTCTGATTTTTAGCGAGTAATACTCGGAGCCTTTATCGTCATAGGCCCATGCTAAAAAACGGTGGTCGTCACTGTGGGAGGCTCCGGCAATCTTGAAGTATGCCTTATCTTTGGCCTCTTTATCACCATCAAGAAGGATCTCTTCGTGATTGTTTTCCAAGAAGAGGCGATAGAAAATAGGGTGCTGTCCACCTTGAATATACTTGAGAGCGTATGCGTAAGTGCCATCATTGCTCGGTACCGAGCTATCGTCCTCTTTAATACGCCCCTTCATTTCTTGGTAGAGTGTCGACTGAAGAGTCTCAGTATCAGCCATTTGCGTATTGGTGTAAGCGTTTTCTGCTTCCAGATACTCGCGTATGTCAGCAGAAAGTACACTCGGGTCTTTCATCACCTCCTGCCAGTTATCAGCGCGTAACCAACTATAGTTATCCATCCGAGTGGTACCATGTTCGGTAAATTGAACAGGCTTGATAGTGGCACAGGGGGGGCAAGAGGTGGCTTTCATATTCATCCTTTGCAATTATCAGCACGAGTATTTTTGTATTAATCTATATCATTCACATAGGGCTAAGTGTGCAATGTTTTTCTCAGTCAATGGAGCAACTTACCCAGGAGACAACTTAAGCTAGTACAATAGCGCGAGTTTAATCCACAGAGCGGCAGGCAATACCCGAGAAAATTTAGTGATAATCTAAGTTTAACTCAATCAGTAATGCTCTTGAAATTCAAGGCCAAGCCATTAAGGCAATACCGCAGCCCGGTAGGGGGGGGACCATCAGGAAAAACATGTCCCAAGTGCCCTTTGCATTTTGCGCATTTTATCTCGGTGCGAACCATGCCGTGAGAAAAATCCTGCAATTCTTCAATTCCATTCTCACTGACAGCTTCAAAAAAACTTGGCCAACCGCAGCCCGCATCAAACTTGTGATCCGAAAGAAATAAAGGGCTGCCACAGCCAGCGCAGCTGTAAACTCCTGGTTTGTCTAGTTTGTTATAGGGGCTGGTAAATGGGCGTTCTGTTGCCCCTTCACGCAGCACTCTATATTGTTCTGCAGTGAGCTTCTCGCGCCACTCTCTATCATTTTGGGGTATTTTTTTGAACTCTTTATGACTCATTTTTATACCTGTTAATGCGATTGGTTATATAACATATTTATCATTGAAAAAGGAAACCGACTACAACTCTGGAAATTTAGTTTGAACACCATACGTAAGGGGAAGTGCATAGCGACATATCGAATTAGTTTGTGCAACTTGCTTGCCCTTTACTGTGGTGAGCGATATTTCATAATCGAAACCAGCGCTGCCGGTAAGAAAGTAATGCAAAGAAGTGCAGAGGCTGGGAACACATTACGATGTAACAACGGAGTGCCAAATGCCGCTATCTGGTAATGAAGCGACAGTGTGGGCCCTTTTACTGCCCTTTGCTGCTGCTGCTCTTGGCCCGGTGCTAACGCACCGTTTAAAGCACAATGCTGCTTGGATTTTGGCGGTTTTTCCCGCTTTTATCTTTATTCATTTCCTTTCCTACGTGCCAATGGTTGCCGCAGGGCAAACATTTACAGTCTCATATGAGTGGATTCCAACCTTTGGAATCACCTTCTCATTTTATATCGATGGGCTATCAACATTATTCGCATTACTGGTATCGGGTATCGGTACGCTTGTTGTCCTATATGCCGGTGGATATCTTAAGGGGCATACGCAGCAAGGTATTTTCTTTACCTACCTATTGCTCTTCATGGGGGCAATGCTGGGGGTCGTAACGGCCGATAATATGATAACCTTGTTTGTGTATTGGGAGCTCACCTCAATCACATCATTTCTGCTTATTGGTTTTGATCACCTGCGAACAGCATCGCGCCGCTCTGCCCTTCAGGCACTGGTTGTAACAGGCGCTGGCGGTATGGCTTTGCTGGCTGGCTTTTTGCTGGTGTACCTTGCAAGCGGTACCTGGCAAATGAGCGAGTTACTGACAAATCCCGATGTACTGCGAAGCTCATCGCTCTACCTGCCAATTTTTATACTGATTTGCTTAGGCGCGTTTACCAAATCGGCTCAATTCCCGTTTCATTTCTGGCTGCCAAACGCGATGGAGGCACCAACACCTGTTTCGGCCTATTTGCACTCCGCAACCATGGTTAAAGCGGGTGTTTACTTGTTAATGCGCATGCAGCCGGTGATGGGAGGTACAGAAATCTGGATGACCGTCCTACCATTCTTTGGTGGGTTAACATTGGTTATCGGGACATACCTTGGCCTGCGCCAAACAGATTTGAAATTGATTTTGGCATATACCACGGTCGCCTCTCTTGGCCTGTTGGTCATGTTAACCGGCTCATCGTCCCCGCATGCGATACAAGGTGCGGTTCTATACTTGTTTGCGCACTCCCTATTCAAGGGAGGATTGTTTATGGCAGCCGGTACGGTTGATCATGAAGCCGGTACACGCGACATCCGCAAACTTGGTGGATTGCGTCACGCTATGCCGATTACTTTTAGCGCAACAGTATTAGCAGCCCTTTCTATGGCAGGGTTGCCGCCATTATTTGGCTTTGTGGCCAAGGAAGTCCTCTACGATGGGTTATGGCATGCGCATTCAGGTGGCATCTTTTGGGCGTTCACCGGCGTTGTTGGTAACTCCATGATGTTTGCATTAGCGGCTATTGTGGCAATTAAGCCGTTTTTAGGTCCAAAGGTGGAAACACCGAAACATGCCCATGAAGGACCATTAATGCTATATGCCGGGCCGGTCGTTCTATCCGTCGCAGGCTTAATAGCTGGCTTGTTTGTTGCAAGTACGGGTGAATGGCTCGTCAACCCGATGACAAGTGCAATTGCAGGCCATAGTGTAACCAAGGAGCTGCATTTAATACCTGCGCATATCAATGCCGCTCTTTTCCTTTCCCTGCTTACCATAGCTTTGGGTTCAACGCTCTTCTACTTCTCAGATCAACTGCGCAGTTTTGTTGATCGCACACTTAAAATAATCGGTTGGGGACCAGATAAGGGCTTTGATCAATTCATCAATGCAACAGTACGGTTGTCAGCTTTTGTCACAAGAACCGTGCAGACGGGCGATATGGTCATGTATATGCGTGCCGCCTTTATTGCATTGATATTCACCCTCTATACGCCAATGATTATCACGGGCAGCTGGCCAAGCTTGAGCCAGTTCGAGCTGGTCACCTTAACAGAGGCAGGTATAATCGCGGTTGCGCTCGTAGGCCTCTATGCCGTTTTGACAGCGAAAAACCGCGTGACAGCAATGGTGTCACTCGGCATCTCTGGTTTTTCCGTTGCCGTCATTTACCTGTTGTTCGGTGCACCGGACTTGTCTTTCACCCAATTTATGGTCGAAACACTTTCGGTTGTTATTTTGGCATTGGTGATGACACGTTTGAACTTGCAGCCATCAGATAGTCGAAGTGTGGCAAGCAAGTTGCTGGATAGCTCCCTGGCGACATTAACAGGACTAGGCTTCGCGCTGACTTTAATGAGCGTGACCCAGCAACCGTTTGATGCCAGCCTCTCCGAGTTCTTTACCGCCTTTAGCCGCACCATCGCCCATGGCCGAAACATCGTGAATGTCATTCTGGTTGACTTCCGTGGCTTCGATACCATCGGTGAAATTTCGGTTGTTATGGTAACAGGGCTGTGTGTATTGGCACTTATTCGGGTTAGGCCGGTGTCCTCTAAAAACAACGAAGAAACAACAACTCAAATCAAGCAGGAGGCAAAGTCATGAATACCGTTATCTTCAGAACGGTAGCGCCGTTTCTAACTGCTTTGATGACACTGTTTTCTATTTTCGTTTTGCTACGTGGACACAATGAACCGGGCGGTGGCTTTATTGGTGGTCTCATCGCGGTATCGGCATTTGCGATCTATGGTATCGCTTACGGTGTTGCAGGTGTGCGCCGTGCATTGCACGTCCACCCAATGAGTATAGCCGCCTCCGGGCTATTGTTGGCTGTGGCCTCGGTGTTGCCAAGCCTATTCTTGGGGCAGCCAACCATGACGAGTCAGTGGTTAGAGTTCTCGCTATTTGGAACACATATCGCACTCTCAACGCCGATGTTTTTTGATATAGGGGTTTATCTGGTTGTCGTTGGAGCCATCACGTCCATTGCCCTATCTCTAGAAGAAAGGGAGAGTGACTGATGGAAACCATTTTCTCCCTATTGGTTGGTGCGTTTTTTGCCGCTTCGATTTACCTGATGCTTTCCAGAAAGCTGGTACGTGTGCTCATGGGCGTAGCTATTTTGGGTAATGCGGTAAACCTGCTGATTTTCACATCAGGCAGATTGCTGCGTGAAATACCGCCGATTATACCGCTTGGTGAATATTTGCCATTGGAAACAACCGCCAACCCGCTGCCTCAGGCACTGGTGTTGACGGCTATTGTGATCTCCTTCTCGTTCTTTGCCTTCTTTTTGGTTTTAGGCTACCGCGCCTATCAAGAGCTGGGCACTGATGACATGCTGGAAATGCGTGTTGCCGAACCTGAGAACGAAGTTGAGCCGCCACTGGGATACTGATCAATGTCATTGGAAAAAACGAGTGTAGATATTGCTGCGGCGATGATAACAGATCCCACTGCCGCAAAAGACTGGTTGTTGGTAACCCCAACATTGCTGACCATGTTGGGTGGAGCCATAGCGCTCATAACCCGTAAGAATGTTAGACTTCAGCCATGGATTGGCATAACAGCTCTGGCTCTGGTGTTTTGCGCGAACATCGCGTTGTTGAACCATGTCTTGAATGATGGTGTTGTCACCATGGTGATGGGCAGCTGGTTACCGCCATTTGGTATTGCTTTTACAGCTGATCCAATGGGAGCCATGTTCGCCACATTTGCTTCCCTAGTGGCGTTATGTACAGGTATATACGCCGCAGGCTCAATACGGCCTGAAGAGCGCCGCTATGGTTTCTATCCTTTTCTGCTTATGTTGCTCTGCGGGGTATCCGGGGCGTTTTTAACTGGAGATATTTTCAATCTCTACGTTTGGTTTGAAGTGCTACTGATTTCCTCATTTGGCCTATTGGTGTTGGGCAACAAGAAGCGGCAAATCGATGGCGCAGTTAAATACTCTTTGCTAAACCTTCTTGGTACAACACTGTTCTTGTTAGCAACGGCATTGCTTTACGGTCTTGTTGGCACCTTGAATATGGCTGATATTGCCATGAAAGCGGCTCACTTGGAAAATCAGGGCCCATTAATGGGTGTGGCTCTGCTATTCTTCCTTGCGTTTGCCATGAAAGCAGCGGCCTTCCCGGTTAACTTCTGGCTACCAGCTTCCTACCATACCCCGCGTATCGTTGTTTCAGCTGTGTTTGCTGGCTTGTTAACCAAGGTTGGTGTCTATGCATTGCTACGTGTTTTACTGTTGCTCTTGCCAGCAGGACACAACTGGATGAACACACTTATTACGCTGGTTGCCATACTCACAATGCTGACAGGCGTAATGGGAGCTCTCGCGCAAACAGATGTACGCCGGACAATCGGTTATTTGGTAATAACCGGCATTGGCTCAATGCTCGCCGGCTTAGCTGTTGCGAGTGAATGGGCCGTGACAGGTGCCATTATGTATGCGGTGCATTCAATGATCGCCATGACAGGTATGTTCTTTGTTTTTGGATACATAGGCAAACTTCAAGGAACGTTCTCCCTACGTGAAATGGGGGGCATGTATAGGCGCTCGCCCATACTTGCGGCGGTTAGCTTGGTCCTGCTCTTTGCAGCTGCGGGTCTACCACCCTTTTCGGGTTTTTGGCCCAAGGTGCTATTGGTTGAAGGCGCATTGGATAAAGGAATGGGCTGGCTTGCAGGCGTTGTTCTGCTAACCAGTATTCTTAGCATCATTTGCGTTGGTAGACTTTGGATTTACGTGTTCTTGCGCGGTGGTTCTCAGTCAATAGCAGATGGCACCATGGTTGCTTTACCGCAAGAAAAGCAAAAGCTTCCTGCAACTGTTTGGCTCTCGGTATTCCCTATTGTGCTTATGGTTGTCTACATTGGTCTACAGCCGGATGCCGTGATGAGTTTTGCTCACAAGGGGGCGCTTACGCTCTTGGACCCTAGCGCTTATGTTGAATCAGTCTTTGGAGTAGCCCCATGAATAAAAGACTTCTTCTCATAAATCTTCTCATGGCGATAGCTTGGGGTGCTGTAACGGGATCCTTTGAAGCGCTGAACCTGATTTTTGGCTTTCTGCTGGCAATGTTTGGTCTCTACCTTATTCGAGAACAGGTACAGTTTAAAGGCTACTTGAGCCGCTCGACAAGAATAGCGGCTCTAGCCTACGGGTTCTTGAGGGAGTTGGTACTTTCTTCCTGGCGTGTGCTGAAAATTGTCATAAGGCCTAAGCTGGGTAATCTGCAGCCAGGTATCATTGCGCTGCCGCTTACTGTGACAGAAGACTATGAAATCACGCTACTAGCGAACATGATAACGCTGACGCCGGGGACACTTTCTGTCGATGTTTCTGACGATCGCCAGTGGATTTATATCCACTGTATCGACGTGCCGGATCCGCAAGAAGTAATCGATGATATTAAAAACGGCTTTGAGCGCCAAATAATGGAGGCATTTAGATGAGCGGTTTTGAAGCATTCGCGCAAACATTCTTGAGTGTTTGTATTCAAATATCATTTGCCTTACTTGCGGTTGGTTTGTTGCTAACGACGTATCGCATCATCAAGGGGCCGGGATTACCCGATAGAATAGTCGGTCTAGATTTATTGGTCGCCATAGCTATTGGTCTCATTGCTGTTGTCGGCGTTCAGTCCAACTATCCCTTATATGTCGATATTGCACTGGCCTTGGGTTTGGTTGGCTTTTTGGCAACAGTCGCATTTGCGCGCTTTATCTTGAATAGGGGCAGGGCGCAGGACCCCGCTATCCTCAGCGAAACAACAACCCAGCAGACACCAGTTAAGGAGGGTAAGCAATGACAGCTATGATTGACATTATCGTAGGTCTGATGATCGTTGCTGGAGCATGCTTTAGTTGTGCAGCTGGCTTGGGCCTTGTGCGCTTAAACGATGTCTATATGCGTATGCATGCGGCTTCTAAAGCAGGTACGTTAGGCTCGGGTGTTCTTTTGTTGGCCTTGGGTTTCTATGCAAGCGACTGGAGTGTTTTAACACGCGCCTTGGCTGGAGTTGTTTTCTTCCTGCTAACAGCACCCGTATCAGCCCATCTGATAGCAAGAGCAGCGCATAAAGTAGGTTACATGCCGTGTAGCGAAACGGTTGTCGATAAATTGGCCGATGCCGAGAAAAAAAGTGAAAACGTTACTTCATAAAAACGGCTAGTATACAAAGAAGCACGTTGATAAGGCCGGTCTATGACTGGCCTTTTTTCTTGTCCTTGTATAAAGCAGGGCCAGAACAATAAATGTGCTGCTAGCGATAAGTATGAAGGACCGCCTGCGTCCGCTGAGTTATTCACAGCAATAAATAAACCAGCTCTTAACGTGCTGCTCAGCACATTTCGAATTATTTTCTTGATCCAAGTTTATTGGGCGCAATTACGACAAGATTCCCATTTAGATAATATGGGTGTCTAACAGTAAGTAGTGATCTTGAAAATACTGTTCAAAGGGAGATTGTTATAAATAATTATGCTTTTGTTACAATTTTAAATAAGTGGGAATAGTTTAATATGAATAACAGGTTGCGGTGCATTTGATGAAGAAATATCAGTAAGATAAGAGTTTCTCTACGAAAGTTATTCACCCTCATAAGGATATTGGTTAATTATCCTAAATCATCATGTTGGGGGCTATTTTTGATTTTTTCCAATAATCGGCTTTTAATACAGCTAACTACTGGTAAAGCATAGTTGTCATCCTATAGTGCTATCTATTTTTATCGTTTTTTTGATATTTTCCTAGTAAAACTGCAATAAGCCATCTATTTTTTCTTGTTATTCAATATTCAAGTCTCTATAAACATCCATTATGGTTATGGCCCTCCCGGAATCAAATAGTTTTCCAGCAACTACTAAGTATGTAAGAGCTGGCTCAATAAAAAAGTGACTATTTACCGTTAGGGTTTCCTAGAAAAACACATATCGCGAAAGATTACGGGTGAAAAATGAGCGAAATCCCTGCAGATAATAATTTGGTAGACCTAACGGCCGACATCGTATCAGCTTACGTTAGTAATAATACTGTAGCTTCCGCTGATTTGCCTGTGCTGATCAACGATGTATTTGCAGCATTACAGCGCACAAGCGGCACAACTGCTGAACCAGAGCCAGAGCCACTGAAGCCTGCTGTTCCAGTTAAAAAGTCCGTTACCAATGATTACATCATTTGTTTGGAAGACGGCAAAAAGTTTAAATCTCTTAAGCGTCACTTGCGTACCCATTACGACATGACACCAGAAGAGTATCGCGAAAAGTGGGGTCTGCCTTCAGACTACCCAATGGTTGCGCCTCACTATGCGGCAGCACGCTCAGAACTAGCTAAAAAAATGGGTCTGGGCCAGCAACGTAAGCGTTCTAAATAAGTTTATTAGACGACTCAAAAGAACTATAACCGTGGGTATAAGTACCCGCGGTTTTTTTTATTCACGAATTTGAAGTCGGTCATGCATTTTTAATGACCGTAAAAAATAAATACTAAAAAATACAGTAGTACTATTTATAGTGTTAGTTAATAAACCCATAAAAATCATAGGTGTATAATTCCTCTAGATATAAGCTAATAAAAACAATTGGTTAACTATTGTTCCGCTGCTGACCTATCTATTCATAGGGGTGTCTCAAGCTGGTGAAAAAAAGAGTTCAAACCATGCTTTAGCTTTAAGTTGAAAAGACTTATCCCCCTCGTGCATTTTTGCCTGACCATAAGAAACCGTAACACCCGTTGATTTCGAAGGAAATGAGGAGTGCTTCAATGCGGCTTCAAAGTGAAATTGCAAAATCACCTCACAATGGAATTCTGATTAAGAAACGAGAACCCAATCCGCCACGTGACAGTTTACAAGCTGTTGGCTGGATAACCACAGCACACGTGGCATTAAGCTTTGGAGTATGTCCAAGCGCGCTCGTACTAACCTCACGCGGTATGGCCAAGGTGGCTTTGGCTCGGCAAGTTGCAATGTATATTTTGCATGTTGCTCTTGGTTATTCACATTCGAATGTTGGGCGCGTGTTCGGACGTGATCGCACAACGGTTTCCCACGCCTGTAAAGTTGTCGAAGAAATGCGGGATCAGTATCACTTTGATTCCCACTTAAGTGCCATGGAGTCTCAGATTCAAAAATCGGTATCCTGTGCCTTATTTCCATTTACTACCGCAAACCTGTCCAAAAAAACAGTTTCTAAAAGTGGAGGCCGTTCGTCATGAAAGCAATGAGTGTTCACGCGATGAAGAGCTGTATGCAGTCAACAGCGGATCATGAAGCAAGCTCGTTGAATGATGATCTGGTATGCTTTTTGAAAAAACTATCTTCTTTAAAAATAGTTGATCTACAATCACCCGTGACTAAGCAGTGTTTCCTGCTAGGTTTGGTACGGCATAATACCAAAGGTGGTTTGATGCTCACAACAAGCGGAAAGACTTTACTAAAAAAATCACTGTCTGCAAAAGGCACTCCTGCACAATCAGCCAATAAGCCCGCCATCCCCCCAAAAAAGCATAAGCAGTCATTACAAAAAGCGAATGAAAAAAATAGGGCTGAAAACGCAAGCCCTGTCGCTAAAGAACCACAAGATAGTCCGCTGCATTGGTTGGCAACGCGGCGGGGCAAATCGGGAGAGCCATTTATTTCGTCAGCGCAGTTTATGGCTGCTGAGCGCCTACACAATGACTTTGTTTATGGTGATATGGCTGCCTATGCAAAGTTGAACCTTACAAACCTGTCAGCACCTTCCACGCGCAACAGGGACTTGGAGAAGATAGAAAGCGTCTCGGATGCAAGAGAGCGCGTCAGAAAAGCATTAAAGTTTGTGGGGCCAGAACTATCAGGAGTTTTGATAGATATCTGCTGTTACTGGAAAGGCCTAAGACAGGTGGAAAAAGAGCATGCATGGCCAGAGCGATCGGCAAAAGTCATTTTGAAGATAGCTTTGGAAAGGTTGGCCAATTACTACGGGACCAAATCAGGTTACTATCAATGAGGGTAAGCATGTCGCGCGGCATTTGCGACATGCTACACGAGAGCATTAAGCTTGCATTTGCACTTGTGCATCATGGCGAATTCGCTGAACCATAGAGGCAAGCCCGTTAGATCGCTGCGGTGTTAAATGCTCATCAAGTCCAATTCTTTTGAAGACATCTTCGATTTTGCATTGAAGGATATTACCGGCAGTTTTACCGGAAAACTGGGCCAAAACAATAGCAATCAACCCGCGCACGATATGGGCATCACTATCCCCCTTATAAACCAATAGGGCGGGGCCATTGGGTTGGTTCACAACCGATTTGGAAAGCCAAACCTGCGAAACACAGCCTTGTACTTTATTTTGTTCATTACGCTCACTGTCGCTTAGGCTCTCCAGCTCTCGCCCAAGCTCAATAAGGTAGCGATAGCGGTCTTCCCAGTCCTCAAGAAATTCAAAGCCTTCGAGAATATCTTCAAGTGTACTTGCCATTTTAGTCTTCCTTGCTCGCTTAAGTCTCTTTTAACAAGCTTCATTTTTGGCGCAAGTAGTCTTGAAGCAAAAAGGCTGAGTCTATGGCAAAGGCTTCGGGAGAGGGACACCGATAGCCGGTTGTAGGTGAGCATTAATTGCCGCCTGTTTGTTGTTTGGGCCAGTAGTTACCAGCGCAGCTGTGGTCGTTGGCTGGCTGAAGGGAATTGCTAAATCCTCTTTGGTGAGGCTGCCCGTGTCCGGTTGTGGTGTGCTGCCGATAGCTTCGGTAGATTCAACATGCCCTTCGTTATTGATTGGTCCATCTGTGGTTTGTGCCACAAGATCATCAATTGATTTGGCTTCAACCGGTTCCTCTTGGATGTAGTCAACAGCTATTTGCGCCGCTTGTTTTGCACGGTAACCAACCACTTCGGCAATTTCAGAGCCGGTCTCGCAAGCGGTGGGGTTGCGTTCACAAAACCCCGAAAAATCACTAAATGCCTCTTGTGCAGCGCTAAGTGCCCTTAGCGGATTGATACTCGGCGCATTTTCATCCGATAATCCCAGTGGAATAATCAGCAGGGCAAGCGATACCCAAATAGTTGTTCTTAATAAAAAGAAAAGCAGCCGCACTTGATTAATCCACTTCTTGCATATTCGTTAACCTTTAATTCGATACGTTTTCCGAACAATTCTACTCTCAAAATACCGGAACTCTGCCATTTTCGGCTTTTATCAATAACTATAATAGATTTGCATTTGGTAAGGAAAGACTCTGGTAAACACCGTTTTTTCTCAGTATGCCAAACCAAAAGTAAACGTGCACAACCTTGTTTGTGACAATCGCTTTAACAATCCTTAAAAACATTGACCTAAATATCCAATAGCTCGGGCAATATAAAAATAAAGGGGCATGTTGCGCAAGCATGAATTACAAGTTCATGCGTGTGTAGCTTGTAAGTTGCGTGATAAATATAAAAAATAATAGTGTCAGTGTGTTAAGGGTGGTGACGCGCGATGTCTCGTCAAGGTTTTTACCAGCTTATTTGAAACAAAGCACCACTTCCTATCGTATCGGTACCACGATCATTAACCATTTGATTTTTGGTTTAATAGCTGCGCTTGTTTCAATTATCTTGCTGTTGGCGATGCTACCGCTGTTGCAAATTGAAAATCGCATTATCAGCATCACGGTGATTTTGTGCCTTCAGTTATTATTTTGGCCGTTGCTGCTGATGTTTCAAACCCAGAAAATTTCATTGCCAGCTGTTCTTGCTCTAATAACTATAATGTTTATAAGTCAGGTTTGGTTATTATCCTCAGCCAATTCATTCTATTGGTTTTTACTACCCAGCGGTGCCATTTTGCCGCTTTGCCTAAAACCATCAGTGCCAAAAGTGCTTTTTCTGAAAACTGTCGCATTTTCCTACATAATTGCGTTGCTTGCCACGCTCATTCAGGGGGATTTACTACCTCTTTTCACCAAAACCCTTCAAATCTATGAATTACCTCTAGTCCTTGTTGTTTTAGTAGCGCCTTTCGCAACCCTATTGACGACAAAGCGCCATCCTAAAACAGATGGGGACAAATCAAAGCTGCTTATTCCTGCTTGGGAGGCAATAGAAAATCTTGCGCATAACTATGCACTGCTAAATAACGAGGGCAAAGTTGTGAGCCTGAACCGTAGTGCTAAAATCTATTACAATTCTTGCTTAGATATTAACGAGAAGGCAATAGCGGGCGCAGGGTTTATGCAATCGCTGGCCACGAGTAGTAAAGCGCCCTTCCGTCACGCTTATTTGCAAGTTCTTCAAACCCGAAAACCGCAAAATCTTCAGGTTTTGCAGCAACGTATGGTTCAACCCTATGCCAACGGTATGGTCAAGTTGAACCTGAATTTATCGTTGTTTAACTGTCGTAGCCTCTCAGCCGATACCCCCTATATACTTATGGAGATTGTTGAGGATACAGCAGGAGATATCCCGGATACGAAGCAAAGCAAAAAACTGGAAGATTTAGCAAGGCAAGTGAGCGAAAAAAACGATTTACTGGCTCACGCTAGCCATGAATTCAAAACGCCGCTCAACGCAATTATTGGGTTTACTGAATTGCTCATAAACGCCAACCACTACAAAATACCTCAAGAAACGCAAAAGGAATACCTGGAACTGATACGTTTTTCAGGGCTTCATTTGAATAGTCTTGTACAAAATTCACTAGATCTTGCGAAAATGTCCGCTGGTAAGCGCGCCCTTAATTTAGCCTACCATGATTTGAGGGAGCTAGTGAAAGGTACTATTGCTTTATTGGGACCTCAATATGCTGGTCCTGAAATCGAAACCGTATTTACTAAAAGTATGCCCCTCAAAAAACTGTTAGTGGATGAGCTGGCTATGCGTCAGATTCTGCTTAATTTATTAGGTAATGCGGCCAAGTTCTCTTCCCCTGAAAGTAAAATACGCCTTGTACTTTCGCAGGAGGAGGATTTGCTCATGATAGAGGTGAAAGACCAAGGTATAGGCATTGCACAAGATCAGCTCGAAAATATCAGCATGCCGTATTATCAGGTAGAGACCTCAAACCATAAAGAGCAAGGGGCAGGGCTGGGCTTGGCGCTGGTAAAACAACTACTAGATTTGCATCAAGGGCATATGCAGATAGAAAGCGAGTTGGGTGTAGGTACAACTGTCCGCGTATTGATACCGGCTCCACCTGTTGAACAAAATGAAAATGCAAACTGCAATAGTCGGCATTTCAGTTATGTTGCTTAAGCCGCTGGAAACCAGCATTTGGTAGATTGACCATTATAATGACAGAACTGGTAAGATAAGCGATTGCAACAAAGCGGTAAATGTGCTTCTACAAATCCTAGCTGCACAACTTAAGAGCGTGTGGTAAAAGCAAAATACAGGGCCGATTGCCAAAATATGTAATGAGGACAGGAGAGTATGGCCAAACGGTCGCAAAAAAATAAACGGCGCAATGCTGGTATAAGCGATGGTGAGGTAGGTGCTACAACTTCTCGGCCCCATAAGAATAACAGCCATAAAATTGCACGGCCACTGCCTGCATTGGCAGCTGCCTTTTTTCTAATTGGCGGCGGGTACATTGCCTACAACGCCATGGTGAAGCAGCCTGCACACCCGGCACCCTTTTTTGTAACCCGCCAAGGTGCTGCAAAGAACAGCCATTTAATTACGAGTGGGCCACAGGAAACGCAAAAAGCGGCACTTCAGCAACAGGATTTGATAAGAGATATACAATGGGAGTTACGGCGTCTCGGTATTTACAGGGGCGTAGTTGATGGCAAGTATGGTCCTGCCACTCTTAAAGCGATACAAACCTATGAGCGTATGCGCGATTATGAGGTCACTGGCCAAGCAACCGCGGGTTTATTGGCTTTACTGACGATGGATCCAGGAAAAGTGCCATTAAAAGGCGCGCAGTTACCAATGCCAAGGCATGCTCCGGGCAATGAGGGGCAACCCCTGCCTATAATTAGTGGCAATGACGAAGCAATCAACACAACAGGCTCCATTCGCCAGCAAGCGAATGAACCTATGGCATTCGTTAAGCAGCAGCTACCAACGCAACACATAAAAATAACAGCAGCCAAGCTTCGTAATGTACAAGAGGTTCTTGCCAGTATGGGCTATGGGCCATTGAAAGTTGATGGTATCGGCGGCCCCAGCACTCAAGACGCAATAGAGCAATTCCAACGCGACAGAGGCTTGCAGCCAACTGGTAAGGTAGATGAAAACTTAATAGAAGAGCTTGAACGTGTCAGCGGCTATAACATTTAATCGCTCTGTCTTAACTAGAGCGTATTCCCGAAAAGTGGACGCCGGTTTTTGGGTAAGAATACGTGTCAAAATAATAGGTTAAAGCAGTTTTAGTGCTTCTATGCACAGTACACGACTCTTTAGTTTATTGAGCGCTTGGGGCAGTTTTTTCGCCATGCCTTAGATGCTCTATCAGGTTTATGGGTAATCCAGTT
>NZ_LLWE01000035.1 GCF_001562055.1 Polycladidibacter stylochi | reverse complement strand
ACTGGATTACCCATAAACCTGATAGAGCATCTAAGGCATGGCGAAAAAACTGCCCCAAGCGCTCAATAAACTAAAGAGTCGTGTACTGTGGAGATCTTGCACTTAAACTGCTTTAACCTATTGTTTTGAAACGTATTTTTACCCGAAAACCGGTAGGCACTTTACGGAAATACGCTCTAAAACCGTGGAGGAAAACCAAGCCTCTCCAAAATTAGAAGTATCATACAACTTGATTTAGGGATTTAAAGCAGACAGTTCAATTAATATGAGCAGCTTTATTACCTCATGACGATATGGGGACTTTGCTCTTCAAGCAAGGCCTCCATATCAAGTGACGGTGCGAATTGCACCAGATGGCATTAATGGTAACGATTATTCAACAGTGACGTGAATTTCGCCCATGCTTGCAGATAGGTAATGGACTTGGTCGCCGTGTTTTAGAAAACGACCTGCTTTTAGTTCTTGTTTTATAAACGATTCAATGACAGCTTCGCGGCCTGTATGCTCGCCGAGAAAACCCAAAGTAAATACATAGCCAATAATGCCTTTTGTGATCTGCCAGGTTGTCGGCGGCATAAAAATTACACCTTCCGGAGTACCGGACATGAGGGTTTGTCCTTGTTTGATGCGCTCACCATCAAGCATTGTGACTCCCTTACCTTGGTAGATGAAGCGGGTGGATGTGGTATCTGCCAATACATGCTTGGTTATGTCTTTGAAGTCGCGGATCATATAACGACCTCTGGAATCTTGGCGGATTGTACCATTCAACTTTGTCATAATCCGCTCATTAGAAACAAAGCCCCGCCAATCTTCTGGCAAAACCAGAAAAGGCCCTGAAGAAAAATAATCTTCGCCGCTCTTCGCCCGCGTAAAGGCGCTTCCACTATCGTAGTTATCAGGATCAATATAACGGGAAAGCATGGAACGATCAGAGAAATCGCCACATAAGAAAAAGAATTTGTTCGCTTTCGTGAAATCATCCAAATTCGCAATAGGACGATCAGCTCGCATACAAATTTCTACCTCGTAATCAAGAAGCACGCCCTTTACATGTTTGACGTTAGAGACAGGTGGGCTGGCAGAACTAAATTTTGGGTAGTGAAAAACCCGGTCAGAATTGGTTTCTTCTGCATGTTCGATAAAGTTTGTACCAGATGAAATATGCCGCCCCAGTGAACTTGCGGCAGCCGAAAATTCACCAATTTCATAGTTTTTGCTCTCCAAAGAGGTACTTGCAGCTATTTCTTTAATGTTCTCAAGACCGTATTGTGTAATTGCATCCAACATATCGGGAAGCTTGGGCGCACCTAAATCAGATAGGTTAACGGCTGTTGTTTTTCCGTTGCTATAAGAGTGAACCAGCAAAAGAGAATGATCGCTTTTCAGGTGCGCAAAGGTAAGTGCCTGCCCTTTAACAGAAACAGCTGGTACCAATTGCTCCTTTTCTGCACTGATTTTATTTTGCCTTGGTTCTTCTGAACAAGCAGAAAGCAACAAGACAAGAGAAAGAACAATTAAATTGTAAAACTTAAACATCAAACACCTTTATCAATTAGACTTAAAAAATATTGGTTATCTCGGAGAAATAGCAAGCATAAATATGAAACAGTACGTTACGTTTTTGAAACACATATAGATTAAACTAGAATAATATTATTATTCAACTACATTTACTTAATTATAATATACGAATATAAATTTTACACTTAGCGTTTACTAGGTAAATAAAAAATATTTAACCGCGAAAGCAATGATGAATCGAATGTTTTAATGGCTAATAATTCACAGCTAATCGCGCTCTTTGGAAGTCATCCCCAATTTCCTATGGAATTATGCTAGACAAGTGCGAATGGCTCTCCTATAAGACGCTCACTTCAACGGCGGGACAAACACTGCCCGTTCGATAAGTGCCCGGATAGCTCAGTTGGTAGAGCAGCGGATTGAAAATCCGCGTGTCGGTGGTTCGAATCCGCCTCCGGGCACCACTTATTCCCGATAATGATTATAGCTAAAGAATAAGCGCGCGTAGGCTGTAAGAAAATATTGCTATTGCAACAACGCCGCCAGCCCATAGCAAGACAAACCAAAAAAGCCTACTTCCAAGCGATGGCTGCACTTGTCCACCTGCCTCTAATTTACTGCTGTCGCGCTTTACCAAAACTGTGTCGTGATGTTTTGTCGGACTTGTTTGCTTTTGTTTCTCCATTGGTTTCCAGCGACTAATGGTAGCCCTCTCCCTTACGCAGTTTGCCCCGAAAGACCCAATAGGCATATCCTGTATATGCCAGGATTAAGGGGATTAAAAAGGCAGCGCCACCTAACAGAAACTTTAGGCTGCTTTCTGGTGCCGCAGCTTGCCAAATGGTGAACTGCATTGGCACGATGAATGGATAGAGGCTCATGCCCAAGCCGATGTAGCTTAAGAGGAAAACAGCCAAGGCACATAGGAACGGTACGTAATCCGGGCCTCTTGATAAACTGCGACTTGCAGTGACAAATAGAGCGATAATGAGCAGAGGCACCGCAAAACTATAGAGTATTGTGCTGCTATCAAACCATATGGTGACAAAATCGGGCCTTATGTACAAAGTGGCGAGACTTACCGCGCCAATACAGCCGATGACCATGAGTAAAGCCAGATTGCTGATTTTGCGAAAGTGAAGGCAAACAGGCCCCTCCAGCTTTAATACAAGCCAAGTGGCACCAAGGAGTGCATATCCAATAATAAGAGAAACCCCAATAAGAACGCTAAATGGCGACAGCCAGTCCCATGCACCGCCACTGAATTGTCGACCGCTAATTTCCAGCCCTTCAATGAGTGCGCCCAGTATCGCGCCTTGTGAGAAGGCTGCTAAAACAGAACCAAAGAAAAAGGAAAAATCCCAAATACGACGGTGATTTAGACCGGCCTTGAAGCGAAATTCAAACGCAACGCCGCGAAAAATCAAGCCCAACAACATTGTAATAATAGGAATGTAGAGGGCTGGCATTATAACTGCGTAGGCCAGCGGGAAGACAGCAAGCAAACCGCCACCGCCCAAGATGAGCCAAGTCTCGTTACCATCCCAAACGGGTGCAATGGTATTCATCATCAGGCTGCGTTCTTCATCGTCGTGGGTGGTTGGGTATAAAATGCCAACACCAAGATCGAAGCCGTCGAGCACTACATACGCAAAGATAGCGAATGCGATTAGAATAGCCCAGATTAGAGCATAGTCAACATCCATGGCTATCACTCCCTTTGTGAAGGGGGGCTAAGTGCGGCAGCAGGTGTTATACCTGCCGAGCGTACGGGAATACCGGTTGGCGGCCCCTTGCTGGCTGTCGGGGGTTTTGCCATCGCTCGCAGCACATAATAAATACCGGTTCCGAAAACAACGAAGTAGACAACCACAAAGGCAGTGAGCGAGCCGGCCAGTGTTGGCGCCGAGATCGGGGCAACGGATTCGGATGTACGTAACAAGCCGTAGACTGTGTAGGGTTGCCGGCCCACTTCTGTGGTCACCCAACCAGCCAGCAGCGCAATAAACCCAGATGGCCCCATGAGCAAGCACATGCGTTGCAGCCATTTGTTTTCGTAGAAATGGCCACGCCAGCGCGCAAATAAAGCCCACAGCCCCGTTAGTAACATGAGGGTGCCAAGACCGACCATAATTCGAAAGGCTGTGAAGACAATCAGCACCGGTGGTCTATCTTGCTTTGCGACATCCTTTAGTCCCGGCACTTCACCATCTAGCGAATGCGTGAGTATCAGACTGGAGAGGTAAGGAATTTCTATCGCATAATGGACCGTTTCGTTTTCTTCATCCGGGATACCAAACAAAATTAACGGCGCACTTTTCTTGCGTTCAAAGTTTCCTTCCATAGCCGCAACTTTTACCGGCTGATGCTCAAGCGTATTGATACCGTGTAAATCACCCGCGACCATTTGTAGGGGGCTGACAACAACAATAAAACCAAGTGCCATGGCGAACATGAGACGACCGCCAGCACTGGCAGTGTTTTTTAGCAGATGATAGGCGGCAACAGCTGCAACAACAAAGGCGGTGGTGAGATAAGCCGCCATGAGCATGTGGACCAAACGATAAGGGAATGAAGGGTTGAATATGATTGCCCACCAGTCCTGCGGAATGAACTGGCCATTTTCATTGAAGGCATAACCTGCTGGTGTTTGCATCCAACTGTTGGCCGATAAGATCCAGAAGGCTGAAAGGGCTGTGCCCAATGCAACAACGAGCGTTGCCAGAAAGTGTAATTTGGGGCCAACTCTATTCATGCCAAAAAGCATAATTCCCAAAAATCCCGCTTCTAGAAAAAATGCGGTGAGCACTTCGTAGCCTATGACCGGCCCAAGAACCGCACCAACCTTGTCGGAAAATACCGACCAGTTGGTGCCGAACTGATAGGTTAACACGATGCCGGAAACCACCCCCATGCCGAATGTTATGGCAAATATTGAAAGCCAGAAGCGGTAAACTTGTATGTAAACCTCTTTCCGCGTCCACAGCCATAGGCCTTCCAGTACAGCCAGGTAACTGGCAAGACCAATTGTAAACGCTGGAAAAAGGATATGGAAAGATACAGTGAAAGCGAACTGCATTCTGGCAAGTTCCAGGGCTGTAAACTCCATAGCTTATCCTTACATCCAATTATTTGCTTCATGCCGTTTGATGTGCGCTTGAAGCAAGCCAACTGATTTGCTCACGAGTTCACCCGAGAAGATGTATCTTCGGCTTGCTGTAATTGTGCTAGATAGGCGCGGACGTTACCTTGACAAGAGTGGTTTACTTCAAAGCTCCTGCCAAGCCCTTAAAAACACCCGCAAAGTTTGAGTGGCAAATATAAATAGATTGAAAATAACTACTTATACAAACTAAGTAAAACAAACGATTATACTTAACTTTCCATATTACTCATTTTCGTAGAATTGATAGGCATTTTCTCGACTTGATACCTGACACTTTTTTATCCAATACAGTAAAAAGTGGGCAAAACCAGATTTTGAGGCAAGGAAACACCATTATAGCAATTACAGATTGTATCGACCTATGAAGGTCGTTGGTGCACGTCGTTGAGCGTGCCGGGTTTGCAATATAAGTTCAATAAAGAGAATGGATCGTAAGTTCATGAAAACACTTGTAACCATCGTATTAACTGCCTTTGTAGTCTACGCATATTTGCAACTATCCATTTTCGTGGTGAAACCGCTTGCAGGTATTCACGAGGGGGAGACTTTAATTATCAAGCGTCAGGAAAACTTGAATTTTATCGATAGTGCAGAAGCTGTTTGTCAGCGCTCGTTAGTAACGACTAACCCTGTTTGTCAGGCAACCGCGCTCTCTTTAATGGTCAATAAAAACAATGTTGTTCTACGACTGCCTTACATCAAGTTCCTGCATGATTTGGTGAGCTGATTTTTTTGACGAGAGCTGTTGCTAATAGCCAATTCACATTCAGGGGCCTAGCCATTTTGGGCCCCTAGTGGTTTAGGCGGGTATGCTTTCATCAATATGAAACAGCTTGCTTGCTTGATCGACATTCAAGGGCTCGGGCCTTGCGCACGTGGTTGTTAGAGAAACATATTCACGTGTTGCGCCTGCTTGCAGTATGGAACTAATGATATCGATTATATGCAGAGCCAACTCTTGGGAACAACGGTGTGCTCTGCCTTGAGTAATTGCGTTGGCCATGTCGGCAAGGCCGCTACAGCGGTAATTGGCAACAGGAATACCGTCACCACTACAGGTTTCATTCAATCGGGACAGCGGATGATCCCAAAGAGGCAAGTTTTCAACCAGCGTCTTGCCATTGGTCAAGCGTAGATCGCCACCAAAGAAGTTGGGATCCGGCAAATGCAGAGTTCCGGTTTCTCCATATATTTCAATGGGCTCGTGAGCTGTTTCCCACACATCCCAACTCATGGTAAGAGTGACAAGAGCGCCACAGTGAAATTCAAGAACCCCATTTACTGTAGTGGGTGTCTCCACTTGAATTTTTTGCCCATATAACAGCTTTGATGTTATGGTGCGCTCTTTTTGCACAATTGATGACATGGCCGCAACCTGGCGAACCGGCCCAAGCAAATTAATAAGAACAGATAGATAATAGGGCCCCATATCAAACAAGGGACCGCCACCGACTTGGAAAAAGCTTGCAGGATTTGGATGCCAGCTTTCCATACCGTGATTGAGCAAGTGGCATGTACCGCCAATGATTTTGCCAAGCGTTCCCTGGTCGAGCAAATGGCGTGCTTGCTGGTTTGCGCCGCCAAAAAAAGTATCAGGCGCAATGCCTAATCGTCGCTGTTGTTTTTCAGAGAGTTCAATTAACTCCAGCGCTTCTTGCTTGGTTAAAGCCATTGGCTTTTCGCAAAAAACGTGTTTGCCTGCCAGTAATGATCTCTTATTGATATCATAGTGCGCACGCGGGGTACTTAAGTTTGCAATAATATCAATGGATGTATCTTGCAGTAACGCTTCAACACTGATCGCTTTAAGGCCGTACTCATTGGCGTATTTACGCGCAACTTCCATATTCAAATCACTGCAGGCAACAATTTCTATACTGCCGAATAATGGTGCCAGTCTCATGTAGGTGTCAAAAATATGACCGCAACCGATAATGCCGACTTTTAGTTTCGTTTGCATTTGGCACCTCATTCCTACACGATTGTTGAATATGAAAACTGCAAATTAAATCCCAAAAAACTATTCCCAAGAGCCGTTGAATAGCTGATTGTAAGAAATATGCTTAGTTACTTAAACGCCGCAGAACCAGGGGCTCTGCGGCGCATACTTTGCAACACGGTTTAAATGCGTTCTTCAGTTTCACCATGGAAAATGGAGGCACAGGCAGGATCAAAACCGATAAGCATCTCATCACCATTGGCAATTTTATCTCGACCATCGATGCGGAAGCGGAAGTTTTGCCCTTCCACATGTGCCCATACTTGTGTGTCGGACCCCATAGGTTCAAACACATCGACGGTGACTTTGGCATTAAACGGTGCCTTTTGGGCTTCCTCGCCATAAACGATGTGCTCGGGGCGAATACCAAAACTGCTTTGGGTTTTGCCTTCCAGGTTTTGACTAAATTCGTAGCCTGCTAATGGAATTTTCGCTTCGCCTACCACAAAGTGCGGCTCGCCAGTGCAGTCCAAAGTACCTTCTAAAAAGTTCATTGCTGGCGAACCAATAAACCCGGCCACAAATTTATTTTTTGGGCGATTATAAATCGTTGCAGGGCTATCAAGCTGTTGAATGAAACCATTTTTCATGATGGCGATACGATCGGCCAATGTCATGGCCTCAATTTGATCGTGCGTCACATAAATCATGGTATTTTGCAGGCGCTTATGCAGCTGCTTTAACTCTACCCGCAGCTCTGTGCGCAGTTTTGCATCCAAGTTTGACAGCGGTTCGTCGAACAAGAAGACATCAGCATCTCGCACCAGCGCACGGCCAATTGCCACACGTTGACGCTGACCACCGGAAAGCTCGGCTGGCTTGCGCTGCAGCAGGTTTTCGATTTGCAGCATTTGTGATGCGTTTTTAATACGCTTTTCTATTTCCTCTTTAGAGGCTCCCGCATTTTTGAGACCAAATGAAAGGTTGCCCTTCACAGTCATTTGCGGATAAAGCGCATAAGATTGGAAAACCATACCAATGCCGCGATCCTTGGGCTCTTCCCAAGTCACGTTGCGACCGTTGATGAAGATTTGCCCTTCTGAAACTTCCAGCAGGCCAGCAATACAGTTGAGTAGCGTTGACTTACCACAGCCGGATGAACCAAGCAGTACCAAAAACTCACCCTGTTCAATATCCAGGTCCAAATCTTGCAGTACTGTTGTTTTGCCAAATCTTAAAACAAGATCCCGAATTTCAATAGAGTTCATGATAATTATCCTTTGACAGCACCTGCGGCGATGCCGCGAACAAAAAACCGGCCGGAGACAAAGTAGATCACCAGAGGCACCATAGCTGTAAGCATGGTAGCTGCCATATTCACGTTATATTCTTTAATGCCCTGAGTAGTATTGACGATGTTATTAAGCTGGACGGTCATAGGGAAGTTGGGTTGTCCGGCAAAAACAATACCAAACAGGAAGTCATTCCAAATACCAGTTACTTGTAGAATAACAGCGACAACAAAGATCGGCGTTGCCATTGGCACAAGTACTTTCCAATAAATGCCCCAAAAACCTGCACCATCAACGCGCGCCGCCTTGAACAACTCTTCTGGTAAAGCCGCAAAGTAATTTCGGAAAATTAGGGTCAAAAGCGGCATACCAAAAATGGTATGTACAAAGATAACGGCCCAGAGTGATCCGAATATACCCAGTTCACGTGTTATAATAACCAGTGGGTACAGCATGACCTGATAGGGTATGAAAGAGCCGAAAATCAGCACTGCAAAGAAAAACTCTGAGCCTTTGAACTTCCAATTCACCAGCGCATAGCCATTTACAGATGCAACTGCAATAGAGACAATTACACTTGGCACTGTAATCTTTACAGAGTTCCAAAAACCAACTTTCAAACCTTCACAATACAGACCTGTGCAAGCACTATCCCATGCTTTAACCCATGGGGCGAAAGTAACCTCGACCGGGGGAGCAAAGATATTGCCCATACGAATTTCGGGCATGCCCTTTAAAGAGGTTACAATCATAATATAAAGTGGCAAGGCGTAATAAATTGCTGCAACAACAAGAATTGAATAGAGCATTATGCGCCCAGGGGAGAAGGCCTTGCGCGGACGCGGACCTTTAGGTTCATTTTTCATCTCTTACCTCAATTCTTATTCTTACGGCCGTATTCCATGTAAAACCACGGAACCATAATAATCAGCACGGTGAGCAGCATCATGGTTGAGGCAGCCATTGCGTGACCAAGGTTTGCGCGTTCAAACAGCCAGTTATAAACGTACATGGCTGGAACATCTGACGCGAAGCCTGGACCACCATTTGTCATGGCAACAACAAGGTCATAAAGCTTAACAATGCCAGCTGCGATAATGACCAAGGAGGTAACAAAAACCCCACGCATCATTGGAATTATGATCATCACGTAAGTTTTCCAGGCGGGAATACCATCAACACGCGAAGCCTTCCAAATCTGGTCATCAACAGCGCGTAGGCCTGCCAACATCAAGACCATAGCAAAGCCAGTGATCTGCCAAATACCGGCAATAGCAATTGCATAAATGACGGTATTTCTGTTTGAGATCAGATCGAAAGTAAAGTTCTCAAATCCCAGTTGGCGGACGAAGTGCTGAATACCAAGACCCGGGTTGAACATCCATTGCCACACCACACCAGTAACAATAAATGACATAGCGTAGGGATAAAGGAAGATAGTTCTAAATATACTTTCAAATCTTATCTTCTGATCTAGTAGAGCTGCCAGTATAAAACCAACAGTTAAAGCAAAAACCAATGTCAAAACACCATAAATTGCTATGTTTTCTACGGCTAAACTCCAACGGTGTGCACCAAAAAGGCGCTCGTATTGGCGAAAACCTACAAAATCAGTAACAGGTAAAGACCTTGACGATGTAAAAGAATAAACAACTGTCCAAATGGAACAACCAATGAAAATGACTAGGGATGTCAGGATCATCGGGATAGCTGCAATCTTAGCTGTAAGATTGCGGAGCCAGAAAGCCTGAGCGCGGCCAGCTGACATGGGGGACCTCCCGGAGCCGGTGCGCTAGCAAACAGCTAGCGCACCCTTTCCTATTATTACAATATTATTCTGCGTATTTGATGATTTCAACAAAGCGTTTTTGAGCTACTTCAACGCTTAAGTCTGGATTATTGAAGAACTCTACCCAGAGATCTTCGAGCTGGCCTTGTGCGTCAGGCGTAAAGGTTTGCTCTTGTGAAGGCATGACGTTATCCGGGTTTTCAAGAATCTTGATACCCTTTTTCATACAGGTGTTAGCTGTATTCAAATCAACGTCACCGCGTACTGGCAAAGAGCCCTTCATCAGATTGAAATCTACCTGTACTTGCTTGGAGAGCAAGAGTGAGGCCAGTTCAAGCTGTGCCTTTACAACCTCAGGCTTATCGCCTTTTGGTTTCGGGAAGAAGAACGCATCACCACCGGTATCCAGAACCGGATTAACGCCAAGACCTGGCAGGCAGTCATAATCTACACCTGCGACTTTACCTGATACGGCAAATTCACCTTGTGCCCAGTCACCCATGATTTGAGCGCCTGCTTTACCGGCAATCACCATATTGGTGGCATCATTCCATGCGCGGCCAACATAGCCCTTATCAACCATTGTACGTGAAGCTGCAATTGCTTCAAACACCTTGGTCATTTCAGGACTTTTTGCAGCTTCTACATCTTTTTCGATGTAGATTTTCTTGTACATTTCAGAGCCACCCATTGCAGCCATAAATGTACCTGCCATACCAACAAGCTGCCAGTTTTCGCCGCCAACGGCCAAAGGTGTTACACCTTTTTCTTTCAGCGCTGGAGCCGCAGCTGCAAACTCTGCCCAATTTGTTGGAACTTTCAGACCATTGTCTTCATAAACCTTACGGTTTAGCCACATCCACTGGAACGAGTGAATGTTTACAGGCACACAATAGATGCGACCATCAATTGTACAAGAATCGAGAAGTTTGCTTGGACGAACAATATCCTTCCAACCTTCCTTCTCGGCCAATTCAGTCAAGTCAGTCATAAGACCTGCGCGAATTAGATCTTCAGCATCGCGGCCAGTTGCAAACTGGGTTGCACCCATAGGGTCGCCACCACCAATTCGGCTAATAATCATAGGACGTGCATTACCGCCACCGGCAATCGCGCCATCTACCCATTTGTGACCAGTTTTATCAAATGCTTCAGCCATCACTTTAACAGCAGCAGCTTCACCACCGGATGTCCACCAGTGGGTGACTTCAAGTTCTACAGCACTTGCAACATTAACGGTGCCAAGAATAGTTGTAGCTGCAAGAAGTCCTTTAAATAGATTCATGGACTAACCTCCCAAAGAAAATCGATTTAGGCCAACCTCCCAGCTGACCGCAACTGAGCCGACCGGCCCTATGAAAACGTTTACATCTTAAAATACAAAATGTGTAATCGTTTACATTTTCAACTTGAACTCGAAGTCATTTAGAGTCAAGTATATTTTTGCAATGCAAATGCCTACCAAAAACAGTAGTAGTGTTAAGATGAGAAAAAATATAACAAAAATACAAGATGTCGCACGTATGGCTGGTGTATCGACAGCAACCGTAAGTCGAACCCTCAGCATGCCGGAAAAAGTTTCGAAAGCAACTCGAAAGGCTGTGTTGGATGCTGTCGAAAAAACCGGCTATCGACTTAACAGTACTGCACGAAACTTGAGGCAACAACGTAGTGGTGCATTGGTTGCTTTGGTGCCGAATTTGGGCAACCCTTTCTTCTCACAATTGCTTGCAGGAATCGAATTGGAAGCTTCCAAAGCCGGTTTGAACCTACTCATTGTCGATAGTATGCAACCTGGAGCCAGTGAAGACCGTGTTTTTCAATACCTCCTTATGAACCGCTGCGACGGTATTATCATTATGGATGGCTCATTGCCGCTCGACAAAGTTAAAAACATTAGCGTTGGCTCTGCGCCACCCAAAATTGTGTGCGCCTGTGAGTGGCTGGAAAATGACCCGTTTCCGTGTGTACGCGTCGACAATATGCATGCATCCAAACTCGCGATTTCGCATTTACACGAATTAGGGCATTGGCGCATTGGTGTGGTTAGTGGTCCTAAATACAATAGGATTTCACAGGCACGATTAGAGGGCGCGTATAAAACCATTGAAGCACTCGGGCTACCTGTTGTTGAGGAGTGGTCTTTTGAAGGAGACTATTCGATTTCCTCTGGTGCGCGTGCCGCTGCGAGCTGGGCAAACCTTTCACGCCGCCCGACTTCCGTTTTCTGTTTGAGTGATGAGATGGCGCTTGGTTTCATTTCTGAATTAAATCACATGGGGTTTAAAGTACCCCTTGATGTTTCTGTCGTGGGGTTCGACGATATTGAGATCGCGCGCCACTATATACCTCCGCTTACAACCATTCATCAACCGCGCACAGAAATTGGCACACAAGCTGCCAAGTTGCTCATAGATTTGATTGCTGGCGATAAAAAAGAAGAGGATGAGAAGATCAAATTTATGCCCGTTAATTTGGTTGTTCGCAGTAGTACTGCTCCCCCAAGAAACAACTGATGGGTGATACGAAACTGTTTGAATCCACTTAACTTTCGAATGTCACTCGCATACGAAATATCGTAAATTTAATTTTGCTAATGCTAAGTGGTTTCACCTGTGACACGCAACCACATGCCTGTAGGGGCTTGAAAGTCTTTTATAAAGTGGAAAAATTACATTACAGCGCATCGCAAAAAAGCTAAGGAATCTGCGGCACACAGTTCCTTTTGTCATTTTGAATTCGTTGTAACCGGATCGAACAGAGCACACCAAATTTAGGAAGTGTTTGTCTGCGGTCAGAAATGCTGAAGCACGTTTAATGGACACAGCAGGGAATAACGGCCAAGCTATGTCCACCTAACGCAGTTTACTCAATACTTTCCGTATATAGAGATGCGTCCACCGCGGACTTTACGTCCAATGTTACTACTGTTAGAGCATCGTCATCTGGCGAGCGGGCAACTTTAAATCCAAGCTTTTTGCACATAGCAAGCATTGTAGTGTTTTCGCGCAAAACCTCGCCCTTTACGGTGGCAATACCATCGGCTCGTGCATAATTGATGATAAGTTGCATTAGGGTCCAGCCCAACCCGTGGCCTTTCAGGTTTGATTTTACCATTACCGCGTACTCGCCAACGGTATGATCAGGATTTGAGTGCAGTCGAACCATGCCAAGCATCTCGTTGGTTTGCGGATCGAATGCAGCAAAGGCAATTGCTCTGGCATAATCAAGTTGCACCAGCTTGGCTAAAAAGCCATGACTGAATTCTTTCACCGGTGCAAAAAAGCGCAATCGCAAATCTTCCTGACTGATGTTTTCAAAGAAAGATTTGGTCAGTTGCTGGTCTTCCGGCCGTATGGGGCGAATAAATACGCTGGCACCACTTTTGAGTTTTTGTGTGTGCTCCCACTCTTTGGGATAGGGCACGATCGAGAGGCGCGACAAACCTTTACGGCCCGGACGCGCGTCGGCCGGTGCAATGGCAATACGGGCATCCAAAACCAGAACCCCATTGTGATCTGTTACCACTGGGTTGAGGTCCAGTTCGCGAATCTCCGGGAAATCCATCGCTATTTGCGATAGTTTCACCAATAAGCCCGAAACTTCTTCCTGATTTGCCGGCGGACGATTGCGAAAGCCCTCTAACAAGGGACGGGCATTACTGCGCTGGACAATACGCTGTGCCAAGTTCATGTCCAACGGGACCAGATCAATGGTTCGGTCGCCCATGATTTCGACAGATGTTCCTCCGCGTCCAAAAACCACAACAGGTCCGAAAACCGGATCATCCGCCAAACCGGCATAGGTTTCCAGCGCTTGGTGTTTGCCTACTTGCGGTTGGATTTCAAATCCATCAATTTTAGCGGATGGGTACTGTTGAGCCAAACGCTCCAGCATAAGTCGTGCCGCCTCTCGCGCGGCCTCAGGGCTATCAAGATCAAGTTGCACGCCGCCCACATCAGATTTGAAAATCAGATCAGGACTGCTTATTTTTATAACCAGCTTGGCATAGACACGAAGATATGCTTTGGCAGCCTCTTGCACCTCGTTAAGTGTTCGCGCAAAGTACATTTCTACCTGAGGAATGTGGTAGGCACTCAGTACATCGCGTATTTCAATGGGAGTCAGCCAGTTTTTACCGAGCTGCAATGCAGTTGATATGGCGCGGCGGGCAATTTTGGTATTGGGCTTGAAACCGGCTGGCAGACTTTCGGGCGTTGCCATAAGCTGCTGCTGCGCTTCTTTGTAACGCACCAGGTGCATAAAACCGCGTACCGCATCGGATGCACTGGCATGGCAAGGAACACCCGCCTCATCCAGTTTTTCGCGCGGCATTTGACCACCACAAGATAGTGCCGCAATAATCGCGGGTTTTTTGCCATAGCCACGTTTACTCTTTTGGCCAACGGCGGCAATGGCAGCCGAAATTCCATGATAATCACTAAATGCATTGGGTGCTGCAACTGCAAGAATGCCATCGCAATTCTTATCCTTCATCAAGATTTCCAAACCTTGATGAAACTCTTCCGGACTTGCATTTTCTGAAAGAATGAGCGGGTTGCCTGAACTGGCATCCAGTCTGGTAAGCGGCCCCAATTCTTCTTGTGTTTGTTCGCTTAACTGAGCGAGTTCTCCGCCCATTTTTTTAAGGCGGTCAGCTGCAAGTGTTGCCAACGAACGCCCGTTAGCCAGAATAGACAGGCGCTTACCACTGGGTGGCTTTACTCTGGTAACGGTTTCAACCGCCTCAAACATTTCGTCTAAATCATCCACACGCAGCACACCGGCCCTTTGTAGGGCCGCATCATATACCGCATCGCGCGTGGCTAAACGACCGGAGTGCGTTACCCCCTGTGGCTGTTGATCGCGCGAAGAGCCTGAGCGAATAATTATCACCGGTTTGGCGCGGGCTGCGGCGCGGGCCGCGGAGAGAAATTTCCTTGGATTCTCAATCGTCTCCAAGTGCATCAAAATCGCTTTGCTGCGGTAGTCCATGGCATACCAGTCCAGCAAGTCGGATATATCAACATCAAGGCGACGCCCCAAGGATATCGCTCCGGAGAAACCAATTCGATTGTTCTTTGCCCATGCTAGAGTTGCGTTAAAAATGGTGCCGCTGCGCGAAATTAACGCCAAATCTCCCTTCAAAGCCTGATCTTGTGTTAACAGCGCACTGAAATTGGCATGCGGCGAGGCCACTCCCAAACTGCCCGGACCTAAAATACGCAGATTATATGGGCGGGCCGCCTCCAGAACATCTTTTTGTAAGCCCTGCTCCCATTGTTCAAAACCGGCGGATGGCAACAAGGCAGCTTTTACGCCCATCGCACCCAACTCTTTGATTTGCTCTAAGCATTGAAAGCGTTCGGATAATAGTATGGCCAAATCAGGTGCGGTTGCTTTTTCGCCTTTCAAAGCCGCTAAGTTTTCATAGGTACGATAGTCTTGTGGAGCGGAATGTTGCTCACTTGAGATAAAAAGTTTTTCTCCCTTAAACCCACTTGCCTCTATGGAATTGAATAGCCGCTCGAGCAACGCATCTTGATGGGAGTTCGGGCCAATGATGCCAATGGACTTTGGGGCAAGAAGACCTTCAAGGTTAAGTATAGTCATGGCCTGTTCCTGTTCAATAGAGCTGGGTAAAGGGCATAGTGTGAGCCATTTCGGAAATATCAAACTTAAAAAGGCGCAGAATAATCCGCGCCTTTTCATAGCAATACGGTGCGTCACTTACCTTGATATGTCGCAAGAGACCCAATTGTTTGGTCTAAGCTAATGTGCCATTAGAACCGGAACTGTCATGCTACCCAGAATATCGCGGGTTGCTCCCCCTACGAGATATTCACGCATGCGGCTGTGGCCGTAACCACCCATTACCAACAGATCAACGTCATTTTCGCTAACGTAATTCAGCAAGGAATCAGCCACAGAAATTGGCGGATTTTGGATAATATCAATCGTGACTTTCAAATTATGACGGGCCAGATATGTAGCGATGTCAGCGCCAGGTTCACCTTCAGCTGCCTGGCCTTTATTCACCATCACGATTGTAATTTTTTCTGCCAGTTCCAATATTGGCAGCGCAGCATGAACAGCGCGTGCCGCGGTTGGGCTGCCATCCCAAGCAACAACAACGTTTTTAGGGCTGAACTTACCTTTACTGATGTATGGAACCAACAGTGTTGGCACACCGGATTCGAACAATAAGCCCTCAATCACCAGCTCGCGCATTGGCTCTGGCATTTCCGGGTTGTCCTGACTGATAACAACGAGGTCTGTCATTCTGGCTTGCTGGAGAATCGGGTCCAGGCTACCACCAGTAATTATTTCGGCAACGCGGGTCTCAAAGGGGATACCCGCCATTTCTGCAGCTTTTTTAAATGTTTGTGCAGAGGCATTTGCAGCATCTACAGCTTGCTTGTGCGCCATTTGCAAGTAATCTGCTGGCATTGGAGCGGCGATGAAGCCTGGAACAATTGGTTCGAAGGCTAAAGAAATACCCGTTGCATGCGCCCCAACTTGCTGGGCAAACTCAACGGTTAATTTCGTAGCTGGTTGCTCGCCATTCAAATCAACAAGAGTGACGATATCTTTGATGGCCATGAGGAAGCTCTCCTTGCCTGCTGCATCAATGGAACAATCATTTTTGATTGTTCTATTAGTAAGTCTAAGTCGAAATTTCGCAGACCTCCTTGATAAATATCAAGGAGGATCTTTACGATAACCCTATGAAATACATAAATAATTTAAAATTATACTAAGGTATTAGTTTGGCATATACGCGTTAAGAATGGTGTAAAACTGCACTAAGGTCAAGACAATGCAGCAGACTTGCTTGCTTTCGCCCCAGCTGAAGGTATTTGCTTTCGCTCTACATTTATTCCCCATAACAGCAGGCAAATATTAAAGCCGAACAATATCCATTGTGGCAAACTCATTATTTCACCAAGCCATGAAAAACCTAGAATTATAAACAGTGCAGAGAAGCATAATAGCTGAACTATGCATGTCCAACCGAGAGTGACAGCGCTTTTATTCAAATAAACAGTCGTGAGTAATGCGAGGCCATTTACTGTGAAGAGAACAGTAATAGCATGCCAAATTACAGCATATAGTGCTTTTTGCTCGTTAGCATTTTGTATTGGTATATCCGCTTGCAAAATAAGGTTTAAATACTGTGGGCCTCCAGCCACTGCGTGAATGAGCGCTGTTATAATTAAAGTAAGCGCTGCAGCTATCATTGGTTTATTCATCTGTCGCTCCTTAAATTACTCTTAGAATCCATCTAAGGTGACACAATATGTAATGGTTTACAATACGTATGCGTATGTTTTGTATTTCATTAAATAAATCAATTGATTACCCTACTCTATACTAATCATCATTATTGCGTTATATTAGGGTATGCTGGACTTTTAAAAATTTTAGGGACTATGCCAGAAAACAGGATCAACAAAAAACACGGACGCGGCCCACGCCTAACGGCGCAAGACTGGATTAAGCACGCGTTTAAGTCGTTAAGTGCGAAGGGTCCTTCTGCTGTAAAAATCGAGGCTCTAGCGCGGTCAATCGGCGCAACCAAAGGCTCGTTCTATTGGCACTTTGCCAACGCAGACGCTTTGCGCGATGCCATGCTCAACCACTGGCAAGAACGGTCCTTGGATGCAGTTGTGCAGGAAGTCAACGAACTGCCAATGCAGCCGCCGAATGCGGGCCTTGTGATGCTCATTGATATTATTGCTAATTATCCGCTACACGAATATGGTGGCATTGGTTCTGAGCCGGCGCTTAGAGATTGGGCACGGTTTGATCCGGTGGTCGCCGAACGTTTGCAAGCGGTTGATAATGCGCGATTGGCCTTTTTAGAGAAACATTTTTCGTATGGAGCTAACATTAAGGAAGACGGTGCACATGAGGCAGCCGAGCTGTTTTATGCTGCCTACCTAGGCTTATTGCACATGAAACAAACGCCAGAGCAAATGCGTAAGCCGTTACTAACACTAGTTGAATTGCTATTTCAGCACAATAACGCAATATCAGAAAACAATTAGAACGCTCAATACCCTAAACCTTCGTCTAAGTTATAAATAATGGGCTTCACTTTCGCAGCGTAACAAGCCACTCTTGATGTAGGTATTTATACTTTAATCTGGCAATTTGATAGCATACCAGACAAGGTGATAAAGGGGGTTTGGATGAAGCAAAAGGCTTTAGGAGGCGTATTGGCGCTGATGTTTGCAAGTGGTTTGAGTGCTGAGGTATATGCTGCAACCACCACATGGAATGTCTCACTATGGGGGAAACGCCGCGCCTTTACCGAACACGTTGAAAAGCTCGCCGAAGAGGTTGCGGCCCGCACCAATGGCGATTTTGAAATCAAGCTGCATTACGGCGGCGCACTCTCCAAATCCCGCGAAAATTTGGATGGTATTTCCCTTGGTGCTTTCGAGATGGCGCAGTTTTGCGCCTCCTATCACCCGGACAAAAACCCGAGCCTTTCCGTAACCGAGCTGCCATTTTTGGGCGTGCCCGATCTTGAAACGCAGGTGAAGGTTGATAAGGCGCTTTATGCGCATCCAGCCGTGCAAGAGGATCTGGCCCGCTGGAACGCCATACCGCTGATGTCCTCGCCCATGCCGCAATATAACTTCCTTGGTAAAGGTGATGCGCCGCAAACAGTCGCCGATTTTGAGGGCATGCGCGTGCGGGCTCTGGGTGGTATCGGCTCTGCCATGAAAACCGTCGGCGCTGTGCCAACTTCTGTTACCGCGGCCGAGGCCTTCCAAGCGCTAGACAGCGGCACCGTGCAGGCAATCGCCTTTGCACCCCATGCGCACCTTGCCTTTAAAACCATTGAGGCGGGTAACTGGTGGACCACCAACTTAAATCCCGGCACTGTGAATTGCCCGATCGTGGTCAATAAAGACGCCTATGATCTGCTCCCGGACGCACATAAAAAAGCGCTAATGGACAGTGTTGATCCGGCGATTGATCACTATTTGGCGACCTATGCAGCGGTCTATGACAAATTCTATCCTGAGCTAGAAGCACAAGGTGTGAAGCAGATTAGCTATTCCGATGAAGAGCTGGCAGCCTTTAAGGAAAAAGCAGGCAAGCCTCTTTGGGATGCTTGGATTGTAGAAATGGACGGCAAGGGTATACCAGCCAAGGAACTGCTGGAGCTCGTGCAAAGCACCATGGCTAAGTAAGGCTAGGCTAGTTTGAACAGTTTCCCCTGCACAAGTCACTTTGCTTGTGCAGGGTATCAGCGCCGCTGCCGCAAACGAGCTATGCAGCGGTGTTTGTCGTTCTAGCTTTGCTTCAGCATTGATCGCAGTAGGCCTAGTTCTCAATCCAAAAGGCAACCATGGCAACACCTCAACTGGATGCTCCGCAAACGAGCAGCGCCCCGCCCGCATCACTAATCGATCGGTCGGTGACATTCGCCGAAAACCTACTTAACCTCATTGCCGCAACCAGCATTCTCTTGTTGATGCTGCTGGCTGTAGCGCAAGTGGCGGGGCGCAATCTTTTCAACGCGCCAGTGCCGGGTTTTATCGACATTACCGAGCAAGCCATGGCGGTTTTCGCTTTTCTCGGCGTGGCGTTTTGCCAGCGCCTAGGTGGCCATATCCGTATGGAGTTGGTGTTGGGTGCCTTGAAAGGCCGCATACTGTGGCTGGCAGAGGTGTTCGGCGTGTTGATTATGCTTCTTGTGGTGAGCGCGCTTGTCTATGGCAGCTATTTTCATTTTGAGCGGGCTTGGGAGTTTGGTGACAGCACCATCGATATTTCCATACCCACATGGCCCTCAAAAGTGTTGGTGCCCTCTGCACTCTCCATTCTGTGGCTGCGCTTGGCTCTGCAAATAGTAGCCTATTGTAAGCTGGTTCTTGATCCCTCGCGCCCGATCGGCGATCTGCCACACACGCAAAACGCAGCAGAACATGCCGCCGCAGAGATTGAAGATGCGTTTTTGCAAACCGATATGCACCTGCACTCAGCCAAGATAGAGCCTCACCAATCAGCAGCACAACAAAAACAGGAGGCCTGAGCCATGACACCGTTTGATATTGGCCTTCTCATGACAGGGGTACTGCTTGTCCTTGTTGTGCTGGGTGTGCGGGTGGCTTTTGCAGCGGCTTTTACCGGCCTTGCGGGCATGACAATATTGTTTGCCATGCGTATGGGCTTTGAGCGCGGTGCTCTTACGGCCATCAAAATGGCTGGCACCATTCCGCATTCTAAATCTGTTACCTATGCGCTTTCAGTACTACCAACATTTATCCTGATTGGCTATCTGGCTTATTATGCGGGACTGACAAGACAGCTATTTGATGCCTCGAAAAAATGGCTTGGTTGGCTGCCCGGCGGCATGGCGATCGGCACCGTTTTCGCCACTGCTGGCTTTGCCGCTGTCTCTGGCGCGTCTACGGCAACCTCCGCGGTGTTTGCGCGTGTGGCGATACCTGAAATGCTGGAGCAAGGCTATTCCAAGCGCTTAGCTGCGGCAGTGGTCGCCGCTGGTGGCACGCTCGCCTCGCTTATCCCGCCCTCGGCAATTCTGGTGATTTACGCGATCTTGGTGGAAGAATCCGTTGGTAAGTTGCTGATGGCAGGCTTTTTGCCCGGCGTGGTTTCCGTGCTGATCTATGTGGGGATTATCATGTTCATGGCCAAATGGCAGGGCGGTGCCCCCTCTATCGGTGGTTTCAGCTGGGCGGAGCGGTTTAAGTCCGTACCTGGAACCCTGCCAATCATCGGTGTGATCCTGATTATCTTTTCAAGCCTATACTACGGGTTTGCAACCCCCACCGAAGCGGGCTCACTTGGCGCATTTGTGGTGCTTATCACGGCATTCGCCAAGGGCATGCACTTGAAGCAACTCTTTCAGGCCCTTCATGAAACCGCCAAGCTCACAGTGATGATTTTTACACTCATTTGGGGCGTGCTCGTATATGTGCGCTTTTTGGGCTATGCAGGCCTGCCAGAGGCATTCAAAGGTTTCATCACCTCGCTCGATTATCCGCCAATGATGATTATCGTTATGATCCTGCTGGCCTATGCGGTGCTTGGCATGTTTATGGATGCCATTGGTATGCTGGTGCTGACCTTGCCCGTCGTGTTTCCAGCGATCATGGCGTTAAACGGTGGCTTGGATGTGAGCGCGGCAGATAGTGTGCTTGGCATGTCCGGTGCCGCCTGTGCCATCTGGTTTGGTATCATCGTGGTGAAAATGGCGGAGCTCTGTCTGATCACCCCGCCCATTGGCCTAAACTGCTTTGTGGTCTCCGGGGTGCGCCCGGATATTCCGGTGCAGGATGTGTTTCGCGGCTGCACGCCGTTCTTTGTGGCCGATGTGCTAACAGTTGCCGTGCTCGTGGCCTTTCCCGCCATTATCACATGGCTCCCCTCGCTTATCTAGGTAAGCAAGCGGTAGGCGGGGCTGTGGCCCATGGTTTATGCATAGCCAATAGTGAAGAATAATCAGCGCCCGTAGAATGCTTATAGTGCTGGTGGGAATCTTTATTGGGAAGCAGATAAATGGCGCTAGCTTTTAATCATGGAAGGTCAATTCCCCAACTGCTCTTGAGTATTTCAAGGTTTGCGGGACAGCTATTTTCATTGTTTTTGCTACTCGCAATAGCCTTGGGCACGGCCCAAGCCAATTGCAGTATGATCCACTCATTTAAGAGCAATATGGTGGAGCCCAATGAATGGCCAGCAAAGGTACTCATTGTGCCATTTGGTGCTAAAGGCGTGCAAAGTAGCCAGCACACCATTAAGCTAAAAAACGTGGTTTTCCGTCATGTGCCAGCGGGTGATTATATCATCGGCGTTGTGAGTAAGGGGCATAAGCGATATTTCAAGCGGATTACACATGATTGTAGCCAAACGGCAAGTTCTCGCCGACATTTACATTTTTTAAAGCGCACGCCAAAACCGATTAAATCGGCACTCATTCAGTTACCTTTTTCCAACAAACAACAGCGTATTTCCTATACGTTGCGTAATGGCCGCGCCATTGCTATGGGCGATGTTGACTTAGGCTTAGAGGCTGATTTACTTGCCCAAAACGCGAAGGGTGTGCGCAGCTCGATTTATACGGGCCATTCCAATTTTGCCGGCAAACGCCTTGCTCCCACACCTTATACCAGTATGGTACAGCTAAATCTGGACGGTACACGCACCCAGCGACAAGGATTGGTGTGGGCGGCGGATTCGCGGCTTTTATGGCCCAACGGGGTGGTGCGCTACGAAATAGAGAAATCGCATTTTACAGATGATCAGCAGGCATTTATTCGCAGTGAAATGACCGCGATAGAGCTGCAAACCAATATTACCTTTCTCCCCCATGACCATGTACGCCACGGACAAATAAACGATCCGCAAGACGGCAATTTGGTGCGAATTGTAAAACACAACAGTACCGGCTCTTGCGGCAGCTCGGCCATTGGCATGGTGGGCGGCGTTCAATTGCTGGAACTGCGGCCCGATTGCATTGGCCGCGGCAAGCGCACCGTACAGCACGAGTTGTTGCATGCGCTTGGAGTTTATCACGAGCATGTGCGCCCCGACCGTAACATGCACGTGACGTTTCATCGCGAAAATCTTGATGGCTCATTAGAGGAGCACAACTTCACCAAGTTGGAAAATGTGCCCTACTGGGGGCCTTATGATTATGAGTCGATTATGCATTACCGTAGCGACTCTGGGGCCAAGAAGGGTACCAAAACCCTGAGCTGTGTCTCGGATTGTAATGGTAAAACCATGGGCGGGACCATTTTAAGCAATAGTGATTTGGATGGACTGCTAGCCATGTATCCCGGTTTTTACTCGGCCATAGGGGGGCGAGAATGGGGGGATAAAATCTCCACCACCGACATTGCTGTCGGCGACATTAACGGTGATCGTCAGCCAGAGGTGGTGGTGGTGCGAGATGCTAAAAAGCAAGGGTTGGCGCGTATCCAGATTTATGAGCCCTGGAACAACTGGCAGCCTATGCGCGGTCAGTGGGATGATGGCCGTGGTTGGGGCGATGGCGCTTATGCCACCTCTGTTTCTTTAGGTAATATCGATGATGACCCAGAGCTGGAGCTGGTGATTGGGCGCAAGCAATCGGTGAATATGCGCGCAATCATTTTTGATTATAAAAACTCTGATCCTGCAAAAGACCTAGAAAAAGGCAAGCTTGAAGTTAAGCAAAAAATTGGTGAGGGCTGGGCAAAACAATACCATGTGCGGCAGGTGATGTTTTATAATTTCGAGCAAGGCTTTTTGGGGGATGACCATAAGGACGAGCTTGTCATTGTTAGTAATGCCAAGAATCGCGGGCAACCGGCAGAAGAGAGTGCTCGCCGTCCCGATAGTCTTATGGTCTATAAGCTTTCGCGGCAAGATAACACGTTTGAGCAAACGGCGCATGCCAGAGGAGCTTTCCCAGGCATTGGAATTAATCGAGTTGCCGTTGGAAACCTGGATGGCAAAGGGGAGCACGAGTTTGTCATTGCAACAGATAGCACCAAGCAAGGTCAGGTACGCTATGCGTTTTTAAGGTTGTTAAGGCACATGTTTGCCGGTAGCACGCAAAGGCTTCGCAATTTCAGCGATGGTGGCCACGGATGGGGCGATACGGCCATGGCGACAGATATAGCTATTACCAGTGGTCCGGATTTTGATGGAATGGTGCCGCAGGTTGCGATTAGCCGAAGGGCAAGCATCAATAACCGCGTTTTTCTGTATCACTATGACGCTTTTGAAGACGAGATGCAAAACCATGGTGTTATTGGTGCGAACTGGCTGGATCGAGAGTGGGTTAACCGACTAGCCTTTATGGACTTTGATAGGGATGGCGATGAAGATTTATTACTGGCAAAAGCCTACCCGACCCTCACTAAAAAACGGCGATTGACCCTTATGCGCCGCACTAATTCTGGCGGCTATACGGAGAGTTTGTCCGAGTTCTACCCCCTACACAGTGATCAAAAAATAACGGCTCTGGTGCCCGCTGATGTGGATGGTAATGAGGAGTTAGAACTGGTGATCGGCAATTCTTACGATAACAAGTTTATTCTCTCCGGATCGGGTGGCTTGGGCGGCAACGATAGGAATGATGCTGACGGCCCTATTATCCAAAACCCTTTTGCCAAGCGATTTGCCGTTGTGAATTGAGTTAGTTCAGGCTTCTTTTTGGGGCTTTAGGACTTTATCGCCATACAAGTAGCGCGGGCCACGGCCATACTTGGCCGCTGCATCACCTGCATTGTAGAGGTGACATTGCTCCATAGAAAGGCAACCACAGCCGATGCAACTATCGAGCCGGTCGCGTAGTAAGGTCATGCGTTCTATACGCTGTTCAAGGTGCTGCTTGAACTCTTTGCTTAAACGCGCCCAATCCTGTTTGCTCAGCGCACGGCCACTGGGTATATTTTTAAGATACTCTCTTATTTCCGGCAGAGTGAAACCGAATTCCTGCGCAACCAGAATCAGCGATAGCCGCCTGATATCGGCACGCATAAAGCGGCGCTGACCGGAATTGCTGCGTGCGGCCACAATAAGGCCTTTGCTCTCGTAAAAACGAATGGCCGATGTGGTGAGGCCGGTACGCGCGGCGAGTTCACCTATGCTCATCACTTCGTTTTTCGAAGGTCCTTCATTTTTTAGGGATCTATCGTCAATCGCGGACATCAAAACCTCTTGACTTCAAGTTAACTTTAACATTTAGAAAGCCTATCACGACCTGTCAAATATCAGTGTCAGTTTGTTGAAGTGCAGAATTCATTGCTGCATCAAACCATAGCTACAGGAGTGAGCACCATGACATCCTCGTTTTTAGAACATGCCAATATTACTGTCAGTGACCCTGAGCGCTCAGCCAAAAATCTTTGCCATTGGTTTGGCTGGCACATTCGCTGGCAGGGCAGCGCCAAAGATAATGGACATTCTATTCATGTGGGTAATGAAAACAGTTATCTGGTGGTTTACAAACCGCAATCGGCACCAGCACAAGGAAGTAACCCGGGAAAAATGGTCAATGGTTTAAACCATGTAGCCGTGGTGGTGGCTGATTTAGACGCGACCGAGCAACGTATTTTGGCTTCAGGATTTAAAACCATGAATCATGCCGATTATGAACCCGGCCGCCGGTTTTATTTTTATGACCATGACGGCATAGAGTTTGAAGTCGTCAACTATGGCTAGGACAGCTTAAAGGATTCATCTATCCGGCTAAGCTTTGCCTAAAACCATTTTATTGTTATGGAAAATAGTGGTGCCCGGAGGCGGATTCGAACCACCGACACGCGGATTTTCAATCCGCTGCTCTACCAACTGAGCTATCCGGGCACTTGCTTTGCAGCGATTTGTTCACCGCCGTAAGAAGTGAGCGTCTTATAGGAGAGCCATTCGCACTTGTCTAGAGGCATTTAAGCCAAAGACACACTTTTCAACAAGCCCTTTGGTTATCGGCTAAAAACGTGAAAACTTTGAGATTTGAGCAAGTTACCCAAAAGGAAAAGGGGGCGTGAAGCCCCCTCTCCCATCTAGAAAAGCCTAGAATTATTTAACTGCTGTTACGCGACCATCGAGTTTTGGCTGATAGTCTTTATGGGCTTTAAGATAGTCTGCAAGTACCATTTCAAGACCTGGACCGTAGTCGTAGGCGTTTTCGCCATGTTCAGCAAAGACTTTGTAGCCATCGCCACCACCGCGCATGTAGTTGTTTGTGGCAACTTTGTATACTTTTTCCTCATCAATTGGCGAACCATCTGCCATAGTCAGTGCAACGATACGTTCACCTGCAGGCTTAGAAGCATCGAAGGAATATTTGATACCAGCAACTTGTGCAAAGCGGCCAGCGCCCTCTTCCAGTTTAGATGCGCCGTTTTCCAGGGCTTCCTTGATGTAGGCCCCTTTCATTTCAAAGGTTGCCAACGTGTTTTGGAATGGCAGAACGGTCAAAACCTCACCCATGGTCACTTTACCTGCATCAATAGATGCACGTAGTCCGCCACCATTTTGGATTACTATTTCTATGCCCTGATCTTTCGTCGCTTCAAGAATTGCATCGGCTACAAGATTGCCCATGGCGCACTCACCAGAGCGGCAGGAGTTGCGGCTGCCATCAATTGTCGCCGCGGCAGAACCGATAACCTGTTCTTTCAGCTTTTGGATTGGTGCTGCAAGTTCAGCAACACGCGCTTTCACATCTTTATCTTCTGCTACAGAAGCATCAAGAAGGATTGGCTCGCCTGCTGCTTGGATGACGTCTCCATTGTCGTCCCACTTTACAGCAATTTCACCCAGGAACTTACCATAGGCATATGCTTGAACGATTGGAACGTCTTTGCCTTCAGGATTTTTCACCAGTACAGGGTAAGGACCTTTAGCGCGTTTTTGGGTATTAGAAAGCAACGTATGCGAGTGCCCCCCCACAATAACGTCGATGCCAGATACAGAGGCCGCAATTTGCTTATCACGGGTTATGCCTTCGTGCGTGAGGGCAATAATTTTATTCACGCCTGCAGCTTCGAGCGCGTCAACCGCTCCCTTGAGGTAGTCTTCTGCCATGATAAAGCGTACACCTTTACCAGGAGAAGAGGTTACGTCGGTATCTTCAGCCAATGCAGAGATAATACCGACTTTCTGACCACCTTTTTCTAAAATTAGCGTGCCGGGCACTTTTCCTTTCAGCAGTGGTTCGTTGTTGACATCGATATTACCGGAAAGAATTGGGAACTTGGCACCTGCAATAAAATCGGCCAGACCTTTAGGACCATCATCAAACTCGTGATTACCAACTGCCATGGCATCAAAGCCGAGCAAGTTCATGAATTCTACAGCCGCTTTACCTTTGTACGTGGTGTAAAACAGTGAACCTTGGAACTGGTCACCGGCATCCAAAGTTACAAAATTTTTGCCCTCAGATGAAAGTGCTGCGCGGCGCTCATCCAGTTTTGTTTTTAAGCGGGCTATACCACCAAAGCATTTACCTTCTGCCGCGTTCTTATCAGAACAACCAGAATCATATTTGTTGATTGGTTCAATTCGGGAATGAAGGTCGTTTATATGAAGTATCGTTAAGTCATAGTCAGCAAGTGCTGGTGCAGCCAAACCAAGAGATAGCGCTAGAGCACTGGCATTTAATAGTATTTTCTTCATTCTTAAAACTCCCCGTAAGAATTTCAGTGTTCCATAGTTGCGTTTTTTTGAAGAACACTTCAACCCGATCCTGTTCTTCGCTGCACAATGTTAAGAAGAAACATGACAGTGGCAAGAATATTATCCGGCTAAGTAGCTATTTTTTTCTTATAGTGGAAAAAATTTCAATCCAAGGCAGTCAATGTAACTAGTGTTGTTCTTGTGATTGTATCATTTGTGCTATCAACTCTTCCGGGTCTTGCTCTTCACTTGATGCAGGTATGGCGTAGGAATCCGAGAGCCAGCGGTTCAAATCAATGTTTTTACAACGGTCCGAGCAGAAGGGTTTAAAACCATCTGTTGCCGGCTGTTTACATATAGGACATTTCGGTTTTTGCTTTTTACGCATTACTGCTTTATCGGCCACTATCACACCTCTTCTTCTCGTTCTACTGGTGTCTAACTCACTCAAGAGTAATAGAGTGGTTTTCCTTTAGGGGGAAACAACAGTTTCATTTGAGCTTTCATAGCTAAGTATTTACATTCTGCCAATGCCATGGGAACAACAGCTAATTGCAAAGCCAGTTTGCTATCATAGAGCGCGTATTCAAGGCCCTTTATTTTGTGTAATTGTTATTGATGGCAGTGCTTGAGGACATGATTATTGGAAGAATTTGTTATTCTAGGATAATCACTTGCTTTTTCCCAAGGAAAACAACAGTGAAAAAGCATTTTAAGCGTTTTTTTGTTTATTCATTTGGTAAATCCTGCTCATATATATTTGTAGGCAAAACTTGGCGTTAGCAAGGTAACCGCTTCAATACATAGGTTAATTTGAATTCGATCCATTAGATGAATTTAGCAAAGTAGGTAGACCATGAGTGAACAACAGAAAAACAATGAAGTTTCGTGGACCCTTACCTGCCGCTGCCTGACGCAAGACCCGGAAGTTTTCGAGAATTTAATGAAAGAGATGTTGCAGCGCTCACAAGACGAGCAGCCTGGAACATTGGCCTTCGTCTGGTATTTATCCGAGGACGGTAAGCACTGCCAGATCTTTACCTCGTTTAGTGAAAGCCAAGCAGCAATTGTCCATTTAAGGTGGTTTGCAAAGTACTACGAAGCCAGCTTCAAAAAGGCGCTTTTACCTGAAAGCTTAGCAGTATCTGGAACAGCAAGCATAGCACTACGTGAAGCGCTTGAAAAATTCGTACCTGCTTACTACGTGGTCACCGGTGGTTTTGTGCGCTAAAACTATATTGCTTTTGTATTCAATCAAGCGAGTTCTATAGCGTTTTGCCAGTTTGCTTGAGTTTGGTAGCCAAGCCCGGAGAGTAAATTAGCGGTTTCAGCCAATGGCAAACCAACAACGGCAGGGTACGAACCCACCAGCTTATTGACAAAACTGCCAGCAAGGCCCTGTATGGCGTAGCCACCCGCTTTCCCCTGCCACTCGCCAGTTTCGATATAGTTATTCATATCCTGTCGTGACAAGCGGCGGAAACGAACACGGGTTTCAACCAGTTTTGAGCGTGAAATTCCGGCTGCATTATTAACAGCTATGCCGGTGTAAACTTTATGCACGCGGCCAGAAAGCAGTTGCAAACATGCAAGAGCCTGCTCGTGGTTTTCCGCTTTTGGCAAAATACGCCTGCCAACCGCTACGACAGTATCCGCACCCAGCACTAAAGCCTCTTGCTTTTGTGCATCATTTGCGAGCAGTGCTCTGGCTGTTCCTGCTTTGCCAATGGCTAAACGCAGGGCCAACGCACGAGGGCTCTCGCCGCGCATGGGCTCTTCATCAATATCTGCTGGCAATAAAAAATCGGGTTCAATGCCGATTTGCTGGAGTAGGTCCAGCCGTCTTGGCGAACCAGATGCCAATACCAACAGTGATTGATTAGCCATTGCGGATTCCCTCGCCCGTTTACACAAATTCTACTAGCGTAAACCGTATGTATGTTTACTTATTTGTAGCGGTAGGTAATGCGGCCTTTGGTCAGGTCGTACGGTGTCATTTCAACCAGCACCTTATCACCGGCCAGAACACGAATACGGTTCTTACGCATACGCCCAGCAGTATGAGCAATGATCTCGTGGTCGTTTTCTAACTGAACGCGGAAAGTCGCGTTTGGAAGTAGCTCGGTTACAACGCCGGGGAACTCCAGCATTTCTTCTTTAGCCATATGGTTTCCTGAATGGTTTTCTTAAATTTCCGGCGGAACCTAACCCATTACCAGAAAAAAGTGAACAGCTCTCTACTCGTTCTTGGTCAACACTTGGCAGATACCCCCGAAAAGCCACTGAAAAATTAGGGATTTGACTTTTGATTGTATTTCTTTTGCAAAGTGTAGCCAACGCCACATACATAGAGCCAAGAATCAATTGGCACCAGCTAAAAATGAATGGTCAACTGATTTTCCAACCCTGTTTGGATTAAAATACACCCTGTGGATGCCAATCCAGCCTTTTGAGCAAGCGTTTTTTTAAAGTATCCCGCACCCCCCGATATGCATCTAATATCTGGGCGCGGCTCCCTGTTGCCAATGTGGGATCCAAAGTTGGCCAGTATTCTACATCAACGGCTTGGGTGCGTGTTAACTCCAGTGCCATATGGTGAGCTTCGGGCGCCAAAGTGACCACCAACTCAAAGCCATCTTCCGCCAAATCCTCGTAGGTTTTCGGGGTATGTTCACTCATATCAACCCCAAGCTCTTCCATCACACTATCGACAAAAGGGTCTCTATCTCCTGCGAAAACGCCACAGGAGCGAACATAAACCTTGCCTGGAAACATCAATTTGGTCACAGCTTCGGCCATTGGCGATCGCACAGCATTCATCCGGCACATAAATAGAATTGCACTTGGATGTTTATGAATGGGGGCGTCCATTTTTAGCCCCGCTGCTGTAGAGAGCAAATAAGGGTAAACAGACGACGCGCAGTCTGGTGATCAACCGCCACTTTTCCTTTTAATCGCTCTTCTAATATTGTCGCGCCATCATTATGTAGGCCGCGTCGCCCCATATCAATGGCCTCGATTTGGCTTGGGGAGGCCGACTTGATGGCATCATAATAACAATCGCAAACAACAAAGTACTCTTTTATGATGCGGCGTAACGGGGTCAGCGATAAAATATGTGATGCAATATCCAAGCCCTGCTCATCACGTATCATTAAAACGAGCTTGCGCTGAACCATCGAGATATCCAGGCGATATGGCCCCGCTTTACTACCGACTGGCGAGAAATAGTTCTCCTCGACCAGATCAAAGATAGCCACTTTGCGTTCACGTTCGATATCTTTATTGGAGCGTGCAATTGAATCGCGGTCAAGAACCACTTCAAACAGGCACTCACTCGTGCCTGCTGTGCTCTTAAAGCCATCATCCGTGTTCAAGGGCTGTTTGTCCTGATCGTTCATGACCGCAAAATGCCTCAGTTGGGCTTACTTGCCTTACTGAGCCTAATAGAAACTGACTTGGCGTGTGCATGCAACCCCTCACACTCGGCAAGTTCTACCGCTGCAGGCCCAATTTTCGCTAAATTATCATAGTTGCATCGCAATATGGATGTTCTTTTTACAAACTCCAATGTGGACAGGCCAGAAGAAAACTTTGCTGACCGCGCTGTAGGCAGCACGTGGTTTGAACCACCTACATAGTCACCTATGGCTTCAGGCGTAAATGAACCCATGAATACCGCGCCGGCATTTTTAACCATTGGTAGCAAATCATCGGGTTTTTCGAGGGACAGTTCCAAGTGTTCCGGAGCAAAACGATTAGAAAGCTGCATCGCCTCCCTAAAATCTCTTGTTACGATAATTGCTCCGTAATTATCCCAGCTGGCACGCGCAACTTTCTCTCTAGGTAAAGTCTTCAGGTGCTCTTCGACAGCCTCTTCAACGGCCAAAGCCAAGCGGCGGCTGTTCGTGATTAAAATCGACTGGGCGACAGGGTCATGCTCAGCTTGAGACAACAAGTCAACGGCAATCCAATCGGGGTCACTTTTTTCATCAGCGATAATCAGTATCTCGGAGGGGCCTGCGATCATATCAATGCCCACTGTACCAAATACCTGGCGTTTAGCTGCGGAAACATAGGCATTGCCGGGACCAACAATTTTACAGACCGGCTCAATGGTTTGCGTACCGTAAGCGAGTGCCGCCACGGCTTGAGCTCCACCAATTCGATAAATCTCACTTACTCCGGCCAGCTTTGCCGCTGCCAACACCAATGGGTTCAGCTCGCCATCCGGGCTTGGAACAACCATGACAATACGCTCAACACCTGCAACTTTTGCCGGCACAACGTTCATTAGCACTGACGAAGGATAGGAAGCCAAGCCACCGGGAACATAGACACCCACAGATTCGACCGGGGTCCATATGGAGCCAAGCTCAACACCAATAGCATCTTTATATCGCTGATTTTCCGGTAGCTGTTTTTTGTGATGCGCCCGGATACGATCGCATGCCAATTGCAATGCATCCATGGTTTTGCGAGGAATTTGCGCACAAGCCGCCTCAATCTCGGCCTCACTCACCTGCAACTCTTGCATCGTATTTGCAGTTAGACGGTCAAAGCGTGCGGTATATTCCAAAACGGCCTCATCGCCACGCTTGCGCACATCCTCTAGTATTTCATGGGTAATATGGTTGACATCAACTGACACCTCACGCTTGCTGGACAGCAGTTTTTGAACTTCGTCTTCAAATCCTGGAGTTACGGAGGAGAGTTTTATAGCCACGATACATATTTCCCATTATTGGCAGTGTTAATAATTACAGGTCACTATCTATTTTCCAAACGAGATGAAATGCAAGCCTTTCATGATGATTTCACGCAAATAAATGTATGCTATAAATTGTTATTGCTTAAACATTATGATGAGGCAAGTTATCCGTTTGCCAGGCCGCCCCCATGTCAGCCAGTTGAACTTCGATGCATTCAACACCGACAGCCAAGACCGCTCCCCCTGCAAATACCAGGTTAATCACACCTGAAGGCCCTGAGTTCTCGACATAGTCAATCGTCAGTAGAGACAGAATTGTTTGCTTTTTGCTTTGATCGATATTTTGCGTTTTCAATGCTTCAACACGATTAATGGTGAGAACCGAGCGGTGGCGCTCGTGCGTTTTTGTACCTTCTTGCTCGTTCTCCCAGGCAAACCTATTCATTGGTATGATGAGCGTTTTCTCTTTGGGTAAGTATTGCACCTCTCCTACGAGCAAAAGACCATCTTGAGTGTATGTTGCTATTATTTGAAGGTCTTCTGAATCCAAGGCCTGAAGTTTCATATTTGGTCCTCAACACTTAAATCTAACGCTACCTGTCAAGCGAACGATTGCACAATATCCAACACGCATACGCTCAAAACGCGACTGCATATATTATATATTGTTTGAATGCATCGAATTGCAATGCGTTTTCTAATGGCCTTACGATTACATAAAAAACCCAGAGCGGAAAGACTCTGGGTTTTGTTTGATCTATTCGAAAATACTAAGCGCTGATGCGTTCAATTTGTGCGCCGCACCTAGACAGTTTATCCTCAAGGCGCTCAAAACCACGATCTAAGTGGTAAACTCGGCTTACAGTTGTTTCGCCCTCGGCAGCAAGACCAGCGATTACAAGCGAAACTGATGCTCGTAAGTCGGTTGCCATGACTTGGGCCCCATGCAACTGGTCTGTTCCCTCAACGGTTGCCACTTGACCATCCAGCTGGATACGCGCACCAAGACGGGCCAATTCTTGCACATGCATAAAGCGATTTTCGAAAATATTCTCTGTTATGCGAGAGGTCCCTTTTGACCGGGCCATCAGAGCCATAAATTGTGCTTGTAAATCTGTCGGAAAGCCAGGGAAAGGTTCGGTAGAGATATCGGCAGGCTGGATACCGCCATTGGTGCGCGTGACTTGCAGGCCTTCGTTGGTCTGTGTGATTTGTGTACCGGTCTTGCGGATGGCGTCAAGGGCACTTTCCATCAGCTCTTCACGTGCACCTTCGAGCAAAACCGAACCGCCCGTCATCGCCACTGCCATGGCATAGGTTCCGGTTTCAATTCTATCAGGAATAACTGAATGACGATACCCGTGTAAGCGATCAACACCCTCAATTACCAGCTTATCGGTTCCAATGCCTGAAATTTTCGCGCCCATGCCGACAAGGCAGTGAGCAAGATCGCTAACTTCTGGTTCACGCGCGGCATTTTCAAGAATTGTTGTTCCTTGTGCCAGTGTCGCAGCCATTAGTGCGGTGTGCGTTGCTCCTACAGAGACCTTCGGAAAAACAATGTGAGCTCCTTTTAAGCCACCAGAACAGCTTGCAAGAATATAGCCCTTGTCAATTTCAATATCAGCGCCCATTGCTTCTAGAGCATCGATAAAAAAGTCTACGGGGCGTGTGCCAATTGCGCAGCCACCGGGCAAGGATACGCGCGCTTGATGCATGCGCGCTAATAAAGGGCCAATAACCCAGAAGCTGGCACGCATCTTTGAAACCAATTCATAAGGTGCGGTGGTGTCAACAATGCGACCTGCAGTTAGGTGTAGGGTCTGGCCTTTTAACGGATCTTCCCCTGCCCGCTTGCCATCTACGGAGTAATCAACCCCATGATTGGAAAGAATTTGCGTAAGCTGCGCCACATCGCGTAGCCGAGGCACATTTTCTAATGTTAACGTTTCATCTGTCAGCAAACTTGCAATCATAAGAGGCAAAGCTGCATTTTTTGCCCCTGAGATGGAAATTGTTCCGTTCAGCTCATTACCGCCAACAATGCGAATTTTATCCATTCGTTTTTATGCCCCGTTCCCTAAATGCCCAGCATGCTCATAATTAATAGCGCTGTCACCTATCACTTTAACCGGTTGCGCTGCAAGTCATCCTTGCTTAATGGTGCGCTGTACCACAAAAAAAATATTGTTTTACGTTTGTGCAGATGTGATTTGATGCTTTTACTGCTCAACGTCAATGCAATGCTCGTCGATGAATTTGTATGCAAATTGTCCAGATTGCGGCACTTTCGAGATATTATGCATTCAACAATAGCTCATTGGCATTTTATGGTTTTGCAGCCTGTTTTCGACGTTTTAAGTTATCTCTAAGAGCTTTAGCCAAACGCTCTGCCTTTTCTTCTGCAGCTGTCTTCGATTGTGTTTTTGCTTTTTCTGCCTGCTTTGAGCTCTTGTCTTCTGTTGCCATTATCGTCACCTTAACCTCTTCGCCTCATCGTGCGGCTCGTTTTAGCATCCTGTCATTTAAGGCCAATCGGAGTTGAAGGCAAATAGCCAAAACACACTTTATATGGCTTCTTTATGGCTCAGCACGTAAAGCCTTGTAATGACTGACGTTGCTGTCAAGCCCGGTAAGTGTAAGACGCCTATAAAAATCAGGATTCTGCGGGTAGCTAACTGATTTTATTTGTATATATAAAACTTCTATTGGGAGTGCGGAAATTTCCACAAGGTTTGTAAATAAAAAGGTTGCACCAAAAGAAGCTGTGTGACATAAGCCTCCTCGTTCCAAGGCCGTTGCCTTGAGAAATGAAGATGCTGCCGTAGCTCAGTGGTAGAGCACTCCCTTGGTAAGGGAGAGGTCGAGAGTTCAATTCTCTCTGGCAGCACCATTTCCCTAGTATTTTAGATTTCATCCCGACGCGAGAGCGTTATGGGTCGTTTCTAAAATTCATACTTGGAAACCACTTTAATTTAATACGGTTTTCACGTATTTTAAGATTATTGGCTGCCGTAGCTCAGGGGTAGAGCACTCCCTTGGTAAGGGAGAGGTCGGAAGTTCAAATCTTCTCGGCAGCACCATCTAACAATCAGCTTAAAATTCTATCTGTTAGCCCTAGGGATTGGTGACATATTGTTTCCGTATGCGCCCTACTCCATTATCAACCCAGTTTCAGCCCTCGTTTTACTCTCACACAATAAGTGTGCGTATAATTGTTGCTGCGGTTCGCCTCCCTGCTTAGATATGAGCCAGCAATAGGCAAACTCTCTTTTACGTATACCTAAAATAGGGCATTATTCGCCAGTTTATCCACTACGCGCCTTTGGGTTGTAGGCCTAATTCGACACCTTGGTCGATAACTCTAAAAAGCTACAAACTACTCCCACCAAGAGTATTGATAAACCAATTAATTCAATAGGTTATATAAATATCGACGCAAAGACTAATCACTATCGCTCTTATTGGGTAAGTAAAGAATTTACCTAAATGTATAAAATTTGAAATAAATTTCAACCATTGAGAGTAATTACTTGATTACAAGAAAAAGTCTAATGCCGGTTTGATTGAGATATGTGACATAAAACACACTTTGATAATTATCAATTTTAATTAATTCAGCTAATCCGTTTACATCTAGTCGCTCTAATGAGACCTTAACGACAGATTCATCAGCACCCATCATAGGGGTTTAAGGGTGCTATATTTTAAATATGGAGGCAAATGTGGCATATCAAACTAACGAGCACGAAGTAAGCCAAACCACGAATTCTCAGTTCTCCGAGGCTGAACTACAGCTCTTAAAATACCAATTGGAAGAAAAAGAATTCGCACAACTTTTACGCGTTGTAACACAACTTCCCCCTGAGATATGGGGTGAAGCTACCCAAAAGCTATCGGAGCGTTTAGCGCATTAAAAAAGTTAAGCTCGCTTAACCACCCGCTCCCAAAGGGGTGGTTAAGTTTTGCAAGACTAGGCACCAAGTAATCTCAACGCAGCTAATTACTTGGTAATGACATACAAAGTAGGTGAATGTTCGCTTGATACAATTCAACCGCTTTCGCTTTTCATGCGTATTTTGAGATAACCGCGTCCGTTTCTCACAACTACGCATAGCGCACCATCTGTCGCAATGGATCGCCCGCACCTTAAAGGCCTATCAGTCAATCTGGTAGGCCTTTTTATTTCTCGTTACTGCTTTGCGTTATTGGCCGCCAAGATTTTGGCTGGTGCAACATGGCACGTGGTGCGGGGCCGAAATAGCCCGCCGATTTGACAAAGTCTCTTGGCTGCAAAATCACAGAGGTAATACGCTGATGAAGCGCCTTGGCACTAATGGGTTTAGATAGGAGTTCATGCACTCCAAGCTTACGGGCTTCTAAAACCCTGCTCCGTTCGGTGTGAGCTGTTACCATAATAATTGGTATATATGCGAAGGGGTTATCTGGCGTGCGGATCATACGTACCATATCTGCACCATCCAAAATTGGCATAACCCAATCGAGAATCAATATATCGGGCGTAGCTCTCTCTAATGCCTCTAAACCTGAGGCGCCATCTTCCGCCTCAATGATCCGCCGCGCACCAAACCCTTGCAGTAAGGTACGTAAAATCGTACGCATATAGGCGCTATCTTCTACCACTAGAAATGTCAGTGAAGAAAGATCAATACTCACACGTTTCTACCCTTAAGTTTTTAGCACCTTAACTTGCATAGTACATCTGTCAATATCAACTAAGCAGGAACCTTTATATTAATTGGTTATAATTATTATTGCCTGTGTGTAAAACAAAACAAACTTCGTAGAAGTTTGCGCTATGCTAAGACAGCCGAACGCATTTCTGCTAGTAGTTTGTCAATAAAACCAGAGCGCGGCAATCTGTCCTGCGACAGAGAGGTCAAACTCGGTTAGTTTAGAGCCCATATAAACTACAGATTAAACTGTGGGGCAGCCAAACAAGGGGCAACCTATGAACTATCAAGCCGTTTTTGAGGAAGCAATTGTTTCTTTAAAGGACGAAAAGCGGTATCGTGTATTTGCTGATCTTGAACGTCAGACGGGCAAATATCCGTATGCATGTTACAGAAATGGCACCTCGACGCGCGAAATCGCTGTTTGGTGTTCCAACGACTACCTTGGCATGGGGCAGCACCCTAAAGTTATCAAGGCCATGACCACAACAGTGGAAAACATGGGAACCGGTGCGGGTGGAACTCGAAACATCGCCGGAACCAACCATCCATTGGTCATGCTGGAAAATGAACTTGCCGACTTACACCAAAAAGAAAGCGCTTTGGTGTTTACATCTGGTTTTGTTTCTAATGAAGCTGCCATTTCCACCATTGCCAAGCTACTTCCTGATTGCCTCATTCTCTCAGACCAGCTGAATCACGCTTCTATGATCGCGGGGGTTCGCAACTCTGGTGTTGCCAAAAAGGTTTGGCGCCATAACGACCTTGAGCATTTGGAAGAACTTTTAAAAGCGGCTGGCAATGAGCGGGCGAAGCTGATTGTTTTTGAATCGGTTTATTCTATGGATGGTGATATTGCCCCTATAGAAAAGATTGCCGATCTTGCCGATAAATATAACGCCATGACCTATATTGACGAAGTACACGCTGTTGGCATGTACGGGCCACGCGGGGCCGGTATTTGTGAGCGTGATGGCGTCATGGATCGCATTGATATCATTGAAGGCACACTTGCGAAAGCCTATGGTGTTCTTGGGGGCTATATCACAGGCAACAAAACTGTTGTTGATGCAGTCCGTTCTTTTGCACCTGGCTTCATTTTTACAACAGCATTACCACCTGGTCTCGCTGCTGCTGCAACGGCTTCCATTGCTCACTTGAAGGCTTCAAAGGAAGAACGTGAAGGCCAACAGCGTCAAGCACAGCGCACCAAAGACATTTTGTCAGCTGCTGGATTGCCGGTGATGCCTTCACAAACCCATATTGTTCCAGTTTTGGTTGCTGACCCTGATCTATGTAAGCAAGCAACTGATATGCTTCTGGAAAAGCACAATATCTACATTCAGCCGATCAACTACCCTACTGTACCACGTGGCACAGAGCGGTTGCGGATTACACCAGGCCCCTTCCATAATGATGCGATGATTGAACATCTAAAAGATGCCCTCGTAGACGTATGGCAAACTCTTGGGATTTCGTTCCAAAACACTGGCATAGATGATCTTGAAGCACCTGGTGCTATTTTGCACCATGCCGCTGGCGGTTAAGCTGTTTCTCAAAAATAAATAGCGACTGACAACAGGCCCCCGAATGGGGGCTTGTTTGCGTATGGGCATATAACATTCTTGTTGAATCGCTTGGTGCTTTTGCTCGCGAGTTTAAACGCCAAGACTGCACATATATTATTATGCACTTACGTTGGATTTACTTTGTGCTAAACGCAATCTTCGAGCCCTCACATCATCAGCATAACTTAATAACCAGTCTTGCGTTTGTGTAATATTCATTGGCTTTGCGAAAAGGTAACCTTGTAGTTCATCAACCCCCATTGCTTTCAAGGTTAACGCTTGCATTTGCGTTTCAACACCTTCTGCAACAACGCGTAATTTATTTGCTTTACCCAGTTGAATGACTGAGGAGAGTAAAGTTATGCTTTTGGGGTTATCAATGAGGTCTTTTAGGTCATTCCTATCTATTTTTAGGGTATCCCAATCCATAGATTGCAGCCGTGTTTTACCCGAGCCGCCTTTGCCAAAATCATCTAGAGCTAATGATACTCCCAGTTTTTTTAGTTTGGTAAGCGCGTTGCCCGCTCGATTAGAAAGCCGGTCTAAGCCAACTTCTGTGAGCTCCAATTCCAAATTGTATGGTTTTACGCGATTTTTGATTAGTTCTCTTTCAACAAATGCCACAAAGCCTTTTGTCTCCAGCTGCGAAATATTCACATTCACCGCTAGTTTGAGCTCAGGGTTTACTCTGCGCATTAAGCACAGATCTTGCAATGATTGGCGTATAACATGACGCCCCAAAATATCGAGCTTCTTTGTAGAGTTAATTCTAGAGAGAAATGCAGAGGGAGGGATTATTGTTCCATCATCTCGGCGCCACCTCACCAACGCCTCAACATATAGTGGCTGCCAATGCTCCGAGCTTATCTGTGGCTGATAAAAAACTAAGAACTTTCCCTGGTTTGCTGCTCTGGCAATCTCTTTAACTGATAATAATGCCATATCAAAATATTCCAATATATTGATGCTTGGAATTTGTTTGCGTCGCTCGTCCCTTGGGTACGCCACCATTAAACAGAAAAAAGCCAAAAAGAATGGCAGGTTAATTTCAATGGGAACAATGACAACAATTAAAACTGTCAAGACAAAAAAATGCATAGCCCTAACAAAATTAACTCGTGGCAGCATAGTCTGGCAGTATGTAAAATGTAAATATGTATATTGGTGTAACGGCACTTTAATTCCCCCGCCACTCACCAATAGCAGAGCATATTTATTTAAATCTTCCCCTTAACTAAGGGGCATTATATTTAAAATATCATATATATATTGAAGTAATTAACTATTATTATTATTCGTGTTTTCGTCTTGCAAATCGCCGTCGTCCAATATACGCCATTTAGCGCCCTCAATATCATCGTATTGGCCAGACTTTAACGACCATAAGAAAGCCGCTAAGCCAGCACCACCAAGAACTAAAGCTGTTGGAATAAGATATACTAGAATTTCCACTTATCATTTCCCTAGTTTGTACGTGGTATCTGGTTCCGAAGCACTAAGGAAGCTAAGACGCAAGCGCAAAGCATTTAGTGTCACGACCACGGAAGAGCCTGACATGGCCAAAGCTGCGAGTAACGGGGTTACATACCCTGCAACGGCAACTGGCACCGAAAGTAAGTTATATACCCCAGAAAGCCAGAGGTTTTGTTGCATAATTGTGTGTGCTCTTCGCGATATGTTCAAAGCATCAAACACAGGTGCAATCGGCTCTCCTAAGAATATGGCGTCTGCGGCTGCTTGCGACAAGTGTACTGCGGAGACAGGAGATATAGATACATTAGCCGCGGCTAAAGCTGGTGCATCATTCAAACCATCGCCAACCATCAGTACATTTTTACCTTTACCACGGAGCTTCTCAATATACGCAATCTTCTCTTGAGGTTGTAATTGTGCGTAGTAACTTTCAATAGCAAGCTCTTTTGCTGCTTTTTCAACGGCACTTGCCCGATCACCTGAAAGTAATTGAACATCGTAACCACGCTTGAGTAGACGGGAAACCTGTGTTTGAGCATCGGAGCGTAGCGATTGTGCGACCGGTAATAAGTGTATTGTGCCATTTGCCTGCTTGTAGGCAATGATCGATGCTTCAGGATATTTACTTTCGATTTTAGCCAGATCTTTGCTCTTTACGCCGCAAAATTTCGGTGAACCCAAGCGAATTTCACCCTCACCAACATTAGCGGCAACCCCCTGCCCGGCGGTTTCGCTTGCCTGTTTTAGTGGCGTAAGTTCAGTGTTATTAATATTAAGCTTGTAGGCTGCCCTGACTATAGCTTTACTAAGTGGATGCGAAGAAGAAAGCCCGAGCCTTGCTGCTTCAATTAATTGTTGTTGCGAAAGGCCGTGCTCTTGGAGCAATTGAGGATCCGGTGTTGTTAAGGTCCCGGTTTTATCGAAAACAATTGTGTCTACCTTTGCCAAACGTTCAATCGCATCACCAGAATTTAGCAGGATTTTACGATCAAAAAACAGGCCGCTCGCCACAACCTGTACAGCTGGTATGGCAAGACCAAGAGCACAAGGGCATGTGATGATAAGAACAGAAATGGCAATAATAATAGCATGCTGCCAGCCTGCACCAAAGATAAGCCAGCCAATAAGGGTCAGTAGTGCAGCCGTATGAACCAATGGCGCATATAGCTGAGAAGCTTTGTCGGCAATCTGCACGTATTTACCACGTGCCTCCATAGCTGTTTCAAGCAGCTTGTTGACCTGATCGAGTAAAGTATTTTGAGCAGCCTTGATAACTTCTAGGGTTAGCTGACCTTGCGCGTTCATTGTACCGGCATACACTGGCGAACCTACGCTCACCTCGTGGAGCTTCGTTTCACCAGTCACCAAGCTTTGGTCGACGCTTGATACCCCTTCAACTATGAGCCCATCTACAGAAATGCGTTCACCCGGCCGCACAATTACAAGGTCTCCCTCTTGTAATTTTGATAGAGGCACATCCAATAGTGAGCCATCTGGCTGGATTTTCGTGGCTGATTCTGCTTTTAATACGGCTAAATTTTCTGCAAAGCTACGCGTTTTTCGACGCATCATGTGATCGAAATAGCGGCCGGCGAGCAAAAAGAACAGCAACATAACAGCGCTGTCAAAATATGCATGTTTGGCGTGAAAAATTGTTTGAACAAGTGATAGGGCCGTTGCCAGTAGCACACCAATTGATATGGGAACATCCATATTCAAATTACGCTGGCGGATCGCCCGATATGCACTTTTGAAAAAAATACGCCCTGAGTACGCAACCGTTGGCAGTGCAATTAGTGCTGAGAGCCAATGAAAAAAAGAACGTGTTGCTTCGTCAATATCCGAATGGTTTCCCGACCAAACAGAGATTGAGAGCAACATAATGTTCATAGATGCAAAGCCGGAAACGGCAAGTGAGCGCAGTATATCTTTACCCACTTTATCGCCGCGCTCTTTTACTTGCGCCGGGTCGAATGGGTAAACTTTATAGCCTAAGCGTTCTAATCGAGAGACTATGTGATCGGGCGACGTGGTGTTTTGCTTCCACTCCACACCTAAGCGGTGGGATGTATAATTGAGACGTGCCCGTTCTATTCCGTCAACTTTTTCAAGATCGCGTTCAATTTCATAGATACAAGCGGCACATGTAATTCCATCAACCGCTAAATCCATATGCAAATTCTGACTGTCGCCTTTTGTAATAAAGGCGTCCCAATCACGGGTAGTTTCACTCATTCTTGGTTATCTGCTTTAAATAGCAACTTATTTCTAGAGCGGAAAACGACTTCATCATTACTGTTTTGAAAACTTAGATGAAGATACCAAAGGCCATTTGCTACTTCAGGTATAACACCCTCGTAAATACCAGGGGATGTTTCTGCAAGCACAAGATGCTTGTCATGGGATTTATCACTTAGGCGGTTCAACTTAACATCAACAGTTTCACCATTCAATTTTGTTCCGTATTTATCCAGTGCGTTTACTTTAATATGCAAAACACTGTCGTTTGTTCTGTTTGCACTAACGTCAACTTGCCAACCAAGTTCTTCTTGGGCGCGCGCTTGTGCTATTTCTTCATTGTAACGCTGTGAAACTTTATAGGAACTGGCGACTTCCAGCCCCGGGAAACTACCAATAGCCATGTAAACCATGGTAAAGTTCACGGCAAAAATCACTGCGAAAAAGCCCAAAAACCAAAGCAGTGCTTTTTTACCAGTAAATGGCCTAACCGATTTGGTATCACCCGTTTGTACTGACATGCTTATCTCCTTAATGGTCCCTTTGGCCTTTGCCGGTAGTATTATCGGTTTTTGCCCTTATCAAGGCAGGCCGGATATTCGCCGACCTGCCGTCTTGTTAGTTGCCTTTTGCACGGAAGAAGTCACCAATTACAACTTCTGTCCCGGCTTTCGGATCATGCAATACAAACTGCATATCATGCGATTCCGGCATCTTGCTCCCTTTTGGAGAAAATACAAGAGCACGTATTTCACGTGTTGTATCGGGATCAACCACCACAGGTATATCGTTGGAAGTACCCGTCTTTTCGCCAACAACTTTTAGCTGCGAACCTTCCGGCATACCTTTAATAGATAGAATGAACTCCTGCGGTTGCTTGTAGCGGTTATAAAGGCGAAGCGTATAACCATTACGAACAGCACCACCTCTTAGATTGACGTAGAGCGGATTCCTGTCATGTACAACAGTTAGATTACTCAAATCGCGGTTGGTCAGCTTGTAGAGCATCAAACCACTAATTAAGCCAATGATTAGAACATAAACGATGGTTCTTGGCCGTATGAAACGGTAAATAGGTTTTTCACCACGTTCGCGGCGTTCAATATTCATATCTGTGTCATAACCGATAAGGCCTTTCGGCTTACCAATTTTCATCATGACATTATCACAGGCATCAATACATAGCCCACACTGAATACAACCTAACTGCAATCCATCGCGAATATCCACGCCTGTTGGGCAAACGTGAACACACTGGTTACAATCGATACAATCGCCAGCCTTTTCACCATCAGCCTGCTTTTTTTGTGCCTCTTTCAAGTGCATACGCGGCTCGCCACGGTCGTAACGATACGTAACGTTTAGCGCATATTCATCTGTGAGCGCGGCCTGAATTCGCGGCCAAGGACACATGTAGGTGCAAACTTGCTCACGCATAAAGCCAGCTAATGAATAAGTTGTGAAAGTCAGTATACCAATCCAGACATAGGCACCGATTGGCGCTGTGAATGTCAGCAAATCAACTACAAGTGTCGGGGCATCGTGAAAATACAGAACCCAAGCACCACCTGTCCACCAGGCCACCATCAACCATAAGAAATGTTTGACTGCTTTCCTGGAGATTTTATTCAATGTCCACGGTTGCTTATCAAGCGCTATGCGCTTTCGGCGATCACCCTCAACCCAGTTTTCTATTTTTAAGAAAAGATCAGTCCATACCGTTTGCGGACATAAATACCCGCACCATAATCGACCGGCTACTGCATTCATTAAAAACAATGCGACAGCAGCTATAACCAAGAGGCCTGTTAGATAATAAACCTCTTGCGGCCAGATTTCGATAAAGAAGAAGTATCCACGGGCGCGCTCAAAGTCGATAAGAACAGCCTGATTTGGAAAACCTTCGCCGCGGTCCCAGCGAATGAAAGGAAGAAAATAATATAAACCCAAGGTTATAAATAGGATTGCCCACTTGATATTTCGGAACAACCCTTTTGTCGCCATGGGATAAATTTTGGCGTCTGAAACAAACCAACTGTCGTCGTCTGTTTCGGCTATGGCTTTGGCAGTCTTTTTCATAGCGCTACCTGTTTGGCTTTGAATGGATTAACAGGCGGGCGCAAGGCGCCCGCCTGTTATATTAGTGTTCTATAATTTTAGCAGATTCACTCGCCGCCGCCTAGTGAGTGAACATAAACTGCTAAAGATTTCACAGTTGTTTCTCCAAGACGGTCAATCCATGCAGGCATCACACCGTGTTTCGGTGATGTCACCTGTGCTTCGATACCTTCAAGTGAACGCTTGTATAGATAGTTCGGCGCAGTCAAATCCGGTCCGCCAGCATCACGAAGACCTTTTGCATCTTCCCCGTGACACGCTGCACAGTTCTCTTCAAAAAGAACAGCACCTGCGTCTAAATCGGCTTTTGGATCAGGGTCGATACCTGCAATTTTTGCAACATAGCTTGATACGTTAACGATTTCCTCTTTAGAGAGGATTTCATCACGGCCAAATGCAGACATTTCAGCATAGCGTTCGTCGTCATTACCCGAGCGAATACCATAGGAAATGGTGTAGTTGATATCGTCTAGCGAGCCACCCCAAATCCAGGCATCATCTTGCAAGTTCGGATAACCCAAGGCACCGGTTGCACTTGTACCATGACAAGGTGCACAGTTATCACCAAAAGCAATCTTCCCTTGTGCCATGGCGAATTCAAGAAGTTCAGGTGTATCTTCAATCTCTTGAAGAGAAGCCTGCATCAACTTTTCGCCCATCTTCGCACGCTCGGCCTGTGCAGCCTGAAACTCTGCTGTGGCTTCGGCACGCTGTGAGGAGCCGAGAACACCCTTTGTGTAGTCACTAACCAATGGCCATGATGGCATGAGTACCCAATAGCCGATTGCCCAGACAATACAGCCGTAGAATATGTAAAGCCACCACTTTGGAAGCGGGTTATTCAGCTCTTTCAAACCATCCCACTCGTGGCCGGTGGTCTCGACACCGGTAATCTGATCCACTTCTTTGTTATGATCAGCCATCAGTCATCCTCCCGAAGCGGGATGCTAGACGCTTCATCGAAGCGCTTTTTATTTCCCGGCCAAACTGCGTAAACAACGATTGCTGCAAAAACTGCCATAAAGTACAGGAGACCGCCTGTTTGGGCAAAGTTTGCAAGACTAACATATGTCTCGTCCATATTCTTCTCCCTAGCGCAGGTTGGCTTTCTCGTCGTAGAGTTTAAAGTCTACGAGAGTTCCAAGCATTTGCAGATATGCGATTAACGCGTCCATTTCGGTCACTTTGTCCGGGTTACCATCAAAGTCGCGCAAGGCAACTCCAGGGTAACGCTCTTCGAAGCCTTCCGCAGCATCTGAATCCGGCATTGCCTGCGCTACAGCATCAGCTTTTGCGTTGGCAATTTGCTCCTCGGTGTATGGTACGCCGTAAAGAACATTCAGTTCCAGATGGTCTTTCATGTCGCGGGTGGTCAGTTCGTTTTTAACCAAGAACGGATAACCCGGCATGACAGAGGTTGGCGATACCGAACGTGGGTTTACCAAGTGGTCTTTATGCCATTGGTCGGAGTATTTGCCACCAACACGCGCAAGATCAGGACCGGTACGCTTTGAGCCCCACTGGAATGGACGGTCATACATTGACTCTGCTGCCAATGAATAGTTGCCATAACGCTCCAGCTCATCGCGTAGAGGACGGATCATCTGTGAGTGACAGGTGTAGCACCCTTCGCGCACGTATATGTTACGTCCCGCCAGTTCTAGCGGTGTATAAGGGCGAACGCCCTCAGTCTTTTCAATGGTGCTCTTCAAGTAGTAGAGCGGCACAATTTCCACCAAGCCACCAATCGAGATTGCAATTACAATACCGATGATCAGGATCAGGGAGTTTTTCTCGAAAATCTCGTGTTTTTTCCAAGCAGACATTAAACGCTCCCCGTTTACTCAGCGGCTACCAAGCCAGACGTATCAGCAACGGTTTCTTCGCTCTCTTTGCTACGTACTGTCATGATCAGGTTATAGGCCATGAACAACGCGCCCAGCAGGAACATACCGCCACCCAATGCACGAATGACATAGAATGGATGCATCGCATCTACAGTTTCAATGAATGAGTACTCAAGGAAGCCAAGGCTATCGTAAGCACGCCACATCAGACCCTGCATGATGCCGGAGACCCACATGGCACAGATGTAAAGCACGATACCCAGAGTGGAGACCCAGAAGTGAGCATTCACCAAACGCAGGGAGTAGAGCTTTTTATTGTAGAGCCAAGGAATGAGGCAGTACAACGCGCCAAAGGAGATGTAGCCAACCCAGCCAAGAGCACCGGCGTGCACGTGACCGATTGTCCAGTCGGTGTAGTGAGACAGGCCGTTCACTTCACGAATTGACATGACCGGACCTTCAAAGGTGGACATACCGTAGAACGCAACAGAAACAACCATCATACGCAACACAGGGTCAGTACGCATTTTGTCCCAAGCACCAGAGAGGGTCATCAGACCGTTGATCATACCACCCCATGAAGGCATCCAGAGGATGATAGAGAAGGTCATGCCCAAAGTAGAAGCCCACTGTGGCAGAGCTGTATAGTGCAAGTGGTGCGGACCGGCCCAAATGTAAATGAAGATCAGTGCCCAGAAGTGCACGATTGACAAGCGGTAAGAGTAAACCGGGCGCTCGGCACGTTTTGGAATGAAGTAGTACATGATGGCCAAGAAACCAGCCGTGAGGAAGAAGCCCACAGCATTGTGACCGTACCACCACTGCACCATCGCATCTTGTACACCCGCCCAAACAATATAGGACTTGGTGGAGAACAAGCTTACCGGCAGTGAAGCGTTATTGAAGATGTGCAGCACTGCAATGGTGACAATGAACGCCAGATAGAACCAGTTGGCCACATAGATGTGCGGCTCGCGGCGGCGCCAAATGGTGCCCAAAAAGGCAAACAGATAAAACACCCAGACAATAGTGAGCAACCAGTCGGCATACCACTCTGGCTCAGCGTACTCTTTACCCTGTGTAACACCAAGAAGATAGCCAGTACCTGCGATAACAATGAAGACATTGTAACCAAGAACAACCAGCCAAGGTAAAATCTCACCAGGCATACGCGCACGACAGGTACGCTGCACAACATAGAATGACGATGCGATTAGAACGTTACCACCAAATGCGAAGATGACCGCAGATGTGTGTAGCGGACGCATGCGACCGAAGCTGGTCCAAGGAAGGTCCAGGTTCAGTACTGGGTAAGCCAGTTGCAAGGCGATAATCAAACCGACCAAAAATCCGGCAATACCCCAGAATACGGAAAGCCAAGCGCCGACTTTAACCGGTCCAAAGTTATAATTCGGTTTGCCGTCAATTTCTAACGGCGCACGTAATTTTTCACCGTCAAAATAACGACGGAATATGTAGAAAGCACCGACAGCGGAAGCCACCGCGACGACGCCTGCATGAAATGCCAATACCTGATCGAAGGTTCTTCCTGCGATAATCAGGCACAGTACTACTGTCGCCAACAGAAGAGTGGCAAAGCCCCCCTCCTCAAGCGTCAGGTATCTGGCTTTCTGCTTAACCATGACGTTTTGCCCCATCCAGTTAGGTGAAATGGATATTATTTCGTATCGGTATATCTATGAAGGACAAAATGTCCCGCCCTTGACCCATATCAAATTCATGTGTCCCCAAGAAAATAAAATTTTTCTAAAGAGAAAAACGGTTCAGAAGTTGAAAAGTTTCAAGCGTTAAGCGCTTTAGTTGACTTCATTGGTCCTTCATTGGTCTTATTTGATCCTAAGATATCAACAGCTGGCGCGTTGAAGGCGAGCGGTAGCTCGTTCAATAACGAATCAAAACGGCGCGTTTATCGCATTCCATAAGAATTCGACTAAATATTGACAGGATAGCATCTTTTTTAGTTTCGACTTTAAGTTGCTGTCAGTCTCCTGTCTGGCAAGTTTTGGTATTTGCAGGCTTTTTTTATTTTTTTTCTAAAATTAAATCGTCAGCTCTAAACCAGCGCAATAAAAACGGCATTAGGACCAAAAGCCCAATAAACCGGAACAAGTGATGGGCAACGACAAAAGCCGGATCTGCCCCAACATAGCCTGCGAGTAATATCATCGCCTCCTGTCCGCCGGGTGTATAGGAAATGAACAATTGCAGTATGGAAAACCCCGTTAGATATGACAGTAAAACAGCAAAACAAAATGCAACTGAACTGGCGACTATAAAAGCAACAATTGAAGGCAGGAGGCTTTTGACCAAGTCCGCTTGGGATACATTTTTAACATATAAGCCCATTTTACAGCCCATCATCATAAGGAAAACAGTTTCCAAATTTGCAGGCAGCCCACCTTTGACAACACCAGTTATATGCAGAAAAGAGCTTGCCAGTATGGCACCACTCAGATAGCCCGCAGGCAATTTCAAACGGGCAAATATCCAACCCACAACATAACAACCTACGGCAAGCCATAGGTACTCGACAGCTGTCATTGGTGGGAGGGAGCTTGCTATCGATGGCTCGATTTCTATGAATATTGATGTTGTTAAGGGCACCAACACAACCATGAACATCAGGCGCGTGAGTTGAACTGTAAGAATAGGTGCTAGCGCTTCACCTTTTTCTTCAGCCATTGCCATTGTCATAGGGAGTGCACCGGGAATTGTGGCATAGAAACTTTGCGAGTGAGACCATGCAAACACCCTAGACAACACCCAACTGGTTATAAATATAATTGCTGGAACAAGGAGCAATATAGCACCAAGGCTGATTGGCCACTTGCTCATATGGGCTAGAAAACCGTCGGTCACGCCCTGCCCAAGTACTGCTCCGACAACCAAATAAACTGGACTGACAAGAATGTTAGGAAAATTGAGTTGCTTCAGCCATCTGGTTGCGATTAAAAGAAAACTGACAGGCCCCAGGAAAACAGCAAGTGGAGCCCCGACGTAATCAAAGACAAGGTAGCCGGTTGCTCCGATGAGTAATGTACTGGCTGTCCAAAGGATCAGTCGCCAAGATAATTGCATTAAATATTCCTATAATTCTTGATAATCGATCATCAATGTCTTTGCCGCAATGCAAATCTTAATATTAATTTTCGACCACACAAAAAGGACTTGCACCTCATATTTGGCTGGCGTTATGAGTAGGCAACAAACATTCTAGTCGTGCTGTGGGTCGATTGCATTATAAATATTCTAAATAAGTGCAATAAGCTTGATCCGCATCAATGAGTAAGAAAGGCAAGCAACTAGCCTATGGGAATGGTCAATCTTAAAGAAAAATACGCATCGCGTACAATACCGCGCTATACCTCATACCCCACCGCCCCTCACTTTACCAATGAGGTTGATGGGCAGGTTTATGAAGATTGGTTGCAGCAACTCAACGTTTTAGAGCCACTCTCACTGTACCTACATGTGCCGTTTTGTCAGGAAATGTGCCATTATTGCGGTTGCAACACCAAAGCGACCAAGCAAATCGCACCTATCCGCGCTTATGGTGATCTTTTGTTAAAAGAAGTCCACCTCATCGGGGGCAAACTCAAACAAGCGGCTGATGGAAAAAGACAGGTACAACATATCCACTGGGGGGGCGGTACGCCCAGTTTGCTACCACGCGATATTTTCCTCAATGTTATCGATGCGCTCAAAGAGTATTTTGATTTTCTTCCTGATATTGAGCATGCTATCGAGCTTGACCCGAGAACCGTAACGCCATTTCTAGCCGAAACTCTGGTGATGGGGGGCATCAACCGTACCAGCCTTGGGGTACAGGACTTTGACCTTGAAGTTCAAAAGGCTATCGGACGGGTACAACCGCTTAAGGTTGTTGAAACTGCTGTGCAGGCGTTACGAGACGTCGGCCTTTCGCAGATCAACTTTGATCTAATGTATGGCTTGCCTTTGCAAACCGAGGAAACCATTCGGCAAACCGTAGAATACACAAAACAACTAGCACCCGGCCGCGTTGCCTTATTTGGTTATGCCCATGTGCCGTGGTTCAAAAAGCACCAGCAGCTCATTAAAGAAGAGCATCTTCCCGACGCTGAAGCGCGGATTATGCTTTCCGACGTTTCCAGAGAGGCTTTGATTGAGGCCGGTTACGAAGCCATTGGCCTTGATCACTTTGCACTACCCAGCGATGAAATGGCTATTGCGCTGAAGGAGCATCGCCTGCGGCGTAATTTCCAAGGCTACACCACCGATCAAGCCGATACATTAATCGGATTTGGCCCAAGCTCAATTGGCTTCCTTCCTTCCGGCTACATCCAAAACTCACCAGATATGCGAGGTTGGGCCCGACAAGTCGAAGAAGGCACTGCGCCAATCGTTAAAGGGGTGGGCGTTCATGGCGAGGATAAATTGCGGTCGCAAATCATCATGGAGTTGATGACTTATTACGCAGTAGATGTGTTTGATATTTGCGCCCAGCATGGACAAAGCCCCGAGATTGTAGCGGATGGATTTGAGCGCCTTCAAGAAATGGTCGAAGACGGCCTTGCTGTTATCCGTGAAGGGCATATTGAGCTTATTGGTGAGGGACGACGCTATGTGCGCGTCGCGGCCGCCGCTTTTGATGCTTATTTGCCCAAGCAGGCAGCGCGCCATTCAGTTGCCGTATAATAATAAAGCCAGTGCTGCTTCTTTTGCTACAGCACTGGCGAACTCTCACACCAACTAATCTGTATAAGACACATCACATTTAGCGAAACCTCGCTATTGAGCGAAGCCTAGTGAATTCCAGTTAACTGGCAAATCCCACAGATATTGGTGATATGAATGCTATCTTGTTTCTCAACTTTAATCAGTCCGCGCTTTTTAAGCTGCGATACGACACGGCTGACAGTTTCAATGGTGAGCCCCAAATAGTCGGCGATCTCCTGACGTGTCATCGAAAGCACCACGGTTCTTGTATCATCCGCTTCAGGCTCTGGCGGTCCTTCACAACCTGTACCACCTCTATTGGGAACCAAACTCATTAGAAACGTCGCAACACGCTCCAGCGCCGATTTACGGCCAAGCAAAACAGCATGTTCGTGCAGGTTTTCCATTTGTCCAAGCAAGCATTTGTTGATGTAAGACTGCATATAAGCAGATGAAGCCACTTCACGCGCTTCATAAACCAACAGCTCAGTATCACTCAAAGCTTCTGCTGTACAATCGTAGTTTTCTTCTTTCGAGAAACCGAGCATATCGCCTTCTCTAACAATATAGACTACTTGCCGCCGTCCATCGGGAAGCAGTTTATACATCATCACAACGCCATGTACGACCTCATACAGCCGCTCAGCCTTATCACCCTCATAGAAAAGGACATCATGAGCATTGAGTTTGTGTTTTCGGCCAGCATTGCGCATGGCACTATTTGAGCCGGTCGGTTGACCTACTCCAACAGCATTATCTTCATGGCTGCCATCACTTTCCAAGCCGTTGGCATGTAGTGAATGCACCATTCTCCCTCCTCGCAAACCAATGGTTTGCTATAAATTATCATAGCAGCGGCATCGTCCTTTGCCACTTGGCTATACAAAATCCATAGGCCTCGTCCCGTCACGAATAAAACCCATGTTTTGACTTGAAGCAAATTTCTGCGTGATTATGCAACAACTATTTTATTCCAAAGAAACAATTCTTAGAATAAAGGGGTTACCATTCACGCACTATTGAGAGCTGTACCTAAATCCATTTCCCTTAAAAGACACTCTTCTTTCAATGGCTTACGGACTATTGGCGGCCTCTTAATACCTGTAAAGGCCTTGTTTATTTCGGCTAGAGACTTCCCAGTAATTGCGACAATATGCGGCGGATCACTTAACTCGCGCAGATACTTAATAACTTCAACACCACTTATTCCCGGAAGATGTAGATCTACTAGAACACAATCTTTTGCTGTCACCTGTTTCAGGAAATTCAAAAAACTTTCAGCGTCACTATAAGTACACGAACTGGCACCAAGTTCTGTGAACAAATGCTGCAATGCATCACGTACCGAAAAATCGTCCTCAATAACATGTATCAAACGGCAATTCTCCCACCCAGCATGCCTCAATTGTAATTTCAACGATTACAACTTGCGGCTCGTGTGTGCGACAATATCGCCTATTTGCAGTACTTGTCGTGCGTATTAACCCGCCTTGCTCTGCAATTCTGCTAGAATGCGGGTTAATACTTCATGATTTATATAGGAATAACACCAAGTTAGGCAGGGTTTTCACCAGTTAGCACTATACGTACCAAATCAGCAGCATTGCGTGCACCCAACTTTTCCATGATTCGCGCCCGGTGTACCTCAACAGTGCGTGGGGAAATCTTCAGGTTGCGACCCGCTTCTTTATTTGATGAGCCTGCGGTAATCTCTTGCAGAACCTGGCGCTCACGCGGTGTCAGCGTTTCAGAGCCCGGGAATACAGCTAGACCAGAGGCATTGGAACTATGCACACTGGCAACAGCTTCACGAACACGCGCTATGATGCTATCAACATCGAAAGGTTTCTCAATGAAGTCATAGGCACCTGACTTGATCGCTTCCACAGCCATTGGAATATCGCCTTGGCCGGAAATGATAAAAATCGGAGATGGAAAGTGTTCGTTGTGCAAGGTTTTTAGAATGTCTATGCCAGAGCGACCCGGCATATGAACATCAAGCAACACGCAATCCGGTTTTTTTACAGACACAGCCTGCAAAAACTCTTCTGCATTTGCGTAAGCGCCAACTGTGAAACCCTCGGTTTCAAATAGCAGTGAAAGCGCATCCCGAACAGCCGGGTCATCATCAACAACATGAATGACATAGGGTAGAGACGTCATTGCACAGATCCTTCTTTTTGATTAAATCATCGACGCACTAGCTAGGTTTGATTGTCCATCGGCTCCATCCAGCCCTAGAGGAAGCCGCAGTACAAAAGTAGCACCTTTGCCTTTTACATACGGCTCTACAAACAAATCTCCCCCGTGGTTTTGAGCGATACTACGAGAAATAGCAAGCCCTACTCCCAAACCGCGCCGCTTTGTCCCAGTGAAAGCCTTAAAGAGCTGCTCTCTGACTTCCTCACACAAACCAGGGCCTGTGTCGGTTACTTTAATAAAAACGTCAGTTGCAGCTATATCAACATCCACGTAAACCTCTTGCTTTTTGCAGTCTTTAATGGCCTCGCAAGCGTTACGGATAAGATTAACAAGTATCTGCTGAACTTGAATAGCATCGACTGTTAAATTATAGTCATGATCAGAGAAATTGGATATGACATTTATATTATCATTCTTGTGCCCCAACATGACCAACTCGACACATTCATCTATCAAACTGGCTAGATTTACACCAACTTTTTGCGGCTCCTGCTTTTCAACAAAAGAACGCATGCGCTGGATAATTTTACTAGCACGGTCAGCTTCATCAACAGCTCTTGTCATTATGGAAAGCAGCTGAGGGTCTTGTTCTTCGAGCGTTTTCATACGTCTGGCAGCGGTTTGCAAATACAGCATCACCGCTGTTAATGGCTGGTTGATTTCATGGGCAATTGCAGCACCCATTTCATCCAATGCATTCACGCGCGTCATTACCACCAGATTTGATTGCAAATCACGTACGCGCTGCTCGAATGCCTTTCTGGCACGCAAATCGCGAATGATACCTATAAATTGATGCCCTTCTGAAGTGTCAGCCTCACCAACCGACAATTCAATGGGTATTGGGGAACCATCTTTGTGACAACCGCTAACTTCGCGCCCTTGCCCAATGATACGTTTCTCACCGGTATCCAGATAGCGTTTAATATGCGCATCATGTGATTTAGCGTCATCCTCACTCATGAGAATGCTAACGTTTTTGCCAATTACTTCATCACGTTCGTATCCGAACAAGTGCACACACGCATCATTGAAAACCAAGACGGTGCCACTATCATCAATAACGATAATGCCATCGACAGCCGTTTTAAGGACGCTATGTAAACGAGCCGTGGAAACCAGCATATGACTTCCTCAAAATTATTTTGGCTTGGCATTTTTTGCCTAAGCAGATGGGGATTTAGTTGTAATGAGCTATCTCAGTAAAATGGCTAGGTCAATCGCTTAACCACGCCATTTTACGGATACATCGACGCGTTTAGAAGAAACGATTTTGTTATCACTCGCATAAATTGATAAATTCTCACGAGCCCAAGCGTATTTCATTTTGAATATTTCTTTAAAATTTTTTCACTGAAATAAAGGAGATTAAATTTTATTTAACAAGAATATTATAGAAAACTTATATATATCTATAGGTTATCACTACGTAACTTTTTCTAGAGGTAGTTTCTTAGAATCCTATGGAACAGATAATCATATTCATTCATCAATTTTAATACTGGAATAAAAATCAATCACAAATAATGTATACAATTATAACGTGAAAAAATGTCGCAGCGTTCCTGCGACAATTAAGTCGGGGAAAAGGCTTAGGTATATACCTATAGGAAGATAGTTTGAGCTCCTTGATATTGAAATAAATTTCAATATTTGTATATTTTTTCGTAGTTTAGTATCAATTATTTATTCGAGGAGTGATTTATAATTCATTTTACGATCAAGCTCTCTCTCTATGACGCTTAATATTACTCTCAGCCTTTTTTGTAGTAACACCTGCTTTGATGACCTATTGGGTTCGTTGTTCAAAAGCAGTTGGCATAGCTGATCCATAAGATTTTGTGATGGAAAATATGATTTATTTAATGGTGCCATTGCACTTGCACGCAACCTTTCAGAAAGAAACATACTCTGCCACTCTTTATAAAGCGACCTTTGTAAGGGATAGATGACAGCATCCTTTTGCGCTGCTTCAATTGACCTCTTTGATACCCGGGTTATCGAGCCAGCAATATATTGAGGATCTGCTAAAACAGATTTGCGCATCAAATGCAGTACCAAGTCAGCAATAACAGCGTAAGACATCGTATAGAGCGTGCCCATAGTGCTTTGCTTGCCTGCTATAAAATACTGATGTTCTGGCTCACTCTGTTTTGCTTCCTCCAGACGATCAATCGCTAAACAATACAAAACAAATGCAGCACGTTGCTGCATAATCAGCACAAGCTTATCCCTACTATTAATTGGAGAACGTGACCAAATTCGCTGACCGAGCTTTTTCAGTAAACTTTCTTTGGGGGGGGCAAAAGCAGCCAATTCCATTATGTTTATTCTTTGTTTTTCTTGATTAAGGCTTGATTGGTTCACAGCAGAGCTCCTGGGAAAAATATTTTTCTTATTATGTAAACCGGTGCCACTGCACAAAACTCCCGAGAGCAAAGGCGACATAGGGATGTTTTGCTTATCCCTCGAGCTACTTGTGTGCAGTTTTCGCGAGTTAACCACCGTTTATTATCCTAACAGAGCTGTTAGTTTGCCATGGAATAGTTGAAAGCAAACTAATAAATACAAAATCAAGATAAGAAAATCTTGTCATGTTTGCAGTATTGTTCAACTGTATATTTTAATCAGTTATTTTTTATTATTAATATAACTATTGTTAATTATTGTATTTATCTTGCTTGCCTTGCACTTATTACAAAGCTAATTTGTAGCTTCCATATTAATTATACATGCCTTGGGGAAGGCATCGATTTGAAAAGAAGGGGGAGCACTTTTGCCAGGCTGGTTACTATTTGCCGTCGCGCTAGGGTATATTCTTTGCTTATTTGTTGTTGCCAGCTGGGGAGATCGCGCTGCAAGAAAGCGAAAAAACTCGCTTGCAGGTAGGCCTGTCATATACGCCCTCTCGCTTTCAGTTTATTGCACTTCATGGACATTCTTCGGCTCAGTTGGCATGTCCAGTGCACGGGGCTACGAGTTTTTAGCAATCTATCTGGGTCCAGTTTTATTTTATCTATTATTTTTTCCGCTCGTTCGCCGCGTTGTACACCTTGCTAAAGCGGAACGTATAACATCCGTTGCTGATTTTATGGCCGCACGTTATGGCAAAAATCCCGTTGTTGCCGCTCTCGTTACATTGATTGCCGTTTTTGGAATGATCCCCTATATTGCCTTGCAACTCAAAGCCGTTTCGCTTTCGGTCAGCACGCTTGTGCAAACCCCATTAGATTTTGACATCTCATTTCCTTATGCCGCAAACGGAACCTTTATCATTGCGTTACTAATGGCCGCTTTTGCGCTCTTATTCGGCACACGTCATATTGATGCAACTGAACACCAAGAAGGCTTAATGCGTGCTATTGCCCTTGAAGCTATTGTTAAAATTGTTGCATTTCTTGCTGTTGGGATTTGGGTTAGCTATTTTCTTTTTGACAATCCCGCACAGCTCATCTCGGCAGCCTATGACAGCGCTCTTGCTAGACAAGCTCTTGATGCACCGACCAACTGGGGCCGGTGGATAGCTATTTCGCTCTTGTCATTCGTAGCTATTTTGCTCTTGCCGCGTCAGTTTCATGTGACTGTTACCGAAAACAATAGCGAGAGTGAATTACGGCTCGCCCGCTGGCTGTTTCCTGCCTATATCGTAGCCATTAATATTTTTGTTGTACCGATTGCTTTAGCCGGGCTGGTTTTGGTTGGTAACAATATTAATCCGGATATGTTTGTCTTGGCCTTGCCAATGGAGAGCAATTTGCCATGGCTGACCTTGATTGTGTTCCTTGGCGGGCTTTCTGCCGCTACAGCTATGGTCATTGTCACCACAGTTGCGCTGGCCATTATGGTCTCCAACGACATTGTTATGCCGCTTATTTTAAGGCGGGGCAATGAAGACGAAATCATCTCTTCATCTGGCAAGGATATGAGCCGTACACTGCTATTCGTTCGTCGCCTTGCTATTTTTTGCGTTATCCTTGCCGGATATTCCTACTATAATTACGCAGGCGACAGCGCCGCACTGGCTTCATTCGGCTTGCTTTCGTTCGCAGCAATCGCACAATTTGCTCCCGCCTTCTTTGGGGGGCTTTTTTGGAAGGGAGCGAATGCGCGCGGAGCTATTGCTGGTATGATAGCTGGCTTTTGCGTATGGACTTATGCGCTCTTCCTGCCCGAATTTATCAACCACAATGCCAGTAGCCCCAGCCTATTTGGCGAAGACCCGATGGGATTAACCGCTTATCTAACCAACCCATTGGGCATAGAAGGTGCAGATCCTTTTGTTGTTGGGGTTCTAGCATCGCTATTGATAAACCTAATTGTCTATATACTGGCTTCTCTTAGTCGGCCAGCAACGGTTACGGAGCGGGTACAAGCCAACATTTTTGTACCTGATAGTGTTTCTCATTCTCCCAACAGCGGTTTGTGGCGAACATCTGTGACAATTGGAGAACTTCAGGCGACAATCGCCCGATATGTCGGCGAGGAAAGAACGCAGCGTTCATTTGATCGTTTCTCGCGTGAAAGCAACCGCAAAATAGAAGCCAGTATGGCTGTAGATAGTGTCACGCTATCGTTTTCCGAGCAATTGCTCGCTAGCGCCATTGGCTCTGCTTCTTCAAGGCTGGTCATTACCTTACTGCTCAAACGCCGCTCAACCAACACCAAAGAAGCTATAAAACTACTCGATGATGCCAGCGAGGCTATTCAGTATAATAGGGATTTACTGCAGATTGCCCTTGATCAGGTAAAACAAGGTATTGCTGTTTTTGACAGTAACCTTGAGCTCACCTGCTGGAACAGGCGCTTTCGCGAGCTTTTATCTTTGCCCCCAGAGTTTGGCCAGGTTGGTACATCGCTTAAAAAAGTCATCGATTTATGTGCGGAGCGCGGTGAATTCGGTGATGGCGATGTCGAGCAAATAACGAAGGAAAAAGTTCAACGATACAGCCAACACTTTGAAGCATTCCAAGAGCACTTTTTACAAAGCGACAGTGTGTTAGAGGTGCGCAGCAATGCCATGCCAGATGGCGGTGTTGTGACGACATATAGCGACATCACAGAGCGCGTTTTAGCCGAGGCTGCACTTGCGCGGGCCAACGAAACCTTAGAGCGACGCGTTCGAGAGCGCACCGAGCAACTAACTAAAGTCAATAATGAATTAAATGAGGCACGGCAAACTGCCGAGAATGCCTTTCAGGATAAGACCCGATTTTTGGCAGCAGCAGGTCACGACATTTTACAGCCCTTGAATGCGGCCCGGCTCTATTCTTCTTCTCTTTCTGATCGATTTATTAACGGTAGTGAAACTGATCGTTCGTTGGCTCATAATATCGAGACCTCACTTGAATCTGTTGAAGAGATTATCAGTGCTGTTCTTGATATATCGCGGTTTGATACTGGCTCATTCAAGCCGCAATACACAGTCTTCCGATTGGACGAAATCTTTAATCCTTTACGAAAAGAATTCGCGGCAATTGCTGCTGATAAAGGGCTTAAATTCAAAATTCTACCAACCAAAATATCCGTTCGTTCTGACAGACGACTACTCAGGCGCTTGTTACAGAATCTAATTTCTAACGCCTTAAAATACACTCGGGAGGGAGGCGTTGTTGTTGGCTGCCGAAAATATGGTAGCTCAATGGTACGAATTGAAGTGTATGATAGTGGTATTGGCATTGCACCAAACCAACAAGAAAATATCTTTAAAGAGTTTCAAAGATTGGATGACGGTGCACGAGTTGCCACCGGTCTTGGCCTCGGTCTTTCAATTGTTGACCGGATTAGTAAAGTACTCAGCTTAAACATTTCTCTTAAATCACAACAACACAAGGGCTCCTGCTTTTCCTTCGATTTAAAGTGTGCCAGCAGCGTGCCACAAGAATCGAGAGAAGAAGCCACCACACAGATAACAGGACAACTACAGGGCCTACGTGTTCTTGCCATTGATAATGAACAGCAGATACTAGATGGTATGGCAGCACTTCTAACAGGCTGGGGATGTAGCGTTTTAAAGGCAAAATCTGCTGTTGAAGCTGCAAAAGCAATCCACCTTCACAGGGCGGAGCCACACATTATTCTTGCTGATTATCATTTGGACACCGGAACAGGCCCTGATGCAGTTATGAATTTAAGGTGGAAGTTTGGTCAAGAGTTCCCTGCTGTTTTAATAACAGCTGACCGCACACAAGAAGTGCGTCAAGAAGCGAAAGACAAGCATATGAGCGTACTGCATAAACCCGTAAAACCTGCGGCATTACGGGCTCATTTGAGTAAGGTCAAGAACTCCTTAGAACTCATCCAGTCATAAAAAGCACAGTACACGACTCTTTAGTTTATTGAGCGCTTGGGGCAGTTTTTTCGCCATGCCTTAGATGCTCTATCAGGTTTATGGGTAATCCAGTT
>NZ_LLWE01000032.1 GCF_001562055.1 Polycladidibacter stylochi | reverse complement strand
AACGGTAACCTTTAAGAGCGGGAAAGACATCAAATTTAAGCATGGCAAATAACTACGCTATCTCAGAGCAGTAAACAACCTGACAGAGCCCTCACTTGAAACACTAAAAGAGCCTGCGGCCATAATCATTTTGACAAGGGTTCTATCCTTGCAGATTCTTACATTTTCGAGAATCGAAAATAGCATAGCCCTCAAAATTCGTTGCAAGTGAAATAAGCGCACACATTATTTGGAACTGTACCATGGCGGTTTCAAACCAAAGAAACAAGCAATTACTTATATAAATCAATAGTATAATATTAGTTGGTTGCAGCGAAACACATTTCACGGGAAATGAATGCACAGCCAAACATTGACAAAATGAGGGAAACTATCAATTATCCGAGTAATTCCTAATAAATTTAAAAATTTGGATGAATTGAGAAATGGACGAAAAGACGCAAACAGGCAGCACACTGCTAGCACAAATGAAGGCTGACCATAAAGCCTTGTCTAGCACGCTGGCGGCTTTGGCCCAATCTCAATTCCCGCCTAAAGCTGAAAAAATACTACGAAAATTTCCAGCTTCAGAAGCTGCAGGTTATTTAGGCATCACCGCAAGGTATTTGGCCTTAAGTGCCGATGAGATGGGGCTGGAAATTGAAAAGGTAGGCCGCGGCGAACGGCGCTTTTATTCGCTTGAAGAATTGAACCAAATCCGCGCGTTTTTAGCGCAAAAGGCAGGGGAGGATGCGCAAAAAGCGCAGAACTACCTGCCACATCGCAATGAAAACGAAGAGTTACAAATTATTGCCTGCTCTAACTTTAAGGGCGGTTCCGCCAAAACCTGCACTTCGGTGCATTTGGCACAGTATTTAAGCCTGCAGGGCTATCGGGTATTGCTGGTTGATCTCGACCCGCAAGGCTCGGCCTCCAGCATGCTTGGGGTGGTGCCCGAATTGGTGCCGGAAGAAGAATCGCTATTTGCCGCCATTCGCTATCAAGACAAGCGCCCGCTCAGCGAAGTGGTACAAAAAACCTATTTCGATAATCTGGATTTGGCAGTGGGCAGCCCCTATTTGACCGAATGGGAGTTTTTTGCTCCCCATTATGCCACGGTTTCAGGGCAAGAAGAGCCGGGAATTCGCGAACGCATTGCTGTTGCCGAAGCCGAGATCAAGCAAAAGGGCATCAGCAACACGCGGCTGCGGGATTTGGAAATAGAGTTGGCCCAGGCCCATGAAGAGCTGGCGCAATGTTTGCAGTGTAAGCTTTACTTCACGCGTTTGCAGTTGGCTTTTGAAGATGTGGAAGCGCAATATGATGTTATTATTTGCGATACCCCGCCCAGCCTTGGCTACCTTTCCAATGCCGCCAGTTTTGCCGCCGATCATCTGCTGGTGACCATTCACCCGCAATGGATCGATTGTGAATCCATGGCGCAGTATTTGGCAACGTCCATTGCCCATAACGAGTTTTTTGAAACAACAGTTGCCAAGCAATTGGGACCTGAATATCTGGTTCCTAAAACATTACAATACCTTATCACCAGGCATGACAACACCAGCCGGCCGGAAACCGATGTGGTGACAATGCTGCGTAGCCAGCTAAAAAACGTGCTCACCAACACCATGCTGCGCAGCTCTGCCATTGCCGAAGCTGGCAATGTACAGCAAACATTATACGAGGCGGAGCGCGGCAATTTCAATGGCAAGACCTATGACCGGGCGCTTGATTCGGTGAATAAGGTGAACAGTGAAATTGAGGATATCCTGAAGGAATTCTGGGGGCGCACATGAACGATAAGCGCAAGCGCAACAAGAGCAAACTCAGCGAGATTATGACAGGTAACAACGCCGGTTCTGTGCGTGTTGACCGCGATAATAACGAGCGCCAACCGGCCGCGCGTGAAAAAAGTGCCGTGGGTCGCCTTGGTGCAGCGTTGCACTCGCTCACCGAGCAGCGCAGCGATGCTGTAGACCCCAGCCTAGCCATTCAAAACCTTGACGCCAAACTGCTTTTGCCCTCCATGGCGATGGATCGTGCCTTTGAAGGTGATGACGATCAACTCGCCGGTTTGATGGAGAGTATTCGCGAAAATGGCCAGCAAGTGCCAATTTTGGCCCGACCTCACCCGCAAAAACCGGGGTTCTATCAGATTGCCTACGGGCACCGGCGGGTTAAAGCCTGTCAGGGGTTGGATATTGCGGTGCGCGCCGTTGTTGAGGATATGAGCGACGAGCAGTTGGTCATTGCGCAAGGCAAAGAAAACGAAGAGCGTAAAAATCTTACCTATATCCAGCAGTGCTTCTTTGCTGCCCAGCTCAGCCGCAGCTTTACCCGTGAGGTGGTGGCAGCAGCCGTTGGGGCGGGCGATAAAACCCGGGTTTCCAAGCTGACATCAATAATTCGCCGAATCCCCCATGATTTGCTGGAGGCTATCGGCTCTGCCCCCGGTATTGGCCGGGTAAAGTGGGAGAATTTGGCAAAAGCTTGCGAGCTGGACGGTATTGCCAAGCAGTTTTTGCAAGCTCTTGAAACTGAACTGAAAACACCTGAAGGGCAAGCGCTGGACAGCGTGGATCGCTTTAACTTTTTGCATGATCTGGCGGTCAAACTCAAAGCGGCGCAGGATAACTTATCCCCCTCCCCCGCAGATCGGTTAGATTCAGGCAAACAGGCGCGTGTGGAGAGCCGTGAGTGGCATCTTTCCAATGGTGGTACGGCTGTTATCCGACAAACGACGCCGGGCAGTTTTAAAGTGACCATAAAGGATAAAGCGCGGGCACAGGCTTTAAGCGACTTTATTGCAAAACGGATGGACGAGATATTGCAAGCCTATGAGGCGCAAGAGCAACAAGGCAAGTCTAAGGGAGAAGACGCATGAGCTAGAGGGCGAATAAAAGCCCCAGCAGACGGCAATCTGCCAGGGCTAAATTCAAATGGTAATCAGAGCGGCAACTCTGAAGTACCCCATAAGCACGGGTAACGTACTTCTCTTTGCCATAAAAATCAATTGTCTTGCCGTTGCGGCGAGTCGGTTTTTTGCGCCCTGCCCTTTGATTTTACCAAAATCCAAACGGAATCCACAAGGATATCGCTGCAAATCTGGTTGTTTTCGGCCGGATAAGGGGTTTTTCATGCAAACGACAGGATCGGTTGCCTCTTTTCGTAAATTAACACCGGCCATGGTGGCCACGCAAAATCTGGCCATGGCCAACGATATTGTGGCAACAACCAAGTCTGAAGTGGCGATGGCTTTGAAAAAAGCGGCACCCGCTTTGGGTATTGATGGCACCACCTATCATGTACTCGACATTCTTATTGGTTTGAGCGGCGCCGATGACTGGCAGCAAGATCGCCGGCCGATTGTGGCGATTTCCAATGAAAAGCTGGCCGAGTATGTATGCCGTTCCACGCGTACCGTCACCCGTTGCCTGAAGCGCCTGGTTGAAGCGGGGGTGATGGCTTATAAAGACAGCCCCACGGGGCGGCGCTATGTGCATCGCGGTGAGTATCGTAATGGCAAACTGGGCGAGATCGAGCGTGGTTTTGGGTTTGATTTTTCCCCTGCCCGCCAACGGGTGCATGAGCTCAAACAAATTGGCGAAGAATTTGCGGCACGTTTAAAGGCCGAGAAAGATGCCAAGCGCAACATCAACCGCCTTTTGCGGGCATTGGAAGATTTACGCTTATTGGCCGAGAACGAGAAAATCGACCTCACTGGCATACTCGAGGAAGCTGCGAAACTAAAAGAGGCAAGGCTTTACGTGCTGGAAAAGGCAGAAGTGTTGCAAAGCCTTTACGAGCAAGCGGTGCAGTTGATTGCGGATACTCAAGAAGCTCAACAGGAGGCCGATAAGCAAAGTGAAGCGAGTTCTTTTTATCAAAAGATGTCTGGCGCGGGTGACATTACTGTCAGCTCCTATAATAATACAAACCCTAATAACCTTGATTTAAGTAATTTAAAATGGCGATCTTCAAATGAAGATCTCTCTAATTCAGCAGATCACGAACAAGTTCGCGATCAAAATGCTCTTGAAAAAGATCATTTCAGCAAATCTCGTGCCACCCCTCCCCCGCAACGCCAAGCGGACATGTTGGAAAACGTTTCAATTCATCTGCTCGCATCAGCACTCACCGAGCTGCAAGGCACCATGGGCAAAACCATTGCATCTTGGGCTGATTTACAAAACATGCGCGAAGAAATTGCTTTGCTGATGGGTCTATCCGTTTCAGCCTGGCATCAGGCGGAGCGCCGCGTTGGTGGTTATCTGGCCGTGGCTGTCTTGGCGGTCACAGCCGAAAAAGCTTTGCGGGCACCGGAGCTGATCTCTTCGCCCGGTGGTTACTTCCGCGCTTGTATCGACCGCGCCACCACCGGCGATCTTGCCTTGCATAAATCTCTCTATGGTCTGGTGAGTGAAAACCAATCGACGCCTTAAATGGAGATACGCTGCGATTGAATTGCCAACGCTTTGTTGGAGAAGACGAAAAAGGGCTTTGAGCACTGCCAGTATTTGTGGCTCATGTTCAATATGTTCCGCCTGGCTATTAGGGGGTGCACGCGTGCACCCCCTGACTAAGAACATTGCTAAAATGGAAATAGTAGATACAAATCAATAACTTACTAGAGTTTCCGTGTTATTTTTTCTACAAAGATTTAGATATGAAGTTGAAGCCAAAATATTTAGCAAACGGTAATGCTCAGAGGTTGTTGAAGAGAAGTAAATTGAATGATAAAGTTGGATTGTCGGAAAAAGACAGTCCGAAAGGTAAGCTCGGGCACCTATTCTTGTAGGTTCTGTCACATCGCCTAATGGTGTGACCCGCGACAAGTGATTATGCACGTGTCGAGGTAGCCTATGTCTAGTACTATTGTTATTTGCTCCATTTTTTATGACGGCCAGTTTTGGGTCGCCGAATTCGAACGATATTCTCAAAACACCCTCCAAACAGCGCGCCATATTTTTGGCCCAGAACCGAATAATGCTGAACTGCGTGAGTGGAGTGCCATTGTATCCAAAAATCTTAAGTGGTCGCAGGCTGTTCAGTCATCTGCCCCTCATGAGGAACAAAGGTTAAATCCAAAGCGTGCAAAGCGCTTAGCTATCAAGCAAAGGAAAATTATTGGCTTGTCGAACAAAGCGCATGATGCCATGAAAATTGCCCGTCATTTTAATAATAAGGCCAGCAGCAACACATGTTAAAAGTGGTTGTCTTGATGTAATTAAAGCACTTTCAAAATTATCATCTACTAGAGGTTGTTTGGTTGTTACTGTGGGCTGATAATTGCTAGGGACTGGCCTTTGAGAAGTTGAGAGGCTTTACATCAACTTCTCCACTTAGCGAAAGAGTTGAAATGCTGCAGGTGAATCTGGATTGCGCAGCTTTGCTAGCGTGGTGGAACGAATAGACATGAGGACCGGATAAGGCAGCCAGAAATCTTTGCAATTGCCCCGTTAACATGAACTGCTTTTTGCTTCGCCTCAATATTAAAGAGCAAATGCGATTTATCTCAGGATTATTTAAACCCTTGTGGCTGAGGTGCTCGACATCGGGAGTAACCTTGCGCTTTGCAGCTCCATAAAAACCAAGTTTGTCAGTGATCATCCGCTTCGGTAGCATGCCTTGCTTCTTCAAAAGGCGCGTCTGCAAGCGCTTTGCAGCCCACAATTACAAGGCAGTATTGCGACGATTTAGTAGGGGTTCTTCCAGCTCACGCAGGATAAGTGAAATGCGATGACACCAGAAAAACCACCTTAGCGATAAGCTGAGAGAGAAAACACTGGTGTTTGTAGCAGATTTTAACCAAGCAATATTACGGCATCCATGCTCAGGCATTTCAAGCTTGAGCTTATTATTGAGAGTAGCAAAAGCAATGAGCGCGCTGTTTGTACTAGCCCTTGCTGTATAAGGCTACTGCCTTCTATCTACGGAAATTAATCATATTTACGTTGCAAGTATTTTGCTTCTATCAAAATCCCCAAATAATACATAAGTATAATTTTTGCTCCTAATAAATTTGCTAGTATATTGTTATCGATACCAAAGAGCGCTTGACAGATATTTTACTAATGCAATGAATAGGTTAAATCGTTGCAGTTGTATTTTGATGTATACTAGTTAACCATACTTAACTGATTATTATCATTATGTTATATTGAGTGTATCAGTTTTTTGTACAATGTACGCAAAAACACAAATTTACGCCTTCAAGAATCCGGTTTAGCGTTACTACCAGTGAACGGGCCAACAACATGGTGGCTCGAATGACAGCCTGAAAATAGGCGCGTTGCTCACGAATGAAATAAGGGTATTTAACGATTCCGTAAGTGGAAGCATGAAAATACTCATAATAGCTCATTATGGGCACCAACTTGCTTGGAGGAAGTAAGTATGAAAAAGACTATTGGTCTTATTGCAGCGACAGTTCTGTTGGCATCCACATCCATGGGTATGGCAGGCACAGTTTTGAAATTTGCACACGCAGCTCCCCCAACTGACTTGCAAGAAAAACTGGCTCAGTTCTTTGCCAAAGAAGTGAAAGATAAAACCAACGGCGAAATCACTGTTCAAACTTACCCACAAGGTCAGTTGGGTGATGACCAGCAGATGCTGAACGGCACCCGTTCTGGTATCATTGATATTCAAATGACCGGTCTTGCAATCATGAACGGCATGCAGCCTGAAACAGCTGTATTCGATTTGCCTTACATGTTCGCGAGCCGCCAGCATGCATACAAAGTGCTTGATGGCGAAGTTGGTAAGAAAATTCTGGCCGACATGGCTAAATTCGGTATGAAGGGTCTTGCCTTCCCTGAAAACGGTTACCGCAATATCACAAATAACCGTAAGCCAATTCGTGAGCCGGAAGATGTTGTGGGCCTGAAAATTCGTACCAACACTTCAGTACCGCTTAACGCAATGTTTGCTGACCTTGGTGCCAACCCACAGCCACTTCCAATTGCAGAGCTTTACACTGCACTTGAAACCGGCGTTGTAGAAGCACAAGAGCACCCAATCAACGTAACACACTCCTTCCGTTACGATGAAGTGCAAAAATACCTGTCTTTGACCGAGCACTCCTACTCTTCCCTGTTCATTTCAATGAATTTGAAGAAATTCAACTCGCTGACACCAGAGCAGCAGAAAATCATTGAAGAAGCAGCACAGGATGCGACAGATTACCAACGTGAACTTTCTATCGAGAAAGAAGAGGGCTTCATCAAAGACCTTCAAGATCGTGGTATGCAGGTAAACCGTGATGTTGATAAAGCTGCATTCCAAGCAAATCCAGCTATTACAGCAACATGGGCAAAATACAACGAACAGTTTGGTCCAGAAACAATCGAAAAAATCCAAGCTGCTAAGTAATATAGCTTTTCATTAAGCTTAAAAGGCCCGGTTCTTTACAGGTACCGGGCCTTTTTGTGTTTAAACACGTAAAATAAGTGGCGATTCAAGCAACTAAAGGATAATGGTTCGCTTGAAATTGCAACCAAACGTAGGGCGTGAATAGTATGACAGGTAAACCCTTTTACCAAACAATCTATGAAGTGCTGCGTGATAATATTTATGATGGCACCCTGCCCCATAACTATGCACTGGTTGAGCTTGATTGCGCCAAGTTTTTTAATATTGGCCGCAGCCCTGTTCGACAGGCTTTTAAGCAGTTGGCAGATGAAGGGCTGATAATGCCCTCAAAAACCAGAGGCTATGTGGTTTCCCATGGCAAACACAACCCGCAGGTAACCAAGGCACCTATCAGTCAGTTCAACATTCATATCCCCTTAAAAAGTGAAAGCAACTTAAAACAGCGCAGTGTGAGGGCAAAGATATACCCGCAAATTGAGCGGGAAATTGCAGCGTCGCTTCGCTTCGGGCGGTTTCAACTCACCGAGCAGGATGTGGCAAACCACTACAAAGTGGGCCGCACAGTGGTGCGTGATCTGCTGACCCGCCTGGATCGTATTGGCATCATCACGCAAGAAGCCAATGGTCGATGGTACACGGCACATTTGACACGTGAAAAAATTTGCGACTTGTATGAGATGCGCATTTTGCTTGAGCCATTGGCCTTAGCCAGCGCCATTCCCCATATTGGACGCACAGAGCTGGAGCAGAAACGCGCTGCCATCATTCGTGATGGAAATTGCATTAATGATCTGTCCGCGCCAGACTTCTACCGGCTGGAGAAAGACCTGCATATCGACCTATTGGCAAAGGCACCAAACAGCGAAATGCAGCATGCCATTTATCGTGCACAAATTCCGCTCATAACGGTCAACTTTGACCCGAAACTCATCACAGTTTCGCACGAAAATGGTACGTTTTCGAACAGTGAGATCGGCGGTACCGCAGCCATTTTTACCGACCATCTACAAATAATAGAGCTGTTGCTAAATAACGAGGTAGAACAAGCCATTAGCACGCTTCGTAACCATCTGGTAAATGCGCGCCACAGCATGCTGGAGAACTTTGAAAAAATAGGAATTGATTCCGCCTACAAAATTCCAAACTACTTAAGACCCTCTAGCGATTCCTAATAGGACCCATAAATTATATCTTGTAATTATTCTAGAATATTCTAATATACCCTATAATATTAATAGTAATATGTAGCAACTTATATATTATAGTCCCACATCTACAAGTATACCTGTTTGTTAAATTGGTATTAATCTTTCCAGCAATCACAAATTAAAGTTATGGGCACAAAACGTGCGACATAACTCTTAGATCTGTTGGAGTTTAGTAACTGATGTTGCCGGATATTTCAGTAATTGGTCTTGGTAAGCTTGGCGCACCCATGCTTGCTGTATTTGCCGAAAAGGGCTTTAATACAATTGGCGTAGATTCAAACCAAAACACTATTGATGCCATTAATAACCATCGTGCTCCGGTGCAAGAGCCTCAATTACAAGAGTTATTAGTACGTAATAAACACCGCTATAAAGCCACAGGTAATATGGCCGAGGCCATTGCCTGCTCTGATGTCAGCTTTGTTATTGTCCCCAGTCCAAGTTTGGAAAACGGCTTTTTTTCCAATGAGTTCTTAATAAAGGCCCTTCATGAACTCGGCACCGCCTTGCGCGAAAAGCAAAGCTATCATCTTGTTGTAATTACCTCCACAGTTATGCCTGGTTCCACCGAAAGCGTGCTTAAGGAAACACTCGAACACAGCTCGGGCCGACAAGTTGGCGAGAACCTTGGCCTTTGCTACAATCCTGAGTTTATTGCTTTAGGTTCTGTCATCAACGACATGCTCAATCCGGATATGATTTTAATTGGCGAGAGCGATTTTAAAGCCGGTCAAACCCTTGAAGATATTTATAAAAATACTGTTGGTTCCGCACCTGAATATCAACGTATGAATTTTATGAATGCTGAAATTTGTAAAATCGCCGTCAATACATTTGTGACAACGAAGATAAGCTATGCCAATATGCTGGCAGAAATGTGCGATGCCCTTCCCGGAGCCCATGTGGATACAGTTTCAAAGGCACTTGGTGCTGATAGCCGTATTGGCAAGAAATACCTAAAAGGCGCAGTGGCTTACGGTGGACCTTGCTTCCCGAGAGATAACAAGGCCTTTGTTGCCTATGGTGAACAACTGGGTATTTGCACAGCATTAGCAAGTGCAACAGACACGGTTAACCAGCACCAAAAAAGACGGCTCCTTGAAGCCGTCGAAGCCCATGCTGCCAAAGGAAAAACCGTCGCTGTATTGGGGCTTTCCTATAAACCCAATACGCCAGTGAGTGAAGAAAGTCAGGGCTGGCAGCTTGCCTTTGCACTACATGAAGCGGGCTACCAAGTGTTGCTTCACGATCCAATGGCTTTGAAAAACGTTGATGTTCAAGCAGTTAACAGTGAATTTGCGAAGCTGGATTCCCTGGAAGAGCTTAGCTCACGCTCGCAATGTGCTGTTATAACTACCCCGTGGAAAGAGTATTTTTCTCTGGCAGCTGAAACAGCAAAGACAAACTATTACATCATTGATCCCTGGCGCTGTGTAGAAAGGCAACCTGATGGCCCTACCCTCATTCATCTGGGTGAATCAAATAGTTATCGTCAGGCGATTTCCATACCACTAATGGAATCCCAATGATTACTGAATTTAAGTGAAATAATTATCATTTAATAAGCAAAATTCATCTTAAATACGAACTAATACATTGTAGGAAGAGCTTATGTTTTCGGTTATTCTTTATGGAAGAAATGATAATTATGGATATAACTTGCATAAGAGGGCAGCGATTAGCTTAAACTGTATAGCCCAAGTATTAAACGATAAAGATGACGAGATAATATTTGTCGACTATAATACGCCGAACGGTTTTCCTAGTTTCCCAGAGGCCATAGCTGATACTTTAACGCCTAAGGTTCACGAAAAGCTGAGAATTATTCGTGTTCCCTCAAATATTCATGATGATCATTTTGCAGGGAAAACACACCTGAAAGCCCTAGAGCCGGTCGCTCGGAATGTGGCATTGCGTCATAGTAATCCGAGTAACAGATGGGTGCTTTCCACCAATACTGATATGATTTTCCTACCTAAAATAGGTGATAGCTTAAATAGCAGCCTGCAAGGCTTGGCAGATGGCGCTTATTGTACCCCCCGTTTTGAAATACCTGAAACATTATGGGAGGGCTGGCCGCGGCAAACGCCTCAAAAACTTATAGAAAACGTTGCCTATTGGGGCGAACGCGCCCACCTTAACGAGGTGGTTACAGGCTCTAGCGATATTCGCTACGATGCTCCTGGTGACTTTCAACTCATGCTGCGTCGTGATCTGTTTGAAATTAATGGTTTTGATGAAGAAATGCTATTGGGTTGGCATGTGGATTCTAACATCTTCAAACGACTTGGGCTTATTTATGGCGAAATCGGCGATGCTTTTCCTTATGTTTGGGGTTACCATTGTGATCATACGCGGCAAATAACGCCCGCTCATAAACATAATGCCCCGCAAAATTCGACAGAGGACTTCGTCACGAACGTCCAACAAGCAAAGCTTGAAAAGCAAAATGACTGGGGCTTGAAGGGGTTAGCGTTAGAGGAACTTAGCTTACGCGGCACAGCATCAATATTTCTAGAAAAACAAATTGAAAAAACATCGGCACCAAGTTCTGACCATTTTATAAATCACTATCGTGCAGATTCTTATGCTGCTGCCCAAATAGACCCCTTTAAAACGGCCATTTTCATTAATGATATTATTGGTAGGCAGTTCAAAACTAGTGAAATTTGCTGGATAGGCCCCGAAGATCATGCGCACCAATATACCGAAGAGCTTTTGGGTGAAGAAATACCAGTGCTGACTTCTGGCTTACCCCCTGAAACAACACGTCTATTTATAGTTAACTATGGTTGCCCAGAAGCAATTGAGGGCGCTGCCGAAAAGCGGCTCATAAAGAAACTTGAAAATGCTTTCTTTTGGGATGCTCATCAAACTGCCAAAGGATTTTCTCCCTGCTATTTCATTGGGGTTAACGCAATTCATAACGATTTAGAAGGCCTGCTCCTGCAAAAACTGGTTTGTGCCAAAACCCCTTTCGCTACACATTTACGCCATGGCCCTTTAAACGAGCATACAAGGAAAGCTATCCAACTTAATAGCAACTTGATTTCCGATCAAAACCAGAGTTCTCTAGCCCTCTCCTCTCCCAATTTACTTGAAGAATGGCTGACTAAAGGTCCTGCGGCAATAAAACTGGGTCACATTTTAAAGGTAAAAAGCGGGAGGAAAGACTTCGCCTTTTTGGGAGGGATTATACATCTTGGTGAAGGCAGCTATGATATACAATTAGAACTTATTGCAACATCAGGAAGTTATTTTCCAATAAAAAATAAGAAAAAAATCGCAATACTTGAAGTGTTATGTGACAACAAAAGAATAGCAGGTAAGCCAATTTTCTTATCTTCCCTTGATGGAATAGTTAATCTTCAATTTTATGTAGATAAGGAAAATTCCTATAAAAATATTGAATTTAGATTATTCAGCAAGGGCAAAGTTTCTTTTGTTATTAGTGGAGTTAAACTTAAAAATTCTACAAGTAAAATTGATCGTTCTCTAAAGAACGTCAAGGAGCTAAGCATGGAGGTATCGCATGCTTGAAGACCAAGTTGTTCTTAGCCCCAGTCTAAAAAATCCAATATTTACTCATGTGCCAGAGTTTCAAAATATTGAACTTATAGATTATTACGATACCTTTAAGGAGTACTATCCATATTGTGAGCTGCAGACAAAACGGTGGTGCGTCCGAAGTATAAAGTCTGATTGGCATATTTTTGATATTGGAGCCAATATTGGCTATTACTCTATTCTTTTTTCAAAGCTGGCTCCAAATGGCAAGGTCGTTGCTTTTGAGCCGACAAATACTATTGATAAGCTTAGGAATAACATCGCTTACCATAAGTGCTCAAATATTACTTGCCTAAGTGAGGCTGTTGGTTCTCTTTGTGGTCCGCAAGATGCTGATATTTATCGAATTTGGGGCCAGGAACCGGAAAAAAATACCTATACATTTACAACTGTTGATGATCACTTAGATGAAATTGCTTTGCCTCGCCTCGATCTTTTGAAAATTGATGTCGATAGTTTTGATTTTGACGTGTTGCGTGGTGCCAGGCAAACGCTACTTGAATATAACCCTTATGTTCTCGTGGAATTAAATCATGCGCTTTCAAAGCGTGGTTATGGACCAAATGATGTGCTCTATTGGTTACAGCAACTGGGCTATCATGAAGCAAAGGTTTTTGATCGAGAGAATTTTTTACTTCGCCGTAAAAAAGCGACTGTCCATAATGGCTTCACGCTCGATTTTGATCTTGAGCCCGTTTACACGCAAAGTAATTTTGTAAAGGCAAAGCATGAGCTTACTTGGTCGTTGAGCCCGCCGATTCAACATACTGCGAAAAAGCCTTTAAATACCAATAACTACTTTGAAGTTGGGCCAACACCATGGGCATATGCTCTGAGCTGGTCATATAAAACAGCCACATCAATACCGATTATCATCGAGCTTGAGTTGAGTGTTGAAGGAGCTGACCTTTCTTTACTTGCGCTCAATGAGAGCATGGATACGAAAATTGGCACAGAAGTTTTTATCGGGCAAGGCCCAGCTCAAAAATGTAGCCTTTTAATAGAAGATCCAGCAACAGCGTGCGTTTTCTGTCTTCGTAAGGGTCCTAACCTCCAGAAAACAGCTAGCTTTTACTTACACAATGTTAAAGCATTCCCTGCGGTTGAGCAGACCTTGAAGCTCGGTTCTGCTTTTTTACAGGCGACGAAGCAAGTCAATCTGACCACCCTTGAAAGGGCCGCTGATAGAGACCCCCCGAATGCACCACTCTTAGATATCGTCGACATTCATAAGCTTCATCAACGGCTTGTGTTCTCCAGCCCCCTCTCCTCCCCTTACCTTCATATCGAAAATCCTTTAGAAAACTGGAATATGAATGATGGCGACGGGCAAATATTAGCCCAGCTATACCGACAGCACCAACCCAAAAAGCATTTTGAATTTGGTACATGGCAAGGTGCTGGTACGCTATTAGCTGCAAAAAATTCAAGTGCAACAATCACAACAATTAATCTTCCCAATGGTGAAGAAATTAACGGAGCTCCACTCTATCAAAACTCAGAGGGGCTTGTTACCGACGCTGGCGATCAAATCGGCTGTCTATATAAAAACACCAAATATGCGAAGAGGATAACGCAGCTATTACAAGATAGCTGCCAATATGAACCCTCAGCAGATGATAAAGCGAGTTTTGATTCTATCTTAATTGATGGGGGACATCAAAAGAGAATTGTTATCAATGACAGCCGGTTGGCTTTCCAATTGGCCGCCCCTGGGGCTCTTATCATTTGGCATGATTTTTGTCCTGATAAACACTCAATGCAGTTTAACCAAGCTTCCTATGAGGTGCTTGAAGGTATTCGCACAATTCTTCCCGAAATAAACGAGCAGTGCTCGCAATTGTTTTGGATTCGCCCAAGCTGGTTACTACTGGCAGTTAAAAAGTAATGATGAAGGACTTTTAAATGTCACAGGATCATTTAACAGCATTAGAAATGCTTGAATCAGTAAAAAACTATTGGAACAAGCGTCCATGTAATATCCGCCATTCAAAAGAACCAGTTGGGACAAAAGAGTATTTCGACCAGGTTGAAAAGCGAAAGTATTTTGTGGAACCGCATATTCCAGCATTTGCCGATTTTCCGAAATGGCAAGAAAAAAAAGTGCTCGAAATTGGCTGTGGTATTGGTACTGATGCTGTAAATTTTGCCCGTAATGGTGCGCAATACACGGGTGTTGAGCTCTCGGAAGAATCTTTAAAAATTGCTAAAACGAGATTCGCGCTCTATGGTTTAGATGGCAACTTAATTTCCGCAAATGCAGAAGAGATAGATCAATCCGTACCTTGCAACCATTTTGAATTAGCCTATTCATTCGGGGTTCTTCACCACACTCCATCACCTGAAAGGGCTATAGCTGCTATCCATAAAACACTAAAGGAAGATGGCGAGCTACGGCTTATGCTTTATGCGAGAAACTCTTGGAAAGCAGCGATGATAGATGCCGGTCTTGATCAGCCAGAAGCACAATTCGGCTGTCCAATTGCATTTACTTATGATCAGAGTGAAGTCCGCGAATTACTTGCACCATACTTTATTATTACGGACATTAGGCAGGATCATATTTTCCCATATAAGGTTGATGCCTATAAACAGCATATCTACGAAAAGCAAGATTGGTTTCAGGCCATGCCATATGATGTCTTCAAAGCGCTAGAACGAAATCTCGGTTGGCATATGCTCATAAAAGCTCGCAAAATCTAGCTTCTCTTGAACTGTGTTGACAGCTGTCAACACAGTCCTTGTTCTATTCAAATCATTAAACGGCAACCTTAAAATGCACACTATTTCATCATGATGATAATTTAGTCACTTGTAAATAATTGTGTCTGCCCATTAATCATATTAGGGTTAAGGAATATTCTTTCATAATTTAGTAATCAGGTGTTCAATAATAATTTATTTAATACTATCAATCGGATAAAAGTTTTTAAAATACTTAAGTCAGAACTGGCACAGCAATTGCGGGGTTGGTGGCATCACGAACCACCACGGAGTTTGCAATGTCTCGTTTTAGTAAAATCATTAGTGCAACTGCATTTGCAGCGCTTATTAGTTCATCAATGCTTGCTGGTAGTGCAATTGCGTCAGATACTATCAAAGTTGGTGTATTGCATTCTCTTTCTGGCACTATGGCTATTTCAGAAACTACTTTAAAAGACGCTATGCTAATGCTCATTGAAGAGCAAAACAAAAAGGGAGGTGTTTTAGGCAAGCAATTAGAACCAGTTGTAGTTGACCCAGCTTCAGATTGGCCGTTATTTGCAGAAAAAGCAAAAGAGTTGCTAGCCGTTCATAAAGTTTCTGCCGTTTTTGGTAACTGGACATCTGTCTCGCGTAAATCTGTATTGCCAGTTTTTGAAGAACTAAACGGCATACTCTTCTATCCTGTGCAATATGAGGGCGAGGAAAGCCAGCGTAACGTTTTTTATACTGGGGCAGCACCCAACCAACAGGCAATTCCTGCAGTAGATTACCTGCTTGAAAATGAAGAGGTTGAGCGTTGGGTTCTCGCCGGGACAGATTACGTCTACCCGCGTACAACCAATAAAATTCTTGCAGCCTACCTGAAAGCCAAGGGTGTGAGCGAAGAAGATATTATGATCAACTATACGCCCTTTGGTCATAGTGATTGGCAAACAATTGTTTCTGACATTAAAGCCTTTGGTTCTGCGGGTAAGAAAACAGCCGTTGTATCTACCATTAATGGTGATGCTAACGTACCTTTCTATAAAGAATTAGGTAACCAGGGCATTTCAGCAGAAGATATTCCTGTTGTCGCCTTCTCTGTTGGTGAAGAAGAGCTCGCCGGGTTGGACACAGAGCCGCTTGTTGGCCACTTGGCAGCATGGAACTACTTCCAGTCAGTTGATACGCCTGCAAATGCCCAGTTTATTAAAACATGGCGTGGTTTTGTAAAAGACGAAGGCCGTGTCACTAACGACCCTATGGAAGCACATTACATCGGCTTTAATATGTGGGTGAAGGCTGTAGAAAAAGCTGGCACAACAGATCAGGACGCGGTTATCGATGCCCTAATCGGTGTTTCTGTACCTAACCTTTCTGGCGGTTACTCCACTATGATGCCGAACCACCACATTACCAAGCCGGTACTTATTGGCGAAATTCAAGCGGATGGCCAGTTTGAAATCGTTGATGAAACCGACGGCCTAGTTGCGGGCGATGCATGGTCGGACTTCCTGCCAGATAGCGCCCAACTGATTTCTGATTGGCGCAAACCTCTTTCGTGCGGCAACTTCAATGTGAGCAGCAAAACTTGTGGCGGCACAGAAGGAAAATAGTCCCCTACCCTATGCATAGTAATTGGCAGGTGCCCTCCCCCGATTGGTACCTGCCACCCCCCAACATATGAGGTTGCGATGATTACACGGCTGCTGCAAATTGCAGCAACAACCCTTTGGTTGCTGGTGGCTCTTTCCTATCAAACCACAATTGCAGCACCAGCAAATGCTTCTACGTCTGAGCTGAGACAGCATATTAATGCACTGGCCACAGGCAAAATTAAAGACAAACCCAGGCGTATTGAAGCGCTAGCACAATTAGGCAGCAACAAGGCTATTGCTGCACTTAATGCCCTGATTGAAGGGCGGCTATACAGCGACAAAGCCAGCACTCAGGTTTTTATGAAGCATGGCGATCATTTTGTCGATCCGCTGTCGTTGACAGCTGTCAACACAACGTCAAAGCTCAAAAAAGTAAAAGCTAATAACAAGGTGCGCCGTATTGCCCGCGCCGCTATTGCTCGGCTTACATTAAAAAGCCCGAATAGTGAGCAGCGTTTACAAGCCGTAGAGGTGATGTTTAAAGCGGCTGACCATAAACTTTTGCCTCTCATAGATGAGGCTCTCGAGTTTGAAAAAGAGCAAGAGGTAAAACAAAAACTATTAGAAATAAGAGCAGCGATAACACTACAAAACAAACATGCTAGCAAAGAAGCACAGTTGGAAGCTATTGGCCAGTTGCGCCAAATGGGCTCGCAGCAAGCACTTGGCAAGTTACAGGCATTTATAAATAATTCGGGAGCGAGTGCGGCAGCGCTGAAAGCTGCAGACCTTGCTATTAAAGCCATTGAGAAATCGCAGGCGATTTGGGGTGTCTTCCAAAATATTTGGTATGGCTTATCGCTCGGCTCGGTTTTGCTGCTGGCTGCCATTGGCCTTGCTATTACCTTTGGCGTTATGGGTATTATCAATATGGCCCATGGCGAAATGGTTATGCTGGGGGCCTACACAACATTTGTGGTGCAAGAGGTTATCCGCACGAGCTTCCCCGGTCTTTTTGAGTACTCATTGCTCATCGCCTTACCACTGGCTTTTCTCGTTGCAGGTGCAGTTGGGTTTGCAATGGAGCGAAGCATCATTCGTTTTCTCTATGGCAGACCGCTGGAAACTCTACTGGCAACATGGGGTGTTTCGCTCGTATTGCAGCAAGCCATTCGTAGTATTTTCGGCCCAACCAATAAAGAAGTTGGTAATCCCGAGTGGATGTCTGGTGCGTTTGAGTTAGGTGGCTTGATGCTCACCTATAACAGGCTTTGGATACTGGCATTCTCTCTCATTGTATTTGCAGGTATTTTGTTGGTCCTCAACCGCAGCCATTTTGGTTTGCAAATGCGGGCAGTAACACAAAACCGCCGTATGGCCGCATCTATGGGAATTAAAACCCCGTGGGTTGATGCGTTCACGTTTGCGCTTGGCTCGGGCATTGCCGGTATTGCGGGTGTGGCGCTTTCGCAAATTGCCAATGTTTCACCCAACTTAGGGCAAAGCTATATCATTGATAGCTTTATGGTGGTTGTGTTTGGCGGCGTTGGTAACTTATGGGGCACGCTTGTTGGGGCCATGAGCCTTGGGGTGGCCAATAAATTCTTAGAGCCCTATGCAGGCGCTGTGCTTGCCAAAATCCTCACGCTGGTTGTGATTATCCTGTTTATTCAAAAGAAACCGCGCGGCCTGTTTGCGCAAAAGGGAAGGGCGGTAGAAGCATGATCTCGCAAGCGCTATTTACACGTTTCTCGCTCGGTGCCAGAGTGCTGATAATATCGTTATGTGTGGTTGCTATTTTGGTGCCAGCTGCCAACCTGTTGTTGCCGCCTGAGCATTTCGCCCATGTGCCTAGTCACCTTTTGCCACTGTGGGGCAAGTACTTGTGTTATGCCATGCTTGCTTTGGCACTCGATTTGGTTTGGGGTTATTGCGGTATTTTATCATTAGGTCACGGGGCGTTCTTCGCCCTTGGAGGCTATGCCTGTGGCATGTATTTGATGCGCCAAATTGGCCCGCGTGGTGTTTATGCCGATCCAGTACTGCCAGATTTTATGGTGTTCTTGAATTGGCAGGAGCTGCCGTGGTTCTGGCAGGGGTTCGACCAGTTCTGGTTTGCCATGCTTATGGTGGTAGCTGTCCCCGGGCTGTTGGCATTTGTCTTTGGCTGGTTTGCGTTTCGCTCGCGCGTTACCGGTGTTTATCTTTCTATTATCACACAAGCGCTTACCTATGCTTTGTTGCTGGCTTTTTTCCGTAATGATATGGGCTTTGGTGGCAATAATGGCCTGACAGACTTTAAAGATATTCTCGGATTTTCGCTACAAGCAGACACAACACGAGCAAGCTTATTTGCAGCCAGTGCACTGTTGTTAGCGCTGGTGTTTGTGGTGTGCCAGTTCATCGTGAGTTCCAAGCTGGGTAAGTTGATGCAGGCGGTGAACCATGCTGAGTCTCGCGTCCGTTTTACCGGTTATCGGGTCGAGCATATTAAGCTGTTTGCTTTCGTGGTTTCTGCCATGATCGCTGGTATTGCAGGGGCGCTCTATGTGCCGCAAGTGGGTATCATCAACCCCGGCGAGTTTGCGCCAGCCAACTCCATTGAAGTGGTTATTTGGACAGCTGTCGGCGGGCGGGGCACGTTGCTTGGTCCTATTATCGGTGCACTGCTGGTAAATGGCGGAAAAAGTTATTTTACTGCGGCATTCCCGGAAGTCTGGCTGTTTGCTTTGGGGGCTTTGTTTGTGGCGGTTACGCTGTTTTTGCCACACGGGCTTATGGGCTTGTTCAAGCAGATCTGTACCCGATTTAATAAACGCAGTGCTACTGCGGCCAAAGTAACTCCTCTCATGAAACCGGAGGCCGCAGAATGAGCAAATTCCTAGAAAATACGCCGCTGTTGTATCTGGATGGGGTAAGTGTTGCTTTTGATGGCTTCAAGGCCATTAATAATCTCTCACTGGTTGTTGAGCATGGTGAAATGCGGGCGATTATTGGCCCCAATGGCGCTGGTAAAACCACGATGATGGACATTATCACCGGTAAAACACGGCCTGACCATGGAACGGTACTGTTTGAGGGGCAAGACCTAACGTTGCATGATGAGGCGCAAATTGCCAATATGGGTATTGGCCGCAAGTTCCAAAAGCCAACTGTCTTTGAAAACCACAGTATCTACGACAACTTACTGCTGGCGCTAAAGGGCAGCCGCAATGTGTTTCAAGCCTTATTCTCCACACAAAGTACTGAGCAAAAACAACGTATTGATGAAATTCTAGCGGTTATTCGGCTGGAAAATCGGCGCGATACCTTGGCCGCTGATCTTTCGCACGGACAAAAGCAGTGGCTAGAAATTGGCATGTTGTTGGCGCAGGACCCGAAGCTGCTGTTGGTGGATGAGCCGGTTGCCGGAATGACAGATGCTGAAACTGTAGAAACGGCAAAGTTGCTTCGTGAAATATCAAAGACCCGCTCTGTTGTTGTGGTGGAGCATGACATGAGTTTTATTCGTGATCTGGATGTGAAGGTCACCTGTCTTGCAGAAGGGGCGGTGCTTTCAGAAGGCTCGCTCAACCATGTTTCCAGTGATCCAAAAGTGATCGAAAGTTATTTGGGGCGCTAACATGTTGCAATTATCAGTCGAAAAAGTTGATTTGTTTTATGGTGCTGCCCAAGCATTGCGTCAGGTGAGCCTAACCGCCGAACCGCGCTCGATTACTTGCGTTTTGGGGCGCAATGGTACCGGCAAATCCTCGTTATTGCGGGCAATTACCGGCCACCAACCAATATCGAACGGTGAAATTTGCCTTAATCAGCGCACACTAGGGAGTGCTGCACCTTTTACGCGGGCAGCTAAGGGTATTGCCTATGTACCGCAGGGGCGCGAGATTTTCCCGCTATTGAGTGTTGAAGAAAACCTACAAACCGGTTTTGCGCGTTTGCCACGCGGTGAGCGCCATATACCGGAATATGTGTTTGATTTGTTTCCGGTACTTAAAGATATGATGGGGCGAAGGGGTGGGGACCTTTCTGGTGGGCAGCAGCAGCAGTTGGCAATTGGCCGTGCTTTGGTCACCCGGCCAAAGTTATTGGTACTGGACGAACCGACAGAGGGAATACAGCCTTCTATTATCAAGGATATTGGTCGCGCTATCCAGCATTTGCGTAATGAGTTTGGCCTAACCATTTTACTTGTCGAGCAGTACCTTGATTTTTGCCGCGAGCTTGCCGACCGCGTTTACATATTAGACCGTGGCGAAGTTGTTGCCCATGGTGTGGCAGAAGATTTGGACCGTGATGATGTACGCGCCCACCTTACCGTATAGCAGCTTAACGCCCGCCATTAACCCGCAGCCCCTAATTATGCAACGCAGCACTGGGCGGGGACTGGTGCGTGTTAAAGCGGGGCAGGGCGGTGTTGCAGGGCACTCAACCCGGCTCGACAGCCTTTGGCAAGAGGGCGCGGCAAAAATACGGTTGCCGAAGTCATATAGCACCATGCCCGAGGCGGTGCTGATTAATACCAGTGGTGGTCTGACAGGGGGTGACAGCCTTCACTGGACAGCAGAGGCGGGAGATAGGACCCGCCTCTGCATCACTACTCAAGCCTGCGAAAAGCTATATGCGGCCACAAGTGATGCGCCAGCAGCAAAAGTTGACAGCTGTCTACTTCTTGGTGCGGGGGCTGAGGTGCATTGGTTGCCGCAGGAGACAATCGTTTGCAATAACAGCAAAATAAAACGCGGTTTAAATGTGCAGCTAGATGAAACGGCAAGGTTTCTTGCCATTGAGAGCTTTGTTTTTGGTCGTCAGCACATGGGCGAGCATATAACCAATACGCAAATTAGCGACATATGGCGCATACACCGTGGCAATAAACTATGCCATGCCGAAAACTTTAAGTTGCAAGGCAATGTGGTGCACCAGCTAGCGGGGCGTTCGCTTATAAATAACCTAAGTGCTTGTGCAACAATCGTTTATGTGGGTCCTGAGTGTCAGGACCAGTTAAATGCCACTGTACAATCGCTGAAAGTAAAGCTTGGTTTGACCAACGCTAAAGCACAGATGCAACAGTTTATAAGTGTTTGTGCCATGCCCCATAAAATTGTTGTGCGGGTGCTTGCGCAAGACAGTTTTCGCTTGCGGCAAAAATTGCGCCCCTTGCTAGAAGTTTTGCGCCCCGAGTTGGCACTACCCAAATATTGGAGCTTGTAGATGAATTTAACACCCCGTGAAAAAGACAAGTTGCTTATTGCGATGGCTGCTATGGTCGCACGCAACCGCCATGCGCGCGGCGTAAAGCTCAACCATCCAGAAGCTATTGCAATTATTACTGATTTTGTTGTTGAAGGTGCGCGTGATGGCCGCTCAGTGGCTGAGCTTATGGAGGCTGGTGCGCATGTTATTAGCCGGGAGGATGTGATGGAGGGCATACCAGAGATGATCCATGACATTCAGGTAGAGGCCACATTCCCCGACGGGGTGAAGCTGGTGACCGTACACGAACCAATTCGCTGAGGGAGGAAGAACTATGCTAGAAATGCGTCCGGGCTGTGAGTGTTGTGATAAAGACCTGCCAGCCGATAAAGAAGGTGCCTTTATTTGCAGCTTTGAATGTACTTTTTGTCAAGATTGCGCTGAGAATACGCTGCATTACGATTGCCCAAATTGCGGCGGTAAGCTCATTCCCCGCCCATTACGGCCAACCGCAAAGCTAATTCAGTTTCCGGCGGTTAGTAAGCGTATCTTGAAAGCTGGGGGCTGCAAATGAGTTCTACCCCTTTCATTCCCGGTGAGGTGATACCCGCTAGCGGCGATATTACTATGAATGCTGACCGATCAAGCACCATATTGCGGGTTGCCAATACCGGCGATAGGCCGGTGCAAGTGGGCAGTCACTACCATTTTGCTGAGGTAAATAAAGCACTTAGCTTTGATCGCGAAAAAGCGCAGGGCAAACGGCTGGATATTGCGCCTGGTACAGCGGTGCGATTTGAACCGGGGCAGGAGCGAGAAGTCAACCTGATTGAAATTGGTGGCAAGGCGCGAATCTGCGGCTTTCAAATAACGAATAAAGGCTAGGAGGTTTCCATGGCAACAACACTCTCTCGGGCTGCCTATGCCGATATGTTTGGTCCAACTACGGGAGACAAGGTGCGCCTTGCCGATACCGATTTGATAATCGAAGTTGAGAAAGACTTCACCACCTATGGTGAGGAGGTCAAGTTTGGCGGTGGTAAGGTTATTCGCGATGGAATGGGGCAAAGCCAACTCTCACGCGCGCAAGGGGCGGTGGATACGGTTATTACCAATGCGCTGATTGTAGATTACACCGGCATTTACAAGGCAGATGTAGGCCTGAAGGGCGGGCGTATTCATGCCATTGGCAAAGCGGGCAACCCGGATATGCAAGGGGGCGTTGATATTATTATCGGCCCCGGCACCGAGGCTATTGCGGGCGAGGGCAAAATTCTCACAGCTGGCGGAATGGACTCGCACATTCACTTTATCTGCCCGCAGCAAATTGAAGAGGCGTTGGCCTCGGGCGTCACCACCATGCTTGGCGGGGGCACTGGTCCGGCTCATGGCACACTGGCAACCACCTGCACCCCCGGTCCTTGGCAAATTGCGCGGATGATAGAGGCGGCAGATGCTTTTCCCATGAACCTTGCCTTTGCCGGTAAGGGCAATGCCAGCGAGCCGCAAGCACTGGAAGAAATGGTAAAGGGCGGCGCTTGTGCATTGAAATTGCACGAGGATTGGGGCACCACGCCCTCTGCCATTAACACCTGTTTGCAAGTGGCCGATGCCATGGACGTTCAGGTTATGATTCATACAGACACCTTGAACGAAAGCGGTTTTGTTGAAAGCACGCTGGAGGCCATCGGCGGGCGCACTATTCACGCTTTCCATACCGAAGGGGCAGGGGGCGGCCATGCACCGGATATCATCAAAATATGCGGCTTTGACAATGTCCTGCCCGCCTCTACCAACCCCACACGGCCCTACACGGTGAACACGGTGGCAGAGCATTTGGATATGCTGATGGTTTGTCACCATCTGGATACCAACATACCCGAGGATGTGGCTTTTGCGGAAAGCCGCATTCGTAAGGAAACCATAGCAGCTGAAGACATTTTGCACGATATGGGGGCGTTTTCCATCATTGCTTCCGACAGTCAGGCGATGGGACGGGTGGGCGAAGTGCTTATTCGCACATGGCAAACAGCTGACAAAATGAAAAAGCAGCGCGGGGCATTACCAGAAGAAAACGGCGATAACGATAACGAACGGGTTAAGCGCTATATCGCCAAATACACCATCAATCCCGCCATTGCCCATGGGTTATCGAAGGAAATCGGTTCGCTGGAAGTAGGCAAACGTGCTGATCTTGTGCTGTGGTCCCCTGCGTTTTTCGGGGTCAAGCCCGAATTGGTGCTGTTGGGCGGCTCCATTGCCCATGCACAAATGGGCGACCCCAACGCGTCAATTCCCACCCCCCAGCCGGTGTATTTGCGGCCCATGTTTGCCAGTTATGGCAAGAGCCGCACCAACTCCTCGGTGGTTTTTGTTTCTCAAGCCGCGCTGGATGTGGGTTTACCATACCAATTAGGCACAGAAAAACAAATGGTTGCAGTGGAGAATTGCCGATCCGATATCTCCAAAGCCAGCATGAAGCTCAATACAGCAACACCTCATATGCAGGTAGACCCGGAAACCTACGAGGTGCGGGCCAATGGCGAGTTGCTCACCTGCGAACCGGCGAAAACTGTTCCTATGGCACAAAGGTATTTCTTATTCTGATGATTAGGCTCGATACACTTATTGAAGCGAGGCAACTGGATGCCAAGGTTTTGCAAATTAACCCGACGCATATCATCGCGCTAGACCATGATGGCCGTCATTTACGCCGTAAGGGGCTGCAAGTGGCTGCTATCGGCGCATCTGATGTGCCCACATTGCGGGTGCTGGTAGACCTGCCCAAGGCGAAGCAGCTGCAACATGGCGATATGCTGGTGGGCGAGGGCGTTGTTTTACTGGTTAAGGCGGCAAGTGAACCGCTGTTGAAGGTGCGGGCAAGAGATGCCCTGCACCATGCGCAGCTATGCTGGCATTTGGGCAACCGTCACCTTGCCTGTCAGATCGCGCTTGATCATATCCTGATCCTGCGAGACCATGTTATTGCGCAAATGTTACAGGGGCTGGGGGCGCAACTGGAAGAGGTAGAGGCCCGCTTTACCCCGCTGCGCGGAGCCTACCACTCCAGCAACACAGCGCACAGCCATCACCATGCGCATCATAACGGCCATAGTCATGAGCATGAACACGGTCATAGCCATGGATGAAGGCGGCTATCGCATTAAGCACGTGGTGGGAGAGGGGACTACACTCAACACCCCAATGCTAGCACAGCAATTGCTGTTACAAAGCTGGTTCTCGCCATTGTTTCCTATTGGCAGTTTTGCTTATAGCCATGGGCTGGAAACCGCCATTAATGCCGGGCTGGTAGCTAGTGTAACAGATGCCCAAAACTGGCTAAGTGACCTAAGTCGCTATGGCAGTTTATGGAATGATTTGCTGCTGCTGCAAGCAGCATGGCAGGCCACAGCTACGCAAGACATTGCAGAGCTGAATACCATTAACCAGCTGGCATTGGCGCTGGCCCCCTGTAAAGAGCGCCTGAGCGAAACCTGTAATCAGGGGGAGGCGTTTTGGGCTGCGGCCCAAGCATGGCTGCCCGCAGACCACAAGATTGTGCTGGAGGATGATAGCTGGACACAGCCGGTTGCCGCGGGTGTAACTGCGCAGTTGTGCGGGGTAGAACTAACTGCGGTACTGGCCGCATATGCCCATGGCTTTTTAGGCAACTTGATTAGCATTTTACAACGTGCCCTGCCCATGGGCCAAGTGGATGCCATGCAAACGCTGGCCGCTCTATTACGCGAGTTGGAAGAGGTGATCGCCGCACTTTCCACGAGTAGCCTTGATGATTTAGGGGGCTGCGCATTGATGAGCGATTTATGCGCCATGGCACATAGTGATGAAACAACAAGGATTTACCGCACATGAAAACAGAACGTGGCCCCTTGCGTGTGGGCATTGGCGGGCCGGTTGGCTCTGGTAAAACCGCACTAACCGAGCAGCTTTGCCGCTTACTGCGAGATCATTTGTCGCTGGCGGTGATTACCAACGATATTTACACCAAGGAAGACGCCGAGGCGTTGGTCCGTGCCCAAGCGCTCAGCTCGGATCGGGTTATTGGCGTTGAGACGGGCGGTTGCCCGCACACAGCCATTCGTGAGGACGCCTCGCTCAACTTGCGGGCTATTGACGAACTGGTTAAACGGTTTCCGGATTTGGATATGGTGTTGATTGAATCTGGTGGCGACAATCTGGCGGCGACTTTCTCGCCGGATCTGGCCGATATCACCCTCTATGTGATTTCGGTGTGTCAGGGCGAAGAAATTCCGCGCAAAGGTGGACCGGGCATCACCCGTTCGGACCTGCTGGTAATCAATAAGGCAGATTTAGCGGTGCATGTGGGGGCAAGTATTGCAGTGATGGATAAAGATGCCAAAGCACAACGGGCGGAGCGGCCCTATTGTTTTACAGATATGAAAACCGGTAGTGGGGTTGATGAGGTGCTGGCATTTTTACGCGATTGCGGCGGGCTGGAAATACCAGCGCGTGACTATGTGTTTTAGAGTGATCAATTTAACCTACAGCACCTCAAAAACAACGCACTACACGTAACGGGTTTGGTGCAGTGCGTTGCTTGTTTTATTCGGCGGCGAGTAGCCCGGCCTTAGGTGCCGACGTATTACTGCGTGTGCCATCTACGGCGAGTTGGGGGAGGGGCGATACAACCGGGCTGTTGCTCACCGGATCGGCATAAACACAAGCGCGAATACCGTAGACAGCTGTCAACATTTGCGGTGATATCACTTCTTCAGGCTTTCCTTTTGCGAAAATCTGCCCTTCCTTCATCACCACAAGGTCACTGGCATAGCGGGCCGCCTGCGCAATATCATGAAGCACAACAATGCAGGTCCGCCCTTTGGCATGGAGCTTTGCCAGCAGCTCCAACGTTTCGTACTGGTATTTTAAATCCAGAAACGATGTTGGCTCATCTAACATGATGTAAGGCGTATCTTGCGCCAGTGCCATGGCAATAAAAGCCCGTTGCCGTTGCCCGCCAGAAAGTTCGCTCAAGCGGCGGTCTTTCAGGGCTTCCAAACCGGTTTGTGTTATGGCTTCGGCGACCTTCTCCCGGTCTTCCTGGCTGGCAAATCCAAATAGGCCCTGATAGGGGGCACGCCCATACCCCACCAGTTGTTCTACCGTTATGGCAGCCGGAACCGCAGGGTTTTGAGGCAAGAAGGCAATTTTGCGGGCAACCTCTTTGCTTGAGCTGGCCAGAATATCCAAGCCCGCCACCTCTATTTGTCCGCTTTGTGCTTTTAAAATGCGGCCGATTGTTTTTAAGAGGGTGGACTTGCCACAACCATTGGGTCCGATAAGACAGGTAAAACTGCCTGTTTCAATGTGCAGGTTGATGTTTTGTAAAGCAAAGTTTTCGTAACCGGCACGTATGTTTGCGAGGCGAATTGTCATCCGGTTGTCTCCCGATCACTTTTAAGCATAAGAACAATAAAGAAAGGCGCGCCGAATAACGCTGTCAAAACACCGGCCGAAACCTCGATTGGCGGTGCAAGGGCACGGCCCACGCAATCGGCAAGCACAACCAGCAACATACCAACGAGCATGGCACAAGGCAGCATATGGCGTGTTTGCCCGCCAACCAGCCGCGTTGCCATGTGCGGTGCCATAAGGCCGACAAAGCCCAACACACCCACAACACCTACAGAAATGCTGGCAAGCACTGTGGCGGTAAGTAACGCAATAAACCGCATTAGAGCGGGCCTTTGCCCCAAGCCTATGGCTGTTTCATCTCCCAAACGCAAAATATCCAGCTGATACGAGAGACTAAAAGCAAGGCCACTGAGCAATACAATCGGAAGCCATACAGCCTCAACGTGCGACCATGTCCGGCTCCACAGTGAACCGGTTAGCCACATCATCGGAGCCGCTTTTTCGGGCGAGGTGTTGGCTACAAGGTAAAAATCAACGCCGCTATCAAACAACATGCCAACAGCAACGCCAACCAAGGCCAAACGCACAGGAGATAACCCCCGCCAATGGGCCCCAAGCAAAACAATTGTCGCTGCCAGTGCCCCGCCAAGAGTTGCAACTACGGGAATGTTGGTGAGCGTCATTGTGGGGAACAACGCGATCATTAAACAAGTGGCAAATGCTGCGCCAGAGTTAATGCCCACGACTTTGGGACTGGCAAGCGGGTTGCGAATAACCGCCTGAATGAGACTACCGGCAATGGCAAGCGCGCCACCGGTAAGCAGTGCAAGTACAATGCGTGGTGCACGTGATGTGAGCAGTATGTACTTTTGCTGAGGTCCATCCAGGTTAAATAGCGTGTTGGCCAACACTTGCGGGCTGATGGCAATTGCACCTATTTTGAGGCCCCAGATGCAAGAGAGAACCAGCGCACTGAGCAAGATAAGATAAATAACACTGCGCTGCTGCAGGCTCGAAGAAATGAGTGCGCTCATAGGCCCATCTCCTTAGAGAACAGCGCCTGATACACAAAATATGGCGCACCTATAATTGCAGCGATAACACCAAGCGGCAGTTCTTCGCCAGTAATTACGATTTTCGAAAACGCTTCGGCATAAAGCATTAAAGCTGCACCACCAAGTGCAACCGCTGGCACCAATTGACGGTGGTTACTGCCAATCATTGCACGGCATAAATGCGGTATCACCAAGCCGACAAAAGCAATGGGGCCTGCCACACTTACGCTAATGCCGGTTAAAGTGGCCGCAATCAGCGCGCCGAGTACCAACGTAATATGCGGGTTTGCGCCCACGCCCTGTGAAGCCGCTTCGCCCAGTGCCAGCAAGTTGAAGCGATGCGCAAGCAATACGCTGGCGATAATGCCAAAAAGGCTTAGTGCCAAAAGTAACGGGGTGTCATGCCAGCGCACTCCGGCGACATCGCCCGTTGTCCATAAAATGACATCCCGCGAGACTTCATCATCAAGCGTGAAAGAAAAACGGACCATGGCAAAGGAAAAAGCCCCAACGGCAACGCCAGACAATATGAGCCGCAAGGGGCTGACTTTCGCCCGCAAGCCTCCAGCAAAGCTAAACGTCAGTATGCCTGCAAATAAAGCGCCCAAAACGGCCATGGCCTCGTCTGCAATTGGAAAGAAGCCAGGAAGCATAATGGCGAGCGTCATCCCCAACGCAGCTCCTTGGTTAATACCCAATATGGAAGGTGAGGCAAGATTATTACGGGTGATTGCTTGCAGTATTAAGCCGGAAAGACCCATATTGATGCCAAGTAACCCCGCAATAAGTGTACGTGGTAGCCGAATATCTACCATTATGGATTGGCTAAGACTTGGGGAGTCCCAATGGGTAATAACAGCAAGTAAATCGGCAATACCCACATCAGCTCGCCCCCCCACATGTAAAGATAGCACCGCCCCAAGGAGCAGTGCTACCAATAATGTCAGCCATTGAAAGGACTTGACTATCATTTATTTTGCATCTTTTTTTGCAACTTGATCCATGGCGTTGACGAGTTCGTCAAAGGTAACTTCGGCGGCAACAACACCACGAAGGCGTGCCCAGGTATGGCCGCTGACATAATAGACTTGGTCATTCTTTACGGCATCGATAGATTTAAAGAGCGCTTCATCGGCCCAATCATCAGTCAATGCAGGCGTAGAATAGCGGCCAAGCAGCAAAACACCCGGGTTAATTTGCGAGAGTTGTTCAAGAGTTGTTTTCACATAAGCACTCTCGTAACTAACCCCTTCACCATTGGCAGAAAGAGCCAGTGGCAAGTCAAGGGCCTGTAGTAGGGAGCCGTTGTAAGAGTGCGGCGCATGCAGATACAGTCCGCGAGAGCTAACAACACCGAACTGGAATGTCCGGCCCTGTTTTTTCGCGGTTGCTACTTTTGCCTTTACCTCTTCAAAGCGTGCTTTGTGTGCAGCAATGCGGGCCGTCATTTCCTTGCCTTTACCGATAGCATCGCCAATGACTTGCGCTTGCTTAAGTGCGCTTTGGTAATTACCGGTCAAACTGTCGAGCACAATGGTTGGTGCAATCGCTGACAGCGCTTTATATGCGCTGCTATGGCGGGTTTTATCGGCAATAATCAGATCGGGTTGTAAGCTGGCAATCAGCTCAAGACTTGGGGATTTGCGTGCGCCAACCGAGACAAAATCATTACCAATAATATCGCGGTATTCTTTGGTAATACGCTCAGGTTTATTGTCATCGGTTAGCCCAACGGGTGAAACCCCAACAGCAGCTAAACTATCGACAAACGAAAATTCCAAAGCAACAATCCGCTTTGGTTGATCTGCAACTGTTGTTGTGCCCAGTTCGTGCTGCACTTCACGCGCTGCAAGCCCTTGAGTGCTTGCGATAAACGTAAAACCAGCAATCATTAGAGATAAAAAACGCCCCATGTTCATTCCCTAGCTTGATATTGATTATCATTATTAATCGCACTTAAATGCTTTAATATGACTTACTTTGTCAAGTTTAATAGTAACGCAAGTTGCAATCTAAAGTTATTTTAATCTTGCTTCATTTAGAAATAGCTTTATAATGACCGCATAGTCATTTTAAAGCTAGGTATTCTCATGTTACAATTACAAGGAAAAACGATTGTTGTGGCTGGGGCCACAGGCACACTTGGTCGAAATATTGTTGAAGAATTATTGAATGTGGGCGCAAAGCCACGGGTACTGTTGCGCGATATAAATAAAGCGTCTCTTTTTGAGTTTTCGAATGCGATTGAATATTTTGAAGCGCAGGCAACTGAACTGGAAAGTTTGGAGGGGCTGTTTAAAGGCGTACATGGGTGTATTTCTGCGCTCGGTAAAACCCGCCAAGCAGATAAACAAAACTATTGGCAGGTGGATTATGGTGCCAACAGCCATCTGCTGCAAATGGCGATAGATGCGCACCTACAGTTTTTTAGTTATGTTCATGTCATTGGAAATGCGCAGCAAAATGGTAGCCAGTTATTCACCGCGAAACAAGCCTTTGTCGATAGCTTGCAGCAAAGCCCAATCGAAAGTTACGTAGTACGCCCGAGCGGCTTTTTTAGTGATTTGGCAGAAGTGTTTACCATGGCGCAAAAGGGGCGTGTATGGTTGATAGGAAATGGTCAACAGCCCGTAACCCCTATTCATCCGAGAGATCTGGCTAAAGAAGTGGTACGCGCACTTTTGAAAGGACAGCGTGATATTACCGTGGGGGGGCCGCAAACCATTACCCAAGACGATATCGCCAAGTTGGCTTTTTCTGTCCTGGGGCAAAAAAGTAAAACGAGCCACATTCCTGAATGGCTTATTACGGCGTTGTTAGGTGTGGTGAGCTCTATGACACCACAGCGCTTTTGGGGGCCTTTCGAGTTTTTTCATGAAGCCATGAAAAACGATATGAGCGCTCCCCATTATGGCAAAGAAACACTAGAAAATTTCTTCTTGGAGCTGAAGCGTAAAAAGGCGTGAAGTTTTAGGTAAATTTTTAGACTTACGTAAAGTCATTTGATATTCTCAATTTTCAAGCTTGATGAGTAAAATTAGGGATTAATAACGTACTCAATTCAACTGGTATTAGTTAAATTTATTCATCATAAAATTACCGCTTTTGGTTTATCAATATTATGCAGCACCTAATGAATATATCTAGAATCACATCTTATTTATATAAATAAATATTTGACGAAACAGGCGGTTTATATTTAAAAATAGTTTTGTAACAATCATAAGTTGTATATTATATTTAATCGGAGTTCATAACTATGAGCGAGCCTGTGCCACACTGGACCGCTTCTAGCCTTGCCAAAGCACTAGAAGTATCAGGGCAAATTACATCTGAGGAAATGGAAATTTCTAATCCCGATAAAACCGATGATGTGTTTGAAGTGCGGATGAAAGCTGCTGGTGACACCTTGTTGTTTATTGTTGTGAGCGAGGAGCAAATCACGACAACAACAGTGCTTTGGGCCCGTGAAGAAATGAGTGATCCCAATGCCTTTGAAGCATTAATGCTGCGTTCGCACCGTGCCCTTATGCCATTAAGTGCACTTTCTATCGGACAAATTGGTGAGCGTGAATACTACGAATTGTTCGGTGCCATGTCCGCGACCTCTCCCCTTTCAGAAATAATTGCTGAATTTAGGGTAATTGCTGATAACGCCATTGAGCTTGCTCGTGAACTGGGTCCAAAAGCCACCGCATAATATAGGAAGTAATTGATGAGTCTTTGGGATAAACTATTTTCCGCTTTTAAAGGCCACGTCCACAATGCAGCAGATTCTATTCAAGATTCAAACTTGATGGTGATTTTGGAGCAGGAAATACGTGAAGCTAAAAAATCTATCGGCGAAGCCAAAAGCGAGAAATCGAAGATGACTGCCAATCGCGTTTTGAAAGAGCGCTTGATTGGCGAATTGGCCGAGGAAATTCGCAGACGTAAAGAAGCTGCCCGTAAAGCCAAGCTGGTGGGTGATGAGGATCTGGCTGTAGAAATTATCGAGAGCATTCTCAAAATCAAAGAAAAAATTCTTTCTGAACAAGAGATGGCCGATAAGTATATTGCCACTGAAAAGAAGATGGATGCTACGATCCGTCAAGCACAGGGGCGAATTGAGAACCTGAAACGCAAAATGGATAGCTCCAAGGCTACCGAGGCGCTTATCAGAGCTCAAAAAGCTTCTTCGACCAGCACGCTTGCTTCTAACGGGAAGCTTGCAAGCGCGATGGACAGTCTAGAAAGGCTTGAAAAGCGTCAACAAGAACAGCAAGCCATGCTTGATGCTGCAGAGCATGAAGCTCGTGTTGAAGCAGGTACAGATTTGGAAGATCGGATCAAGCAACTGGATCAACCAAATCAGACCGATGTCCAAAAACTGCTTGCTGCACTTTAAGCCTTAGCACGCAATTGCGCGTTTATTTCAAGAACAGCTGCCTGGGCGAGCGACAAGAAACCCCAGGCGGCAAAACCTGCAATATTGACTTTGTATTTGTGCAGCCATCACTCAAAAACAGTTGGCCAACGGCATCCTCCCCTGAAAATTAATAAATGAATACAACATGATATCGTATTCATTATCTTGATTAGAAACAGCTTTTAAACAGGCGTAAGTACATTTAGCTAAATCGCTTGCAAGTTTTTGTATTTCCTTATATTAGTTATAACTAAATTAGATCAAGCTTACTACAAAGGTCTAAATCAGATCGTTCATGTGGGGACAAAATGATAACAGAGTTTACACCAATAAATGCCCTGATTGGCGGGGCCCTCATTGGTTTTTCAGCCGTTATTTTGCTTGTTGTAAACGGGCGAATAGCAGGAATTAGCGGAATTTTGAGCCGCATAATGGTGCCAGCGCATAACAAGGAAGAACTGCCCTGGGAGATTTCCTTTGTTATTGGTTTGCTTTTGGCCCCTATACTCTATTTCTTCCTCACCGATACCAGTGCAAATGTCGCAGTCTCTGCCAATTGGTGGGTGGTCGGTGCTGCTGGCCTGTTGGTCGGCTTCGGTGCTGTGATTGGCGGTGGGTGTACAAGTGGCCATGGTGTTTGCGGATTAACCCGCTTTTCGAAGCGTTCCATGGCCGCAACGGCAAGCTTTATGAGCACAGGTGCCATTACTGTCTATTTCCTTAAGCACGTGTTTGGAGGCTAGCATGCTCAGAGCTTTTTACGGCTTACTCGCCGGTCTTTCCTTTGGCGCCGGCCTTACAATTGCCGATATGATTAACCCTGCAAAAGTGCAGAACTTCTTGGACATTGCAGGTAACTGGGACCCCTCACTGGCATTCGTTATGGGCGGCGCAATTGTCGTTGCCTTCCCGTTCTTTCGTTTGGCGCAGCGTATGGGTACTCCACTGGCATGCGACGACTTTCGCTTGCCAACAAAAATCGCCCTTGATAACCGGCTGATTATCGGCTCTGGGCTGTTTGGTATCGGTTGGGGGTTGGGTGGTTTGTGCCCGGGGCCGGCGATCAGCGCTCTGACCATAGCCACATCGAGCAGCTTTTTTGTTTTTGCCATTGCCATGGCTGTCGGCATGATACTGGCACGCATTATCATGCTTCGTGCTTAAAAAAACTTGGTTACAGGTTGAAACCCACTTCCTCCAGGTTCAGGGAGCGCCTCCCTACTGGTTTGATATCTGTAACCCTTTTTATAAATGAATGACATCGTTTAGTGGAGAATAACCATGACCTATACCGTGGACATGCAGCAAAAGCCGCTTGTAAAAGATTTTTTCGACCCAATTTCCAATACAATTTCTTATGTAGTTCAAGACCCGCAAAGCAAATCCTGTGCAATTATTGATTCTGTAATGGATATTGATTATGCGGCAGGGCGTATTAGCTTTGAACATGCTGATGAGATCATCAAATACATTAAAGAGAATGAACTTAAGCTTGAGTGGTTAATTGAAACCCACGTGCATGCGGACCATTTATCCGCCGCTCCTTACATCCAAAAGCAATTGGGCGGTAAAATCGGTATTGGCGAGCATGTAAAAACCGTACAAGAAGTTTTCGGCAAAGTATTCAATGCCGGTACCGAATTCCAACGTGATGGCAGCCAGTTCGACCGTTTGTTCCAAGATGGTGACAGCTACGAAATTGGCTCTCTTAAAGCGTTTGCAATGCATACACCAGGCCATACGCCAGCATGTATGGTACACGTGATCGGTGATGCTACATTCGTTGGCGACACCATTTTTATGCCGGATAGCGGCACCGCACGTGCTGATTTTCCTGGTGGGGATGCAGAAACACTCTTTGAATCTGTTCAAAAGGTTTTAAGCCTTCCAGACGAAATGCGTTTGTTCATGTGCCATGACTACGCGCCAGGCGGACGCGAAATAATGTTCGAAACCACTGTGGCTGACGAGAAAAAGAAAAACATTCACGTAGCTCAAGGCACTGATAAACAAAAGTTTGTCCAAATGCGTAGCGAACGCGATGCGACTTTGGATATGCCCAACCTGATCGTCCCCTCCATTCAGGTAAATATGCGGGCAGGTGATCTGCCTGATAAAGAAAATAATGGTACAGTATATTTAAAGGTTCCAGTCAATGTCCTCTAATTTCATGTCTAAGGTTTCTGCTTTGTTTGGCGGTGGCGGTGGTCTGCGCGTCTCCAAACTCGATGACAATTTTTCAGTTTGCGGCCAGCCGAGCCTGGAAGATCTCGAGCAGATAAAACAAATGGGTTTTAATGCCATTATTTGTAACCGCCCTGATAACGAAGCCCCAGGCCAGGTGAGTTTTTACGAACTGAGCGGGGCCGCTGAAAAGCTGGGTATTGCTTCTGCTTATGTCCCGGTAAGCCATGGTGAAGACCCGGCTGAGGCGACCCAAAAAATGGCTGAAGCACTCCAAAAACTACCCGGACCCATTTTGGCTTATTGCCGTTCGGGTGCGCGTTCTTCTACCATTTGGCAAGCAGCAAAGTAGCGTATTCATTGCCGATTAAAACACAACATCGTGTGTAAGCCTCTGTCTACAGAGGCTCCCCTCTCAAAAGGGGTCATTGTCTGCCCGCCTCTTTTGAGAGGTTCCCACATTCTCAGGAACGATAGTTTTCTATCAGCGAAGTTTAGCCAAAGACCATTGGCGCAAAATAATGCCTATCGACACAAGCCATTGCCTATCGATAGGTAGAATGCAGCGCATATTCTTGCAAACTCAAAGCTGAAATTACTTCCGAAATTGGAACATTCCATGACCAGTACCAGTGAAACGCCCGTTCACGTACCAGCCGCCAGCCCAAAGCGGGCACATGGGCCTGCCAAATATTTGCCCATTCTCGCTTGGGGGCGAGAATATAATAGGGGCACCTTTAGCGCCGATTTTATCGCCGCTATTATTGTCACCATAATGCTTATTCCCCAATCGCTGGCATACGCTCTACTTGCTGGTTTACCGCCGCAAGCGGGCCTTTACGCGTCAATGGCACCTTTGCTGGCCTATGCGCTGTTTGGCACCAGCCGGGCACTCGCTGTAGGGCCTGTGGCTGTGGTGTCGCTCATGACAGCCGCCTCCATAGGAGCACTATCACTTGATAGCCCGCAAGCCTATTGGGGTGCCGCTCTATTACTTGCGCTGCTTTCCGGTTTGTTTTTGCTAGGGCTTAGCTTGTTGCGCCTTGGCTTTTTGGCCAACTTCCTTAGCCATCCTGTTATATCCGGTTTTATTACCGCAAGTGGCTTGCTTATTGCCGCCAGTCAGCTCAAGCATATTTTGGGCATTTCAGCACACGGCCACACCTTGGTCGAGGTCTTGCATAGCCTTTGGCAGGGGTTGTCAGATGTCAACTGGACCACAGCTGGGCTTGGTTTTAGTGCTTTGGCGTTTCTGTTTTGGGTGCGTAAACACTTTAAACCATTGCTCAAACGTTTAGGCCTTTCCGAAGGTGTTGCAGCCGCTGTTACCCGCGCGGGGCCGGTATTTGCAGTATTTGCCACCACACTGGTAACAGCATTGTTTTCACTAGAAGAGCAAGGCGTTGCCATTGTGGGTAATGTCCCCAATGCATTGCCGGGGTTCTCCCTTCCTGCCTGGGATATGGAGCTGGTGCAAATGCTCATCGGTCCAGCTATTCTCATCAGTATTATCGGTTTTGTTGAATCGGTAAGTGTGGCGCAAACGTTGGCTGCACGCAAACGCCAGCAAATTGACCCGAACCAAGAGCTACTTGCTTTGGGGGCGGCCAATGTGGGTGCGGCTTTCACAGGCGGTTATCCGGTGACCGGTGGTTTTGCCCGCTCGATTGTCAATTATGATGCAGGCGCAGCCACACCAGCCGCCGGTTTATTTACCGCTGCTGGAATTGGTCTAGCTACCGTATTTTTGGTGCCGCTTCTCTACTTCTTGCCCAAAGCAACCTTGGCCGCCACAATTATTGTTGCTGTACTAACACTGGTCGATTTTAGCGTATTGAAACGCACTTGGGCTTACTCCAAGGCCGATTTTGCTGCTGTGCTGATTACGATCTTGCTCACCCTCACACGTGGCGTGGAAGAGGGCGTAACGGCCGGGCTACTGGTGTCTATCGGGCTTTATTTATACCGCACCAGCAAACCGCATATTGCTGTTGTTGGCCGCGTTGCAGGCACCGAACATTTCCGCAATATTTTGCGCCATAATGTGGAAACCCGTGAAGACTTAATCAGCATTCGGGTGGATGAAAGCCTGTACTTTGCCAACGCTCGCTACCTGGAGGATGCCGTTTATGATTTGGCAACTCAAAGTGCCGCGACCAAACATGTGGTGCTTATGTGCTCGGCAGTAAACTTTATTGATGCCAGCGCGCTGGAGTCACTCGAAGCACTGAACCACCGCCTTCATGACGCTGGAATCATGCTACATCTTACCGAAATTAAGGGACCTGTGATGGACAGGTTACAAAAGACCGAGCTACTCGACGAGCTCAGCGGCCAAGTCTTTTTAAGCCACCACCAGGCTATATCGTCTTTGTAAAAGCGAAGTACCAGTAAAAATGCCCGCTCATTGCGGGCATTTTTGTTTCAAGAAAACTCTTAGGCTTTTTGTCGGAGCCTAAGGGACATACTTGATAGCTGCAAGTAAGGCCCGCTAATGCAGCAAATATCAGCCGTCACGAGCGCCCATCTCAATCCAGATGGCTACACCACCAAGACGGTGCAGGCTCTCATTATACTCAGGCCAGTTCGACAACTTGTATCTTGCTTTACTAAACTTGTGACGCGTTCGGCATTATATTTAAATGACATGGAAAACGTCTTCAAAAAGGAAAATATCAGGCCAAACTACCTCACTTACAGATTTATGTAACAACGTCCCATCGCATCAACGCTTTCTCATAATCGATTCAGGCTGCTATGCTTCACGCTTGAAATCCGCTTAGTGAAAGCTCTTGCCGCGAAGTTCAGGTTAAGTTCACGACACCCTCTATTTCTAGGGTAAATTCACGTCAAAATGAAAGCACACCTCATTTCTAACAAGGTGTGCTTTCGCTGTCTCTAATCGCTCCGAACAATTGCGCTATATTCACCGCGCAACTTGAGCGTTACTGTTACAGCTGTGTCATCCCGGTTGCGCCAAAACCATCCATGGTCTCCGGCAAAAGGTGTTGTAAAGCTACCTTCGCCAGAGCGCTTCCCGCGTCCTTTCTCATAGGAGACATTTTGACCACCCGCGTGACCATGCAGATCAAAGTTGATGCGCCCCCCTGCCGCTGTCCAGGCAAAGGAGAGATGCTCTCCTGATTTCATAGTGGCCTTTATTTCGAACCATTCATCAGGGCCGAGCGTGAATTCGATTTCGTCCGTCCATGTTTCCTGCGCATGTGCGGAGGAGATTAGCCAACCCGAAGGATCTAGAAGGAAAGACGTATCATCGCTAGTTTTGTTTGCCTCTGCATCTGCGTGGGCTTCAGCCGCAAGCTGTTGTTTAATCTCGCCCATTTCTGTTAAGCCAAGATAACTGCCAATGCCGGTTGGATCCTCTCCATACTCAGCTGGCAAGAATATGGATATGCCTATCAATACTGCGCTGAGGCAAGCTAAAATTGATGCTCGGAACAACTGTGCCTTTGAGGGGAGTTCTTCCTGCTTGGGTGTAGGCGTGTTGTGCATTTATATCTCCACTCTCTAGACGCTGGCGATAAAACCGGAAATTTGTTTAAAGGTCAGGAAAAGGCCAAGGCTAGCCAAGATGACGTTGGCATATGTGGCCTGCTTGAAAAACTTAGGGTGATGCCGCCAATATCCCATTACGATCAAAATCGAGAACAACGCCAATAGTTGACCAATTTCAACCCCGAGGTTGAAAGCAAGCAAGTTTGCGAGCAGCCCTTCAGGGTCTATTCGGTATTCTAGGATCTTGGAGGCAAGGCCAGTGCCATGGAACAGACCAAAGATTAATGTGGCAACTTTGGTGTTTGGTTGAAAACCAAAGCATTTACGCAGATAGCCGAGGTTATCAAGTGCCTTGTAGACGACAGACAGGCCGATAATTGCGTCAATAATATAGGCATTTATACCCCAGCCCAGCCAAACGCCAAGCAACATGGTGACGGAATGGCCGAGTGCAAAAAGGCTGACGTAAATCGCAACATCTTTCTTATGATAAAGAAAGAAAACAACGCCCAATAGAAACAGAATATGATCATAGCCGGTGATCATATGTTTAGCGCCCAAATAGATGAATGGGATGATTTGGACCCCCCATATCTCTTGGATATAACCGGCATCACCAGCGGTGACGTCGTGTGCAAAGGAAATGCTGCTTGTGAAGGCAAGCATTGCAACCAACAGGGTGACAAGCCGAAATAGCTTGCTCAAGAAGCCCTGAACAAAGGTAATCATGGGAATACTCCACTTGTGTTGATAGGTAGAAAAACACGCAATGGCTGCGTTTCGCCGTCTACCTGCGTGGAGGGCGTTCTATTCTAAAGTTCAGGTCAGACAGGCGTCTTTCCTTTAATAAAGGCCATACCTCATTATTCATTCGCAAACTACTAGTGTTGCGGGGTGGGATTAGGAAAGTTTGACTGTGATCATGATCATCAACGTCATGGTGATGTCCATGAAAAGCCCAAAATCTGTCCTGTTCCAACCCATGAGAATGCCCGTGGCTCTCAATGACTTTCTGATGCTCTACATGCGTTTGAACCAAAGTGGGCGCATGGGTGAATGCAGGCATAAACAACCACAGGAGAACGGTCAGGCAAATGCAACTCGCAGCAATCCTCTGACAGTGCGCCAAGACTTTTCTAACCGATTTTGTTCGTTGTCTAGCCTGCATAAGAAATCAAATCTCTTGAACTTGATGCACTTCTACAGTGATGTGCGACAAATGAGCAAATTCGGCCAAACGGGCTTTGTATTGCTCTGCAGTTTTGGGAGCTTGTGAAATTATTGACAAAATTAGTGAGTAGTGGCCCGGGCCTATCTGCCATAGATGAAGATCAGAAATTCTGTCCTGATCAGTCGTAATTGCGCTTATCACTTTGTTTTCAAGATCATTGCCTTGGGGGACACGATCTAAAAGAACCGCAGCTGTTTCTCGAATGAGCCCCCAGGACCAACGCGTAATCACAACCGCCCCAACAACCCCCATGAAAGGGTCCGCCCAAAACCATCCATAAGTACGCCCAACAAGCAGCGCCACTATTGCGAGCACCGAGGTGAGTGCGTCCGCCAAGACATGTAAATAAGCGGCCCGAAGGTTACTATCACGGCTATGACTATGATGGGTGTGATCATGTGGGTGATAGTGATGGTGATGGTTATCCCGCAATAACCACGCACAAGCCAAGTTAACAACAAGCCCAATGATCCCCACCAAGATGGCTTGCTCAAAGCTAATATCCACGGGGCTCACCAAGCGCATCACGCTTTCCCAGCCGATCAATAGCGCAATCAAAAGCAAAAGTATCGCACTTGCAAATCCTGCAAGGTCGCCAGCTTTTCCTGTTCCAAAACTGAAGCTTCGATTGTCAATGTTTTTTCGGGCGAAACGATAGGCCAGCACGGCAATTAGCATCGCCCCTGCATGGGTTAACATATGCCACCCATCTGCAATAAGCGCCATGGAACCAAACCAGTGTCCAGCTGCAATTTCAATCACCATCATCGCTGCTGTGAGAGCAATAACCAGCCACACCCGTTTTTCGTTACGCTCTTGATGTGCGCTTAAAAATGAATGGTCATGGGAAAAGCTTAAGGTATCTCGGTTGCGCATGCTACATCCTCTTGCCTAAAGAAAGCGCGTTTACTTGAGGTAGGTCTTCAAAATCTGGATCATTTCATTTGCTGCAGCCTCTCGCTTGAGTTGTGATCCCTCCTCGGCCACGTGGCTGAGAAGGTGCTCGGCGAGAAGCTCGTTTGTCAGCCCAGCCATTGCACCGCGAATGGACGCAATCTGCCGCAGCACCTCGGTACAATTGGTTTTGGCCTCTAAGGCGCGTTCCACGCCTTCAACTTGTCCTTTTATACGCCGCAAACGGGCAATGAGTTTGGTGTTGTCATGACTGAGATGGGACACTTCACTCTCCCTATATAATATAGGGGGGTATATTATATGAGCAATCGATGTGCAACAGTAATTTGGGTGCTATCAACTTAACTTCGGCTCCAGTTCCGATTGGTTGTTGGGCAGCATGACTTCAGATCGGCCATGTTACCTAAAGCAAATTGAGTTACCAGCTTGCCCTTACCCATTTAAACTCAAGCACATTGCCGCGCTCGAACGTGGGAGGTACGATGCGCTTTTTTGCAGGAGAAAACCAGCCGTCACGAGCGCTCATCTCAATCCAGATGGTGACACCACCAAGATGGCGCAACTTATAAGGGAAAACGTTTGATTCCTTTAAAGTTTTGAGTTTACTTAGATATCTTGTGTTGAATTGTAAGGGGAGAGCACATGTCGGATGTAACGCAACAAGACATGATTGAAGAAATTGCAGTGGTACTTGATGAACTGCAAGACATTTTGCATCGAAATAACACCTTTGATGACTATTACCAGTTTGCGCTGGAAAATATTAGGCGAGTAGCCCGGGCAAATCGGTTTGCCTGGGATATGATCCCTGAAAACCGCAAGGATATTCTTATAGAGCTAAACAGTATTTCTGAGTTTTATTCTCTGAAAGAGCAGGAAGGAAAGGTATATAGGGATTTTTCTTCCTTTGATCCTAAAGATCAATTATGGGTGTTTGAAGACGATGAGGATGAGAATGCCAGTCAAGAAGAGATACTAAATGAACGGCGAATAATGTTTCCTGCGAGTATAAGAGGTGCATTATGGCGAGCTAAAAAAGGAGTTGATGCATTGGCGGCCGTGACTGCCTCGCCAGACTTCAGCAAGCAAGACAATGCGGCAATGTATGCTGCAACACAGTTTGAAGTCGCTGCCGAGCAGTTACGAGATGATCTCTCTAAACTTACGAAAATCTGATGTTTTGCTAATGTTAGCCATGTTACCTAAAGCAAATTGAACCTACAACGCGCTCATATCCATTTAAACTCAAGCAAATTGCCGCGCTCGAACGTGGGAAGTACGATGCGCGTCATTTTGTTGAGAACAGTACCACCAATCTTTGCTTTTGCCTCACCCTTCTTCCGCCTTCTTGAATAGCAAGAATGTCCTTATCGCGTCCGTTGGCTCAGACGTAGCCTGCGGGCTGAGGACCGCCGTATCGGCAAAGACAGATTTAGGCAACATGGCACCAATTTCCAAGCAAAAATGATAAATCAATAAAAACAGGCTGACCTATTGTTGCTAATAGAATTAATGGATTCCTATCGGTTTCTCAAAGCTCTTTTTATAGATATGGCAAGAGGAAATAAGTCTAATATCTTACCCAGAACAACATATGCAATTGTGGCACATCTACGCATTAACGCTTCGGTAGCTTGGCAAGCTAACTAATCATGGAAAAGAAAATATGGCTTATACACCGAATGATCTTTCTGCTTTCTGGATGCCATTTACGGCAAATCGTCAGTTTAAAAAATCACCAAGAATGATCGTTGGTGCTGAGGGTATCTATTATAAATCCGAGGATGGGCGGAATATACTGGATGCCACTGCCGGCTTGTGGTGCTGCAATGCCGGTCATGGCCGTACTGAAATAACAAATGCCATCTATGAACAAGCGCAAACACTGGATTATGCTCCAGCTTTTCAAATGGGCCACCCGAAGGCCTTTGAGCTTGCAAACCGGTTGCGAGGCATCGCACCATCATCAATGGAGCATTTTTTCTTTACCAATTCCGGTTCAGAATCGGTCGAAACTGCACTTAAAATTGCCATCGCCTATCATAAAGCACGTGGAGAGGGTAACCGCACACGCCTTATCGGACGAGAGCGCGGCTACCATGGCGTTAATTTCGGCGGCATATCTGTGGGTGGTATTGTCAATAACCGGCGGGCTTTTGGCGGTCTGTTAAATGGTGTTGACCATATACGCCACACGCATTTACCCGAGCTCAATGCATTATCCCGTGGCCAGCCGGAACACGGAGCATACTTGGCCGATGATCTGGAACGCCTGATTGCGCTGCATGGCAGTGAAACCATAGCCGCTTGCATTGTTGAGCCGATTGCTGGATCCACAGGGGTTTTGCTGCCCCCTAAAGGCTACCTGGAGCGCCTGCGGGAAATATGCACTAAACACGGTATCCTGCTGATATTTGATGAGGTTATTACCGGCTTTGGCCGCCTTGGCTCCAGCTTTGCCGCCGAGCATTTCAATGTTATGCCGGATATGATGACCACCGCCAAAGGTTTAACCAACGGGGTCATACCCATGGGGGCCGTTTTCACGACTAAGAAAATCCATGATGCCTTTATGCAGGGGCCGGAATACCTGATTGAATTGTTCCACGGCTACACATGTTCCGGCAGCCCTATCGCTTCTGCGGCTGCACTCGCTACGCTTGAAATTTATAGAAAGGAAGGATTGTTCCAACGAGCAGCCGAAATTGCGCGCTATTGGGAGGAAGCCCTTCATAGCCTTAGGGGCTTGCCGCATGTCATCGATATTCGAAATATGGGCCTCGTTGGCGCGATAGAGCTGGAGCCGATTGCAGGTGCGCCGACCAAACGGGCATTCAATGCATTCACCAAAGCTTTTGAAAAGGGGATTATGATCCGCACCACCGGTGATATTATTGCACTTAGCCCGCCGCTTATAATTGAAAAATCACATATAGATCAGCTATTTGATGTCCTAAAAAGCATATTGAAGGATGATCTGGACGCATAAAGCCGATGGGTTCAAGGCCTACTTTAGGCAATAAAAGGCATAAAAAAGCCCGCTCGAGAGCGGGCTATTTTTATTCTACTATCAATATGATAGTGGCGGAGAGGGTGGGATTCGAACCCACGAGACGCTTCCACGCCCGCCGGTTTTCAAGACCGGTGCATTCAACCACTCTGCCACCTCTCCAGCTTCGTGGTGAGGGGTATTTGCAGGATTTTGGTTTTCAAGTCAAGCGGTTTTGCCAATAAATAACTTCTCTCCACAGTTCGTGGTTGAGAACACCCCATCTTCACATAAATGGCAAAACACTAGGTACCTGAGGTACTTATAATAGGGAGAAAACAAGGTTCTATTCTTTATAAGAGAAGCAAATACTGTTTTATTTGAAAAACGGGATCGCTAGCAGTTGGCAATTGGTCTCCCCAATAAGCGGAAAGCGCTTACTTATTTTCCAGCTATTATAATCAACTACTAATAATTCTCTTTTCGATCATGATTCTCATTAGCTGTTCGTTTAGTGTGCCTATTCTCTTTGTGTAGACGTATTTGCAAAAGCAACTTTTCTTTATTCTACACAGGCGGTAGGGCATTAATTATATCCTTACGACATTTATTTTCTTAGACTAACTCAACTGCAAGAATGACTTAGCTAGACGGAATTATTTTACCATTACGCAATGAAACAAAATAATGTAAACGATTACATTTTTTCGTTTACATCCGCAAAAAAAGGATTATCTTAGAATTATAGAAACGAACTGGGAGGTTCCTAAAAATAATTGATGAAGCTGTTCAATGTCTTTAGTTATACTTGCTAAAAACAAGCAGTGCCCACATAATACTTCGTACCCACCCTTTATGGAGTTGTTATGTTGCTTGTTCTTTCGGAATTAATACTATCCGAAAGTTACAAATTTAAGACATGCAATAGTTAAGCCTATTAAACTGCGTGTGGCAGCACTCCACCCCAATTAATGCCACACAACTCATCGGAAATGGAAGGCGCAAAACCCTTAACCCGCCTTCTCCCCTATCCATTTCTGGTGTTGCAGCTTGCCTTTCCTCCAGGCTTTGCTGCCATATAGGGAGCGTCATACATTGCCTCGTATGCCGCTCCCTCTATTTTCTTCTGTTACCAATCCAAATACGTATTAATGACTTTACGTCACCAAATGTAGTCCACAGCTTTCAACTATTCTTCAATTAATGTACATTTCAGATGTATATTTATATTTTGCGTTTATGTTCTTTTCTTAAGTTCGATCTCTGCACCTGTGAAGCTACCTTAAAGTTATCTATCCTCTTGTAATTAGTAGTTTTTGTAGGGGTTAACCTTATTGTGTACTAGTGAATACTTTAAGTATTTCTCGGTAAATTAGATGTTACTTATTTAAGAATGACTACCATTAGTAGATACTTGCGTTAACCCTTATAGTAATTTCAGCTAGCTCTTGATTTTTATCAAAGTAGTTTTTTTATAAAGAATGATATTTCTCCTCTGTAAGTATTATTTGCCAAGCGAGTAATATTTGAGAAGAGGGTTGAATGCGCCACTTATTTAAACGCAATAATGAGAATAAAGCTGAAATTTTACCGCCTTATACCAAAACTGCGGAAGATTATGCGGAAAAGTGCGTTTCTTGTGGCGATTGTATACAGGCGTGTCCAGAAAATGTACTTGTTAAATCGCCGACTAACCAACGACCCCACCTAGATTTTACTCAAGGTAGTTGTAGTTACTGTACGCAATGTGCCGTTGCGTGCGAGGCCGGAGCCTTAACAATAGAAAACGCCAAGCCATTACCTGTTAAAGCGCAAATCACACCTTCTTGCCTATCTTACCAAGGAATTACTTGCCGAAGCTGTGCAGAATACTGCGAGCAAAGCGCCATACGCTTTCACCTAGCAACCCAGGGAAAGCAAATACCGCAATTAGATACGCAGGCCTGCAACGGATGCGGTGCCTGTTTTTATATATGTCCGAATAATTCGATCGAAATGATCAGGCAGCCCACAGCCACCTAAGAAGAACGAAACAGGCAGCCAAAAGCTACCTAGGAGGAAGAAATGAATATATGTGGCGTTCTCGTCAACTGTATGCCAGGCAAGACCCTGGAAATGAGCGAGACTTTATCCTCTCTCGATGGTGTTGAAGTGCACCATGTTGAAGAGAAGGCGCATCAACTCATTGTTACAGTAGAAGACACCCCAACAACAAAAGCCGATGAGCAAGTCTTGGCCATTCACCGCACTCCTGGTGTGGTGTCGGCTGGTCTGACCTATCATTCATTCGAAGAATTAGACGAACCAGAGCTAAAGATCGCCTAACGGGAGGCCCCCTATGACAATTAAAGCAAGTCGTAGAGACTTCATAAAATCCGCAGCTGTAACGGCCACCGCATCGGCGGCTGGCATTGCCCTGCCACAAGCTGCAGCACACGCAGCCCCATCAAACGACAAAATCCGCTGGGATAAGGCAGCCTGCCGCTTTTGTGGTACCGGCTGTTCTGTGCTTGTTGGTGTGAAAAACGACCGCGTTGTGGCAACACAGGGTGATCCGGACGCACCGGTGAACCGTGGCCTCAACTGTATTAAAGGCTATTTCCTTTCCAAAATCATGTACGGTAAGGACCGTCTGACAACGCCGCTACTGCGTAAAAGCAATGGCGTTTACGACAAGAACGGTGAATTCGAGCCCGTATCATGGGACGAAGCCTTTGATATTATGGAAGAGAAGTTCAAGGATGCCTTGAAGAAAAAAGGCCCGACCTCGGTTGGTATGTTCGGCTCTGGCCAGTGGACCATTTGGGAAGGTTATGCCGCTTCTAAATTTATGAAAGCGGGCCTGCGCTCTAACAACCTCGACCCGAACGCCCGCCACTGTATGGCATCGGCCGTTGTTGGCTTTATCCGTACCTTTGGTATTGACGAGCCAATGGGTTGCTATGATGACTTGGAGCACGCCGATACTTTCGTGTTGTGGGGCTCCAACATGGCCGAGATGCACCCGATTTTGTGGTCACGCATCACCGATACACGCCTCACACGTCCTGGCTGTGAAGTGCAGGTACTCTCCACTTTCGAAAACCGCAACTTCGAGCTGGCCGATAACGGCATTGTTTTCAACCCGCAAACCGACTTGGCAATCCTGAACTTTATTGCCAACTACATCATCGAAAATGATGCGGTAAACTGGGACTTCGTGAATAAACACGTTAACATCACCAAAACCGAAACCGATATCGGTTATGGTCTGCGTGCCAGTGACCCGCGTGAGCAGGAAGCCGAGCATCCTGGTTCTGGTAAACTCAGCAAAATCGATTTTGACGAATACGCCAAACTGGTTTCCGAATATACGCTTGAAAAAACCTCCAAGCTTTCCGGCGTGCCAGAAGAGCAATTGTTGAAACTGGCACAAGCCTATGCCGATCCGAACCGCAAGGTGATGTCCTTGTGGACCATGGGCTTTAACCAGCACACCCGCGGCAGCTGGGTGAACAGCTTGTGCTACAACGTGCACTTGCTCACCGGTAAGATTTCCGAGCCGGGCAACGGCCCGTTCTCGCTCACCGGTCAGCCATCGGCTTGTGGTACCGCCCGTGAGGTGGGTACATTTGCTCACCGTCTGCCAGCGGACATGGTGGTTAAAAACCCGAAACACCGCAAAATCTGTGAGGATACTTGGGGTCTGCCAGAAGGCACCATTCCAGCAAAACCCGGTTTCCATGCTGTGTTGCAAAACCGCAAGCTGAAAGACGGCGAGCTGAACGCTTACTGGGTGCAGTGTAACAACAACATGCAAGCCGCACCAAACATGAACGAAGAAGGCTGGCCGGGCTACCGTAACCCGGAAAACTTCATCGTTGTGTCCGACCCTTATCCAACAGTGACTGCTATGGCTGGCGACTTGATTTTGCCAACTGCCATGTGGGCAGAAAAGGAAGGGGCTTATGGTAACGCCGAGCGCCGTACCCAGTTCTGGCGTCAGCAGGTGAGCGCACCGGGTCAAGCCCGCTCTGACCTTTGGCAGATCATGGAATTCTCCAAGCGCTTCACTACCGATGAAGTATGGCCTGAGGAGCTGCTAGCGAAAAAGCCGGAGCTGCGCGGCAAGACACTTTACGAAGTGTTGTTCCGTAATGGTCAGGTTGACAAGTTCCCGACATCTGAAGTTGCCGAGGGCTTTGACAACCAAGAATCCAGCGATTTCGGCTACTATGTACAAAAAGGCCTGTTCGAGGAATATGCTTCCTTTGGTCGTGGCCATGCCCACGATTTGGCACCGTTTGACACCTACCACAAAGCCCGCGGCCTGCGCTGGCCAGTGGTGGATGGCAAAGAAACCCTTTACCGCTTCCGCGAAGGTTACGACCCATACGTGAAAAAAGGTGAAGGCGTTCGCTTCTACGGTAAGCCCGATGGCCGCGCCAACATCATCTTTGCGCCTTACGAGCCAGCGGCTGAAGAACCGGATAACGAATACGATCTGTGGCTATGTACCGGCCGTGTGCTGGAGCATTGGCACTCCGGTTCCATGACACGCCGCGTGCCTGAGCTGCACCGTGCATTCCCGGCAGCTGTGTTGTTTATGCATCCGCAAGATGCCCGTGAACGTGGTCTGCGTCGTGGTCAAGAGGTCACCATCTCCACCCGCCGTGGTGAAGTTGTTACCCGTATCGAAACCCGTGGCCGCAACAAGGTGCCAAAAGGTTTGGTGTTCATGCCGTGGTTCGACGAAAGCCAGTTGGTCAACAAGCTTACGCTTGATGCCACCTGTCCGCTTTCCAAGGAAACGGACTACAAAAAATGCGCTTGTAAAGTCGAAGCCGTTTAAAGACAAACCCGCACGAATGGAACAATTCCATGTCTGACCTTAAGAAATCAGGTCTCATCAGTGTCAAGCGTCGCCAGTTTCTTGGCGACGTGGCCCGCATTGCTTGCGGCTGCGCTGTCACGGCCACATTTCTCACGGTTTACCAGGTTCAGGTAAAGGCAATGCCACCTGACGCCATCAGACCGCCGGGCGCTTTACCGGAGGAAGATTTTCTGGCCGCGTGCATACGCTGCGGCCTGTGCGTGCGCGATTGTCCCTATGACACTTTGAAGCTGGCGGATTTGGGTGATGGCGGACCGGCAACCGGTACACCTTACTTCATAGCGCGCGATGTGCCCTGTGAAATGTGCGAGGATATTCCTTGCATTGAGGCGTGCCCTACCGGCGCTCTAGACCATTCGCTCAAACAGATAGACAAAGCGGATATGGGCGTTGCGGTGCTCATTGACCAAGAACATTGCCTCAACTATTTGGGCTTGCGCTGTGACGTGTGTTACCGCGTTTGCCCGGTTATTGACGAGGCCATTAAGTTGGTCATGACCCCCAACACCCGTACTGGCAGTCACGCTGTTTTTGCCCCGACCGTTTATGCCGATGCTTGCACCGGCTGCGGTAAGTGCGAAAAAGCCTGCGTACTGCCTGAACCGGCAATTAAGGTGCTGCCCACCCGTTTGGCACGGGTGAAAGGTGCCGAGCATTACCGCTTGGGTTGGGAAGAAAAGGCCAAAGCCGGTAACGCGCTGGTGCCTGGCCTGATCGACTTGCCCGACCGCATGCCGGAAGACGCATCATCTGTCCCAGATTTCAAACCTCTGTTTAATCCTGGAAAGGGTAAACCATGAAGAAACAGCGGTCGGAATCACGCGAACATATCAAGCGTTCACTTTGGCAACAAAACCGCTTTCTCATCCTGCGCCGTTTAACGCAAGTCTTCTTTCTAGGCTTGTTTCTGGCCGGACCATGGGCAGGCATATGGCTGGTGAAGGGCACATTGTCTGGTAGCTTAACACTGGACATATTGCCCTTAACCGACCCGTTTTTGCTTTTGCAAACCATGCTCACCGGTCACTGGCCAGAGCTGACAGGGCTTTTGGGCGGCGTTATTGTGGTGCTCGCCTATATGGTGCTGGGTGGTCGGCTTTATTGTTCCTGGGTTTGCCCCATGAACATAGTTACCGATGCCGCTGGCTGGTTGCATCGCAAGCTGGACTTGAAAAAAGGTTGGCAGCCCAAACGCCAAACCCGCCTATACATGCTGGTAACAGTAATGCTGTTAGCCATGGGCACCGGATCGCTGGCTTATGAGCTGGTGAACCCGGTCACCATGCTGCACCGCGGCCTCGTTTTTGGCATGGGGTTTGTGTGGGGCGTTGTGGTGATAGTGTTCTTGTTTGACACTTTCGTCTCGCGCCATGGCTGGTGTGGCCATTTGTGCCCCATGGGCGCGTTTTATGGCTTGCTGAACCACAAAAGTTTGCTGCGCGTTTCTGCTTCCAATCGTGAAGCTTGTGACGACTGCATGGACTGCTTCGAGGTATGCCCCGAAAATCATGTTATCTCGCCTGCCTTGCGTGGTAAGGGCGAGCAGACACCCCTTATCCTGAGCCGCGATTGCACCGATTGCGGCCGTTGCATCGACGTTTGTGACCTGAACGTCTTTGAATTTACCCATCGCTTTAACACGAAAATCAACCATCACAACGAAAACGAACCGGGGCGCGTTGATCCGGTCACAAGTTTTGCAAAGGGAGCTCAACAATGAAAACGGGAGTGCCTTGGAAGGCGATCACCATTATGGCGGTTATGGCAATTTCCGGCTTAACAGCCCTTAGTGCCGGCGCCGATGAAGTACAGTCCCTGCGCGGTGTACAAGTAGACGAACCAGTGGTTATGGAGCCAACTGCGCGCCCTAAAAACGAGCGCATGCAACGTGCTTATCGGCAGCAGCCACCACTTGTCCCCCACAAGGTGGCACCATACCAAATTGATTTGAAAGTGAACCAGTGCCTGAATTGTCATGATTGGTCTAATGCGGGCGATCATAATGCCCCCACGCTTTCTATGACGCACTACACCGATAGGGATGGCAAGCAAACAGATGCGGTTGCGGGCAACCGCTGGTTCTGTACCCAGTGCCATGTGCCACAGGTGAATGCCGAACCACTGGTAGAAAACGAGTTCAAATCCTCCAGCGAACGCTAGCGGGCAAGCAGAGGAGAGGAAACCCCTATGAACACAAAGAACGAGAAGCCAGAAACGGCTAAAAAGGGCAACATTATTCAGCGTTGCTGGCGTTTTCTACGCAAGCCCAGTGCCACACTTTCTTTTGGCTTTCTGGTGGGCGGCGGTATTATTGCCGGTATTATTTTCTGGGGCGGGTTTAACTGGACCATGGAAATGACCAATACTGAAGAGTTTTGTATTGGCTGCCACGAAATGCGTGAAAACGTTTATCAAGAATACAAGGAAACTGTACACTACAATAATGCCAGTGGTGTGCGCGCTGTGTGTTCCGATTGCCATGTCCCCAAAGAATGGGGCCATAAAATGCTGCGTAAAATTCAGGCATCCAACGAAGTTCTGCATAAAGTATTGGGTAGTATCGATACGCCGGAGAAATTCGAGGCCAAGCGTTTGCAGTTGGCAACCAACGTTTGGAAGGCGATGAAAACCACCAATAGCCGCGAGTGCCGCAACTGTCACGATATGCAATCTATGGATTTCGTGGTTCAAGGTACACGTGCTGCTAAAGAGCACTCTAAAGGCTTTAAGGAAGGTAAAACCTGTATTGACTGTCACCAGGGTATTGCTCACTCGCTGCCAGCCAATGCCTACAAAGAGTACAAAACCCGCATTACTGATGTTTACCACAATAAGCAGTAGGTTTTGCTAGAGCCTGTTCTGTTTGGTTGGATAAAACCAAACGACAAGAATGCGCTGCAAATTAAAGCTTGAGCCTAGAGCATGAGTATAAACAAACGCAATAGGCACTTGCCAAAAACAAAAGGCCCTCCAGTACTTGGGGGGCCTTTTTGTTGGGTGGGTTTGGGCTTATTGGGTTTGGGTGTCGTTTCGTAAAAGAACTAAAGCAGCTTGCAATTTCATGGAGGATTTCGAACTGTATTAGCCTTTTATTTTAATGCGTATTCATACCCAAAAGCAGGTATTTATTTTTCGAATAATGTCGACTTTACATTAAACAAAAGAAATCTTTTCCCTTACCGCACTTGAGAATAAAGCGGCGCGAGAGATGTTATAGCTTTGTGCATAGCTATCAACGGCTGCCAGCAGGCCAGCATCCACCTCTATCTCTATCCGCGTTGTTTTGGCGAGATCAGCCAAATAAGGGATGCCAACACACACGGCACCTTCAAGCAATCCGGCAATTACTTCATCCGTTTTTGCTGCCACTTGTAATTCATCAAGCGCTCTTGGTACCGGCAACGGTTCGCCATGTTCAAGCATCGCATTGAGATGCAGTGAGAGCGCTTCGGCCGCATTTGCCTGCGCTTCTTCGTAGTTATCTCCATAGGATATGCAGCCCATTACATCAGGAAAGCCGACGCTGTAGGCTGTATCTTCATCTTTATGAATTGTCGCGATGTACATTCTCTTCCTTAAAAAAATGCTTGAAACAGGCAACAAAAACTTAACATCTTCAGTCTTGAGTTTTGCTGAAAATTATTAAAATAGCGAGCAATTACCCAGAATCTTTAAGGGTAATTGCTCCACGCTTCAAAGGCTAGCTAAACCACTACTTGTGGCTCAATCGAAGCCTCTCAATCCTCCAAATCTGGCAGGGGTCATGAGTTAAGTGAGGTGCCTAGTTGAGCCAATATCGCTCAATTTGGCTCAAGGCTCCAAAGTTGCTTGGCGATTTCGATAGAAGTGCGGAACTTGGCTTGTGCAAGTGCCAATTCTTCTTTTTTCGCGGGGTCTGGTTGGTAACGAGCGGTACGCTGGAATATGCCACTTTCCTTTGCAGCGCTTGCGTTTGGCCAAATGCCTACACCAACACCGGCACAAAGAGCTGCGGCCAGGCAGTTTGCTTCTTGGTCCGCCAACAATTGAACCGGAATACCCAGGCCACTTGAAACTGACTGCATCAATAGCGGATTGCGTGCGCCACCGCCAATAATGGTCAATTCATCTATTTTTCTGCCGGTAACTCGAGTTACGTCATCGTACAATACCTGCAATGAATGAGCGATGCCCATGACAACAGATTTGTATAAATGTGCACGTTTGTGTTCGTTTCTCAAGCCATAAAACACACCGGAAGCATTGCCGTGTTGGTGGGGCGCTCCCCCGGGTCTCAAGAATGGTAGAAACATAGGAGTGGCTTCATCACCAATAGCCGCGACTTCAGCAAGTGCCCGCTCGTAGGCGTCGGCACCTTCGAGCTCACTGTAGGAATTTTCAACGAACCATTGCTGACCTATGGCACCTGTAAAACTAACATACTGGCTGTGGTATAGGCCCGGGATGAGGTGGCGATAACAAATCATTCTTGAGGAGAAGTCCCCAAAGGGTTGTGATTCAATTGTACCGCCCCAAAGGGCTGAACCGAGATAGAAATAAGCATCGCCCTCAGCTATGGCGGCAGAACCGGCTGCAGCGCAAGGGCCATCACCAGCACCAACTGAAACAGGAGTACCTGCTTGCAAGCCGGTTAATTCGGCAATTTTTGGCGATATTTTTCCTGCAACATCTGTGCTTTCTACCATATCGGGAAATAAATCGGCCGATAGGTTGGCACAACTTAGAATTTGTGCGCTGTGCTTACCTGCTTTAAGGTCAAAGGCCCCGCCAAGACATTGGTCCGTTGGTTCGGTGGCCATTGCACCTGTGAGGAAATAAAGTACATACTCTTTAGCGTGTAGCCACTTAACGGCCCTGGCAAAAACCTCTGGTTTGTTTTTGGCATACCACATCATCCGAAAAATGGATGTCATATGCACTGGGTGCCCCTGGTAGGTAATATCGTAATAGGCCTCATGGCCGCCAAAGTCTTCCAGAAAACGGGCGGCTTCAGCCTTTGCCCGTTGGTCTGCCCAAATAGGCACACTTTCTTCCAAAAGGTTGCCGTTACAATCAATGGGGATTTGCCCCATCATCTGGCCCGAAAAAGAAATACCTGCCACACATTTGGGGTCGATAGCACTTTGAGCCAAGACTTTGCGCAGGCCCTCTAAAGTGCCGTCAATCCAGTCTTGAGGACGCTGTTCTACATGATCCGGCGCTGGATAGCTTGTGTCGTGAGGCTGATAAGAAGAGGCAACCAGCTCACCTGCCGTATCAAACATAGCGACTTTTACACCTGTGGTACCAATATCAATACCAATTAAAACTTCGCCCACGGCTTTACTCCTCTTCACATGTCAATGACCAAAAGTCCGAGCAAACAACTTTATCTGCGCCCGCATGTAGCCAGTTGTTAATTTCGGTGGCTGGTGTGCCTGGTGGGGCCATAGCTGCTATTTCAAAGCGGCCATTAGCGTATTTTTTAACTAACGCGATCTGTTTCTCGTCAGGTAATGGTAAGCCAGAGGCAGCCACACCATTTGATAGAATGAGCAGTTTTGTGCCTGCACGGGCAATATCGTTGGCAAGCTTTTCAACCCGTTCTGCGGGAATTGCAGCTAATGAAGTCAGTAGCCATACTTCTTCGGTCAAGGAAGCGAGTGCGTCAAACTCTTCGGCTGAAGCTGGTGTTTCATCTAACCAGGGACCAACTGCGTGCATGATACAGGCAGGACCGTTTTGTATCTTTGCAAGCTCCTCAACGGCTACCTTTTTGGCAGACCAGCCCCACTGTCCTATGGGGTAGCCAACAATGCCGCTGACAGACAAAGAAAAGTCGGCTCTCTTAACCTCATCCATTGCAAGCTGAACCATGTTCTCGTTCAGCAATAGCTGTTTTAAGCCCAGTTTTTCGGCTCGATGAACATCGCGTACAATGGCAGCTGTATTGGGTTCTAAGTGTAAGCTGGCAGCGATGATTTTATTAGGTGAAATCATGAGACCGCTCCCTTTTCGTCAGTGATAAGGCCCAGGCGTTGTGCGTAGGCTTCAATGATCTCGAAGACCGAAGCAGAATGGACTATGCCAATACCGCGCGACAGAAAATGTTCGACTTGTGCCAGATTGCGTACATTCCCTGAGGGGTGAATATCTATACGGCTGTTAAAATGGCGGTGCACCAAGTCAACGTCTTCTGCTGATGTGCCCCAGCCATAGCCGGTATTCATTTTCACGCGGTTTGCTCCGCCTGCCAAAATTGCCTCGCATGCAGCAACAATTTGGCGGTCATCAAGTAGTGTCGCTTGAATAACCATAGCTATTGGCAGTCGCCCTTCGCAGATATCCATGACTTTGCGGGTTTCAGCTGTGACCGCATCCCAATTGCCATCAATCAGATTTGAATAGTCAAGACAGTAACAGCTATCATCGATTTCTAGTTTTAAAAGCTGTTCAAGTTGAACAAGCTTTTGTTTAACCAGCGCATTACCAGCAGGGTAGCCAATCGGAACATGTATTTTTGCATAGCCACCCAATGTGTCTCGAACGGCTTCTACCATGCATGCTTCACAATCGAAGGCTTCAATATTCAGCCCTGATTTGCGCAGTCTACGTGCTTCAACAAGGACATCTTCCAGTCTTTTTTCTTCACCAAGAACACCAAAATGGAAAATGCTGGCAAAGGCTTGAACGCGCGGGTCAGTTACATAGCTTCCAATCATTATGCTAACTCCCTATCAAATTTAAAGGCTGCACTTGGGATAGAGGCACGCACCTCAACGCGTTCGCCATTAGGGCCTTTGTACTCTTGCGATTTGGCTCCGGGATCGTTCGTTTCGATAATGATTTTTGACCACGCCGGGTGGGTAGAAAACGCGTGTGATTTGGCACGTGTTTCCGGTGTTGATGCAATCTCCAGCAAATAATTCCCGCAACGGACAAAACGAATTTCAATTGCGCCGTCAGGTGTTTGGATTTCCGTTTCATGAGCGGTTTCAAAGCCGAATTGTGCATAGAATTGCGCGGCTTCTTCAACGTCACGGCAGCGCACACCAAAGTGGTCGTGTCCACCAAGGTTTACAAATTGCAAAGAACAGGGGTCTTCTTTGGGTGCAAGGTTTTCACATAATTCAAAGCGGGCATCTTCTGGCCCGAGAATGAATGCAATGCGTACACCTTGGCTCCAGAATGTTGGCAAGTCTACAGCACCATCTGGCGTGTTCATTGGGTCAAGCTTTGCCCATTTTGCCCGAAATGCCATCACAGCAGCATCAACATTGTTGGTTTTCAGAGAAAGGTGGTCAAATGTACTATTTCCCTGAGATATTGCTTGATCGGTTTTCGACAGTTCAATGACCTGGTTAAGGCGGCGCATTCGGAGGGTACGAGTATCCTCAGGTATGTTGCGTACATCTTCGTAACCAGATTCAGATTTGAAGCCAAATCGGTCTGTTAATGTCCAGGCAGCTTTCGAAAGGTCTGTCACCTGAAGCTGCGCGACAAGTCGAAAGCTTTCGTTTATGGTATTAGAAAGGCTCATTGTTCGCTTAAACCCTGATTGTTTGTCCGTTTTTCGCTACGAATTCGTCGTTGAGGTCAATGCCAAGACCAGGTGCATCTGTTGCAACGAGCAGGCCGTTTTCTGGCTGCTGGTCTTGTATGCAAATATTCCTGTTAGCGCGGGTATTGGCGTTGGTGTGGTGTTCGTAGATTTCAAAATTCGGGATGGCCGTTGAAACGTGAATTGCTGCAGCTGCAGATATTGGTGAACCGCAAACATGCCCTTGCACACCAACTTCATAAGTATGCGCCATGTCGCAGATTTTTTTGCCCTCAGTAATACCGCCGGCAAGACAGAAGTCTGGCTGGATCATGTCAAAACAAGCGGTTTCCAGGTATGTTTTGTACTGCCAGCGTGTGAACACCCTTTCGCCACCGGCCATTGGTGTCGTTGGCATACGTTTTTTCAAAGTTTCTGCAGGGCCGGAGGAGTTATAGTTGACAGCCTCTTCAACCATGAACAGATCGAACTGCGCACATGCTTCGGCCAGCTTTTGGCCACCGGTCAAAGATGTTAGCGAGTGTAGCTCAAGAATAATGTCCGTATCAGGACCAACAGCTTCACGAATAGCTGCAACACGTGTAACTGCACGGTTGACGATTTTCTTATCGAGAGCGCCTTTGAGCTTGTTTGGGTTTTCAATCGTGCCTTGTTCATCGATCATGATTGGATCGACTTTCACCGCTGTGTAACCATCATTGATGGCTGCAATAGCAGCATTGGCGTATTCCTCAGGATCTTTAAGGTTGTACCATGTTACGCCTTCTTTATCCCAACCAAACTGTAATTGGCTGGCATAGCAACGAAGCTCATCTTGTACGCGGCCACCAAGCATTTGCCAGATTGGCTGGTTAAGTGCCTTACCAGCGATATCCCAAAGGGCTATATCAATAGCGCTCATACAAGCGTTTACAACAGGTCCACAAGAGCCCCCCCAGAAAGAAAATCGTTGCATTTTATTCCAGATGACTTCGCGATCAAATGGATTTGCCCCGATGATAAATGTTTCGACAAAGTCTTTTAGCATTCCGACAGCGCCATTATGGCCAACGCCATATGCCAAGCCAGCTTCCCCAAGACCTACCAATCCTTCGTCGGTGACCAATTTTAAGAGAACGGGATGCCAAGAGCCCTGAGTTTCGGCAAACTCCTGTGAAAATTGTAAGTCGAGGATGGATATTTCAGCGGATACGATCTTCATTTTCTTACCTTTTTTAATTGGATGCGATTAACTGAAACCGAAGTAGCTTGGTATTGCGGTTGTTAGGAAAGGGATCATTCCGATCAGCAACAACAAAACAAACTTGATTGCGATGAATGGGAAAAGCTCGCGAACCAAATCGCTAAAGCGCAGTTGCACAACACCACATATTGCAAACAAGACATTGCCGATTGGTGGCGTAGCCAGACCAACAACAACATTAATGATCAGCATGATACCAAGTTGTGTCGGGCTTACACCAACACCGTAAGCAACGGGCGCTACCACTGGTGCAAACAGGATCAGTGCAATTGATGAGTCCATGAACATGCCGAGAATAAGGAAAACAGCATTGATCATGAGAATTGTCAGTAAGGGCGAGCTTTCCACATGGGAAAACAGCATGCTTACTTGGCCTGCAAGGTCTTCAAGTGCGAAAATCCATGTCATGGTCAACGCGGCACCGATCATGAACAACAAGCGCGCGGCATCATAGGAGGAAGAGACCAGTATTCGGTATATCTCTTTCAAAGAAAGTGCACGGTAAACGAATAAACTGATTCCCAGTGCGTAAAGCACAGATACCGCAGCAGCTTCTGTTGGTGTCATGATGCCGCCAACAATACCGCCAATTAGCAAAAACGGCATGAACAGAGCGAGTGAAGCGTCTTTTGTACCCGTAACGATTTCAGGCAGGGTTCTTTTTACTTCAGATTTGGGAAAGCCACGTTTTTTTGCCTGAATGCCAATAACAATCATATCAGCAACTGCCATTAGGACACCGGGTATTAATGCTGCAAGGAACATTGCCCCGACCGAGACGTTCATGATGGCACAATAAAGGATAATCAACCCGCTTGGAGGGATGATGGTGCCTACAAGTGATGAAGAGGCTGTTACTGCAGCAGCAAAAGCACGCGGATAACCGGCTTGCTCCATTGCTTTGATTTCAACTTTACCCAATGCAGCAATGTCACCAACTGCCACACCAGTTAAGCCCGAAAACAGCAAACTAGCTAAAACGTTGACATAGGCAAAGCCGCCACGCACACGCCCGACAATTAGATTGGCGAAGTGCATTAATCGCTTAGCCATACCTGATCTGTTCATCAGCTCTCCAGCTAATAAAAAGAATGGAATTGCCGTGAGCACGATAACATCGATACCCTCGAACAACTTTTGTGGTATCAAGTTAATAAAAGTCGGTATCGGTCCCATAAGGAAGTAGCCAGCCGAAATAGAAACCATAGCAAAGCCGATTGGTACCCCCACAAGGACCATGCCACAGAACAGTACTAGAACAATTTCAAGAGACATATTTTAATTTCCTTCATCAGGCTCAGCGTTGAATGAACCGTCCATGAAGTGGGCCTGTTCTGGTAAGTGCATACGTTTCATACCCATTATCAGGCGCAGATCATTACAAACGAGAACGAGACTAAAAACAGAAAGCAAGGTAGCCCCTACAGGTACTGCTAGTGTCGGAATCATCATTGAAATTTGGCTACCTGGCGCAAAAATGTTTGCCAATGAAAAGGCAAACTTGAAGCCGGTCCAGGCAATGAGTGCGGCAACAGCTGCAGACAACAACCTAATGATATTCTGTAATAGAATGTATAGACGCGGGCTGATCTTTGATCGAAGCAAGTACAAGCCAATATGGTCTTCAAACAAACCAATGACCGCGGCGCCAAGCATGACCATCCATACCATAGCGTAGCGAGTGATTTCTTCAGTCCAACTAGGTGAAAACGAGAAGGCATAGCGAGTAACAACGACACTATTCACGATGATTACCATTGCGATCATTAAAGTGAATAGGATTAGAGACACGGCCCCGCAAACTCCCCGCAGGATAGTGTTCATATTGGTCTCCCATTTTTTGTTTTTGTTATTATCAAAGTATCAATTTATTGAGAGTTTGCAATCATTTTTTTGATTGACTCTGCGAAAAATCATGTTTATGAACGAATAAATGTTAGTAAAACTTAATTTTGGGAGTTAGTTGTGATCAAAGAACCCTCCGCACATTTGGTTGACCCAATAAACGGGAAATTGGGGAATTGCGGGCGAACCTATCAAAAAAAACTGCGTGACCTGACACAGCTCTACGCCGATAGCGAAGCCTTCGAGCAGGCTGTGCAAGAGCAAGGCGATCGTATTGTATATCAAGTGCAAGACCAGCACCCGGAGCAACAGCGCGGTGATCTCATCTTTGGTGTGACCTACATGCAGCCCGGGCGTATTGGCGATGAGTACTTTTTAACCCGCGGCCATATTCATGCAATCGCCAACCGCCCTGAAATCTACTATGGCGAAAGCGGCGAGGGCGTCATGCTGATGGAATCGCCGGAGGGCGAGACCCGCGTTATCGAAATCAAGCCACGGGTACTTTGCTATGTGCCACCGTTTTGGATTCACCGCTCCGTAAATACCGGCGCAACACCCTTTGTGATGAGCTTTACCTACCCTTCCGATTCCGGGCAGGACTATGGGGTTATTGCCCAGACCTTTGGCATGCGCTCCAGAATTGTTGCCGATGGCACAGGCTGGAAAGAGGTCCCCAACGCTTCTTATCAGCCACGTGGGGCTGAGCAGATAAAAGCAATTTACGCAACCAAGGGCTAAATGTGATGAATGTATTTGACCGACTTGCCAGTATTGGCGTGATACCTGTTGTTGCCATCGATACAGCGGACAAGGCCCTCGATCTTGCCGATGCTTTGGCTGAGGGCGGCTTACCGGTTGCCGAGATCACCTATCGCACACAGGCAGCGCAAGAGGCTATTGCGCAAATCGCCAGCAAACGTGCGGATTTCCTGGTGGGGGCTGGCACCGTTATCAGTGAAGAACAGGTTCAAAGTGCCGCCAAGGCGGGGGCCGAGTTTGCGTTGGCGCCTGGCACGGATGCAACGTTGATTGAGGCCGCCAAGCGCGCCAACTTGCCTTATGCGCCCGGGGTTGCCACGCCTTCAGATTTGCAGATCGCTTTGCGCCATGGTTGCAGGTTTTTGAAATTCTTTCCTTCAGAGCAGCTGGGTGGGCCTGCGATGCTGAAGAGCATTTCGGCACCATTTGCGCATTTGGATGTGGGCTTTAACCCTACCGGTGGGGTGAACCCGGATAACATGGCTCAGTGGCTGAGCATGCCCAACGTACGCGGTATTGGCGGCACCTGGATTGCAACGCGCCAGGATATTGCTGAAGGCAATTGGGCGAGAATTACGCAAAATGCACGTGATGCTGTTGCGTGCCTGCGTGCGTTACGGGAGGAAAAAAATGTATAGTCCGGCACAACAGCCAACACTTTACTTTATCGGCGTGACCACGGCGCAAAGCTCGATCATGAAGGTATTCCCGGCTTGGGCCGAATATCTCGGGCTTGACAATGCGCTTATTCGCGGGATGGACTTTGCCCTTCATGATGACCCGCAGCGCTATCGCGAAGCGGTTGCTTTTATTCGTGATGATCCCCATTCCATGGGGGCACTGGTAACCACCCACAAGCTGGACTTGTTCGAAGCATGTAAGGATATGTTCGATGAAATCGATCCCCATGCGACCTTGATGAGTGAGGTATCGTGTATCTCCAAGCGCGATGGCAAGCTGATTGCCCATGCCAAAGACCCCATTTCCTCGGGGTTGGCAATAGATGGCTTTTTAGCGCCAAACCACTTTGCCAATACTGCGGGCCATTTACTTTCCATGGGGGCTGGTGGCTCAACAATTGCCATTACCTGGCATGCGATTAAAGCCATGGCTGCAAACAACCGCCCGGCGCAAATCATTGTCTCGAACCGCTCGCAAAAGCGGTTGGATCATATCAAGGCAATCCATGAGGAAATGGGGATCGATATTCCCGTGTCCTATTGTCTGGCACCGACCCCTGGCGATAACGACCGGATTGCCGCCGCCCTACCTTCAGGTTCGCTCATTATCAATGCCACCGGCCTGGGTAAGGATGCACCCGGATCGCCCTTCACCGATGCTGTGCAATTGCCTGAAGCGGCGGTTGTATGGGAGTTGAATTACCGCGGCGATCTTGTGTTCCTTGATCAGGCCAACGGGCAAAAAGAGGCGAAAGGGTTGCAGGTTGAAAACGGCTGGAGTTACTTCTTGCACGGTTGGACACAAGTGATTGCCGAGGTGTTTGATGTGGCAATTCCCACATCCGGGCCGCAGTTTGACGAACTCTCCAATATTGCGAAAAAAGCAAGTGGGCGTGCATCATGAAACGTATTCTTGTGACACCGCGCTCAATGACACAGAGCGTACCGCCCGCCCTTCGCAAGCTCGAAGACGAGGGCTTTGAACTGGTGATACCAACACCTGGCAAAATCCCTTCGGAGGCGGAGTTGATTGCGGCGGTGCCTGACTGCTGGGGGTGGATTGCCGGTGTGGAGCCGGTATCGCCAAAAGTTATCCATGCCGCGAAATCCTTGCAAGTGATCTCGCGTAACGGGGTTGGTGTTGATAACCTGCCCATCAAGCTTTTGGAAGAAAACAACATTCGGGTCGAACGCGCTGTTGGTTCCAATGCAAATGGTGTGGCCGAGTTGACACTGGCATTAATGCTGGCTGCATTGCGCCATATTCCGGCAAGCGATCGGGGAATACGCGATGGGGCCTGGCCGCGCATTCGTGGCTGCGAAATCGCCGGATCTACAGTTGCGGTGTTGGGGCTGGGGGCTATTGGCAAGCTGGTGGCGCAAAAGCTCTTGAAACTCAACGCAAGGGTGATTGGTTATGATCCTTATAGCGATGGTGAAGAACTCAAGCAGTTCGGTACATTTGAGCAGTACGATCAGATCGAGCCGATTTTGCGTGAATGTGATGCGCTGAGCTTACATATGCCACTGCCTGAAAATGCCCAACCGGTTCTCGATGCCAAGGTTTTGCAGCAACTCAAACCGGGTGCGGTAATCGTGAACACCGCGCGTGCCGGCCTTGTCGACCAAAATGAACTGCTGAAGGCAATGAACCAGGCACGGGTGGCTGCATATGCCACCGATGTGTTCGACACCGAGCCGCCGCAGCCCAGTGAATTGCTGGCCCATGAAAGGTGTATCCTCACATCGCATATCGGCGGATTTACAGCGCAAAGCGTGGAACGAGTGACGCAGGTGAGCGTCGATAACCTACTCAAGGACTGTAAGGTGTAAATCGTGAAAATTCCTCAGAAAATAAACAAAAACCAAGCATATTGGTGCGGACAAGCAGGGTTCTGGATCGACTTTTCTGGGACACGATTGCTCATTGATCCTTACTTGAGTGATAGCTTGGCTGTGAAATATGCAGGTACCAAGTTTCCGCACCAGCGTATGATGCCCATACCAGTTAAGCCACAAGACTTACCATGTCCTGATGTTGTGCTCATAACACATGCACATACAGACCATATGGATGGCGAGACCTTATCTCATATCGCAGAGCAACATCATGATGTTGCGTTTGTGGTACCGGCAGCTGAAGCACAAAAAGCACGCGAACGTATAGGACGCGACGCCAAAATTTATTTTGCTAGTGCAGGAGATGTTTTGACGTTTGGCAAGCTTGAGGTTTCGGTTTTGCCTTCCTATCATGAAGTACGTAAGCAAAACGACAAGGGGCAGGATTATTATCTCGGATATGCAATTTCCGATGGTAATACTTGTCTGTATCATTCTGGTGATAGTGTTGCTGACCCAGAGCTATACAATGAGCTCTCACGGGTAAAGCCTGATATTGCGTTTTTGCCAGTGAATGGCAGGGACAAAGAAAGAGCTGATAACGGTGTGCCGGGAAACATGAGTGCATCAGAAGCTGTAAAATTGTGCCTTCATTGTGAGATATCGCATTTAATTGCGCATCATTTCGGAATGTTTGAATTTAATAGTGCAACGGAGGAAGATTTTGCATTACTCAAGCAGGAATACGCGTCTTTGACAATAGATTTGCCTTCCCCTCTCGTGCCGATTGCATTAGATTGCATCGAAATAGTTTAAGTGTGACCAATGAACGAAAATAGCGAAAACATACTTGATATTATCGAACAAAAGCTGCCAAGCTTAAAGCGTTCGCAAGAAAAAGTTGCGCATTTTGTGCTTTCAAATCCAGAGGAAGTTACGAATCTACGACTCTCTGACATCGCCGCGAAAGCAGAAGTAAGCGAACCTTCGGTTATCAGGTTTTGTGTATCTGTAGGTTATAGTGGTTTTCAAGAGTTAAAAATCGAGATTGCAAAATCACTTGCTTACGCAAGCACTGCCTCGCATAGTGCTATTTCTGCAGATGACGGTCCTGATGAAGTTATCGCTAAAATTTTTGACTTTAACATGCACAGCTTAAACCGGGTTCGATCAAAGCTGTCAGAAGAGCAAATTCTAAGCGCCGTCGACATTATAACGACAGCGCAACAAATACAGTTTTTTGGCCTAGGTGCTTCGGGTATTTCGGCGATTGATGCCCAACAAAAGTTTCCGCTATTTGGCAAACCATGTGGGGCTGTAACAGATAGCCACCAAATGATAGTTACGGCGGCGATGTTGCGCCCTGGCGATGTGGTAATTGCAATATCGAATACGGGTGCAACCCGTGAAATTTTGCAGGCCTGCCGTGTTGCGCAAATGCAAGGCGCGAAAGTCATCGGGCTTTCAGGTAGTTTAGACAAGCCTTTAGCGCAGCGCTGCGATTGCCCTATTGTAATTGAAACACTTGAAAATACTGATCTGTACACACCAACCATTAGCCGAATAGCGGCAATGATTGTAATAGATATCATTTCAACACTTGTGAGTATGCGACTAACAGACGAGCATCAGGACAAGATTATTGAAATGAAGCGTACCCTGTCGGATGTCAGGGCAACAGGCTTTCCTTAAGTTGTAAACCTTAGTGCGGTGAGTACTTTAATATACCGTATTCGTGCAGTGCTTAATGTGCAGCTCAAGAAGCTGAACGGCTTTTGTTATTTTGTTTTGGCACAATAAATCAAGTAGTAAGGCATGTTCTTGGCGGGCCATGTCAATTTGAACTATATTTTCTCCTAGATGAGCACAAATGGCACAGTTTTTTGCGGCAATCATAGCGTAGCTTTCGGAGAGGTAAATGTTTCCAGAGTAATCGAAAAAGGCTTGATGAAACTCCATGTCAAGCGAGAGAAACTCGTTCATGGAACCACTTTCGTGGGCGGCTGGCATTTTTTCAATTATTTGCGCTAGCTTTTGTTGCAGGGCTTGTAAATTTCGCTCTGCCGATAACTTTAGTGCAGCTTGTTCCAAAACAATCCTGTGCTCAGAAAAGCGCTGCAGACGCACATTATCGAGCGAAAACACGTAGGTTCCCTTTTGCGGTATAACCTCTACCAACCCCTCTACTTTCATTTGCCCAATGGCATTGCGAATGGGCGTTTTGCTAACGCACAGGCGATCAGCTAAGTCGTTTTCTGAAAGAATGTCACCTAGTTTCAGCTCGCCGGTAATAATTGCTTTTCTAAGTTTACTTGTAGCGATTTCTGCAAGTGACGGCGGCCGCTTTATTATTTCCATTGTTTTCTCTTTTTTGTCTTCTCAACTCTTAATAACAAACACATTGCTTGGGAGATGATTGGTTGCCGTTTTGCGGTGCCATTTGATAATTTTAGAGTGATTTCAGTGTACTGAACATTTTTCAAAACACTTTTCAACTGCATATTCATTAATCATCATAAATGAGAGTCTTTAATTTACCTATAGGTACTTACGCTATCTTACATCTGAAATGTTAGATGATACATTCATACATACCAAGTGAGGTTGGTCGATTCTTTCTCTAGGTAAGACCAATCTATTGGTGAGAATACAGAAGCACTCATTGCTAATAAAAACGAACAAGAAAAGTAATTGAGAGAATGTCTTTTCAATATATAAATAATAATGGAGAAATTCATGCCAAAACTAAGAGCTATTGAAGCAGCTGTGCAAATTCTTAAAAAAGAAGGCGTTAGTGTTGCTTTTGGTGTACCTGGCGCAGCCATCAATCCATTTTACGCAGCTATGGAAAAACTTGGTGGTATTGAGCATATTATTTGCCGTCATGTGGAAGGTGCCAGCCACATGGCCGAGGGGTATACACGTGCCAAACAAGGCAATATTGGCCTTTGCGTAGGTACATCTGGTCCTGCTGGCACTGATATGCTTACAGGTTTATATGCCGCAGCTGCTGATTCTATTCCAATTCTTTGCCTAACTGGTCAGGCCCCTGTTGCTAAGTTGGATAAGGAAGACTTCCAGGCTGTAGATATTGAATCGATTGCTAAACCGGTAGCCAAACTTGCAAAAACTATTCGTGATGGCGCTCAAATGCCGGGTTACTTCCAGCGGGCATTTTATGAAATGCGTTCCAATCGCCCCGGACCTGTTTTGCTCGATTTGCCGCTTGATGTGCAAATGCAAGAAATTGAATTCGATATCGATCTCTATGAACCGCTAGAACCTTCCAAACCCAAGGCAACACGGGCACAAGCTGCTAAAGCGCTGGAAATGCTAAATGAGGCAGACAAGCCTATAATTGTTACTGGTGGCGGGGTTATTTCAGCCGGTGCTGCGGATTTACTGGTAGAGTTTGCCGAGATTACAGGTGTGCCAGTTATACCAACACTTCGCGGTTGGGGCGCGATTCCAGATGCGCATGAGCTTATGATTGGCCAAATGGGTATGCAGACCAACACCCGTTACGGTAATGCGAATTTCCTTGAAAGTGATTTCATATTTGGTATCGGCAACCGCTTTGCCAACCGCCATACGGGCAAGCTGGAAACATACCAGAAAGGTCGCAAGTTCATTCATGTAGATGTAGAGCCGACCCAAATTGGCCGCATTTTCTCACCTGACCTTGGCATTGCATCAGATGCGAAAGCAGCTCTTGAGCTATTTGTACAAATCGCCAAGGAAATGAAAGAGAGCGGACAGCTTAAGGATCGAAGTGCCTGGGTTGGTGAATGCAATATGCGCAAGCGCACCATGAAACGTCGTAATGATTATGATCAAACGCCTATTAAGCAACAACGTGTTTTCAAGGAGATGAATGGAGTCTTTGACGGCGAAACTCGTTATGTTGCCACAATCGGCAATACACAAATTCAAGCGGCGCAAATGCTACATGTTCAAAAGCCGCGTCATTGGATTAATGCCGCTCAAGCTGGACCACTGGGCTGGACAATGCCGGCTGCCATAGGTGCTGCCAAAGCTGAACCGGAAAAAGAAGTCGTTGCCGTTTCAGGGGACTATGATTTCCAATTCTTACTCGAAGAGCTGGCAGTGGCGGCACAGTTCAACATCCCCTATATCCACGTGCTGATTAACAATGCCTATCTCGGGCTCATTCGAATGTCGCAAAAGGCTTTCAATATCGACTATTGCCTCGATTTAGGCTTTGAAAACATCAACAGTCCGACGGGTGGTTACGGCGTTGATTTTAAATCAGTCATCGAGGGCTTGGGCTGTAAAGCAATTCGAGTTTTTGATCCCAATGAAATCAAAGGTGCTCTCGAGAAAGCACGGAAATTACGCGATGAGTTCCGCGTTCCGGTTGTTGTTGAGTTTGTTGTCGAACGGAAAACAGAAGTTGCTATGGGCCCAGATATTAACGCCATCAATGAATGGGGCGGCGAACTGGATCTGGAAATACAAGAATAATAGAGGTGCAAATGCCTAGATTTACGGCCAATTTGTCTATGCTTTTTAAAGAGGTAGACTTTATGCAGCGCTTTGAAGCTGCGGCAAATGCAGGTTTTAAAGCTGTCGAATATCTATTCCCCTATGACTTCCCAATGGAAGACATTAAAAAAGAGCTTGATAGCAATGGTTTGCAGCAGGTTCTGTTTAATTTACCTGCTGGTGATTTTGCTAGTGGCGAGCGGGGCATTGCTTGTTTGCCTGATCGGGTTGAAGAATTCCGTGTTGGTGTTGACAAAGCTATCGAATACGCCAAGACTTTGGGCTGTAAGCAAGTAAATTGTCTTTCTGGCTTGGTACCGGAAACGGTTAGTCAAGAAACTGCTGAAAAAGTACTTGTAGAAAATCTGCGCTTTGCGGCGGATAAGCTTGAAGGTGAGGGGATTTTACTCTTGCTCGAAGCTTGCAATACGCAAGACATGCCAGGATTTTGCGTGAACAATTCAGCACAAGTGCTAAAAATTATTGAAGCAACCGGTAGCAAAAACATCCGCTTCCAGTTTGATATCTACCATATGCAAATTATGGAAGGTAACGTTGCCCGCACGATTAGCGATAATTTGGATAGCATTGCGCATATCCAGATAGCCGATAATCCGGGCCGACATGAGCCCGGAACCGGTGAGTTAAACTACGACTTCTTGTTCAGATTCCTAGACGACATTGGCTACAAGGGCTGGGTTGGGGCTGAATACAATCCGGCAAACAGTACAACAGATGGTTTGAGCTGGTTTACACGCATAAAGTAAGGAATAAAAACATGACAAAGCTTGGATTTATTGGCCTTGGCATTATGGGAAAGCCAATGGCAGAGCATTTAATAGCTGCTGGCAATGAGGTTTACTTGCACTCAATTCCATCAATACCTGATGATTTGGTAAAAAAGGGTGGAATAGCGTGTGAGTGCGGGCGTGATGTTGCGCAAAAAGCGGATATCATTTTTATTATGGTACCCGATACACCGCATGTGGAAGCTGTTTTGTTTAGTGAAGACGGCGTTGCCGCAGGCTTGAGTGCTGGCAAAACCGTTGTCGATATGTCTTCGATTTCACCACTGGCTACGAAAGATTTTGCCAAAAAGATTGCCGATTTGGGCTGTGGTTATGTTGATGGCCCGGTTTCTGGTGGTGAAGTTGGTGCCATTAATGCAACTCTTTCTATTATGGCGGGTGGCAACGAAGCAGAGTTTGCCAAGGTAAAACCCTTCTTTGAGCTGATGGGTAAAAACATTACTCTGGTTGGTGAAGCAGGTGACGGGCAGGTGGCCAAAGTTGCGAACCAGATTATTGTGGCGCTGAATATCGAAGCCGTTGGCGAAGCGCTGTTGTTTGCCTCAAAAGCTGGGGCGGATCCGGAAAAAGTACGCCAAGCACTGATGGGCGGGTTTGCATCATCTAAAATTTTGGAAATCCATGGCGAGCGCATGGTGAAGCGCACATTTAACCCGGGTTTCCGTATCGAGTTACACCAGAAGGATTTGAATTTGGCTCTTTCCAACGCCAAGTCTATGGGCCTTTCATTGCCAAATACAGCCACAGCGCAAGAGCTATTTAACGCTTGTACGGCCAATGGTGGTTCGCAATGGGATCATTCCGGCATGGTTAAAGCTCTAGAGCTTTTGGCCAATCACAAGGTTGCCGAAGACGCATAAGTAAACACTATCAAGTGCCGGTGCTTCTATCTGATTTGAAGTACCGGCGAATAACGGCTTTCAGTTTCATACCCTTGTGCCGGGCATTCTGGGCATATCTCCTTGGAGTTGGACCTATGTCGAAAAATCCTAAAGAACTACTTAGAAGTTTGTTTGAAGCGGCTGTAGCTTCTGCCCAGCCGGCTCTTTGCCTGCCGCCATTTTTGCCCAAAAAAGTGGAGGGAAAGCTGATTGTTATTGGTGCCGGTAAGGCATCTGCTGCCATGGCGAAAGCTGTAGAAGACAATTATGAAGGTGAATTGAAAGGCTTGGTAGTTACCCGTTATGGCTACAATGTACCCTGCGAGAAAATAGAGATAATTGAGGCTGCGCATCCTGTGCCAGACACAGCAAGTGTTACAGCAGGGCGCAGAATTCTTGAGTATGTTAAGGATCTTGGGAAAGATGATACGGTATTATGCCTGATTTCCGGCGGCGGCTCAGCCTTAATGTCACTGCCTCCCGAGAATATGAGCTTGGAAGATCTACAGGCAATCAATAAAGAATTACTTTCTTGCGGCGCAACGATTAATGAAATGAATTGTGTACGCCGCAACTTGAGCCAAATAAGCGGTGGCCGGCTGGCAAAAGCTATCCACCCCGCCAAAATCATCAATCTCCTCATTTCTGATGTGCCTGAGGACGAACCTTGTAACATTGCAAGTGGGCCAACTGTTCAAGACAAAACAAACTTGAGTGATGCACTGGCAATTATTGAGCGCTATAAAATTAGTCTTCCCGATTCCGCAAAGAAATACTTGGATAGTAAAGCACTAAGAGAAGAAGCTGTAGATATTAGCGGTGTAGATATTTCAACTCATCTCATTGCTACACCGCAACTAGCACTTGAAGCCGCCGCAAGTATTTGTCGGAAAGAAGGTTATCCAACATATATACTTGGTGATAGTATTGAAGGTGAGGCTGCGGATGTTGCTACAGTAATAGCGGGTATTTCTAAGCAAATAGCAAATAAATCACAACCCTTTAGTTATCCGTGTGTTTTGCTTTCAGGGGGTGAGACAACTGTTACCTTAAAAGGTGATGGGCGTGGCGGGCGAAATGTCGAATTTTTACTTTCATTTGCATTAGCAATGAACGGGCAAGAAGGCGTATATGCGCTAGCTGGTGATACGGACGGGGTTGATGGCATTGAAGAAATTGCAGGTGCGATTTGTGATCCCAGTACGATATCCCGCGCATGGCAAAAAGGAATAAACCCCCGAAAATCCCTCGAAAATAACGATGGCCACGGCTTCTTCGAAGCCTTAGGCGATAGCGTGATAACGGGGCCAACCCGCACGAATGTCAATGATTTTCGCGCTATTTTGATTAATGGCGACGCTTCGTAGCTGCAAGTAAAACTGTGGTTCGTTTCTGCATCACTTGGTATAAAGGAAAGAGAAAATGGATAAAATTATCATCTCTCCAAGTAAATATGTTCAAGGCGAAGGTACGATAACCAAGATTGGTGAGTATGTTAAGCCATTTGGTGATAAAGCGGTAGCTATTGCCGATGAGTTTGTTACCTCTCTTGTTGGCGAAACGGTGCAGAGCAGCTTTGCAGCGGTTGAGACGCCGGTTCAGCTTGAAAAGTTCAATGGCGAATGCTCTCGACCAGAGATAGAGCGCTTGTTGGAAATTGTCCGGGCTGCGAAAGCTAACGTTATTGTTGGTATTGGTGGCGGGAAAACACTCGATACTGCAAAATCAATCGGTTATTATTGTAAAATTCCGGTTGTTGTTGTGCCAACAATTGCTTCAACCGATGCACCAACTTCTGCCCTTGCGGTTATCTATACGCCGGAAGGCGAGTTTTCCGAGTACCTAATGTTCCCTTCGAACCCTAATATGGTTCTTATGGATACGGCAATCATTGCCGGTGCGCCTTCCCGGCTCTTGGTTGCCGGTATGGGGGATGCACTTTCAACCTACTTTGAAGCACGTTCCAATGCGGCTTCAGGCAATGCAACAATGGCAGGCGGTGCTTCGACAAAAGCGGCATTGGCTCTTGCTGAGCTGTGCTTTGAAACCCTGCTGGAAGACGGCGTTAAAGCTAAGGTTGCGGTTGATAATAACCTCTCGGACAAGGCGGTTGAGAACATTATCGAAGCCAACACCTACCTATCAGGTATTGGTTTTGAATCATCAGGGCTTGCGGCAGCGCATGCCATTCACAATGGCCTGACAAAGCTGGAAGAATGCCACCATCTTTACCATGGCGAAAAAGTTGCTTTTGGCACGCTTACCCATTTGCTGCTTGAGAATGCTCCGATGGAAGAAATTGAAACTGTTATTGGTTTCTGCCGCTCTGTGGGTTTGCCAACCAATCTTTTCGATATGGGTGTGAAAGAAATCAACCGCGATGCCTTGATGGAAGTAGCCAAGGCCTCCTGTGCGGAAGGTGAGACAATTCATAATATGCCATTCCCTGTAACACCTTCCATGGTGTTTACGGCAATGCTTTCAGCCCATGAGTTGGGCAGCCGCTGATGAAGGCTGTCACCTCCCGCTGATGAGGTGGGGGGTGGCAAACAATCGCTCAATAAAGCCTGCAGCAACAATAAGAACAATAGGGACCAGTACAATGAAAAAACTAATTAATAAAGTTGATGATGTTGTGAGGGAACAGCTAGAGGGACTGGCACTGGCGCATCCAGAATTAAAGTTTTCTGATGAACCAAGCTTTATTTACCGAGAAATTGCGGAGGATAAAGTCGCCATGATTTCCGGTGGAGGATCTGGTCATGAACCATTGCATGCAGGCTTTATTGGCGAGGGTATGCTGCGCGCTGCATGTCCTGGACAAATGTTCACTTCACCAACCCCTGATCAAATGTACGAATGCGGTAAGACTGTAAATACCGGCAAGGGTGTTTTGCTGCTTATCAAAAACTACACGGGTGATGTTTTAAACTTCGAAGCGGCAGCAGAACTGTTGCACTTTGATGATATTCCCGTTGCCACAGTGACTATTGACGATGATGTGGCTGTTAAAGACAGCCTGTATACCGCGGGCAGGCGCGGTGTTGGTGCTACAGTTATCATCGAAAAGCTTGTCGGTGCAGCTATTGAAAATGGCGTTGATCTGGATGCAACCACTGCTTTGGCACAACAATTAAGCAACCGTTCACGCTCTTTTGGTGTGGCCCTGAATGCTTGCACAGTACCGGCTGCAGGTAAGCCTTCGTTTGAACTGGCAGAGAATGAACTAGAATTTGGTGTTGGTATTCATGGTGAGCCCGGCATTGAACGCCGCGAATACAAAGACCTGGATTCACTTGTTGAACAAATGCTGGACGAGCTTTTAGACAACAGCCCCTATAGCCGTGTCGTCCGCAGCTTTAACCGCGATACCGGGAGCTTTGACGAGGCAGAAGTTGCCATTGAAGAGTTTAGTCCCTCTGACCAACTGATTGTAATGGTGAATGGACTTGGCGCTACCACCGAAGGCGAATTGTTTGGTGCTTACGCAAAGTTACACAAGTCACTAGAAGCAAAAGGCTTCAAAATAGCTCGAAACCTAATTGGTAACTATTGTACCGCACTCGATATGCAAGGCTTTTCAATAACACTTGTTAAAGCTGATGAACAAATACTCAAGCTCTGGGATGCGCCAGTAAATGCGCCTTCACTTCGCTGGGGAAAATAAAACCAACCTGAGATTCCAAGGAAAAAAAATGACAATAAAACAAGAGCAAATCCTAGGCTGGTTGAAAACGTGTCGTGCTGTATTTGCAGAGCAACGCGATATGCTAACGGAGCTTGACAAGGAAATTGGTGATGCCGACCATGGCATCAACATGAACCGGGGTTTTGAAAAGGTTGCTGAGAAACTACCAAGTTTTGAAGGGCAACCCATTGATGCCATTTTGAAAAACACCGGCATGGCCTTGATGTCTTCTATTGGCGGTGCTTCCGGTCCCCTTTACGGCACGTTTTTTATCCGCGCGGCCGCAGCTGCCAAAGGGAAAGAAGAGCTCACACTTGCTGATTTAATTGCTCTACTGGAAATGGCGATTGCCGGGGTTGTTGCACGTGGCAAGGCAGAACCTGACGATAAAACCATGTGTGATGTCTGGTGGCCGGTTTTAGCAGCTGCAAAGACAGCCGATACTTTGGAAAAGGCTCTTTCTGACATGGTGGAAGCCGCCGAAAAGGGCGTTCAAGCAACGGTGGATATGCGAGCCAAAAAGGGGCGGGCATCTTACCTTGGCGATCGTTCTGTGGGGCATCAAGATGCCGGGGCGACCTCATCTATGTTGATGGTGAAAGCGCTTAAAGATACCGTGGTCGGAGTATAGTTCTGTGGTTGGTATTGTTGTTGTTTCGCACAGTGCCCAATTGGCGCAAGGTGTTGCCGAATTGGCAGAACAAATGACGCAGGGAAAAGGGGCTCTTGCTGTTTGTGGCGGTATTGATGACCCCGAAAACCCAATTGGCACAGACCCCGTAGCTGTGATGGGAGCTATTGAAACGGTATATCGTGATAGCGGTGTTTTGGTCCTGATGGATTTGGGCAGCGCTTTGATGAGTACCGAAATGGCGATTGAGCTGCTTGATCCTGAATGGGCAGCCAACATTGAAATGTGCGCGGCGCCATTGGTTGAAGGCACACTGGCAGCAGCCGTTGCCGCGGCATCCGGTTTGCCATTAGCCGATGTTAAAGCCGAAGCCATGGCAGCATTGGCAGCCAAGCAAAAGCATTTAGGTACAGAAAAACAAGAAAGCGCGACAGAAGTACAAGAAGACTTGGCGTCAGCCGAGCATAGTGCATGCGGGCAACAAACAGCCTCTTTCAACTGTATGGTTTTAAACCATAATGGCCTGCATGCACGACCCGCAGCCAGTATTGTTGGCGCACTAGCGCCGTTTTCGGCCAGTGTTACAATTCGTATGAATGGCGAGTGTGCTAATGCCAAAAGCCTGAATGCGATTGCTGTACTTGGAGTAAAGCGACAAGATGAAATTACCGTTGAGGCGATTGGTGTAGATGCAGAACAAGCCATTGATGCATTTAGAGTGCTGGCAGAGGACGGTTTTGGCGAAGATGTGACAGGCGAGCCTGCTGTTGCGAACGATCTGGAAGAAGCCAAAGAGGTAGAAACACAAATTGACGGTGCAATTGCAGGCCTACCAGCGTCTAGTGGCATTGCATTTGGCAAGGCAGTATTCTTAAGCGCTGAAATGCCAAAGATACCACAGCGGGAAAGCCAAGGTATTGATTTTGAGGTTAATCACTATCAAACGGCCGTTCAAAGCGTACTTGATGGTCTAAAAGACAACGCTGCTCAGGCTCAGGCAGCGAAAGATAAGCTAAAAGCAGATATTTATGCCGCACATATTGCCATGCTGAGTGATCCTGAGCTGGAGCCGCAAATTATTGCGCATGTGCAAGAAGGTGCAATTGCTGAAGCTGCCTGGATGCAGGTGATGGATGCATTGAAAGAGCAATATGCACAAAGTGCCAGTGAATATATGCGCGAGCGTGTGAGTGACGTGCTGGACATTACACGCCAAGTGATGCTGAGCTTAACAGGCGAGAGTGAGCAAAGAATTGCATTAGAACCAGACTCTATTCTGATTGCCGAGGATCTTTCACCTTCTGATACAGCAAAGATTGATCCTGAAATTGTAAAGGGTATCTGCCTGTCGGGCGGTGGCAAAACTTCACACAGCGCTATCATTGCACGGGCTATGGGTATTCCGGCAATTGTGCGGGCATCTAATGTCATGACACAAGTACAGCCAGGGCAAGAAGTAATTCTTGATGGTTTTGCGGGGAATCTATGGACAGATGCACCGGCTAATATTCATGCAGAACTTACAGAGCGATGTAAGGCATGGGTAGAGAGCACTAAGGCAACTGAGGAGATGGCGAAAGAACCTGCCATAACCACAGATGGGGTGCATTTCCCTGTTCAGGCGAATATTGGTGGCATGCAAGATGTTGATGCAGCATTAAAAGGCGGTGCGGAAGGTGTGGGGCTGCTGCGTACGGAGTTTTTGTTCCAATCGCGTAGCGATCTTCCAGATGAGCAAATGCAATATGAAGAGTATAAGCGTATTGCAGCCGCATTTGGGGATCAGCCGGTAACGATAAGAACCCTTGATGTGGGCGGGGATAAGCCGCTGGATAGTTACCCAATGGCACAGGAGGAAAACCCGTTTCTTGGCCACCGCGGTGTGCGCATGTGCTTGTCGGACCCGCAGTTGTTCAAAACCCAAATCCGCGCCTTAATTCGCGCTGCTGCTGAACAGCCCAATATCCAGATGATGGTGCCGATGATTGCCAGCCTTAGCGAGTTACTCGCGGTTAAGGCATTGGTCGAAGTGTGCCGTGAAGAGCTGAATATGCCTGCAAAAAGTGTGCCTATGGCACTCGGCATAATGATTGAAGTACCGGCAGCGGTGCTGAATGCCGATGCTCTGGCACAAGAAGCCGACTTCTTTTCGATCGGGACTAACGATTTAACCCAGTATGTCATGGCAGCAGATCGGGGCAACCCGCAGGTGGCCGAACTGGTGAACTATCATGAGCCTGCTGTCATAAAAGCTATTGAGTTGACATGTGCAGCAGGCATGCGGGCCGGGATACCGGTGAGCATGTGCGGAGAAATGGCAGGAGACACCGAAGTAACCCAGCTCTTGCTGCATGCAGGCCTTAGCAAACTTTCCGCCTCGGGCAAGCTACTGCCCAAACTAAAGGCAAAAATAAGGGAGTGCGAAAGCGCATAATAACATAACAACAAAGGACAAGGGGTAAGTAACACAAAGTACAAATCTAATAAATAGTGTGCGTTATAGGCTGATATAATAAAAAAAAGGGAGGCGGGTTTGAAAAAAATACTCGAACCAAGCCGTGAATTAGAGGTTCTCGCAAGTTGTGATGTGCTTGTTGTTGGCGGAGGACCTGCAGGAATGGCAGCTGCACTTGGAGCAGCAAGAGATGGTGCTAACACAATAATATTAGAAAGGTTTGGTTGCCTTGGCGGTGTTCTAACAACAGTTGGTTGTGAGGGGTATGCTTGGTACCGGCATGAAGGAACGATTGAAGCGGGTGGCATTGGTCGCGAATTGGAAGAAAAAGCAATTCGAGGTAATGCTGCGAGAGCTGAGCCTCAATCGAATAGTCATGCAATTGATGCTGAAGCATTTAAGTATGTAGCAGATCAGTTAATGGAAGAGTCTGGTGTCCGTAGTATTTTCCATTGCTGGGCAGTTGGTGTTATTAAAGATTCTAATAGAATCAAAGGCGTAATTACTGAAAGTAAAAGTGGTCGCAAAGTTATTCTTGCAAATTCTGTCGTTGATTGCTCTGCGGATGGTGATATTGCGTATTTTTCAGGTTGTGAGATGGAAACTCGCCCGAAAAATGAAATGCTAGGCCTTACAGTAATGCTTAATTGTGTTGGTGTAGATGTTGCCAAATTCCAAGAATACATTGACGAAGTAAAGCCAACATATGGCGATTGGGGAACGGGCTTTAGTGATTGGTCTAATAAAAGCGGTGGCATAGCGACCTCTCGTAAAGAGGACAATATGTTTAGCCCATATTTAGAAGAGCCATTTAAACGTGCTAAGGAGGACGGTTTAATTCCTCAAGATGCCAAAGTATGTGGGACTTACTCAACATTTTCTGAACACGGCGAAGCTACTCAATTGAACTTAGTAACTATACGTGGCTTGGATTGTACTAGCGTTGAAGACCTCACAAAAGGTGAAGTCGAAGGTCGTAAGAACTGCATGCATGCAATTACGGCTCTAAGGGCCTATGTACCAGGGTTTGAAAACGCTAAGCTTCGCAACTTCGGAATGACTGTAGGTACAAGGGACTCTAGAAAAATAATAGGAGTCGAAACAATTGATGGCAGCTATGTAACGGGTGAAGGAAGGACAGAAAATTCTGTTGGAATATTCCCAGAATTTTTAGACGGTTATGGGCTCGTTGTGCTTCCAACAACTGGTAGGTACTTTCAGATACCCTACGGGATTCTAGTGCCTAAGGATGTCGATAACTTATGGGTAGCCGGTCGTGCTGTTGCAGGTGACAAAGCTGCTCACTCATCTACACGTAACATGATGTGTTGTGCTGCTACGGGGCAAGCTGCAGGTGTTGCAGCAAGTATTGGAAGCAGGTTAAATGTAGCATCCAATAACGTTCCAATAAATCAATTACAAGAAAAACTCACCGAACAAGGTGTTAGAATAAATTAGTGGGAGATCACCAAATGGAATGGCTTAAGGGAAAAGATGGAAAACCTCTATTTAGTTCTCCTAGAGTGTTTTTGAACTTCATCGTACTGGTTGCATGCGCACAATTCGCATTTTCATTACTTGCTATGAAAGGAGTTCTACTTCCTCAAATGTTAGAGATGTGGGATATCTCTATGACAGAGTTTGGCATTTTGATGTCCATTTATGGCATAGTGCACAATATTTTTTACTTAGCTTGCTCATGGGCACAAGACAGATTTTCCCCACGGGTACTTATTCCTGTGAATATGATTCTTGGTGGGCTAACAACTTATTTTCTTGGTAAAACCTCAGACTTCACAACACTATGCTTCTTGTTTGTGATGCTGTCTTTGTGGTGTGAAGGTGCTTTCTGGCCAGCTGTTTTGGCGTCTGTTAGAAAAACGACATCAGACAGTAACCAAGGCAAAATATTTGGTCTACTGGAAGGTGGCCGTGGTGTTGTTGAGTTTTTGCAAAACTCATTTGTCGTTGGTTTATATGCTTATCTTGGCTATAGTGTTCTTGGTTTAGAAGTTGCGTTTATGGTCAATGCCGGTATCATGATTTTACTAGGCGTAATCGCTTGGTTTATCTTGCCACGCGAAACGCTCCTTAAATCTGGTGAAGATTCTAAAAAGGCGAATGCAGAGGTTAAAGAAGGTATTAAAGTAACCATGCGTTTACCAGAGCTATGGTTAGCAGGGTTTGTTGGGTTCGTTGTGTTTATGTGTTACACTACAACACCATTTTTCCTAACTTTCCTGAAGGATGTATATATATTACCTGTACTTGCTGTTTCAATATTTGGCATACTTTCTACCTCTGGAGGACGTATAACAGTAGCATTGCCAGCAGGTTTTATCGCCGAGCGTTTCTTTGGTGGTCCTAGTGGCGGTATGCGTGCTGGCCTTGTAGCTATCGCTATACTTAGTATTGCAATGATACTACTACCAAAAAATGAAGCCTTTGCTATACCAGCTATGATTATACTTGTGATGATGGCTTTCACTTACTTCTTCATGCGCTCGTTGTATTTTGCTCCTTACGGAGAGATGGGCTTACCACCCCGCTTTTCAGGTTCAGCAATAGCCATCGCAGCTTTTATAATTTACTTACCAGCAACTTTTGCCTACGGCCTTTGGGGGGTAATAATAGACAAGTATGAGGGTGTATCTGGATATAATGTTGTATTCGGTATTCTGCTCGTCATTTCCATCGTCGGTGCAATTATTGCAACTATTCTTAAGAGGCGTATTGCGAATGGCGCTGCGAAGAGAATCGCTGAGAAAATGGCTGAAGTTGATAGAAGGTTAGGGTTAAAAGGCGAAGAGAAAACCTTAACAGAACTCATCGATAATGAGTCTAAATCAACTACCTAATGTAACTTGATCATTAGAGTTCATTAAATTGTGCTCCTTCAGCAAAAAAGCTGAAGGAGCATTTTCTAGTCTCGCTTGTAAGAATTTTATGAGCTCTTTCTTATACTGTGTTACAACAAGCTCTAAACCCTCAAAGAGTCGTATACTAAAGCGGTAATGCGCCTTCCCATACGATTTTTCTATAACGCTCTGGGTTGGTGTCACCCTCAGTACTGTAGATCATCACCACGCTATCTTCATTTAAGCCAGTGCTTTGCGCCAGTTCGGTAAATTCTTCCTTTGTGCGCATGGCATATAGTACGCCAATATTCAAAGCACCCGACTCGCCACCTGTCACGGCCTCATCACCATGTAACGGGTTGCCAAGAATGCGCATGCCAGTTGCTGCAATACGATCTTCAGCGGAGACGAAAAAGTCGCCGCAATTTCTTAGGGTTGGCCATGTTACGGGGTTGGGTTCGCCGCAAGCAAGACCGGCCATGATAGATGTTAAATCGCCTTCAACTGCGGTCATCTCACCGTTTTCGCTCAAAACAGAGCGGTAAAGGCAATCGGCTGCCCGTGGTTCACTAATAATAGTTGTAAAACTATCAGAGCCGTAGTGGTCTGCTAGGTAACCAAGAACACCGCCGGCCATGGCGCCAACACCAGCTTGAAGCATTACGTGAGTTGGCTGTGGCAAAGCCATTTCTTCAATCTGATCGGTGACTTCACTTGCCATTGTCATGTAGCCCTGAGAAATCCAGGTTGGAATTTCTTCATAACCTTCCCAAGCCGTGTCTTGCACCAGCTCCCAGCCATTTTCATTGGCGGTTTTGTTTGCCAAACGTACGGTATCGTCATAGTTGACATCGGTGACTATGCACTCTGCACCAAGCCCGCGAATACGCTCAACAGCAGATTGCGGCGATCCTTTTGGCATATAAACAACGGCCTTTTGCCCCATTGTGCGGGCCGCCCAAGCAACACCGGTGCCATGGTTACCAGCGGTGGCTGTTGCAAAAACCATTGGTTCGGGAAATTTTTCAGAAACGGTCTGTAAGTTAATTTCGCTGATATCCAGACCAAGCTTTTTCGCAAGCAACCGGCCCAATGCGTATGAGCCACCCAGCACTTTAAAGGCGTTCAATCCAAAACGGAAAGATTCATCCTTAACCAGTATAGCTTTAACACCCAACTTATTGGCCAATGCTGGCAAGCTCACGAGTGGTGTCGGTTGATACCCGTCAATCTGATTATGAAAGCCACGAGTTTTCTTGGCAACTTCCACTGAAAACAACGGGCTGGTTTCGCCTGTGCGGAAACGATTGCTGTGCAGTTTTAGCATCTGGATCTCTTTAGCAATTCGATGAGGGAAGTGTTGTGCGCACCTAAGCTATTAATCATTCAGGTGCGCATTGTTATAGGGTGGGGGACTATTTGATGTAAGCGATTGCTTCGACTTCTACCAAAGCATCTTTTGGTAAACGCCCTGCTTGAATGCAGGAGCGGGCAGGGGCTGCTTCTGTGCCAAATACTTCAGTGTATACTTCGTTAAATGCAGCAAAGTCTTCCATTTTCCCAAGGAAACAAGTAGTTTTAATTACGCTGTCAATGCCAGCGCCTGCTTCTTCCAAAACAGCTTTCAAGTTCGCCAGTGATTGCTTGGATTGTTCTTTAATACCGCCTTCAGGAAACGCCATTGTTTCTGGCACTAAAGGAAGTTGACCTGATGTAAAAACAAGTTGGTCAAAAATCATACCTTGGGAGTAAGGGCCAATTGCAGCTGGAGCTTTTGCAGTGTCGATTACTTTTTTCATTGGTTTTCTCCATTTTTGTTTTGTGCTTTAAACTCGCGAATGTACTTGTAAATTGCATGGCGAGTGATACCGAGGTGTTCTGAAACCAGAACAGTTGCTTCTTTGAACTCAAAAATTCCCCGCTCGAATAACAGGCGGGTCACTTCTTTGTTTCGGGTTTTTTGTGATACTGCGGGGTTAGCCTCAGCATCGACAATTGCGAGGTTAAGTGCTTGCTGAATAACGTCGTTTACATTTGTACTGAAATTCTCGCTAGCAATTTCAGATGGCCGCACCTGCTGCGGCGCGACAAAAGTTTTAACAATATCTGAAAAGGGGGCTGACAGGTTAATGTTGACACATAGCATGCCAATAGCGCGCCCGTTCTCTCCAAGCAAAATTGTTGTACTGGACTTTAATTGACGTCCGTCAGATGTTTGCGTGTAGTAAGCACTAGGTGTGGTGTCCCCGGTTTGAAGGTACTCCTGCATCACCTTCAACCCCAAATCGGTGATTGGTGAGCCAACAGTGCGTCCCGTAAGGTGACCATTGGATATTTTTACTACTGAATTATCTAGGCTCGCAAATGAATGCACGACGACCTCGCAATGAGGTCCTATTAAATCGGCAATTGTATCCGCCACATGAAAATAGTTGCGAAGCGTTACATGATCGCTCTCGCTAAGACTCTTAATAAGAGAATTGATGGCATTCGCATTCATTGGAATCACCTTTCGACAACCTCATAGGCTACTTTAGTGAACTTAATATGCGCCATACTTACCGGTGATATAGCTCTATTTCAATAGGAAAGTTACATATATTTCACTATATTGTCGAAAAGTGTTCCAAAATGATAAAATCCGGGAACTTTTCTGCGAAATACGTAGGATGAGAGCCCGATTATGTGCGTAATGCAACCTATATGGTAAAATTTATTTGACTTTATGTGTTTGGTGCACTTTATTTAACCGCAAGGCGCATAGGTGAATATTTTTAACTTTTAAGATTCGCGTAGCGCCAAGGAGGCTAACCTCCATCACTTGGGAGAATAATAATGACAAGTCCTTCAGCACGTGGTTTCAACACCGAAGAATTTGAAAACCGTACAGCTCGCCTGCAAACGCTGATGCGTGAAAAAGAGCTAGACGCTGTATTTTTTACAACCGAGCCCAATGTTCGCTATTTCAGCGGTTTCTTTACACAATTCTGGCATAGCCCCACCCGCCCTTGGTTCCTTGTAGTTCCAGCGAGCGGTAAACCTATTGCGGTTATTCCAGAAATTGGTGCTACCGGCATGGCCTCCACTTGGGTTGAAGATATTCGCACCTGGGCCTCTCCTTGTCCTGAAGATGACGGTATCTCCCTATTAACAGCCGCCTTGGAAGAGTTGCCTAAAAAGTTTGGCCGAATTGGTGCGACACTGGGTATCGAGTCTCATTTGCGAATGCCGGTAAACAACTTCTTGCAACTGCGTGAGAACGTATCGAGTGAAATTGTTGATGTTGCGCTCGAAATTCACGATCTACGCACTATCAAGTCTCCAGCGGAAATCGCCAAAACCCGTGAAATCTGCCGTATTACCAATAAAGCATTCGACCTTATTCCAAGCTATGCAAAAACGGGCATGAGTGAGCGGGATATCTGTAAACAATTCCGTATCGACATGCTGCGTGAGGGTGCAGATGAGTGCCCTTATATTATCGCAGGCTCAGGTCCAGATGGTTATGACAGTATTATCATGGGGCCAACGGATCGGGTTATCGAACACGGCGATTTGCTCATCATCGATACGGGTGCTGTGCGTGACGGGTACTTCTCGGATTTTGACCGCAACTGGGCCTTTGGTGATGCCAGCGAGCAAACCAAAGCCGCTTACCGCGCCACCTATGAAGCCACCACCAAAGGCTTTGAAGCCGCGAAACCGGGCAACACCACAACCGACATCTACAACGCCATGTGGTCGGTGCTGGAAGAAGCCGGAGCCCTCGGCAACGATGTAGGCCGCATTGGCCACGGCCTCGGCATGGAGCTGACAGAGCGCCCATCTAACACCGCAACCGACAACACGCTGCTGCGTCCAGGTATGGTGCTCACACTTGAGCCAGGCATGAACTACGCACCGGGCAAACAAATGGTGCATGAAGAAAACATCGTCATCACCGAAGATGGTGCTGAATGGCTGTCAGAGCGCGCAGCACCGGAACTTATTATCATTTAATTGGGCAGAAGATTACAGGCAGGTGCGGGAGCTACCTGTCTGTGGTTTTCCCGTTCTGGTTAACTCAGGGGAGAATTTATGAGTAACCAAGAAAATACAGCAGGGGCAGTCCCCGAGCTAAAACAGGGCAAAATGCTGTTTACCAGCACTATGGCCTTTATCGTCATCGTTGTGCTTTCCGGGATTATGTTCCCCGATACGCTTTATGATGTCGGCGTCGGCACCATGAATTACCTGACTGATAAATTCGGTTGGATCTACATGGCAGGCTCTTTTGCCTATGTCATGGTGATGTTCTATTTCGCCTTCAGTAAATACGGCAATATCCGCTTTGGCCCGGACGATGCCAAGCCAGAATTCAGCACGTTTTCTTGGATTGCGATGTTGTTCTCTGCTGGTATGGGTACAGTTATGCTCTACTGGGGTGTTGCAGAACCGGTTTACCACTACATCAATCCGCTAGAAACCACCGGCATCGCTGCGCAAACTCCAGAAGCTGCCGAATTTGCCATGAAACAGAGCTTCATCCACCAAGGCATTCAGGCTTGGGCTGCGTTCTCTGTCGTGGGTCTCATTCTTGGATACCTGATGTACCGCAAAGGTGAAAGCGGTCTTATCAGTAATATCTTGCTGCCTTGGGGCCGTGATAAAGCCAATGGTGGTTGGGGCAAACTTGTTAACCTCATCTGTGTATTTGGCGCAATCGCCGGTATCTCCACCTCGCTTGGTCAAACTGGCCTGTCTTTGTCCATCTCGTCATCCTACCTCATCGGTACACCTGATGGCGCGATAACCAAAATTATTCTGGTGGGCTCAATTACGCTAATCACCATCCTTTGTACTACTACAGGTCTGGAAAAGGGCATCAAACTTCTGTCCGATTACAACGCCTACCTCCTTGTTGGCCTGATTGTTCTGGTTGGCGCACTGGGTCCTACCACCCAGATGATCAACGTCTACTTTGACACCATGGGCAACTACATGAACGACTTCTTCACCGATGCGTTGATGTTGCCGACCTTTGCTGCAGACAAAGAAACCTCTTGGATTGGCGGCTGGCCTATTTACTACTACGCATGGGCCATTGCATGGGCACCATTTGTTGGTCCGTTCATCGCGCGTGTTTCCAAAGGCCGCACTGTTCGCGAGTTCATCCTTGGCTCGATGATCTTGCCATGCCTTGGCATCTTCCTCTGGGTTGCTTTCTTCGGCACCATTGGTCTGGAAGCAGAACCTGAAGCCCTGAAAGCCGCTGCAGCCTCTTCAAAAGCTGCAACCTTCATCGTGCTTGAAGGCTTCCCAATGGGTACTGTAATCTCCATCGGTGTTGTAATCGCGCTGTTCACCTGCTTCATCACTTCCATGAACAGCTCGACCTTCACCCTGAGCTCCATGAGTGAAGATGGTTCGCTGAACCCAAGCAACAAACAGAAGATCATGTGGACCATCGCACAAGGTGCCATGGCTCTGACCCTGATGCTGGCAACAAAGTCCGGTATCGATCTGTTGCAATCCATCAGCCTGATCTTTGCTCTGCCATTGATGTTCGTCTTGTTCGTTGCAATAATCAGCACATTCAAGATGTTCCGTCAGGAGTTTGACTCGAAGTAAAAAGTCAGTTGCAATGCTGAAATAAGACTTCGCATCACCTCATATGCAAAGGGCGGCATATATAGCCGCCCTTCCTTAATAATAAATGGGTAGGAAGTTATGTCCATCGAAGAACAAGTCAAAGCCTGGCGCCATCACATTCACAAACACCCTGAATTCGGCTTTGAAGAAGAACAAACCTCCAAGTTTGTTGCTGATAAACTCGAGGAATTTGGGCTTGAGGTGCATCGCAATGTTGGCAAAACCGGCGTTGTTGGCATTTTGAAATGCGGTGATAGTGATCGTTCTATTGGCCTACGCGCCGATATGGATGCTCTAAAAGTATTAGAGCTGAACGATTTTGCTCACGCTTCCACTCACAAGGGCCTTATGCATGCTTGCGGCCATGATGGACATACCGCCATGTTGCTCGGTGCCGCCCACGAGCTGGCACGCACAAAAGATTTTGACGGCACCGTCTACTTCATTTTCCAACCTGGCGAAGAACACGGTGTCGGCGCCAAGGCCATGATCGAAGATGGGCTGTTTGTCCGCTGGAACATTGATGCCGTTTACGCCATGCACAACCTGCCCGGCGTCCCAGAGGGGCACTTTGTCACCAATCCCGGCCCAATCATGGCTGCCGAAAGCGCATTCGAAATCGAAATTCTTGCCACTGGTGGGCATGCCGCATTGCCGCATATGGGCACAGACCCAATTGTTGTTGGGGCACAAATCGTCCTTGGCTTGCAAAACATCACCAGCCGGAACCTCAGCTCCATTCACGAACCTGCTGTCATTTCGGTAACAGAATTCAATACCAATGGCACAACCAATGTTATTCCCTCATCTGTAACGCTCAAAGGCGACACCCGCTGCTTTACAGACGATGCTTTGCACAAGATCGAAGCCGCCATGGAACGTGTGGCAGCGGGAATTTGTGCATCGGCTGGAGTGGAATACCGTTACAAGTTCCACAATGGTTTCCTGTCCACCATCAACACACCGAGTGAGACCGCTGTGGCAGTTCGTGTCGCCACCAAACTGGTCGGTGCGGATAAAGTGGATGGTGCCGCAAAACCTTTCACAATTTCCGAGGATTTCTCCTTCATGCAGCGCCAGGCCCCCAGCTGTTACATTCTGGTTGGTAATGGTGCGGAAGGTGAAAAGGGCGGTACAGCCCTGCATAAACCTTACTACGATTTTAATGATGATATTCTAATGACAGGCGTAAACTTTTGGCAAGAACTTGTGAAAGACCAGCTTCCACAAGCAAGCTAGAAGCGTGGCGTTTATGTTGCTTTGCGGGTAATAGGTCTTAGCATTAGCTCAATTGCAGACGCAATTGAGCTACCTAAGGGAATCACAATGCGACATTTGATGGGTTCAAATTATTGGTTTTGACAGGTTAACTTGAAAGAGCCGGAAGAAGCTTTTCACCTTATGCCTCAGGCATCAATCATGGCAGCGTTTTTCCATTGGGCGAAGGCGCTTAGAC
>NZ_LLWE01000030.1 GCF_001562055.1 Polycladidibacter stylochi | reverse complement strand
CTAAACCGAGATTTCTTCATAAAACTAGTCCTCAATATGAGGCAACAATATCTCTACTTTTAAACTCAATCAATTTCCGGGGGGAATACCTAGGCTTCATACATTAAAACTTCATTTTAGTGGTAAGCCTTCTTTGTCATAAAAAGAGCTAACAAGTATCATTACAAAATCAATAAAAGCCCATACGAAGAAACCACCAAATGTAAGAAGCATTAATAGGCCTGTAAGATTTTTACCAACATAAAATCTATGCATTCCCATAAAACCAAATAACAAGCAAAGAACTGCTGCCACGGTTCTTTTTTTAATAGAGACTTTAGTGCCATAGCCAGCTATCGGAGCACCACAATTAGGGCATGAGATGGCCTTTTTTGAAACTACATCACCACATGTGTGGCAAAAGGTGAAACTTCTATCACTATTATTAGTATTACTTGCTTCTAGAGTCCCAGCGCTCATAATCATCCTCTATATGAAAACACGATTGGCAACCTTAGATTGTATAAACGACTATTTTTGTAAATGAAAATACAATAGCTGCTAACACAAAAAGCTTGCCACAAAATGCGGCAAGCTTTCGTTCGTAAAAGAAGTGCGGGAATGCCAGAACTCTTCTTTTACATTGTTAGATAGGTTGGTCGATTAACGCATCTTGCTGATATCGCAGTGATCCATATCGTTATAATCTTTATTATCGCCAGCCATTGACCAAATGAAAGCATAGGAACCGGTACCAACGCCTGAGTGAATAGACCATGCGGGCGAGAGAACTGCTTGTTCGTTGGCAACCATAATATGGCGGGTTTCTTCTGGCTCACCCATTAAGTGGAAGACACGGGTATCTTCTTCCATATTCCAGTAGCAGTATACTTCAGTACGGCGGTCGTGTGTGTGGCATGGCCAAGTGTTCCATGCGCCACCTTTCCCAATAACAGTCATGCCCATTGAAAGCTGGCAGGATTGAGCAACATCAGGATTAACGTACTGGAATAATGTACGCTTACTGGCATTGTCCGTGGAGCCAATTTCAACACGGCGGGCATCTTCATGACGCACTAAACGTGTTTCTATTGCCTTGTGGGCCGGTGTAGAGATGAGATAAAACTTTGCAGGATTTGATGCTTTCTCGCTCTCCAATGTAACCTGTTCAGTGCCCATGGAAATATACAGCAGATCTTTGGCATTTAAGTCATATGTTACCCCATCTGCAGTGATGCGGCCTTTACCACCGATGTTCATAATGCCAACTTCACGCTGCGCCAAAAACGTTTCTTGCCCAATTGGCTTAGCAGTTTCCAAAGTTATCGTATCTGTGGTCGGTACAACAGTTCCGACTATTGTACGGTCTAAATGCGTGTAAACCATTTTGGCTTCACCTGAGGTGAACAGCTCATCTAAAAGATAGTTTTCCCGCAATTCAGCACTATCAAAACTTTTGGTTTCACGTGGTGAGCACAGATGTTGTACTTTCATTTTCTTGAGCGGTTGCCCGCCTCCCTGGTTTATTTTCGGTTTCGGGGGGATTTTTAGTTTGGTGTGGGATCCAGATTCTTTAAATCCAGATCGTGTATGAAATATTCTGGGCGCAAATCATGGAACGTTTCCAAATCTATGCGCAGCTGCATCAGATGGTTCGTCATGTTTTGCGCCGCTAAATCGGCATTACCTTGTTCTATACCCGCTATAATTGCAGCGTGTTCTTCTACAACGCGCTGCATTCTACCTTCTTGTGGTAGTGTGAGACGGCGATAGCGGTCTATCTGAACACGAACCTGAAGAATAAGCTCCCAAATTCCTGGGTAACCAGCGATCCTCGTTATGTGTGTATGGAACAGGTCATCAGCGTAATGAAAAGCATTCCTATCGCTAGCGATCTGTGCTTCTTGCTGCTGCTCTAACAACGCTTTTAATGTGGTTATTTGACTGCCAGTTGCCACTTGCGCAGCGCGACGTACCATTGCCGCTTCCAGTGCTGAGCGTGCAATGATTGCCTCAGGTAAACTTGAAAGTGGGATACGGCCAACATAAGTACCTGATTTAGGAACAACTTCGACCAGTTTTTCTTCTGCCAAACGCTGTATAGCCTCGCGTACTGGCGTCCGGCTGACACCAAATTGTTCTGTCAAACGGTTTTCATTAATCAAAGTACCGGGAACGAGTTTGAGAGAAATAATATCTTCTCTTAGCTTCCGTCGCACAACCTCAGAGGCACTTCCTTTTTTGTTGGCACCTAGGAACATTGCCTCTCCTGCTGGCGGCGCATTTTGTGCTCTTGGCCTACGACGTGCTCTCGCTTTATTGGAGGTATCTTCCATTATGGTTCTCACGCTTATTTAAGAGAAGCCCCATTTATAGAAGCCAGACTCATTCATGCATTACTTATATTAGATGTATACATGTTATGTATATAAGGGGAGTCCCTAGTTGCTAGGATAAATATATCTTTCAACACACATCAGCTTTGAGATTTATTGCTGCGAAATATATTATGATAACAATATCAGTAATTTGTAGTTTTTCCACGCATTTATATAGCCATAAGGAAAAGAGTAGTTACGCAAAAAACCCGGCACATAGTCCGGGTTTTTATTCATGCTATTGCTTTTTAACTAAAGCGCTTCACGGTGAATTTTCACAATTGCTTTTTTGATTTTGCCAGCACCTGTTTTGCCTTCTACTTGCGGGCGGTGTAGCTCACCTGGGTAGAAAACTGCAAAATCAAGTGGAGCAAGCTCGATAAATTTCTCATCTTCGATAGCTGCTGTGAAGGCCACATCTTTATCGGCCATTAAGTCTTCCGAGACTTCACCATGTGGCATATGGCCATAACCCAACACTTCACTACCTTCGATTAGGATTTGTACATCTAAGTAGTTATTGTGGAATTCAGGACGACGCTTAGCCAACTCTTCGGTTTCTGCATCGACGACCAAGACGAAAGCCTTGTCACCATCAATATCATGACGCCCACTCTCAGGGTTGCCATTCAAAAGCTTTTTGGCGTCTTCAATATAACCAGCCAGTTTTGGCGCGATGTAGGGTACAATACCCAAATTATTTAGATTTGCTGATAACATTCTTTTCTCCAGTTTTTTATTAGCCAGCTATGAGATTCATAGGTACTGTTATGAGCTGCGGGAAGACGATGAACAAGATTAGCAATAGTGTGTAAACGCCGACGAATGGCAGAATACCAACAATCGCTTTTTCTACACGTAGCTTACCCACGCCACACACAACGTTCAGTACAGTTCCGACTGGCGGCGTAATGAGACCGATACAAGTGTTCATGATGAACATCAGACCAAAGTAAGCGGGATCAATACCGGCCTGCTTTACCACTGGCATCAACAACGGCACCAAGATAAGAACGGTTGGCGAGAGATCCATAACCATACCAATTGCCAATACCATGAGCATAATTGTAGCCATCAGCAAACGTGGACTATCAATCAATGGGCCAAGCAACATTGCCAATTGCTGCGGCAACTGAGCAACTGTGATGAGCCAGGAAGCAACCATCGCACAGCCAACTAGGAACATGATCATACCGGCTGACTTACAGGAGTTTACAAGAACCTCGTAAAACTTCTTGAGGGTCAATTCGCGGTAGATGAAGGCAGAGGTGAAGATAGCGTAGACAGCAGCAACAACAGCAGCTTCTGTTGGCGTAAAGATACCAAAGCGAATACCGATGATGATGATAAATGGCAAAACCAGTGCCCAGATGCCATCACGGAATGCCGCTTTACGCTCTGCTTTATCTGCTTTTTCAACTTGCTGCACATCTTCATTACGCATCAAGAAGTTCCAGGTGAGCATCAAGGCCAGACCCATCATAAGACCCGGAGCAATACCACCCATGAACAAACGCGAGATGGAGATATTACCAGCAACGCCAATGAGAATTAGCGGCACAGAAGGTGGAATAACTGGCGCAATGATGCCACCAGCTGCCAGCAGACCAGCAGAGCGGGTTTCAGGATACCCAGCACCGCGCATCATTGGTAACAAAATTGCAACTAGAGCTGCAGCATCAGCCGCTGCAGAACCGGAAAGACCGGCCAAGACAACGGAAGTGAAGATTGCAACGTAACCAAGGCCACCCTTTTTGTGCCCTAAGTAAGCCATGGCCAAACGCACGATACGCTTTGACAAGCCGCCACAAGCCATCGTTTCGCCTGCGACCAAGAAGAATGGAATTGCAAGCAAGGCAAAACTATCAACGCCATTTACCAAGGACGAAGCAAGGATATCGGGGGAGAACATATCCATATGCAACATCAAGCCGATAGCGGACAGCAGCAATGCAAAGGCAACTGGAACACCTAGTAAAATGGCGCCAAGCAAAACGCCAAGGAAAATAGCAAGCGTCATGATTAGACCTCCTCGTCGCCAGCTTTATCTGCAGAAGGTACTAAGAAGCGGTGCAGAGCTATTAAGCCCATTGCGGTACCACCAACAACGCCTGCAAGGTATAGTAGGGAAACCGGTACGCCACTCATTGGCATTTTATTGTACCAGTTCATGTCAACTTGTGTGTACGAACCTTTCACCAACATGTAGCAGCAAACCATAATGATGGCGTAGACAACACGTCGCAACACAAATAGAGCTTTCGGGGGAATGAAACTCTCAATCAATCTGAGCTCAAGATGGTCTCTTTTGCGCATGCAAAGGATGGCGCCTAAAAACGTCACCCAAACAAACAAATAGCGTGACAATTCAGCGGACATTAAAATACCGCTGTTGAAACCATAACGCAGCACAACGTTCACAAAAACCAAAATGATCATCAAGACCATGGCAGCTGACATTAAAAGGTTTAACCCCTCCCAAAACCAGTCAATGACACGTCGGAACTTGTCCATTACTTGCTCCCAAAGCGGCCAAGCCGCTCTTCATTTATTGGGCAACCACGTTAAGCGGTTTGTCCCTTTCATTGTATTTTGAATGCAACCTTACAGTCCGACAGTCTCAAATGCACTGGAAAATGCGCTGCGCATGCAAGATCAAGCATTCCTCTTATCGGGGGATTTAGCCGGGGAAGGCCTTTGCCCTCCCCGCGCATACTTTAGGACACCAGGAAGTCGTAGACAGGTTTTGCTACAGGCACACCATTTTGCTGACAGTCAGCAAAATATGCATGTTGCGGATCACCTGGAACCATAACTGTTTCATTACCCGGAGCCGGCTTCGCTGCGTGAAGCTCATTGACCATATTCGCCATGATATCTGCGTAGTTGCCTGTACCAAATTTAGCAGGATCAATGACAAGCATGAGCGATGCAAGGCCACGCATCTTGCTGTAATCACCGTACATTTTATTGATGTGCGGGCCAAACTGCGCCCCCATCAGAACACCGGTAAGAGCTTCAATTGCAAAAGCCACGCCGTAGCCTTTATGGGCACCAAATGGCGTTAGTGTTGCAAATTTCTCTGGGTCTGTGGTGTAGTTGCCATCAGCGTCAAGTGCTGATTGTTCTGGCAGTTTGCCACCTGTTTCTTTGGCATGCAGAACCTTACCAAACGCAATCCCGGAGGTTGCCATATCGAAAATAGCTGGCTCTTTGCCCTTTACAGGAAAACCAAAGGCAATTGGGTTGGTACCAAAGAATTTCTCTGCGCCGCCGAATGGAGCTACGCATGAGTCTGTTTGTGTCATGCTTATGCCAACAGTGCCAGCCTTTGCTGCCATTTCAACGAAGTATGCCAAGGCACCACAGTGAGATGTCTTTTTGACAGGAACGATACCGATACCGGTTTCCTTTGCCATTTCAATGGCTTTCTCAGTAGCAAGGATCATACCAGAGTGGCCCATGCCATCGTCTGAGTCCAATACCGCAGCAGATGCAGAAACTTGCTCAAAAGACATACTGGCATTTTTGTTCATGCCGCCTTCGGTCAAGCGCTTGCAATAGTGCTCAACACGCAGAACACCATGAGAGCGAACGCCGTGGCTATCGGCATAAACCAGCACATCAGCAACTTCATCTGCTGACTTTGCATTAAGGCCAGCAGCTGTAAGTTTTGCAACTGCGAGTTTTTTCAGTTCTTCGATGGATACTTTTACATCAGTCATTTGTACACCTGATCACTTGAAGTTGATGACGCCCTTGATGAGCTCTTTATTGTCGACAACATCCTCGCGATAGGTGTGGCCGATTGTTTCAAAGTCAAACTGGAAATTGTTAAGGAAATCAGAGCGTAAGTCGCCACTTTCAAAAAGGCTTACGACATAGTCGTAGTCTTCTTTTGACGAGTTGCGCGAGGACAGAAGCGTCGTTTCCTTTTTGTGGAATGTCGGATCGTCGATTTGCAAATCGCCAATGTACAAACCAACAAATACAATTTTACCACCATGACAAATGTAGTTCACCGCGTTGGTCATTGCCCGTTTGTTGCCGGTAACATCGAAAAGAACCTGCGCCAATTCACCATTGAAAGCGGCTTTCAAGTCGTCTTCATAGGTTTCACTGGTTGGGTTTAAGGTCTTCAGTTGCAAGCACTTTTCGATATGCTCAAGGCGGCTGTCCTGAACATCGACGACGACAACATTTGCACCCTTGGCTTTGGCAACAGCGGCAACACCAATACCAATTGGTCCAGCACCTACAACAATAACATTTTCGCCGCCGGAGATTGCGGAGCGACGCACAGCATGGGCGCTAATGGTGTAAGGCTCGATATAGGCTGCATCCAAAAAGCTGAAGCTTTCGGGAACTTTTAGAATATTCTCTGATTTTACAGCAAGATACTCGCAAAAACCACCATCCTCGTGAACGCCGTAAAGCGACGCACTCTCGCAGCAATTTGTTTTGCCAGCTTTACAGGCCGGGCATTTGCCGCAATATTTTACTGGCATTACAGCGACTTTATCGCCTTTGCTGATGCCTTCGCATTTTGGTCCAACAGACTCAATAATACCAGAAATTTCGTGACCGAGAACACGGGGATAATTGAAGAAGGGCTGATGACCTGTATAGGCATGGATATCGGTACCACAAATACCAATTGCCTTAATTTTTAACAGCACTTCATCATCTTTTGGTGTCGGCATTGGACGGTCGATGTAGACCATTTCCTCTGGCTTATTACAGATAAGTGTTTTCATTTTATTCACCAGCAATCAGAGATTGGACGTGAGCACGGGAGCCGCGCTCGGCGATGGAGCCATATGCACTTTTGACAGCATCAACAAACACTGCTTGTGCAACCAGTTCTGGGTAGAAAATTTTATTGATTGAAAGGAGTGCATCGACCACTTCATCGTTGGTCTTTTTCCCTTCCAGTGCACTTTGGATTTCTGGCAAGAGCGGATCGACAACTTCGTTTGCCTCACCTTTTGAATCCTTGCCTTGCACGTATGTCATCCAAGCGGCGACCGAAGTTGCAAGGCATACAAAGCTGTTGCCTTTGCTGATATGGAAGCGAATGGAATCAAGTGCGCGTTGTGGCAGTTTTTGCGAGCCATCCATGGCGATTTGCCATGTGCGGTGACGAATGCTGGTATTTGCAAAACGTCCCAGCAAAAGGTCTGCATATTTTTCCAGATCATCTGGCACGCGTAATGTAGGTGCTTGTTCTTCAAGCATTAATTTACGCGCAGCTTTGGCAAATACTTCATCGGCCATACAGTCAGAAATCGTTTCATGACCTGCCATAAAGCCCGAGTAAGCGAGGAATGAATGCGTGCCATTGAGCATGCGTAACTTCATTTCTTCGTAGGGCAACACATCGCCAACCAACATGGCATCAGCCTGCTCCCACTGTGGGCGGCCTTTAACGAAGTTGTCTTCAACAACCCATTGACGGAAAGGCTCACAAACAATGCCACATGGGTCTTCAAAACCAAGGATCGCTGTAACTTCTGCATGACTTTCTGGTGTCATGGCAGGAACGATACGATCGACCATGGTGCTTGGGAAGCTTACGTTTTGTGCAATCCACGCGCCCAGTTCAGCATCAATGCGGTTTGAAAGTGCTTTGACGCAGTTACCAATCAAATGACCGTTCTCTGGAATGTTATCGCAAGACAGTACACTAAATGGTGCTAATCCCCGCTCACGGCGCAAGCGCAGTGCTTCAACAATTACACCTAATGCACTCTTTGGATTTTGTGGATCTTCCAGATCACCTTGAATGAATGGATTATTAAAATTCAGCTCTCCAGATGCATCCGAGCAATAGCCTTTTTCGGTAATTGTTAAGGAAACTATGCGGATATCTTCATCACACATTGCTTCCAAAACTGCTTGCATACCATCCATTGTCGGGTGCAAAGAGCTGGTTACACAGCGAATTAGGCGGGTCGACAGGGAACTGTCTGATTTTTCAGTAACCGTGTACAAGTGATCTTGCTGACGCAAGGCCTCAATTGCATCTTCACCACCAACGAGGTTAACTTCGCAAATTCCCCACTTATCTGCGGCAGTTTCGTTGGTTAACTCATTATAGAGCGCCATGTGACCACGGTGAAATGCACCAAACCCCAAATGCACAATACGCGTTTTAAGCTCAGAACGATCGTAAGTGGTTTGAAGGATTTGCGATGGAAGCGCTTGAGTAGCAAGTGATGTCATTGATTTTATTCCAGTAGCATATTGCTATTTTATATATTGGTCAGCACTAACTATTTAGATGTTGGACCAATTTCATAAAAGGCACGCTAATATGGACTCCTCTTACCGTCAAGCTGTAATATTACGTAGGAATATATTGAATATCTGAGGTGGTAATTTATCTTATATTGGCAAAGTTGACTGTCCTATGGTAATAGTTATTGGACCAATTTAAGAAACCGAAGCATTCACTGGAAAAATCATGGTGATTATACAACCCCGGACGAAGCGTCTTTACCAAGAGCTTGCCCTACAAATAGAGGCGGAGCTTACGGGAAGCACTGAGATTAAACCGGGCGACAAGCTTCCGACCGAGCGAGAGCTATCTGAAACCCATCAAGTCAGCCGAACCACAGTACGTGAAGCCCTCATTATGCTTGAGTTAAAAGGCATTATTGAGGTTCGCAAAGGTTCCGGTGTTTTTTTCCTTGGTTTACCGCAGGAAATTAAAGAAAATAATTTACCAGATATTGGCCCCTTTGAACTATTACAAGCACGCCAATGGCTTGAAAGCTCTATCGCCGAACTTGCCGCTACGCATATTTCGGCCGGACAAATTCGGAAATTGCGCGATATTACGGCTCAAGCAGCCAAAGCGCCCAATGAAAACCTTGATAAACAGTTTCACGTGCTTATTGCCAAGGCCACACACAACAACATGCTCATAAAAGCAGCCAGTGACCTTTGGGATATAAGAACCGCTAATGGAATGTGGGAAAAACTAGAAGCTCGGATCACAGATATGGAGCCCCTTAAAAGGCAATGGCATGAGGACCATACCGAAATTCTTCATGCCCTTATGCGTCGCTCCCCCAAGGATGCCAAACGTGCAGTTTGGCACCACCTTGAAAACGTCAAGAACGCATTATTCGATGCTTCTGACGTGGAAGACCCAGACTTTGACGGCTTTGTATTTGCACCTAACCAGCAAACCCAATGAGGACCCCGATGACTACAGACATCATCAGTTTTGGTGAACCCCTTTTTGAATTCAGCCAAGTAAAAGGCGTCGAAACCGGCCCTGACTACTTGAGCGGCTTTGGTGGCGACACCTCCAACTTTGCATGTAGTGCTGCCCGCCAAGGCGCTAAAGTTTCTGTATTGGCGCATTTGGGCACCGACGTATTTGGCGACAAGTTCATTGATCTTTGGAAAAGTGAAGGCGTTGACACAAGCCTGGTTGAGCGTAACCCTGATGCGCCAACCGGGATCTATTTCATCTCTCATGATGAGCGTGGGCACCACTTTACCTTTGCACGCAAAGGCTCGGCTGCATCTTTAATCACACCAGAGCAAATGCCAGCGGAAGCCATTAAAGCTGCAAAGCTTTTCCACTTTTCTGCTATTACTCATGCGATTAGTGCTTGCTCGTCTGACTCTGTCTTCAAAGGCATCGAAATTGCCCGCGATGCCGGTACACTGACCTCATTTGACACCAACCTGCGCTTGAAGCTGTGGGGCCTGGAGCGTGCACGCGGTGTCATTCACGAAACTGCCAAGTATGTTGACTTTATCATGCCGTCCGTTGATGAGGCCGAAGTTTTGACCGGCCTTAGCGACCCTGACAAGATTTGTGACTATTACCTTGGGCTTGGCTCCAAGACGGTTATTTTAAAACTTGGTAAAGAAGGCGCGATGTATGCCACAAGTGATGCACGCGAACGCGTGGCCGGTAATCCGGTTGAAGCACTGGATGCAACTGGCGCAGGCGATTGCTTCTCTGGCGCATTCTTTGCAAACATCGTTGCTGGCAAATCGCTCTCTGACTCTCTACGCTACGCCAACGCAGCAGCTGCCTTGACCACACTTGGTTACGGTGCTGTTGCGCCTCTTCCATACGCAAAAGATGTGGAAGCATTTATGGCCGAGCGCGGCGTAAAGTAAAATTTGTTGGACCAATTTCACAAGAGGCTGGTCAATTCCTGACCAGCCCTCTTTTTTTGCCCATTTCAGCCTAGAGAATACCCATATTCTCGCCTATGAACCGACTGGTGCATACAGAGTGCAAAACGTATCAAAAACGTACGAAATGCGGCTTATGTTTGGTCCTATTTTGCCTGATGATACCAACAAGCGTTAAAGCCCCACACTTTATGGCGCGTGATAAAAAATTGGCGACCCCGAGGGGCCGCCTGACTGCCGCTTTATTTTTATTATTGATTGGGAAATGGTCGATGGATTTTCCCGGCCACGGCAGTCAATTTGAGATCAATGGAGTGAGAATTGATCTCAATTCACTTGACTGAATTATTGTTTGAATGGCGCTAGTTTCGTCCAATCGAATTCAACGCCAATGCCCGGGGTCTCTGGTGCGATAGCGCGGTAACCTTCGACAACCAATGGCCGCTTGGTATATTCATCAATCGGGAAAGAATGCACTTCGATGTAACCTGCATTGGTTTGTGAAGATACCAAGGATACGTGCAACTCTTGCATACCGTGACTACATACCGGAATATTGTTTTTACGTGCCATCTCGGCAACCTTCAGCCAACCGGTAACACCGCCACAGTTAGATGCATCTGGCTGGACGAAACTTAAATTCGACTGCTCAAAGGCATAACCAAACTCGTGCAGGGTGTGTAAGTTTTCACCCATTGCAACAGGGATACCTGTCTCTTCAGCAATAACGGCGTAGCCTTTGTAATCATCTGGAATGATTGGCTCTTCAAACCACAGCACATTATACTCTTTAAAAGCGTTTGCCGCTTCAATAGCCCTTGGCAAATCAAGAGAATAGTTTGCATCGACCATAAAGTCGATATTCGGGCCAATGAGTTCGCGTACTGCTTTTACACGGGCGACATCTTCGGCCAAGTCCGGCTTGCCAACTTTAATTTTAACACCATTAAAGCCGCGATCCAGATAGCCCTGAATATTCGAAAGCAGTTTCTCGAGCGTGAAATTAAGGTCAATACCACCACAGTAGGCACGGCAAGAGCGATCTGCACCACCGGCGATGCGCCAAAGAGGTTCGCCGACCTTTTTACAGCGAATATCCCAAAGAGCGATATCAATTGCAGAAATCGCAAAGGACGCAATACCACCACGACCCACATAATGGATATGCCATTCCATTTCTTCAAAGAGCTCTTCGATATTACCGGCTTTACGGCCAATGAGCATTGGGGCCAGATCATGCTCTATCATTGCCTTAATTGCGAAACCACCTTTGCCGCCGGTGTAAGTGTAGCCAGTACCCACACTTCCATCATCCAATGTGATTGTAACTGTCACCAGCTCAAAGAAAGTATGATCGCCGTGTTTGGCGTCTGACAAGACTTCCGCCAATGGAACATGGAAGATACTAGGCTCAACCTTGGTAATTTTCGCGTTAGGCATTGTTATCTCTTATTTGCACCGGGTTGCCGTCGGCCCAATTTTGGTAGGACCAAATTTCTTTTAATTGGTATACCGCTTGGCTATTATTTGCAATTATTATTGCTCGGATAGGTATTTGCACATATATTGCGTCTAGTTTTGATACTGAATTATATTTTTTTGTAGAACCAAACAGAGAAATTTGCTTAATTAGTGGAAATAGGTTTGGAGCTACAACCAAATGGAAAAAGTGGAACGGGCCGCGATAAAAGTTGCCCAAACCCTTGAGAGCGAAATTTTAAGTGGTGCTTTAAGTGATGGAAGTAACTTGCCAACAGAACGGCAATTGCTGGACCGCTTTTGTACAAGCCGCACCGTCATACGCGAAGCAATTGCCTTGCTGGATAGCCGAGGCTACCTAATAACCAAGCCAAGGCACCGACCAATTGTTCGCCGTCCTGGTTTTGATAGTGCCTTTAGCGTAGTTCGCAACGCGGCATCGCAATTGCTTACGGATGCGCAAGGGCTGCGCAACCTGTTTGAAACCCGGATTTTTATGGAAAAGGCTTTGGTACGCCACCTCGCCTTACATGCCAGGCGTGATGACATCGTGCAGCTTAAAGCCGCGCTGGAAGCAAATAAGCAATGCATTGATAACAGCGAAGCGTTTTACCAAACCGACATTGCTTTTCATCGCGTGCTTTACCGCGCCATGAACAACCCCATTTACGTGAGCATTCACGAGACCTACATCCTTTGGCTCAAGCAACGCTGGCAACAAATGCCGGACTGCCAGCAGCGCAACCAGCGCAATTACGATGAGCATACCCTAATTTATCAGGCTATCCTTGAACGTGATGCGGAACAGGCCGAGAAGATTATGGGGCAACATCTGGAAAACAGTTGGCAAGACGTGAAGATGACTTTCGAACTCATCCGGCAAGAAACAAAAATATCCGAGGCTGCAACTGGTGAAGCTTCGTTGCTCATTGACTAGTTTTTCAAGTTAATTGCAATGGTTGATTCTCGCGGAATAAGTGAGGGTCTTGTTCTCGAAGCGACGAAGTCTTGCGTGTCGCCGTTCAATCGGGCAATGAGCAAGCTGGAGACCTCTTGACCCATGGCAACAGGATTAAGCTCAACTGTGGTGAGGCTTGGTGTCCACATACTTGACAATGCAAGATTATCGAAGCCTGCAACTGCAACATCTTTTGTTACATCGACACCACAGTCACGCAACCCCGATAACGCCCCGAAAGCCATAATGTCATTATGACAGAAAAGCGCCGTGAAATTCACTCCATGCTTGGCCAGCTCTTTTGATGTCTTCAGTGCATCATCTCTGGTGGGGGGACAACTGATTTCCAATACATTTTCTTTAGCAATACCTGCCTCTGCCAGCGCGGCATAAAAACCTTGCGCACGCAATTGCGCGGTGGTTGTTCCCGGCAAGCCTGATAGCATCGCAAACTGCCTATGCCCTTGATCGAGAAAGTGTTTGCCAACAAGATAACTGCCGTGGTGGTCGTCGCGGCCGATAAAGTCCGCTTCCAAACCATGGACCTGCCTGACAATTGTAATGCAGGGAAGTTCGCGTTTGGTGATTGTTTTAAAATGCTCTGGTGTGGCGTTGGCGGTGGGGCTGACAATTATACCCGCAACACCATGGGCTATACTCTCATTTATCATGGCCACCATGCGCTCCGGCTCTTCACCGATATTTGCCAGAATTGGCAAGTAACCATGCTTGGACAATTCCACCTCGAGTGCTGCCGACATTTCGGCATAAAGCGGGTTTGCCATATCCTGCACCAGTACGCCCACAAGACGGGAGCGGCCCGAGCGCAGTTTTGCCGCACCATAATCGCGCACAAAGCCCAATTCATCCATAGCTTGTTTCACACGCAACTTGGTTGCATCGCTCATACGACCCGTGTCGTTTAAAGCATTGGAAACAGTGGCAACAGATACACCTGCTTTCCTTGCAATATCCGATACTGTTATTTTTGATTTACGCAAATAATTTCCCGCCACATCCAGTAGGTTGCTGCAGGCTATACTGCCTGCAACATAGATAGGTCCCTATTTATATTGTTATAAAAATGTATAGATTTGCTTTACAGCACTCCCTATGATTATCAAGTTCAGCTGAGTGATTGTAGATCCAGCTCGCCTTGCAAAGGTTCCCCTGCTTGATAGGCTAATAAGTTACCCAATGTCATATCTGCCATTTTTTGCCGTGTTTCATAGGTTGCGCTGGCCATGTGTGGCACCAAGGTTGCGTTTGATGCAGCACTGAGCCAGTGCGGCACCTCTGGCTCCTGCCAGTAAACATCTAGCGCTGCATGCCCTATGATGTTGTTTTGCAAAGCGTCTTGAAGTGCTTTCTCGTCAATCAAGCTACCCCTTGCCACATTGACCAGCAAGCCATCGGGCCCCAGAGCCGCAAGTACCTGCTTAGAAATCAACGATTTGGTTGCATCGCCGCCCGCGGCCGCTAAAACCAATATGCGGCTTTTTTTCGCGAGCTCTATTAGTTCCGGACAATATTGTTTCTCAAAGCCCGGTTTCTCGGAGAGGTCGTTATACAAAATTTCACAGCCAAGAGATTGAAAGAGCTGTGCTATTTTTTGGCCTATACGCCCAAAACCAACAATACCCACGGTTTTTTGCGCAACACTAAAGCCTATAGGTAGTTTCTTTTGTAGCCACTCTCCACTGCGCACAAAGCGGTCGCCCTCTGCAATGCGCCTTGATGCGGCCAATGCTAATGCCAAAGCCTGTTCTGCAACTGCATCGGTTAACACTGGTGTGGTGGTGACTTTTATACCGCGTTGCTTTGCCATTGCTAAGTCTATTTTGTCATAGCCGACACCGTAGATACTTATAATCTTCAAATTGGGCAAGTGCTGCATAAATTGCGCGGAGAGACCAAGCGTTCCTTTTGTTGCAACGGCCTCAACATTTTCTAGTGAGCTCAAAACTTCGGCTTCAGGCTTTGTTTCAACCAGCTCCCACCAACGATGCAGCTGAAATTTTTGCTGAAACAACTCGTTAATGTACTCCGGTGCATAAGCACTCAGTTGTAGCACTTCCATTTGAACCTCAGTAGATCTTATTATTAATTATTGCGCCCAATGCACTTACCTCAATGCTTGAGGCAAGTAAGCAACTATATTTAATATATAGACGATAGTCTACTAGGTTCTCAATGGGACTATTATTCAGAGCCTTATAGAGAACTTAAAACAGTTCAAAAGTACTCACCCAGAGTGAAACAGCTATCAACAGACCGTACAACACGCCACTACTATAGATTGCAGCTAACTATTAGAACACTGTAAATAATAGATAAAAAATGAGCACTATTATTGCTGTTACAGTACATGCGCGTAGCATGTGATTAATAAAGCGCACAAAACTCATTAATGGCCGTTGATTAATTATAGCGCTCATAATTGCCCCCCACTTTTGCTCGGCAATTACAATAGAACCAACCCAATAATAATCTGTTTGTAGATTGCCGGTAGTTTACTAGTAGATCTACAACCCATCATCTAATATATCTTTGCTCTTTTCTATAAGTAATAGATCTTAGGTGTATATGTGCTGTCAAATAAATCATAAAACAATAAATTGCTAAAATAAGTTATCAGGTGTTATCAAGAGGCGAAAACCATATATTATTCTTTGAAATCAATTCGTTATGTATATTCCTCTTACATTTTATTACATTACAACATACCTAGGTAAACTACTAGTTTGATTTCAATAGTCTAGCAACGTTATTATAAAACAAAGATAACAGGGCATGCTTCCTTTAAAAAATCAAGCATTAGCCAACGATAATAGCCAGGAAGAATGCGCATGGGACGTCCGGCCAATCTTACCAAGAGTATTTATAAGAAAATAAAAGACCACATAGAGGCTGGCGAGTATCCCGAGGGTTTCAAGCTGCCAACGGAGAGCGCGCTATGCGCCAAGTTCGAGGTTTCGCGCCCCGTCATACGTAATGTTATCGAGCGTTTGCGCGCTGAAGGCGTTGTCAAAACCGTGCGTGGCTCGGGGAGTTTTGTAGTCCGTGGGCGGCGTAGTGTGCCGGTTCCCTTTGTCGAAAAAGCCAGTTTCTCGGTTTCCAATATTGGTGATATCATTCAATGCCAAGAGACACGAATGATATTTGAAGGGGAAATGGCCTCTTACGCGGCTGAGCGGTGGCGTGACGATGATTTGAAAAACATCCAAGAAGCAATGGATGCGATTGTAGTAGGCGGCGTGAGCGGGGAAGAATCCGTTGAGGCAGATATTGCTTTTCATCGCTCTATTATGAAAGCCGCACATAATGAACACGCTCTTGCAATTTACGAAAGCATGGTACCGCAAATTCTAATTGGCATGAAAATGAGCAGCGGTCTGTATCCTGTACTCCCGGCCTTTGCTCAAAAACACGGGCTTGAAGAGCACAAGGCTATTTTGGATGCCATTGAACAGCGTGATACAAGAAAAGCACGCCGCGAGATGCGCAATCATATTTGCTTTACAAACGATTCTATTCGTTCCCCTGAGTAACATTACAAAGCCAGAACCATTGCAGCAAGAATGCTTGATATACAGGTTTCTTGCTGCTGCGGGATCGTTGTCAACGCCAATTCCGTGGACAAATTTGCCTATTAATTAGGATAGGCCATAATTTATTGTTTAACGATAATTTTAAAATTGTAAACGAAACATCACTCGCCTATAAGCCTAATAAATAACCATTAGGCATTTTCGTCCATGCAGTAGGTCGCCACCGGGCGCAATTGAGTTCGAATATGCAACTCTTGCGAGCTGATAGATGTTAACCGCACCAAGAATAACACGAAATTTGTTTCAAAAGCTCACAGATTCAGCTGAGTTTATAGGACAGAGCCTCGACAAGCGGCCCTATACTATAATTCTTTCCTGCCTATTTTTGCATGCTGTTATCTGGTCTCTGTTATCTTGGGCACTTGCTTCTAATTTGCCTCTCGACTCGGTTGAATCGCTTTATTGGGGGCATGAATGGCAGCTTGGCTATTTCAAGCACCCGCCAGTGACAGCCTGGATGGCAGAGGCTGCAGTTCTTATTTTCGGGCGTCATGATTTCGTTATTTATGCGCTCAGCCTTTTGTGCACATCACTAGCAATTTTGCCCATCGCTTTATACATTTGCGAAAAATTTGGCGGTCGGGCTGGTGTGTTTACCTGTTTGCTGGCGCTTGCCACCCACTTTACGACCCTCTCAGCCGTTGAGTATAACGTTAACATGGGTTTCCTGCCCTTCTGGAGCTGGATGGCCTACGCTTTTTTAAAAGCGCAAGAGAGCAACAAGCTCGCTTTTTGGGTGCTACTCGCCATCGTGAGCACCTTAGGTGTTATGGCCAAGTACACCGCTGGGATTTTGCTGATTGTTATGTTGGCGTGGGTTCTTTTGGGCAGACGTGATTTATTGCGCGAAAAAGGGCCTTACATTGCAGCGGGCCTATTTGTTGTGTTGATGCTACCGCACCTGATTTGGCTTTATAATGATGATTTCGGGCTAATTTCCTACGCTTTTGACAGAGCTGGCTCTAATGCCAACCTCATCTATAAGCATTTATGGTTGCCCACCCGGTTTTTACTGGACTTTGTTTACTCTATTGCCCCGATGCTATTAGTAATGGGCGTTTCGCTTGGTTATGTACGATTAAAGAAAATCCGCATTGCCGATACCACCGGATTGATTGGGCACATTCGCGGCAATGCCTTTTTGTTCATCAGTTTTGCAAGCGTTGCTTTTATTTTTGCAATGTCTTTGCTACTGGGCGCAAAAATCAAAAGCATATGGTCGATGCCTCTCGGCGTTGTTTTTTCCGGTGCTCTTGGCATATTGATGGCACGTTTTGGGACCAAAGAGCGTGATGGCAGATTTATTAAAGTATTTGCTGTTGTCTACCTCATTCTCATCATTGTTTACGCTGCAATTATGCTTATTGCTCCATTGGTAAAAAAATACCCCAAACGTATGTTGCACGATGGCCCTGCATTGGGAGAGATTGTTGACCAGTATTGGCAGCAGCATTCCACACAACCACTTAAATATATTATTGGCATACACTGGCCCGCCGGTAGTGCTGCCTGGTACGCCAAGGACAGACCTATAATGTTTGAAGAGGGCAACATACACTTCTCTCCTTGGGTTGATGAAGCAAGGCTACACAAAAGCGGCGCTATGTATGTTTCATATGGTGAGTTAACGGCTGGTGAAGAGGTTAACGGCCTATGTGTAGAAGACCCGAAACACGTTTTTTGGCCTGCGGCCTATGGCGTTCATTATAAAAAACACCCCAAAGTTTGGCTTGCGTATCTTGCACCCAAGAATGGCATAGACTGTAAAGGTAGCGCACAATGAAAAAGCAAAAGCTCACAATAGCCATACCCGTTTATAACGAAGCGGAAGCTCTTGCCGATTTTCATCAACGGATTTCAAGCGTTATCGAACGAATTGTTGATGAGTTTCCACTTGAGATCGATCTTATTTATGTGAATGACGGCAGCCGTGATGCGACCTACAGTGTCATGGAGCGGCTTGAAGCAGGCCGCTTTAAACTGCAGCTTATTAACTTCAGCCGCAACTTTGGCAAGGAAGCTGCGCTTAGTGCTGCCCTGGACCATTGCCATGATAGCGCTATTGTCTTTTTAGACGGCGATGGCCAGCACCCGCCCGAAATGCTGCCCGACTTTATTAAACACTGGCTCTACGACGAGGCGGATGTCATTTTTGCTGTGCAAGCCAAACGGCAGGACGGCTTTATAAAGCAACGCTTCGTCGGGGCTTTTTACCGGCTTATCAACGCCGGAAGCCGATTTGAAATTCCTAAAAATGCGGCGGATTATAAACTCCTTTCACCGCGGGCAATGCAAGCTTTGAAAGACTGCCCCGAAAAGGTACGTTTCTTTAAAGGCTTAAGCTCATGGATCGGGTTTAAACAGGTCAGCATACCCTATACGCCCGAAGCACGCATTGCAGGCTCTACCAAGTGGTCATTCCTCAAACTGATCGCCCTTAGCTCCGAGGGTGTTATATCTTTTTCTGTAGTGCCATTACGCGCCACAATGTTGCTGGGCTTTTTTATCGCCCTTAGTGCTTCAATTTACGGGTTCTGGATTATCTTCCAATTTTTCTTCTTGGGGTATTCACTGCCCGGTTATTCCTCTTTGATTACCGCCACTGTCTTCCTTGGCGGGGTTGAGCTGGTGATGCTCGGCATTTTGGGGGAATATATCGGCCATATTTTGCGCGAGGTTAAAAGCAGACCCGTTTACATTGTGGCTGAGAAAAGCGAAAAACCACGCATAGATAGCGATGAGGCAACAAGGCAGGAGCAATATGCTGTATATCGCGGATGATTATGCTTATACGCCTGAGGCGACTGCTGGTATTCTGGATTTAATGCGCGCCGGTAAAGTGCATGGTACCTCTTGCATGACAGCCTCGCCTTATTGGCCTGTTCATGCGCATGCACTTAAAAACCTTTGTGAAGAAAACAAAGGATTGCAAGCAGGTTTGCATATTACCCTTTCTGGAAGCTGGTTTGGCGCTTTAGAAAGCTCGCTTTGGAAAGGTGGTTTTCCCACTATGGAGCGTTTGTTGCTGACCAGCTTGGCCAGACAACTGGACTCCACCGAGATTGCGACAGAAGTACGCGCACAACTTGAAGCCTTTGTGAGTGTTTTTGGGCGGTTGCCAGACTATGTTGACGGACATCAACATTGTCATGTTTTTCCGCAGATCCGAAGTGTTGTTCTAACAGAATTACATAAAGCACAGTTCACTGGTTGGGTGCGCCATTGCGGGGGACCTATCAGGAACATTTTGCAACGCCCGTTTAAAGTTAAAGCGCTCATTCTCAATCATCTTTCAAATGCTATGCTTAGAATTAATCGGGAAGCATTTGCAACCAATAAGGATTTTTGTGGCCTCTATGATTTTGCCCCTTCCTCCGATTTTGAAGGATTGCTGCAAACATGGACGCGATTTGAAGATGATGCTTGCATCTTGATGTGCCATCCCGGCCATGACCTTCAGACTGGTACCCCAAGAAAATATAGGGATAGCGACAGTATTGCCTCGGCACGCTCGAGAGAATTTGCGCAGCTCAAAGCCTAATTGGGCGACCACATTGGCCTACCTTAGAGTACCGACAGTGCCTCCCCTTCAATAAACGCATCCTCTTTAATAAAGGTGTAATAAAATACTAATGATAACTGCGCGGATTTCTCATCGGCTGGAAAGTAGTCCAGCATTACAACTTAATGTTCTCATTTTAAGCCATGTTCTCATATGGACTATCGTTTTTTTGGCCGTGAATTACCCCGGTGGCCTTACGGATGATATGCTGGAGACTTTCTCCTGGGGGCAAGAATATGCGATGGGCTATTACAAGCACCCACCCTTTTACAGTTGGGTCGCAGGCCTGTGGTTCGAGTTTTTCACCACCAACAATTTGAACTACTATTTGCTCGCCTCGCTCAACAGTGCTGTTGGCTTATTGGGAGTTTGGTTCGTTGCCGGACGCTATACGCGTGGTCTCAACCGCTTGGCGGCAGTATTATTGCTTGAGCTTGTGCCGCTTTACACCCTGCAAAGCTACAATTTTAATGCCAATATCTTCTCGCTATCCATTTGGCCTTGGACCGTTTATGCGTTTTTGCGCTCATTTGAAGACCGTAACTATTTTTGGACGATAATATTTGGTGCCCTTGGTGCAGCTGATGTGTTGACGAAATATTATGGCGGTATTCTGCTGGCCAGCTGCGTTTTAACTTCGGTTTGCACAAAGGACTGGCGCAGCTATTACAAAAGTGCGCATCCATATTTAAGCGTTGCGGTATTTGCCGCTTGCATGGTGCCACATGCGCTTTGGGTTTTTTCTGCTCCCGTTACTCCCTTTGATTACCTAGAGGGCAAAATGCACGGGTTTCCCTACCTAAGAAAGGTTGAAAAAGCGCTCAAAACCTTCGCCTCAGGCATTGCTTTCCATGCCCTTTTGTTTCTTTGCCTTTACTACCTGCGCAAAGAAGTCCTACTGAAATTTAAAGGAATGATGCCGCGAGCATGGTGTGAACCTAAAATCCGCATCTTAACCTTGGTCAGTTTATTGCCATTCGTATTGACTATTTTTTGCGGACTTGTACTCGGCGTTAAACTTTCAAGCCGGTTTTTGATTCCGGCATTTGCACTTGTCCCACTATGGCTTTTAGTGGTTTTGCAAGCACAATGTAACTGGCGGTTCATTAAAGTAAGCAGCATCCTTGCGGTTAGCTTTGCGCTTGTTCTGGTGGTCGGTTCGCCAATCAATTCGTACTTGCGTTTAAAGGACCCATTAAAAGAGCATATCGACCCCCGGCAGCAAGTTGCAGATTTTGTTGGTAAAGAGTGGCGAAAGTTTTCTCATAGGCCCATGCAGTTGGCGGCAGGAACGCAATCCTACTCACTGGCCGTTGTTTATTATGACCCCATGAACCCATCGCATTATACCGAGTTCAATCGTGGCTACGCGCCTTGGGTGCATGAGGATATGCTTGGCAATAAAACAATGGCTGTTATTTGTCTTATGCAAGATCAAAACTGCCTGAGCCAAAGTGACGGGCTTGCGCAAAAATATGAAGGCGGGCGTGTGAAGCAAGAAAAGTTTTCCAGCCATAACCGCGCTTTCTGGTTTGACGGCGAGACAATTGAATTTCAGCTAACCATGTTGGAACCTGCGCAGTAATCGTTATTGCCGTAGCACCCAATCGTTTGGTTGTTTACGCTTGCAGCAACTTATCGGCAGGGGTATATCCCCTGCTTTTTTAAAGGGGCAGCAGCGCCTTGAGTAAGCCATTGCTTGAGCATTTTCTGCAGTAATTTGATGTTTTCTCTAGTATATTCTACCTACACAAATTGATGAGTACTTGCTTTAGTAGCTCGCTGCTCTAATACTCCCCCTACTTAAAACCAATGAATTAGGGTGGACCTATGAAACGTATCGGGATGATTTTAGCTGCAAGTGCAATTTTTGCAGCTGGAAGTGCATTTGCGGAGACGCGTATTACTTATAAGGCGGCTAAGACTTCTTCTTCCTACTATCAAATGGCAGTACAAATTGCCGAAGCGATGAAAAAGTCTTCCGATGGCAATATCATTGTAACTGTTGAGGAAAGCCAAGGTTCTGTTCAAAATGTTTTAGAAGCCTCGGTACGCCAAGGTAATTATGTCTTTACATCCCCTCCATCTCTCGTTGGGTTGGCGCAGCAAGGTAAGGCAATGTTTGCCAAGCGCCCATCTCCCCGTTTCCAAGAGATTAGAGCCCTTTACCCTATCCCTTCTTTGAGCATGCACTTTGTTGTACGCGCTGACAGCGGCGTTAACAGCTTTGCTGACCTTGCCGGAAAGAAAATTCTTATCGGCAAAGGCTCATTTGGGGCAAAAGAAGGGGCTAAATACATTAAGTTGTTTGGCCTTGAAGGCAAAGTAAAGCTCGCCGATGTGGAACTTTCCAATGCGGTGCCAGCTTTAAAGAACCGCCGCATTGATGGTTTTGTGACCTCCGGCTCTTTCCCTGCACCCAATGTTATTGAAGCAGCTGCTGGAACCGGCGTTAAAGTCCTATCCTTGAGCGATGCGGAAATCGCTAAAACAAAGCGTACGAAAGTTGTTATACCAGCTGGCACATACTCTGGCCAAGAGCAAGCAATCACAACAACCTCATTGCCTGTTATTGCTTACAGCACCACGCAAATGGATAATGACACCGCATACGCTTATACCAAAAACTTTTGGGCAGAAAAAAAGCGCATGGGTGAAAATGCAGCATGGTGGAATGGTGTAACACCTGATTTACTGGCTAACATTAAAGGTAAAATCCATCCTGGTGCTTTAAAGTACTATGATGAAGCCGGCTTTAAAATCAGAGACGATCAGCGCTAATCAAGCGTTTAAGCTAAGACTTTTGGGGTCCGGCATGCCGGACCCTTTTTAACTTTGGAAGGTCTACGTGAAACTACTGCCCCGATACTTAATAGCTGCCCTTGGTGGTGCCACCCTCCTGTTCCATGTGGGCCTAATTTTCTCCGGGTTGGTGCCTAATCTGGTAAGCCGTCCTTTGCACATGGCTTTTGCACTGCCATGGGTATTTATTATTCTTGCAAAAACACGGTTACAACTGTGGAGTGGTTTTTTACTTTGCGGCGCGGGCGTGGGTGCTTGCCTATGGCTTGCTTATAATCAGTCGGCGCTTTCGGACCAATACGGTTATTTAATGGGCAATGAGCAAATACTGATTGCCGGAGTCTTGCTGATTTGTGTTTTGGAAATGGCCCGACGGACCATTAGCTGGCCCTTGCCCACTGTTGCACTGATCGCCATACTCTATGGCTTATTCGGGCAATATATACCTGGTGAGTTTGGTTATGCCGGAACGCCAGTTGAAAGCTTTTTGGGCACATTAACAATTGCCGAGGGAGGACTTTGGGGCAAACTCACCGGCGTTTCGGTTAGTGTTGTGGCGATATTTGTTATTTTCGGCGCTGTGCTAAATGGGGGCGAAGCTGGAGCTGGATTTATGAATGTGGCTGCTGCTGCTGCTGGAAGGCTAAAAGGTGGCACAGCCAAAGTTTCGGTTATTTCTTCTGCTTTATTTGGCTCTATTTCCGGCTCTGCTTCGGCTAATGTTGCCTCGACTGGGGCCATTACATTGCCCGCAATGACACGCCTTGGTTACCCCAAAGCACTGGCTGCTGCGGTTGAAGCTGTTGCCTCTTCAGGCGGGCAAATTATGCCGCCATTGATGGGCGCTGGCGCTTTTGTCATGGTGGAGCTAACCGGCGTGCCCTACACCAGCATTATGGCAGCTGCCACACTGCCCGCCATTTTGTATTTTCTGGCGGTATGGATGGGCATTAATGCCTTTGCCAAACGCTATGATATGAAGGGGCTTTCTGCAGAGGAGCAACCATCAACACGCGATGTAGTCGTTACTTCCATGTTTTTCCTATTGCCTTTCACGGTTTTGTTATGGGCAATGTTCGTATGGGGTTACACGCCGCAATATGCTTCATGCATCGCCATGGGACTGGCTGCCCTATTGTTATTGATTGATAGCAGTTTCAAGTTCGATGGCCGGCGCACTTTGCAACGTATTGAAAAGGTGTGTGTTACTTCCAGCAAGCAAGTAGCAACAATTGCCTCAATTATTCTGTGTGCTTCAATAATCGTTGGCACTTTAGGGGTTACGGGACTTGGCGTTAAAATAACTTCGCTTATTCTTTCGGGCTCCTATGGTATGCTTTGGCCCGCATTATTATTGACTGCCGTTTCCTGCTTAATACTGGGAATGGAAGTACCAACCACAGCCGCCTATGTGATTTGCGTTAGTGTTGCTGGCCCTGCCCTTATACAAATGGGCCTTGAACCCTTAACAGCGCATTTGTTTGTGTTCTGGTTTGCGCTTTTGTCTACCATTACCCCACCTGTTTGCGGTGCGGTTTTTATTGCTGCTGGCATGGTGGGGGAAAACTGGCTGAAAGTAGCGCTCTTTGCCATGGCATTGGGGCTTGGGCTTTACCTTATACCGCTTGGTATGGTTGCTAATCCGCACCTTATCGAACTATTATCTGCACCCTTTTCTGCTCTTGGAGCCGCGCTGAAAGTGGGCATCGCTTTGTCCGCCATATCTTATGGCGTGATTGCTCCCTATAAAATACCGAGGAGAATCGCGCTGATTGTTATTGGTGCAGTTGTACTGTTTATCTAACCAGTTGGATAGTAACGTGTTTGGGAAGATGGCGTGAATATTGATTTCACGCCATCTTGTTTTTATAGGCAAACACTTATTGCTTGATTATGAAACCAAGTAGAAAGCACTTTAGAACTGGAATGGCAATACTTCGCCTGTAGACAGTTCACATTTACCAATACCACCACCGCTAAAGCCACTGCTTGGGGAGCTCAATGTCAGTGAACATGTCATGGAGCGTTTCGCACTAAAGAGAATACCTTTTGCTTTAGAGCTGTAGCTTGTGGAATCGCTGAATGACAGCGTGTCATCATCATCGTCTTTATCAAAATCGAATGTGTCCGTGACTTTTTCAGTCTCGGTTTTGTTGATGATCATTTTACCAGTGAAAACTTCACCGCTCGCGAGGCGGGCTGTTGCCTTTGCACTATCTTCCAAAAACTCTTCGGTGATCGAGAAAGTCACACCTTGGGATGCAGTGCCTTTAATGCCCTCGACACGGCCCTGACCTTCAGTTGTGGTTTGGCAACCAGCGAGCAGCGCCACAGAAACGAATGAAAGACCAATGATTTTCGTTAGTTTGTTCATTTTAACTTTCTTTTTCCATAAAAACAGCTTGGCAGCATTAACCGTAAAAGAGTAATTACGACTCCATACCACCACTGGTTTATACTTATCGTATTAGCTAGGTTTTGCAATAAAATTTTACTGCTTATCGATATTATTCTTAAAATTTATTAATTCATAATAAACTAATGTAATCAACGTTCAACTTGGCCAAAATTGTCTAAAACTAACTAATAATTGAAACATTTGAAGCGTTACATTGTAGTAGGGCGATGTAGCCACTTACATGCTTGCTGTGAACGAATGATTATGTTGGCGCAATTTCTATGTTTGATTAAATAGGATCCTTCAAACGGCTCATTAGGGCATAAAAAAATGATCCAACCCTTATTGATGCCGTTATATGCATAAAACAATGCTAGGCATCGTTCGCCGACTAACTATCTAATATAAAGGGGAGTTTACTTGCCAGGCAGATGGTACAGACGAGTGGATTCGAACCACCGACCTTCGGAGCCACAATCCGACGCTCTAACCAACTGAGCTACGTCTGCTTGGCAAGTGCGCGGAACATAGATTTTATGTTGCGCCTTGGCAAGAGGCTAAAACATTTTTTAGATAAAAATCCACAGCACAGGCAAAAAGTGGCTTTTTTCTATGAATATCAGGTGCATAGCAGCTTAGTTATTCACAATTCGAGCCGTTTTCAGAACACTTTTTTAGCGTTCAATGCATTAGTCCACCCTGCCAGACACATAAAAAGGGCAGGATCGAAGCCCTGCCCTTTAGTAAAAAACAAAATGCGCGCTATTGGTTAGCTCACTTTAAAATCTTTCGTTGCTTTTTCGAAAGCTTCTTTAGCTGGCTTGCCCATATTTTCAGCAAGATCGCGGGCAGCACCCTGGAACTCTTTTGATTGCTCTGAAAGCATATCATACTGTTTGCGGGCAAAAGCGGATTGCAACTCTACAGCTTCGGAAAGAGACTTAACATTCAGCATGCTGGTGATGTGCGCGAATGCAGCGTCTACGTTTTCTTTCGCAGCTTCAACAGCTTTCAAATTATAAGAAACTACGCCCGTACGGGTGGTTTCTACTGTTTCTTCCAGTGCAGTGGTTAGCTCATCAGAAGCAGATTTGAACTTGGAGTAAGCATCTTTTGCTTGCTGCATACCCTTTTCGTTCATTTCGCGGAAAGCTTCTGGCATTTCAAAGTTGGACATGGAGAAAACCCCTTCTGGTACTGCTGTCTCTTTGGCTTTCGTGCTACGAGATTTGGATTCTGTTTTCGATGTTTCTGCTACAGTTGTCGCCATTTTAAAAATTCCTTCCTGATTAACTGGCAATCACTTCTGGAATTTTCTTGGCTATCCAAATGAGCGCTGGTGCGCCTACAAAGCAATGGTTGCCGATACATAAAGCCGACATGCAATAGCTTTATACTTGATAGCCAGAGAAATAATTCCCTCACACGAGTCACTATAGTAATAAAAATTGTGCATTGCAACATAATTTTGCAGCGCAACATAAAATTCTATTCCGTATCGTAAATGCCCTTAAAAAATGGCGGGAGATATAAGGCAGTTTCATCTGTTGGAACAAAGGAATAAACTTAGATATCTTAGCCAAGCCGAACTATTTATATAATCGCAACGGAAGCCGTGCGTAGAGTACAAGACAGCGCATAACGCTGAAATTGTTAACTGAATAGGCAGGAATTCTCTTGGATATTTTAGGGGGAGAGAAGCCAATGTGACGACTTTGGCTTACCTTGGTGAAAGTTTATGTATAAGCTTACAGTAGTATAGCTATACCTAAACGTACCTAGAACCAATGAGCCGCGTTTGGAGAACTATGCCGTGGCATTGGCTGCTTTGGAATAATAGGCACTTTTGGTGTTCGCTCTCTTTGACTGGCACACTCAACATAAAAACTCTCTAATGTTACATGGGCCAGAAGTAACTTGGAAAGAACTATATACAGGATGGATTTACCCGTTGCAGTATGCAAGAAAACAGCAGAAAGCACATACGAAGCGAGTGATGCAATGAGCGGGTTTATATTCAAGCGCCGCCAACGCCCAATACGCTTTGCTTGGCGGACTGACGCGCAACTGAACCTTACTGCGCTTTCCAAGGAATTTGATCAGTTGCTCGGGCCACAGAGCGCACAAATGATCGGGCTTTCCTGGCAAGAGATTTGCCGACGAATCAACCTTGCACAAGACGAGGCACTGCCTAGCCAGTTGTATGAGCAGCAGAGCTTTGCTGGTGCGAAAATTATGTGGCCAAGTTGTCAGGCTCACCTTGTTGTACCTGTCGATCTTTCGGCGCAAGCACAATATGACGAGAGCGGCAACTTCTCCGGTTTTTCCGGTTTTGGTATCATTCGCAGCGTTCAAGCAATTGAAAGTGATGCTTGGTGTGACCCTTGCCGCGAACCAACCGAGATAACGATTAAAGCACCTGATAGCGACGCACCTTCGGTTGACGATCACCCTAAACAGCCAGAAGATTATGCGCAGTTTGTTAAACCAAATGCTCATGATGAGCTTGAAGATGAGTTTAATTCTGGAGGGCTTTTACGACCCGATGCGACAAGCTTGGCTGTTTCCGGAGCCGGGGCAGACTATGACATTGTGATACCCGAGCCCGAAGCTCAAGCTGCAATTCGTCACGCTGGCCATGATGTAACAATCGAACAGAAGAGTTTTTCACAAACCGATAGTGATGTGCCTTTGGAACAGGAAACCTCTCAAAGCGAGCCGAGTAAAACCGGCGACCTTTTTGAAGACCAAAGCACTGATGACAGATCGGCGTTTCAAAAGGCGGTTGAAAGCGCCCCGGATGCGCCACCGCGCAGTACATCCTTGGGCGGTGCCCGCAGCTTAGCCGAGTTAACAAGCAATATTGTACGCTTTGTCGATAAGTCAGCTGACCGGCTGCAGTCTCGCCTTAGTAAACCCGAGCAAGACGCCTTTCATAAAATCGCGCGGGCTCTTTCCCCCGATGATAAGCAAGGGGCCCCCAATGATAAGCAAGGGGCTTACAATGAACGGCACGGGGCAGCAAAAAGCAGCATTGAGGCAGCTTCTAAATCGCCGGTAAATCATGCCTCTTCACAACAGGCAGATAGTAAGCAGCTATCAACACAACAAAAGGAACACCAGAGCACTTTTCAAGGTAAGGAAGCCCCCGTCAGTGCGCAGGGAAGCTTTGCTACAAAGGTTGCGAACAGTTTGTCAGCCGCTACAAAAAAGCAACCGCCTCAAAACACTGATAATGTGACGCATGTTGTTGTGCAGCGCTCGGCACAAGTTATTGAAGAACAGAAACAGTCTGCCAAGGATTTACCTGCGGCCATTACCCAGCCAATTGACCCTAAGCTCCTTGAGGTTTTGCCTATTGGTGTCATTATCGTACAAGATCAGGAGCTGATCTACGGCAATGAAAGCCTGTTAAAGCAGCTGGGTTATAGCAGTTTTGAGCAACTCAAACAGGCGGGGGGCTTAGAAGCGATTTTTGTTTCCCCTGAAGATGCCCCAGTGCAAACAGAGGGCGTGTTGGACCGACAGTTGCATATGCGTTGTCATGATGGACTAATTAAACCCATTGATGCGCGCATGCATAGTGTGCCTTGGCAGGACGGCCAAGCATTGATGATTTCATTATTACCAATCAAGGCTGCTTCTGCAAATAATGGGCGGAGTGCGTCATACCCTGCGGACAAGGGTCCAAATGACAATAACCATGGCTCTAACCATACGATATTGGCCTCTGATTCAGCGCGTGCTTTAGAAGCGGAAACAGATTTAGGCCTTAGCTATGAGCAGCTTTCATTTGCAGTGCACAATGCAAGTGATGCTGTGCTGATTTTAGATACGAAAGGGCACATTTTAGCCGTGAACCGCAGTGGAGAAGGGCTTTTTGATTGTAGCCGTGACGAGATGCTAGGTTCTCCGCTTGCCGCTTTTCTTGAGGACGGGGCAAAAGAGTTGGCAGCACACCGCCTCGATTCACTTGGTGCCACAGGCATTCCCAGTATTGCCAACGACCGTTTTGAGCTGGAGCTGAGTACGGCGAAGGGCAACATGGTGCAAGCTGAGGCGGTCATGGCGGCACTGCCAAACGAAAAAGGTGCATCATCGCAAGGAAAACAGGCGGCATTTGCTTGTCTTGTATTACGCGACATGAGCCGACACCGTAAAGTAGAGCGCGCTTTGGCAGCACGACAGGAACGCGCTGAGACGGAGAGTACCAGAAAATCCGAGTTTTTGACCAAGGTCAGCCACGAGATTAGAACGCCGCTGAATGCCCTGCTCGGTTTTGCAGAGGCCATGTTAGAAGAGCAATTCGGTTCACTTGGGAATGATCGTTATCGCGAATATTTGCGCGATATCCTACGTTCGGGAGCCCATATCAGCGCATTAGTGAATGACCTGCTCGATTTGGCACGTATTGAGGCCGGGCATTTGGATTTGAGCTTTGAAGCCGTTTCTACCGGAGATATTTTGCGCGAGTGCGTGGGGCTCTTGCAGCCAGTTGCGCAAAAGCAACGGGTGATTATTCGCTCCAGCGTTCCGGAAAACCTCCCTGCAATCGTGGCGGATACCAAATCGATGCGGCAAATTATTTTTAATTTGCTCTCCAATGCCCTCAAGTTCACCGGTGAAGGCGGACAGGTCATTGCTTCGCTTCGACTTGAAGAGCACGGCGAGATGACCTTGAGTGTGCGTGATACCGGTTGTGGTATGAGTGAAAACGAACTTGAGCTGGTGATGCAGCCCTTTCATCAAATCAAGCGCCCCGGAGTTGCGCATGGAACCGGGCTTGGTTTGCCGTTGACCAAAGCACTCGCACAAGCAAACCATATGGAATTTAAACTCGAGTCCGAGGAAGATATGGGAACCGTTGCCAGTTTGGTTATTCCCCCACAACGGGTATTGGCGGAATAGCGCTTATCGCTTTGTTAGTTTTCTTCCTTCAGTTTCTTGTTTTGGTATTCATGAGCTAGGGAGTTTTTATGCTAACGCTTGCTTCGCTTTTTGAAGCCCGTGATGTCATTCACCGGTTCCTACCAGAAACACCAGAGTATAACTGGCCGTTGCTCGACGAGGCTTTAGGGGCTGAAGTATGGGTTAAACACGAGAACCACGCACCTACCGGCTCGTTTAAAATCCGTAGTGCCCTTGCCTATATATATGCCCAATCATTGCTACAACCACCTCACACAACATACATAAGCGCGACAAGCGGCAATTTTGGGTTAAGCATTGCTTATGCGGCACAGAAATTCAATTATGGCAGTGTTGCAGTCGTTCCCGTAGGTAGCCCCCTTTCCAAAAAAGCTTACATGCAGGCAATGGGTTGCTTTGTTATTGAACACGGCGAAAACTATAATGAAGCAGAAGCACACGCGGTGACATTAAGTGAAGAGCAAGGCTTTCAGCTGGTGCCCTCTTTTCATCACGAGCTGGTTTGCGGGGCGGCAACATATGCACTTGCATTCTTTAAAGCACAACCAAAGCTTGATGTTGTGTATGTACCGGTGGGCCTTGGTACCAGTATTTGCGGCGTCATAGCTGCAAGGGATCTATTACATCTCTCGACTAAAGTCGTTGGCGTTGTTGGGCAATGCTCTCAATATCAAAGTAATGGCCATTCCACACACCCGTTAGAAACGCACTCATTTGCCGATGGTATTGCTATTTCCATGCCTCACAAAGAAGCTGAAGCCATTATAGGCCGCGGGGCAGAACGCATTATTCAAGTAAGTGATATAGAAATTGCCGATGCCATTCGGCTGGCCTATGGTGCAACCCATAATCTACTTGAAGGCGCGGGCGCTGCCGGATTGGCAGGCATGATAAAAGAGCGCAACATGCTGCAGAAAAGCCGTATTGGTACGATTTTTTGTGGGCAGAATATCGACAGGCATAATATGGCTTTAATCCTGCAAGGTTTGACCCCTTGAGCAAAGCCCTCCCTTTTGAGCGTTACTTGTAAAACCTTCCACAACTTCCTCAGCAAAATGCAAAAAATCATGAAAATGAATTTCATTGGCATTTGCAATGAGATAAGAACACTTGTGCTGTTTTTATATTTCGAAGTGACAACTAATCAGTATTATTGCTACAATTTAAATTGACAATAAAACTCAAGTTTTTTACCTATTACTTAAACCTGACTAGTAAAGTCACATTCTAAACAGATGGTTGCACAAAGGAACAGCACAATGCCAATTACATTCGACAGGCTGAAAACCACGGTTGCCTTCGGCCTTGCCGCGATGAGCGCTGGCATTTTCTATCATACCTCTGCGTCAGCTCAGGAAGAAGTAAACATCTATTCCTACCGTGCACCTGAGTTGATTAAACCGCTACTTGATGCCTTTCAAAAAGAAACCGGCATAAAAAGCAATGTTGTTTTTGCTAGTAAAGGCCTTGCTGAGCGCATTAAGGCCGAAGGCGAAAACTCTCCTGCCGATGTGCTGTTAACCGTTGATATTGGCCGGTTGCAAGGAGCGGAAGAGTTGGGTGTGACGCAACCATTGAACGACCCCGAGATTAACAAACACATTCCAGCCAATTTGCGTGACCCCGATGGCAACTGGTTTGGCCTTACCACGCGTGCCCGCGTCATATACGCATCACGTGATCGGGTGAAACAGGACAAAGTCACCTATGAAGAGTTGGCGGATCCAAAATGGAAAGGACGGATTTGTACTCGTTCGGGACAACATGTTTATTCTATTGGCTTGATTGCCTCCATGATCGCCCATCACGGGGAAGACGAGACCAAGAAATGGTTGGAGGCAGTACGCGATAACCTTGCCCGCAAGCCAACTGGTAATGACCGCGCCCAAGTTAAAGCCATTTTTGCCGGTGAATGTGATATTGCCTTGGGCAACACTTATTATATGGGCAAAATGCAAACCAACGAGAAAGACCCTGAGCAAAAAGAATGGGCAGCTTCGGTGCGCATATTATTCCCGAACAGCGATGATCGTGGTTCCCACGTGAACATTTCCGGCGTAGCTTTGGCCAAGTATGCGCCACATAAAGAAAATGCGATCAAACTGATGGAGTTTCTTGCCTCCCCTGAGGCGCAAAGCATTTATGCGGCGCAAAACTTTGAATATCCTGTTTTACCAGGGGCCAAAGCCTCAGAGCGCGTCCAGTCCTGGGGCAACTTGAAGCCAGATACAGTTGCTATTGACCAAATTGGCGATCTTCGTAAAAAGGCCAGTCAACTGGTTGATATTGTTGGCTTTGACAATGGGCCTGCGAACTGAGATCTGAATGTTAAATACTATTTGCTGTCGCGTATCACTGCTGTTGTCCGCTTTCCACCATCGTGGGGAGCGGGCAATCGCGCTTTTAAGCATACTGCTAACTGTTATTGCAGTTTTACCTGTGTTGACTGTGATTTACCTAGCTATTGGTAGCGCAGGCGATAATTGGCATCATTTGCTATCCAGCGTTTTACCTCAATCGGTGTGGGCCACACTGCAGTTATTGGCGGGCACAAGTATTTTAATACTTGTTATCGGCGTGGGATGTGCTTGGCTGGTTACGATGTGCCGGTTTCCCGGTCGACGCCTCTTTGATATTGCATTGCTGCTGCCCTTGGCAGTTCCGACATATATTATTGCTTTTTCATATGTTGAACTGTTTGATTACACCGGTGTCATCCAGAGTACTTTGCGGGCAGTGATGGGGTTTAAAACCTCCAGGGACTATTGGTTCCCCGAGGTCCGCTCCATGGGCGGGGCAATATTTGTAATGGGCTTTGTGCTTTACCCCTATGTTTATTTAAGCGCACGGGCGAGTTTTATTGCTCAATCAGCCTGCACGCTCGATGTTTCCAGAACATTAGGGGCATCTCCGCTGCGACTGTTCTTTCGTGTTGCTTTGCCGTTAGCGCGGCCTGCAATTGCAGTTGGCGCCTCGCTTGCACTTATGGAATGCCTTAACGACATTGGTGCGGTAACATTTTTCGGGGTTAAGACCTTAAGCTTTACCGTTTACGATACCTGGCTGAACCGCTCTAGCCTAACAGGCGCTGCACAAATCGCCTGTGTGATGTTGTTCGTGGTTCTGGCATTAATATGGCTGGAAAACCATGCAAGGCGACAGCAACGTTTTTACCAGAGCAACACAAGCGCCGGAAAGGCATTACAAGGTTACACACTACGCGGAGTGCATAAATGGCTGGCAATGGGCTTTTGCGCCCTACCCATTCTTTTAGGGTTTGGCCTGCCTGCTATTTTGCTATTAAGTCGCGCCATCCGCCGCCATGAGGGGTTGTTCAATCCAGCCCTATGGCAGGCTGCGCAAAATTCTCTCGTTCTTGCAATCATAGGTGCCAGCTGTGCTATTTTCGTGGCACTTGCGCTAAGTTATTACCGGCGCACCAACCCTGGTCCTCTTTCGCAGTTTTTAGGTCGTCTGGCATCAATAGGTTATGCTGTACCCGGTACGATTTTGGCGGTAGGGATTTTGTTTCCTGTGGCTGCACTGGACAACAGCCTTGCCAATTTCTTTAAACTGAACTTTGGAATCTCTACGGGTTTGATTTTGCTCGGCTCGGGCACTGCACTGGTTTATGCTTATGTGGTCCGCTTTTTAGCCGTGACTTATGGCCAACTCGACAGTGGCTTTGGCAAAATATCCCCTAGTCTTGATATGGCTGCACAGACGTTGGGACAAAGCCGTTTTGGAATTTTCCGGCGGGTGCATGTACCTTTGTTAAGCCCCGTCGTCTCTTCTGCCTGCCTATTGGCCTTTGTGGAGTGCATGAAGGAGTTGCCAGCTACATTGCTGTTACGCCCCTTCAATTTTGAGAGTCTGGCTACCACAGTATATACCGCAACAGCACGAGAGGCCTACGAAGATGCGGCAATGCCTGCGCTGTTTATTGTTTTGGTTGGCATTATCCCTGTTGTAATGCTTGCTAGAACAACAATTCGTAATTACCGTGACAAAACCAGTAGCCGCAGTTTGATGCCCTCGCTCGCAACAACAAGAAACCCGCAAATGGCGCAGGGCCAATAAGGCCTTGCGGCGCTTTAGTTGTGATATTCAATCAATCGCATTGAGCTAGCGCTGAGTGGTGGCCAGTTTCAGCGCAAGACCCAAAAACACCGTTGCAGCAATACGGTTCAATATCACCTGAGCTTTTGGGTTGTTGGAAAGCTTTTGGCCAATAGTTCCTGCAGCCAATGCAACCCCACCAAACACCAATAGTGTAACAAGAATAAATATGAAACCTAACTGGGCAAATTGCAGTGTTAGCGGGCCATGAAGCGGATTAACAAATTGCGGCAGGAAAGACAGGAAGAATATCGAAACCTTGGGATTGGTGATATTCATAATCACGCCACGTCGATATAGTGCAAGCAACGACATGGGCTTTTCTTTTTCTGCCTGCAGAGATTCTGGCTTAGCGCGCCAAGCCCCAATGGCAAGATAAGCCAAGTACCCTGCCCCAATCCATTTTAGCAGGTTAAATGCCAAGTCTGAGGTAGCAAAAATAGCAGCAACACCTAAAGCAACTGCCGTGGTATGGGCAATAATTCCTGTCGCCAAACCCAATGTGACCGCAATACCTGCGGGCCGGCCAGACATGGCTGATTGTGTGAGAACAAAGACGTTATCTGGGCCCGGTGCTAATGCCAATACAATTGCAACGGAAGTGAAAGTGCTCAAGACTTCGATCGGTAGCATTTAAAACTCATAGGGTACAACGAATATGCACAGCACATTAGCAACTTAGCTAAGGAAACAACAGTTATTTCTGGTAGGAATCAAAAAAGGCGGCTCTTCGCCGCCTTTATCATTTACACCAATTGCAGGGCATAATTACAAAACCTAAGCGACGAGCGTTGCCTCGGTTTTTGCATGCACTTCTTCATTCGTGACATCTGGCGCCAGCTCGATAATTTTCAAGCCACCTTCAACCACGTCAAATACCCCAAGATTGGTGATAATGCGATGTACACAATGAACACCGGTGAGCGGTAGTGTGCAGTTTTTAAGTAGCTTGGTTTCGCCCTTTTTATTGGTGTGGTCCATAAGCACGACAACGCGCTTTACACCAGCGACCAAATCCATAGCGCCGCCCATGCCCTTAACCATTTTCCCCGGAATCATCCAGTTGGCGAGATCGCCGTTTTCGGAAACCTCCATAGCGCCCAGGATTGAAAGGTCGATGTGGCCGCCACGGATCATGGCGAAACTATCGGCCGAAGAAAAATAGCTGGTGCGGTCCAGCTCGGTAATAGTTTGCTTGCCGGCATTAATAAGATCAGCGTCCACTGCATCTTCCGTAGGGAATGGGCCCATACCCAACATACCGTTTTCTGATTGCAGCGCCACATCCATGCCGTCCGGAATGTAGTTTGAAACCAGTGTTGGAATACCAATTCCTAAGTTAACGTAGAAACCGTCTTGCAATTCTTGTGCGGCGCGTTCGGCCATTTGCTCACGTGTCCAAGCCATGTGTTGCCCCCTTACGCTGCTTTTACTGTGCGCTGTTCGATGCGCTTTTCGAATGTGCCCAATACAATGCGATCAACGTATATACCCGGAGTATGGATTTGATCGGGGTCAAGCGCACCAATTTCTACAATCTCTTCCACTTCCACAACGGTTTTCTTACCTGCGGTTGCCATCATTGGATTGAAGTTACGTGCGGTTTTACGGAAGATCAGGTTGCCCTCTTTATCGGCTTTCCATGCTTTTACCAGCGACAAATCTGAGACAAGGCCGGTTTCCATGATGTAGGTCTCGCCGTTAAAGTCTTTGTGCTCTTTGCCTTCGGCAATGAGGGTTCCGACACCGGTCTTTGTGAAGAAACCCGGAATTCCCGCGCCACCAGCACGAATACGCTCGGCCAATGTGCCTTGCGGATTAAACTCAAGCTCTAGTTCACCGTTGAGGTATTGTTTTTCGAAGGTGGCGTTTTCTCCCACATATGAGGATACCATCTTTTTTATTTGTCTGGTTTGTAACAGTAAGCCTAGGCCAAAGTCATCAACGCCGGCATTGTTGGAAATGGCTGTTATACCAGTAGTACCACTATCCCGCAGAGCAATAATGAGGTTCTCGGGTATACCGCAAAGGCCAAAACCACCGGCCATTACAGTCATGTCATCAAAGACAAGCCCCTCTAGCGCTGCAGCCGCACTCGGGAAAACCTTGTTCATTCCTATCTCCCAAATTATCTTTAGTATGCGAGCAGGCTGTGCCAAACGCGAGAGAGGAAATACTCGCGACGCCCTTTTTAGGGCCCATCACCTACTAAAGAGATATCCCAGTTACACGTATTGATAGCGACATTATGACAGGACGCCAAGGGTCCGGTAGACACTCTCAAGACATTTTGCTGCCCAACAATACTAAAGGCTAAGCCACAACGACTAGCTAAGCCTTTCGTTTAATGTGTTTTTACTTGCTTTTTAGCGAACAAAAAGCACTAGGAGCCCGCACGTATTGTAGCCGAGGACTGTTTTTTCGTATGTGCCTGCTTGTTTAATAGGGAGATTGTTATCACTCCTAAAGTGACCGCAGTAATCATGATTGTGCAGATTGCATTAATCTCTGGTGTCACACCCCTTCTCACTTGCGAGTAAATCGCCATAGGCAAGGTTGTGGCACCAGGACCGGAAGTGAAGCTGGCAATGACCAGATCATCAAGCGAAAGTGTAAAAGCTAACATCCAGCCAGCAAGAACGCCGGGAAGAATTTGCGGTAAGGTAATAACGAAAAATGCCTTGAGCGGTGGACAGCCAAGGTCACGCGCAGCCTCTTCTAGTGATTGATCGAACATGGCCAAGCGAGATTGCACAACCACGGCCACATAACACATAGTGAAGGAGGTATGGGCAATGGTGATGGTCCAAAAACCACGGGCTTGATCGACCGCTACAAACAACAGCAGCATCGAGAGCCCCAGAATTATTTCTGGCATCACTAGAGGTGCGTAAATCATGCCCGAAAATAACGTTCGACCCATAAAACGCCCTCTACCCGCCAAGACAAGTGCTGCCATGGTGCCTAAGACAGTGGCGATACTAGCGGAAACCAGGCCGATACGAAGCGTGATATAGACAGCACTGAGCAATTGCTCGTTATGCAGCAATGCACTGTACCATTTTGTAGAAAAACCACCCCATACAGTCACCAGCTTGGAGCTATTGAATGAAAAAACCACCAAAATAACAATGGGTAGATAGAGGAATGAAAACCCGAGCACCAATGACGTGATACTGAACCAGTCCTTTTTTAAGGCTTTCATGTCAACACCTCGCCACTTTTTCTCTGGTGACGTTGAAACAGCAGTATGGGAATGATTAAAATAACAAGCAAGACAACGGCTACTGCCGAGGCCAATGGCCAATCGCGGTTGGAGAAGAACTCAACCCATAGGGTTTTGCCTATCATTAGGGTTTCCGAGCCACCTAAAATATCTGGAATAACGAACTCACCTACAGCAGGGATAAAGACCAAAAAGCAACCAGCGATAATGCCTGGTTTCGAGAGCGGGAATGTCACGCGCCAAAATGTTTTGGATGGCGGGCATCCCAGATCTTGTGAAGCTTCGATTAAGGTGTTGTCCAACTTCTCCAGTGTGGCATAAAGCGGTAACACCATAAAAGGCAGGTACGAATAAACTATGCCGATGTAGACAGCGATGTTGGTATTTAGAATTATCAATGGCTCATCAATAACGCCCAACATCTGAAGGAACTGATTAAGTAGCCCTTCATTTTTCAAAATGCCTATCCATGCATATACGCGAATAAGGAAGCTGGTCCAGAATGGGAGAATGACCATAACAAGCAGCAGCGGCTGCAACCCTTTGGGTGCCTTCGCCATGCTGTAAGCCATGGGATAACCTATTAAAAGTGTTAGTATAGTCGCGATTGCCGCAATTTTTAGAGATGATAGGTAGGCGCTTAGGTACAGCTCGTCTTCTGTCAGCCATAAATAATTGTCAAGCGACCAATGACTAACCATGGCCTTAAAGCCATCCCAACCCGCTGACCAATCCATTTGCGGGGCATATGGGGGAATTGAAAGAACCTGCTCGGAAAAAGAGATTTTCAAAACTATCAAAAATGGCAGCAGGAAGAATATTGACAACCACAGATAAGGGACCGCGATCAGCGTCCAGCTACGCCGTCTACCATGATGACTATTTTGCATTTTCCTGTTTTTTGTCATCTTGACCTCACTGCGACAGGATAACCCCGGCCTCTGCATCGAATGAGAGCCAAACTTTATCTTCCCACGAAATCGGCCGCTCTACCAACCGTGTGGTGTTGGCAACGATGGTACGTACAATATGCCCCTGAGAAACCTTAATGTGATAAATGGAGACGTCGCCTAAATATGCGATATCCCAAACCTCACCTTTTATCGTGTTCAAGCTTGGATCTAGCGGCTTTTCAAAGGAGATGCGCATTTTTTCCGGGCGGATGGCAAATGTCACAGCATCGCCAATCATTCTTGGGTGACCGGCTTTCACTTTAATTTCGTTTCCAAGCTCTTCGGAGTGTAACGTAATCGAAGCTCCGCCATTTTGTGGTCGACAACCGGTAACCTTACATTCGAAGAAGTTAATATCACCAATAAAGTCAGCTACATATCTTGAAACGGGCTGCTCATAAATTTCGCCGGGTGTCGCAACTTGCAAAATGTGCCCCGAATTCATGACCGATATTCTATCGGCCAAATTCATGGCCTCTTCCTGATCGTGCGTGACGATTAGAAAAGTCATGCGCAACTCTTCTTGCAGGTTCATAAGTTCTATTTGGGTTTCTTCGCGCAGCTTTTTATCTAGTGCAGCCAGAGGCTCATCTAACAATAAGACTTTGGGACGTTTGGCAAGAGAGCGTGCCAGCGCAACTCGCTGGCGTTGACCACCTGAAAGTTGATGCGGTTTTCGTTTGGCAAAGGCTTCCAATTTCACCAGAGCCAACATTTCGTCCACCCGTCGTTTGATGTCTGATCTAGGTAAGTTATCCTGCTTCAAACCAAAAGCGATATTCTTCTCAACATTCAAATGCGGAAATAAAGCATATGACTGGAACATCATGTTCACCGGCCGCCGGTGAGGTGGAATACGGGTAATTTCCTGGCCATCTAAAAAGATTTGGCCCTCGGTTGGCGTTTCAAAGCCAGCCAGCATCCGCATCAATGTGGTTTTACCGCAACCAGAGCCCCCTAATAACGCATGGAACTCTCGCTGATAGATTTTTAAAGACAACTGATCGACAGCAACAAACGAACCAAAGCGTTTGGTGACATTGCGAAATTCAATAAATGGCTGCTGCTCTGGATTTTCCCAGGGTGCAAATGCACGGCGCACTGGCCCAAGTGGCTTTTTTGCCAAAACGCTGCTCCATGGTTGACGGGATCAAAAAAGTTGCAGACCGGCTAGCGGTCTGCATGAGTTCGGTTTTTTTTCTGGCTATTGCCCGGTTTTGACTTTTGTCCAAGCCCTATTCATTAGCCTTTGTGCCTTTAGTGGCTTGGCGCTAATTGTATAGAGACGTTTCATAACATCTTTTGTCGGGTAGATATTATGGTTTGATGTGATTTCCGGATCAACCAAAGAAGTTGCATCTGCGTTTCCGTTTGCATACCAAACGTAATCGGTTAATTTTGCTGCAATTTCAGGGCGCATGATGAAGTTTAAAAACTCGTGGGCCTCGCTAACATGCTTCGCGTCCGCTGGAATTGCGAATTGGTCAAACCACATTTGCGCGCCTTCTTGCGGAAGGACGTAGGAGACTTCAACGCCGTTATCTGCTTCTGCCGCGCGATCACCTGCTTGCAGCACATCACCAGACCAACCATAAGCCAAGCATATGTCGCCATTTGCTAAGCCGTTGACATACTCCGAATTGTGGAATTTGCGGACATAGGGGCGTATTGCCGTTAGAAGCTCTGCGGCTTTATTGATGTCTGCTTTGCTATTTGAATCCGGGTCCAACCCTAAATAGTGCATCGCAGCAGGGAACATTTCATCCGGTTCATCAAGCACATAAACACCGCAGGCTGAGATTTTCTTAAGTACGTCAACATCGAACAGGAGACGCCAGCTGTTGAGAGGCGCATCTGGCATTAATTCTTGAATTTTTTGTTTATTCACGCCAAGACCTGACGTGCCCCACATATAATTGATCGAATAACTGTTTTGCGGGTCAAATTTTTCGGTACGCGCTTCAATATCCTTGCGCATATGCTTTAAGTTGGGCAGCTGCGATTTGTCCAGTTTCTGGAATACGCCTGCTTGTATTTGCCGATTAAGGAAAGTGGCGGAAGGAGCAACAACATCGTAACCGGTATTGCCAGTTAATAGCTTTGTTTCCAGCACTTCATTGGAATCAAATAGATCGTATTTGACTTTGATGCCGGTTTCACTCTCAAACTCCTTGAGAACATCTGTATCAATATAATCTGACCAATTATAAACGTTTAACTGGCGTTGATCGGATTGTGCCAACGCTGCGGGCGTTGCCAATAAAATTGCGGCTATGCCTATTGGCACCAGCTTTCCAGACATTCTCGCTTCTCCTTAGATTCACGCTTGTGGTGTTATGCTTTCGTCGACCACAGCGCAAAAAGTCACCATGATATTTCCTCGTGTGACTATGTTTGTTTGCCAGCTTACCACCCAGAAGCTCCCCTTCCTTGTGATAGCGTGTGTTTCTATCTCTAATGTCTTGTGGTTTAACCTGTGTAAAGAGATCCTTGAAGATAATTTGTTTTTATCAACTCAACAAATGAGTTTTATACAGGTAAATAAATTACACCCTAATCCACCTCTTAAATAAAGTAAAATAAGCGGAAATTCTAATAAAGTTATCCTATTATTTTAAATGTGATATAATGTTAGCTAATGCTGCTTGCCCCCAATAATACTTAGGGGCGGGTAAGTGCTCTCGCACATTTGCATGTTTGCTTTAGACAGACTAAATAATTGGCAGGATAGAATATCAACTCGCCTTTGTACTGCAAAACTACCTCGTTCGATTGTGGGACCATGCTAAGCAATATCCAAAATTCACCCGTGCGCGGTGTAAAAAACCTGGAAGAAGCCAAAGTCTGGCTACGAGAACGTAACATCGCCGATATTGAATGTATTGTACCTGATCTTGCCGGGGTTGCCCGTGGCAAAATGATGCCAACGGAAAAGTTCTTTTCGTCAACCACCTTAACAATGCCATCGTCGATATTTGCACAAACCATTTCCGGGGATTACCCAGAGGATGACGCAGACTTTCACCATGTGCCGGATGACGGTGATTTGTTTTTCAAACCCGATCTTTCCACATTGACCGTTGTTCCGTGGGAAAGCGACCCCACCGCACAATTGATTCACGACACCTACACAAAAGATGGCGAACTTTATACCGTTGCACCGCGAAATGTACTCAAGTCGGTTTTAAAGCGATATGCTGATGAAGGGCTGCAGCCCATAATAGCTCCTGAAGTTGAGTTCTACCTCGTCAAACCCAACCATGACCCGGATTACCCGTTAACGCCCCCTACCGGCCGCTCCGGGCGACCAGAAGTCGGCAGGCAATCCTACTCGATTTCTGCCCTAAACGAGTTTGACGAGTTGATTGACGATATCTACGATTTGTCAGAGGCTCAAGGACTGGAAATTGATACCCTCATTCACGAGGAAGGTGCGGCGCAGATGGAAATCAATTTGCGCCATGGTGACCCACTTGAACTTGCGGACCAAGTTTTTTTATTCAAGCGCACCATTCGAGAAGCCGCGCTGCGTCATGAGATGTATGCCACCTTTATGGCCAAGCCGATGTCAAGCCAACCCGGCTCTGCGATGCATATTCACCAATCACTGGTGGATTTAGAGACCGGACAGAATATTTTTAGCGATCAGGAAGGGCAAAGTACTCAGTCTTTTATGCATTTTATTGGTGGCCAACAAAGATTCATGCCCGCTTTAACGCCTATTATGGCCCCCTATGTGAACTCTTACCGGCGCTTTACCCGCAACGCGACTGCACCTACCAATTTTCACTGGGGACATGATAACCGCACCGTTGGCTTTCGGGTTCCCAACTCCACCGCTGATGACAGGCGGCTAGAAAACAGAATTGCCGGCTCCGATGCAAACCCTTACCTTGTTATTGCCGCAACTCTTGCAGCCGGTTTCGCTGGTATGAAGCATAAGGTTCCTGCGAATACGGCTAGGGATGGCAATATGCGTGCAACAGCAAACGCTTTGCCACGCACCATGTTGCACGCACTTGAGTTATTTGAGCAAGAAGACGAGTTGATTTCTATGTTTGGCAAGCAGTTTGTTTCCACATACCGCGCTGTCAAACTAGAAGAATATGAAACGTTCATGTCAGTCATTAGCGCTTGGGAACGCGAATATCTATTACTCAATGTATAGTACATTCGAACAATTTTATGATAAAATCTCAACCTCCCCTAGAGCCAACCACAAGTGAAACTAATGTAATTACATAGAGATAACAATATACATACTACATAATTTATATTTTTATATGTATTTTATTAAATAAAAATGTATTTAAGACTTTTCAGGGCGTATTCATTACGCTATGTAACCACTGATAGTATACGTACTAATTAATAATCTCCCTCAAGTTCAAAAGTGAACTGCTTTATGTGGCGAAAGAAACAACAGGTTTTACTCGTTGAAGACGCTAACTTTTTTGCAAAGATAGTCGCCAATGAAGTGGAACGCTCAGGCCCTTATTCCGTTAGAATTGCAAGAAACTACAGGGAGGCAGTCGAGGCTTTAAATGACACGGAATACAGACCGTTTCTGGCCCTTGTTGATGTAACTTTGCCCGATGCCAACGATGGTGAGATTGTTGATCTCATGAGATCGCATGATCTACCCACTATTGTTTTTTCAGGACGTTTTGATTGTCATACACGGCAGAAAATTCTGGATCGCGGCGTTGTCGATTACATCTTAAAGGACTCTCCTGCCAGTTTAAGCTACCTTGGTGACTTGGTTGGCAGGATCGACCGCAACAGAAAAACTACGGTGCTGGTTGTTGACGACTCGCTTACGGATCTGGCTATCATAAAAGAGCGGTTATCACGTTATTGTTTAAAGGTACTTCTCGCTTCAACAGCCCAAGAGGCTTTGGACACGCTGGCAATACATCCTGAAATTCGCATGATGATTCTGGACCACGGTTTACCAGATAAAAGCGGCTTTGAGACCCTTTCTATTGTTCGTAGAACCCGCAGTATGAAAGACCTTTGTGTTATTGGGATTTCGGCAACCCCTAGTGCTGCATTAACCGCTAAGTTTTTAAAGTGCGGAGCAAGTGATTTCATTGCGAAATCCTGTAGCCCTGAAGAATTGATTCTCAGAATTTCGCAGAGTCTGAACCAACTTGATCGTATTCACGAATTAACCGAGTTGGCAAATAAAGACCCGCTTACAGACATGTTCAACCGCCGTTACTTGCACGAATACCAAGAGCAAGAACACCTCAGGCTGAAGATTGAAGGGCGCACCACACGCTATGCCATTATTGACATAGACCACTTCAAGCAAATCAACGACCAACATGGCCACGAGCTTGGAGACTTTCTTATTGTGACACTTGCTGCAGAATTAAAAGCTCTCTTACCCAAAAACGCCATTGCCGTGCGGTTGGGTGGCGATGAGTTTTGTGTCATATTACCTGACTATGACGCCCAAACCTGTGAGTTGTTTTTAAACAAATTACGCAGGGCACTTAAGAGCTCACTTGCAGTCAAAAAAGATATTTTGTTCACTCCGACCATAAGTGTTGGGGTTTCGACCGGCTCTGAAGCGTCGCTACTTGCTGGCCTGCGAGAGGCAGACACCTGCCTTTACCAAGCCAAACAGCAAGGTCGTAATAAGGTGATTATTGGCCCTTCTTCCAAGCAAACTAGTAAAGAGAGCTTTTTTGTGCAAAGCCCATATGAATAACAACCGGTTTTGTCATCACTTGATCGAGCTGAGGACGCCAAGCCTGATAACAGCTTAGTGCGTCTTTGGCATGAAAACTGCCATTCACACTGGTTTGTTGGCTGCGGCTACAACGCAATAATGTGAGCGCCTGTTGCAAATCTTGCGACCAAAATACCCATTGCCCGCTTTTTGAATGCTCTTTAACGATTTGGCAGGCTTGTGCCTCGTCTTCCAAAGATACCAAAGTTATAAGCTGTGAGAAACTGTTGTCATTTACCAAGGGGTTATCATAGGGCAATGGGCCAAGCGCAACCAAAGGATGGAAGTAACCATTACTGTTAGATCCCGGGGCTACAGCACCTTCTGCAATGATTGGTAGTTTGTTGGTGTTTGCCTCACGGATGAGGGCTTTTAAAGAACGTAAATGCGCCGCAGATTTAAGCGCTCCAAAATCTGCATTGCTTTTGGGTGGGCCGACCACACATTGACGGAGTTTTGTTCTTATAACCTCTTCAACCCGCTCTATTATTTCTCGCTCAACCAAAAGGCGAATGCCGGTTTGTGCAAAGGGGCGCAGCTTTAAATCTTCCATTACGGCTTGTACAAATACTTCAATATTTGTTGATGCCATACACACATGAGTGGTTTTTGTGTTTACCAAATTCTTGCAGGGTATACCGCTTTTCGCGGCGGCCGTTGCAACAGGTACAATATGCGCCTTTGAGCCAATGGATACCAAGTAGTCCAAGTCCGGGTGGTGGGATAATGCGGCACCCGCCTCTTCATTTAAACCCGTTACTATGTTCAGCTGACCTGCAGGAAAACCGGAGTCTTGCCATAGTTTTCCCATATATAACAAAGCAGCGCCAGATGATTGTGATGGCTTCACCACAACACTATTGCCCTTGGCCGCTGCATTAACCGCCAATAAATAGAAAGCCGTTAGCGCAGCATGGGAACCCAACATAACACCGATGACACCACGAGGACTACGGGTTACGTTTTGCCAGTTTTCGGCTGCAAGAACACTGGTTGACGGCTGAGCATTGAAAGATGTGGCGGTATTGGTGCGAATAAAGCAGTCAATTGCATCCAATTGGCGCTCAATGCTGGTAACGCTCGCTCCTGTACTATTTATCTCCAGCTTAATAAGCTCTTGCCTATTCTCACTTAGAAGAGTGGCAAAGCGACTAAAACACGCTATTTTTTGTGTAGGGCTGTAACTCCCCCAAGTGCCAGCCTGATAAGCCTGTTGGGCCGCAAGTACTGCTTTGCCGACATCAGATGCACTACATCTGGGCACCTGTGCAAACACCTGAGCTGTCGACGGGTTAATGAGGTTTAAAACCTCTTTTGAAGCCGCAAAGCTTTGCTGGCCACCAATTAACGCCATACAAGAAGTAATATCAGAAATCTGCGCAGCTTGTTCCAACATACCCCTCTCCTCCCCATTGCTTTGGTTCAGCTTACCCAGTTTCTTTATCTTTGCGCAATGAATATGGTCAGGACTTTAGTGTTAGTTTTGCCTTTTATTGTCTTTTAGGAAAAATCCACTCGCATTGCCTGAATTTCTGTTGCTTGGTCAAGATTTAGACCATGGAATTGTTTTTGCCATAAGTTTGCATATAACCCATTATTTTCAATAAGCTTTTTATGGCTACCCATTTCAACAAGTTTGCCCCCGTCCAATACGATCAGCCGATCCATACGCGCGATGGTTGACAGGCGATGCGCTATGGCAAGTACCGTTTTTCCTTCCATCACTTCGCGTAGGACCTCCTGTATTTCATTATCCAATTGAGTATCGAGGGCCGAGGTTGCTTCATCCAGAATAAGAATTGGCGGGTTTTTCAGGAAAACACGTGCCAATGCGATTCTCTGGCGCTGACCGCCTGAAAGCTTGACACCGCGCTCGCCAACATAGGCATCAAACCCCTTCCGACCCTTGTTGTCTTCAAGATCGTTAATAAACCCAAGAGCCTGTGCTTTTTCTGCGGCGAGTTCAACATCTGCCATGCTGATATCTTGCGCACCGAGAGTGATATTGTCGTAAACCGAACGATGCAGAAGTGCTGTATCTTGCGTAACCAAGCCGATTTTTTGTCTTAAGCTATCTTGTTGTAAATCTTTGATATTTTGCCCATCTATGGAGACGGAACCCGATGAGCAATCATAGAGGCGCAATAATAGTGACGCGATGGTTGACTTGCCCGCGCCCGAGCGGCCAACAAGGCCGACTTTTTCGCCCGGTTTTATGTCCAAATTGAATTCTTTTAGGACACGACCACCTGCTTCGTAAGCAAAATCAACGCTTTGAAAACTAACCTGCCCCTTTTGATAGGCAAATGGCTTTGCCTGTGTAGCATCTTGCAGCGTAACCGGTTTGGCGGAAGCTTTGAGGGTTGATTCCACTTGCCCATAGGCACGAAACAGATCGAGGAGCCGTGTCAAAACATGGGAGAGGTTGGTTTCCAGACGTAGAATTAGGCCCAGCACCATGGCGACTTCACCGATTGAAAGCTCTCCGGTTTGCCAAATGAAGATGGTCGCCCCACCCAAAACCGCAATGGCAATATTATTGGTTATTAGCGAAGAGCTGTTGCCAAGTATAATACAGGAGATGAACCTGTAGCCTTGAGTGAGGAATTTTTGGAATGCGGATTTGGCATAAGCTTGCTCAATTTCCTTATTTCCAAAAAGTTTAACAGTAGAGATATTACTATAAATATCAGTAATTTGCCCTTGGCAGTACTGCGCATTTTCTGCCATTAACTTTGCCTGTTCACGCGCTACCGGTACAAATTTGTAGCAAACAAAAATAAAAGCCAAGAGCCAAACAGTGGTCAACAGGCCAAGTATAAAGTGCGCATAAAAAAGCGTTACGGCAGTGGCGATTGAAAACACAGTGATGAAAAGAACAAGTTGTATAGTAATTGTAAATACATCTGTGCCTGAGACACCTGAAGACCAAACTTTAGAGCTTAAGTTACCGGCAAATTGCTTTTGAAAAAACGTCATTGATTGTGATGTGAAGCGGCGATGTACATTCCAACGGATTTTTGTATTTAAATTGAGGCGTAAGCCCAAAGTGGCAAGAGAAAAACTGCATATATAAACTAGCGAGCGCCAACAAAGGATAAAGAACAGTAAAAACCAAAGGTAGCCTTGGTGATCTGTCAAGAAATTCTCTGTTCCACTTTCCCTCATATAATCAACCAGTTGCCCTATGGCATGATATATATATACCTCTGTAAGACTAGTAGCTGCGGTAAGAACTATAGAGATATAAACCAGGTATTTGACGGGCTTTAAGAGCGATAAAATAAGAGAAATCGGCGTGAGCTTCTCCCAATCCAATTCTTGAATAACAAATGGGCTAAACAGTCCTGTAAGCCAATTTCTGAGCTTGAGCATTTAAATAACTTTCTGAAATGATTTTGAGGTGAGTTTAGAGGCGAATTAAATGAGAGACAATGGCAACAATACGATTGGGTATTTACCTGCCATTGAAATTTAAAATCAAAACCAGACAAACACGAAATGCATCGTTAAATGACGATTAGTTATACACAGGCTATCTGTAACAGTAACCACAAATCAAATATTAAACAGCATAATCAATGATTTAATAAATATTAGTTATTTATAATATTCCCTTGCCATTTTTATGTTTTAGTATATTCTAATATTTAAATTATGAAGGGATAGACACATGAGCACATTCAAAAATTTAGGGGAGCGTTACTCTCCGCTGTATTTTCTTTCTTCTGTCGGGGCTGGTGGTTTGGCGATCAGCTTCTTTATGTATCTGATGTGGATGACACCGCATAAAGGTTCGCCAATACCGAGCTATTCGACCCTTATGCCGCTGCTAAAGAATGGCAGCACTATACAGCAAGCGATGATTGCCACAGCGTTGCTGGCCATTATCTATTTTATATTTATGCATCTCCGCCTTTTAGTTTGGAACTTGAAGCAATACAGCACATTTAAAGCTTCCAGCGGGTTTAGCAGTTTTAAAAACTCTAATGCCGAGAGCCAGTTAATGGCTATCCCGTTAACCTATGCCATGACCATGAATGCCGGTTTTATTGGTGGTGCGCTGTTTGTGCCTGGCCTTTGGGAAAGCCGTGAGTTGCTGTTTCCGTTCTCGCTCGTCGCCTTTTCGGCAATCGGGATCTACGCTATGCGGATTTATCTCGACTTCATTTCCCGTAGTCTTACCACTGGCGGTTATGATTGCGCGAAGAATAACAGCCTTGGGCAGATGATTGCCGTGTTCTCGTTTGCTATGGTTGGCGTTGGTTTCTCTGCCGTTGCTGCTATGAGCCATGTAAAGCTGGTTTCTGCTCTTGGTTTTATGGGCTCTGTGTTCTTTATTAGTGCCGCAATATTACTGGGCTTTATAAAACTGATCCTTGGTTTCCGCTCGATGATGGAGCACAAAGCTGCCGGTGAGACCACGCCAACCCTTTGGATTCTCATTCCTTTTATCACTGTTGTTGGTATTGCGCTGTATCGGCTGAAAATGGCAATGGCCCATAACTTTGATGGGGTTGTGACCGCCTCTGGTAATTTTGCCTTCTTTAGTGTGCTGTTTTCTATCCAGCTTTTGTTCGGCTTAATTGGCTGGTCGGTGATGAAGAAGGTCGGCTATTATGACCGCTGGATTTCCGGTCCCGAGAAATCCCCAAGCTCTTATGCCCTGGTTTGCCCTGGTGTTGCGCTGTTCGTTTTTGGCAATTTCCTGATTAATGCCGGACTGGTTAAAATTGGCGTTGTTGCTTATCTTTCAACGGCTTACTTCGCTCTCTACGCACCAATCATTGCCGTACAACTGGTAACGGTATGGCTGTTCTTCAAATTGAATAGTAAGCTTTTGAAGGAAGAAGCCGGAGCACAGTTGCAAGCTGCAGAATAAAATTTAAATATCAAAACCAAAAGTAGAGGCTGGGTAGTACCAGCCTCTTTTTATTTATTCTCAATAGGTTAATTTGCTTTTCGCAACCAAGGGCGCGCGTTTTGGGCTTTAGACTCGCTGCCTATCGCCGGTTGGGTATAGAGGCGGACCTCGTTAAGGTGGCCTTTTTCCAATGCGGCTTGTAGGTGCGGGTTTTCCAGCAGGAAACTATCAATACCGCAGCGCTGCATGAGCGATATCTGGTCGAGGATATAATGACCCGTTGCCCGTATTTCCCCTTTATATCCAAGCTGTTCACGTAAGAGACGTGCGGAAGAAAAGCCGCGACCATCGCTAAAGGCGGGGAAATCGACTGCTATCATCGACAGTTTTTCCAGCCACGGGCCGAGCTTTTCGACTTCATCGCCGACATTGACCTTCACCGCCAAGCGGACTTGGGCGGATGAGGGAAGTGCGCCCTGCTCTGCCAGTGCTAAAAAATCGCCAAAATCGAACAGGTGATCACCCTGTTCAAAATCGACTTCATTTCGTGCGAAAATCGTCCAACTATTGGTGCAAATCTGCCCATTTTTGTATACAGAATGGTTCATATGCCAACCTTGGTTTTAAGGTGCGCCCAGCGGCGACTAAACGGTAATTGCGGGGCGGGTTGCTGAAGTGATTTCATATCAACTCGCCTCATTTCCTGCCTGTTTGATTGGGAAATGAATCCCGCACTCGGTCTTGTTTTTGCCACGCCAACGCCCGGCACGCGGGTCTTCCCCTTCGGCCACTTTATCGGTGCAGGGCATGCAGCCGATAGACGGGTAACCTTGAGCAACCAGCGGATGTGGTGGCAGCTTATGGCGCTTGGCATAGTCGAGCACCTGCTTGGCGCTCCACGAGGCCAACGGGTTGATTTTAACCCGCCCTTGATCCAACTCGAAATGTTGCAGGCTGGCACGGGTGCTGGACTGGTGACGCTTGCGCCCCGAGATCCAAGCCTTGTAACCGCCCAGCGCTTTTTCCAGCGGTACCACTTTGCGAATGTGGCAGCAGCGGTCGCTATCGTTGAACCATAGGCTGCCCTTAGCATCTTCGCTGGCGATATTTGCTGCCTCCGGCTTGACCGAGCGCACCCCTTGCAGCCCCAGCGTTTCGATAAGCTGGTCGCGGTAGCGTTTGGTTTCGCCGAACAGCTTGCCGGTATCGACAAACACCACGGGAATTTGTTTGTCGATTTGCGCGGCCATGTGCAGCAGAACCGAGGAATCGGCACCGAAACTGGAGACGAGTGCCATTTGCCCCGTGAACAAGTTTTCAATGGCTGCTGCCAAGATATCCTCGGCGCAGGCATCGTCGAAGCGGCTGTTTAATTGCGCAATATGGGCTGTTAGATCATTAAGATGCTGCCCGGCAGCGGACTCGCTTGCCAGAGCAGCTTGATTAACTTGCCCCAATACCTGCTGAGGGCTAAGCGGTGCCATAGAGCGCCTCCTTGAATGGCTCGGGCCCCACACGGCGGTAGGTTTCGATAAAGCTTTCCTGAGGGTTATCACGCAGGCCCTCATATGCGTTGACGACAGTTTCCACCGCACCGGCAATTTCGTTGCGCGGGAAGCCACGGCCAATGATTTTGCCAATGCTGGTGTTTTCATCAGCTGAGCCACCGAGGGTAAGCTGATAGAGCTCTTCGCCTTTACGATCGACCCCTAGAATACCGATATGGCCCACGTGGTGGTGGCCACAGGCGTTGATGCAGCCGGAGATTTTGAGTTTCAAATCCCCCAGCTCTTGCTGGCGGCTGTTTTGGGCGAAACGCTGTGAAATCTCCTGGGCAACCGGTATGGAGCGGGCATTGGCAAGGGCGCAATAATCCAGCCCCGGGCAGGCGATCATATCCGTTACCAGCCCAGCGTTCGGCGTTGCCAAACCGTGCTTTTGCAGCTGGGCGTAAATGGCGGGCACATCTGTTAGTTTAACATGTGGCAGCACCAGATTTTGCTCGTGGGTGACGCGAATTTCATCGTGTCCATATGTGCTTGCCAGTTGCGCAACCACATCCATTTGCTCGGCGGTGGCATCGCCCGGCGCTTCGCCAATGGCCTTGAGCGATATGGTGAGGCTGGCATAACCCGCCGCCTTGTGGGCGTGCAAATTGCGCTGGACGAACTGCGCCAGATCGCGATCAGTGGCTTTGGCTGCTTCTAGATTTTCGGCGGTATAGGGCAGCTGCTCAAAGGTTGGTGGCGCAAAGTAGCTGTTAATGCGGTCCACCTCCGCCGCTGGCAGAGAGAGGACACCATCTTTAATGCGCTCGAATTCGGCTTCGATATCGCCTTTCAAGGTTTCCAAGCCGGTTTCGTGTACCAGTATTTTGATACGCGCTTTGTACTTGTTATCGCGGCGGCCATACAGGTTGTAAACGCGGACAATGGCCTCGCAATAGGCCAGCAGGTGCTCTTGTGGCAAAAATTCGCGCACCAAGCGGCCAATCATTGGCGTGCGACCCAAACCGCCACCGACAAACACCTTAAAGCCAACTTCACCCTGCGCATTTTTGGCAAGTTGTAGGCCGATATCGTGCACTTGTACGGCGGCGCGGTCGTGCACGGCACCGGTAATGGCAATTTTAAACTTGCGCGGCAGGAACGAGAATTCGGGATGCAGTGATGACCATTGCCGCAAGATTTCGGCATAGACGCGCGGGTCGGCAATTTCATCGCCCGCAGCACCTGCGAAATGATCGGAGGTAACGTTGCGAATGCAGTTGCCCGAGGTCTGGATGGCGTGCATTTCCACCCCCGCCAGTTCTTTCAAGATTTGCGGGGTTTGTTCCAGCGTCGGCCAGTTGAACTGGACGTTTTGGCGGGTGGTGAAGTGGGCATAGCCTTGATCGTACTCACGGGCAATATGAGCCAGCTTATGCATTTGGCGTGCGTTGAGGCTGCCATAGGGGATTGCCACCCGCAGCATGTAGGCATGGAGTTGCAAGTACAGCCCATTCATGAGGCGCAGCGGTTTAAACTCGTCTTCGCTCAATTCGCCGGATAGACGGCGGCTTACCTGGTCTTCAAATTGTTTTACCCGCTGATCTACAAAGTCGCGGTCGAATTCATCATAACGATACATTTTTTATAACCTTCCAGATTAAAGCTTGCTGCCTTATCGCCACTTAAAGGCTCGGCTTTACAGCTGGTGGGATGATGCCTGTTTGCCCAAATCTAAACGGGTGGTGGGGCCTTGGGCGCGTATTACTTCTTTCAGTTGAACCGGCTTGAACTCGCCCGCTTCCATACAGACCTCAATGGAGTATGCACCGAGCACCAGTTGATTGTCGCTATCGGCTTGTGCCCGTTTTTCGGCTGCTTCCAACTGCTCTGCGGTTTCTAGCGGGGTGGCCTTTGTGAAGCTTGAAACCCACTGCCCCTCTGCGCCTAACCAGACGACTTCGCCATTTAATAAACGATTGGCTGTGATTAATTTCATGGCTTGTCTCCCTAGGCAGCAACGGCATTTGTGCTGCCTGTAATTGGCGATTGTTGTTGTGCTGTTGCCGGCACTATTTCTTGATTGAGCGGTAAGGCGTTTTCGATGTGCGCATGCGCGACAGCTTCTCCGATAATGATTAAGCTGGGGCCGGTGACGCTTTCGTTACCTGCAAAGATTGGTAGATCAGCCAGTGTGCCGGTAAAAATACGTTCGTTGTGCTGCGAGGCATTTTCTACAGCCATGGCTGGTGTATGGGCCGCGACACCGCCCTTGATGAGCTTTTGCGCGATTTGCGCCCCTTTGGTTTTACCCATGTAAATGGCCAGTGTGGCACCGCTTAGCAGCTGCGCCTGCCAATTTTTCAAGGTTTCGCCGTTTTGATCGTGACCTGTGACCGTAATAATCGAGCTGGAAACGCCGCGCAGTGTTAGAGGCAAGTTGGCGCTACTGGCTGCTGCTGCCATGGCCGTGATACCAGGTACAACGCTGTAGGTGATTTGGGCTGCTTGAAGGGCTGCCATTTCTTCACCAGCACGGCCAAATATGAGTGGATCGCCTGCCTTGAGGCGCACGACGTTAAGACCCTTTAGGGCTTTTTCAACCAGTAATTCATTGATTTGTTGTTGTGACAGCGCGTGGTTGCCCTTGCGCTTACCCACATAAACGCGGGTGGCATCGCGCCGCCCCATAGCAACGACGGCTTGCGGCACCAAGGCGTCATACAAAATAACATCGGCCTCTTGCAGCACCCGTTGGGCGCGTAGTGTGAGCAAGTCTTCGGCCCCCGGCCCCGCGCCGACAAGATAGACATGGCCTGTTTGTTGTTGTTCGCCATTAAGCAGGCGCTGTGCTTGTGATCTTGCGGTATTTTCATCCCCCGCCAACATGGCCTGAGCCACAGCACCTTTAAAGAAGCGCGCCCAGAAATGGCGACGGGCTTTTGCTGTGCCGATAACTTTGCCCACAGTATCGCGCAGGCTATGGGCCAGTGTTGCCAGACGACCGGCCGCGGGCGGTAACAGTGCTTCGATTTGTGCGCGAATGTGGCGGGCATATACAGGCCCGACACCCGTTGAGGTGATGGCAACCGCAACCGGTGCCCGATTGACCAAGGCACCCACATAAAAATCGCAGAGGTGGGGACGGTCCACCACATTTACTGGAATATGCATGGCTTTGGCTGTTGCGGCGATGTGAATATCTTGCGCTTCATCTTCTGTTACCACGATCACCAGAACAGCGCCTTGCAATTGGGCGGCTGTGAAGTTTTGCGGGTGAATTTTCTGGATATCTGCGGAGGTTTCACCCAGTAACCTTACTTTCGCCGCAGCTTCATCGCCATGGCCAACAACAACGACTTTTTTCCCGCGTACCAGCGGGAAGATGGGGAACACGTCGAGCTTATCTTGCTTTATCGCTGATTGGGCTGCATTTTTCGTGGGGGCACAATTCATGGCTGGCTGCACGGCATTTTGAGCGTGCTTTAGTGCGCTATTGCTGTTTTCGGCCTTGCCAACTTGCATTTTCTTTTCTCCTGCCCAACCTGCTTCGCGATGCGCTGTTTCAAGATACAGCTGTCATGCTCCTTCTCAGGTGCGGGCAGAATAACCAAATTGAGCAGAGAACTCGTGATAAGGTTTTCCAAAGCAATCCAGAAGTATAGAAAAGAATTTCAGTTACCCGTTGACCGGTGTTTTAAGGGGCTTTTTTCTAACCAAATGGTCTGGAAGAAAATATAAGTTTAAGAAAACCTCAGGAAAACAACCAGCAAAGCGGCTCATAGCCAAAACAAGGTCATTGTTTATAATTTTAAACAAAAAACTAATAATTTCAGATAAATATTAGGTCATATAAATAGTTTTGCAATATCAATTTAGTTTGCATAAGAATGTAACTTGTTGATTCAAGCTGATTGCCTTTTATAATTTAAGGTAATCACATTTTAACTGTAAATTATCTCTAATTTTGGCGGGGCGCCTAGTAACTTAGAGAGATACGATATTGTTATCGATAGTCATTTAGAGGGTTTACATGGGTGCACAGGTTTTTGCTTTAGATCATGAACGGTTTCGTGACATGGATGGCAATTTGGATCTGGGTGAAGTGCCTTCTTTTTTAATGCGCAGCCTTGAGCCTAGCTTTGAAGCCTTAGCAGAAACCGAAAAGGCGATTGCCGCAACTATTAAATCGCTTATTCAGCTCGACGGCGTGCTTGAGCCATACATTGAATTGCACAAGCAATTTTTACAGGACAGAAAGCGCATTGGGCTGCACCGGGCAAAGGTTAAAAAGTCGAATAAACGCCAGGCAATCAAAGCTCAGAAAAAGCTATTGCAGCAACAGCAGCTCACAGCCAATGACCGGCATTCGCCTGAAGATAAGTCGCTTGCTGTCATTGAGCAGCGCTTGCAGAATTTGCGTAGTCTTTCCAAGGGCGGACAACATTTATCCGATAAATTTCAAGAAAGGGCCGAGGCTCTTATCTCTCACATAGAAGAAGCGGATATGAACCACACAGTAAAAACAAATAACCGCTTTTTATGGGGCAGCATGGCAGCCGTAAGCGTTGCGATTGCGCTTTCGCTGGGGCAGTTTTTATACAGCCAGTATTATTCCACCGATTATTCTACAGAGGCGGATGCTGGACGCATTGAGGAACTGCAAGTGACCCTTGCCAATTTGCAGGAAAAACTGGATGCACAAAACACACTTCCCGCAAAGAACAACCAAGAACTTGCGGATATGGAAGAAAGCATCGCAATTATTAAAAGAAACCAGCTTTCTATTGCCTATCAACTCGCCTTTGCCATTAACAACAATAATCGAGATACCCAAAAGACGCTTGATAAGATTGAAGAATTAATCCGTCAACAAGGAGGCGGCACTAGCTTTGATATTCGTGAAGCTGAGGAGTCGCGCCGCTAAAAGACACCTGCATTTCATGGGGGAAGCTTATTCCCCCATTTTATTTAGGTTTATGCAGCTCAAGAAGTCACAGGCCTAACGCAAGCGCTGTAGGATCGACACATAGTTGGCCACCGCTGCACCGCCCATGTTAAAAATACCTGCCAGTTCGGCATTGGGCACCTGAATACCGTTGGCTGTACCGGTGAGTTGCATCGCTGCAAGCACATGCATGGAAACACCTGTTGCACCTATGGGGTGGCCCTTGGCTTTGAGGCCGCCGGAAGGGTTGACCGGTAATTTACCGCCCATTTGTGTCCAGCCTTCAAGTGCGGCAACCGCGCCCTGCCCCTCTGGTGTTAGCCCCATCGCTTCGTATTCAATCAACTCGGCAATTGTGAAGCAATCATGGGTTTCGACAAGGGAGAGATCGGTTATTTCAAGGCCTGCTGCACTGAGCGCCTCATGCCATGCCGCTTTGCAGCCTTCAAACTGCAGGATATCGCGCTTGGAGAGCGGGAGAAAATCTTGCTTGTGGGCACGAGCGCGGAAAGCAACCGCCTTTTGCGCGGCCAGTGCCGTTTGATCGTCACTTAACACCAGCGCTGCGGCACCATCTGAGACCAGCGAGCAATCGGAGCGCTTCAAAGGCCCAGCCACGAACGGGTTTTTTTCACTTTCATTAAGGCAAAAATCAACGCTCAACTCTTTGCGCATTTGTGCGTACGGATTGTTCATGCCGTTTTTATGCGCTTTACTGGCGATGTGGGCCAGGGCCTCGCTTTGGTCGCCATATTTTTGGAAATACAGCCCTGCAATTTTGCCAAATACACCCGCAAAGCCAGCGGGCGTGTCGCCATCTTCTGGCAGGTAGGAGGCTTTGAGCAGATTTTCGCCGATTTGCGGTCCCGGAGTTGTGGTCATTTGCTCAACACCCACCACCAGTACATGGCGAGCCGAACCCGAATCGACTGCACGCGCCCCTTGGTGGACCGCAGCGGAACCGGTAGCACATGCATTTTCGACCCGTGTCGCCGGTTTGAAACGTAGTGCATCACTGGCCTGCAATACAAGGGATGCGGTAAAGTCCTGCTTGGAAAAGCCCGCATTAAAGTGGCCCAAGATAATTTCGTCGATCTCTTGCGGCTCTAAGCCCGCGTCGGCAATTGCCTCACGCGTGACCTTTGTGATTAGGGTTTCAACGGTTTCTTCGGCATGCTTGCCAAAGGGGGTATGCGCCCAACCGGTTATTGCGGCCATGATATCCTCCCACTGCCAGGAATTAGGTGATATTCCATAGTGACGCAATGGTTTCACTGCTTGCTTGCAAGTGCAATAGGATACTAGTTGAAGTGTATCTGCCGCTACACTTTATAGGGCACCGCAGCTATGGAGGGTCGATAAACGAATTCAACCCTCCACTTTTGTTGCAATTCCTCTATTGGCGCACCGTCCAGCATACGTTGCGCCATTTGCGCGACCTCTTTACCCGCCTCACGCAAGGATGACCTTGTGGTGGCTAAGGGAGGTTCAAATTGCTCGACATCAAATGTGGGTAGGACATCATCGTGAGCAAAAACGGAAATATCGCGACCAACCACCTTACCCGCCTTGCTACAGGCTCTATAGACCCCCTTTGCCATAAGTACATGGGAGCAAAGAACCGCAGTTGGCGGCTCTTTGAGAGCGAGTAGCTTTTTCATATGCGCGTAACCAAAGGATTCGGACATTTCCGAATGATATTGCAGCTCCGGATCGGGCTGGATATCGCGCTCTTCCAAAGCGCTTTGGTAGCCATTACGACGGTCAATCGCAAAGGTTCTATCGCGCTCACCATTGAGTATGGCAATGCGCTTGTGCCCGAGCCCGAGCAGTAGTTTTGTGGGCTCATAGAAAACACTATAATTATCGATATCAAGATAAGCATAGCTATAGCTTGAAGGTGCCGTACCATGAACAATAAAGGGCAAGCCAAGCTGTTTAAGCCGGCCAATGCGCTCCTCTGATAGGTAAATATTGGAAAGCACGACCAGATCTACCGAGCCTCGCAGAGCAAAACGTTCGTAAACATCGCTTTCAAAACCGGTGGTGGCCGAGATCATAATATCAGCATCATTAGCGGCAGCATTTTCTGAAAGCCCTGCTAAAAACTCCATAAAATTGGGTTCTACCAACAAGCTATGCTCGGTCGGAAAGGCAATACCGATCACATTGGAACGCCCTGTAGCCAAACGCCGGGCACTTGCATTGGGGCGATAGCCTAGCTCTTCGGCCGCTTTGCGCACTCTTTCCTTTGTGGCTATGGAAACATCGGAATACCCATTCAATGCTCGTGACACGGTTGTTTGCGATAGGCCCAAATGGTTGGCAAGCGACTTTAAATTAGTCACTTTTGGTTGGGAACTTTTACGCTGTTGTGTCTGCATTGATATTTATCCAAAATCTTCAGGAGCTAGATATACCAAACGCGGCGGGTTGTCCTGCAACTTTCTGCGAAAGTTGTTAGCCAGTGTAAAACTTTCGGGCAAATACCCAAAGCGCTTCGGATTATGAGCCAACTTCAACAACACGTCTAGATAATTCTTAGGCTGCACCATTACTTGTCAACACTAATATATCATAGTGATACTACTTATTAAAATTGAAATACCCTATTGATTAGTAGGTTTTATCACATATTCTCTGCGCATATTTCACTCAGTAAGCGACAGTTTCCCCCTTGACAGCTTGTAGTTGCTGAGTCAAAGATTGTTTCCGAAGCGCTTTGGATATTACAGATGACAATATTTTTTGCCGCTTAAAGTGCCCCTGTGTTAAGCAGGGATTTGCAATGATATCGCTGCCACCGGAGGACAGCTGGCAGTGAAAATTGAGTTACTAAAGGGAGGTATCTCGATGAAGATTCGCGCAACACTTCTAGGTACAGTATTTGCCGTTGCAGGCTTTGGCGCAGCCAATGCTGCCGAGGTTTCAGTAACCTGTGATACTGTTGGCCAAGGTCACGACCTGTGCGTTAAACAAGTAAAAATGTGGGAAGAAAAAACTGGCAATACTGCAAAGATCGTCAGCGTTCCCCAGTCTTCGACAGAACGCTTGGCCCTATACCAACAGATTTTGAGCTCCGGTTCTAACGATATTGATGTTTTCCAGATTGATGTGATTTGGCCTGGTATTTTAGGCAGTCACTTGTTGGACCTGAAGCCTTACTCCAAAGGCATTGAAAAAGATTACTTCCAGCCGATTGTTGCCAACAACACCTACAAGGGCAAGCTGGTTGCCATGCCGCAATACACCGACGCCGGTTTGTTGTTCTACCGTAAAGACTTGCTCGAAAAATACGGCAAGGAAGCTCCGAAATCCTGGGAAGAACTGACTGCAACTGCAAAAGAAGTTCAAGATGGCGAGCGCAAAGCAGGTAACGATAAAATTTGGGGTTTTGTTTACCAAGCAAAAGCCTATGAGGGATTAACATGTGACGCCATTGAGTGGGTTGACAGCTTTGGCGGTGGCGGCATCGTGAACCCAGAGGGTGACATAACCATTAACAACCCGAATGCGAAAAAAGCTCTTGAGCTGGCAGCCAGCTGGGTTGGTAATATTGCCCCTGAAGGCGTATTGAACTACATGGAAGAAGATGCACGCGGCGTTTTCCAGTCTGGCAATGCCGTATTCATGCGTAACTGGCCATATGCTTGGTCTCTAGCACAGGGCGCGGATTCTCCTATTAAAGGTAAAGTTGGTGTTGCTGCACTTCCCAAAGGCGGTGACAACGGTAAGCAAACCGGTGCCTTGGGCGGCTGGCAGATTGCTGTTTCCAAATACAGCAAAAATAAAGATGCCGCAGCCTCTTTGGCATTGTGGCTGACTTCAAAAGAAGTTCAGAAAATGAACGCACTTGAAGGTTCCTATAACCCGACTATCCCTAGTCTTTATGCCGATAAGGATGTTTTGAAAGCCAACCCATTCATGGGCGAGTTGCTGGATACCTTTAGTAATGCGGTTGCCCGACCATCTCGCGCAACAGGGGCCAACTACAATAAAGTTTCCAACGCATTCTACAACGCTGTGCACACCGTTATCAGCGGTAAAGCAACTGCTAATGCCTCACTGACCAAACTTGAAAAAGACCTGAAGCGCATTAAGCGCAAATCCTGGTAAATAAATACCTCCAGACTTCCCGTCGGAGTGATCTGGCGGGGAGTTGGCTATAACAATTGACTTGAACAGAACTATTGCTGTTTCGAACGCAGTTTGAATTAGTGTTAATATATCTTCACTATTCACTCTGCCAGGATTGATAGTATGTCAACTGCACCCAACTCTTCCCCCCCGTTGACCAAAGTCAAGCGCTCAAATTTGACTGCGAGCCGATTACGCGCCGCGCTTCTCTTTCTGGCACCTATGCTTATTGTGCTTGCCGCTGTTGCCGGCTGGCCTTTAATACGCACAATTTACCTGGCTTTCACCGATGCGAACCTGACGGATTTATCTTCAGCGCAATTCATCGGATTTGAAAACTTTTACGCTGTTTATGATGGCGAGACCTACGGCTTGCTCGTAGACCCCGAATGGTGGAATGCTGTTTGGAATACCGTTAAATTCTCGCTGATATCTGTTAGCCTTGAAACCATATTTGGTATGGCCGTGGCGCTTGTTCTCCATGCCAGCTTTAAGGGCCGTGGAATTGTGCGGGCTGCTGTACTTATTCCATGGGGTATTCCAACAATCGTTTCGGCCAAGATGTGGGGCTGGATGCTGCATGACCAGCTGGGCATTATCAATGGTATGCTCATGAGTGTTGGGCTTATTCATGAGCCAATTGCCTGGACCGCCAACCCCGACACGGCCATGTGGTCGGTGATTATGGTGGATGTTTGGAAAACCACTCCATTCATGGCACTGCTGATTTTGGCGGGCTTGCAAATGTTGCCAAGCGACATTTACGAGGCGGCGAAGGTTGATGGTGTACATCCTGTGAAGGTTTTCTTCAAAATAACCCTACCGCTCATTCGTCCGGCCTTAATGGTGGCGATCGTTTTCCGCGCTCTAGATGCACTGCGAATTTTCGACTTGATTTACGTACTCACTTCCAGCTCGACCAATACCATGTCGATGTCGGTATATGCCCGCCAGCAACTGGTGGATTTCCAAGAGGTTGGTTATGGCTCTGCGGCCGCAACACTGCTGTTCCTCATTATTGCCCTGTTCACTGCTGTGACCTTGACAGCTGGCAAAGTCAAGCTCTCTGAGGAGGCATAGGGATGCATAAGAAAATTAAAACATCATTGTTCTATGCGCTGGTTGCTCTGATTGTGGTGGTTTCGGTATTTCCGTTCTACTACGCTATTATCACCTCGTTTCGCGGCGGCACAGAGTTGTTTAGCGCTTCAGTCTTGCCCAATTCGGTTAACATTCGAAACTACATTTCGATTTTTGAAGAGCAGCCGTTTGGCACCAACATTCTCAACTCTATTCTTGTTGCAACGACTGTGGTGACTATTTCGCTAGCTCTTGCTGTGACCGCTTCCTATGCCTTGGCGCGTATCCACTTTAAAGGGCGCGGCCTGCTGCTGATGACCATTCTTTCGGTATCCATGTTCCCGCAGGTAGCGATTTTGTCGGGCATGTTCGAGCTGATCCGTGCGCTGGGGATTTATAACTCCCTGCCGGGCCTGATTGTACCAAACACCGTGTTGACCTTGCCGTTTACGGTTTGGGTGCTGACCACTTTCATGAAGGAACTTCCAAAAGAGCTTGAAGAAGCTGCGATTGTTGATGGCGCTTCCCCGTTTGTGATTGTGCGCCGGGTTTTCTTGCCCCTGATGTGGCCTGCACTGGTTACCACAGGCTTGCTTGCCTTCATTAGTGCCTGGAACGAGTTCCTGTTTGCACTCACTTTCACCCTTGTGAATGAAGTACGCACCGTACCTGTGGCAATTGCCCTGATGTCTGGTGCCAGCAAATACGAATTGCCATGGGGTAATATTATGGCGGCATCTGTGGTGGTGACCGTGCCGATTGTTGCTCTTGTGCTCATTTTCCAACGTAAAATCGTTGCCGGTCTGACTGCCGGCGCTGTTAAAGGATAATAATAATGACTGTCGCTGCAAAGATTGATGCTCCTGAAATGGAAACACGGCTGGTTAATGACCCTGATTGGTGGCGCGGTGCTGTGCTCTACCAGATTTACCCACGCTCTTTTGCCGATAGTAATGGCGATGGGGTTGGCGACTTACCTGGTATTATCGAGCGCCTGCCCTACATTGCCAACTTGGGTGCAGATGCTATTTGGATTTCACCTTTTATGAAATCGCCAATGGACGACTTTGGCTATGACGTTTCGGATTACCGTGATGTTGACCCGATGTTTGGCACACTGGATGATTTCAAGCAATTGCTGCAAGAAGCTCACAAACAAGGGCTGCGGGTGCTGATTGACTTGGTCATTTCACATACTTCTGAACAGCACGAATGGTTTGTTGAAAGTCGCCGCGACCGCACCAATGACAAGGCCGACTGGTATGTTTGGGCAAACGCAAAGGCTGATGGCAGCCCCCCCAATAACTGGCTTTCTATTTTTGGCGGCTCAGCTTGGCAGTGGGATACCCGCCGCTTACAATATTACTTGCACAACTTCTTGCGCTCGCAGCCTGATTTGAACTTCCACAATGAAGAAGTGCAAGCTGCTGTGTTGGATGCTGCTCGTTTTTGGCTGGAGTTGGGCGTGGACGGTTTCCGCCTTGATACTGTGAATTTTTACTTCCACGACCAGGAACTGCGTGACAATGGCCCCAATGAAGATTTAAGCCAGCTGAACACAGCGCCGCTCTCCAACCCTTATTCCTACCAGTACCATACCTATGATAAGTCACGCCCTGAAAACCTTGCTTTCCTAGAAAAGCTACGGGCGGTGATGGATGAGTACGATAACCGCATGTTGGTGGGCGAAATCGGCTCTGAAGAAGACCCTTACGGGTTGTTGAAGGAGTATACCGAGGGCGACAAGCGTCTTCATATGTCTTATGTGTTTGATTTGCTCTCCAACGAGCCGACACCTGATTACATTACACAGGGCGTGCGCAACCTATATGAACAAGCCCCAGGTGGTTGGCCTTGCTGGGCGATGTCGAACCACGATGTGAAACGCGTGGTTTCGCGTTTGTCTCCTGAAGCTGACAAGCGGGCTGCTGCCTCTTGTTTGCTGGCCTTGACTTCATCGCTAAAAGGCAGCCCTTGCCTTTACCAGGGGGAAGAGTTGGGCTGGAGCGAATCCGAGGTTCCCTATGAGTTGCTGCAGGATCCTTATGGCATTGAAATGTGGCCGGACTTTAAAGGTCGTGATGGTTGTCGTACTCCTATGGCATGGCGTTACACCGAGCATGGCGGCTTTACTTCTGGCACGCCCTGGTTGCCTGTTGATGAACAACACATTGCGGAAAACGTTGAAAAGCAACAACAAGACCCACATTCACCACTGCAAAAAAGCATCGCCTTTTTAAACTGGCGTAAAGAGATTAAAGCCCTGCAAAAAGGCGCGTTTGAACTGATTGAAACCGGACATGATAAAGTTTTCGGCTTTAAACGCGAATTAGACAGTGAAACCGTTGTTTGCCTGTTCAATTTGAGCAACGATTTAGCAGAGGTACACCTTGAGTTGCTTGATGGATGTGAAGTTCTTAGCGATAACGGTTTCTCATGCAGCTTGAACGGTTCCACTGCACAACTGCCCGCTTGGCAAGCTGGCTACTTTCGGCTGAACAAGTAATTTCGGGGGCAATATAATGGCTGATGTCAACTTAAGAAACGCCATAAAAGAGTTCGGTAAAACCCGCATTATCCATGGGGTTGATCTGGACATCAAAGACGGTGAGTTTGTGGTATTTGTGGGGCCTTCGGGCTGTGGCAAGTCTACCCTGTTGCGGTTGATTGCCGGACTGGAAGACATTACCGCTGGCGAGCTTTATATCGATGGTGAACTGGTAAACCAGAAAAGCCCGAAAGAGCGCCAGATTGCTATGGTGTTCCAGTCTTATGCGCTGTACCCGCATATGAACGTTTATGAGAACATGGCTTTTGGTCTTGAGCTATCCGGTGGTAGCAAAGAAGAAGTCAAGCAAAAGGTCATGGAAGCTGCGCGTATTCTCGAGCTGGAACCGTTGCTTGAACGCAAACCCAAGCAGCTTTCCGGTGGGCAGCGGCAGCGTGTGGCCATTGGCCGGGCAATTGTTCGCAATCCGAAAGTGTTCTTGTTTGATGAGCCGCTTTCTAACCTTGATGCAGCATTGCGCGTACAGATGCGTATTGAAATTGCTAAGCTGCACAAGGACATGCAAGCCACTATGGTGTATGTGACCCACGATCAAGTGGAGGCCATGACCCTGGCGGATCGGATTGTTGTGTTGAATGCGGGACGGGTTGAGCAAGTGGGATCTCCGCTTGAGTTGTACCACAAGCCCCGTAACAAATTTGTAGCCGGTTTTATTGGTTCTCCCAAGATGAACTTTTTGGAAGGGACGGTTGTAGACGCCAGTGCCACATCAATTACTGTGCAGCTGATTGACGGGGCAAGCGTGTGTGCCAATGTGGACGGCAGCAAAGCGGAAGTTGGCCAAAAAGTAAGCCTTGGCATACGCCCTGAGCACTTGAGTGTGACTGAAAGTGGCGGCTTTAGCGGCCATGTTGATGTGATTGAAGAGCTGGGCGAGAGCCACTTTCTTTATGTGCGTACCCAAAGCGGTGAGGTTATTACCGTTCAAGGCACGGGTGATGCCAAAGCAAAAAGAGGCAGTACATGCCAGCTCGCTGTGCCAAGTGATTTGGCACATGTTTTCGATGAAAACGGCTTGGCGTTTTCGCGCCACTTGAAAGACCTTGCAGCAGAGAAACTTGCAGCGCAGGCATAAATATCTGGGCGTGAAGCATTTGCTCACGTAGACTTGGGGAAGGCTCTGCTTTCCCCTTTTTTTGCCTTAGTTACTATACGTTATTTAAAATTTAACCAGCATAAATTCTTAGTGCATAATTGGTGCCCATTTAGCAAGAATTTACTGCAAACCCATTCTCTCGATATTGATTATGAAACATAACAGGTGACACCAGTAAATGGTACATTTACCTATTTCTGTATTCATAATTGCCTTGAATGAAGCCGATAGAATTGGGCGTTGCATCGAGAGCGTTCGCGGTTGGGTTGACGAGATCATCGTTGTTGATAGCGGCTCAACGGATGGTACGCCTGCCGTTGCCGAAGCCAAAGGCGCAAAAGTCATCTTTAACGCGTGGCCCGGCTATGGAGAACAAAAGCGCTTTGGCGAAGATCTGTGCCGAAATGACTGGATTTTGAATATTGATGCCGACGAAGCCGTTTCCCTTGAGCTTGCTCTTGAAATACAAAAACTCTTTGACGCAGGAGTTATTACCGCCTGCGATTTTTGGACTGTTGATATTCGCGATGTTTGGGCACATGAAGTGACCCCTGCCAAGCACGCATATGGTTATAAGCAAATTCGTTTGTATAACAGGACAATTGGCCGTTTCTCAAAGAGCACTGTACACGATACAGTTCGCCCCCCTAAGGGTGCCCAAGAAAGGCATTTAGAGGGAATAATCGAGCACCGTTCTATTCGCTCTATAGAATTCCAAGTAAACAAAATGAACCGCTACTCCACGATGCAGGTCGCAGACTTAAGAAAGCGTGGCCGTGTATTGCCTAGGTTCCGCCTTCTTAGCGAGTTCCCAATAGCTTTCTTGAAGGCCTATTTTATACGTAAATATTGTTTGTATGGCTGGTGGGGTATCGTTATCTCCACCAATTATGCCTTTTCCAGATTTTTACGTGTGGCGAAGGCACTTGAGGCCGAATTAATTGCAAGTAAAAATAAGTCAATTTAACAAAAGCAGTAGTTTTTCTTTAGCTTTAAACTGCTTCTCCAACGCACTGAATTTATTTAATTAGTTTTATTTCAAATTTGTTTTATGTTTTTAAAAAGAACGCGTATTATTGCAAAATACTTCTTGTGTTCTTAGCAATCAATACAAAGGGGTTAAAAGTTGTTCAATTGTCTTACTTTAAGTGAATTATTTTCATTCTATCACTAGATTTACTAAGGGTAACCCATTTATTCTCTTGGAAAAGAATCTCGCATTTCGTTAATGATGCGTACTAGGGGGACGGGGCAAATATGTCGCTCATCGTTGTTATCGATGACCGGGCTATAAATCGAGCGATACTTAATAAACTCGCACTTTCGGTTGAAGACGGGATTGAAACACATTGCTTTGCCAGCCCTGTTAAAGCGCTGCAGTTTATGCAGGAGGTTACGCCTGACCTCGTTGTGAGCGATTACAGCATGCCCGAAATGGATGGAGCAGAAGTTGCGAAATCTATCCGGGAAATCTCTGGCTGCCTTCATGTCCCGATTATTGTGATAACTGCGTTTTCCGACCAGACTTTTCGAATGCGCGCCCTTGAGGCAGGGGCCACAGATTTTATTCAAAGTCCGCTCGACCATAACGAGTTTTTACGCCGCGCCCGTAACCATTTAATGTGCTACAAACTCAAAAAGCAGCACAAAGCCTACAGCACCCAAATAACAGGAAACCTAGCAGAAACATCGCCCTTTATGTTTGAAGGGAATGTTGAGCAAATGTTGCAAATTCTTGACAGCGTCCCCTCGATGATTACAGCTATTGACCGGGATAATAATAGTGTGTTTGTGAATAATGCTTTTGCGCGATTTGTCGGCAAATCCAAAAGCGAAATCATTGGTCGCAATTTATATTCATTGCTTGCTTTTGGCGGCGTAAGAACCCATCAACTGCTTAACGAAAAAGTCTTTAAAACCGGCTCTGCTTTACCCCCCTTTGAAATGGAACTTCGGCTACCAAATGGTGGTAACGGACATTTCTGGGTTTCAAAGCAACCACTAGTAAACCAAAGTGGCCAAACAACACATGTGGTTACGACTGCAACAGATATAACTGATCGAAAACGTGTTGAATCCCACCTCCTGCACATCGCCCATCATGACAGCCTAACCGATTTACCGAACAGAGCATTGCTGAGCGAACGCATTGATGCGGAAATTCAGAGTTGTCGTCGTAATGGCAGCTTTTTTGCCTTACATTTTCTGGACCTGGACCGCTTTAAATCCATTAATGATGCACTTGGACACCGCGCTGGCGACCGATTGTTAGAGGTGATTGCAGAGCGGCTTAAACGGTGTATTGGCGAAAATGACCTTGTCGCCCGCCTAGGCGGTGATGAATTTGCCATTTTGCAAGCAAATCTAACTAGTAGTGAAAGCGCATTGGTTCTTGCTAACGAAGTTGTTGACCTTATTACCGAACCATTCAGCCTTGAAGGGCAACAACTACATATCGGCACCAGTATTGGCATCACTTGCTATCCTGATGACGGGTTGTCCAGCGATGAGTTGTTGCGCCATGCGGATTTGGCCATGTATCAATCGAAAGCCGAAGGGGGGAACACTTTCAGGCTTTTCTCGCAAACTATGGGGCGCAAAGCACGAGAGAATATGGCGCTTGAAGCCGAATTGCGACAAGCACTACACTGCAATCAATTCCAATTGTATTTTCAACCGCAAGTCAATCTCAAGACACGTCAAATTATCGGGGCCGAAGCGTTACTGCGCTGGAAGCGCCCCGGTCATGGCATCGTTTCACCTCAAGTTTTTTTAGCTATGGCCGAGGAAACCGGATTGATAATGGAGATTGGGGAGTGGGTTTTATTCGAGGCCTGCCGGCAAGCCCATAAGTGGCATCAAGCCGGGCTCGACCATTTGCATGTTGCCGTGAACTTTTCTCCCTCGCAATTTAGAAAACAAAATATCCCATCGCTTGTTGAGGCCGCATTACATGCTAGCAACTTACCGGCAGAAGCATTGGAAATTGAAATAACCGAGCAAATTGTGATGCATGGCGCGGATACAATTGCCCCCTCCCTGCTAGAAATACAAGGGCTTGGAGCGCGGATTTTAATTGACGATTTCGGGACGGGTTATTCATCCTTGGCTTATTTAAGCAAACTGCCAATTGATGGACTTAAAATTGACCATTGCTTTGTTAGTGACTTATTGCGCGATAAAAATAACGAGGTTATTGCCAAAGCGATTATAAGCCTTGGTCAAAGCCTTGGCCTTACAGTTTTAGCGGAAGGAATTGAAGAGCCGGAACAGGCAGCCTGGCTACGGCAAGCAGGCTGTACCAACGGGCAAGGCTATTATTTTGGCCGCCCGATGAGTGCTGATGACTTCTTCTTGCAGGTTATCCAAAACGGCCAAGTTTTTGCCTAGATTTGGTCGGTGATACTTGAAAGTAATTGCTCACATAAAACAGCAGGTCCTTGACACAATAAATGAGGTTCGTTCAGTACTGACAATAAGGTTCTTGCATTTACGTAGCCTGATTACAGCTTCTGGTGGAGAGGCGGAGATGGCACTTAACCGTGTCATTATATCATTTTGTCTCATACCTGTTGTCTATTATAGCCAAAATGCGCTCGACGACACTTATCAGCAAATTGCAACAATTCTTGGCATATTCCTTGGCACTAGCCTTATATTGTTTATTGAAGCAATTATACACCCGCACACTAGTAAAATCAGGAGAATGTTTGCACTTTTATTTGATTGTAGCACTCTTTCAATTACTCTATACTTAGGCGGCGCTACAATGGCAGCACTTTATCCAGTATTTTTCTGGGTAATATTCGGAAATGGGTTTCGCTTTGGGCAGCGCTATTTACTTCTTGCCTGTATTATATCGCTTATCGGTTTTGGTATAGTTATGCATACCCGTTATTGGGCAGAACACAGCTACCTCTCCTGGGGATTGGGCCTAAGCCTCATTATCATCCCGCTATATGCAAGTAAGCTTATTCGTGCACTGGCGGTAGCCAAGCAAAAAGCCGAGGAAGCCAACCACGCCAAAACTTTGTTTTTGGCATCAGTAAGCCATGAGTTGCGGACACCTCTGAATGCCATTATTGGAATGAGCCACTTACTTGAAGACCACTTAAGCTCGCGCGAGCAAGCGGAGATGGTTTATAGTATTCAAAACTCCGGCGAGACATTATTGAACCTGATTGACAGAGTGCTTCAATATTCCAAGCTGGAAGCAAATGAGACGGCCATTCAAGAAAAACCTTTTGATTTGAGTGTATTACTTTATGAAGTTCTCACGATATGCCAATCGGAGGCCAAAAGAAAAGGACTGCGGCTTACAACACACATTGATACCGATCTGCCAATACAACTCATAGCCGACCCACGCTACATCAAAGAGATTTTGATCAACCTAACCAGCAATGCAATTAAATTTACCGAGCATGGTTTTATTGGTGTTTACGCTCGGGCGAAGCAAATGAAGGGCGGCAAGCTCAACCTTGTGCTAGAGGTAGAAGATAGCGGCATTGGTATTAGCCCCAAGGCACAAAAACACATATTCTCGCGATTTACCCAAGCTGATGCCACAATTGTCGACCGTTTCGGGGGAAGTGGGCTCGGCCTTGCCATTGTGCAACAAATCTGCGGTTTGCTGGGGGGCACTGTTGAGGTTCAAAGCCGTGTCCAAATTGGTTCAGTTTTCCGCGTTGAACTTCCCATTCATCGTGCTGTGCCCTCACCAAGCTGGACAAACTTTACCAAAAACCGCTGCCTCTATGTTCATGAACGGTCATCGGATATTGAAGCGATCTCCCAACGGCTGGGACAGTGGAATATGCAAATACTGAACTTCCACAGTCTGCAAGATGCGGTCAATGTGTATTTGCAGCTGCCACCTGACCACATTCTGCCCCTTCTCCTTATCGAGCTGCCTTTCGGGAATACTCTTAAAAAACGGCAGTATATTGAGAAGGTACACCGACTACACAATACTTTGCATGGACTTATCATATCGCGGCGACTTAATCCTGAAAACATATTGCTTGTTGGCGACCAGCAGTTTTTTCGAATTAAAAGTCGCGGTGTCAGGTTTATGGAGCGCTACGGCTTACCAGCACTACGGCATTTGTGCCATGCTATTATCAACCGCGATGACATATACTCCATGCAGTTTCACAGAGCCTTATACAGTATAAGTGTGCGCGGTGAAGGGCCAAAAGAAAAGCTTGCCAATAGCGAACCTTATACCTCGCAATATCGGGATTTAAAAATACTTGCGGCCGACGATAATATTACGAACCAACAGGTAATAACGAAAATACTTGAAAAGGGTGGGCACAGTTGCGACTTGGCCCAAAACGGCGAAGAAGCCTTGGAGCTTTTAGGACGTAAAGCCTATGATCTACTATTGTTAGATATGAATATGCCGGTGATGAATGGCCTTGAGACGATTAAACTCCAACGTTACAGCGAGATAACCGGAACAAGGTTACCCATTATAGCCATTACCGCAGATACCACAGCGCAAGCCAAAACAAATGCACTAAACGCTGGCGCTGACCAATGTACCGCCAAGCCAATAGCCCCTAACGAGCTTTTACGACTAATTGATGAGACATTGCGCGCTCTTGGGCGCCCTTTTGACGGGGGCGAAGCGCGCTCGATTGAAGGAAAGCTCATTAACCTACAAGAGCACATGAACAGCGGTCTTGGGCCTGTTAGAAACATGGCTTTCGCGAGTGATAAGCTCTTGAATAATGCGACACTGATTGAACTAGTTGAGCTGGGGGGGGCAGCATTTGTGCAAAAACTTGCCGACGACTACTTGCAAGAAGCGCAAGAACTTATTGAGCAAATAGAAGGGGCAATGAGTGCAAAAGACAATAGCAAAGTGCGCAGCCTGGCACATGCTCTTAAATCAATCTCCGGTAATTTGGGAGTGAAGGCTATCGAAAAAATATGCCGTCAGCTTGAAAACATGTCAGCGCATAAACTTGGTACCCAAGGTGGGGACGCGTTACTGGCTTTAAAGAACTCGCTCCCACTTATTCGCGAAGCTATATTTGAAGTGGTTGAAACAGCTTGCGAATAGAAAGACGCATGGATACCCTTGCGCCTTCTATCAAACTTATAATTTTGCCTTTGAATTACATGCACGCTAAAAACTTTAACGGCGCAGCGCCTGTGCGGGCTGTGGAGCAAATTTATCTTGTGCGCTCACCAACCGCTGCATTTTGCGAAGGTCTTGCGGGCTTAAGCGCAGTGCAGCCTCTACCCAAATATCTACCACAGATTTGAGTTCTTCATAGGATACTGGCTGAACCTGCTTGCCTGCTTGAAAGATTGCTGAATATGCATTGTGCTTGCGGTGATGATTCTTGATATAGGCGTGCGTTGTCGAGCGCCCCTCACCTTCATTGGCAAGAACATCTACCAGCCCCATGTCGAAAAGCTCTTGTGCGCTGTAGAGTATGCCAGAAGAAATTATTTTCTCTGCCAGCTTCCCCCCTAATTTGCGCGAGAGGAAGCTATAAGCTCCCATGCCCGGAAACAAATTAAACAATATCTCTGGAAGCCCCATTTTGACTTGCTTCTCGGCAATAATAACATCGCAAGACAATGCTGTTTCAAAGCCGCCACCCAAGGCATCGCCCTGTAACATTGCTATGGTGATTACTGGCTGGTTCGATGCAATTGCATTGCGGTGAATGACATCAATGCAAGCAGTTGCATAAGCTGTGAGCTGGGCTTTGTTAGCACTTGCGATAAGTTGTTGGAATAAATTCAAATCCCCACCTAAATTGAATACGCCATCGCAATCGGAACCAATGACTTTGTACTTCACCGGCATTTGTGCACCTGAGCTGTAAGCCTGATTAAGGCGTTTCATGGTATACTGCGCCTCGGCGAGTTCATGTAATAGCTCCGGTGTAAAACATGGTCTTGTTTCAGCAAGCATTGTGAGCCAGAGCGTGTTGATATTCGCATCAAATTCCAGATCAACCTGACTGCTTGAAGACGCAATAAACTGTTGTTCAAGTGATACTTCGGTTACCTTTTTTGTAAGGTCGTTATTTGCTTTTGTAACTTTAGAGCCAATTGATTTGATTTTTGGATTTATTTGTAGGTCTGTTGCAAAAGACATGTTATTCCCCATTTTCCGGCGTGTTGCCGTCTGCGCTTTTAAAAATGGCGACCGATGACTTCATTCACCCTTTGATTTAGAAACAAGGGGTTTTTAAGCTTTTTTCTGTCGCCGCATTAACTACAACCCAAGAGAAAATGTGATCGACTATTAGAAAAATTCATTTCATTTATAGATTCCCTAGATGTAGTTTGAATAAATAAACATATACTTCATTAACATAAAAGCTATATTCGGAAACCGGTACTTACTTTAGATTTTAATCTAATTTTTATTATTATAGTTATCTCAGCACTGAAGAAGCTAAGCAAACACACAGGTACTAGGCTTGATGTGCCTTATTCATAGCGATACAAGCAAGTCTCAACGGACTTATGCTTCACGCTAGATATTTTGGAGTTTTTGTGGGTAAACAGGTGGTTATCATTGGTGCCGGGCCTGCCGGACTAATCGCGGCTCAAATGCTAGCAGAGCAAGGAATTGATGTTGCTATCTATGACCAGAAAAAGACTGCAGCCCGCAAATTTCTCATGGCCGGGCATGGGGGCCTGAACTTAACACATAGTGAAGACCTCAGCTCTTTTATAGAAAAATACCGCCCTTTCGAGCCGAAGCTCATTCAAGCTATTCAAACCTTCACGCCGGAAAAACTCTGCGCCTGGAGCTCTGATCTCGGAATTGATTGTTTCACGGGCTCAAGTGGGCGCATTTTTCCTCAAACTTTCAAGGCCTCACCACTTCTACGCGCCTGGTTGTTGCGCTTAGAAGCGTTGGGCGTGCGCTTGTTGAGTGAACATCGGTGGATAGGTTTTGGCGAGGCCGCGCAATTACTCTTTGAAACCCCAACAAAAGACATTGTTCATGTAAAGGCTGATTGCACACTTTTGGCATTGGGCGGAGCCTCTTGGCCCAAGCTTGGCTCAACCGGTGACTGGAGCACAATATTGCAAAAGCACCATATTGAGCTCGCACCGTTTTTACCAAGCAACTGCGGTCTTCAAATCCCCTTTTCATCATATTTTATCGAGAAGTTCAAAGGTCAGCCCCTTAAGCGAATTGCACTTACGCATGACGGCAGACGTATTGAGGGGGAAGCGCTCATTGATAAAAGCGGGCTTGAGGGCGGTGCGATATATGCACTCTCATCTTTTGTTCGTGATGATGTTCTTCAACACGGCTTTGCTATGATAAATGTAGATCTGCGCCCTGATCAAACTTTGGCGCAGCTTCAGCAAAGGCTGTTGCGACCAAGAGGCAAACAATCATTAAGTAACTATCTGCGTAAAGCAGTGGGCTTATCGCCTATTGCCATAGCCCTATTGCGTGAAGCGGGGCCGGTACCAAGCAATGCAACAGAACTTGCAGTACAAATCAAAGCTTTACCATTTAAAGTGAATGGATACCGCGGCCTTGAGCGCGCAATTTCCTCGGCAGGTGGCCTTCGTTTTTCTGAACTGGACGACCAGTGGATGATTAAAAAAATACCCGGTATTTTTGCTGCTGGAGAAATGCTTGACTGGGAAGCGCCAACCGGCGGCTATTTGCTGCAAGGTACATTTGCAAGTGGTGTTGCGGCGGCTAAAGGTATGATGAAATTTTTAGGCCAATAAAGGCTAAAAAATGAAATGCCCTTAATGAACATAAACAAGGCTAGTATTTAGGCTAAGAATTGTGTAATGAAAGTTATAGGTAGCAAATGCCCAGTACTTTTGGAGCTTGAGTCCTGCAAAGGAAACGGCTAGTGCTACTGATGATATCCCAGGGGGTAGCACCCTCACGGCTTTTGGTGTTTTGGTGTCTGCCACGGTAGGTCCAGACAGCACAGGAGCAGGTAACTGCTATATCAACGGGCTGTTGTTTAAGACCCGGCTGAGACTGCGACTATGCCATGTGGCCAAACGCCAGACTTACCCGACTAAATTGACTGCTCGTCCCTTCATGCACCTTACGGGGTGTGCCTAATAACGGGTTAAGAGGACGTTTGTAACATGCGCCAGAATGGTACCCTTAAATTCTTCAATCACGATCGTGGTTTCGGCTTCATTACACCTAGCGAAGGTGGCAAAGACATCTTTGTTCATATTACAGCTTTTGAGCGCTCCGGCGTTGCTGTTCCTGCTGAAGGTGCTGCTTTGACCTTCATCGCAGAAGAAGACCGCCGTGGCCGTGGCCAGCAGGCAGCTCAAATTGAACTGAGCTAATTTTTTTGCCCCTCACCTACCTGTTAGGTTGAGGGGCATTTTTTATTGTCTGAATACAACTTTTTTTTATTTCCGCATTAATTAACAACTATGTAACGCAACGTTACAATCAGGTTGCGCAAGTAATAATACATACACATTCAAGTCTGAACCTTAAGAAATAAACGATCGTTACAGTTGTGCGATTCGAAGCTCTGCCAATTATTTATTGGAATGGCTTTTATTAATCGGTTATTTTTGCTAGGCTTTTATATCTTGTCGCGTAATTATTAAAACAAAGACAAAAACTAAATTGCTTGAATCAGGAAAAGCCAGTGAAGATTAGTAATCGCTCCGCCAGAACTCGTGAACGCATACTTGAGGCAGCAGTTAACTATATTGACGAAGGTGGTACCAGCTTCTCACTTGACGAAATAGCGCGATTAGCGAGCATTTCAAAAGGAGGACTGCTTTATAACTTCCCGACTAAAAATGCCCTGATTAAAGCAATTATTGAGTATTATATTAATGACCTAGAACAAGGGGTTGCGGATGCAGAAGCCGAGCTGGCAGATGACCCTTACCCGAATAAGCTGGCACGTGCATTGCTGATTGGAATCAAGCAGCGGGTGAGCTGCAAAGAGCAAGTGCATTCAGGTATTCTTGTGGCCATTGGTGAGGACAACTCTTTACTTGATGCCATGCGCCGCTTTAATCAAAATCTATACAGCCGGATTTTAGAGGAAAGCGAAAACCCGGAACTTGCCAGCCTTGTTTATATGGCTATTGAAGGTGTGCGTGCGCAAAAGCTCTTTGATATCTTACCTGCCACTTTTGACCAAACCATCGAGAAGTTCGACTATTTAATCGAATTACTCAAAAGGGATGTCTCTTTAAAAATTGCCTAGGATATCGATTATATCTTGGGCTGGCTTTATCCCTTGCCTGCTTTGAGTTGTTCATGCTTGACATTTTGAAGTGGGATTCTATGAGAAATTTATGCAGAAAACAGATGTAGTAATTATCGGCGGTGGTGCAGCAGGGCTCATGTGTGCCATTGAAGCGGGAAAACGCGGCCGCAGTGTTGTGGTGTTGGACCATAGTAATAAACTTGCCGAGAAAATTCGTATTTCTGGTGGCGGTCGGTGTAACTTCACCAACTTACATTGTAACCCTGCCAACTACCTTGGCGAAAATCCCCGGTTTTGTGTTTCTGCTCTTAAGCGCTTTTCCCAGCACGACTTTATTGAGCTCGTTGAGAGCTATGGGATTGGCTGGCACGAAAAAACGCTTGGCCAGTTATTTTGTAATGAGAGTGCTACTGACATCATAAACATGCTGCTGCATTTATTAGAGCCACTTGATGCCAGCATTAAGCTGGAATGCCATATTCAGGAGATTAGAGCTCAAGACCAGGGGTTCACGGTTACGAGTAGTGCGGGCACCTTAGAGTGCCAAAGCCTTGTTATTGCAACCGGTGGCCCATCAATACCTAAAATTGGTGCCACTAGTTTTGGTTATAATGTGGCTAAAAAGTTTGGTATTGCGGTTATTCCGCCGCGCCCTGCTCTGGTGCCCTTGGTATTTGACCAAGATATGCGCGAGAAGAGTAAACACCTTTCCGGACTTAGTGTGGACGCCATAGTAAAGTATGGCAGCATCTCTTTTCGTGAGGGCTTGCTGTTTACGCATCGCGGTTTATCGGGGCCATCTATTTTGCAAATATCGTCTTATTGGCGCGAAGGTGGCTTATTGCAAATTAACCTATTCCCTGATGGAAATTGCTATGAGAGCCTGCGGCAAGCGCGTAGCGACACGCCTCGGCGGGAGATTTCCACCCTCGTTGCGGAACTTCTTCCTAAGCGTTTGGCTACATTTATATGCGAGCAGCATCGCTTTAATGGCAAAATAGCTGACTTTAGTGATAAGAAACTGCGGCTTTTACATGAAGCCATTCACAACTGGCAGGTAAAGCCCGTCGGCACGGAAGGCTATAGAACAGCCGAGGTTACCGCAGGCGGTGTTGATACCAATGCACTTTCATCAAAAACAATGGCTGCCAAAGTTAATTCTAATTTGTACTTTATCGGGGAAGTGGTTGACATAACCGGCCATCTTGGTGGCTTCAACTTTCAATGGGCTTGGTCTTCCGGCTATGCAGCCGGGCAGTATGTTTAGTGATACAAATATTAATCAATGTTCAATTCTTAATTTTTACCTCATTTTAGATTTCAATTTATGAGTTCATTACCCAACATCTTCTTACTGACTAATTATAGTTGTATGCGCAAGCATATTGTGTTAGATATTATATATGCATGAACATGCATTTATAAAGAAAAGTATTTATTGTACAATTTCAGCATCTTATAAGACATTCCAATAAATATCATAAAGGAATATCGAACAGGATAAGAGAATTTGGCAACGAAAATACGATGATAACAAATTCACTTTGTTACATCGAAACCTCTGAAGTTAACTTATAACTGGAGTAGGAGATATCATGAGCTGGGTATATTTAGGAATAGCAGTGATTTTTGAGATCGCTGTCGCAATATCTGCCGGTAATGCAAATGGTTTTAAAAACCTAAAATGGACACTTCTAACCTTAATGAGTGGCGCAGTTGCAACATTTTTTTTAAGCCTCGCCTTACTTACGTTCGATGTCGGCGTTGGGTATGCCATTTGGACGTCCATTTCAGGTGTCGGGATTGTTATCCTAGGTAGTTTATTCTTTAATCAACACCTAGACTGGAGAAAAATACTAGGCATTCTAGTAATTATTATTGGTGTAGTTGGACTAAGAATAACTGGTGCTGCGTAACCATTCCCAGAAAGGAAACGACTATGTCTACTAATGTAAATTCTGAAATTTCATCTATTAATCACAACAGAGCTTGGCTTATGTTAATATTAGCTGGTTTTTTTGAAATTGGATATGCACTTTGCGTTGGTGCTAGCCAAGCTTTTACTGTATTTACTTGGTCCATATTTGCCGTATTTTTCTTTTTGCTGACGCTTTACGCTCTCAGCGTTGCCCTAAAAGCGATAGATGTAGGCATTGGATATGCTGTTTGGGCTGGAATTGGTGCTGTGGGAGCCGCAGTGTTAGGACCATACTTCTTAGACCAAAAATTAGAGCTTAATCAAGCAATCTGGCTAGCTGTAATAATCATCGGAGTAATCTGGCTGAAGCTCGCCGATAGCGTGAAACTACGCTCTTAATCTAAATAATATTAAAAGTTTAGACCAATATTAATATTTGCTTCATTTACTTGCATATGCATATTATAAACCCCTTGTTACGGGGAGCACACAACAAATGGTATCTGATAGCTTGGTTTGGGACAAGCTAAAACAAATAGTTACGGCTGTTGAAGCTGATGTTGCTAAGGAAATGCAACGCAAACACAATATTGGTCTTTCTGAGTTTCACGCACTTAGGTTTTTAGCAGCTGCTAAAAACTCTGAGTTACGTATGCAACAATTAGCTGATTTGATTGGTTTAAATCAAAGTTCAGTAACCAGACTCGTTAGTAGATTAGAGGCTAATGGCTTTACGATCCGGGATAATTGCCCAAAAGACAAACGCGGTATATATACTATATTAACAGACCGTGGCCGGAAACATTATGACACAGCCTTTGTTGACTATGAAAATATATTAAGCAAATCACTTCGTGAAACTAAACGCGAATACAGCAATGAAGAGATATTGGGGATTGTTACTCTGCTTACAACATAATTACAAACACCGATGCCTTTAACCAACGACTTTATGTTCACCAGATGACAATGAATTCGCACATAAGTTTTTCAGTGTCCCCCTATCGTATTTGTCAATCCTAAGAGATATCTTGTTCATCGGCATAGATAAATGTAGCAAAAACACTAGGTATGGCATAATTTATAATGATTCTAAATTACTCCTGTGTTATAGTTGAGTATAAGAGCCATATTTTCATTTGACGTGGAGGCGCTTTTTAGCGCATTGTCGAGCAATGAGACTAACACAACAAACAAATTATGCTGTTCGTGCACTTATGTATTGTGCGGCTAATCCGGATAAGCCCAGTAAGGTAGCCGATATTGCTGCCACTTTCACCATGTCTGAAACACACCTTTTTAAAATCATGAAGGTGCTTGTTGATGCTGGACTTATGAAGACTATTCGTGGACGTAACGGCGGCATTACATTGCCCCGGCCGGCTGAAGAAATTACAGTTGGTCAGGTGGTTCGTGCCACAGAAGAGAACTTTTTGCTGGCAGAGTGTTTTGATGGTGGCAAGCCGGATTGTCCCCTTGTGAATCATTGTGGCTTCAACAGCATCCTACATAAAGCGCTCGATGCTTTTTTAGGGGTCCTTGATACCTGCACAATTGCCGACTTGGCGGATAATCGCAACAATATTCGGCACCTTTTACATATGGAGCCCAGCGAAACAACAGCCGCCTAATTCTTAGAGGGCTGTTGTTGCCTTTAATAGTTTTATTTAAAGCCTAAGGGGACCCGAATAGAAATGGGTAAACCAAAGCCAGCTGGTGGTTTGGCAAAAGGAGCGGCTTTGTTGACCACTTTAAGGGCAGCCTTATCCAGTATTTCTCTACCGCTAGAGCGCACTACCCTAACGTTTTGCACCTTCCCGCTGGCCAGAATCGTAAAACCAACCGTTACCGTACCTTTCCAATTTCTGCTTTGGGCTTTTCGCGGATAATAACGTGGCAAATACCGACGTAATTTCTTTGATACTTTGCCGTAATAATTGGATTTAAGAGCGTTTCCTTTGATATCACCATCTTTGGCGCGCCCCCCACTTCCTTTGGGCTGGTTACTTTTCTTCTTTGAGGAAGAACCTTTTCGCGCCGTTATATTCGCCCCTTTAACCATTGCACTGCGTTTTTTGGGTGCAATTGCTTTAACGGGCGTTTTCGTTGGTTCAATCGGCTTGCTTTTTGCGGCAACCTTTACCTTTTCCGGCCTCTTTTGCACCACTTTATGCGGCTTGCTCGGTACTTTAGGTTTAACCTTGCTTGGTTTTACCTTGCTTTGCCGCGGTTTTAAAATGACGCCTGTTGCCTGTGGTTTTAAGGCCTTCAATGGTTCGATTTGCTCAAGCGTTTGTGGCTTCACTTCAAGCTCTTCAAGAGGCTTTGGCTCTGCCGCATTTTGTGTGGCCGTTGAGCCTTGTACCATATCTTCTAGCGAGCCTGTTACACTAAGTGCCGACCCAGCCTTTGCAGCAATCTCAATTTTCGCAGTCGGTTTTGTAAAAAAAGCAAGGGCACTTAGGTGAACTGCGAGTGAGAGGAGCGTGACTAACAAGAGCTTATAAACAAGTGGCGTTTTGCTAAGGCGCTGCATGATTACCCCACTGCCATCTTGGTCAAAAGCAAGATCTCGGTAATTCCTGATTTTTTCAGCTCATTGATGATCTTTAATAGATTAATGGCCTGCATATCTTTTGATGCGACTACTACGAGCGGCTCTTCCTTACTATAAAGCTCCTTATTTATCTGCTCCAGTTCAATAGCGGTTTCATTCATTTGCAGGCTGCCATCTTGAGCAACAACCAATGCACCACTTGCTGAAATCTGCTCTGTCTTCTCACTCTTTTCCGGCACGCGAACAGACTTGGCGTCATCACGATCTATTGTGCCGGCAAATATGAAGAAAATGAGCATTAGAAAAACGATATTGATAAGCGGAATCGTATTTTCTAAGGACTGCTTTTTTTTGGGTACTGATAAACGCATGTGACCTTATTTATAATCATTCAGCTATTAGTATTGGAGAATAACCATCGGCCGACAGTTTGGCAGAAAGAGTCACCACATCTTGTAGATTGGTTTCTTTAGCTGGCAGAATAACCAGTTTGCGAGACTTTGGCTGTTGGCTTAGCTCTTGTCGTAATTGATCAAAGTTAAGCTCTTTTCCAAAAGCAAAGTAGTTTTCTTCTGACTTTACTCGAACCAAAAGAGGTCTTTCATTACCTTGGGTTGTTTGCCCACTATTGCCTGTAGCAACTGGCAAACGCTGGTATTTAGAAAACGTCGAGGCCAACATGAAAAACATAAGAAGCAGAAAAATAACATCAATAAGCGATGTCAGACCTAATGGCTTGGCTTTGGCAGTTACATTTTTAAGATGCATCTTTAACCAGTCCGAAGCTTTTCTGATCTCTTATTTTTGTGTCTGCTGCTCTTATCACTTGTGCGGGCTGGCCGGTGGCAATAGGTGCTGACGTAAATAGCATGGTTATGCAGTCTTCCATCACCAACTGAAGCTTTTCAACTCTAGCTTCAAAATAGGCCTGCAGAACGGATGTGGGTATGGCCACCGCCAAGCCAACAGCTGTTGTGAGCAGCGCGACCCATATTCCACCCGCAAGTGCTGCCGGATCAACTTGTGCCCCTGCTGATGCCATAGACTGAAAGGCTTCAATCATACCCAAAACGGTACCAAACAAGCCTAGAAGTGGTGCTATTTGCGCAATCATATCCATAGCGCGATGGCCCAAGCGCACTTCGTCAAGCTTCACCATACAAAAACGTTCAATTTCTTCACGTTGTTGTTGCTCTGTTAACTGCCCATGAAGACGTAAGCGCATTAAGGCTGCAAGGCACTGGCCCATGAGACTTTTTTCATTCTCTGCTTCTTGCAGGGCAATTTCTTTATTACCTGCACACCAAAGTTTTGCCAGTCCTCGCGCCCGTTTGTTTTTGGCAACACCAACTCGTTTGAATTGCCAAATTTTATAGAGTGTGATGGCAAGGGAAAGAACGCTCAATACAAGCAGAATCGCAACAACAAACCCACCCTTGGTAAGTAAGTCGACAAGTGGCTGTAAGTACTGGTTTAAAAGTGATGTTTCTAACAATGGTTTATTCCTAGAGGCTCATAATCTGCGGATTTGGATTACAAAATCAATTTTGTCGCGATACGTGAATTGATTGATAAAAGGTCAAGGCACGTTGTTGGCTCTAAACCCTTACCCTCACAGAGTGAGACATCATTTACCAATACGCTGGAGATACTATCGCAGCTGGTCTGTGGTAAATCATATTGCTGTACGCGTGTTTTGCCCTTTGGCAAACGCCCCGATTCCAATGTCAGTAAATCACCAACGCCACCTTCGGCGTCGATTAGAATTAAATCTACAGCCATGTCTGTGATTTCGGTGCCGGTTTTATTCACCAGCATCAAAGACATGCGGCAGGCGCTTTCAACCTGCTGAGTATTGTTGAGCTGAAACACAATTGCGGACTTGGTAGCTTGCTCTGATGCGAATACTGCTGTTGGTAGCAGTACTGTGAGTATGGCTGGCATCCTGCGCAAAGATTTGAACATTACTTTCCCTTAGTAACTGCAGCTAGTTTCTCATCTAAAATCTAGTGCTGGCTAATCACTGAGGGAGAGAGACGTGATGTGGCTTGCATTAAGATATTACTGATATTCACAATCAACAGTGGTGGACGCGATCACCAAATTATGAACATCAGGCATTGCACTTTTACCCAAAGTTGAATATGTAAGTCAAGTTATAAGATTCTGCAGTTGATTATTATTCTCAATTGCGTTGACTTCGAGCCATACAGCTATTGGAGATAATTATGGAGCTAAATCCGGGACAAGGCACTCAGAAATCACAGTTTTCCATGGCAATGAACAAAACAGTTAATAGTAAGGAGCTGTTCGAGGGCGCTAAAGAGATTCAAATATCTCATAACGATGATACTTATAGGCTAACGATTACGAAGTTGGGCAAGCTGATTCTCACCAAATAAATTGTCGGGCCTTTGCTTAATCGCTTTTATTGGTTGTAAAATTAATAAAACTAAAAATTGTAAAGCTATTGCGCCTTTTAAAATATTTGCGCAATGCCAATAGCCCACCGCAGTTTGAAACTGCGATGGGCTTTTTTGTTATTTCATAGTCGTTTTTACGGAGAAGCTATCGCCATCGACTTTAAACAGTGCATAAGAGCCTGGAACGTCACCTTTGGCATTGAAATCAAGCGATCCGGAAGCGCCCTGATAATCAATTGCCTTACCCGCTTTAATTAATTCCAGAGCCTTTTTCCATTCACCGGCTTCGACTTTCTCACCTTCACCATTAGATGCGCTGGCGATTGCAGCGGCAACTTTTGCTTTATCACCACCAGCAATTTCGACACCCAGTGCCATCAGGAAAGCCGCATCATAAGATGTTGTGGCGAAAATAGCATCTGCGCTACCACCTGCCTCAGTAAATGCCTTGGTGAATTTTGCATTACTATCGGATGCTTCACCAACTGGAGATGAGGATGTGAAGGTGGTGAGGTTCTCTGCGCCCAGCTCCTTAATAATCGCTTCAGACTTCATGCCGTCGCCGCCAACGAAGTTTTCAAAGAAGCCATTTTCCAATGATTGACGAAGGATGGTAAGACCTGTGCCGTCACCGTAGTCGAAAATAACCAGAGTGTCTGCACCGCCACTTGCCAACTCGGCCAAGTTGGAGCGGTAAGAGGCTTTCCCCTCTTCATGTGCAGCATAGCCTGCTACTTCACCGCCCTTGCTGGTGAATTCGGCTTTAAATGCACCGGCAAGGCCAGAGCCGTAATCGTTGTTCAAGTAGGCGACTGCAACTTTCTTGGTTCCTTGTGCCAATAAAGTACGAGCGAGAGCACGGCCTTGGTAGTCGTCGGATGGAACTGTACGGAATACTTTATCACCATCATCCAACCCAGTAATTTCTGGGGAAGTGCCTGAAGGCGTGATGAGCGCAACACCTGCTGGAATAGTTACCGAGTTTGCTACTGCCAAAACGGCACCCGAACAATGGGGACCTATGAGGCCAACAATTTGCTCAACATTAACAAGTTTGGTCGCTGCATCAACACCGTTTTGCGGGTTACATGCGCTATCGCCCAAAATTGCTTCAAGCTTTTGGCCACCCAGAACACCACCTTGAGCGTTAACCTGTGCGATTGCCAGTTTTGAAGCTGCAATCATTGAAGGCGACATGGCGGCAATTGGCCCTGAGATACCGCCTAATAGGCCAACTTTGACATCTGCCATTGCCGCCGTTGTTAGCGCTGTGGTTGCCAATGCACCTGCCATAAGAATTTTAGCTAGTTTCATATTCCCCTCCAGAAGGTTCTTTGAATAGCGGACAATTGTCCGTTTATGCTGATTGCGCGGGAGATGGTTCAGCCTCTCCCTTGTTGTTATTGCTTGTTTGTTGGTCTGATGTGCTAGTGCTGCTCTTTGCTGTTTCCGGCAGAATTCCTTCCGGTCGGAAACGCAACACCAATTGCAACAATAAACCAATAATGAAAATACGAAGGTACTTGGCTTTGATCGCATATTCTGCTGGTAAGCTATCTGTTACAAACTCAGACATGGACCAAATAATCCATACAACCACGACACCAAGTATCGCGCCCTTGTTATTGCCGGACCCACCTAAAATGAGCATGATCCATACGAGGAATGTTGCAATCATCGGATCAATGGCTTCCGGGGTAATGGAGCGGTAATAGTGGGCGAGCATCGCCCCGCCGAGACCCATAATCGCAGAGCCGAAAACAAACGCCTGCAAGCGCCGAGCTTCAATATTTTTACCCATAGCATTGGCTGCAGCTTCGTTATCACGAATGGCACGCATCATGCGGCCCCAAGGTGCTTTAAGCTGTCGCTCAATCATGTAATAAACTAGGAACAGGGCAATCATCACCAACGCCAAGTAGGAGAGCTGGGTATATAAGTACTCAAAATCTGAGAACGGTCGCGGGATTTTAGAAATGCCCCTCGCCCCACCTGTTAGCCACCCTTCAGACTTAATAACGAGGCGAATGATCTCGGCAATACCGATTGTAGCGATAGCCAGATAATCGGATCTAAAGCGTAGGCAAATTTTGCCTATCGGCCATGCTATTGCCCCTGCTGCAAGCATTGAAGCCAGCCAACCAACAATAACTGGAAGCTCATAACCGCCCAAGCGCCCCTCGGCAGCAGCACTGGTCAAGATCGCCGATGTGTAGGCGCCAACAGCAAAAAAGCCTGCAACACCTGCATTAAACAGGCCGGTAAAACCCCATTGTATATTCAAGGCCAACGCCAATATCGCATAGATACCGATGAAAATTGCCATATATACGGCGTAGTTAAGATATCCAAGTAATTCCATCAGGACCTCCTATAGCAGCTTGCCTTTTAGAAGGCCCGTTGGACGAACCAGCAATATGACGATCAATATGGCAAATGCCATTGCGGCTTTGTATTCGCTTGGTAACACCAGTACCGAGAGTTCTTCGGCAACACCAACGACGAGCCCTCCAAGGACAGCGCCTTCCACACGGCCCACGCCGCCCAGAATAGCCGCTGCAAACATTGGCAGCAGCATGGTCCAGCCCATCATAGATTTCAGCTCGGTATTTAGCCCCAAGAAGAAACCCGAGGCGGCACAAAGAGCGCCAACAATTGCCCATGTTAACATGGTGGTCAGGCGATTATCGACACCGGATAGCAAGGCAAGATCCGGGTTATCCGACATGGCACGCATGGCTTTGCCCCACTTGGTTTTTTGCAGGAACAGCCACAGCGCCCCGGTGATGGCAAACATTGCTAGCAGTGTGTAGAGCTCGCGGTCTCGTATTCGAAAGCCCCAGTAGTTATCGGGCCGTACAATACCACGGGTATAAGTCTCGGTATCAACGCCCCAGATCACTTGAATGAGCGAGCGGAGCATTAATGCAATACCCAGTGAAGCCATAACAGTGATTATCTTGGGCCGCTCCGAAAGATAATCGTAGAAAACCTTATCAATTCCAACAGCCAAAGCTGCGCAGATAACCATTGCAACCGGCAAAGCTATCCACGGGTTAACACCTGTCGTGGCAACAACGGCAAGAGCGGTAAAAGCGCCAAATGTGGCCAAGTCCCCATGGGCCAAATGCGCAAACCGTAAAATACCAAATACCAGAGTAATACCCACTGCACCAAGTGCATAGATGGAGCCAAGCACCAAACCGGGAATGACATAAAAGTTAATAAGTTCGTAGATTCCCATATCACCCACCGAGAAACATTTCTGCTACTTCTTGATCAGCAAGTAGCGCTGCACCTGTGCCTTCGTGCCGGTTATGGCCACTTGCCAGAACATAGCCACGATCAGCAAATGCCAGCGCTTGCTTGGCGTGTTGTTCGACCAACAGTACGGCCAAACCCTCTTCACGCAGGTTGCAGGTTATTTCGAATATTTGATCCATGTATTTGGGGGAAAGGCCCGCTGTGGGCTCATCAAGTAAAATCAAGCTCGGGTCCAACATCAAGGCGCGGCCCATTGCTACCATTTGGCGTTGACCACCTGAAAGATTTCCCGCGTGCGCATAACGGCGTTCTTTCAAATCCGGGAAAAGCTGAAAAACCTTATCGAATGCGGCCGAGCAATCGCCCTTTCGCAAAAAGGCCCCCATCTCCAGGTTTTCCAAAATGGTCATATCGCGAAAGATGTTATTCACTTGCGGAACATAGCAAACACCATGCTTGACGATATTGTTAGGTTTCCAGCCTGCAATATCGGTATTTGCAACGTTTATTTGTCCACCGCGCACATTAAGTAGCCCGAATATCGCTTTCATTGCTGTGGACTTACCCGCCCCGTTGGGACCAATAATAGCCACCAACTCACCGGCATGGACTTGCATACTGACGCCATGCAGAATATCGGCATCGCCATAACCGCCACGCACATCTTGCATATCCAGAACGAGCTGTTTATTCACAGGATTACCAGCAACCTGGCTTGGGGGAGCGCTTTCTAGCACACTTGTCATTTTATGCTTCCCCGTGTGTAACGACTTCACCCAAATATGCTTCCAGCACACGCGGGTCTTGACGCACTTTTTGGAAGTCGCCTTCAATTAATACAGTGCCTTCTGCCATACAGATGACTGGCTGGCAGAGTTTTTCTATCATTTCCATATCATGCTCAATCAGGATGAAAGTATAGCCGCGCTGTTGATTGAGAATTTGAATTTTCTCTTCCAACTTACGCAGTAGTGTGCGGTTCACACCTGCGGCCGGCTCATCCAGTAAAACAAGCTTTGCGTCTGTCATCATGGTGCGACCCAGCTCAAGCAGCTTCTTCTGTCCTCCAGAAAGTGCACCGGCCAGTTGACTGGCAACATGGGTCATTTCCAAGAATTCGAGTGTCTGCCAAGCTTTTTCACGCAAAGCTTTTTCCTGGCGCGCAACTGCATTTGGCTGAAACCAGTTTGCCCAAAGGTTTTCACCTGCTTGTTTTGGCGGCACCATCATCAAATTCTCAAGAACCGTGAGGCGATGGAACTCATGCGGTATTTGAAAAGTTCTCACCAAACCACGGTGAAATAACTGATCGGAAGACAGCTTGGTAACATCTTTACCCAAAAAACGTATTTTGCCTGCAGTGGGCTGGAATGCGCCTGCCACCAAATTAAAAAGCGTCGTTTTGCCTGCGCCATTAGGGCCAACCAAACCCGTTATTGTTCCTTCTTGTACTTTAAAACTGCAATCACACACGGCCTTAAAGCCACCAAAGCTCATTGTGAGCTGATCAACTTCGAGCATGTTCCTCCTCAGGGGCGCCTATTATTGTTTTTTTATTGCCCACCTACACTACGCAGTTATGCCATTTAGCATTTCATGCTTCAATTTTGTAGTTTTACTAGGTTGAGATACAGCCTATTTTCATAGGATTTCAATAGAATTTTTGCATTTAAGTGTAAAATAAGGGATTTTTTATTTGGATATCCCCGTTAACAGCCTTTATTGCACCAAATTCAATAGTTTTTGCCAATTTATTGGATACAAGCCCTATGCAAGGGTACGGTGATAGTTCCCATCGAAATAATCATGGCGAAGATGCGCAGAAATCACTCTGCTCATATCCAAAGAATGCATATATATTCCCGCTAAATATTAGCCTTGCATTTTGGGGGTACTTAGGAAACAATATTTTTAATATACTTTTGCTAAGTAATCTATGAGTAGACATCAAATACCACTGTGTTTGTTTGATGTAGAAGTATGCGTAGAACTGTTTGAGGATTTTGTTCATACACAAGCTGAGTGATTTACCCAATCCAAGTTCCTCAAAAATGTCATAGATTTAGTTTAGAGAGCACAGTAAGTTATTGTGCTGACCACCCCATAATAAAACTCAGCCTTTAAAAAATGGAACAAGAGGGCACCCCTCGCAATAAGTAATAAAGAAGAAAATAATGATTGTTACGAAGCTCGCACAAAAGTCCCCATACGGGAGAGCGCGTCAATACGCTGCCCTCCCTTTCAGGAAATTGCCAAATGGTACAGTAGAAGTGTTACTTATCACTTCTCGTGAAACCAAACGGTGGATTATACCCAAAGGCTGGCCCATGAAAAATAAAAGTGGCGCTGAGACTGCCGAGCTAGAAGCCTATGAAGAGGCTGGTGTTAAAGGGCAAGTACAAGAGCACCCTATTGGGTATTATGGCTACCTCAAACAACGCGAAGGCAAAGAACCACTTGCTTGTGAGGTTGAAGTCTACGGGCTAAAAGTACGCGAGCTGGTACAAGAATGGCCAGAGAAACATGAGCGTGAGCGTAAGTGGTTTTCTCTAAAAGAAGCAAGTCAGTTGGTCCATGAGGGCGAGTTGAAAAAAATTCTGTTAGGCATGCACGGCATACAAGGACCGCAAGTTTCTAAACGATATCCACGTGGCGTCACGAGGCTTGCCGCTAAAAGAGCTGGGAAGTTTCTAGAGCGTATCGGTATCTAGCTGGTTATTTCTCAAGCAACGTATTACTCTGGTGCTATGTTTGTATTGTGGGCCGTTGATTACCTTGCCCATAATTGCATTTGCATGTCGATCATTGAGTAAAGCGAGTGAGAGCAATAAATGAAAATTGCAGCTGTAACAATTTCTGACCGAGCTAGCACAGGCGAATACGAAGATAAAAGTGGTCCCGCCATTTTGGAGTATATCCAAAACGCAGTTGTTACCCCCTATGAGCCTTTGCATATAATCATAGCCGATGGCGTGGAGAGCGTTCGTGATTGCTTGGTTAAACTTGCAGACGAAGACGAAGTAGACCTTATTCTTACCACTGGTGGTACAGGCCCCTCCCCTCGGGATTTAACCCCAGAAGCCATGCAACAAGTTTTAGAAAAGGAATTACTTGGCTTTGGTGAGTTAATGCGCCAAGTGAGCCTGCGTGAAGTTCCTACTGCGATTTTGTCCCGTCAAACAGCAGGAATTCGCAATAAGTCCCTGATCATTAACCTACCTGGCAAGCCAGCTGCGATCAAAACATGCCTTGATGCTGTTTTTCCTGCCGTACCGTATTGCCTCGATTTAATTGAAGCTGGTCGGATTGAAACCGACCCGAAGGTGATTGAAGTATTTCGGCCTAAAAAGAAATAATAATAATATGGGCGGCGCTATCGTCGCCCTCACCTGTTTGTTTGAGGCTGTTTACTTAACTTTCGCCCCAGATGCTATGAAGGTCACTCATTAGCGGACGTCCCGTTGTCAAACGTGGCTCTTCTACAGTGCCTAGCGAGATAAAGCAGAGGAACTGCTCGTTCTCTTGCAGCCCCAATCCATCGTGAAAGCTTTTAAGTTGAACACTACGCCCGCTTGTAACCCGGCTAGCCAGACCTTGCGCTTCGGCCATGAGCAAGAGATTTTGCAGGCCGGCACCAGCACTTACCCATTGCTCTTGAGTGGGTATAGCGCATTCTTTACTTTCATCTAACGTTACAATCATCATAAGCAGCATTGGACCTTTAAATGCTTTGGAGCGTGCCCTTTCTATTGCTGCCTCATCTGCATTTGGTTCCAGTTCCCTATGACATTTCGCAAATAGCTGTGCCAGCTTCTCACGCCCTTTATCACTCACCTCCATAAAGCGAAAGGGGCGTAGTTTGCCATGATCCGGTGCTGTTCCAGCCGCTTCTATCATGTTTTGCAGCTGAACACTCGTCGGCGCGGGGCCTTGCATTTTTTTCAGGGAGGCCGAATTACGTCCTTCCAATAAGGCCGCAAGGGAAAACTCTAATTTATTCATTGTATTAACCCTATAATCCCTCCCAACAACTCGGGAAGTCTAGCACCCTTTCTAGTTTGCTGCATCATCGATGCACTTCGCTAGAATACTTATTGTTATTAGCCCATATCTTGGGCAAGTTGAAACCCAATGTAATCAATAATTACAATGGAGAATGCTTTGCGCATTACGATTAGCGTTGATATTGAAGGTGTTGCCGGCGTTTGCGAGGCGGCGCAAGGGGTCCGTGGCAATAGCGAATACGAAAGTGCACGCCGGCTTATGAGCGAAGAGGCCAACGCTGCAATCCGCGGTGCATTTTCAGGTGGTGCCAGCGAGGTCGTCGTGGCAGATTCTCACGGGATGATGCGCAATTTATTGGCCGAAGAACTCGACCCGCGCGCACGCATTATTTCAGGCAAGCCACGTCCTCTTTCTATGATTGAGGGCGTGCAAGCAACAGATGCCGGAATTGTATTGATTGGGTACCATGCCGGTGCCAATCATCGTGGCGTTTTGGCACACACGATATCAGGGCAGGCTTTCCGTCAAATCACAATTAATGATGTGCATGCCAGTGAGACAACTCTTTTTGCCGGTTATGCCAGCGAAATTGGTGTGCCGCTTTTGGCTGTTAGCGGTGATGATGCGCTTGCATGTGAAGTTGGCTCGCAGTTTCCCAGCTGCCAATGTATTGTCGTTAAGCAAGCCCTTGGGGCTGCTATGTGCAACAGCCTTTCGCCGGTTAAGGCGCGCGAACTGATTGAAAAGAAGGTAAAACAAGCCGTTAGTAATGCAGCTGGGATGAAGGCAGATGCCCCAACCAAACCACCGCTTCATGTTAAAGTTGACCTCAACAAACAGATCTTTGCAGATGCCGCTGAGCTGGTGCCAACCCTGCACCGAAGCGGTGCACAGCAGATTGAGTTCACAGCCGATTCCCATAAAAGTGCCATAGGTATTTTAAGTACACTGGCACTGCTCGCAAAAGCGCTTGCATAACAATTAACCTTATAAACGGCTTCGCAATAATGCCATTATCTGGGGTGTGTTCATTTTGCGGGCACATCTCAGTTTGAGTTGAAATCAACTAACGAAGATAACCGCACTTTTGCAGCCAATTTTATGAAATCAATTTTAGGATAATGGCGCACCGGGGAGGATTCGAACCCCCGACCCCCAGATTCGTAGTCTGGTGCTCTATCCAGCTGAGCTACCGGTGCATATATAGGCGCTTTGGCCAATTTCACTAGAGCGTCATATTACGCTACTAGGATAATGGCGCACCGGGGAGGATTCGAACCCCCGACCCCCAGATTCGTAGTCTGGTGCTCTATCCAGCTGAGCTACCGGTGCAGGTTTAGTGTTCCATCGGGAACGGAGGCTTATGTACCCAGCTCTTGTGCAGTTGGCAAGCAAAACCTGATAATTTTTGTTTTTTTTTATCGCATTGGGGATAAAGCCATTGATTGGTTTTGCTTTTTTCAATGGATGGGCAAGTAGTCTAGTAAGGAGCTTTTAGGGAGATTCAGAAAGTGGCAAGCTGATTTGAAAGCATGCTCCTTGGCTGTTTTCATTGACCAAAGCAATTTTTCCTCCGTGAGCCGATATTATTTCATGAGCTATTGCCAAGCCTAATCCCGTACCTCCTGCCTTACCATGGGTGGCAAAGGCTTTAAAAAGCTTTTCTCTTTGCAGCTCTGACAGCCCCGGCCCCGTGTCGGATACAATAATATCCAGTGCGCTGTCCTTTTTTTGGGCCGATATGCTTAATTGCTTGGGTCGTACGCTTTGCCTATCGTTTTGCATGGCCTGCACCGAATTGCGCGCTAGATTCAGCAAAACTCTTAATAACTGCTCTGGATCCGCCTCTAGTCGCTGCTCTTTTGACACCTCATTGAAATATCGAATTTGATTTTGTTGCGGTAAGCCAAGTATTTCAAATAGATCATCAACAAGTGGTCGCAATTGAACCTGTCGCAATTGCGGTGTTGCCTCTTCAGCCTTGCCATAAGATAACACCGAGGTTGTGTATTGAATTGCCCTATCCAACGTACCTAAAAGCTTGGGCGTGATACGCTGAACTGTGGGGTCTGGCAGCGTTTCCAAGCGTTCCATAAGCAATTGAGCGGATGCGAGCAAATTTCGTAGGTCATGATTAATTTTCGAAACGGCAAGTCCTAAGTCGGCCATACGTTTTTGCTGATGAAGTGTTCTGTTTAATTTGTTTTGCATGTCCAGCAATTGCAGCTCCGCTTCACCAAGCTCATCTCGTCGGCCACTGGGTTTTATTTTTTGCCGCAAATCTTCTGGTGCCTTTGCAAAGCTTTGCATTGAGGTCGAAAGTTGTTGGAGAGGACGCACCAAGAGCCAACGTAGGCTGAGGTACACAAGAGATGCTGTTATGATTGAAATGACAAGTGATAGTAAAAGTATATTAAATCCATAGGCCAGCATCGCACTTCGCAATTTGGAATAGGGAATGAGCATTTCTACGCTTTTGTTCATGGGCGAACTGAGCTGGCCGTAAACACGCATATTGCCTGTATCAAGGCCAATCAAAACCCTCAGTGCCAACCAAATATCTTGAATTGGTGCCATCCTCGTAATGTCGATTTTCGTTGCTTGGTGGCTTTCCGGCATCGCACTTGCAATTAACCTCGCCTCACCACCTTCGATGAGCCGTATCTCTAAGGCACCGGTTGCCGTTAGTAGGCTGTTTTGCATGGACCGGTCTAACTGGCTGCTTTGCTGTAATAAGCTGGCAGCCACACCGGCAACATTGAGCTTGTCTTGCAACCAGGTAATGCGATAGTTGGCGATGGAAGGAATAAATATTAGTACCTCACTGAGCATTACGAACAAAAGTGTCAGCACAAGTAGCTTGAATGAAAGGCCATTTGCGCGAAGTGGCCACCTATGGTTAGCTCCTCCTGTCATTGCTAGGCTATTTTGCTGTTTACGGCTTTGTCTGCTCAATAGATCGTCCTTGCAAATTTAACGTAAAGTCAGCCTAACAAGTTTTACATGGCAAGCAAGAAGAAAGGCGAACTCACCTCGTTGGGCAGGCTTAAAAACAAAGGGGCCAAAACCTATTTAGTTTTCCATAGGAAACACTTAGCGCAAAAATCTAAGTACACGAACCAACCAACGTACCCAGGTTTTTGAAGGGTAATCACGATAAAAATCGATGGCTGTTTTAGCTATGATTTCATTCCAGCTGGGATAGGGAAATGTGTAGGCTAGCAGACTGGAGAGCTTTTCTTTTCTTGCAATGGATTTCGATAGCAAACCTATCAGTTCTCCTGCATTCTCCCCAACGGCTTGCGCCCCGAGCAACTGACCGCGCTTGTTGACAATAAGGCGAAGGAAGCCATTTGTTTTGCCGCTCGCAACTGCTCTGTCGCATTTACTAAAAGACGTTTGGAGCTGTTTACAGTCTTTTTTATATTTTTGACGTGCCTCTTGCAGACTCAAACCAGCTTTTGCCAAAGGTGGGTCCGTATAAACCACTTGAGGTACAAGCATTTTATGATGCGATATCGGCAGGGAAAACAAAAGATGCCGTAACAACATTGACGCCTGTGCACCTGCTGAGTGGGTAAACTGTGAGATCCCATTTACATCGCCAAGCGCATAAACGCGGCTGTTTGTCGTTCTGAAACGATGGTCAACCGCAATAGCACCCCCGTTGAGTGCGATACCCGCTGCCTCCAGCTCTAAGCCGTGGATTGCAGGTTTACGCCCTGCTGCGACCAGTAAATGACTGCCTTTAATACTTCGCATCTCTCCTTGTGCACTTTGCGCGTGAACCCGAACGCCTACATGCTCGTCGTTATCATCCAGACACTTGCTGATGCCAGTTACGCTATGTCCTGTTAAAATAACAACTCCCTCGCTTTCAAGCTGTTCCATCAGAGGCTGCTTCAAGTCTTGCTCAAAATTAGCAAGTGGTTCTTTAGCTTCGATAATTGTCAACTCAGCACCAAGGCGTCTTTGTGCTTGACCTAACTCCAACGCAATGACCCCACCACCGATGATAATAAGATGCGCCGGGCACTGGTTGAGAGAAAAAATGGTTTCATTGGTTAGATATGGCTGCTCTTCCAGCCCTTTTATTGCTGGGATGCTGGGCGACGAGCCTGTCGCAATGACAAATCTTTTTGCTTTGATTGTTACATCACCCGCCATAAGCTGGGTTGGGGTGCGAAAGTAAGCGGCCTCTCTTAAGACCATAACGCCAAGCTTTTCAAAGCGTTCCTGCGAGTCGTGCGGGGCAATTTGTGCGATTGCGCTTTGAATATGTGCATGAACTGCTTCGTATTCCACTTGGACAGCGGAAGCGTGAACACCCAACTGATCACCGCGCTTACACTCGGCCACAATGTGAGCTACTGCCAACATTGCCTTTGATGGAACACAGCCATAGTTGAGGCAATCTCCCCCCATAGCTCCCTTTTCAACCAGAACAACGTTTTGGCCAAATGCAGCGGCACCTGCGGCAATGGTTAACCCTGCCGCACCTGCGCCAATGATGCAAATATCAGGGCAAAGGATTTTTTTTTGAGGGGTGTCGTTGTCCTGTTTCATTATTCACTGCCTTACAACAGATTTGTAATAGTGATAGAACACGGGGATAAGTGATACGAAGGCCAAAAACAGCAGCCCCCAAACAAGGTGTGGTGTTACCAGTGCCTCTAATTCTATGTGACAACTATTATCTGTCAGGCATCCTTCATTGGCCGCCTCTTGCGCCAGAATAACACTTTCTAAACCCGTACCAATAAAAACATAGGCAAATGAGCCTGGTATGATGCCGAGGAAAGTTGTTATCAAAAATGTTCTTAACGGTACTTTTAATAGTGCGGGAGCAATATTAACCGCCCAAAACGGAAAAATCGGACACAAACGTAGAAATAACAGATAGTTAAAGGCGTTATTCTCAAACCCTTTTGCCATCTTTTGGGCTAGCGGTCCTGCTCTTTTTGCCAGTGTTTGCCCGAACGCTGTCTGTGCAGCCCAAAAAACTATCGTTGCCCCCAAACTGGCTGAAACCACTGATAGTGTAACTCCCAGCACCAAACCAAAAAAGAAGCCGCCAACAATCGTTAAGAATGCAGCGCCGGGGAATGATAGTGCCGTTAATAAAATATATATCACCATATAGGCCGTGATGAAGTAAAGCGGCGATCTGGCTAGTTCCGCGTTGAGATCATTACGGTTTCGTATGAGTTCTTCCAAGCTTATGTGTTGATACCATCCGAGCGCGTAGGCCATAACCGCCAGTGCTGCGATAACAAGCAAGGGGATCCAGCGCTTCATTGTGCTGATCCGGTGTCTTGGTTGTTGTTTCGCGCTCATTGAGGTTTTCATATTGCCTGTTATCTGTTCCCACGTGAATAGACATGGTAATTACAATGGGATTGCAGCTTATCATTGAGACAAAACTGCGCTGCACACACCGGTTATGGGATAACTATTCTCTCATTCCGTTGATAGTTTCATATAACCAGAGGTCGTTTGGCCTTTGCTCTTCATCGCGATTATTGATGCAAACAGTTCTAGCAGTTGCTTCAAGCGATTCTCGCTCATTGCCTAGTCCATTTATAGGGCATGATTTCTTCAAGTAATAATCACAGGTTCGTGGGTACTTTGTTACAATTTTTCTTTGTTCTCCAGATTCCGACCCAATTGCAGGGATTGACAGCATTTATTTCGCTAAAAATATGGGTTTGTCTGCATATTCGAGCAGCGTAATTATTGACTTGTTTGCCTGTGACGCATATAAGCCGCTCGACTAGGAATGCCGTTAGTGACCTTGCTTGGACAGGGTCCCATGTGAAAATATGGTTGAAACGGTAGATCCACCCACTATTTAAATAGCAGAGTTTGCTCTGCGTACAGGTAGATGAAATGAAGCGTACATTCCAACCGAGCAATCTTGTTCGCAAGCGCCGCCACGGTTTTCGTGCTCGCATGGCAACAAAGAACGGCCGTCTTGTTCTTGCACGTCGTCGTGCCAAAGGCCGTAAGCGTCTGAGTGCCTAATATCGATGGTTGCTTGGCGGCTACTTGTTTTTTAACCCAAACTGGACACCGCCGTAAAACCATGGAAACTTTAAGAAAGCGCTCCGAGTTCCTTGCCGTTGCTAAAGGCGGCCGGACACCTCGGCGCGCTTTTTTACTTCAAGCGGCCGTAACCCGCGCTGAAGGCCCGCCACGAATGGGTTATACTGTTACGAAAAAAACCGGAAACTCGGTGGAACGCAGCCGAATTAAGCGACGGTTACGGGCAGCTGTTGCCCAACTCGACCCCACGCTTGCCAAATCCGGTGCTGATTATGTGCTAATCGGACGACGCGCCGCATTGAACTTACCCTTCGACATGTTATTGGCTGATTTGCAAAAAAGCGTAAAAAACGCTTTCAAGCCAAAGCAAGCGCGTTATAACAAAGCAAAGTCAAACCCCAAAGCTTTTGCCCAGACTGTAGCAGGGAATGGCTCTACTAATACTTTTAAACAAGACAAGATGAGTGATCCAGTCGATGAACGATAATCGCAATATGATCCTAGCCATCGTCCTATCGCTGGCCGTACTGCTTGGTTGGCGGTATTTTGTCGCCAAGCCTGAGCTGGACGCACAACAGGCTGCACAGCAGGCCCAGCAAGACCAGAGCGTGGCAGATGGCACGAAACCGCGTCCTAACGTTGATAGTGCGCAAAGTCCGGCCCAAGCCAACGTGGCGGGTGACAAACGCCAAGTGGTGAGCCGTGATGCAGCGCTGCAACAAAGTGCGCGGGTGGCGATTGATAGCCCTAGCCTTTCTGGTTCCATTAACTTGGTGGGCGGCAAATTCGATGATCTTCGATTGAAGAAGTATCGGGAAACGCTGGATGAAGACAGCCCAACCGTTGTTTTGTTATCACCTAAAAACAGTCCGAACCCATATTATGCAGATTATGGCTGGGTTGCGAATACAGGTGCCGATATCAAGCTGCCTAAAGCAGATACGCTTTGGAGCCTTAAAGGCAATGCAACCTTAAGCCCGAACAAACCAGTTACGCTGACTTGGGATAATGGCGAAGGGCTTGTTTTTGAACGTAACTTGACGGTTGACGAGAACTATATGTTCCATGTCGACCAAAAAGTTACCAACAATAGCGGCAAGGAAATTACGCTTTACCCATATGGTATGATTGTTCGTACTGGCGAACCAAAAACCTCTGGTTATTTTGTGCTGCACGAAGGCTTGATCGGCTTTGTAGGCGAAGAAGGCCTTCAGGAAATCAAGTATAATGACCTTGTTGAAGATGGCCCTGTACGCCCTAAAAAGGCATCAAGCGGCTGGGTTGGTATTACCGATAAGTACTGGGCAACGGCACTTATTCCCACTCAAGGTAAAGAGTACCAGCCAAGCTTTAGCTACCAGCAAGCTAGCAATAACTTCCAAAGCGATTTCCTGGGGGAAGCTGTTAAGGTTGCCGACGGCAGTAGCGGGGAAAACAAATCCATGCTGTTTGCAGGTGCGAAGGTTTCCAGCCTGTTAACCGCGTACCAAAATGCTGACAACATTCAAAGCTTCGAGCTGATGATTGATTGGGGCTGGTTCTACTTCATTACCAAGTTTATGTTCTGGCTTCTCGACCTGCTCTACGGTGTTGTTGGGAACTTCGGTATTTCCATTTTGCTGGTTACTGTGATTGTTAAGGCGTTGTTCTTCCCGCTGGCGAACAAGTCTTACGTATCCATGAGTAAGATGAAGCTTGTACAGCCGAAAATGCAGGATATCCGCGAGAAGTACAAGGATGATCGTGCCAAGCAACAACAAGCGATGATGGAGCTTTACAAGACCGAGAAGATTAATCCGATGGCAGGGTGCCTGCCGATGTTGATCCAGATTCCGGTGTTTTTCTCGCTTTATAAGGTGTTGTTTGTAACCATTGAAATGCGTCAGGCACCATTCTTTGGCTGGATTCAGGATTTGTCTATGCCTGATCCGACAAACTTGTTCACCTTGTTTGGGCTGATTCCTTGGGATCCACCTAGCATTATGGTGTTGGGCATATGGCCGTTGATAATGGGTATCACCATGTTCTTACAAATGAAGATGAACCCGGCACCAGCAGAGCCTGCACAGCAAATGATTTTTACCTGGATGCCCGTCCTATTTACTTTCATGTTGGCATCTTTCCCCGCTGGCCTTGTAATTTACTGGGCATGGAACAACTCGCTTTCCATTCTCCAGCAAGGAATTATCATGAAACGTCAAGGGGTTAAGTTTGAGTTGTTTGATAATGTGAAGGCAACTTTCAAACGGAAACCAAAAGAAAAAGCCGAAAAGTAAAAACCGCTTTTTAACAATAACCCCGCCTGATGCCCGTCAGGCGGGGTTTTCTTTTCGCCCTTTGCGGGGATAAAGTGACTGAATTAGCGTGAATAAAAGCAGATGCCGGGCTTGGTTTCGTGCTAGAGAGCCCTTCACTCAAGACCATTTGCAGGCTAGAAAGCGCAGTATGACAAACGAAAATGAATTCACCGCAGAAGAAGTTGAACAAGGCCGCCTGATGTTTGCCGAGCGCTGGGAATTTGATACCAGTGTTGCCGAAATCGCCAAATTGCCGCCACTTGATAAACTGGAAATTGCTTTTTGTGGCCGCTCCAACGTTGGTAAATCTAGCCTTATCAATGCCTTAACAGGCCGCAAGGGGCTTGCGCGCACCTCGAATACCCCAGGTCGCACGCAAATGCTCAATTTCTTTTCTGCCCAGTCCAGCCCTATTACTTTGGTTGACATGCCCGGCTATGGTTATGCCGAGGCTCCTAAAGGTATGGTCGATGCTTGGACCGAATTGGTTTTTGATTACCTGCGGGGCCGCTCCACGTTAAGAAGAGTTTTTGCATTGGTGGATAGCCGCCACGGCATTAAGAAGAATGATATGGAAGCCTATGCAATTTTGAACAAGGCGGCGGTGCCCTACCAGATTGTTTTGACAAAAGCGGACAAGATCAAGCCCGGTCAACTGGAACGTGTTAAAGCAGAAACCCTTGAAAAAATTGCGAAAAGTCCTGCAGCTCATCCTGAAGTTTTAACAAGTTCCTCTGAGAAAAACTTAGGACTTGAGGAAATTCGCGCTACTTTCTACCGGCTGGCACAGCAGGGTTAAATACTTGTTTTTTATAGCCTTAATCCTAACGGGATCAAGTGCGACCAAGGCAATAGCGAGATAGCTGGCAAACTCCTTGAAATCGTGTTTGGCAGCTTTATCCACGCCTTGGCTCTTTTGTCGTTTTTTTAATCTGGTATATTGGCGGTTGCCGACATTTTTAGTGCTTTACTTAAGGTGTTGGTTGCGCTGAGTTTCTTGGGCCGAATAATCACTTGGCCTTTTATTGATATCTATTTTTGGTGAAATCTCCATGAGCAGCTGTGATAGTAATAACCGTGCCCACGTGATCGCCCAGGCTTTGCCTTATATGCAGCGATACGATGACCGCAAAGTTGTGGTGAAGTATGGCGGCAATGCCATGGGGGATGATAGTTTATCCGAGGCTTTTGCACGCGATATTACCCTGCTCCGGCAATCTGGTGTGCACCCTGTTGTGGTGCATGGGGGCGGGCCGCAAATTGGTGCAATGCTAGACCGCTTGCAGATAAAAAGCGAGTTCAAGGGCGGTTTACGCGTCACCACCAAGGCAACCGTTGAAGTGGTTGAAATGGTGCTATGTGGCTCAATAAATAAGAATATTGTCCAGAATATCAATGCTGTAGGTGGCCGCGCAATTGGCCTTTGCGGCAAGGATGGCGGCATGGTGCGGGCACGAAAACTACACCGTACCCACCGTGACCCTGATTCTAAAATTGAAGAAGTTCTGGACCTCGGATTTGTGGGTGAGCCGGATTTTGTGAATCCGACAGTGCTGAATATGATTTTAGAGCAAGACCTTATCCCCGTTGTTGCACCGGTTGCACCTGGGCAGGACAGCGAAACCTACAACATTAATGCCGATACTTTTGCCGGTGCTATTGCCGGTTCGCTCAATGCCAAGCGCCTGCTGTTTTTAACAGATGTCCCCGGCGTTCTTGGGCGTGATGGCAAGCTGATTAAGCATCTCACCGTTGCCGAAGCGCGGGCTATGATTATCGACGGTACTATTTCTGGCGGCATGATTCCAAAAGTGGAGACGTGCATAGAAGCGCTTGATCGCGGTGTTGAAGGCGTTGTTATTGTGGATGGAAAAGTACCACATTCGGTATTGCTTGAACTGTTTACCGACCACGGCGCAGGTACTTTGATTGTAAAGTAGCCTTTGTTGGTGCGGGTATGAGTGGTACTTATACCCGCTTTTGAGCCGTATTTACTTTGTGAGCTGTTTTGTGTGCAAATGCTACGCATACCTGCTTCAAATCGGCTCAATAACGGTTCGAAAATGGTGCAATCGACACCAAAAGGGGTTTGGCCGCCCTTTTGCTAGCGCACCAGCTTTAGCCCCATCGCATTTAGAATATCGGACTGCGCTTTTTGTGAGATGCGCATATTACGATAGGCCTTGCTGGCATTGAGGTTGAAACCGGCCAATGAGCTTTTGGTTAAATCGGCCAGCGTGAAGTCGGCATTTTGAATATCGGCAAAATCAAGCACACATGCGGTAAAGCATGCTTCATGAAAAGATGAGCCTGACAGGTCCGCTTCTTTCATATCGCAGTTACGAAATTCGCATGAATTCAAGTTATGATTAGCCAGATTACTAAAACGCATATCACAGTTAGTAACTGTCAACTCATTCAAGCTGGCCTTTCCTGCAAAGACGCGGGAGAACTGGCAATCCTTCCATGTAATGCCTTGCATTTTGCTTTCCTCAAAATGCGCAGCGCATAAAGTGCAGCCATGCATTGTGCCAATTTGCAGATCGCAGTTTTTAAAGCTGGTTTCTTTCAGATCGCAAAAGCGGAACTTACTGCCCTGTTTGCTTTGCGGGTCGTAAAAGCGGCAATTGTTGAACTGGGTGCCGGTTAAATCGCAGGAAGCGAAAACAACGGCTGGAAAAACACAGTTTTCAAACTGGCAATCTAACAGTTGAACTGCTGATAGCTGCTGAGCTGGGGCAAAAGTACAATCCTCGAATTCTACGGCTTCCAGTTGGAGTTGGTCCATCTCCACTGCGGATAAATCAGCCCCTTTGATATGTGTGGTGGTTTTCAATAGTTCTTGTAGTTTTTCATTGTCCAGTACAAAAGACTCTGACATTTCACGCACCTAGGTTCGTTATGATCGCCCTATCAATACCAAGCATATTGTTTTGTTATTATCCTAACTATGGACTATGTGTGCAAGTAACAACTAAGCAGCAAATATCGCATTCATTGGTTGGCAAGGGATAGTGCACCTATTCTGGCATGAATAAACGCTTTTCAACCAGCCTGAATGTGTATATCTATGGGCGCGTCCTGCTTGCCATTGCGCCCTGCCCTATTGTTTTTACGCATCTTTTAACATGGTAATGCGCTAACATTGTTGGAGACTTATGCCCTACTCTGCTTTTAAGAGAACTGATTGCTGGATTTTTGACCTCGACAACACACTTTATCCGGCACGTACCAACTTGTTTGCGCAGATTAACAAGAAGATTGCCGAGTATGTGCAAAGGGTAACCGGGCATGCGGCTGAAGAAGCGCAGCTGCTTAAAAAGCGTTATTATTTGACTTATGGCACCACGCTGAACGGCTTGATGAAAGAGCACGACGTGGACCCTTTTGATTACCTTGAATATGTGCATGACATTGACCACTCGGCACTGGAGCGCAACGAAAAGCTTGGTGAAGCTATCGCTAAGCTACCCGGTCGGCGGTTTATCCTCACCAACGGCACACGCCGTCATGCGGAAGCGGTGGCCGGATGCCTTGGGATTACCCATCATTTTGACGAGATTTTCGGCATTATTGAAGCGGACTTTGTGCCCAAACCATCGCGCCAGACCTACGAAAAGTTTTTAGCAACTTATGATGTTGTCCCTGAAAAAGCCGCTATGTTTGAGGATTTAGCACGTAATTTGCTTGTACCGCATGATATGGGTATGCGAACCATTTTAATTGAACCTTGTGCCATTGGCCGTGAATTGCACAAGGGCTGGGATGGTGAACAGGTTGACTTGGGCCATGTTGAGCACAAGACCCAAGAGCTTGATGTGTTTTTAGAGCGGGTGCTTACCCAACTATAAGCAATGAATTTTTGCAGGACGTTTTACCGTTTGCGATGCCACGCCCTGCTGAAAATCTCTTCGCCTTACAAGCTGATTGTTTTGTCAGCAAACTTCAATTTTTCGATATTCGTTAGGGTGTCGACCCCATCACGGCCGCTCTTATGATCGCGAACGACAACTTTGTTTGCGTTCTTTTCGATTGTGTATTGTGAGGCCTTGCCACGGAACACGACAGTGTCTAAGCCTTTGTTACCATTGATTTGATTGTTACCTGCATTACCCCAGAAAGTGTTGTTGTATTTATTGCCAATAATTCCAGCGTTTTCACGGCCCGAGAGCGCAACCTTTAATAAATGTTGTGATTTGTGGCTATAGGCGACCCCTTCTTGCTCAACCATCAAGAATTGCCCCTTGAAGCTGGCGGGCAAAGTGGCCTTATAGGTTAAGTAAGGTGGAAAGAAGTCTTTGATTATTGCATAGCCTGCCGGGTCGTTTTTCTTTAAATCCTGACGATTGGTTGCAAAGGGATAAGCCCCGAAATGGGTCGTACCCTCAGGAACCTCGCCCACAATATCTTCACCTTCATATACAGTTGGTAGTTGTTTCCATAGATCGAGATAAACATCATAAACTGCGGCAAAGTACTCGTTATTATGGTTTTCGGGCTCATCTTCTGGCCAACCCTGGAAACCTTTTGCTGAAGCAGCATCTGTCGCTGCTTCAATTTCCTTTTGGAAGTCAGGCAATACTTTTTTAATACCGTAGTCATGTACGAAATGGAGAATCTCTTCAAAAGCGGCATCACGCGTTTTATGCTGAAGATAATCGGGAGAGCCTTCTACTGTTATCTCATTTTCTCGTAGATCTTGCAGTTTAGTTACCGTTCCGTGAAGCATAATTTCTTCCAGATTTGGATCTTCCAAGCCACTGCTATCATTTAGGAATATCATTGCAGCTTGCTGGTTAGCCAAACTATTGGCAACCGCTACTTTATTTGCTCCGTATTTAGTCCCAGGCGCATTCGTCAGTATATGTTTTAAAACATTTCTGCCTTTAATGATTTTTTCACGCGACCATTTATCCTGAATAAGAATATGGATCGGCTTGCCATTCGGTGCTGTTACACTGGTGTAGTATTTAAACATTTCCTTATATGGACCAGGTACAGTTTCCGGCAGTACTACAATTCCGTCCTCTGAGGCCTTAGTATTAATTGTTTCGGGAAAGACAATAGTACCGTCACTTTCTGGAAAAGTCCGAAAGCTATCGCTGCAGGAGGCAAGCACAGCTGTCGATAAAAACGCGGCTATTTTAATGTATTTCTTCATTTGATATTACTCGGAATTCTATTTTCGTTTTTGTCTTTCATGAAAGGTCTGCTGTAGCTTTAGGCTTTGCGGATATAGTGCATGCCATTCATTAAGTTCATTAGTTTTACGCACGCAAACCTGTCACATTTTCATGTGTGCGAAGAATGTAGCTGTTCTTATTCAACTATCATATTGTTTTATATGGTTATTTACACTTGCCGTTCGCACTCCATCTTTGTAAGAGACAAATAATATAGAATCTGTCATGACCAACACAGCTAATAGTTTAATTTCGTAAAATGTTCCATTTTATGGCGAACTTAAAAAATTAAGTACAATTATTAAAGATCTGGGATTTACTGCTTAAACTGCGAAAAAAACGCGGTGGAAATCTGGACGTTTTTCTTTCAAGGCTTTATTGAGTATTATTCAATCATAGAAAACCTGTCTTGAAACAGGTACCAAACAGAAGGACGTAACTCATGGTGTCATTGCGCGCCCTACATGCGTTTTCGCTGCTCGCCAAACATGGCCGGGCTGCTCGTGCCGCAGAAGATTTGGGAGTGACACCCTCTGCCCTCACTCATTTGTTGCGCTCGCTAGAAAGCGAGCTGGGCGCTGCACTTGTGGTTCGAGATGGCCGCGGGTTGGCGTTAACCGAAGAAGGGCAACGGCTCTCTTCCAACCTTGGCACCTCATTTGACCAAATTGAACATGCGGTTGAGGCTTTCCGACGACGTAGCCGAACCGAGCTACGCATTTCAACACTATCAACAGTCGCCACCCGATGGCTTATTCCACGCCTGCCTGATTTTCAGGCCAAACACCCAGATATTGAATTGCTGATTTCGACCAGTATGCGGCTTGTGGATCTGGACCGCGAGTCTTACGACTGTGCCATTCGGCTTGGCGACGGGGCCTGGCCGCATGTGGAACGGCAAATGCTTTGGAAAGAGGATTTGGCCGTAGCGTTTGCGCCGCAACTGACCGTGAGCAAAAACCCCGACATTTCGTTTTTGCACGAACTGAAACTTCTGCACACTTCCTCGCGCCGTGAAGACTGGCCGGAGTGGTTGAAAATGGCTGAAATCGAGCACCCCGATATGACTGCCGGTGCCATGTTTGAAAGCCGCAATATGGCTATTCAAGCAGCTGTGGCCGGTATGGGCGCAATTGCCATTGATACCCACTTTGTGGAACAGGAAGTGGCGGCAGGGCATTTGGTAATGCCGGAATGGCCCAAGTTTACCCAAGAAACCGGCTATTGGTTTGTGCGTAATGCCAACCGGCCTCTCACCCGCCCAGTTGCGGCTTTTCGTGACTGGTTGATTGAACAAGCGGATGCCGACGTACCGCCCGTGCAAAGCGAACAAGGCTAGCACGCACGGCAACTGGCACAGCTGACACAGTAATTGTGAAAAAGGAGGGTCCAAGCTCTCCTTTTTGTTATTTTGCCTGATGCTACTTAATAATTTCGGCAAATTGCACCCTTTGACGAAATAATGGGCAGCACTTTAACATGGCAGGTGTGCAGTTGCGCCATATTGACAGAAGGCTTTTGCTGGCTTACCTGCTTAGCAACATATTATTGGTGCATTGCCTATGTTTTCTCTAGTTTTTAGGGATGCGCCCAAGCCTTATGACCATGAGGGGTTTTTTACCAAATGAGCCAAGCCGACCTTGCTGCCTTAGAAGCCACCATCAACGCTGCGTTTGATGCCCGCGATAATATCACCACCGAAACCACCGGCGATGTGCGCGACGCTGTTGTAAAAACGCTAGACCTGCTCGACAAGGGCATTTTGCGTGTTGCCGAGCGTAAGGGCAACGACTGGAGCGTCAACCAGTGGGCAAAAAAGGCCGTGCTGCTTTCTTTCCGTCTGAACCCGATGGAAATCATCAAGGGCGGCCCTGATGGCGCAACTTGGTGGGACAAAGTGCCTTCCAAATTCCTTGGCTGGGGCGCAGAAGAATTCACCGAAGCCGGTTTTCGCGCCGTGCCGGGCGCTGTTGTGCGCAAGTCCGCATTTATCGGCAAATCAGCAGTGTTGATGCCTTCCTTCGTCAACCTTGGTGCGTATGTTGACGAAGGCACTATGGTTGATACATGGGTGACTGTTGGCTCTTGTGCGCAGATTGGTAAAAACGTGCATCTTTCTGGCGGTGTTGGCATTGGCGGCGTTCTGGAGCCATTGCAGGCTGGTCCGGTTATCATTGAAGACAACTGCTTTATCGGTGCCCGTTCTGAAGTGGTTGAGGGTGTGATTGTTCGCGAAGGCGCTGTACTGGCGATGGGTGTGTTCATATCTGCAACCACCAAAATTATCGACCGCACCACTGGCGAAGTGTTTGTGGGTGAAGTCCCTGCCTACTCGGTTGTGGTGCCTGGCAGCCTGCCTGGAAAACCACTACCAGATGGTACCCCCGGCCCAAGCCTTGCCTGTGCAGTGATTGTAAAACGCGTCGACGCCCAAACCCGCGCCAAAACGTCGGTCAACGATTTGCTACGCGATTAATTTCGCCCAATATAGCAATTTGATGCTGGAAAGCCGGGGACCACTCCGGCTTTTAATTTGTTTTATGGCATAGTATCGCTATAACGCGATGACTGGCATAGGCATGCCCAAGACCCGATAGTGAGGCAGCATGAGCATTGAAAAAATGCAAATCCCGCTTAACCCGAATGATTGGCACGGGTTTTCCTATGAAACCCTGTTCGTTAGCAAGGCCGGGAATGGGCTTTACAAAGTTGAAAATACCCCGTTTTTTGCCCGTGGTGTACATTATCTGGACTTGGTAGAAGCGCGGCCTGCCAAAAAGGCACTTATGTTCAAAGGCGTTAGCAAGCGCTCTGGCTACAGCACTTACCGCATTATTGTTGAGACAACGGCATGCGAGAACGAATTCGCCGCCGAGTGGGAAAAACTACGCCAAATGGGATGCACCTGCGAAGACCTTGAAGGCGAATTGCCGCTGTTTTCGGTCATGGTACCGCCCAGTTGCGATCTTCCACAGGTGGAGGCCATACTTATTGAGGCCGAGGATATGGGCATTTGGTCCTTTGAGAAAGCCTAGCATGCTCCTATAGCAAACAACAATTCCCACCCGTTGTGATCGTATTATAGCGGGAAACCAAGTGCTTTAAGCTCCGCACGTACTTGTGACGGACTTTTAAAGTGTATGGCACCCATACCTACACCACGTGCGGCCTCTACATTGCTTAAGTTATCATCGATAAAGATCAACTCGCCGGCCTTGAGATTATTACGCGAAATCAGAGATTGATAAATGGCCGGGTCTGGCTTGAGCAGCTTTTCTTCTGCCGATACCACTGTGTCGATAAAGCTCTCTGCCAAATAGGGGTAGATCTTTTTCGCCTCCTCAAACTTCTCGCTAGAAAAGTTGGTAATAGCGTAGAGCGGCACCCCTTCTTGCTTGAGGGTGAACATCATTTCGCGGGTTTCGATAATCTCGCCGCCCAGCATTTCTTCCCAGCGGCTATCATAGGCCTGAATAAGTTCGGCATACTGCGGAAATTCCGAGGTTTTTTCGGCAACAGCAACGCTCCAGGGCCGCCCTCTATCTTGCTCCAGGTTCCACTCCATCGGGCACACCGTGGATAAGAACCATTGGCGCTTTTCATCGTCGGGAATTAGTTTTTTATAGAGGTTCTCCGGATCCCAGCGGATAAACACATTACCTATATCAAATACAACTGCTTTAAATTCGCTTTTCATGCAAAGGACCTTCTTGATAATATACCATCAGCATGCTGTTTTATTTGCTGTAGCCACCTAGAAATATAGCGTAAAAGCTACCACATATCTTCTAGAGTTTTTTGAAGACAGCTTTTTAACAACTGCCCTGTGAGGCATGCTTTCAAAAAGATTTGTCAATATAACGACTTACAAATGACCCGCCCTTAAATGATTATAGGTATTATTAGATTTCCACCTGTGACAACTTGTAGGTTTACCTTAATTTTTAAAGGGGGGATAACATAGTAGTCTTTTGGAAGACTTCATTCATTGTTGATTGCCGAAGTACTTATGTAACCGGTAATTATTTTTTGTTTCTTGGCCTTATATTGGCCTTTAACTAATAAGCTAGGTAATCATTATGCCCCATACTCAGCCGGGCGATAACCCCTATTTAACCGAGCCGTTAGGAAAACTATTCGTTAGTAATGGCCTCCCCCTTGTGATTGTGATGGTTTTAAATGCATCAGCTATTCTTGTTGATGCGATATTCTTGGGCCGCTTTGCGGGTGCCGAGGCCATTCAAGCTGTCACGCTGGTATTTCCGCTCTTCATGTTCATCATTGCTATCAATACGCTCGTTGGCGCAGGAACGGGCAGTATTCTGGCACGCCGTCTCGGCGCTAAAGACTTTACCGGAGCTGAGCGGATTTATTTCCACGCTCACGCGCTGGTTGGCGTCATTTCGCTAATCCTCATGGTGAGCTATTTCGCCAGCTATCAAGATGTGTTGTTGGCGCTGTCTGAAGGAGATCAGGGCCTTGCCGACTTAAGCAGCACATACATTACCCCAATTGTAGCCGCTGTATTACTACCTGCCATACTGACTTTGCAATCTGACTGTTTGCGCAGTGAGGGACACGTGAAACAAATGTCTTTGCTGTTTATCATTAGCATTTTCAGTAATATGGCATTCAACTATTTGTTGATTGTGGTTATGGGCCTTGGTGTCTTTGGCTCTGCGTTGGGCACTATTTTAGCGCAGGCTGTGAGTGTGTGCGTGGTTGTTGGCTTCCGCTTTAGCAAGCGCTCTAAATTACAGCTCAAGTTTTACGGACGGGCACAGTTGTGGGAAGAATGGAAAGATATCATTTTTCTTGGGCTACCGGGCGCGCTTAGCTATATCGGCGTCAGCCTTATGGCTGCCTTTGTTCTATTTGCGATCCAGACCCATGGCACAGCTGAAAGTGCAGCGACGACAACGGCCTATGGTATCTATAACCGCTTGGTAACTTTTTACTTTTTACCTCTTCTTGGTTTTGCAATGGCAGCTCAAAGCATTATCGGGAATAATGTAGGGGCAAAGCAATATCACCGTGCCAACCAATCCCTGCGCATTTTGATTGTCACGACAACGCTTTATTCACTCATCATGCAGGCATTATTCATGCTGGCACCAGAAGCATTGGCAGCACTATTTGTTGATGATGTAGCAGTCATTGCTGAAACCAAACGCATTATGCTTTTGGGGTGTGGTTTGATGGTTATCTCTAACATCTCGGTCGTGATTTCCGGTTATTTTCAGGCAATCGGAAACGCCACCATGGCGGGGCTGCTTGGGGTGTGCAAGATTTACTTTTTCTTCCTGCCGCTTGTACTTGTGGTGCCCTATATCAGCGGAGAAGCCGGTATCTGGCTTTCATTGCCGCTGAGCGATGGCTTGAGCCTTATCTTTACTTTTGGACTGTTGTGGGCGATGCGCGGGAAGACCGACCTGCGTTACGGGCTTTTCTTTGTTGAAGAAGAAGCTGTGCTTTCTCCCGAGAACCAAGAGCCAGCGTTAGCGGAATAACAAGCAGATGCAATAGCAATGCAAAGCCCCCAGAGCGACAGCTCCGGGGGCTTGTTTTATAGAGTACTTTGTTATTTTCCTAAAACTTATGTGTTAGGCGGCCCATGAGGGTGGAGCCGTATTCGCCTTTTTCATGGCCTTCGTTGAGCGAGAAGACACCGCCCATGCGTAGCGCTGTTTGCGCGCCCCAGTTCAGCTGATAGTCAGCGCCAAAGTCAAGCTGGCGGGCCTGTGCTGCCAAATCCACATCGAGATGGTCAAAGCTCACATTGCCTTGCAGATCACGCGCACCGGATAAGCGCAGCTGCGCCCCGCCTTGTTCCATCAAAAGTGGCTGGCTGAAGCTTAGTGTGAGACGGTCGTTCTGGGTCAAGAGGCTTTGGGTGCTGAGACCGAAGGAAAAGCCTGTAAAGACGCCTTGATCAAACCCGGTGACAACTCCTGCACCTTGGGCTTGGCTGAGGCCCAGCTCGGCGCTGGCAAACAGATCGAATGCCCCCAGTGGCAGGGCTGCACTGGCATTAAACAAACCGCTTATGGCGTTGAACTGGTCGACCTCGGTATTTCCCATCGTATTCATGGCAAGGCCAAGGTAGGAACCACTTTCGCGCAGCATAGAGGCACCTAGGGCGAGTTTCGCGCCACCTTCAAAGCTGTAACCGGAGGCAAAGCCGAGGCCATAGTTTTGGGCCCCTGCGTTTTGCAGATCACCAAAAGCGAAGAGGCTGGTGGTTTTCTGACCCTGTTTGTTGACAAACGCAAAACCCCTGCCGTTTTGGGCTAAGGCAAAGGCGCTGGATTGCTGAGCTGCAAGGGTGCTGAAGCCAGTGGTGAGCCCAAGTTTTTGGGTAAGCGTGCCGGTTGAACCAAAGCCAAGGATCCAATCGCCCATGGGCAGAGCACCCTCTTCCTTGGCAAAGCTGAAGCTGGCCAGCTGGGCGGCGGTGCTGCCTTGTGCTGTGCTTGCTGGAATGAACTTGGCCAAGCGCTGGTCGAAATTACTTGCCTTTTTCGTGGTGAGTGCTTCGCCCGACACGGTGAACGGGGTGGCAAGCGCATCGTACGCTGTGAAGCTTTTGCCCCTCAAGGCGGCTTGCATGGCGTTACCGCTGGCTGTAGAGGTTTGCATAACCACGTCGTCAAGGTTCATACGCGGGCCGCTGGCCTTAGTTGTGGTGGCAACACCCACATTCCCGATGGGCTTGAACACGGCTTCCATGTCGAGCAGGCCATGGCCGAAGCGCTCATCATAAGCATGTTTTATGCCGTTGCCCACAGTACACGACTCTTTAGTTTATTGAGCGCTTGGGGCAGTTTTTTCGCCATGCCTTAGATGCTCTATCAGGTTTATGGGTAATCCAGT
>NZ_LLWE01000040.1 GCF_001562055.1 Polycladidibacter stylochi | reverse complement strand
AACGATGTTGGACAAGCTCTGGATCCTTTTGGTGAAGAATCCAGCACTCAAACAGATTTAGTCACTCTCAGCAAATGTGTCGTGTACTGTGGTGCGAGAGAACATAATGGACGCTATTTGATCTGTATTTATATCCCACTTGCGAATGTACACTACAAAAATTGCATTTATAGGGGCATCCCCTTGAGGTATGTATGGGAGCGCAACGGACATTGTCTTGACGTAGACGCCACAGGGCATATTTGGGGTGATCATATATGGCATCGAGGTTTAACAAGTCATAGGCTGGGAGAGGCAACTTGTCCAAGTCTGCAATAAACTTCCGCGGGCTTGTTTCGATGACTTTTCCTTGCGAACTCCTGTAAATTATGCCGTTAACAGTCCGAAGGTCATCATCAGCAAACGAGCTGTGTGCCAAGACTTTGGTTAAGTGTGCTAGCGTGGCTTCGCCTTCACCAACCACACAAATATCAATCTCCTGGTGTTGCTGAAGCAGTAATTGGGCATTTGGTCGGATGCTGGCTTCAATTCCCCCTAGAATTACTGGGGTCTCGGGACGGACTGCTTTTGCAAGTCTTGCAACATGCAAAGCGTCTTCAATGAACATGGAAAACGGGTTAGTTATTCCTATAAGGGTTGGCTTTGATGCTTTGATTGTCTTGATAATTGTTTCATCTGTAGAGCCGAAGCGAACTGTTGTCTGCGTGGTGGTGGTGTTCGTATCTAGCAAGCAATCAAGAATCTCGCAGGTGAAGTTACAGTTTTGCACCGCAGCTGCTAAAGAAGCCAGTCCGATTGGAATGTACGTCTGGAATTCACCCTCCAACTCTGATGGGTAAGTTTGCGGCGGGTTAATGAGCATTACTTTTGGTATGTCAGGCATTATTCTACTCCTTCCATCCAACTAAATAAAAATGATTATCTTGTGTGCGCTTTAAGTGTAAACCTGAAACTATTCAAAATGTTATGCGCATCCAGAATGAACTCTTAATTGTAGTAATTATATATTGCTATTCTTAAACTTAATCATAAATATAGTAAGTAAATTAACGCGTAGTCAATAGCTTTTGATTTGAAATAGGCTCTTGTTTTAAAGGGCCAATGTGTATTTTCGAGCTCTCATCATTTGAAGGGTACAACCTTTTCAAGCACTTAGGGATCGGCTTAAAGCGTTCGCAGGTATTATGGCATTGTCAAGCAGGGCCCTTACTCAGGCCCTGCTTGACAATGCATAGAATCTCATTCTGTGACGGAACATTTATTCGAAGTTGGTAGCGGTACCATAATTGCCAGCCATATCTGCGGATGTTTTTGGTATATTTTCCCATACTTTGCAGGCCAAAGCATTTGTTTAGAGTGTTCGATACAAAGGCCAGCCATGACATCTCCATCTTTTACAGGGATGTAAGAGACATAAAGGCCACCTTTTTGTGCGAGGTCTTTTTCATTGACCCAAGGAGAAAATACTTTACTTGCAGCTTCAAACATTGTCGGTCGGCTTGGTGCATACCAAGCAACGGTGCCGCCGGGCCAATGATCACCAACAATATATTCTAGTGGTTTTTTTGTATAGCGCTGCCAGTATTCGAGCGCTATTTCAGTTAGCGCAGGCCCATCGTGCAGCATACGTTTAGGGTATTTTTTTACTAATGGTGCAATCAGCATAATTGCGATGAAAATCACTAGAAGCAAACTATAGAGTGATAACCAGAGCGCTTCAAAGCGTTTTGCAGTTTGTTCTTTTTCAAGGCTTGCAATGACTGAGCCAATGACAACGGAAAAAACAATTCCCAAAGGCATAGACCAGATTGTCTTAATTTTTGCTCCAGCCACTAAGGAGAGCATAAAAATGACAAATATACTCAAGAGCGCAATAGCACATATAGGACGTTGACAAATCGCCCATATTTTGCTGCGAACTTCTGCACCTTCTTTGAGTGAAAATAGTAGTTTAATGCGCGACCAACCCAGTGCGCAACCGGCTGCAATAAGCATGGGTGCGATGCTGTAGATAAATTCGATCAGGAATTTTACAGGCTGCAAGCCATGCTTGTAAAAAAAGCTACTGTCCGCATTTGAGCGACTAAGAGCATAGGAGATGGGTAAAAAGTCAACGGATATTAACCAGAGGATATGCGGTATTAGCAAAAGAGCAAAAACACCAGCCGCCAGATAAGGCCCCAATTGTTTCAAAATATCTCGCCGTGCCAACAGCACCCAAAGAGTAATTGCCACGAGCAGTAGCCCGGCCATATATTTGGCCATTATGCCGCTTGCGCTTATCACCCCAAATACAATCCACCAAAAAAGCCCTTTGTTTTCTTGTGCTTTCAAGAAAGCAACAAGCATGAGGCTCCAAAACGGCACAAAACCCATATTAACGTTATATTCAACCGCCGACAGTGTGGTGAAATGAGTTAGAAGAGCGGTTAAACTGGTGTATATGGCTACCCTATAGCCGTATCGCCGATTAATGTAGAGGCCAAGCGGTAATATAGCTGCTGAGGAGCAGCCGGTCGCCAGCCAAAAAACCAGTAAATCATGCCGTCCGAAAATCCTAACAGCCAGTTCGGCGATCCATGCGCTTACCGGTGGGTGCTTAAAATAGCCAAGCTGTAATTCCTTGCCCCAATAGAATGATTCCACGGCATCAAGAGGCAAATTGCCACTTAAGAAATAGGCAGCGCTTCCCCACAAAACTGTATGGGCTAGCGCTATAGCAACAAGCATGATGATAGGTGCGTTTTTTGCACGCTGCAACAGCCCTAGTGCTGCGCTGGTCTTTGTAATATAGGTGAGCATTAATTAGTCTTTAGCTTAAGAAGAGATTTACCGATTTTGAGTGTATGTATTTAGCAAATATAAATTAATAATGGAAATTATCATATATTATTTCTATATATATTGTACTGTTATCCTGTATAAATGTGATCATCAATAATGTAATCTTCTCCGCATTGTTTAGCATTCGTATCACCCTTAATAAGGGTGTATTTTTGGAAAATTGAGCCAAGTACTTCAACAAATGGCTTTTTCTAAAAACAATGCCCAGTCACTTACGAATTCCTCCATATCCTCTTCGCTCATAAAAACACCGTCATAACTAATAAAGCCGGAGAGAAGACAGCGAGATACACGAGCAAGCATAGCGACGGTTTCAGGGCTGAGGTTGGAATGCGAAAAGTGGCGAGAAATGCTCACAGTCATCTCCTGCATGTAGTGATCATATGAGGGCTTTAAACGCTCCTTTAGGGGCATTTCTGTTCGCGCTGCAACAAGAATTTCGACCATTGCCAAAAATTCTGGAGAGCGAATCTGCTTGTGCCACATGATTCTTGTAAGCTGCGAGAAGCGGGCGCGATGGCTTCCAAGCCCTTCTATCCACTCAATTGTTAAATTAATTGATTTTTTTAATAAGCGCTCCAACACATGCACCATCAAGTCTTGTTTGGTGGGAAAATGATGTTGCAGTGCACCTTGAGAAAATGAGCTGATTTGTGAAATTTTCTTAATAGATGCCTTATGATAGCCATGTTGATGCAAACAGGTAATAGCTGCTTCAACGATTTGCCGTTTCATACGGCGACTTTTATCCGCTTGCCAGCTTTGGGCCTCATTTTTCACTTCATTTAGCATCTGAGATATATTTCACCTTATTTTTCTCTTGCCAAAAAACCATACGTATGTATTTTTTTCAATACTACGGAGTGATACGTAGGTTCTATTTAGGTGATACGGTTTTTGGGGAGGAGAAGCCATGTATCTGAATACTATTGATATTAGAGGCCAAAGTGATGGCTTAAATCGCGAGTTTTTTTTGATAGCTGATATACACCCAACTTTTGCATCTGCACTAGCTGGAATGATAACCAGTTGTAAGCCGGGCGCATGTGTTTTAACGACAACACAGTTTACCCGCTTGCAAGAGTGGTCGCAGCAATACCCGCGTGCAACGGTGTTAGTAAACCCAAGATTGAGTGATGCGCCAGGCTTGATGACAGTGAAGCGTTTGAATGAGGGTGCGCTACAAAAGAAAATTTTCATCATACTAGACGAGCATAACAAAGGGCTATCTGAGTTTTTTATTGAACATGGTGCGCAAAGTGCATTCAGTAAAACAGAGGAAGTGAACTTGATTAAGCGGTTGGTTGTACAAGGTAACGTACCGCTTGCCTCCAATGAGCAACAGGAGGATGAAACAGAAGCGAGCTTTAGTATCGATTTTTATCGTGGACTGGCTTCACTTACGCGTCGTCAAGCAACTATCCTTAACTTTCTGAAATGTGGAAAGCTGAACAAGCAAATCGCCCATGAGCTTGGCATTTCTGAAGCAACGGTTAAGCATCATGTTTCGGCACTGTTAAGCAGCCTCGGTTTTTATTCACGCAGTCAGCTGGTTGCTATGATTAACGAGCTTTCCATCTGTATTGATAGCCAGTACGTGCGGCGTAGTAAGGTAAAAACTGTTGCGAAAGAGCTTAGCAGCTCGACTAACGATGTGGTTGCAAAGAGTTCACAGTTTGCAACGCATACAGATGTTTATGCTATGGCAGGTTAAGCTTTGGCGCCGGCCTATGCATTGGCACAGTCGGCGCAAAGCCCTTTTATCTCGATAGTTGTCGCCTGTGGTTTAAAACCAAGTCCCCTAGCCAAGTCTGAAAGCTTGGCTTCAACCTCATTCTCGGAAAACTCATTAACTGCACCGCACTGGTTGCATATAATGAATCCTAATAGTTGATGATGACAACAATTGGGTTGAGCGCAAGCGACAAACGTATTCAAACTCTCGAGTTTATGAACCTGACCGGTGTCGGTAAGTTTTTCTAATGCGCGATAGATTTGTTGTGGTGCCCGTAAACCTTGGTCACGAAGCAAGTCAAGAATTGCATAAGCGCTTAAAGGCGCTCTGTGATTTAACAGAACGTCATAGACCAGCTTTTGGTTTTTGGTTAGTGAGTACTTTTGCGGTTCGCCCATCGTGTATTCCGGTCCATGTATAGTTCTTCATGACACTAATAACATAGATTTAATCTTATTGCGCACTTTTGAATTTACTACGCACTTTGTTTAACCCCATAGCGATAATGAACACAATAAGCGTTGCTGCCACTATTGAAGGGCCAGAGGGGCTATCATAGAGCAGCGAGCCTTGTAGGCCTGATATGACGGCTATGATACCTGCAGGGACGGCTAGCAGAGCCATTTGTTCTGGGGTTCTTGCAAAAAAGCGGGCGCTTGCCGCAGGTATGATAAGCATTGCGGTTATGAGTAGAACACCAACAATCTTTAAGGATATTGCGATTGTAGCGGCCATAATCAGGAGGAAAATTATTTCTGCCAGTTTCGCTTTTTGCCCTTCAGCTTCGGCCAACTCCTGATTGAGGGTGGCGCAAAGCAGGGGGCGCCATATGAGTTTTAGAGTTAGCAGCATGATAGGAAAGCTAAGATAAATGATTAGAATATCTGTTTTGCTAACCGAGAGTATATCGCCAAAAAGAAGACCTTGCAGGTCAATGCTTGTGTTCTCCATTGTTGCGATCATCAACAAACCAATGGCCAGAGAACCGTGGGCGAGTATACCAAGAAGACTATCAGTGGATAGGCCACCATTTTTTTTAAGCGCGAGCAGCGCAAAAGATATGATGATGGTGATCGCCAGAACGCATAAAAGAATATTAAGCTGGAAAATCAGCGCCAACGCGACCCCGAGCAGCGCAGAGTGTGACATCGTATCGCCAAAATAAGCCATTTTCCGCCAGACAACGAAGCAGCCTAAAGGTCCTGTGAACAGTGCGATGCCACACCCTGCAATTATGGCACGAAAGAAAAAGTCATTTAGCAAGAAATCCATACTATCTATTTATCCTCATAATGATGTTGGCAACAGTCATTATCCGTGGTGTCGTGAGTATGTTGCTTGATTGTACCGTCGAGTGTATGCGTATGATTATGCTGATGTTGATAGAGCGCCCAAGTGGGTGCTGCTGTTTTACCAAACAGCTCTTGAAATTCTTTCGTGTTGCTAATGGTCGCTGGTGTACCTTGACAGCAAACGTGCCCGTTTAAACAAACAACGCGATCAGTTTGTGCCATGACCACATGTAAATCGTGGGAGATGAGTAAAACACCGCAATCCAGTTCTGATTTAAGCTCATTAATGAGTTGGTAAAGCGCTGCCTCACCAGCTGTATCAACACCTTGCACAGGTTCATCAAGCACAAGGATATTGGGTCTGCGCAATATGGCTCTGGCTAACAGGGCGCGTTGAAATTCGCCGCCCGATAGATTTTGTACTGGAGCATTTTGTAGATGGGGAATACCAGTGCGCGTGAGAGCTTGTTGTATTTCGCCCTTTTTAGGAGCAGATGTGAGGTGCATCAACCGCTCAACAGTTAATGGTAATGTCCAATCAATTGATAGTTTTTGTGGTACATACCCTACGATCAGCTTTTGGGCGCGGGTTACTTTTCCCTCATTGGGGCTGAGAATATTCAATGCGACTTTGGCCGTTGTGCTTTTTCCTGCACCATTAGGGCCAATTATTGTAACAATTTCACCCTTGTTGAGGGTCAGATCAATATTGCGAATGAGCCAGCGCTCGTTGCGATATACACCAACCTTTTGCATATCTATCAGTTGCACGGTGTTCACCTTAATGCTGGCCAATAATCGGCCCAGAACAATGAGAGGTGTACCGTTATAATATCACATGGTGATTTGTCCATGCTTTTATACTGTTTTGGCGGATAAAGGCATTGAGGAAAACAAGCCGGTCGTAAAACCGGCTTGTAAACGTGAAAGATAATTCACTTAGGCGCGCATTTGTTTGAGAGCGAGTTCTACGCCGCGTAACTCGGCCAAGCCACGCAAACGGCCAACAGCCGGATAGCCAGGGGCTGACTTCATGGTCAAATCGCTCAGCATGGCGTGGCCATGGTCCGGACGGAACGGGATCAGGTCTTTCCAACCGGCTTTATGACGGCGCTGTTCTTCGTCGAGTAATGCGCCAATGACACCAACCATGTCCACATCACCATCAAGGTGATCGCCTTCATGGAAAGAGGCTGGATTGTCTTCACGCACTGTGGCACGCAGGTGGACAAAGTGAATGCGGTTGGCGTAACGCTTGGCAATGCCAACGAGATCATTATCGGCGCGTACACCTAAAGAGCCAGTGCAGTAGGTAAAGCCGTTGGCTTCATGATCGACAGCCTTAGAAATGAATTCATAGTCAGCTTCTGTAGAGCAAATACGTGGCAGGCCGAGCAGCGGACGCGGGGGATCGTCCGGGTGGATGGCCATCACCGCGCCTTCTTCAATGCAAACCGGAATGACTTCTTGCAGGAAGAGTGCGAGGTGCTCGCGCAGCCTATCGGCATCAATATTGTCGTAGGTGGCCAGTTGCTCGCGTAACTGCTCGACTGTATAGCTTTCCTCAGAACCGGGCAGACCTGCAATAATGGTGCGAACCAGTTTTTCGCGTGCGGCTTGGTCCATAGCATCAAATGCGGCTTGGGCACGCTTGAGTTCGTCTGCGGTATACTCGGCTTCTGCGCCTTCACGCTTGAGGATATGCAGATCAAAAGCGGCAAATATATCGGCATCAAAGCGCAGGCAAGTTGCACCGGTTGGCAGCTCGAAAGTCAGATCGGTGCGGGTCCAGTCCAGTACCGGCATGAAGTTATAGCAGATTTTCTTGATACCAACCTTGGCAAGGTTGCGAATGCTCTGTTTATAGGCTTCAATGTGTTGTTTGTAGTCGCCTGAGCGGGTTTTGATTTCCTCGTGTACGGGAATACTTTCTACCACAGACCATGTAAGGCCAGCCGCTTCGATTTCAGCTTTGCGCTTTTCAATTTCTTCGACAGTCCACACTTCACCATTTTTAACATGGTGCAATGCGGAGACGATGCCTGTGGCCCCAGCCTGCCGAATATCGCTAAGTTTTACCGGGTCATTAGGCCCGTACCAACGCCAGGTTTGTTCCATTTTATTTACTCTTTTTAGTTTGAGGGCGTTTGCCCTTAGGTTGATTGTTACTCAGTTGAATTTCAGCGAGAGGATCCGTGTTGAAAAGGTATGCATCAAAGGACGGATCGTCGACGTCTGAAAGTTCAAGAAGGGTTAGGCGGACATTTTCCAAATGCTGCCACATGGCTTGCCTTGCCTGTTGTGGGTCACGACATTGCAGGGCCGTTAAGATAGCCTGGTGATCATCAAGCCATTTTTTTTGATAGCCACGATCAAAAATTCGTTGGTGAAGGCGTGCCCACATTTTAGAGCGCTTACGCATCTCCCAAAGATGGTCAACAGCTTCCACAAGGACACTATTTTGGCTGGCCAGCGCAATAGAGCGATGAAATTCTTCGTCAGCCAGATAAATGCCGGTATTGGCAGCTATATCTTTTCGTTCTTGATCTAACGCTGCCCGCATACGCAAGATGTCGGCCTTGGTTACCATCGTTGCTGCAAATGCTGCGATGTGGCTCTCTAGAAGCTGGCGGGCTTGCAAAAGTTCAAATGGGCCAATATCTTGCGTTTCTAAATGGGGTGCTTCAACGGTTTGGGGAAGTTTTAGTACATAAGTTCCCGAGCCTTTGCGTACATCAACAATGCCTTCAACTTCCAACATAATCATCGCATCGCGGACCAGCGAGCGGCTGACGCTGAGCTGTTCTGAAATGCGTCTTTCTGTTGGCAGGCGGTCACCAATGGCATAAGAGCCATTGGTGAGTTCGGATCGGAGCATTTCCGCTACATCCTGATACCGCCTTTTGGTGGTTTCTGTTGACATGCAAATGACCATTCGTGGCTTAATCGAGACCGTTTTTCAATTCATCGTAAAATGCTGAAAGTAGGTGGAACGCCTGTTTTTTTGTTTTTTTATCTGAGGCGATGAGACCTTTTCTGTTCCAACCTCGCTGGAACATGTTTTGGCGACGCTCAACGCGGAAGTCGTAAAGAATCCATGGAGAAATACCTTTCACAAACTCGCGTTCACGCAAGGTGGCAATCTGCTTTTTATAGACCTCGGCCATATAGGCCTCACTGAAGAAGCCTTTTTCCAGCTTGCCTTCCCCGATATATCCATCGGCTCCGGTTTCCGAGATCACAACTGGTTTACCAGGATCCGAGTTGTCGAGGAACTCAATCAGGTCCTCAAATTTCTCGTCATACCAGCCGTAATACTCGTTGATACCGATAACATTTATAAACTTTGCGAGCCGATCTTCAATACGATTTTTAGAATGATTCACAAGACAAGCTGCCGATGTGAGGCGCGTTTTGTCCATTTGGTTGGCCAAATCGACAAGCGAGCGCATGAATGCCAGTCGTTCATCTGTGTCGGGGTTTTCGTTGCCAACGGACCAGATGATTACTGAAGCGCGGTTACGATCACGTTTAATCAGCTCTTTGAGCTGGTTTTGGGCGTCCTTTAGCGTCGCCGGATTATTAAAGTCAATTGCCCAGTAAACCGGAATTTCTTCCCAAAGCAAAAAGCCAAGCTCGTCGGCCATTTTTGCGGCGCGTTCATCGTGTGGGTAATGGGCAAAGCGCATGAAGTTACAGTTTAGTTCTTTCGCGTGTTCAAAGCGCTGGTGCAGATCGCTATCAAGCAGAACCTTACCTTTGAACTCGTCATCTTCGTGCACGGAGATGCCACGTAGGAAAATAGATTGGCCATTGAGGAATAACTCGGTGCCAACTTGTTTGATCTGCCGGAAGCCGATGCGATCAGAGACAGTATCGCGGCCAAGAGTGGCTTGGAAGTCGTAGAGGCGAGGGCTTTCGGGTGACCAAAGTTCAGGCTTGCAGCTTACCTGTGTTTGCCCCTTTCCGTGCTTATCGAGTGCGACTTGGACATTGATAGCAAGCTCCGGGCAGGTGACTGTTACAGGCACGTTTGAGCTGCCGGCAACCTCGACTTCAATATTGACTTTATCGTAGCAATCATCGGCTTCAAGAGCGATAAACAGATCTTTAATATAGGTCTTGGGTGTTTTGAATAGCACCACATCGCGGTAGATACCGCCATAGTTAAACCAGTCGGTGTTGCGCATGGGAACGCGGTCCAAGGTGCGAGTGTTATTAACCACCAGCATAAGCCAATTCCGACCAGTTTTGATATAGGAGCTCAAATCAATATTAAACGGGGTGGAGCCGCCATAATGGTTGCCTAAAAACTCGCCATTCAAGAAGACCTTGCAGTCATATTGTGCCGCGCCAACGCGCAGAAACAGGCGCTCGTCTACGCCCAGACCGTCAAAGTCGATAGGGCGCGTGTACCAAGCGCTGCCTTCAAAGAAATACCATTTTTCTTTGAGCATGGACCAGCAAGACGGTACCGGAACGGTTTCGCCGACATAGGGGTCATAGTCGTAGGGCTCGCCACGCTCTTCGGCTGGCATCGGGGTAAGAGTGTGCCATTTTTGACGTAAGCCTGTATCAAGCAAATCAACGCAGAAGTTCCAGTCACCGTTTAGGGACTGGGTGGGGCGGCCGCCAAGGAATACAAGTGTGTCCGCATTCAGATTTTGTGTGTTGAAAGGGACGTCGTAGTCCTCATCGTGTAAGCAGGCGAGCGCGTTCTCAGTGCCTTCCATTCTTTCCAGCATGTGACCCCCGTTATCGGTTGCTTTTGAGCATTCTTGTCTACGGTTGCTTTAGTGTCTTCACTTGAATTGGTAGGATAATCTGGACCTAAGCTTCAGATTATCCTACCAATTGTTGTCGATAGCATTGTCATTGCTTGCTTACTGGTCAACTAAATGACCTTCTGTAAGCAATATTTCAAGATTTACTAGTTTATATGGCCAACCAAAAGAACCTTTATAGACTAGTAATTGCCAGAATATCGAGACTGTGTCAAACCATATGATAAAATTGGTTGACCAATGAAGAAAAATAGGCGATGAAAGAAAGATAGTGTTACATGCGGTAAACCCTAGTATTTTACACGTATAACAGGTGTGATGACTAAAAATGTAGCTCTAAAAAAAGCAATGGGTTTCGTCGTATGTTGCCGGTGTTATTGGTCGCCCAATTGAAGCGTTTCGGTAGGTGGCTGAGCGCTATGATAGATTAGGGAAAAGAAATGCGCACATTAACCCGATTTGTGAACCTCGTTTTGAGTACTGTAACCGTTTGTGTATTCAGTATTCTTGTCATTTGTGTTGTTTGGCAGGTGTTCTCGCGTTTTATTCTTGGTACGCCGAGTACGGTAACCGATGAACTTGCTCGCTTCATGTTCATGTGGGTTGGCCTTGTCGGGGCTGCCTACACAATGGGGCAGCGTCGTCATTTGGCCATCGATTTGCTTACAGGCTCGTTGACGGGAGGCAAGAAACGAGCCTCTGATTATTTCATATTATTTATGATTGCTGGTTTTGCCGGCCTAGTGATGGTGTATGGCGGCAGCCAATTGGTCATGAAAACACTGGCCTCAGGTCAGGTTTCGCCAGCACTGCGCTTCCCGATGGGATGGGTTTACGCTGCTATTCCGTTCTCGGGCGCTGTTATCCTTTTCTATTGTATAGAATTTGCCATTGGTCTCTTCAACGGTACAGGCAGTGGTCCAAATGACCCGATGCCGGAAGATGACGAAACCCACTCGGCCGTTCCAGGTGGCCCTGTTAGCGATCTATCCGAAAAGTAAGAGGCCATTCATGGAAATTCAAGCCGCTCTCATTCTCTTTGGTATCTTTGCAGTGCTCGTCACGCTAGGCGTGCCAATATCGTTTGCTATTGGCCTTGCAACGACGGCCTGTGTGACGTTTCTCATGTCATTCGATAAAGCGATCTTTGTGGTTGCACAGCGCATGGCAACAGGGCTGGATAGTTTCACCTTGCTGGCTATTCCCTTCTTTATTCTTGCCGGTAATATTATGAACCGTGGTGGTATCGCCAGACGGCTCATTGAACTTGCCAAGGTTATTGGTGGTCGTTTACCCGGTGCTCTGGCCCACTGTAACGTGCTGGCCAACATGCTTTTCGGCGCGATTTCCGGTAGTGCTGTGGCCTCTGCGGCTGCGGTTGGCGGTATTATGTCGCCGCTACAAAAGAAAGAAGGCTATGACCCTGCTTACTCTGCAGCTGTGAATGCAGCCTCGTGCCCAACAGGTTTGCTGATCCCGCCAAGTTCCACATTGATTGTTTACTCGCTGATCTCTGGCGGTACTTCTGTGGCAACCTTGTTTGTGGCAGGTTACTTGCCCGGTATTTTGATGGGGCTTGGCGTTATGCTCGTGGCTGGCATTATTGCCGCCCGCCGAGGATATCCGATTATCCCAATGCCCGGGGTAAAGGAAATCTTTTACAAAACAATGGATGCCTTTTTGCCTCTATTGCTGATTGTTATCATCATGGGCGGGATTATTGGTGGGGTGTTTACTGCAACTGAAGCCTCAGCTGTCGCCGTGATCTACTGCCTGTTCGTGGCATGTGTCCTATACCGCGAGGTGAAGTTTCACGAGTTACCTGGCATTATTCTTGAATCGGCTATTACCAGCTCGATTGTGTTGTTGCTGATCGGCTGTTCTGTGGGCATGTCCTGGGCTATGGCCTTCTCCGATATCCCCTATGTGATTTCCGAGGCACTGAATAACGTTTCAGAAAATCCGCTAATCATCATGCTGGTGATTAACCTGGCGCTGTTGGTGATTGGTACCTTTATGGACATGACACCGGCCCTGCTGATTTTCACACCGATCTTTTTACCGGTGGCAACTGAATTGGGCATGGACCCTGTGCATTTTGGTATCATGATGACCTACAATCTGTGTATCGGCATCATTACACCGCCAGTGGGTAGTGCGCTGTTTATCAGCTGCTCGGTGGGTAAAGTGGCGATTCAAGATATCGTTAAGCCTATGCTGCCTTTCTACGTTGCCGTGATTTCCATTTTGATGGTTGTTACCTTTGTTCCTGAAGTCAGCTTGTTCCTGCCACGTGTAATTCTTGGCTACGGAGGCTAATAAAATAATGAAAACGCTTCGTAACTGGACCTATTTGGGTGCTGAAGACAATCGCGTCGATCTGTTGGTGGACGAAAAGCACATCCTATCGGTGTTTGTTCTGGAGGAAAAAGTTGTCCGCGTGCTGCTGCGCCAGAACAAGGCGCTGCGCCATGACCGCACATGGTCAATTACTCCCGGTGGACGGGATGTAGCTTGGGAGGGGCGCTCGCGCCTCTCTAGCGAAGGGTTTACCAAGCCTGACTTTGAGCTGGTCGCAAATAAAAATGAGGTTGTACTGGTTACCTCCCAGCTGCGCCTAACCATTACCCAGCCGTTGCAAATTGGCTGGGAAGCAAAAAGCACTACGGGTGAGTGGGTACATATTGCGCAAGATCGCCCGACTGGCGCTTACATGCTGGGGCTGCGCGATCATAAACACAGCCACTTCCTCAATCGCTATGAGGGCGATCGCTACTACGGGCTTGGCGAAAAAGCGGGCGATTTGCAGCGCAACGGCCGCCGCTTTGAGATGCGCAATCTCGATGCCATGGGGTATGACGCAGAAAAGACGGACCCGCTCTACAAGCATCTGCCCTTTACCATTACCCGCAGGGACAGCGGTATTTCTTACGGTCTGTTCTATGACAATCTGGCAACATGCTGGTTTGATCTTGGTAATGAGCTGGATAATTATCACAAGCCGTATCGTGCTTATCGCGCGGAAGATGGTGATCTGGACTATTACTTCACCTTGGGTCCCACCTTGCATGAAGTGACAAAGCGTCAGGTATGGCTCACCGGTAAGACGGCGTTTCCACCCAAGTGGAGCCTTGGTTACTCCGGCTCAACCATGCATTACACCGATGCAGAAAATGCGCAGGAGCAACTAGAGGGTTTCGTTAATCTGGTTCAGTCCAACGCAATTCCTTGCGATAGCTTCCAGCTTTCCTCCGGTTACACTTCTATTGGTGATAAGCGTTATGTGTTCAACTGGAACTATGACAAGATTCCAGAGCCGAAACAGCTGACAAGCAAGTTTCTTGATGCGGGCATTAATTTGGCAGCCAACATCAAGCCGTGTTTGTTGCAGGACCATCCGCGCTATCAAGAGTGCGCCGATAAGGAGCTGTTTATTAAGGACAGCGAAAGCGGCCAACCGGAGCGCTCGCTCTATTGGGATGATGAAGGCTCGCACCTTGATTTCACCAATCCAGATACCATTGCATGGTGGAAGGAAAATGTGACCAAAGAGCTGTTGGAACGCGGCATTGGTTCCACATGGAATGATAATAACGAATACGAAATCTGGGATTTCAAGGCGCAATGTCGCGGCTTTGGCCAGCCGATTGATGTGGGGCTTATCCGCCCGCTGCATTCATTGTTGATGATGCGGGCTTCGGAAGAAGCACAGCTAGAGTTTGCGCCTGAAGAGCGCCCATATCTGATTTCCCGTTGTGGTAGCCCGGGCTTCCAGCGCCACGTGCAAACATGGACCGGTGATAACCGGACCAACTGGAACAACCTGAAATACAACATCAAAATGGGTCTTGGCCTTTCCATGTCTGGCATCTACAATGTGGGGCATGATGTGGGCGGGTTCTCTGGCAATCGTCCAGATCCAGAGTTGTTTGTGCGCTGGGTCCAGAATGGGGTGATGCATCCGCGTTTTACCATCCATTCCTGGAATGATGATCATACGGTCAACGAGCCTTGGATGTATCCGGCAGTAACGCCGTTGATCAGAAACGCCATGCGGCTCCGTCAGCAGTTACTACCTTACTTCTATACACTGCTGTGGCGGGCACATGTGGACGATGAACCGATGATCCGACCTACCTTCATGGATCACGAGCATGACCCGAATACGTATGCTGAAAACGATGATTTCATGCTCGGCCCAGATATTCTGGTGGCCTCGGTTGTTGAAGAAGGACAACGCGAAAGAACTGTCTATCTGCCTGACAACAAGCATGGCTGGTACGAATTTGATACCGGCATTTACCATCATGGCGGGCAAACCATCACAGTGGATGCACCATTAGAGCGCTTACCGCTGTTTGTGCGTGCCGGTACTGTGTTGCCTTTGGCTAATCCTTGCGCCCTGAATACCAGCGAGTGCGAAACGGAAAGTCTGGCTGTTTATCCTTTTCTTGGTAATGGTGTGCGTGAGGTCCGTATTTTTGAAGATGATGGCCGAACAAATAAATGGCAGAATGGTAGTCATATCAGTTTGAATGTGACTTTACGTGGTTCGCATGAAGGCACTTTTGTATCTGTAAGCCGCAGCGGCGAAATGGAGGTGGGGGAAAGGGAGCTGAATATCTATTTGGCAGGTCTTGATCCCAATGGTGTGAGCCAACTCATGATCGTCAATGAGGGTGAAACAGCGGAAACTGAAACAACTGTTGCTTTGAAAAACCTATAAGGGGCAAAACCCATGACTTTTGAATTCAAGCCACTCGACTTTGCACAGCTGCCAGAGGCTGTTCAAATGCCCGGCTATGACCGTAAAGCATTGAAACCGCGCATTGTACATATCGGTTTTGGTGCCTTTGCCCGTGCCCATGTGGCAATGCATTTACATGAGGCACTGGAGGCCCATGGGGGCGACTGGGGCATGCGTGTTGTGGAGCTGTTTGGTTCGCCCGAGCTGTTTGACCGTTTGGTAGAAAACGATCACCTCTATACCCTAGTTGAAACCTCCGATGATGCGACCAATACCCGTATTTTGGGCGCTGTTTGCGATAACCAGCACGTGGCACGTGATGGCATTGAAGCGCTTGTTGACGGTTTGGCCGAGCCGCAGGTTTCAATCATTTCGCTTACAGTGACCGAAAAAGGTTACTGCGTGAAAAACGGCGCTTTGGATACGGATAACCCGATGATCCAAGCGGATTTGGCTAATCCGACAGCACCTAAAACAGCGATTGGCCTGATTGTGGCTGGTCTTGCCAAGCGTAAAGCTTTGGGAAACGGTCCGGTTACTGTGCTTTCCTGTGATAACCTGCCGCATAACGGCAAGCTTTGCGGTATTTCTATTCGCCAGTTTGCCCAGAAGGTTGACCCTGAGCTGGCGCAATGGATCGAAGAGAATGTAACCTTCCCATCAACCATGGTGGACCGGATTGTTCCAGCATTGACTGATGAATCCCGCGCTGAAATTCGCAAAGCTCTGGGTGGTCAGGTTGATCTTAACGGTATTATCTGTGAGCCATTCCGCCAATGGGTGATTGAGGACGACTTCAAAGCCGGCCGGCCACAATATGAAGCCGCTGGTGCCCAGCTGGTGGCGGATGTGGAGCCGTTTGAGGAAATGAAACTGCGCACACTGAACGGTACGCATTCTTTCCTTGCCTATCTCGGTTTCTTGGCGGGTATCGAAACCATTTCCGATTGTATGGCCGATCCGGTTTACGCAGAACATGCGCGTAAGTTGATGGTCAACGAGCAGCGGCCAACGCTGGATGTGCCGGGTGATGTGGACTTGGTGGCCTATGCAGACATGTTGCTCAAGCGCTTTGCCAACTCCAAGCTCAAGCACCGTACTTGGCAAATTGCTTCTGACGGCACACAGAAAATGCCGCAGCGCTGGCTCAACTCTGTGCGGTACCACATGGACAAAGGCACCGATCATTCGCACCTGATTTTGGGTGTTGGTGGTTGGATGAATTACATTCGTGCAGACCGCAACGGCGAGACCTATGAAATCCAGGATCCAATGAAAGATCAGTTGGCTGAAATCGTTGCCAAGCATGGTGATGATCGTCAAGCCTATGTGGATGCGCTCTTGGCACTGGACAACGTATTCCCGGCAGATTTGGTAGCGAGTGAGGCATTCACTTCGGCTGTTTATGGTGCATATGCAGCTGTGGCCGATAAGGGCGCGAAGCAGGCTGTAGCAGATTTAGGCTAATAGGAGGCATTAGATGCAACCGTTTTTGGGTAAAGATTTCCTTTTGGAAACGGAAGCAGCGCGCAAACTCTACCACGAGTTTGCAGCGCCTTGCCCGATTGTGGACTATCACAATCACTTGGATACCAAAGCAATTGCCGAGGATCATCGGTTTAGCGATATCGGCGATGTCTGGCTTGCTGGTGACCACTATAAATGGCGGGCCATGCGCTGGGCCGGTGTGAGTGAAGAAAACATCACGGGCAAGACAACGTCTTTCCGCGATAAATTCAATGCGTATGCCAGTGTGATGCCGAAGTTTGTCGGCAATCCGCTGTACCATTGGACCCATTTGGAAATGTACCGCTACTTCGGGCTGGATGGTACCGTATTGAGTGACAAAACAGCCGATAAGGTATGGGATGCATGTAACGCCAAACTGGCGCTACCCGAGTTCAGTGCTCGCGGCTTGTTGCAACAACTAAATGTCAAGATGCTGGGTACAACGGATGATCCGGCAGATAGTCTCGTTTATCACGCGCAAATCATGGACGATGATAGTATCGACATGGTCGTGCGGCCCACCTTCCGCCCTGATGCTGCTGTTAAAATTGAGAAGCCCGGCTTTGCAGCGTATGTTGAGCGGCTTGGCGAAGCTGCGGGCCTGCGCATTACCAGCTATGACAAGCTATTGGAAGCTCTTCTGAATCGTCTCGATCATTTCGAGGCACACGGGTGCCGTGCATCGGACCACGGGCTTGATGTGATGCGTTTTGCCCCTGTTCCAGGTGCTGCCGAGTTGGAGCGGACCTTTAAGGCTGGCCTTGCCGGTACGCCGCTTGATGAGGAAGACGTAACGGCCTATCAATCCGCCCTGCAAGTTTTCTTGGCAAAAGAATACGCCAAGCGTGGCTGGGTGATGCAGTTACATATCGGGGCAACCCGTAACAACCGCAGCCGTCTCTTTAAAGCTCTTGGTCCAGATGTGGGCGTGGATGGTATTAGCGATGAGGAAACCGCAATTCCGCTGAATGCATTCCTAGATACGCTGGATCAGGAAAACCTGTTGCCACGCACCGTGCTTTATAGTCTCGATCCGAACAAGAACGAGATCATCGTCACCACGGCGGGTAACTTCCAGGATGGGACCGTTGCGGGCAAAGTGCAGGCCGGTACCGGCTGGTGGCATAACGACCAGCTGGACGGCATGGAACGGCAAATGACAGCATTGGCACAAATGGGCTTGCTCTCGCAGTTCCTTGGTATGCTGACCGATAGCCGTTCGTTCCTATCGTTCCCGCGCCATGAATACTTCCGCCGCCTGCTTTGTAAAATGGTGGGAGAATGGATGGAAAAAGGACATATCCCCGCCGATTACGAATTGGCCGGTGGTTTGGTGCGCGATGTTTGTTATGGCAACGCTGCACGCTGGTTCTTGGACTAAGCTCTCAATTCCGTGAGAATTTTAAAGCCCCCGCTTGCTTGACAAACGGGGGCTTCTTTTTAGCTATTTGAGGCAGCGAGGAGGGCGGTATTGCCGCCAGCTGCCGTGGTATCAACACACAAGTGGCGCTCATGGTAATACAACGCGTTTTGGCCCCGTTCGCAGATCAAGGGCAGTATCGGGCCTTGGCGTTGGGCCATGGTTTGCCGCAGTGCCTTTTGGGTTGTGTTATCGGCAAAGCTGGCAATAGCTGCAAAGCCTGTGGCCTGTTTCAAGGCTTTTTCGGTTGGGTTTGCGACTTCAAACACCACGGGTGCTTTGAGCTCTTGCAGCTTACCCCCTAATGTTTGCGCATGTTCGCCTAGCAAAACCACGGCATTCCCCGCTGCAAGGGCTAGGGCCGCTTGATGTTGCAGGCTTTCTTCATCCGGTCCCATACAGATGATAGTTCCTTTTGCATGGCGACTGAGTTGGTTTAACTCGCCTGTGGGACCGGGCATGATTTGCAGCGTGTTGGTGCTGATCTCCTCGATAGACTGCTTTTCAGCGGGCAGTAGAGCGCATAGCTCTTGCCGGTTTTCCGGTATCATGATCCATTGATCCTGATTGTTCATGGATGAAGCAAGGGCAGTGAGACGGGCTGAGCCAATGCTTTTGTTTTCAAGCTGCGTGTTTGTTGCAGGCGTATGAGGCGCTGCTTGCGGTTTAAAGAAGCGCTGCAAGTAGTTGGGGCCGCCTGCCTTAGGGCCAGTGCCGGAAAGCCCTTCACCGCCGAATGGCTGGGAGCCGACAACGGCGCCAATCTGGTTGCGATTGATATAGGTATTCCCGACTTTTATGGTACGCACCGCTTGCTCGACGCGGCTGTCAACGCGGGTGTGCATGCCAAATGTCAAACCGTAGCCTTTGGCATTAATATCGCTCAGAACCTTATTTAAGTCTTTGGCTTTAAAGGTGGCGATATGCAGCACAGGGCCGAAAATCTCTTCCTCTAGTTCAGCAATGGAATCGAGACGAATAACAGCGGGGGCCACATAGGTGCCCGTTTGCGCCAGCTGCTCAGGTATTTCAAGCTGTTTTAAGAGCTTGTCTTGCTCTTTATAGCGTTGGCAATGGACCCTGATTTTTTCTTGGGCAGCTTGATCAATCACCGGTCCGACATCGGTGTTCAAGTTAACCGGATCACCCAGTTGTAATTCATCCATAGCCCCGAACAGCATCTTGCTAAACGGTTCGAGCACATCCTCTTGAATATAGAGCATGCGCAGGGCGGAGCAGCGTTGGCCCGCACTTTGGAAACTAGAGGCTATTATATCGCGAATGGCTTGCTCGGGCAGGGCGGTGGAATCAACAATCATGGCGTTGAGGCCGCCCGTTTCGGCAATGAGCGGAGCATCAGCAGCCATGGCTTCGGCCATGCTCTGGTTTATTTTTTGTGCGGTTTGGGTCGAGCCGGTAAACACCACGCCGTCTAGCAATGGGGACTTGGTGAGCTGTGCGCCCACATCTGCCCCGCCGGGCAAGAGCTGCAGAGCTTTTGCAGGTATGCCAGCTTCTAACATCAGCTTGGTGGCAAGCGCGGCGATGAGCGGGGTTTGCGGTGCCGGTTTGGCAAGCACACAATTACCAGCGGCTAGTGCTGCCAGAATTTGACCTGAGAATATGGCAAGCGGGAAGTTCCATGGGGAGATGCACAGGATAGTACCGCGTGCGGCTAAGTCAGGGTGCTCACAGCTCAAGCGTTCCAGCTCTGCCGCGTAGTAGCGGGCGAAATCAACGGCCTCGCGCAGTTCATTGATTGCATCCATATGGGTTTTGCCAGCCTCTTGAGTGAGGAGAGCGAAAATTTGTGCGGCGTTTTCTTCCAGCAGGTCGGCGTAGTTTTCAAGGGCTTCGACCCTTTGTTGTGGTGTGGTTTGCGCCCATTGCGGCGCGAAGTCTTTGGCGCTTTGTAATGCGCTGGTTATGTGCGCTTCTTGTGCCTCAATGCAATGGCCAATGATATGCTCGTTATGCGCCGGATTGCATACGGGTTGTTTTGTGGTGTTGGGGCTTGTCGTTTCATTTGCAACGATTGCCTCGGCAAACCACTGGTGGTTGGCGTAGTTTTGCTGGTGGCGCTGCCAGTCGCGGCGTTGACGGCTATCGGCAATATCAAAACCACGGGCATTCAAGCGGCGTTCACCAAACAACATAGGCGGCAAAGGAATGTTTGGGTTGGCAACATCCGGTTTGAGCTGCTCAACAAGTTCTAGCGGGTCTGTAGCTATTTCTTCGGCACTGACTGCTTCGTCACGGATTTGATGGACAAACGAGCTGTTAGCGCCGTTTTCCAGCAGACGGCGCACTAGGTAGGCGAGCAAATCGCGGTGTGCGCCTACAGGGGCATATATTCGGCAGCGGGTACCGTGTGTTTCTTTGGCAAGCTGATGCAGAGCCTCGCCCATGCCATGCAGCCGCTGGAACTCGTAGTTGGTTATGTTGTTGGCGCTGGCGAATTGTTGTATAGCGGTCACAGTCTGGGCGTTATGTGTGGCGAATTGCGGGTAGATAACATCGCCCATGCCGAGCAGCTTTTGTGCGCATGCCAGATAGGAAAGATCGGTGTTCACCTTGCGGGTGAAAACAGGGTAGCTGCCCAAGCCCAGTGTTTGGGCGCGTTTGATTTCACTATCCCAGTAAGCTCCCTTTACCAAGCGCAGGGTAATTTTACGCTGGTGGGCTTTGGCGCACTCATAGACCCAATCAATCACCGGTGCGGCGCGCGGACCAAAGGCTTGAACCACAACGCCAAATCCTTCCCAGTTTTTCAAGGAGGGGTGGGCGATCAGGGCTTCGATGATATCAAGGGAAAGTTCGAGTCTATCGGCCTCTTCAGCATCTATATTCAGGCCAATACCTGAAGACTTGGCAAGAGCGGCCAAGGAGAGCACGCGGGGGAATAGTTCATCCATCACCCGTTGTTTATTGGTGATCTCATAACGAGGGTGAAGCGCACTGAGTTTCACAGAGATACCGGGATTATCGTGTATGGAAACGTGATTGGCCTGACGGGCGAGGGCGGTGATGGCGCGGGTATATTCCAGATGGTAGCGCTTGGCGTCGTCCTCGGTTTGCGCTGCTTCCCCCAGCATGTCATAGGAATAGGTAAAGCCTTCTTTCTCTAACTGTGTCGCATTCTTGATCGCTTCATGGATGGAACGTCCCAAAACAAACTGGCTGCCCAGCTCTTTCATGGCTTGACCGACAGCGGTGCGCAGCACAGGTTCGCCCATACGCTTGAGCATGGTACGCAAGGTGGAAGCGAGTGTTTGTTGTTGCGGCTGTAGCAATTTACCCGTGAGGAACAAGGCCCATGTGGAGGCATTGACTAATGACGAGCTGGCTTTGCCCAGATGTTCACCCCACGCGCTTGGGGCAATTTTATCGGCAATTAACGCGTCTACTGTGCAGGTATCTGGCACCCGCAACAATGCTTCGGCAAGGCACATGAGTGCAATACCTTCTTGAGTGGAGAGGCCGTATTCACCTAGGAAGCTTTCCATCATGGTGGGTTGGGTGGTGGTGCGTAGCTTGGTGACCAGATCAACGGTTTTACTGCGTATTCCTTCAGCCATTGAGGTCGGCATCTGAAGGGCGGATGCCAGTTCCATGACACAACTGTGTTCGTCTACCAGATAGTAATCGCTTACTTTTTGGCGTAGTTTTTCCAGATGCCGCTGCTGATCAACCATTGTCGCTCCCACAATTTATATTTTTACTGTTGCGCCCAATTCATCCGTTTTTAGTTCTTGCCGATGAGGTTTAGGGTAAATACTTAAAAATCCTAGCGCAAATACTCTAGGAAAACTCTCCATAATTATTCTAGAAAAAGACGATAGAACCAAATAAAGTGATATTTTTAGAGAAGGAGACTTTGTGAGGTTTGGTGTCTAGTGAATTAGATGGATTTGATCATAAAATACTTGCATGTCTCAAACGTGAAGGCCGGATGACAATTACCGACTTGGCGCGACATGTGGGGCTATCCAAAACCCCTTGTCAGGCGCGGGTAAAACGATTGGAGCGTGATGGCTTTATTTTGGGCTATCAAGCTATTCTCAGCCATGAAAAGTTGGGTGCAGGGCATATCGCGTTTATTCAGGTGACGCTCTCAAGCACGCGGCATGAAGCGCTTGAGGCGTTTAACAAAGCCGTTCGGCAAATATCAGAGGTAGAACAATGCCACATGACAGCGGGCGGCTTTGATTACCTTTTGAAAATTCGCACCAAGGATATTTCCAGCTATCGGCGGGTTTTGGGCGAGAAGCTCTCGAGTTTGCCGCATGTGGCACATACATCAACATTTGTTTGTATGGAATCGGTTATTGATAGCGGTATGAACGAATAGGTGTGCACAGAAGCTAAATAACCGGGTGCAACAGGTAACGAGCCTCACTGCCATATGTTGCTAGTTTTTGTTGGAATTGGGGATTATCAACCAGTGTTGGTACAAGGCCCATAGCGGTGGCAGTTTTAAATCCCTGATTAAACCAAAAGGGAACTGCTTGCTCAACAGAAACCAGTGCAATTAGGTCTAACTGTTCATTTTGGGCCAAAGCCATTACATGCGAAATCGCTTGCTTGGCAGCACCTTGACCGCGAATTTTCGGCGCAAGTGCCAAATCATGCAGAAAATAACAGTCTGGTTTTACAGGAATGGCATCAATTCGGCGGTTCAAATTGGGTATACAGCCTATCTTCCAGGGGTGCGAGAGCATATAACCGACGATTTCGTCTTGCTCGGAGGCGCACAGTACTTTGCAGCCCTTGGGATAGAGCTGCAATTTGCGTTCTATGCTGGCTTTATCCTCGGGTAAATCTGGGTAGATCGCTGCCATCATCGCGATAACTTGCGGCAGATGCTGTGCTTGCATCGGCTGCCATTGCCACTGTGTTTTACTGGTACTAGCCATGGAGCTGATTCTCGCTGTGTTAAACTGCAATACTCAGGCTGATGATAATCAAAAGTCCCAGTAAAACAAAGGGCACAACCATGAATTTTAACCAGCGATCATAGGGCACATGGGCAATGGCCAGACCACCAATAACCACGGCTGAAGTTGGGGTGATGAGATTTACTAGGCCACTGGCAGATTGATAGGCCGTGACCACCAGATTGGTCGCAACGTCGGAGAACGAGGCGAGGGGGGCTAATATGGGCATGGTGAGTACAGCAAGCCCAGAAGTAGACGGCACGAGGAAAGATAACATAAACTCGATGGCAAACATCAGGTTGATAAAAGCGATTTTGCCTGTGCCTTCCAGAGCGCCGGCTGACCAGCTCAGCAGTGTATCGGTGATGGAGCCGGCGTCCATGATAACAACTATTCCACGTGCCAAGCCCACAATAAGGGCAACACCAAGTAGTTCTTGTGCCCCTTCAATAAAGGTGGAGACGAATTTATGATCGCCCATGCGGTCAATCAAGCCGATAAGTAAGGCAGAGGCAAAGAACAAAGTCGACATTTCGCCCATCCACCAGCCTAAGCGTGAGGTGCCAAGTACCAGCAGAGCAAAGGTGAGCGCAAAGATAACGAGTATTACCTTACGGCGTAAGGTAAGATCAGCGGCGTGGTGCTGGCCTTCCTTTAGCTCAAGATCGTCGAGATCTTCGCCTAAAAAATGCTGCTCAATTTGCTGCTTTTTATCATAGACCAGCGATAGTTCAGGTATGCGCTTAATTTTGTTTGCATAATGCATCACCCAACCGGCACAAATGGCAAAGCCTATGAAAAGCAACAGGAAGCGTAACCAAATGCCGTCAGTAAAAGGAATACCTGCTGCATTGGAAGCAATGACGGTTGCAAACGGGTTTATGGTGGAGGCCAGTGCGCCAATGCCTGCGCCTAGAATAAGAATAGCAGCGCCGACAAGGCTGTCATAACCCGCCCTTAGCATAACCGGCACAATAAGGGCATAAAAGGCTAATGTCTCTTCTGCCATGCCGAAAATGGTACCTCCGGCGGCAAAGCATGCCATTAAAATAGGTATCATATAGCTCTCGCGCCCTTGCAAGCGGGCAAGAACTTTAGTGAGCCCTGCGTCTAATGCTCCGGTTTTGGTGACAACCCCTAAAAAACCACCAATCATCAGCACAAATATGGAAATATCGATGGCCCGCGCCTCATAAGAAACAGGGTCATATAGTCCGGCAATGGGTGCCATAAGCACGTCCAATAGCCCTTGCGGGGAGGGGGCTATTTCATGGTAGGAGCCTGGTACAGGAACTTGCTTATTAAGTGCTTCATTGGTGACGCGCTCGTAGGTCCCAGCTGGCACCAACCACGTGGCTACGGCTGCCAAAATGATTAAAAAGAAGAGAATTGCGTAGGCGGAGGGGAATTTTATTTTTTTCATCACAGGAGGTATTTGCTTTATTGTTATTTGGACCGCGCCTTTTAGCACTGATCGAATTCTGGTTTGTTATTCTTGTTCGTTTAGGGCAAGAGTCTTAGTGAGGAGTTACTCAACTCTGGTTTGTAGTTATCGCTCTTGCCCTATGATGAGTTAAGGGTATTCTTTAGTCAATCAAATCGAATTGATATTTAAGAAAATTGCAAAGGGCTATTGTCAAGCGCAAGTTGCTCTTGCTGCCATACGTTGGCAAAATGAAAAGGCTCATCCGTCGTTATTTGGTCTACACCAGCGCTAATGAGATTAAAGAAATCCTCCTCAGCATTATCGTTGCCACTATTAAGGGTCCAAGCATCCACCTTGTAACCAAGGTCTTGAAAGCGCTTCACAAGGTTATCTTGCCAAAGCAGGCTTAAAAGGATGAAGGGGTAAAAAAGGTAAATTGTTGAAGCGTTTTGTGCTGATTTCTGAGTACTATCAACAAACTGAGTTATTCCGTCAGAGTTATCTAATAGGTACGAATAGTCTCGGCAAGGATCATATCCAGCTTCCAGGCCGGGTACTGCCATGGCCAATCTGCTGACAGCCAAGTCATCTTCACCGCTAATGATAATGTGGTTTTTAATAGGATCAACGGCATGCGCGAAGCCGGCGATGTCTCGCTCTGTTAGCTCGTAATTCCTCGTTTTCAAGTCAAGTTGTATGAGCGCACCATCTGCCACATTGCTACCGGCAATGATAGCTTGCAAATCATCTAGCAAGAGTAGTGGGTGTTCTGTTATTTCCCCAGAGCTATCTTTAAGCCAGTTTTGCTTTAACTTATGCTTTGAAGCAGTCGAAACCAAGCCCGTCGCGGATGTTTCGCTCTCAAGTGTGGCATCGTGCAATATAGCAAAACCGCCTTCAGCATGCTTACGTAAATCAACTTCAAGAGAGGCACCTAAAGTTAGGCCGATTTCGATCGCCTGCTTTGTAAACGGTGTTTCCTGCGGAAACCGGCGGGCTGAGTGCCACTTTAAGCGCACCATATGGTTGTTAGCAGATAAGTCTGTTTTGATATTCTGGCTTTGTTCAATAAGAGTTTGTATGGTCATTTCACAGATCAATTTAAAATTCGAATATGGAAAGACGATACAATATTTTATTTTACAAAACCAGATTATAATTATGTCATTGATAGTAATATTTCGAGTAGTTTATCATGATTATAAATATTATTGTTATTTTTATCAGCTATATTTTGTATGATTAGTTGTATTCCTTCGTTTTTTAACTCGTTAATATTATAATTAATTTCTTGTGATTGATCTATTATTACAAAATTGAGCAATTTGGAGGTTGGGGTATTGGTCCCGGCATCTTTTCTAAGTTGTTGTAAGAGCTTATGAATGCACTCCATAGGACTTAAGCCTGTTTGTTCTGGGTCATCACCAAGATTGGGTATGTAGACTTTTGCATTTGGTGCTTTGGCTATTGCGCTACCAACCCCACGGGGGAGTAAGTTGGCCATCAAGGAACTATGAAAGCTACCGGGTGGATAACATATGAGATCGGCTCCATTTATGAGTCGTGCCTTTTTCGGGCTAATATCAACACTAACGGGCTCATGACTATCAAGCGAACGGGTAAGATAAGTCTCGGAAATTCTTTGACACAATGGAGAAACTTCTTTCCCCGTCATATTGTGCTGGCCAACAACTATACTGCCATCTTCCAATTTGGCCGCTAAGTGAAGGCGTGCATTGACTGTGGCTGTCACGGTTCCCAGAGTATTTACCAGCTTGGAGAAGAGAAAAAGAATAGGCTCAAGCTTTTGGTTATTGTTGAGATAGCCGCCCGCGAGTATCAGATTGCCAATACTGGCGCCTCTAAGGTCAAAATGGCTAGGCATGGCATCTAAGAAAAAATCTAGCTGGTTAATGATTATGTCCCGCATGGGATTGGGAACTTGATTAATGAGCGGGTGTTGCTCGGAAACCATATCTGTTAGAACCGCTTTCAACTCATCTTGTGATGCGTTTTTGGCTAGGCGGTGCGTAAAAAGGGCAAGGGTTTCGGGGTGACCATTAAGTGTTTCATCCGCCAGTGCCATGAGTCTGGAGCGCAAATCGCCAATTGCAGGCATTCCAAAGGTGCTGCGTAACTTCGCTGAAGAGCCTCCACTGTCAAATGGCGTAATAAGATGTATCGTGTTGTGGCTATACCTTTTTAGCGCTTTGGAAAGCGGGTTAAGCGCTGTACCTCCACTAAAAAACAAAATGCGTGGGCCCATCTCCGGTAAACGCTCATATCGTGCAATGCGTAAGGGATCAGGTAGTGTAAGGCCTCTGGTAATTTGCATTTTGCTTCTTTTCTCAATTGAACAAGACCACGGTGTTATTGGGTATATAAAGCGAAGATAGCCTATCGGTAATTGATAATTCACTTAACTGGCAATCTTTGGGTGAACAAATTGCCGCGTTTTGCAGAATTTTTCTGATTCTACTTCTTTTCTGTTGTGTTTCATGTTCATTAGGTTGCTAATTAACAAATCCAACCCATCCTCAAACTATAAATAGATGGGAAGAAGAACGCTAAAGGTAATGTGAATGCTAGAGTCCTCGGTTGGTACTTGTGAGTGGCAAGGTGTTGATGGTTTTACATCGATCCCTCATGCGCTTTTGAAAAACATCACAAACCAAAGTGAACAGCCCGCCTACTATATTCGTGGTGAACACGAATGGGAAATGACCAACTGGGCAGAGTATGGCGCACAGGTACGCCAGGCGGCACGGGCCTTAATTGCCTTGGGGGTTCATCAGGGCGATAGTATTTGCATTTTAAGTTATAACCGTCCTGAATGGACAATTCTCGATATGGCAGCGATGATGATCGGTGTCATACCTACAGGCATATACTGGACTGCCGCAGTACACGAAATAAGCTATATACTACGCCACTCGCAAGCCAAGTTGTTGATGATCGAGAATGCCGATCAACTACACGAAGTTGAAGCATGTGCGGAATCCACCCGATATTTACGACATGTAGTTCGCTTGGATGGCGAAGTTGAAAGCTCACGCCAAACAAGTTGGGATGCATTCATGGCGCTGGGCGTGAAGACGCCGGAGCTGGAACATGAGCTTGAACGACGGCTTGGCGAAATTGTAGCTGAAGATATTGCGGTCCAGATTTACACATCGGGCACAACGGGTAATCCCAAGGCGGTGCAACTATCGCATCGTGCGCTGCGGGCTGAGTCCGATGGCCTGCGGAAAGTACAGCCGCTCGGGCCGGATGATCGATACATATCGTACTTGCCTATGGCACATGTTGCCGAGCAAGCAGGCACAATTGTACAAGCTAGCGATAATGGCTATCCGGTTTATTATGCCCGTTCTATACAGGAGTTAGGCACTCATTTAGCAGAGGTTCGCCCTACAGTCATTTTCGGCGTGCCGCGTATCTATGAAAAAATCATGGAGAAGCTGCAAGAAAAAATGGCGCAAGCAACTGGTATACAAGGCGTATTGCTGCAATGGGCCATGGGGGTAGGGCTACGGGCAAATACATTTTCTTGTCAGGGGCAGGCGATGCCTGCTTGGTTGCGGCTGCAAAAGAAAATTGCCAATAAGCTGATACTTGGCAAGATCAAAGAGCGGTTAGGGCTGGATCAGGCAAAAATTATCATCAGTGGTGGTGCGCCGTTGTCACGGCGCGTTTTGGATTTCTTCCTCAGTATCGACCTCCTGATTTGCGAGGTCTACGGGCAATCGGAGAATTGTGGCGGTGCGACGATTAATCGGCCTGGGCAAGCGCGGTTGGGGTCCGTTGGCCAACCTCTAGAGGGGGTAGAAATCAAAATTGCTGAAGATGGCGAGGTGCTGTGCCGAGCGGCCACCAATTTCACCGGTTATGCGCATGATCCAGATGCAACCGATGAAATGCTGCGTGATGGCTGGTTATATAGTGGCGATTTAGGATATTTGGACGATGATGGCTATCTGTTTATTACCGGTCGTAAGAAAGAATTGATTATTACCTCGGGTGGTAAAAACATTAGCCCTCTTTCCATCGAGAGAGGTTTGATGGAGATTCCACTCGTTGAATATGCTGTTGTGGCTGGTAACAATCGCAATTATCTCACCGCATTGTTGTCGCTAGATAAGGCCTTGTTGGATAAATTTTGCCATAAGCACGGCATAGAACCCCAAAACATTCATAATAGTGCGGCCTTAAAAGAGCACCTACAAACCGGGATAGACAGGGTAAATGCGGCCCATTCTAAAGTAGAGCATATTCGCAAATATAAAGTAATGCAGACCGGCTTTTCGGTGGACTGTGGCGAACTAACACCAACCCTGAAAGTACGACGACGAAAAGTGTTGCAAAATCATGAAGCGCTAGTCGATGCTCTTTACGATGGCTCCTCGTGATAAAGAGCCGTGTTTCGTCACGGCTCTTATTTATAACTTTGTAGCGATTTCTTAAAGAAGCTGGCTTAGTTTCATGGCTAAGCTCATGTCTCCGGTGACTTTGAGTTTACCTTGCATAAAGGCAGCGGTTGGATTGAGATCGCCGGACACCAAGGCTTCCAAGTCTTCTTTTGAAAGTTCGATAGTACATTCGGCTTCTTGGTCATTCGTGGTAACTGCGTTGCCATCAATAACCAGAACGCCGTCATCGCCACAGTCGAATTTAATTGTGCTGTCAAAGCCCGCTGCTTCCACACGCGATTGAATGCCAGATTGAATAGCTTCTAAAGACATAAATGGCCCCTCCTTTTCGAAGAATCACTCGGGCGGCGAGTGGTCCTTTGCGGGATATCGTTTACGTTAAGGTTAAACCTATTGTTTGCGCGCAACGCTGTAAAGCCTAGTCGCGAGAGTTGAACTGCTACCTTTGGTGTATGTGGCAATGCAAATAACGAATAAAAGGTCTTTACTGATTGCAATGATATTCTGGCTACTACGATAAAACAAAGAGTGGTTTAAAACTATGCCATTGACCGTTACCTTCTCTCTATATAATGGGGGGCTATGAGTACTGTATCGCAGCCGCAAACGAATAACTTTGTTTATAATCCACCGCTCTCCCCGTATCTTACGGTGATTTTTCAAGACGAAGATTTACTCGTTTTGGACAAACAGGCTGGGCTCTTGAGTGTACCTGGCAAAGCGGCAGAGCATAAAGACTGCTTGGAAACCCGTGCACAGCAACAGTTTACTGATGCGACCACGGTGCATCGGCTGGATATGGACACATCGGGTGTGATGGTGATGGCGCGTAATAAAGCAGCGCATCGTCACTTAGGGCTACAGTTTGAAAAACGCTATACTCACAAAACGTATTATGCGCGTGTCTGGGGGCAGATGCAGGCCGAGGAAGGCATTGTGGACCTACCCTTGCGCTGCGATTGGCCTAACCGCCCCAAACAAATGGTAGATCACGCGCTGGGCCGTCAAGCTATAACACATTACAAAGTATTGGCACGAGAAACGCAGACTACATTTGTGGAGTTGAAACCGGTAACGGGCCGATCTCATCAATTAAGGGTACATATGCTAGCACTCGGGCACCCTATCGTGGGTGATCGGTTCTACGCGACAGGTTCGGCACTTTCTTTTAGCTCCAGGTTGCAGCTGCATGCAGGCGAGTTAAGTTTTCGCCATCCGGTGGGCGGTTCTGAGTTGCGATTCTCGTCTAAATGCCCGTTTTAGTCGTAGACTTATCTTTGTTATCCCCTGCCCAATGAATTTCCTATAGCAAAATACGTAGGAATTGAGGGTAAATTCATCAAAATTTCATGGTGATATACAAGTGTTGGGTGCGGCATTGCGCTGCATCTATTTTGAAATTTTGTTAGATGTCCTCTAATTCTTCAGAAAATTACAACTTTTTATGACAGATTGCCGCATAAAGTTATCGATATCATAACAAGATTAAGAGAAATATCTTGAGTTTCTTAAACAGTTGTATGCGCTTGCATAGTATATCAAGTTATATACCATGAGATATTTATGTATTAATCGATTGAATTTAAAGGAAAAAAATCAAAATTTTGGATGCGGTTAAATATTCACTCTGCGTTACTTTGTTGTGTGTTGGAATAAATTGGTGTGGTTATTATCTAATTCAGTGATATGGCAGAGAATAAGATGACACATCTCTCATATATCTACAGTTTTTGATTTGAATCAACTAGGAAAAAGGAAAATAGCACCTATATTAAGCCAGCCAGAACAACAAAGCACCATGTAATAGGTGCTAATATGACAAGTTTGTAACATAATTTGTCGGTTCTCCAAGTGGAAGTCGACCTTATGGAGGTGGGAATGCCTGTCACGAATAAAGCAGAACTTGATGCCCTAGTGGCGCGAGTTACTAAAGCTCAGAAAATCTATGCAGAATATACTCAAGAGCAAGTGGATAAAATTTTCCGCGCTGCTGCTCTTGCCGCTGCTGACAACCGTATTCCTTTAGCACAAAAAGCCGTTGAAGAATCCGGCATGGGCGTAATGGAAGACAAGGTTATTAAGAACCAGTTTGCTTCCGAATATATTTACAACAAATATAAAGACGAAAAGACCTGCGGTATCCTTTGCGAAGATGACAACTTCGGTACAATCACTATTGCCGAGCCAACAGGTGTTATCTGCGGTATTGTTCCAACAACAAACCCGACTTCTACCGCTATCTTTAAAGCCCTGATCGCTTTGAAAACCCGTAACGGTATTATCTTCAGCCCGCACCCACGTGCGAAAATGGCCACCAATGAAGCAGCTCGCATCGTGCTTGAAGCAGCTATTGAAGCCGGCGCTCCAAAAGACATCATCGGTTGGATCGATACACCATCTGTTGAGCTGTCCGAAGGCTTGATGAAGCATGACGGTATTAACCTGATCCTTGCAACCGGTGGTCCGGGCATGGTGAAGGCAGCGTACTCTTCCGGTAAGCCTGCTATCGGTGTTGGCGCTGGTAATACACCTGTTGTTGTTGACGAATATGCCGACGTGAAGCGCGTTGTTGCTTCAGTGTTGATGTCTAAAACATTCGATAACGGCGTTATCTGTGCTTCTGAACAGTCTGTGATTGTTGTTGACGAAGTATACGAGCAAGTTAAAGAGCGTTTTGCTAGCCACAAAGGTTACATCCTGCAAGGTAAAGAGCTGAGTGCTGTTCAGAAAATCCTTCTGAACGACAAAGGTGCTCTGAACGCTGCCATCGTTGGCCAGTCTGCCTACAAGATTGCCGAACTGGCTGGTGTAAAAGTACCTTTCGACACCAAGATCCTGATCGGCGAAGTTTCCGACGTGACCGAAGCAGAGCCATTTGCGCACGAAAAGCTGTCGCCAACTCTGGCAATGTACCGCGCGAAAAACTTTGATGACGCTTGTACCAAAGCTGAAGCACTGGTTGCACTTGGCGGTATTGGCCACACATCTGTGTTCTACACCGATCAAGACCGCTGTGTTGAGCGTGTGAAAGAATTCGGTGCACGGATGAAAACTGCCCGTATCTTGATCAACTCACCAGCTGCACATGGCGGCATCGGCGATCTCTACAACTTCTCGCTGGCTCCATCCCTGACACTGGGTTGTGGTTCTTGGGGTGGTAACTCCATCTCTGAAAACGTTGGTCCTAAGCACTTGATCAACCGTAAAACAGTTGCGAAGAGGGCTGAAAACATGCTGTGGCACAAACTGCCTGAATCCATCTACTTCCGTCGTGGTTGTTTGCCAATTGCTCTTGAAGACCTTAAAGGGGCCGAACGTGCATTGGTTGTTACAGATAGCTTCCTGTTCAAAAACGGTTATGCCGATGAAACAATTGCTATCCTGAAAAGCCTCGGCATGGAAACAGACGTTTTCTACGATGTGGAAGCCGATCCGACTTTGACACAGGTTCGCAAAGCTGCCGACCTTTGCCATACCTTCAAGCCAGACTTGATTGTGGCCATCGGTGGTGGTTCGCCAATGGATGCGGCGAAAATCATGTGGGTGATGTATGAACACCCAGATGTTGACTTTGCCGACTTGGCGTTGCGCTTCATGGATATCCGCAAGCGTATCTACAAGTTCCCGAAAATGGGTCAAAAAGCGAAACTGGTTGCTATTCCAACCACTTCCGGTACCGGTTCTGAAGTTACACCGTTCGCGGTTGTTACCGACGACGCCACCGGCATGAAGTACCCAATCGCTGACTACGAGCTGACACCAAACATGGCGATTGTTGATGCCAATCTGGTTATGAACATGCCGAAGTCCTTGACAGCGTTTGGTGGTATCGATGCGATCACTCACGCGACAGAAGCCTATGTTTCTGTTCTGGCCAACGAATACTCTGACGGTCAAGCGTTGCAAGCGCTGAAACTGCTCAAAGAAAACCTCGTAGACAGCTACAAGCTGGGTGCAGATGCGCCGGTTGCTCGTGAGAAAGTGCACAATGGTGCGACCCTTGCCGGTGTGGCTTTTGCCAACGCTTTCCTGGGTGTTTGTCACTCTATCGCTCACAAAGTCGGTGCTGCGTTCCACGTACCACACGGTTTGGCCAATGCGATGCTGATTTCCAACGTGGTTCGCTACAACGCAAACGACAACCCAACCAAGCAGACAGCGTTCTCCCAGTACGACCGTCCGCATGCCAAGTGTCGTTATGCTGAAATTGCCGATCACCTTGGTCTGACTGCTGCTGGTGACAACAATGATGCTAAAGTAACCAAGTTGATTGCATGGATGGACAGCGTCAAGAAAGAGCTCGACATTCCAGCAGGCTTCAAGGATCTGGGTATCCCAGAAGAAAAATTCCTTGCTGAAGTTGACAAGGTTGCTGTGGAAGCATTCGATGACCAGTGTACCGGTGCCAACCCACGCTACCCACTTATTCGCGAAATCAAGCAGCTGTTGATGGATGCTTACTATGGCCGCGATTATGTTGAAGTTGTCAATCCAGAGGCTGAAGCTGCACCAAAAGCTGCTGCGCCAAAGGAAGAGAAAAAAGCTAAAACCTCTGCATAAGCCAAGTTAGAAGCTTAAAAAGCCCCGGATCAGAAATGGTCCGGGGCTTTTTGCTTGTTTTATTGAGTAGTTCAATTGAAACTGGAAGTGATACACTCTTTTAGTGTTAAGAACTGTCGTTTCTACCGCCAAGTATTTATAGGTTGTGAGTGTATACGTACTCTTCGCCAATACCCCAACAAAGCGGGGCAAAAGCCAGTGCGGCTTTTGCCCTTTGCCGGTCCGCCACGGGGAAATGGCGGGCGGTTCATGTCATTCAGCTATTGTTAGTCCAGTGTGCGTTTTGAGCGCGATAATGCAAGCAACGCAAATAAGATTACAAAGACAAATAGAACTTGCAGCTCACCGGCCACTTGTGGCAGCTGGGCTCCTTTCAGCATGACAGCGCGGATTATGCGGATAAAATGGGTGAGGGGCAGGGCTTCGCCGATATATTGCGCCCATACAGGCATGCCACGGAAGGGGAACATAAAGCCTGAGAGCAGGATACTTGGTAGAAACGAGAGTATCATTAGTTGCATAGCCTGCATCTGCGATTTGGCAATGGTGGAGAAGAAGTATCCAAGCAAGACCAGAGCCAGCACAAAGACCATTGTTGATAGTAACAGCAAGGTTAGACTGCCAACAAAAGGGACACCAAACAATAGCTTTCCCGCACTCAGAATAATGGTTACCTGTATGGCACCCAACAGCAGATAGGGAGTTATTTTACCGAGCATGATCTCGGCGGCATTTGCTGGCATGGCCAGTAAATTCTCCATTGTACCACGCTCTTGTTCGCGCGTGAGCGAGAGGGACGTCATCAATACCATGGTCATTTGCATGATTACGCCTAACAGGCCGGGAACGGTGTTGTACTGGCTAATGCCCTCAGGATTATATCGGCGATGCACAATAATATTAAGGCGTTGCTCTTGTGCCAGTTTTAACGATGCTTCTTCGCCATTAACACGCGAAAGTGCTTCGTTCGCAAGGTTCATCAGGGCTGTAACAGCGCCAGAAGTCGCTGCAGGATCGGTGGCGTCGGCACTAACCAGTATTGAAGGCTTATCTTTGCGTTGGATACGGGCTGATAAATCGGAGGGAATAGTCACCACAAAGGTGACATCGCCTTTTATCATCAGGCTATCGGCTTGCTTGGCTGAAACGCCAATGTATTCAAACTCATAGTAATCCGAGACCTCAAGAGCGGTCACAATTGCCCGCGTATAAGGGTCATTACTGGTGTAAACCAATGCTGTAGGCAGGCCGTGTGGGTCACTATTTATCGCGTAACCAAAAAGGATAAGCTGAATAATAGGAACCCCAAGTATCATGGCAAAGGTGATACGGTCTCTTTTGGCCTGGATGAATTCCTTGGTAAACATGGCCCAGAAACGGGAGAGAGAGAAGAACTTGTTCATTGCATATTGTCCTTGCTGTCGGACATGAACTTGATAAAGACGTCTTCTAGTGTGGTTTCGCCTTTTTCAATGCTAAGAGTATGGCCATGGCAGATGTCGCTCACAGCGCGCCGAAGTTTTTGCGTGTCTTTACCGACAATATGTAGTGTTGCACCGAACGGTGCGACCTGCTCGATATCGGAATGCTCGGCGAGCTGTTTGGCAAGCTTTGCGCTTGTATCCCCTTTAACGACCAGAGTTTGCAAGCCGGAGCCTTCAATAACCTGCTCAACGGTGCCTTGTGCCAGCATGTTGCCATAGGCGATGTAACTGATACGATGGCAGCGCTCGGCCTCGTCCATATAGTGGGTTGAAACCAGTACGGTCATACCTTCGGCGGCAAATTCGTGTATTTCATCCCAAAATTCTCGTCGAGCTTTGGGGTCAACACCTGCTGTGGGTTCATCAAGTAGCAGTAATTTTGGTTTGTGCATGGTGCAGGCCGCTAATGCAAGGCGTTGTTTCCAGCCGCCAGATAAAGCGCCTGCCAATTGTTTACGTCTGCTGTAAAGCCCAAGCGATTTTAATGTTGCTTCAACATATTCCTTTAACGGACGCAAATGATAAAGTCGGGCCACGAATGCGAGGTTTTCTTCGATACTTAAATCATCGTAGAACGAAAACTTCTGGGTCATATAGCCCACTTCGCGCTTGATTTTCAGCCGCTCTTTAATCAAGTCATAGCCAAGTACAGTGCCTGAGCCTTCATTTGGAGTAAGTAGGCCACACATCATGCGAATGCTGGTGGTTTTACCCGAGCCGTTTGGCCCTAAAAAGCCGACAATCTCGCCTTTTTTAACCTGCATGGAGATGTGGTTGACTACGGTGTTGGCACCAAATTTCTTGGTAAGATTTTGTACGTCAATGGCGTTAGTGTGGCTCATGGTTTTTCTCCAGTGCCACGTCTACTATCTGCCCGGGTTTTAATGTGTTGGCTGCATCGATTGGTTTTGCTTCCACCAAAAATACAAGTTCCTGTCGGTTTTCTAATGAGTAAATGACAGGGGGCGTAAATTCGGGTCCATCTGCAACGTAAGAAACGCTGGCGTATAAACCGTTTTGGCAAGACGAGCAGTTAACACGCAATTTACTGCCAATAGAAATGGTGCTGAATTTTTCTTCGGGTACATATAGATTTAGCTTCACCGCTCCTTTCGGTAGCATAGAAACTACCGGGGCTGTCGGGCTGGCAATTTCGCCTTGACGATGTATGACATCGAAGATTTTACCATCAGCTGGTGCAGTGATTGTACGCTCTTGCAAGCGCCACTTTGTGCGCGCTAAACGGGCGCTTGCGCGTTCCAGCGAGCTTTGGGCCGCTTTGATCTGGTTTTTTCGTGCTGGAAGAGTGGCTACAACCAGTTGAGCTTTCAGCTCTTCCAACCTTGCCGCTGCCATGTCGTAATCAGTCTGGGCTTTTTCTAGAGTTGCCTTAGACATTACATCTCGTTGAAATAACCCCTCTTGGCGGTGTAATACCCGCTGGCGTTCGGCAAGCAGCGCTTTGGCTGAGTTTATCGAAGCCTCCAAAACAGCTATTTCTTCATCTCTTTTGCCAAGCTTCAAATTGTCAAGTTGGGCCTGCGCTTCATTGACGGCTGCTTGTGCTTCGTTGAGATCATTTTCAACATCATCTGTTTCTAAGCGGGCAATAATGTCACCCTTGCGCACTGTTTGGCCGCGATGGACAAGCACCTGTTTGATTTCAGCAGGTTCTACCGGGGCTAAGCGGGCATATTCACCTTCTACATAACCGGTCGCCAAAGGGGCAGGGGGGGTACAGGCGGAAAACAGGCTTGCGACCAGGGGTAAACTACATAGGATGGACATGGCTACTCTCCCCGCGCTGCTTTAATAGAAGCGCGAATATTGCTACATACAGTTTGGCGAATTTGTTCGCGCTCTTCTTCGCCGATTTGTTCCCACTCTAGGGTGGTTAAAACGACATAGCTGGCGACTTTAAAATAGAGAACCTGACCAATAAGCCCCATCACTGTGAGGTAAGACTGCTGCGAACCAATGGGGAGCTCTGCTGCCCGGGCATAGTAAGCAGCAGCCAGGTTGAGGTTAGGACTGATAAATTCTTGATATATTTTTGCAATCGCTGGTGATTGCTCACGAACTTCACGTAGAACGAAATTGACGAATATTTGTGAATGTTTGCTGCCTAACATGAAGAGTATCATCCGCCCAACCATATCCATTAGGGATTGCTCGGCTTCTTCGGCGGTCATTTTACCGATTTCTTCTGGTGGGCATGGGGGGCGATTGTTGACATTGGAACGTGCCAGAACAATGAGATAATCGGCACATGAATTGTAAAGCCCCTGTTTACCCCCAAAGTGATAGGCAATAGACGATATATTTGCTTGTGCCATATCGGCAATATCGCGTGTGGTGGTTTCGGCATAACCTTTGCTGCTAAACAGCGAAAGAGCAGACATAATCAGGGATTTCTTTGTTCGACCCGCGGAAGTTTTTGGGTGAATAAGTTCCTGTGTGTTTTGCATCGCTCGTCCAAACTCCCACTGCCCTTTAGGGGGCACTACCCTTTTGATTCATATGTTGTAATATATTCTAGTTCAATCACACGATTAAATCAATCGATTGATTTAATCGTGTGATTGAACTTATTAAGATAATTTCTACAACTAAGTTCTTGTTTGATATTATTAATTGAGGTTTAGAGTGATTGGCGACGTCGTGTAGTTGCTAATACTTACTGCTAGAAACAAAAAAGGGCGATGCAAATGCATCGCCCTAATAAAGACAATCAGGTTCAACTATTATCTTAGTTCTTACTGTTGTACTCTGTTTTATGCAGTTTACGCTCAGTATAAAGGCCGGAAATAAGCGAGTATGTGGCCAGTATCAAGATAATCGCAAACGGGAAACCGGTAGAAACCGATAGTGCTTGGAGTGCTGATAACCCCCCTCCCATTAGTAGGGCAATTGCCACGAGCCCAACCAGTGAGGCCCAGAAAATACGCTGTGGTGTTGGTGTGTTGACCTTACCGCCTGCTGTCATTGTATCAATAACAATAGAGCCTGAGTCGGAAGAGGTAACAAAGAAAACAACCACCAGTGAAATGCCCACAAATGATGTGATGCCGGTTAATGGCAAGTCTTTCAGCATTTCAAAGAGCTGTAGTTCAAGTGGTGCTTTTGCAATAGCATCCACACCTTCATGGACAATCAGATTGATTGCTGTTTCGCCGAATGTAGTCATCCAAAGTACAGAAACCAAAGATGGGATCAACAAAACGCAGGTAATAAATTCACGTACCGAACGACCACGGCTAATACGAGCAATAAACATACCTACAAATGGTGACCAGGATATCCACCAAGCCCAATAGAAGGAGGTCCAGCCTTCCATGAAGTTGGTGTCGGTCCGGCCAATAGGGTTGGCGAGAGCTGGCAAATACTCAACATATGCTTGGATGTTATCGACGAAACCGCCCAGTATTGTTAGGGTTGGGCCTGCTATAATAACAAACAACAAAAGCGCTGCGGCGATTACCATATTTATTTCTGAAAGCCGTTTCACACCGGCGTCCATACCTGCAATCACTGATGTTAGCGCAATACCGGAAATGGCAACAATAAGCAGAACACGGGTTACGTTGTTAACCGGAACGCCAAAGAGGAAGTTAAGTCCGGCATTGGCTTGTTCTGCGCCAATACCAAGCGAAGTTGCGAGACCCGACATAGTGGCGAAAACAGCTAGAATATCAATGACATGACCTGGCCAACCCCAGATTTTCTCTCCAAATATCGGATAGAAAACCGACCGCATGGTAAGGGGTAGGCCTTTATTGTAGGCAAAAAGGGCAAGAGATAAGCCAACAATAGCGTATACGGCCCAAGGGTGTAACGACCAATGGAAAATTGTCGCTGCCATTCCAAGGCGAATGGCTTCGACTTCATTTCCAGCTGCGGCTCCAAGAGGCGCCCAGTCGGAGCCGCTCATGGACGTCGAGTAATGCGAGATAGGCTCTGATACACCGTAGAATACAAGGCCGATGCCCATACCGGCAGCAAACAACATGGAAAACCATGCGGTGTACGAATAGTCTGGTGTTGCTTTACTGCCACCAATACGCACCTTGCCAAGCGGGCTGATGATTAAGCCGAGGCAGGCGACGACAAAGATATTGCCCGCAGTCAAGAAAAACCAGGCGAACGAGGATGTCAGCCAGGAGCGTAAGCTGCTGAAGACAGGCCCGATCTCGCTGTTGAAGAGGAGGGTTATCGCAACAAAAATAGTGATAACCAGAGCGGAAATAGCAAAAACCGGATTATGAATGTCTAAGCCATAGCCGGCGATTTCTGGCGTAATATTATCTTGTCCGACTTCATAGTCGGTGTCGATTATGGCAGTCTTCCCTTCCGGGGCGGGAATGGCTTCTGCGTCAGTTATATCAGTCATCCTGTACCTGTTCGCAATGCACCACAGCTTGCAACTAGTGTTACAAACTACGAGAGCATAGAATCTATGCATTTTGTCCAAGGCTGGGGTAGTAGCCACAGGGTGTGGCTGCAAAAAAGGCATATTTGCTGGCGATGCGCGATACGCAAGCATCGTTATACGAGCAATCTTGGGTCTTCTCGGACAGGTAGTCCAAACCGCTATGCCAACCGCCGGTAAAGTGATGGGATATCGCTTTAACCTCGGGCCATATGTAAGGCGCTAGGCCTATTATTGAAGCTGTAGTTGTTATCTAGGGCTTTAGCCCGAAAAATACAGCTGGTGAGAGTAGCTAGTATATTGCTACGGGCATGTTGTAATTCATATTACGCGGCTCGGTCAACCTTAAGAAAAAATAAATTATCAGTTATACTTAGTATATATTCGTATGTCTTAGGGTTAGGAATTTTGATTTTGTTTACGCTATAAATTATTGAAAATAATGGAATTCTGGGATTAATGTATCCTCCGTCTTTTCAAGCATTGCTCCAGTTAATTGTACAATAAAATTAATGTATAACAGTTTAAATGGTGGCGAAACTACTAATTGGTTTTAGCTCTGTTTGGCTCGAATGATGAGTATATTAACATCTCTGTGTTTTAAATGATTCACCGTTTTGCATTGCTTATCTATTATTATGTTCTTGCTTGCAGGAGAAAATGCGATGGAAAAGCGTGCCGTTGTCGTTGGCGGACTTGGTGGGATTGGTTCTGCTATTGTTAAGCAGTTAAAATCTTACCCATCATGTTTAAATACAGTGCATGAGCAGTCAAACATTTGTCGTTTTTCATGGCATGTTGCAGCAACTTCCCGGCAATTGAAACAGCAAGAAAGTGAGAGTTTGGCTGATGAAATCATACCGTTGGAGCTGACAAGCGAAGAGAGTATTGCCCAAGCAAGCCTGCATCTTCAAAGAAGCGGTAAGATTGACCTATGTGTTGTGGCAACGGGGGTATTGCAAACAGAACAAATTAGAGCCGAAAAGTGCCTAAATGATCTTACTGAAGAAAATCTCAAGCATGTACTGGCGGTTAATGCAGTTGGCCCGGCATTGGTATTAAAACACTTTGCGCCGCTGCTGAATTACAATCAAACGCCTATAATGGCTTTTATATCAGCGCGAGTGGGCAGTATCTCCGATAATCAACTCGGGGGATGGTATAGTTATCGTATGTCCAAAGCCGCATTAAATATGCTGGTACGTTGCGCAAATATTGAACTGCAACGCCGGCATAAACACTCAGTCATGGTGGTGGGGCTGCACCCTGGTACAGTCGAAACTCCGCTGTCAGCACCGTTTGCCCGATCGATACCAAAGGATAAGCTTTTTACAGCCGATTACGCTGCTGCACACCTGTTGAATTGCCTTGAGCATCTGACAGCAGAGGATGGCGGCAATTGTTTTGCCTATGATGGTTCGTTGATTGAAGCCTAGCTTAGTTTAGGTGCAGTTGGTCACATGGCGCTTTGGGGCGCAAAAAGCTATTATATTGAAACTATAACAGTTTAAGAAGTTGAAGTTTGATGTCTGAAACTCCCCATTTACCAATTGCGGCGATTGGTTTTAATGAAACCCAATGGGTTGATCCTGTGCTAGAAGCTGTGGCGATACACGTGCAAGCCATGGGCGGGCGTGTTGTCGGAGTATTACAAAGTGAAGTGGAAACAGAGGGTTGCTGCGGGGATATGTATTTGCGCTCCCTATCGAGCAAATACACCTCAATGATATCGCAAAGCCTTGGTTCTGGCTCGCGCGGGTGTCGGCTGGATCCCCATGCTTTGGCGGAGGTTAATATGGAGCTGATGCGCGAGCTGGCAAAGGGAGCTGATTTGGTTATCGTCAATCGCTTTGGTAAAGGCGAGTCCGAGGGGCGCGGGCTTCGTAATGTTATTGAAGCAGCATTGGAGGCCGAAATACCGGTTCTATGTGGGTTAAAGGACACCTACAAAGAGGACTTTAAGGATTATGTCGGCGATATGGCGACAATTCTGGACATGAATAATGATGGAGCTTGTGCATGGGCTGAAGGTGTTATCCCCGCCCGCCGTTTATTGCAAGCGATGTGATTAAATCCATTCTCAACGTCAGAAGGGCTCATGATGAGCCCTTCAAGTACACGTAATGAATTAGTCCTGTTACTTTGAACCACCTGGGCCAACGCCGAATTTATCGTAGACAAATTCTGAGGCACCATCCATGGTGAAGGAACCAGGGCGCTGTGAAGGCGGGTAATCCTTATAGGTTTGCAGGTGAGAGCGAACCAAAGCATTTGCCTTATAGATCAGGAATGCCCGGTCAATGAGCCAGTTCCAATAACCATTTGCATTGTGATCGGCACGCTCGAATGGATCGCGGCGCAGATTGAAGACCTTTGGAAGGCGTAGCCATGTAAATGGTTCGGCCCACAGAGCCATTGTATGGGCGCGTTGCTCACCATACACCAGTTTCCACGCTGTTGATTTGCCTTCGCCACCTTTATTGTAATCTGTCAGCTCATAACGAACGGCTACGATTTGAGCATCGGCATTGAAGTAGAAGAAGTGATCACGCGGCGATTTTTCGGTTTTACCGGCGAAATACTCGTTCATGTTGTAGCCATCCAAGTGAACTTTAAATGACTTGTTATTGGCCTCATACCCACCCTTCAGGAGCTTTTCCTTGATGTCCGGATCTCCGGCGGCTGCGAGTAATGTCGGGAAGAAATCGAGTGCGGATACCATGCCGTTTAGGGTTTTACCGCCTGTCCAGCTGCCAGCGGGCCACCTTACGAAGGCTGGGATGCGGTATGCACCTTCCCAGTTGGTTTCTTTCTCCATTCTAAATGGAGTAATCGCGCCATCAGGCCATGTGTTGTAGTGGGGGCCGTTGTCAGTGCCGTACATAACAATGGTGTTATCGGCAATGCCCTTGTCATCAAGATGTTTGAGTAATTGTCCTACATGTTCATCATGGGAGACCATAACGTCATTGTAGAAGCCTTGCCCGGATTTACCTATGTCCTCGGCTTTGGGGTGGGTGATAAAATGCATGTGGGAAGCATTCCACCAAACAAAGAACGGCTTGTCTTTTTCGATAGCTTCATCGATGAATTTGATGGTTCTGGCCGTAACATCATCATCAATGGTTTGCATGCGCTTGATGGTGAGGGGGCCGGTATCGGTTGGGGCTTTACCATCGGCAAAGGAGTGCAAGACACCGCGAGGGCCAAATTGTTTTAAAAACTCTGGATCGTGTGGGAAGTCCGGGTTTTCTGGCTCTTGCATGGCATTGAGGTGATACAGAAAGCCGTAGAATTCATCAAAACCATGTTTTGTTGGCAGTTGATCGTCACGGTCGCCAAAGTGGTTTTTGCCGAACTGTCCGGTAACGTAGCCTTGGTTTTTAAGAGCTTCGGCAATTGTGATATCATCAGGCATCGCACCTTGCGGAGCTCCTGGCAAGCCAACTTTTGTCAGGCCAGTACGTAAACCGGTTTGTCCGAATAGGAAAGAGGCACGACCGGCTGTACAAGATTGTTCGCCGTAGTAGTCGGTAAATGAAAGGCCTTCGTGGGCTATGCGGTCAATATTGGGTGTTTTGTAACCCATCAAACCGCGGTTCCAAAAACTTGTGTTCCAAATACCAATATCATCGCCCCACATAATAAGTATGTTGGGCTTATCGGCCGCTGCTGCGGGCATTGAGAGAGCTGTGGGTACTATTAAGCCTGCGGCTACAGCAAGCATACCCAATTTTTGTTGTAATTGCATTCGGTAAGCCTCCAATCAACTTGCTTGTGCTTAAGCCACGCCAATTTTTATTGGCCCGGAGGTATCAAATTTATGAATAGGTAGGTTGATATGTTTTCTGTAGCTAATAGAATGTAAATATATATCCAAAACATATTGTATTATTTAAATATTTTATTTCATTGGTCTATTTTATACTGATTTCGAATTTCATATTCGTTTTCTCACTCTGTAAACACCTGGCACAAATTTACGCTTGAGAGTTAATAGCTATTAAAACTCAAGAGTTGCTTGGCGGTATTGTTGCGCAATGATCTGCTTGATACTTTGGGAGAGAGGCTAGAGTTTTTTGAATAGCACCAACTTTGCTGGACTTATAAATCGAGTTTGCCTGTTTTTTGTCTTTGCTCTGGTGTTGGGCTTAAGGCCTGCTTTATGTGCATCTGCTGGGGGGGAAAAGGCTTTAGACGATTCATCCAAGTTATTAATGCCTAAGGTTATGGAGCAGCTTCCGCCGTTAGAGCGGGAGACGAAAACTTTTGCTGGTTCACAATCTTGCCAGAGCTGCCATATGGATATTTACAGTGAGTGGAAGGGCTCGCAGCATCACGATGCCATGCTTCCGGCAACCCCGGAGAATGTTCTTGGCGACTTTAGCGATATTGAAGTACGATTTGGACCATTTTTGAGCCGTTTTTGGACCGAAAATGATCGTCTGTTCATCACATTACCTGATGCTGATGGACAAAGCGTTATTCACCAAATCACCCATAGTTTTGGGGTTCATCCATTGCAACAATATATGGTGCGTTTAACCGATGGCAGATACCAGTTCATTCCATTTGCCTGGGATAGCCGTAGCCAAGGCGAAGGGGGGCAGCGCTGGTTTATCCTCTATCCAGATGTTGGGCCAAGCGATACTTTTTACTGGCGTAATGCTGGGCAAAACTGGAACTTTATGTGTGCCGATTGTCATTCGACAGGGGTTGAAAAGGGCTATGAGGCGGCAAGCAATCATTACAAAAGCTCATTTAGCGAAGTGAATGTGGGCTGTGAGGGCTGTCATGGGCCAGCTTTGCGCCATGTTAAGCTGATGAACGAGCGCACACATAGTGAAGATGGTTTGAACGCGGGTTTGGCACAAGTGGATGGAGCGGACCAAAGAGCGCGGTTGCAGGCTTTAGGTTTGGAGCGTGATCTGGAGGCGCGAGCAGCGGCTTGGCACCATGTTATTTTTGATGAACAAAAGCGGTTTAGTCGGCCTATTGCTGAGGGGCTTCGGGTTACTGACCAGCTGGAAAGTTGCGCGCCTTGCCATAGTCGGCGGCGGCAATTGAATGAACGCAATGATAGTGTGCAAAACGGTTTTTTGAGCCGATATTTACCTTCGCTAATAACCGCCGAGCTATACCATGCTGATGGGCAGATATTTGATGAAAACTATGTTTTCGGGTCTTTTTTGCAATCAAAAATGTACCGCTCGGGTGTGAGTTGTAGCGATTGCCATAATCCGCATAGTGCCAAATTGAAGTTAAGTGAGCCAGAGCTGTGTACGCAGTGCCACGATAGTGAACAGTATGCCCAAGAGAAGCATGGGCATCATGAAGTGGCTGAGCAAGAGGTTGTTTGCAGCAGTTGCCATATGCGCGAAGAGGTGTATATGCAACATGATGCGCGTAAAGATCATAGTTTTCAGGTGCCGCGTCCTGATTTGTCTTTAAAGATCGGCACTCCGAATGCTTGTAATGCTTGCCACACCGAGCGGGATGCGCGATGGGCTGACCAATGGGTTGCCAAGTGGTTTCCTGAAAGTCGCTACCGTCATACAGATCATTTTGCACTGGCGTTTCATTTGGCCGATCAAGGAGACCCAAAGGCGGAGCGGGCACTTTCGCGGGTGGCGCAGGATCGCAATCAGGCCGATATTATCCGGGCTTCAGCTTTGCAGCGCCTCGCAGCTTTCCCCGGGCAAAATGCCATGATTGCAATTGCCCGTGGCGTGAAAGATGAGAATGAACTGGTACGCCTGGGGGCAGCGTATGGGGCGGCACAGTTTCCTATTGCCCAAAAATGGAAGCTACTTATGCCCCTTATCAACGATAGGGTGCTGGCTGTGCGGGCTGAGGCAGCTGGCATACTTTCGCGCAACTGGGCGCAGCTTAGCGATGAAAAAAGGCAGCTTTTAGAGCCAGCATTACAAGAATATCAGAATATTCAATCATTTAGCATGGATCGAGGCTTTGGAAATGCCAATTTGGGCAATCTGCATCGTGTTAAAGAGAATATGGATGAAGCAATTAAATCCTATGAAAATGGCATAAGAGTTGAGCCGCAGTTTGAGGGCAACTATTTAAACCTTGCCGACTTATTGCGCCAACAATCGCTTGAGGGAAAGGGGCTGGAAGTACTTGAGCGTGGCATCGCGGCGCAACCGCATTCGTCGCGTTTGTTGTATGCGCGTGCCCTCACGTTTTTTAGGGAGAAAGAGAATACAAAAGCAATTGATAGTTTACGGCAGGCGATTTCAATAGATAAAGAAAATCCTCAATATTGGTATGTGCTTGCGCTGGCTCTTCAAAGTGAATCCTTATTTGACGCGCTTATTGCAGCTCAAAATGCCTATGCCTACAGTCGAGATCCCCGTCATTTGTATCTGGTGTGCGAGTTGCACCTTAAAAACCGAAGCGACAATGCAAATGCATGTTTGGCGGCATTAGCACGGGTTGCACCTGACGATATTGTTACCGGTCTTAAACGACAATACGCGCCATAAACTACGGATATGGTGAGTGCTTTGTTTTGGAAATTGATGAAATTTTTATGATTTTAAGAACGTAACCTCCAGCTTTTTCTGATTTTCTATAGCCGCAAGAATGCTATTTGAAGACAGGTATAAAGATGAACGCTGAGCCATTGCATGAAAGTTTACATAGATTATCCACGTCGCTTTCATCGCAGGTTGTTGGGCAGGAGCACGTTGTCGAGCGGCTCATAATTGCGCTTATTGCCAATGGTCATGTGCTGTTAGAGGGGCTTCCTGGAACGGCTAAAACGCGAAGTGTCCGTTGTCTGGCGCAAGCGCTGGGTACCGAGCTGGGGCGGGTGCAATTTACGCCCGATTTAATGCCCTCTGATGTGGTTGGCTATGAAATAACCAATGATTCTGGTGGCTTGGTGTTTCAACCGGGGCCTGTATTTACCAATATCATGCTTGCAGATGAGATCAACCGCGCGCCACCAAAAGTGCAATCTTCGCTCCTTGAGGCAATGGAAGAACGGCAAGTAACGCTGGGGGGCAAAAGCCATGCGTTGCCGGAGTTGTTTTTGGTGCTTGCCACACAAAACCCGATTGAGCAGGAGGGAACTTATCCCCTTCCAGAGGCTCAAATGGACCGTTTCCTACTTAAAGTGACTGTTGACTATCCTAGGGAAGATGGAGAGCTGGAAGTACTTCGATTGGTGAAGCGTGAGGAGGCTGCTGTTGCCCCAATGGTTCAGGTGGATAAGGCTGCAATTTTTCAAGCACGTAAGGAGTTGATTTCATTACATACTTCGGAGGCTATTGAAAAGTATATTGTCAATCTCATTATGGCGACCCGTGCGCCAGAGCGGTTTGCCGATAGTGACTTACAGCATTGGATTTCTGTGGGGACAAGTCCGCGCGGAACAATTGCTTTGGAGAAGTGTGCGCGTGCCCATGCCCTGCTAAAGGGTAAGGGGTATATTGATCCGGACGATGTGAGAGCCGTTATTGAAAGTGTGCTAAGCCACAGAATTATATTGAGTTTTGATGCATTGGCTGATGGGGTCACACCCAAGGATGTTATCTTAGAAATCATTCGCCAAGTACCCGTTGAGGCCTAATATGGTGAGCCGTTCTCCTGTTGATGACCCGCGCATATCTGTTAGCTTTCGAGGGCTTATTGCATTGGAGAATGCCGCGAAACGGTTGCGTAAAAGTTTTTCATTCCGACCCAGTGGCATGTTTGCTGGCCGTCACCGTTCGAAAATTCGTGGTCAAGGGCTTGATTTTGAAGAGCTTAGGCCTTTTCGGCAGGGCGATACTCTCAAGCAAGTGGACTGGAAGGCGTCTTCCCGGGTAGGCAAGCGGGTTGTTAAAGTATTTAGCGAGGAAACCGATAGGCCAGCGCTGGTTGTTGTGAACATGAAAGCATCGATGTTGTTTGGCTCGCAAACGCAGACAAAAGCGGTGGTTGCTGCTCAAGCGGCTGCGTTTATTGCATTCTTGCTGGCAGACCATGGGGACAGGGTTGGTGGCCTCGTGCTGCGTGATGATGGTGTTGATAGTTATAAACCCAATCGGACGCGTAGCGGGTTACTTCGTTTCTTGCGCGGTGTGAGCCAAGCTAACCGGCAGCTGGTGACAGATGTTGTTAAAGATCAGCAAGGGCCCTTAATTCGCGATGTGATAAACCAAGCGCTGGCTCTTAGCGGATCGAATGGTACTATAGCAATTATTACAGATAGTTATGGGTTTACTTCGGTTGAAGTTGATTTGCTTAGAACCCATAGCATGTCGCATAATATAATGGTTTTTGTTGTAAGCGACCCTCTGGAAGTGTCTTACGCGCAAGCGAAGGGACTTGTGGTCTCGGATGGAACCTTTCAATTTCGCTTGCAAGACAATGATGAGGAAGAAGCCCTTTACCGGCAAGCAATGGCCGAAGATGTCACCCGGTTACGTGATGCTGTTAAACTGAGCGGTTTGCCGTTTGGTATTTTGTATTCAAATGAAACATGCGATAAGCAAATGCGGCACTTGCTCATGGGAGGGGTCGGCTAATGTCGCTATCTCTCTTAGAAATCGGACCTCCTGATGTTTTTGGTAACTATCTGCTCAAAGAGATAGAACCTATTGTTTTGCCTAGTGAAATTTCCTGGTGGCCTGCAACAGCGCTTGCATGGTTTGTATTGCTACTCCTTTCATTATCTGTTTTGTGGTTTGGTTGGCGGCTGTATCGTAACTGGCGCCGTAACCGGTATCGTAGGCTTGCTCTTAGACAGCTCAATAGGCTTGGGAAAGGCGGTCAAGAGCCGCCAATTGCGGTTTCTAGCATCCTCAAAGTTGTCGCCATACATGCATATGGCCGTGCGACAGTGGCCGCTCTTACGGGTATGTCGTGGGTTGATTTTTTGAATAAAACCGGGCGCAAGCAGGCCAATTTTGATAATGACCTTGCCAATTATTTACAGAACTATGCGTATGCTCCGTTGCCAACTCTTGAAAGTTTTGATGGTACAGCCATTCGCTATCACTTGATAAAAGAAGCAAAGAAATGGGTGAAACATCATAGGGAGGGGCTATGCTAACTTTCTTAAGCCCTTGGTGGTTATTATGTTTTCCATTACCACTTGCTATTTATTACTTTGTGCCTGCTTTTCGGCAAAGTGATCGCGCTATTCGTGTTCCGTTTTTCGATCGCCTTTTAGAAGCAACAGGGCAAATGGCGCGTCAAGCCTCCGTCGTTAAAAGGGGGACAAGATTGCAAGAGGCTTTTCTTATTGTTTCGTGGAGCGTTTTGGTTGTTTGTCTTGCCCAGCCCGCCATGCTTGGAAATGTGGTTAGCGAGCGTAAAAGTGCACGTGATTTAATGATTGCCGTTGACCTTTCTAAGTCTATGAATGCCGTTGATTTTCCCGACAAAATTCAGGGTCAGAAACAAGAAAGATGGTTGGCTGTCCAAAGGCTTTTACTTAAGTTTTCGTCGCTAAGGGCTAAAGACAGGCTTGGCCTTATTGCGTTTGGCAGCGGTGCTTACATGCAAGTGCCGTTTACAAATGACATTCAAACATGGCAGTTGATGTTAAAGGGGCTGGATACAGAGATTGCAGGCCCCGCAACGGCAATTGGCGATGCGATTGGTCTTGGAATTCGTGCTTTCGAGAAATCAAACGCTCAAGATAAGCTATTGATATTAGCCACAGATGGCAAAGACACAGCCAGCAGCCTACCTCCTATTGAGGCGGCCAAGGTGGCACAAAAATTCAAGGTAAAAGTATTCACAGTTGCCATTGGCAATCCTGAAACAAAGATTGAAAACCAAGAATTAGATTTGCCGACACTCGAAAAAGTCGCTGAAATAACAGGGGGGGATAGTTTTGTTGCCCTGGACAGTGAGGCGCTCCAAAAAGCACTTGCAGAAATCAATAGGATTTCACCGAGTGAATATGAAGAAAGCTCCTTCCAGCCTGTTACGCTCTTGTATCCATATATTTTGACTGCTGCTTTGGCGGCCTATTTCTTTCTCTGGCTGGTGATGAGTTTACAGGAACGGCGATTGGAAAGGCGGATTTATGATTGAAGCCTTTCTTAGTGATTTTCACTTTTTGCACCCGTGGCGTTTGTTATTGGGTCTTCCGCTATTACTGCTTGTTTTATGGCGTGTCTTGCGCGTGCGAAAGGCCAATAGCCAAGTGGGTAAAGGCATTATTGCTGAGCACCTTCGGCCGTTGTTGGTTACTGCTAATAAAGTAAAACGCAATTACTGGCCCATGTTGGTGGTGAGTGCGTTGATTGTTATTTTGAGTGTTTGTCTTGCGCAACCTGTTTGGCAGCGTTCTGATCAAGACCCTTCAAAAGCGGCCCCCCTATTAGTTCTAATGGATATGTCGGGGTCGATGACGCAGCAGGATGTCAAGCCATCGCGTTATGAGCGCGGCCGATTTTTAATCGACCACCTTTTGTTGCAAGGTGTGCCGCGGCCGGTTGCACTTATTGCAGTTGCTGGCAGCTCTCACACTTTATTACCGCCCACAGTGGATATGGATTTGGCGCGACTTTACCTTTCGTATCTTTCGCCTGATGTTATGCCCGCTGATGGTGGTGATCTTGATGACTTACAAGCGCTTATTCAACAAACTCCAGCGTACTCGCAAGCGGGTAGCGACTTTGTTCTGGTAACCGATGGTTTAGAAAAAGGACTGAGTGACTTCAAAGCATTGGTGGAGAGGCGCGAGATGGAGGGTGTTGTTGTTGCTCTCTCGGCTGCTGGCCAGTCTACGGGCAATCAACTTGGTGTTCGCACTTTTTCCGGCGAGAGCATGAGCGGCACAGATAATGCCTTGAGCCGAGCTGTTTTTGCGATGGATTCTCAACCCAGAGGGGGAGATAGCAATTGGCAAGACGAGAGTTTTTGGTTGATCCTGGCAAGTGCAGTACTCATTTTACTTTGGTTTCGTAAGGGGTGGACACTTAGCTGGGCACTATGCCTTGTGGGCGGTCTTGTTGTGTTTCCAGTGCAAAGTTCGAAAGCCGATACGCTTGATTGGCTGTTCTCTAACGATCAACAGGGCATGATTTATCTTTATCTGGGTGATTATAAGCGTGCGGCACAAAAATTTGAAAATAGTGGTTGGCGCGGAGTTGCCTGTTATTATGGTGAGGACTTTAAGTGTGCCCAAGATGCTTTTTCGAAGCAGGGAGACCTTGAGGCCATTTTCAATATGGGGAATGCTGCGGCACAAGACGGCCGTTATAAAACGGCCGCTGAATTCTATCGTGGTGTACTCGGCTTGAATCCAAATTATACGCGAGCTGCACATAATTTGAAGATTGTTGAGAAAATTATAAAAGATATCAACGAGTTCAGTGCATCGCAAAAGGACGATAAGCCTGTAAAGCCACCAACTAATAAAGAAACACAAAAGGCCAATGAAATTGCTGATGGTGGCGGGCAGCGACAAATTATTGCCCAGCTGCCACGGGCAACACTGAAGGCATCACAAGTTCTTGAAAGTCAGGCCGCTACTGAGAAATGGTTGCGTGATATCAGCAAAGACCCGAAAAAGTTTGTTCGTGCCAAGTTCTTACACGAGTATAATTTAAAGAAAACGCGCCAGAACTCCACGATAGTACCTTCAGGAGAAGCGCAATGAGATGGTGTTATATCTGGTGTCTTTTCGTTGCTCAGTGCCTTTTAGCCGGCACCGCCAATAGCCAAGACCGTTTGCCCGAGCTAAAGGCGGAGTTAAGTATTCCTAATGAACAGTTTGCGCCCGGACAGCAAATCAATATTCGTATTCAAGTGGCGACGCCTTCTTTTTTTATGGGCGGGCTCGATTATCGCTTGCCATATATTGAAGGGGCATTGGTACTGCAAGAAGAAAGTGGTGCCGCGAACGGCTTTAGTCAAGAGAATGGAAAACAGTATGCAACCCAATGGCTTAGCTATCAAATTTATGCGAGGCAACAAGGTATTTTGCAGCTACCAGAAGTGGTTGTAACCGCACATATTGCTAATGAAAGCGGTGTGCCAGTTGCTGTGAAGGCGCAGTTGCCAGAACGGTTCTTGATCATTCAACAGCCCAGTGAAATGGGTTCTCGTCAAGGTTATTTGGTTTCGCCAGAAGTTTCTATCAATGATGACTGGTCTGGTTGGAAAGCTGATAAAAGATATCAACGGGGTGATTTAATCGAGCGTGTTATTACCATAAAGGCCGATGATACCAGCGCTGTTATGATACCGGATTTTATTGCTAATGTACCCGATGGAGTAAGTTTATTGCGCTCGGAGCCGCAATTAAGCTCTAACTATTATAGAGGGGAAAGTTATGCGCAGCTGCAACAGTCGCTCGTTTATTCGGTTGAAAAGCCCGGACGGTACGACCTGGGTGGTGAACGCTTGGTTTGGTGGAACCCAGCACAAAAAGAACGGCAGGAAGAACAACTGGTTCGCCACCGCGTGAATGCGGGCGGTATCGATTGGTTTAAAGTTGGGTTTTATGTCGCGGGGGTTTTTGCCGTTTTAATAGTCATGTGGGCGCTATCAAAACTTGCAGGGTATTTTGCAAGACAGCTCCGCCCCTACACAAATCTCATAGGCTTCACAGCGGAAAAACAAATGGGCTTGTTCTATCGCCAGCTTGATTATGGCGCATGCAAACGGCAAGCCTTCCAGGTGCCTTTGTTGCGTGATGTCGCTGCTCGAAAGAGTTGCGTTGTGGAGACGATGTTGCAGGCTCTTTATGCTGGCAAACGATCTTCCGGCGCTTGGCCTTCATTATTAGCGCGGTTGCAGTTGATGCATTTAGTCAAAAAAAAGCCCTCTCAAACAGTTCGTAAATAGCTCGAGAGGGCATATAGATTTAGTTGCAGTTTGCTTGATGCTTAGTAGACATCGCGCAAATAGCGCTTTTCTTTTTTCAGCTTGTTGACATAGTCGGTAGCGCCGTCTTCGCTGAGACCGGCTTCTTTTGCTATGACGCTGTGCAGGGCTTTGTCGACATCTTTGGCCATGCGACTGGCATCACCGCATACATAGAAGTGACCGCCTTCTTCCAACGCTGCGAACAGGTCCTTGGAGTTTTCCATCATGCGGGTCTGAACATAGATTTTTTCAGCCTGATCGCGCGAGAACGCCAGATCAAGGCGGGACAGCACGCCGTTTTGCTGCATGGTTTCGATTTCATCTTGGTAGATAAAGTCGCTGGCGGCATGTTGATCGCCGAAGAACAGCCAGTTCATGCCTTTGGCACCAATTGCCTGACGCTCCTGTAAGAAGGCGCGGAACGGGGCAATACCGGTTCCTGGACCCACCATGATCATTGGCACATCGTTGTTTTGCGGTACGCGGAACGATTTGTTTGGTGCCACAAAGATTTTTGCTGTGCCGTTCTCGATCACACGATCTGCCAAGAACGAGGAGGCAACACCGCCATGCTTACGGCCATGGCTTTCATAGCGTACGGTTGCAATGGTAAGGTGTACGCTGTCAGTCGCGAACTTCGAGCTGGAAGAGATCGAGTAAGCGCGGTGTTGCAATGGCTTGAGAAGGCCGGTGATTTCATCCAGAGAGAACTCTACTTGCGGGTAAAGTAGTAGCAGATCCAGGGCGTCCTTGGACCAGAGGAAGCTCTCCATGGCTTCTTTGTCGCCGTGCTCAACGATATGGGAAAGGTGATCGTCGCCTGCTTTCGCAGCAACTGCTTTTACAAAATCGTTCGAGGGAGTGGAGATTTCGAAGTGGCTGAACAACAGCTCACCCAATGGGCGGTCATGGCCACTTACACCAGCCTCTAAAGAAACATCAAGGCGCTTGGCCCAATCTTCTACCAATTGCGGATCATTGGTTGGAATAACCCCAAGGGCATCACCGGCTTCATAGGTTGGGGCACCTTCACCGAGGCCGATTTCGTAATGGCGAATTTCCTTGGCTGAGCCCTCGCCAGAGAGCAGGCGGTTAACATCAACCGGTGCGTCATACGGGTTCTTGCGGGACCACTTGGATTTCTCGGTTTTTTTGGCTGTTCCAGCTGTCGTAGTAGGGGCAGCGCCATTGCCAGTGCCTTTGAGTTCGCCCAGTTTTTCAAGAACACCGTTTGTCCACTCTTCAGCTGGTGCTTCAAAATCGACATCACAGTCTTTGCGCGGGTAGAGGCGTTTTGCACCCAACTGCTCCAAGCGCAGGTCCATCTGTTTACCCGCTTCACAGAAGCCATCGTAACCGGTGTCACCAAGTGCCAGCACGGCAAAGCGCATGGCTTCAACGCGTGGGGCGTCAGTGGCTTTAAGGGCATCCCAGAACAGTTGGGCGTTGTCTGGCATTTCGCCTTCACCATAGGTGGAGATGACAATGAGCACCTGTTCCATAGCGGCGAAGTCTTCTAGCGCGATGTCATCCAGACATGCCACTGTTGGGCTCATGCCAGCGCCGGTGAGGGCTTCGCCAATTTCTTCGGCCACCATTTCAGAGTTGCCGGTTTGGGTGCCGTATAAAACATTGACATTTAGTGCTGCAGTGCCTTCTTGTACTGCATCGTCATTTACTGCCATCTGGGTGTGAAGGCCGGCGAAAAAGCCTGCGAGCCAGTTTTTTTGCTCAGGTGAAAACGGGGCGTTTTCTGGAATATAGGGAAGTTTCATAGGTCGTTACCGTGTCTCGATCTGTCTTGAAGGATGGGTGGGAGCTCTTTGCGAGCTCACACCATCTGCTTCACCAATTCCGTGGAGCTTGCCTTGGCAAACAGCATTTCGAAGTCTGGGATTTCGCCCATGGCCTTACGATTCTGGCGGTCTTGTAACAAGATCCAGCCGTAAGTGCCGATGCTATCCATGAGGCGGACATTGCGGTTTGAAAGTGCGGTTTTATAGTCTTTCATTCGCTTGTCGGAGATCATGACAGCCAGCTCTTCGTCACCAAAACTTTCCAGTGCTTTTCTTGCATATGCTGCCAGTTTTTGGTTCAGTGCGAAGTCCTCGGTGAGGATCAGTTTACGCACACCAGACGTGATCGTCGTTTGATCGAGATCCTCTGCCTTTTTATAGCGCGACTTTACTACATCCTCAGCACAGTGCCAGACTGTGTAATTGTTGATGAGTGTGTGCATTAGGCCCGTATCAGTTTCTCCATAACCTGGAATTGCCCCGCCCGCTATTGGCTTGCCATCGCGGTAAGCTTCCTTGAACTTACGTGTCTGATGGGCAACGAGTGCTTGCGACAGCTCTTCCACCAGCTCCTTACGGCTCTTGGCTTTTAAGATTGCCTCGTAGTTCTGGTAGGTTTCCAGTGCCAGCGGGGTGGCAAAGCGGAAGTTTGCAACTTCGGTTGCGAAGTTGTCGAGCAGGAACTGGGCCTTCTTGGAGCCTGTGAATTTTACATGGCGTTCAAGCAGTGATTTCACAGCAAGGCGGTGAATTGCCGCGCGCTCGTTGTCATCGGACAAGCGGTGCAGTTTCACACTGTCGGCGCTGTAGAGTTTCTCCAGCTGATCGTAGGGATCGTACTGGTAGGCTACGCCGCCGGACATACCATTACAAAAGCCCTTGCCGAAATCGCCAAGGTTCAAAATCGCACCATTGGTCATGTATTCGCCGCAGAAGTCGCCTACACCTTCAACAACAGCGGAAGCGCCGGAGTTGCGGACGCCGAAGCGATCGCCTGCACCGCCCTCGACATAAAGGGCGGAACCGGAGGCACCAAACAGGGCGAAGTTCCCGATAAGGACGTTTTCTTCGTCACCGCCGCCGGGAGAAACGATGGCAATATTACCGCCCGAGGCGCCTTTGCCGACGCCGTCGTTACAGGTGCCAACGTGGCGGAAGATCATGCCGGAGTTACAGAAAGCCGCGTAGCTTTGGCCTGCTGCGCCGGTGGTGTTGACGGTAAGCGTCTCCGGTTTGATCAGGCGGCGGCCACGATCGTCTGTATAGACCATTGGCAGGCAGTTTGCCTGCTTGTCGGAAAGCTCGTATTGCAGCGTGCGTTCGATATCGATTGCCAGCTGGCCGCCAACGGTTTTGTTGCGGTTGTTGAGCTTGATGCCTTTGGAGAGCACAGCTTCGGTTTGCTGGCGCTGGATGACCTGCTTACGGAATTCTTTCAGTAATTCATCGTCAACATCAAAGTTGGCTTCCAAGTAGACAGGCTTGTCGACTTTGACCTCTTCCACGCAGGTGAGCATTTGGCGTAGGTCCAACTGACCGATAGAACGCTCGTGGGCAACCAGATGCAAGTAATCGGAGCGGCCCCGCGCTTCACGCAAGGACTTGAAGCCAAGGCGGGCGAGAATTTCGCGCACTTCGTGGGCGATGTTGATGAGGTACTGCGCTAGTGCGCGCGGGTCACCTTCAAATACCTCGGCGTTGGTTGTGATACCGGCCGGGCATTTGATGTTACAGTTTTTCGCCATCACACATTTGATCATCATCAGTGCGGTGGTGCCGAATTCGAAGCTGTCGCCACCGAGAAGAGCCGATTTCACAACATCCGAACCGGCTTGGTGTGCACCTGAGCAGCGCAAGATTACCTTGTCACGCAAACCGTTGGCACATAGGGCCTGGTGTACTTCGGCCAGACCGATTTCAGCAGCGCGACCAGTGTTTTTCAAGCTGGTGACGGCAGCAGCACCTGTACCACCTGTATTACCGGCAATGTTGATGACGTCTGCGCCTGCTTTGGCAACGCCAACGGCGATGGTACCAATGCCTTCTGAAGATACCAGCTTGACAATAACGCGCACACGGGCGGCCTTGGCATCGTGGATGAGCTGCGCCAAATCTTCAATGGAGTAGGTGTCGTGGTGCGGTGGGGGGCTGATGAGCTCCACACCCGGTGTACCACCACGGGCAGCAGCGATTTCAACAGTCACTTTCGGCCCTGGTAGCTGACCACCTTCACCCGGTTTCGCACCTTGAGCAATTTTAATTTCCAGCTCTTCCAGTGTCGGATCGGCAAGATAACCGGTCCATACGCCGAAGCGGCCAGAGGCCAGCTGTTTGATGCGGCTGGAACGGATGGTGCCATAGCGTGAATAGTGCTCGCCACCTTCACCCGAGTTCGAGAACGCACCCGCCATGTTGGTGCCGTGAGCAACGGCTTCGTGCGCTGGGGCAACCAATGCACCGTGACTCATAGCGCCGGAGGCCAGTGTTGCGGTTACTTCGTGTGCTGGCTGCACATCGGTAACGGATAGGCTCGGGTTGGCGTTTTGTAAATTGGTGAAGTAGTAGAGTGCCTGATCACTGGCCTTAAAGGTAATCGTGTTTTCTACCTTCTTGAGCTCGACCAACTGATCGGCAAACTTTTCGGTTATGGCGTCTTTGAGCGCATCAAGGCGGGCACCATTGATCTGCGCCGGACGACCTTTGGCGCGGCCACACAAGCGTAGGGTAAAGCTGCCATCTTCGTTTTGATCGCAATCGATACCACGCACGAGGAACGAGCTGTTGCCCACCAAATCGTGACTGAATAACTCCTCGGTAAATTCCTTGGCCGTCATTGCCCAGTTTACATCTGCCGGGAAAGAAAGCACATCGCGCAAAGCGGCCGGACGCTTGGCACGTTCTTGTGCCAGTGACTGGGAGAATTCGCGGTAAGACTTGGTAATTTTGAAGGCGTCAATTTCTTCGGGCGTGCGGCGTTCGAAGCTGGTTTTGCGATAGGCTTCTGCACCGCTATCATAGGCATCTTTCAAACGGCCTAATGTCAGAAGGGAAAGGTCTTCCTCGTCCAGTTTACTGTCTTTATCTGCAGAGCCTTTAAGCTTGATTTCTTCCTCTGTCATCTCGACAAAGCCGCGTACAGCGGTGGTACCGTAAGAGTGGCCCGCACCTTCTGAACGTTCTTTAAACAGACCGAGAAGCGGGATTTCCTTGGCATCCTTGATTTCACAGGCACGCTGGTGCCATTGGGCATTGGACAGGGCAATGGCTGCAAAGTCGACGCCACCTACGGTTGCCTTCATATTCGGGAAGTAACGCGCGAGGACACTTTCATTCGTATCCAAGAAGTTTGGCTCGAAGAATTCGCCGCCGATATAGCTTTCAGCAGTACATAGGCCAACCTTACCCATCGTTTTCATCAGGGATTTATTGGCGGCTTTAACAAAGCGCGCCACATTGGCTTTGGCTTCTTCTGCATTGCCTGCGGCCATTTCATTGGCACGGGCGATAACAGAAAGCGGCATCATTGCAGAAATGCCGAAACCGAGTGCAGTGGCAACCTGGTGCGAAGATGCAATTTGGCCGCTTTCAGCAATAAGGGAGGCTTTAAAGCGTAAGCCTTTTTCAATAAGGCGCTGGTTGGCTGCTGCTGCGATTAGAATTAGGGGTAGTGGTGCGTTTTGAGCGTCTACTTTGGCGTCAGAGAGAATGATGATACCGCCCTTTTCACGGGCAGCGGTTTCAATCTGATCACAAACGCTTTCTACAGCACTCACTAATATTTGTTGCTGCTCTTTAGCACATTCACTCGTAGCAGTTTGATAAAGGATGGCAACTTCCGAAACCGGCACCTGATCTTGCGCACGGATGGTGTTGAGCTCGCTGGCGTTTAATACCGGGCTGTTCACAACGATCTGGCGCTGTTTTTCTTTGTTGAAGTGTGGTTTGGCACCCAATGCTACGCGCAGGGTCATACCATCGGCTTCACGCAGAGAATCTAGTGGTGGGTTTGTTACCTGAGCAAAACGCTGTGAGAAGAATTTAGCCATGCCGCCTTCTTGGTCGGATAGGGCGTTGATCGCAACGCCATAACCCATGGCGGAGATCTTCTCTGAGCCTGTTTGCATCATTGGGTCCATCAGGAACTTATAGCTTTCCTGATTGAGCGAGTAGGCAACAGCGCGTTGAACGTCACTGAAACCATCTGCCAGCTCAACTGATGCAGCTTGTGCAGGTAAATCTTTGAGGTTAACGCGTGCCTCTTCCAAGAGAGCTTTATAGTCATGTTGGCTGGCCAACATTTCGAGAGCTTCGTGGCTGGTGTAGCTTTTGCCTGTGCGATGATCGAAGTAGAGCATACCACCGGCCTCGATACGGCCGCGGCGGGAAATCTCTTCTGCCGGGAAGTCGATTTGACCAGCCTCGGACATGACACAGAGGTAATCTCCAGTCTCGACAGAACGTAGTGGGCGTAGGCCAAGGCGGTCGAGGCGGGCACCAACAACACTACCATCACCGAAGATTAGAGCTGCTGGGCCATCGTTCTTCTCTTCGTAAAGAGAGAAGTATTCCAGCATAACCCGCACATCTTCAGAAAGGCGAGAATCGTTTTCCCACGCGGGCGGCATCATGGCAACAACAGCTGTTATGAGGTCGAGGTCGTCTTCAATCAGGCGGCGCTGTAGCGTTTGATCAAGGCGTGCACTATCGGACTGACCATGCGGGGTATAGATGCGGTTATGACGCATCTGGGCAATGGCAGCCTCGGACAGGCGGTTCTTTTTATCGGTATTGAGTTCGCCGTTGTGGGCCATATAGCGGAACGGCTGCGCCATTGAAGACTGCGGCTCTGTATTGGTTGAAAAACGGGTATGAAAGAACATGGTGTGGATCTTGTGATCCTCATCCATGAGGTCTTTAAAATACGGGATGATCTCGTCTGAGTTCAGACGGCCTTTATAGACTTGCGTGCGAGCAGAAAGCGAGAGCGGATACAAGCCTTTCAGCGTTTCACCTTCGTAGGCTTGAGATTCGATCTTCAACATGATTTCGTTGATAGTCCGATCAAACGCTTTGGCGTCCTGTCCTTCAGGTTTGGTGAAAACCACCTGGCGGATTGGCAACATGTGTTTGATAGCAGCTGGACGAATAACCGAATTGTCAACCTCGACCATGCGCGAGAGGATCACTTTACAGCCGTTCTCCTCAATGGCTGCGGTGATCAACGCGTCGGCACTTTGCCAGTTGTCGTTATTTTCTGGCAGGAAGAAGTTGCCTACACCGAACTCACCGTATTTTAACGTTGTTACACCCGTGAGTTTTCGGAAGAAGCTTTCAGAAATATCGATGTTCACGCCAGCGCCGTCGCCGACACCTTCCGCGCTCATCCCCCCCCTGTGGGGAATAGTGCAAAGGGCCTCGTGCCCTTTTACGAGAACATCATGGGTCTGCTCACCAGACTTGCGGGTGATAAAACCAACACCACAGCTACTTTTATCTTCGCTGTGATCGTAAAGTCCGAACTGCTTCCGATCCTGTGCCAATACACGCCTCCGGTTCTAATTGAATGCTAAGGCAGAGCTCACACTGTTATATGTGTCGCATGAAAATGTTTTCTGCGTTAAATGTGTGCCAGCCTAAAATTTAGGCAATTGCACGCATGGTGAGTTATCCATAGCAATTTGTTTTGATTTCTGGGTAAAAGGAATATTCTTCCAAGTCAAGAATAATGATAATAATTAATAGAGATTGTTGCTTGTTTATGCGCTTGGCGAAATTAATTTCAATGAAAACGCTAGAGTTTGTGTGGTATATTTTTTGAACTATGTAAAAATAGGAAGGAGAATGTTGAAAAATAGACAACATTTGGAAAAAGCAATGCATGGCTGTGAAGTTGATTGTTTATTTATTCTTTGTTTTGAGTTTAAATACATTGGATTTATAAGATTTACTTGGTCGTAAAAATAAATAGTATGTACAATTCGATTATTCATAAAAGGTCAATAGTACTGACCAAATAAATAGCTCTATCTTATTGTTTGAGCAGTTCTGTGAAGACGATGCGTAAATGACAGAATCAATGGCTTATTTAATCAGATTCCTTAGGCGGGGAGCTCTTGAAAACCGAATTAAGGGGCGTTGTGGCAATATGTCACTGTGACTTGGATGGTGGGTTAGGAGAGTTCTCTTCTGTTATAAGAAGACATTTAAAAGCGTTTCACTGTAATGTCATAGAGGAAATGAAAAGAAGAAGCATATGGATTCTCAGGGTACGCGATCACTTGGCATTAGAGGCCGATTATTATTTGCTTTTTTAGCTGTCACCAGTTTTGCTTTAATGGGTGCTGTTACCGGTTGGCTTGGTTTTTCGCAGGTCCAAAAAACACAGGATAAAGTGACAGGTGAAGCACTACCTGCCTTGGTTAGTGCACATGAGATTAGCCGATTAAGCTCCCAAGTTATTTCGCAACTACCTATGCTAGCACAAGCGACGACGCTTGATACTTTGGAAAACCAGTCTGCCAGCCTTGCGATTGGCAAACAGGAAATTGAGCAATTACTTACTGACCTGAGGCTATTGGGAACAGACCCGTTTGTGTTGCAAGATGCTGAGAGCGCAATGGTGGCCCTGTTTCAATCGGTTAATGAACAGGTTGAGTTACTTCGCCAACGCATCGCGAAACAACGCTTGTTTAAACGAGAACTTGCTAAAGCCTTAAAAGCCGCTAAAGAAACACTGATTTTGACAAAAACGCTCGTTTCCAACGCGGACACCCGCCTTGTTGCAGGGCTTTCGCACGTTTATGATTTGATCGATAAGCCTTCACGAAAAGAAGAGGCGTTTGAGTCGCTTGATACAATAACAGAAGAAAATCTTTACCAACTTGAATTGATGAGCGATCTTCGCTTGCGCGCAAGCCTTGGTGGGCAGCTGTTAAATTCGCTTTCACAAGAGGATAACGCGGCAGCAATCATCGAGATGCAAAGAAACTTTGCACGCTCTTGGGTCATCATGGAGCGTCGCTTGCGCTATGCGGATGATCCGTACCGGCGTGATAGAGCACAAAGATATTTAGAAGAGTTGCGCAAACACAGTGAGGCGGACTCCCCTGAAAACCTATTTGTCTTACGTGGACAAATAATTGCATTGAATCAATCTGTTACCGAAAAAACGAATGCTAGCCGTTTGCTGGGAGAGGCGCTAACCAGCAGCGTTGCCAAAGTTTCGCAGTTTGCTGATAGTACCATTCAGCATTCGATCTTTAAATCGGATCAGACCGTGCGGCAGGGACAAAGTGCCTTGGTTTTTTACGCATTGTTTTCTTTGATTATTTCCGCGTTGATCATGGTGTTTTATGTGCAAGGGAACTTGCTGCGCCGGTTAAGCAAACTGCATGCGAGTATGCTTACGCTCGCGAAAGGTCATCTGCACGCTTCTGTGCGTGACAATACAAATGACGAGCTGGGCACAATGGCGCGAACGATTGAGGTTTTCCGCCAAACTGCGCTAGAGCGTAGGCGGCTTGAACAACAGCAAATTCAAGCAAACTATAAGCTCAAGGGCTATCAAAACAAGCTGGAACGTTTGGTTGAGGAGAGGACAGAGAAGCTACTGCTTGCGAATGCACAGCTAGAAAACGAGACGGTTCGTCTAGAGCAGGCGCGTATTGAGGCTGAGGCGGCAAATCGTGCCAAGTCAGTTTTTCTAGCGACCATGTCGCATGAAATACGAACACCTATGAATGGGGTTCTTGGAACAGCCCACCTTTTGGAGACAACTGCTCTTAATGAAGAGCAGGAAAAGTATGTTTCAACCATTGCCAGTTCAGGTCATGTGTTACTGCGAATTTTGAATGATATACTTGATTATTCCAAGATTGAAGCAGGTCGCCTTGCCTATGAGAGTATTGGCTTCTCATTACCTCAAGTGATTCAGCGACAGCTAGATTTGTTTCGCTCTCAAGCCGAAGAGAAAGAGTTGGAGCTTATCGGGCAGATAGATGAAAATGTACCAGACTGCAGCCTCGGAGACCCTGCACGTTTACAACAGGTCCTTTCGAATTTGCTGGGTAATGCCATTAAGTTTACTGAAAGTGGTTTTGTCAGCTTGAAGGTCACATCGCAGACAAATGACAAGGAAAATCAGGCCGAGGTACGATTTGAAATTCATGATAGTGGTATAGGCATTCCCGATGAAAAGCAGGCATTGCTGTTTAACCCCTTTGCACAAGCAGAAAACTCAACCTCAAGGCGCTATGGTGGGACCGGTTTAGGTTTGGCCATTTGTAACCGTCTGGTTAAAGGTATGGGAGGTAACATCGGCTTTACTTCCCATGAAGGTCAGGGAAGTGTTTTTTGGTTCACTTTGCCCTTTATAACCTGCCAGAGTGGCAAGAAAGAATATACGCCAGCAATAGAGCAAAGCATTGGTTCACTCAAAATCTTGCTTGCAGAAGATATTGAAACGAACCGACTTGTTGCGAAAGCGCTTTTGCAAAAGCAAGGACATGCCGTAATCATTGCGGAAAATGGTGTTGAGGCCGTTGAAAGCGCTGTGCGCGAGAAGCCAGACCTGATCTTGATGGATATTAGTATGCCCGAGATGGATGGTTTGGATGCCACTAGTTTGATCCGCTCTCATGAGGATAAGGCTATTGCCAGTATTCCTATTGTGGCTTTAACGGCGCATGCAATGGGTGAAGAGGTGCGGCGCTGCCTTGAAAGGGGAATGAACGGTTATTTAGCGAAACCTTTTGAACCACAAGACCTTGTGGATGTGATCCATAGGGTTTTACAGGGAAAAACAGTTGCTGCCCCTAACCCAAAGGTTTTGGGATGCAAAGAAAATCGCTTTGAAGAGCTTGATAGGAATATTCTAGCTATTGACCGTGAAGAACTTGGAGATGCTTGCGTTGAGAGTATCCTTAGAGATTTTCTAACAGAAATTGGCCGTTTATTATCACGCTTTGAAGCTGCCGAGACACAAGATGACAGGGTTAAACTTGCCCATGCAATGAAGAGTGCCGCTGGCACGGTAGGCTTAAAAAGACTTCAATCGAAGGCATTTGAAATTGAGAAAGGCGGAAACTATGGGCATTTCCGCCAAGAAGTTGAACGAGCCTCACAGATACTCACGCTTTACATGGAAGAGACTTTTTCAGCAAACACATAGCCTTCTCCGTGAGCTGTAACAATGAGTGCTGGTTGTTTAGGGTCTGCTTCAAGGATTTTTCTCAAGCGACCTACCAGAACATCAATTGAGCGATCACTCGGGGCCCAATGGCGGTGATAGATTTGATCCATCAATGTGTCTCTGCTTAGTACAATTCCGGGGCGCGTTACAAAAGTTTGTAGGAGCTCGAACTCTGCTCTGGTGAGTTTTATTGTTGTGCCATTCGTGCCGTGTAGTTGCCGACGTAGCTTATCTAATTGCCAGTCGCCAAACTTAAGTATTCCGCCACCCGTTTGTTGTGTTTTCTTTTCTTGCTCGGTTGGGAACCGCCGGATTAGGGCTTTAATCCGAGCGAGCAATTCACGGGGATTGTACGGCTTTGTTATGTAATCATCAGCGCCAACTTCAATGCCGATTATGCGGTCAACTTCGTCCGTACGCCCTGTCACAAGTATAATGCCAATATTTGAATTGGCACGTAGTTGCCGCGCCAGATCAATTCCATCTCCATCGGGTAAATTGATATCCAGGAGTACTAAATCTACCGGATATTCGTCCATAATTTTGCGCATGCTAGCGCCGTCTTCGGCTTCAAAAACCTCAAAGTTTTCTTTTTGCAGGTAAGCAACCAGCTTTTTTCGAGAAACGAGCTCATCTTCTACTGCTAGTATGCGGGTTTTACGATTTGCCATAGGTTTGCGACCTGTTTTTGCTTGGTATGTTTATGGGGCGGCAACATGAAATGTTGGCTTGAATGATGTTGGCGATAAGGAGTCTCGCTTGTTAAATGTTGATATATTCTGGCTCGTTATCATAATGATTTCAGGTGCCATGTGTTTGACATATCTCTTGTTTTCTAAGAAGCGAACAACTTGATCAATGGACATTCTACCTTGCAAGGCTGGTTGGTCTGAGGGTGAGGCGAGAATTTTTCCCCGCAGTATGCCCCTATAAACGCTATGGGTAAAATAGCCGGAAATAACTTTGATTTTATTTGTAAGATGTCTTGCTCGTAGTGCACTTACTGCTGCCTCCGCTGTGACGCCAGTACCTACTATGTAATCATAATTAGTTGAATTATCTAATACATCTTCAATTAAGGTAAGTTGCTCCAGCTTGCCGGTATCGCCATATCGCGACACTGAAAGCCGGGCAGATGAGGGCATAATTTCTTGCTTAAAAGCAGATAGTTTTGTTGAGGAGATTCCGACTTTTCCCGCGCCAGGGAACCATGCTATTTTCACTTGCGGGGAGCCTTTGGGATGAAGGCTTTGAAGAAATTTTCCTGTCATTTTCCCCATCATATTCCAATCAACACCTGTCATAGCGCTTATTCCTTGAGGAGATATGCGATTTACAATACCAAAGACAGGAATTTGCTTGGAGATCTTATCAATAAGTTCTTGATGCCTATTAAATGTCACGGTTCCAATAACAATGGCATCTGGTTTGCTTTTTGCACATTGTTCTAATTGTTCTGCTTGTTTTTTTACTTGGTAGTAGCCACCAGCTTCATGAACCATCAGCTCTACCCCTAAAATTTTTGCTTGGTCCACCATTCCGTAGTTTACGGATAACCAATAGCTGTCTTTCAGGTGCGGATACAATGCGCATATCTTCCACGCTTTTTGAGCGTGGGCGAGGGGTGTGTATTGGGTAATTGTTGAATTTGAGGTGTAATCAAGCATTTGGTCCCATTGCCGTATAGACCAGGTTTTGGCAGCGCAGGGGTAAGTACTTATAAGTAAAAAGCACAATGATTTTAGTGTATTACATCTTATTACATTAGTTATCATTGTGTTCATGTTTGGCCTAAATATCTCGTACATTCCAGTGATAGATTATCAGAAATAACAGAATTTGGAATGCGACTAAACTGTATTGCTTAACTCGCATTAGTCGCCAGGGGATATGAATATGATTAGAAGATTATGGGGTTACCTTTGGGGTATTCGGCCTTATCCCTTTATTATTATCTTATGTGTTGGTGGTTTGGGCGGAATCATCTTTAGTGGTGCCTTTCATACGGCGTTAGAAGCTACCAACCAACTTGAATTCTGTACCAGTTGTCATGAAATGAGTCACAATCTGGAAGAGTACAAGAAGACCATTCACTACAGAAATACATCAGGTGTTCGGGCTGAATGTTCCGACTGCCATGTGCCAAAAGAATTTTTCCCTAAAATGCTCCGGAAAATCGGCGCAGCGAATGATGTCTATCACACAATACTCGGCACAATTGATACGAAAGAAAAATTTGAAGATCATCGCCTAGAACTTGCCAAGCGCGTATGGGCACGGATGGAAGCGAGCGATTCATCTACTTGTCGCAGCTGTCATGCTTTCACTACAATGGACATTGATCAGCAACGTCCAAAAGCGCAAAAAATGCATAAGAAAGCACTGGGCGATGGCAGTACCTGTATTGATTGTCACAAAGGTATTGCGCACGAAATGCCTGATATGTCCGCTGCCACACGTCAAGCCTATCAAAAGCTCGTAGATGATGCTGCTGCTGCGGATTACACCAAGCCTGCGCTGACATTGTTAGAAAATGGCGGATTGTATTTAGGAGCAGATGACAAGCGGCCTGCGGCACGTGTTCTTGCCGGCACTACGATTGAAAGCATTGGTGAAGAAGGCGACAAAATCAAAGTGAAAGTCGCTGGCTGGAGCCAAGAGGGTGCGGAAAAAGTGATTTACGCACAAATGGGACAGCGTATTTTCAGTGCAGCACTTGGGAAAAATGCCATCTCTCAGACTGAGACCGTGAAGAGCGTTGTGAATGAAGACACTGGCCAAACTTGGAAAGAAGTCAGCATTACCGGCTTTATGGACAAGAAAAACATGCTTGAAGACCCTGAAGAGCTCTGGGGATATACAAGCGAACTATACCAAAGCTCTTGCTCTGTATGTCACAGCCCTCCTGACCCAGGTCACTTCAAGGCGAACCAGTGGGCCGGCGTTCTGAAATCAATGACCCGTTACACGGCACTGACAAAAGATGAGATCCGGTTGGTTCAAAAGTATCTCCAGTTACATGCAGCAGATACAGGTGGTGCGCACTAGCGCACCCCTCTCCCCTAAACAAAATAGCGTTTTCCAATGAATGGAGCTAAGAGCAATGCAAGACAGTAACCGCCACCAGGATGAGGACTTGTTCCGGGCAGTCGCTTACCGGTTCCTTTCAAGACTATTTGCTAGCGAGCTGGATCAGGCAACGATTGATTCAATACGTTCAGGTGATATTCGTCAGTTTTTAGACGATCTGGCCTGTCAGGAGCAATTTAAAGAGCCCGTGCGCTGGGTGATTTTCAATCTGGATCAGAGAGAGGATCATGCCGATGATGTTATGGATCTGCGCGTTGCTTTTGCTCAGCTATTTTTAGTGGGAAGTCGCATGAGTGCGGCTCAACCTTACGCTTCCTACTACATGAGTGGGCGGCAAACTCTGAGCCATCCATGCGTTAGCGAAATTGCAGATTATTACCGGCAATACAACCTGGTTGCCAATGAAAACTTTTCCGAGCCAGAGGACCATCTGGCCCTCATGCTCGGCTTTTTATCGACGCTCGCGTCGCAACAAGAAACAAGACCTCAACAGGTCGATTTCATAGAAAAATACCTGACCCCATGGCTCGGTGACTTTGTTGCCGATTGCAACGCCAATGATCCAGACGGCTTTTATACCGCCTGTGCCAGCCTAATGCGAGCTTTCGTTGAGCACGATCTGAGCTCATTGAAAAAAAACAACTAACTGTATTGTGAAAGGGAGGGACACATGTCCGCTCACAACACGACTACTCAACGCGCAACTATGTCACGCCGGCAGTTTTTGTCTGCTCTTTTGAGTACATCTGCGATTGCCCTTATGGGTTCTCCTCTTTTGGTGCGTTCTGCAGCAGCTGCTGCGGCTTCTGGCACAGAAGAAATGTATAATGGCGCGCACTGGGGGCTATTCCGTGCGATTGTTAAAGATGGCCGCTTTGTGGAGGCAAAGCCGTTTGAAAAAGACGTTAAGCCAACTTCTAACATTAAAAATACGCCAGAAATGGTATATTCAGCCAGCCGTATCAAATACCCAATGGTACGCCGCGGTTTCCTAGAAAATGGCCCTCAAGCTGGCACTAAAGACCGTGGTAAGGGCGACTTTGTTCGCGTAACCTGGGAAGAAGCTTTTGACCTTGTTGCAAAAGAGCTGACACGTGTCAAAGACACTTATGGTGTTGAATCTATCCTTGGTGGTCCATTGGGCTGGAAGTCCGTTGGTCGTTATAACAACTGTCGTTCTGGCTTGTATCGCTTGTTGAACATGAACGGTGGTTACACCAAGACTGTTGGTGACTACTCTACTGGTGCTGCACAAGTTCTGATGACCCACATTATGGGTAACCCAGAAGTTTATGCGCAAATGAGTAGTTTTGAGACCATTCTGGCCGAAACCGATACCATTGTGCTTTGGGGTTGTGATCCATTCTCAACCTTGAATATGGGTTGGTTGATCCCTGACCACAAAGCTTTTGATTACTTTGCAAAACTACGTGATGCAGGTAAAACAATCATTTCGATTGACCCATGCAACACCGAGACTTGTAAGTATCTGAAAGCCGATTGGCATGCACCACGTCCTGGCTCCGATACTTCTATCATGATGGCAATTGCTCATGAGTTGATTAAAGAAGATAAGGTCGACCACGACTTCCTCGAAAACTTTGCAACTGGCTATGAAGAGTTCAAAGCCTATGTAATGGGCGAGAAAGACGGTGTTGTTAAAACACCTGAATGGGCTGCCGAACTTTCTGAAATTCCTGCTGATGCAATCCGGGCTATTGCTAAGGAAATGGCTAAGGGCCGCACCATGATTATGGGTGGTTGGTCTATGCAGCGTGCTGACCATGGTGAGCAACCTCACTGGATGATGGTAACACTTGCAGCTATGCTTGGTCAGATCGGTCTTCCAGGTGGTGGCTTCGGGTTCTCCTTCCACTACGAATGTGCTGGTGTTCCTTCTGCAAATAACGCAGTTGTGCCTGGTCTTTCTGGTGGCAAGCCACCTAAGAAAATGCCACCTTCTATTCCTGTTGCACGCCTTCCAGATGCGTTGCTTAACCCAGGTGAGAAGATTCAGTTCAACGGCCGTGAAGTTACCTTCCCAGATGTTAAATTGATTTACTGGTCTGGTGGTAACCCACTTAGCTACATGCATGACCGTAACAAGACACTGGAAGCATGGTCACGTCCTGAAACAATTATTATTCAGGATCCATTCTGGACAGCATCTGCCAAACATGCGGATATCGTTCTGCCTGCAACAACACCTTACGAACGTAATGATATGGAAATGGGTGGTGGTGCCTCAGGTAAATACCTGTTCCCAATGCATAAAGTTGTAGATCCTCAGTTCGAATCCAAAAACGATCTTGATATCTACCAAGGATTGGCAGACCGCCTTGGCTTTGGTGATACTTACCTTGAAGGTAAGAGCGAGATGGAGTGGCTTGAAGAGCTTTATGGTAAGGCGCTGGCACAAGGTAAGGCAAAAGGCCTTGATATGCCAACCTTCGAAGAGTTCTGGTCTAACAAAACCAATTACATCGAATTCCCAACTACCGAAGAAGCCAAGCAATGGGTTCGTCATGGTGATTTCCGTGAAGATCCGCTTCTTGAGCCTCTTGGTACGCCATCTGGTCTGGTTGAAATCTTCTCCAAGACAATTGATGACATGGGCTATGACGATTGTAAGGGTCATGCAACATGGTTTGAACCAATTGAATGGCTGGGTTCTAAAAAGGCAGAGAAGTACCCACTTCACATGCTAAGCCCGCACCCTGTTGAGCGTATTCACAGCCAAACAAACAACATCTCAACCCGTGAAAACTATGTGGTTGCTGATCGTGAGCCAGTTTGGATGTCTGAAGAAGATGCGCAAGCACGCGGTATTAATGACGGCGATGTTGTACGTGTGTTCAATGATCGCGGTGAAACACTTGCCGGTGCTTATGTAACCAAAGACTTGCGTGCCGGTGTTATTCGCCTGCGTGAAGGTGGATGGTTTGACCCTGAAGAGCCAGGTAAAGTTGGTAGCCGTTGTAAATACGGTCACGCCAACATGGTTACTCATGACAAGACAACTTCAAAACTGACACAAGCATCTACAGCAAATAGCTGTTTGGTGGAAATTGCGAAGTTTGAAGGTGAAGCTCCTGCTGTTACAGCCTTTGATGCCCCTAAAGGCGCATAAGTGAATTTAACAGTGCCAGCGTAAGCTGGCACTGTTAATGAGCTCATATCACTTGATATAGCAATGGGTCGCAGTTTACTGCGGCCCATTGCTTTTACTGGAGTTCAATAATAGCTTTTAAGACTAAGCGTTGTATGCTGCTGTGATGATAATTTCTACCTTAAGTTCTGGAGAGGCGAGCTTTGCCTCACCACATGCTCTTGCTGGTGCATGTCCTTCCGGTACCCAAGCATCCCATACTTCATTCATTTGCTGGAATTCGTTCATGTCTGCAACCCAAACGATTGCTTGGAGAATTTGCTCTTTGTTGCTGCCAGCTTGGGCGAGTAATTCATCGATGCGGCGCAGGCATTCTGTTGTTTGCTCTGTCATGTTGTCGCCGCGGTTACCAACTTGTCCGCATAGATAAACAGTTCCATTATGCTTGACAATTTTGCTCATGCGTTTGTTGGTTTCTTGTCGTTCAATCATTTTACCAAGCTCTTTATTATTTGTTGGGATGTTTATAAACCAGTCAATTAGATTTGGGAATTAAGTGGTAGTTATTATTCGTGCGCCTTATGCGTGTGTTCTTTATTATTTAAGCGTAAGGCGCACTAACCTGTTAAATTGCAAGGGCATTTTCAAGAAAGCTGCTGACTTTTTTTCGCAAATTAAGTGCTTGGTTCGAGCTTGCTTCAGAGGCTTCCAGTACCATATTAGATGAACTTTTTGTGTCTATGGTTGAAGACGATAAATCGCCCATCACCGATGTTATTTGGCGCGCGGAAATGACAACTTGCTGAATACTTGAACTTATTTCTGAAGTTGCAAGCCCTTGTTGTTGTACAGCTGCGGCAATAGACTGCGTAAATTCATTGATATTTTCCATAGTTGACGTGATCTGGCCGATTGATCCGGCCGCTTCTTCCGAAGAGCTCTGCATGCTAATTATTTGCTGAGTAATTTCCTCTGTAGCTTTGGATGTTTGAGTTGCTAATTGTTTAACTTCACTTGCCACAACAGCAAAGCCACGCCCCATTTCACCGGCTCGAGCTGCCTCGATTGTTGCGTTTAAGGCCAATAGGTTGGTTTGCTCTGCGATATCTTGGATCATCGTAATGACCTGGCTGATTTTATTCGAAGATTGCACAAGGCCTTCAACCTTTTGGTTGGTCTCGTAAGCATTTGCAGCGGTTTTAGAAATGAGTTTGGTTGAGCTTTCTATTTGCCGGTTAATTTCTTCTATTGATGCAACAAGTTCTTCTGACGAAGTTGCGACGGATTGGACGCTTTTCGCTGCTTCTTGTGTCGTTTCTTCGGTTTTGCTGGCATGGGTGGCGTTATCATTAGCAATTGTTGCAAGATTATTTGCAGTGGAAACGAGAGAAGTGGAGTTGTCGTCTATTATCTGTAAAGAATTTTTCATCTCCCCTTCAAATTCTAATAGTAATTGTTCAAGATCATGATTGCGTTGTACTTGTTTTTCATGCTCATTTTGGTTGACCTTCTCAAGGCGCATACGCTCTTCGTTGTTTTGAGCCAGTATTGTTACGGCCCGTGCCATGTCACCAACTTCATCATTTCTTTCTGTCCAGGAAAGGCCTTGGAGTTTTTCATTTTCAGCCAAGCGATGAAGGTTTTGAGTCATTACCTTGAAGGGTAAAAGCATTTTTGAAAAAATAAAATAGGACAATACAGCAATAATAATTGTTATTATTGATGTTGATAGGAGTAGGTTACTTCTTATTTCTTGGAATAGTCTGTCTGCTTTTGTAGATGATATTCCAGTATATAAGATGCCTATGACATTATTATTATTGTTCATTATGGGTTGGTAAGCTGTGTAGTATGCTTTTCCCAAAATATTGGCCGTTCCCCTGTAACTTTTACCGTTTATTATTACAGGGTATACTTTACCTGTTTTGCCAAGAAAAGTTCCAAGGATTCGATCGCCTTGGGCGTTGCGAATATTCGTTGTGGCTCGGATAAAGTCTTGCTCTGCTTCATCCCATGTAAAGATAGTGGCTGTTGAGCCAATAGTATTGCTGATGTCATCAATAAGTTTATGAGAGCTAAGGTCTGGTATTTTGTCTATGTAAATACTCTCGATCGTATTTTGACTGTAATTGATTTTCATATTCGGCGTAATATTTATAAGTGCTTTTGCAGCTACCTTTATATTTAAATCTTGCCTATCTATAATATTATCTGAGATTTTATCCTTTATGGTTAGTAGTGTAGTTATGCAAACAATTGCTATGGATATGAGTACTATAACTACAATGAGAGAAATGGTTTTTGTAATCACAGTAACTTTAGATGGAGATATCATTGTAACCTCTAATATTTACTATAATTTTAATGATAGAATATAGCTTAAATAATTAAATCGGTATAAATACTTTATATTACATGCGTAATATTGCCATTTAAATATTTATTATATAATATTAAAAATATATATATTTGAAATAGTTGCGTTGATATTATATTATTATTGTAGGGATAATATATTTTATCTACGAATACATATTACATGATGTTGATTTCACCCTAGAAGTTCTTTTGATTTGAAGATATATACTATACTGCAAGGATTGGTTTGCACATTTGGAGATTATGAGGACATTTTACTTAAAATTGTCTTTATATTGCGTCCTGATAATTTCATTGTGTGACAATGTTTAAGATTATGCAAATGTAACTCTAGGTCCCTTTAGGGGGGAAGAACATTTATTTTGCTCAATAAATATTTTATGAAAAGCCATGAAATGAATTAAATCTGCTCAATGATATTTTTCTCATGTGTCATTGAGCAGATATCAGGGCTCTATTGGACGCTATATATACAGTTGTAGCGTGAATAGTTGTTTGTCAGTGCGCTGCTTCCCAGCTTTTGCCAAGCAACTGGAAAAGCGCTTGTTCTGATGCTTCGTCTTTTTCGGCACGTTGGATCCATCCACCTCCAAGTACGCGAGATTCTTCGGTTTGGTTTTCAAAAAATACGCAGGCTTGACCTGGAGCCACACCTTGTTCACCTTCAATTAATTCAACAGTTGTGATGCCGTCTTTGTGGCGGATAACTGCTTTTGTTGGCGGACGCGTGGAGCGCACTTTTGCATAGACGTGCATGCCGTCTTCGGCGATGTCTTCCAGATTTCCCGGGCCAATCCAGTTAACTCCGCGTAATAACAGCTTATGTGCGGCTAGAGCCTCTTTGGGGCCAACGATTACGCGGCGATTATCGGCATCAAGGTGCACAACATAGAGCGGATCATTGGCAGAGATGCCGATGCCACGACGCTGACCAATTGTATAGTGAATGATACCTTTGTGAGTGCCAAGAACGCGGCCGTCGACGTGTACAATATCCCCTTCTTCGGCTGCATGGGGGCGTAACTTTGCAATAACGTCGGTGTACTTGCCCTCTGGTACAAAACAGATATCTTGGCTGTCGTGTTTGTTGGCAATTTCTAGGCCAAATTCTCTTGCCAGTTCACGCACTTGTGGCTTGGTCATGCCGCCAAGCGGGAAGCGGAGGAAGTCTAGCTGCTCTTGAGTGGTTGCGAAAAGAAAATAACTTTGATCGCGGTCCAAATCCACGGGCCGGTAGAGCGCTTGTTGATTACCAATAACCTTCGTTCGCACATAATGGCCGGTGACCAAAACGTCGGCACCAAGGTCTTTTGCGGTTTCAAGAAGATCCTGGAATTTTACGGTTTGGTTGCAGGTGACACAGGGGATAGGTGTCTCCCCATTTATATAGCTATCGGCAAAGCGTTCGATGACTTGTTCACGAAAACGGGATTCATAATCCAGCACATAATGCGGGATGCCGAGGCGTTCGGCCACACGGCGTGCGTCGTGGATATCTTGTCCCGCACAGCATGTTCCCTTTTTTTGTACAGCTGCGCCATGATCGTATAATTGTAGTGTAACACCAACAACATCATAGCCTTGGCGTTTCATCAGTCCGGCCACTACTGAAGAATCTACGCCACCTGACATGGCAACGACTACGCGAGTATCTTCGGGGCGGCCGGGGAGGCCAAGGCTGTTTAGCATATTTCAAGGTCCTGATGAGTTGCCGAATACCTTAGCTGTTTTAGGGCAACCTTACGTCCACAATATGTCGTGGGTGATTAACTTACTGTTTTTTCATCTCGATTTCAGATGATTGCTGAACGAGATTATGCATGACTGGCTGATTAATGGCGCATGCATGGCGGAATATAGCGAAAAACATTGCTGCTCTCAATCCCCTGTGTTGTTTGCATGCCGAATTATTGCGTCTGCGACTTATTATCGTTACGCACCAGCGAACTGCTGACCTGTCGGTTGAGAGAGAGCACTTTTTGCGCACCGTAATTTCCCTTAGGGTTTTAATTGTGGGGCAATAGTTGCCTAGATGACTTATCGCATTTTAAAATGCCTTTTAAAAAGATCAATAAAAACAATATTTTATTATATTTTTGTAGTTGGCAAGGAAATTGCTTGATACGCATGAGAAGTTTGTCCTGGCCCATCATTATTGCGCGGCTGGGTTGGATTGTCATGGTTCAGGGGTTTTTATGGTGCAGACGAGCGCTCATTTTTTGGCATTGATTTCTGGTGGTGCGCTGCGGACAGCTGGAAGCGGCGATGTATCCCCGCTTGGCGAGGCGGGGGCGCTATTTGAAAACACTGCTATTGATAGTAGGGGTGTAAGCGGTCTCGGTTCTGGTGAAAACCGCGCTAGTTTTGCGCAGATTTTGAGTTTAGATTCAACAGTTTCTAGTGTTATCGAAGACAAGGTCGATGGTGCTCAAAAGGTTGATAGCCCTGTTGAGAATGGCATTGAGAACAGTGCTTTTATTGGTGCGCTGCTGAGTACGCAGGTTAATACCACTGAGCCAGCGATAAATCGTGGTCAGACTTTGGGGATTAAACAAGCGGCAAATTTGCCGGTTCACATGGCAGGTCAATGGGCCAATGTTGATGTTAACCTGCTGCAAAATAACCAAAATACTTCTTCAGTCGTTAATGATATTTCCTTGCTTTCGCCGGTCAATACTGGCGCGAACGGTCTTATGCCCGCTAATGCACTTGCAGATGATGGTGCACAGCTTGTGTTGCACCATAGTGTAACTGGTGCTGCACCTATCGGTTTTAAAAGTGTTCAAAACGGCTTCAAAACTGATGCAAATGTGATGCAAAAACGACGAGATGTGGTGGGCCGGAGTTTGAGCCTCACATCACTGGCGAATAATGGATTGAAATCACCGTTGGCGGAAGGGACGCCGAAAATGGCACCCTCGACAAATGTACAGAACATCACTCAAAGCGCTGTTGATGATGGAGGTCGTTTGCCGGCAAATGCTGTTGCGGTTCCGAAAAGTACTGCGACACTGCAAAATGTGCTGGTATCAAAAACGGGGTATGGTGCTTCTGTTATCTCTTCGGGTCAGGATGAGCTGGTTGCGTTTGCGCAAGAAGCGGGTTCTACGATTTTACCAAGAGCTTTGCCAAAAATGCCCGCAAGACCTGAAATGCCAGTACTACCGCATCATGGACTGAAAGAAATTCATGCACATGGTGCGTTGCAATCGATGTTTGATGTTGATGGGCTCTTACAGAGCGGGCGCGCTGAAAAGCCCGGTTCTTTAGAAGTTTCAAAAGCAAATGATGCGGTTGAAACTGTGCCTCGTGGTAACAGTTCTTTGATCATGAACGAAAGCCATCGCATGCAAGGCATTGCTTTAGAAATGAGCGGTGTACACGCGCAGACCGGGAAGGTTGATCATAGTTTTTCACGGGAGCTCGATTGGCGTGTAAGTTTGCCCGTACAAGGGAACAGTCTGCCCTCCTTGTTGGAGCAAGGGAAAATGACACAAAGCCCGCAGGCTAATCAAAGTCGTATGGGGCAGGTGTCTGACGTGGCGAACGCCTTAGAAGTGAATGGTGGCAACGGGGCGGTTCATGGCCAGCGAGTTAACGGCCAACGTAGTTTGAGTGAACTATTGGCCATACCTGAAGTGGCTAAGGTACGAGCAAAAACAGAGCCGCTAGTTGAAGTTGATCGTCAGCAGCTGGGCGAAGGAATAAAAACGGGTGCGGATAAGCCTTTATTGTCATCAAGAAGCCCGAGGTTTGCTGGTGAGAGCGCGTTTTTAGCCACTCACATTAAAGCGCATGCCAGTCAACAGCGCCCTGATGCACAAGGAGTGATAGAGGCCAGCCAAGATAGTGTTGTGCTGCAAGGGGCAAAAAGTCATTTAGCGCAAGAGAGCCAGCAGCTTGTTAAGCAAACCGCACAGCCCAATACGCCCGTGCCTGCAGCGTTGATGCATGGAAATGCGCCAGATTCGCTTGATGCCGGGGAGGATAGCGCTGTTATGCAGCGTCAGCTATCGGGGCAGGGCGAGAGCGGTGGAAATTCTGATGCTAAAACGGGGCAAGGTAACGCTGCTTCGTCTCGCCAACAGGCGGGCGGTCTTGCAACAAGTATGATTGCCGGGCAGGCAAGCGGACTGTTGCAGGCGCATAGCCCCCTATTGGATGTGAGGGATGGTGATGCCTTTTTCGAGGGAGAGTTTAGCGGTGATTTTGCTGGCCGTGGCGTGACTGGTTTACATGGTCATGGGCAAAGTGGCCATGGTACTGTTGGCGCACAAATGGCGCAGGTTGCAGCCGAAAGGCAAATTTCGCAGGTGGTCTGGCCAGAATTTACCCGGCAATTACAGCGTAAGGCGAGCAGTTTTGAAATAAAACTGCATCCGGCAGAACTGGGCAGTGTGAATGTTTCGCTCGAATTTACCAAGGATGGCCGTGTGAAAGCGCATATGTTTGTGGAACGCAGCGAAACGCTGGACTTTTTGATGCGTGACCAGCGGGCATTGGCAAAAGCTTTGCAAGATGCGGGATATGGGCAAGGGCAGACAGAACTACAATTTTCATTGGGGCAAGGGCAGGGCGAGCGGCAAAACGCATTTGCGCAAAGCCAAAGTGAGCATGGACAGACCGACTTTTCCTCGCAAGGTGGACGTCGCGCTGTGATTGAAAAAGACGAGGTGGCACGGTCGTTGCCTCGCGAAAGCAACTTGCAATCGGGTTTGAACCGACTGGTGTAATTATAAGAGTGAAAAATGGCTAGTATTTCTGATTTGGCTGCAAGTGGCGGCACACAAACAACGACCGCTGCAAGTGAAAAGAAAATAGCAGCAAGTTACGACTTGTTCATGAATATGTTGACGACACAGGTGCAAAATCAAGATCCGCTGAAGCCTATGGATGCGACTCAGTTCACGAATCAACTGGTGCAATACACCATGGTAGAGCAACAAATTAGCTCTAATAAAAACCTTGATAAGCTTTTGGTGCAAATGAAAACGCAAAGTGCGAGTCAGTTCGTTAACTATGTTGGTAAAGAAGTGACCGCATTAGGGGACACGATGCCTAAAGGTAGTGATGGCATTACATGGGGCTATGAAACGGCCTTAAGTGGTGATGCGCTGGCTGAGGTATACGACAGTAAAGGTGCTTTAATATCGCGCCAAACCATTGCGCTCAAAACCGGTAAGGGCAGCTATAAATGGCCGGGAACCAACGATGGCGGCGCAGCTGTGGCCGATGGCAATTACACAATCAAGATTACGCAGACAACGGGTGACGGTAAGAAAGTTGTGATACCAACACAGATTAAAGGTGTGGTGGATATGGTGGACTTTACGAGTGGTAATGTTAACCTAAAAATTGGTGGTGTTAATGTACCAGTTGGTAATTTAACGAGTGTTAGTAGTGTCTAATAAGGTTAATTTCACCAAGAAATTTCGGTAACGAATCTTACTGAATTGTTTAGAGAGGCTTAGGCAAATTTTAAGTGCCTTGCGCTATTCTCACACACAAGCTTGGTCATGAATTGTGTGAGAGTAGAATGGCCGAACAGATACGTTCACGAGCAAAATATGTCATCGGACCGGATGGCAGTCCGCTTACCATTGCCGACTTGCCGCCGGTTTCGACAAAACGCTGGGTTATTCGCCGCAAGGCGGAGGTTGTAGCTGCTGTGCGCGGCGGGTTGCTTTCTTTGGAGGAAGCTTGTTCGCGCTATACCCTAACGGTTGAGGAGTATTTGTCATGGCAAAGCTCTATAGACCGGCATGGGTTGGCAGGGCTCAGGGCAACAAAAGTGCAGGACTACCGTAACTAGTGGTAATGCATTATTGCAATTGATTTGATTTGGGAGCGGTACTTATCGCTCCCTTTTCTTTTGTGAACTTGCCAAAAGATTATAAATTCTCATTTTTTAGAGTTTTAGTTAGTGCACAATGTGCGCTTTTTGGCTTAGGCAAGCAAGGTGGGATACTTTACGTTAGGCGTTTGAAATGTTGAGCTGAGTCTCTTTGTTACCCCTATGATATTATTAGATAAATATAGTTTTTCCGATGATTTTTCTACTGCATTTGATTCTAAACGGAAAAGTTGAGTCAAGAGTTTAACGAAACTTTTCTGTTCGTTAGGTCATTTTAATTAGTGCGTTAAGCATAAATTAACTTTATAACAGGCAAAAATTACCTAGTAACAAAGCAGTTGGTGCGGCAGAAGCTGCCTAGGTAATGCGCGGGTAGGGGTACTCGCGGGTATTTCGAACATTTTAGAAGGTTTGACGACGGCAACACACGGGGGCGGCGAGCGTGGTTGGATTCTTGGATTTTTTTAAAAAGCTTGGTCCTGCGCGTCTTGGTGCCATGGGTGCGATGGCCACCATACTTATTGGTGTTTTTGCTTTTATTATTATGCGGGCGACCGCGCCGCAGCTGGTGCCTTTGTATACCGACTTAACCGTTGATGACACGAGCGCGATTGTGGCGCAGCTGGATGGTGCGGGAACAACTTACGAGCTGCGTAACAATGGCTCTGCTGTGTATGTGCCGCAAGCGGTGGTTTATCAAACCCGTATGAGTTTGGCTGAATCCGGTTTGCCCTCTGGCGGGGGGATCGGCTACGAGATATTTGACCGTGGCGATACTCTGGGAGCCACGAGCTTTGTGCAAAATATAAACCTGTTACGCGCGCTTGAGGGTGAGTTGGCGCGTACCATTCGCTCCATTAACCAGGTATCGAATGCGCGGGTGCATCTGGTGATACCGGAAAAGCAACTGTTCCAGCGTGACCGGGAGCCGCCCACAGCTTCGATTGTGCTGAAGGTGCGGGGTAATCTGGATGCCGAGCAGATCCGCTCTATTCAACACCTTGTGGCATCGGCCGTTGAAGGGCTTGACCCCGCGCATGTTTCTATCGTGGATGAACGCGGTGCGCTGCTGGCAAGCGGAAGCGGTGAGGAAGACGGTGTGCTTGGCTCGGCCAAAATGGATGAGCGGCGCATGGCGCTTGAAAACCGCATGCGGACCCAAATTGAAGATATTTTGAACAATGTGGTGGGTGCCGGTAGGGCGCGGGTGCGTGTTGCTGCCGAGTTGAACCTGAACTCTAAAACCGAAACCCAAGAAACATATGATCCTGACGGGCAGGTGGTGCGTTCTTCCCAGAGCCGCGAAGAAGCGCAGCGCAATGGTATGCGTGATAGCACTGTGAGTGTTTCCAATCTGTTGCCAAATGCTGAAGGTAGCAATGGCAACAGCGGGCGTGAGGATAGCTCGAGTGTGAGCGATGAAACCATTAACTACGAGATTTCCAAGAGTACATCGACCGAAGTTATCGAAGCCGGTGGTTTGGAACGGCTCTCTGTGGCCGTGCTGGTGGATGGTACTTATGTCACCAATAGTGAAGGGGATCAGGTTTACCAGGCGCGCTCGCAAGAGGAGCTGGATAGTATTGCTAAGCTGGTGCGTACCGCTGTGGGCTATGATGAGCGGCGCGGCGACAAGGTAGAAGTTATTAACCTGCGGTTTATCGAAACACCTTCGAGCGATGTGTTTGATGATGAGCCGGGTATGTTTGACTTTACCCATGAAGAAATCATGCGGCTTGCGGAGCTGGGCGTGTTGCTGGTGATTTCGGTGTTAATGCTGCTGTTTGCCGTGAACCCGCTTATGAAACGTATTCTAAGTACCGACGAGAGTGCGGAGCCGCAAGCATTGCTCACCGGGCCGCAAATGGAGACGGCCAGCGGGCAGGTGGCAGGTGAAGCGGGACTGACCAGCGTTGACGGGGGCGGTGTCGCTGATGGGGCCACCCAGCGTACTCTTGATACTGCTAGCATGCATAAAGAAGGGTGGGTGGATGATGCGCGTATTCAGGCAGCATTGCACTCAAAATCAATCCAAGAACTTGGCGATATGATCGATGAAATGCCAACGGAAGCCGTGAACATCGTTCGTGGCTGGATTAACGAAGCGGCTTGAATTTATGGATGCGCAAAGCGAACATGTGAGCAATAGCAGCAGTGGATTAACGCTCAGTGCCAGTGGTGAAGACCGGCGCTTGAGCGGGGCCGAACGGGCTGCGGTTTTATTGCTGGCGCTTGGTGAAGAACACGGCAAACGTATTTGGGAAGGGCTGGACGAGATCGAGGTGCGCGAGGTCTCGGCGGCTATGGCGAGCCTTGGGCCTGTAACTCCGGCAATGCTGGAGGAGCTGTTTGTTGATTTTTTAAAGAAGCTTTCGACCAATGGTGCACTGACCGGTAACGTTGATGTGACCGAGCGACTGTTGAACTCGTTTTTACCTGGTGATCGGGTGAACCAGATCATGGAGGAAATCCGCGGTCCGGCCGGGCGTAATATGTGGGAGAAGCTCTCCAATGTGCCCGAGCAAATTCTCGCCAATTATTTGAAGAATGAATATCCGCAGACCATTGCGGTGGTGATGACAAAAATCCACCCCGAGCATGCTGCGCGGGTGCTTTCGCTGTTGCAAGAGGATTTATCGCTCGAAGTTGTTACTCGTATGCTGAAGATGGAATCTATCCAAAAGGATATTTTGAACAAGGTGGAGCAGACATTACGCGTTGAGTTCATGTCCAACCTTTCGCAGACCAGCCGGCGTGACAGCCACGAGATTATGGCGGAGATTTTCAATAATTTTGATCGGCAAACGGAAGTCCGGTTTTTGACTGCTCTGGAAGAAGATGACCGCGAGTCGGCCCAGAAAATCCGTAATATGATGTTTACCTTCGAAGATTTGTTAAAGCTGGATGCGGCGAGTTGTCAAACTTTATTGCGCACTATCGAGAAGGATAAGCTTGCTTTAGCGCTAAAGGGTGCCAATGAGATCGCCATTGAATTTTTCACCAGCAATATGTCGGCACGTGCCGCCAAAATGCTGATTGAAGATATGGAAACACTTGGGCCTGTGCGCTTACGCGAGGTGGACGAGGCGCAATCTGCCATGGTGGGCAAAGCCAAGGAACTGGCGGCTTCGGGTGAAATTTCTATCAGCAAAAAGAAAGGGGAGGATGAGTTTGTCTACTAAAGCTTGCCTATCCCTATTGGATGTTGTTGCTGGGCCACCTGCTGTTTCGAGGTGGCTGTTATGGTGAGTGTTTTGCGTAAGGGCGTAACTCCTGCGCGATTTTTGTTTGATACAGATTTTTCTGCGCCTGAGATAAACGAAGAACCGGTGATGGTGGTTGCCGAGCCGATGATAAGCGTAAAGGAACACGAAGCCTTGTTGGCGCAGGCGCGTAGCGAGGGGTTTGCTGAGGGGCAACGTGAAGCGGAGCAGAGGCTTAGCGGGGCACATAAGGCGCATGTGGATGCGCTTGCTGACAAGCTTGAGGGTATTGTGCGCAAAAGCCTGGTGCAGCTGGATGCGGAGCTGCTGGCACAAGAAAAACGAGCCGCAGAACTGAGCATTGTTGTGGCGCGAAAGTTATGCGAGCACCTGGTCGCACGTGAACCTATTGGGGAAGTGGTTGCCCTTTTAACTGCATGTTTGGCACCTTTACGCAAAACACCTTCGCTGGTGGTGATGTTACCTCAAGAAGATGCCGAGGAGTTGGCGCAGGTTACCGATCAACTGGTGGCACGACACAGCTTTGAGGGGCGCTTACAGGTGCTTGGCGTTGAGGGTATGCAACAAGGCAACTGCCGTATTGAGTGGCCCGAGGGCGGCATTAACCGTGATATGGCGATGAACCTTGCCAAGATAGAAAAAGCTATAGCCAATTATTTTGAAGCACGAAGTAACGGGGATACGGACGGGGCGATGAGCCAAAGCATACCCGGCCATGATGAGGAGCAGTTATGAGCGGGGATGATCTGGAACATGGTGTGGTTTTCCATGAGCTTGAAGGCGGTAGCCGCCCTGGCAAAATGTTTGAAGACGAAATTCCTACGACGAAAAATGCTGCGGACCTTGAAGCCGTATTTGACGTACCGGTACAAATTTCAGCCATTTTAGGGCACTCGAAAATGAAGGTATCCGACTTGCTTCGGCTTGACGAAGGGGTCGTGATGGAGCTGGATCGTAAAGTGGGTGAGGCCATAGACATTTTTATTAATGACCGGCTGGTGGCCCGGGGTGAAGTTGTTTTGGTGGAAGAAAAACTCGGTGTGACCATGACCGAGATTATTAAATCCGACAAGTAGCGAGCAAGGACCGGTTTTGGCATGGGGAAGGGTGAGAGATGCGGCTGTTAATTGTTGGTAGACTTGACGGGCAGCTGACAAGTGCGAGCAAAATTGCCATGGAGCGCGGGGCAAGTGTGACCCATGCGAGTGACGGTTTGCGTGCTATGAAGGCCCTGCGTGCCCACGGGGCCGACTTGTTAATGGTGGATGTGCGCGAGGATATTGGCAAGCTGGTTTTGGGCATGGAAGCAGAGCGCATGGCTGTGCCGATTGTGGCCTGTGGTATTGGCAATACAGATGCAAGTGCTGCTGTGAATGCCATACGGGCGGGTGCGAAAGAATATATTCCTCTGCCGCCTGATCCAGAATTGATTGCAGCCGTGCTGGCAGCCGTTAGTCAAGACCAAAGCGATATGGTTTATCGTGACGAGGCGATGAGCGCCGTTGTGGCTTTGGCAAAGCAAATTGCTCCTTCGGATGCCTCGGTTTTGATTAGTGGTGAGTCTGGTTCCGGTAAAGAAGTAATTGCGCGCTTTGTTCATAACCAGTCGCGGCGGGCAGGGAACAGTTTTGTTTCGATTAATTGCGCCGCCATACCCGAACATTTGCTGGAAAGCGAATTGTTTGGCCATGAAAAAGGGGCGTTTACCGGTGCGGTGGCGCGGCGCATTGGCAAGTTTGAAGAGGCCAATGGCGGTACTTTGCTGCTGGACGAGATTTCCGAGATGGATGTACGCTTGCAGGCCAAGTTGTTGCGTGTGCTGCAAGAGCGGGTTGTGGACCGCGTTGGTGGCAGCAAGCCGGTTCCTGTGAATATTCGTATTTTGGCGACAACGAACCGTAATTTGAGTGAAGCGGTGAAAGAAGGGACCTTTCGTGAAGACCTTTTATACCGCTTGAATGTGGTGAATTTGCATTTACCGCCCTTAAGGCAAAGACCAAAAGACATTGCCGCCTTAGCGCAGCACTTTGTTGGGATTTATGCCAAGGCTAACGGTATGCAGCCTTTAGCCATTAGCAAAGAGGCGGAAGCGGTTTTGCAAAGCAACCCGTGGAAGGGCAACGTGCGGGAGTTGGAAAACACCATGCACCGGGCATTACTGCTGGCGCAAAACGGCGAGATTGGTGTTGACGCCATTTTAATGCCGGATGGTGCGCCGGTAAAACCGTGCGCGGCTTCGAATGCAGTTGCTGTTGCTGCCAGTACAGCTGAAGCCATGGCCCGCTCGATGGTTGGGCGGCGCGTTGCGGATGTGGAACGGGATTTGATTTTAGACACACTTGACCATTGTCTTGGCAATCGTACGCATGCTGCCAAAATACTTGGCATTTCAATACGAACCTTACGCAATAAGCTGAACCTTTATGTGCAGGAAGGGGTTGAGGTGGCGCAGCCAGGGGAAAGCCGCCGAGAAGCACCAGCTGCCATTCGTGCGCCGTAGGCATTGGCGTTGGCTTGGCTGAATGCATGTGTTTTGTGAAAAAGGGCATTTGAACTTGGGGTTAGATGGTCATGAGTGAGGTCGAGGGGCAAGAGCTACAAGCAGGGGCTAATGGTGCTGCTGATGGCTTGCCGGATGGCACGGCCCGTTCCGGGCGTGCCGGCGGTGCGCTCAACGAATTTATTGACCATATCAAAAATGGCGATCTGGGTTTGGCCTTTGGGGTGATGGTTATCCTTGTGATGCTCATCATGCCGATGCCGGCCATAATGCTGGATTTGTTTTTAGCGGTTTCAATCATTTTTTCTGTCATGATTTTGATGACAGGCCTGTTTACCCATAAGCCTTTGGAGTTCTCATCTTTTCCGACTGTTTTGCTGATTGCCACTATGTTGCGGCTGGCGCTCAATATGGCTTCGACCCGTTTGATTTTAAGTCATGGGCATGAAGGGCCAGAGGCCGCCGGGAGTGTGATTGCCGCTTTTGGCAGCTTTGTCATGGGGGGCAACTTTGTTATCGGGATTATTGTTTTTGCCATTCTGGTGATTGTTAATTTTATTGTTATCACCAAGGGTTCGGGGCGGATTGCGGAAGTTTCTGCCCGCTTTACGCTGGATGCTATGCCCGGTAAACAGATGGCGATTGATGCCGACCTTTCTGCCGGATTGATTAATGAAAAACAGGCGCGGGCACGGCGGCAAGAGCTTGAGGCGGAGTCTACTTTTTTTGGTGCTATGGATGGTGCCAACAAGTTTGTGCGCGGTGATGCCATTGCCGGTTTGATGATTACCTTCATCAATATTATTGCCGGCATGATTATTGGGGTGGCGCAAAAGGGGTTGAGCTTTAGCGATGCGGCGCAAAACTACACGCTTTTGACCATCGGTGATGGACTGGTTTCGCAAATTCCAGCGCTTATTGTTTCAACCGCTGCCGGTATTCTGGTTTCCAAGGCTGGCTTGCAAGGCTCTGCCGACCGTGAGTTGATGAAGCAGTTTACCGGTTATCCCAAGGCGCTGGGCATGTCGGCGTTTGTGATGGTTGTACTGTCGCTATTACCCGGTATTCCCATGGTGCCGTTTTTGGCGCTTGCTGGCGGGGCCGCTTATTTTGCGCGTAAGGTAACCAAGGAGCAAATGGCGGAAAAAGCAAAAGAAGTGGCGGAAAAAGCAATTGCCGACAAGCCCAAGCCGCCACCGGAAGCGCCTATTGCAGATAGCTTGAAAATGGATGTTTTGCGTATTGAACTTGGGTATGCGTTGCTGCCGATTATAAACGGGCGCAATGCGGAGGAAACGGACCAGGTTACCGCACAGATTAAAGCGCTGCGCCGTCAGGTGGCGGCAGATATGGGCATTATTATGCCATCGGTTCGGCTGCTGGATAACATTCAGTTGCAGCCCAATGAATATATAATCAAGATTAAAGAGGTGGAAAGCGGGCGCGGCACCTTATACCCCGGGCAATTTATGGCGATGGACCCAACAGGAGGAGAGGTTCAGCTGCCAGGGGTACAAACAAAAGAACCGACCTTTGGCCTACCTGCTACATGGCTGGAACCACAACACCGCGAGGATGCCAGTTTGTTGGGCTATACGGTGGTGGATCCGGCGACGGTGCTTTCGACCCATTTAACCGAAATTATTAAGGCGAATATTTCCGAGTTGTTGACCTATGCGGATGTACAGCTGCTGCTCAAGGAGCTGCGCGAAGAACAAGCGAAACTGGTAGAAGACTTGGTTCCGGCTCAAATTTCTATCTCCGGTATCCAGCGGGTCTTGCAGGCACTTCTTGAGGAGCGGGTTTCTATTCGTGATTTGGGAACGGTATTGGAAGGTATTGCCGATGCCATTGGCTCATATCGCAGCCCCAACCAGATTGCCGAGCATGTGCGCACACGGCTGGCACGGCAAATATGTGCTGCCAACCAATCGCCCAACGGGTATTTGCCACTGATTAGTTTAAGTGCAGAGTGGGAAAGCGCGTTTATTGAATCGACCGTGGGCGAGGGTGAGGAAAAAGTGTTGGCTATGCCTCCCTCTCAACTGCAAGAGTTTGTGATGCTGGTGCGCGATGCTTTTGAACAAGCCAGCGCACAAGGCGAGGTGCCGGTACTGTTGTGCTCGGCGCAATCACGCCCGTTTGTGCGATCCATTGTAGAGCGATTCCGGCCCCAAACATTTGTTATGAGCCAGAACGAAGTTCACCCAAAAGCCAAACTGAAAACCATAACGAGTATTTAATTGGTTTTCGTGGGAATTAGTGGTGTTGCTATAAATTAATTTAAACGCACCCTAGAATAGGGTAGACTTTTTTAACCATGCAACAATAGTTGTTAGTGGATGACGTGGCGCAAAGGAATACTTTTTGCGTAAAAAGTTTATAGTTGCCTTAAGTAATTGTTTTGCAATTTACGGTGCTCTCGTAAATGCGATCGTTTTATAGTGAGTTTGCATCCGTTGTAGATGTAGCCGGCCTGTATAATTGATGGGTGTGTTGCCTTTTTGCTTTCAAGCCAGATTTACTTGAAAGTCGGCATTTTTTGAAGATACGCCTTTTGTAATGGGTGACGGGCTATCGGGGCGTTTGACCTTTTGGAGTTTTTAATGTCTGACCATCGGGATAATGTTGTTCCGCATGCTAAAGTACGCTCTTTACGCGAGGCTATTCGCAGCGTGCGCGTTAAGGAAATGGAGCAAAGTGATGCGGTGCTGGATTTGCAGGAAAATGAACGCACCCGACTGGAACTTTTAAGCGAAGAGCTACAGGATGTTTTTCGGGAAATCCCCGAGAATGACCAGCAGTTTGCCCTAAAAATAATGGGGGGAAGCCAGCCGCGTTTGTGGATTGATATGACCGCCCACGTGGTGATGGCACGCAACCATAGTACTTACCGGTTTGTGAAGGATACCCGACTAGGACGCGTTGTTTTGCTAGAAAGTGGTAATCTGGATGATATGGCCGATTGCATAACCCACTATATTGCGCAGCGCATAATTGAGCGCGAGCGTATGTTGGATAGTGATGTGTTGCTTGCAAAAATGCGCGGTGTTTTGGTGCAAGAGCAGGAAGAGGAGAAGCCAAGCCCGCAGGCACAAGCTGTATTGCCCGAGAAGGTTGCCCAAAAACAGAAGAAGCCAAGAGAAGAGAAACTTGAAAGAATGGGTTTTGGATTATCTTCTTTTTTGATTGGTTTTGTTACTGGAGCATTGGGATTAGCTGTGGCTGTACTGTTTTACTTCGGCGCTCAATAATTTTTTAACCCATTGGTATATTAAGTGCAATTTCCTCTTGGGTTGTTATGGCCTGGCTTTGTGTATGATATCTGCGCTTGATGAGTTGGCACTGCCACGATGAAGAAGCGCTACCACTTACTTGATAGAGATTATAACCGCAAGCCGGTTTATGCGCCCCCGGCCCGTTGGAGGCAGATGGAACGCACATAACCGGAATGGGGCCGTTCGGCCCTTGCAGTGACATTTGCGTGTCATAGTGGGTGTGGCCGTGCAGGATCAGTTCTGCGCCATCGCGGGCAAGGATTTCCTGGAGTTTTTCTGCATGACGTAAGCGTTTGTGTATGCTGGTGGCGTTTTTCAGTGGGGGATGGTGCAGCATAACCACCCGAAACAAACCGCGTGCTTTGGCGTCTTGCAGGTAATGTGGCAGAGCCGTGAGCTGTGCTTTGGAAATATGCCCGCTGGCCATAAACGGTGCGGTCGCTTTGGCCGAACATAAGCCGATGATGGCAAGCGGCCCTCGCTGGCGCATGAGTGGAAACACCGGGGCCGTTTGCTGGTTTTGACCATCAGAACGCATATAGGGTGCCCAGTGCTCTGTTGCTTTTGCCAGCGCACCAGGGACATAAGCATCGTGATTGCCCGGGACAACGGTGAGCATATCGCCCGTTGCAATAGATTGTAACCAATGCTTGGCGGTGATGTACTCTTCAGGCAGGGCAATATTTACCAAATCACCCGTTAATGCGAGATGTTCGGGCTTTTGGGCCAGCATGTCGGCGATTAGCGCCTCTAAATACGAAGTGGTGAGTTTGCGCCCACGGTTGCGCTTCCAATTGAGATAGCCCAACACGCGCTTGGAGAACAGCTGACGTGCTTTTACTGGAGGCAGTGGAGCTAGATGCGGATCGGAAAAATGGGCGAGCGTAAACATAAAGGCATCATTGCCAGTTCAATGATCGGGTCAAGCCTTTTAAAGACGAGTATTTTTTAATGCACAAAAATAATAGGATGCATATATGGGTGCTGGCCTGCTTTGTTTCAGGGGTGGCTATCGTTTTTTACAATGAGAATTGGGGGTAGAAATTGGCAGGAATATGGGGGCGCTTGATAACCAAAGTGGTACAAAGCCTTGCGCTTTTGAGGCGGGCGATGACACTTGGTGTACGCATTGCCGCGTTTAATCAAAATGGCGAAGTGTTACTGGTGCGCCATACTTATTTGACAGGTTGGTATCTGCCCGGTGGCGGGGTGGACCTTGGAGAGTGCCTTCAAGATGCCGCACGGCGAGAGCTATTTGAGGAATGCGGAGCCATTACGGACGAACCACTACAATTGAAAGCGGTTTACCTCAATAATCGTAGAGGGACAGGGCGGGATCATGTGGCTTTATATCAAGCTAATAACGTCGCCATTGATTCGACATGGCAGCGCCCTTCTAAAGAAATAGCCGAGACAGGCTTTTTTGCATTGAATGCTTTGCCAAAGGGAATTACGCGAGCGACACAACAGCGTTTGTTGGAACTGGCAGGGGATGGCCCCTATGATAGCATATGGTAAGTGATTATAGTTACAGTGAAATATCGTTTCAAGCGTGTACTAAAGAAATTGAGGGATACTTAAGTGTTGGTGAGTGAAACTAAAGCGCCTGTTTGTAATGCCGCTTTACCTCTACTTGGAGCTGTGATATGCAGCATTGCGTAGAAATGCCGAGTTGGCATGGTTCCAACTGGCATATTTAAAGGATCGAGAGTTGAGCAAACACTTTGAACAACGACGACGAATGAGCGCGCGAGATAAGCTCTCGCGTGGTGCTTTGTGCCGTCGTTTTGATCTTGTGTCCTCGCCTCGCACTTCCTAGCTGCGAACGACCTGGTCAGAGTGATGGTGTCCTCTGATTATTATTTCCAGGTCAGCTTTATGAAAAATCCATGTTGGTTTATACGCGCGGAAGAAGCGCAGGACGCAGTTGCTATTGAGCATATTCAAGAGGAAGCATTTGGTCCTGGCCGGTTTGTGCGCACAGCAGCGCGGTTGCGCGAGGGCGTTGCTTGCGACATGCAGCTTAGCTTTACAGGTCTTATTCATGGCGAGATTGCCGGATCAGTGCGGTTAACACCCATTACGATTGGCGAGCAAGCAGCCATGTTACTGGGGCCGTTAGCGGTGCGTCCGCCCTATAAAAGCAAGGGGCTTGGGCGGGCTTTGTTGCATACGGCCCATATGGCTGCAAAGGAACGTGGTGTGAGTGCGGTTTTGCTGGTGGGCGATTATGCCTATTATGGCCCGCATGGCTACGCACAGGTTCCTATTGGCCAAATTGGCCTAGGCGGACCTGTGGACCCGAACCGGATACTGGTGCACTTGCCAAATGGCGGCCCTATTCCGCAGGGCAAGGTGCGTAAGGTAAAAGTTGGGTGAATACGGTTAATGAGTCACTGGCTTGGGTCTTATAAAACTAAAAAACTATCTTTAAGGTCTCAAAAAATGACAAAGGCCCTCCTGAGAGGGCCATTAGCTGCGTAACATCAGGATTTGTCATCGTCTATTGATGCTACGGCCCTTGCTAGGGTCTTAAATACGGATACGATGTAGAGCCGTTTTCATGTTGCGTATGCCCCATTTTTAGGCTTTTGGCAATGCAAATCGTATTCCCTTAAACATGGCCATTTTAAAGCCATTTACCGCCCCTCGCGATACCACATGAATGTGACCAGCCCTAGAAGTAAGGTTAGGATGAAAAATCCGGTAGTGAGGGGCAGGCGTTTGATGCCGAGCAGTTCGCTGGCATCGGTTTTTTTTAGGCCCAGCCAACGGCCATTGGCGGTGAATTGATTGCCCTGTACCATTGTGAGGGTGGGCAGGCTCTCGCCCACTTCAGAAATATTGATTTGCGCACCACCACTGGCGCTTATAATCGGGGCGAGTTTGTTTTGGGTGGCGATAACCTCTTTATATTCCAGCGGGTTGGGCGGGCCCACATGCACCATGGCAGTGAGTTGGCCATTAACCGCTTTATAAAGACCGGGTTGGCTTATTGCTAACTGCGCCTGCCATGTACCGTTACTGTTTTGTTGTAGCTCTGCCTTTCGCTCGTCCCCTTTTGGCGTTGTTATTGTAAGCGGTGGCAGTTCGGTTTTTAGGGTTTGTCTTTGGGCGATTATCTGTTCGCCATCTACCGTTAAACGGAGTGTTTCTTCATCTAGATCCGGTTCTTGCATCAGCCAGTGGGCAAGGCGGCGAAGTAAGGGTAGGTGGGGGCCGCCGCCCTCAAACCCACGTGCCCAAAGCCAGACATGGTCTGACAACAGCGTGGCCACGCGGCCTTTTTCCACGCGCGAGAGGATGAGGAGTGGCTGGCCTTCAGCTCCGCTCATAATAGCATCCCCTTGTTTGACCGTGGCACCGATTTGCCGGAACCAGCGCGACCACTCTGGCTGCTCATGACTTTTTTGTCCTTCAATGACAAAGGGTGCGCCGGGCAGGTTGCGGGTGACGGGATGGCGCTCGCCTACTTTGGTGAGTTGCGGTTTAAAGGGCTGCTCGAAAATCTCTCCAGTGGGGGCGGCAGGTAAAATGGCTTTTAGCGGTGTTTTATAAAGTGATTTACGGCTGGCGTAATCTGGCCCTGTTGCTAGCAGTACTGCGCCGCCCTGTTTGACGTATTCGGCTATATTCTCGAAATATAGTGAGGGTAAAACGCCACGGCGCTCGTAGCGATCAAAAATAATCAGATCGAACTCGTTGATTTTGAGCGAGAACAGCTCACGGGTAGGAAAGGCAATAAGCGAAAGCTGGTTGATGGGGGTGCTGTCTTGCTTTTCTGGCGGGCGCAGGATGGTGAAGTGGACCAGATCTACAGCGGCATCGGACTTTAAAAGGTTGCGCCATGTGCGCTCGCCCGCGTGCGGTGAGCCGGAAACAAGCAGCACACGCAGGTTTTCGCGAATGCCCTCGATTGTTACCAAGGCGCGGTTGTTGAGCGGGGTCAGCTCGTTTTTGCTGCTTTCCACCTCCAGCTCGAAGATGTTCTCACCTGCATGAAGGATTTCGACCGGAAGGGTGAGAGTAGTGCCGGTGTTAATGGTGGCATTGCTGATTTCTTCGCCATTTTGGCGCAGTATCAGGCGGGCTTGGGCGGGTTCGCCTAGGGGTGGGGTGCCTTCGCCATGCATGGTGACCTTGATTTGCTGGCTCGAGCCAACCAAAGCAAAGCGCGGCGCGGCAGTTACTTCAATACGGCGGTCGAAATCGTTTTTCTGGCCGGTAATGAAACTGTGCACCGGTGCGTTAAAGCCCAGCTCTTTTATTGAAGTCGGGACATCGTGCACTTGGCCGTCGGTGATAAGGATAGCTCCGGCAATACGATTTTCCGGTACATCCTCAAGCTGTTGCTTGAGCGTTGAAAACAGGCGGGTGCCATTGTTCGCACTGCTGGTGCCTGGCTCTAGAGTTGCTTGACGGATTTCCAGATCGGGGAGCGCCTGCAACCGGGAGAGTAAAGCTTTACGGGTGGTTTCGGTTTGCTGTTCGCGGCTGGAAAGCTGTTGGCTGGCGCTGGCATCGGTTATGAGTGCAACAACGCTTTTGAGCGGTTTCGTCTCGCGGTTTTCCAATGCTGGATTGAACAGAGTAAGGGTGAGTGCCAGTAGCGCCAGTACACGCCATAGGCCTGCTGCGCGGCGGGTGATGAGCACAAGTAGTGCTATCAGGGCGGCGCTGGCTACGAGGGGCCAAAGAAGTTGCGGGCTAAGGAGAGGGGCGAAAGTGAGCGTCCATTCCATATCATTTCCCCCTTTAATGCCCGAGACGCTGTAACAGCGCGGGAATATGAACTTGATCGGCTTTGTAGTTCCCTGTCATGGTGTAGATGACAATATTCACGCCAACGCGATAGGCAAGCTCGCGCTGAATGGGATCGTTTGGCACTGTTGGGAACATATAGCTGCCATCATTGTTCATTGCCCAAGCCCCTGCCATGTCGTTGGCGGTGATGAGCAGGGCCGAGACACCATCTGCATTGCCGCTGTTTGTGGTGTTTGCTGTAGCCTGTGCGGTGGCTTCGCCCCATAGGGGGCTGCCGGTAAAGCGACCGGGGAAATTATCGAGCAAATAAAAGGTTTTGGTGAGGACATGACCTTGTGCCACGGGGGCGAGGGGGGGAATATCCAGAGTGCTAAGGATTTGTTGTAGTTTGAGCTGCGCCGGTGTACGGGCCGCGCCTTGGAACGAGCTGCCTTGATCGCGGGTGTCGAATAAAATGGTACCACCGGCATTCATAAAGGTGGATATACGCGACATGGCTTGCGCACTGGGTATGGGTGCGTTCTCAGTTACCGGCCAATAGAGGAACGAGAAAAAGGCCAGTTCATCTCGCTCTAAATCTACTCCAACGGGCGCCTCCGGCTCTAGTGCGGTGCGGCGGGTGAGAATGCGGGTCAGGCCATACAGTCCGGCACGACTGGTTGCATCCAACGTATCATCGCCGCTTTTTACAAAAGCCAAGCGGGAATCCAGCGTGGCATCGAGTGCGAAAGTATCGTTTTGTTCGTTGGCGTTTGCAGGTGTTTGCCAGGGGGCGGGTAAAAGCAAAAGCATGAAAACGAGTATTGGTAGCGCTGCTTTGGAAAAACGTTGCCAGTTTGGCCACAGCGTTATTAAGCTATCAATACACAAAAGCAACAGGGCAAGCGCCAACAGCCAACCTTGTAATGGAAGGGCATTTTGTGAAGGAAAGGGTTTTGAGTTTGGTGTGGTTGCCAATGCGCTGGGTAACAGCGCGGTTGCACCTTCATACAAATTGACGGCCTTTTGATAGGTATTGTTGCCATAGAGGCCGGGGGGCATGGTGTGTGAAGCGCTTTGGGTTTGCAGTTGGCGCACAGTCACAGGTGTTGGCTCGCTGGCTGGAAGGCGAAGTTTACCTTGGTACGTAACAAGCTTTTGAGCGCGGATAAACTGGTTTTGGTTGCTCGTTGGTGCTGCTTTGTTGCCAGATAAGCTTTGTTGCTGTGCACCACTGTTTGCGGTTGATGGTATGGTGCCACTGGTTTTAACGATTTGCCCAAGCATGGCAACAAAACTACCGGAAAGGGGCAGGTTGGACCAGCTGGTATCTGCTGTGGTGTGAAACAGGATCAAACGTCCGTTGCCCATGGGACTGCTGGTGACCAGAGGGGTGCCATCGGCCAAGGAGGCCAGAGTTTTTTGCGTCAATGACGGGCCCGGTTCTGCCAGTACTTGCTCAGTGACTGTGATGTCCTGCGGCAGTGTGAGGGGAGCGAAGATACCGTTTCTATTGAAAGATGCGAGTGATTGCGGTTTGCTCCATGTGAGGCTACCGCCAAGCATGCGTCCGCCATGGCGTAATTGTACTGGGATTAGATCATCGGCATCGCTTGCCAGCCGTGGACCTGCAAAGCGTAGTAGGGTGCCGCCACGTTGCACCCATCCTTTTAGGCTATTATGAGCGTTGGGAGGTAAATTGCCAACATCAGCCAAAATTAAAACCGAAATGCCTTTTGAGAGCACATCGTCGATTGCACCGGGGAGGTTGTTGACACGGCTGGTTACGATTTCGCTATTTGGCGCTAATGCTTTGGTTAGATAATGCTCTGGTGACAATAATGGTTGCGGGCTATTACCAAAAGTTCCGGAGAAAATTGCGAGGCGTTTGCGCTGTTGTGAATAGTCTTGAACATACGTTGTTGCCGCGGTGTTTTGATGTGCAATTGTTATATGTTCAATATCGTTACGGAGCTCAACCGGCACTTTAATCTGTGCTGTTGCCGTTGTTTCACCGCTTTCGAACACAAGGGGAGCGCTGGTTAACCTGTGCCCTTTTTTATCATAGGCATAAAGGGTTGTGCGTTGTTGTGTGAGTGATTGGGTGGGCATTTGCATGCGCAAGGCTGTGATGCTGAGGGCATTGGCTGTATTGATGGCTTTGGTGAGCGCCATTGGCGCGTTTTGCGGCGTGTAAATGGTTAGGCTGCTTGGGGTAAGTGCTTTAAGTTGCGCGTAAAGCTGTTCATCCCCCCGCTTTTGTGTGGGCGTTGCTAGCCAGTAGATGGCGGCGGGCGGTGTTGTTTTCGCCTCGCTTGCCAATGGTCCCTGCCAATTCTCAAGGGCGGCATTCCAGCTGTATGGGGTAAGGGCTTTGAGCTTTTCACGGGTGCTTTGGGCGTCTTGCAAGGCAAGGCCTGTGGTTTGGGTATTGGCAAGGGGAACGAGAAGAATACGGCGATTTTCAGCGGCTGCCTGAGAAATGAGAGCGTTCGCGGTGCTTTGAAACTGTGGCCAGTTTGGCTCGGCATCCCAGCTGTTATCGAGCAGTAGCCAAAGCGGACCTTTACTCGCGGTGTTCATTGGAGGTAATGGCTGCCAAATAGGACCGGCACAGGCAAGGATGATGAGCGCGGCGATGGTTAATCGCAACAATAGCAACCACCAAGGAGTTTTGGCGGGAGTTTCCTCGGTTTTTCTCAGGCTTGCCAGAAGGCGTAGGGGGGGGAAACTCTCTTGCTTTGGGAGTGGCGGTACTGCTTTCAACACCCACCACAGGGCAGGTAACACAATGAAAGCACTTAGTACCCAGTAACTGGTGAAACTGATGGGTAATAATGAGGCTAACACTTTGTTATAGCTCCTGTTCTTCTGTGTTTGGGTTTTGGTTACGTGTTTTGTTGCAGTTGGGCGAACAAAGATAGCATGGGCGTGCTGGCGCTGGTGTTGGTGTGGTGTAGTGTATAGGCCCAACCAGAGCGCGTGCAAAGTTGCCTTAACTGCTGTTTATGCCGGGTGATTTGTTCTTGATAGGCTTGTTGCCAGTTTTGGGCCTTGCCTGATAACAGGCGGGTGCCGGTTTCGGGATCGGTGAACTCTGTTCTACCTGCGAACGGGAATTGTTCTTCGGCTGGGTCTAACAATTGTAGCAGATGGCCCTTAACACCTTTGGCAACAGTCGCATGTAGCCATGTTTGTGTTTGCGCAACGGGGTCAAGAAAGTCTGAAATGATGACGCATTGGCTTTGTGGTTTCATCATACCGGTTTCGGGAAGGGCCTGACGTTGATTATCTGTGCTGTTTTGCAGGGTGCGCATTAAAGCCTGTGCCAGATTTTGAGCGGCGCTGTGTCCGGTTTTTGCACTCGTGAGCCTTGGAATACCGACCCGCTCGCCGCTGCGGGCGGCGCATTGGGCTAGCGCAAGCGCAAGTACAATGGCGCGTGAGGCTTTGTCCATGTGCTGTTTTGAGGAGGTGTAGGCCATCGAGGGGGTGAGGTCTGGCCAGACCCACAGGGTTTGTGCGGCTTCCCACTCTTTTTCGCGCACGTAATAATGGTTATCGCGGGCCGAGCGACGCCAATCAATGCTGTTGGCAGCTTCTCCTGCCATAAAGGGGCGGAATTGCCAGAAGGTTTCGCCCGGTCCCGAGCGGCGGCGACCATGCCAGCCAGCGGTCAGCGTTGCTGCTATTTTTTGCGCCTTAATGAGCAGGTCTGGCAGACGTGCTGCCAGCTGTTGAGCATTGATGGTGTGGGCAGCGAAATTGTCGTAGCGATCGCCTTGCTGTGCTTTTGCTGAACTGGCAGAAAGGAATGGCATGGGTTTATTGCGCTTTCAACTTATCGAAGGAGTGGTGCCAGTACAATTGGGTTAAACAGGGGCTAAGAGCGGTTTTTTAAGTTCGTCCAGCAGGGTTGATAGCTCAACGCCTTCAGCTTTTGCTGTAAATGACAGGGCCATGCGGTGCTTGAGAACCGGCTCGGCCAAGGCTAAGACGTCTTCGATACTTGGGGCCAGACGCTTTTGCAGTAAGGCCCTTGCGCGCACAGTGAGCATGAGGGCCTGACTTGCACGTGGCCCCGGCCCCCAAGCTATGGACTTATGTAAGCTTGCCCCTTCTGCTGCCTGGTCTGGCCTTGCGCTGCGCACCAGATGCAAAATGGCATCCATAACACTGTTGCTGACGGGAATGTGACGCAGCAATCGTTGCATGTGTTGTAGTTCTTCGATGTTAAGGACTGCCCTTGCGGCTTTTGGGGCGGCACTTGTTGTATCTAGCAAAATTTGTTTTTCGGCTTCAAAATCCGGGTAGTGGACATCTATTTGCATTAAAAAACGATCGAGCTGGGCTTCGGGGAGAGGGTAGGTTCCTTCTTGTTCCAGCGGGTTCTGGGTGGCAAGTACATGAAAGGGGCTTGGTAAGGTGTGATGCTGCCCCGCAATGGTGACATGATACTCTTGCATGGCTTGCAAGAGGGCCGATTGGGTGCGCGGGCTGGCGCGGTTGATCTCGTCGGCCATGAGTAGCTGGGTGAATACCGGCCCTTGTAAAAAACGGAAATGGCGCTTGCCGCTTTCGCTTTCTTCCAACACCTCAGAGCCTAGGATATCGGCGGGCATTAAATCCGGTGTGAATTGAATACGTCCCGTGTTGAGCCCCAAAACAATGCCTAGTGTTTCGACCAGCTTGGTTTTGGCAAGGCCAGGTACCCCAACCAGCAAACCGTGACCGCCTGCAAGGATGGTAATGAGCGCTTGTTCGACCACCTGTTCTTGACCAAAGATAGTTGCAGCGATTTCGCCTGTTACTTCTTGCAGCCTGTCGCTGGCCATTTCCGCCTGTTTGACGATATCGTCGGGGTGGATTGGCTCGGAAGATGTTGTACCTTGGCCAGGTATGTTCATGGGTTTCGCTCGCTTTAGCTTACTGGGCACTCAAGGGGCGCTCAACATGGTGCAATATCAATAAATACTATTGATCGTGGTATGTTCATTATGAGGCAGCTTAGAGGAAAGCTTATTGCCAAAGAGTTAGGATCCTTTGATAAATAGTAGATTATGGTAATATCCTTGTCATATTGTTATATGTGCCAATATATGATGGTGGGTCTATCTCGTAATAATTTCCAGTATATAATCATGGGTTCGTGTGTTTATTTGTCTTTATTATACGTGTGTTCAGAAGGTGACCTACATGCGGATTAAATGTTTTTAAACTCTGACATTTGCTAATGCTTGGTCATAATGGGGAGGTTTTGTGCCAGAACAACCGCTGGAAAATACAATGCCAGAGGGCTTGAAAGCTTTGATGCGGCAGCAACAGGAAGCGGGCTTTAAGCCGGCACCGGTGCACTTATGGGATCCGCCCTTTTGTGGTGCGCTGCCCATGGTTATCAAGCGTGATGGCAGTTGGCATTATATGGGCAGTGCCATACAGCGTAGGGAGCTGGTGCGGTTGTTTGCACAAGTGTTAATGGCCGAGGGCGAAGGTACGCAAAAACAACACTACCTGGTTACACCGGTTGAAAAAGTGGCGATAGAGGTAGAGCTGGCGGCTTTTTTAGCGGTTGAAATGGTGGTGGATAGCATTACGGGTCAACAACGCATTACCTTGCGCACCAATCAAGGTGAGATGGTAGAGGTTGGGGCAGAGCATAAATTGCGGTTTGCCCATGATACTGTTTCCGGTGGTTTTTTGGTTTTTGTTCAGCTACGCCATAATCTGGAAGCGGTGTTGACACGGACCCTGACAATGGACCTTTGCCAGTTCTTGGAGGAGGTTTGTGATGAAAATGGCGTTGCGGAAACTGTGGTGCGTAGCATGGGATTGCGTTTTGTCGTTCCTCCCTCCCTGTTGGCGGATGATGCAACTTAGCGCTTTTTAAATTAGTGAGAACTGCGTAATTTTGATAGAAGTAACAAGAAGGCCCAAATGAGCCAGCATTTTATGATCGGCAATGGAAACCTAGACAAGACCGCTCGTGCCATGCGGGAGCTCAGCTGTGTGGAGGCGGCAATTGCGGCGCGGCTTTTGCGGACCCCATTACCTGTTGGGGGAGATCATGTGCTGAATCCTGATTTTTCTCCGGCAATTGATGCGGCCATATCGGCGCATGCTGGGCTCACGCCGCGCTCGTTAAAACCCAAACTACGCTTTAAACCAGCTGCTGTTTTAATCGGGCTTGTGCCGCGCCCTGCCGGACTAATGGTATTGTTAACAAAGCGACGGGACCATTTGCGCACCCATGCCGGACAGGTTGCTTTGCCGGGTGGTAAAATTGATGCAGAGGATGCGAGTGCTGTGGCCGCTGCCTTGCGCGAAACCCATGAGGAGGTGGGGATAGCTCCCGACTGCTTGCGGGTGCTAGGGCAATTGGGGACGTATTATAGTGGCTCGGGTTTTGCAGTATCGCCTGTTATTGCGCATATTGATAGGGATGCGAAGATTACAGCAAATCCGGACGAAGTGGATTATGTATTTGAAGTGCCGCTTTCTTTTTTAATGAATGAGGCGCACCATATAAAAGGATCGCGGGTTTTTGAGGGGAAAGAGCGGTATTTCTATACTATGCCCTATGAAGACCACTATATTTGGGGTGTAACTGCTGGAATTCTTCGGCTGTTTCAACAAACGGTATTTGTCGATGCTGCGTGTGATACTAACTAACCTGTTGTTATTTCTTATTCCGTTTATTGCCTACGGGTTCTGGTTCTGGCTGACAAAAAAAGGTCAAGAGGATAAGAAATTTCGTGAAGGGCCGTTTGGTCGGCTGGCTATTTTGGGCTTAAGCCTTGCTGTTTTAAGCTTTGTGGCGATGGCAATACTTGGAGATGCACCTGAAGGTTCGCAATATGTGCCAGCTCACATGGAAGATGGTCGTTTTATCCCTGGTGGATTTGAGCGCACACCAGATTGACAGAAAGCGCCAGGCTCGCCATGACGGGCGCAGTTAACGCTTTGATGGAAACTACATGGACAAACTCGATAATTGCGCATGGCTAATGGGCGATAATGTACAGGCGGCTTTTGACATTCTAGAGCAAGAGGGCGATACGGCCCGCGCTGTGGGTGGGACTGTGCGCAACGCCTTACTGGGTGTGCCGGTTGCCGATATTGATATTGCCTGTACAGCTTTGCCGCAGCAGACCCTTGCACGAGCGCAAGCGGCAGGGGTTAAAGCCATTGCGACCGGGATTGACCATGGCACTGTTACGCTGGTGATTGGGGGCACGCCGATTGAAGTGACCAGCCTGCGCGAGGATGTTGAAACCAACGGACGCCATGCGGTCGTTCGCTTTGGCCGTGATTGGGTGCGCGATGCCCAGCGGCGTGATTTTACCATGAATGCGTTATATGTGGACCGACACGGGGTATTGTTTGATCCGCTGGGCGGGTTGGACGACTGTTTAGCGCGCCGCCTGCGCTTTATCGGAGATGCAGGTGCGCGTATTCGCGAGGATTACTTACGCATTCTGCGCTATTTCCGGTTTTTTGCCCGATTTGCTGTTGGTGCTCCGGATGAAGCTGCTATGGCGGCGATTGGTGCGCACTATGGCGGTTTGGCACAAATTTCTGAAGAACGAATTACCCGTGAACTGCTGCTCATGCTTGAGGCTAATGGTGCCGTGGAAGCACTGGCATTAATGCAGGAAACAAACGTGCTTGAGCTCATAATGGGGCAACACGTGGCTGTTGAGCGTTGCGGTGACTTTTTGCAAATGGCTGCGAAAACCAATTGCGGACAATCACGGGGTTTGGGTGCTGTTGCGGCTCTTCTTATGAATGGTGTGCTGCAAGACCGGCGGCAAGCCTTAGCAAAGTCGAAACTGCGGCTTTCCAATGCGCAAACGCTGCAAGTGCAACAGAGCATGGAACTGGCGGGCTATTTCGAGGATGGTTTACCCGTTGCCCAGAATGTCCGGGCTGCGCTTTTGGATTACAAGCGGGCGGCGGTGGCAGACGGGTTGCTGCTTGGTGTGGTGTTCGCAGGCAAGACGGGGTTACAAGGTGAGGGTGAATTCGCGCACTTGGAAGAGTTGCTGGCGCTTTGTTGGCAATGGGATGTGCCTGTTATGCCGCTTTGTGGCAAGGATCTGATTGATTGTGGTGTGCAAGGTGGCGCTGTGATGGGGCAGGCGCTTGCTGCTGCCAAAGCGCAATGGATTGCCAGCGATTTCCAACTTGAACGACCGGTACTGTTGAAAATAGCGATGGATTATATTGCGGAGCAAGTGGCAGAGGCTCAATCACCAACGATAGAAGATAGCGAGCGGCGCGCATGATTGAGCTGCGCGGGCACCATTTATTGTGCATCTTAACCTTTGAGGGCAAGGGGTATTCACCACGTTTTACCCGCAATTACCACCGGATTGTGTCGGCACTAAATGCGGGGAAGGCGGTGAAACTGGTTGCGGGGCCGGATTGTATCTGTACTCCTTTGCTGCAAGAAGAAGACATGCCGCACTGTCATAATACATCGGTTCTTGAGCGCGATAAAAAGGCACTGGCTCTTGCGGGGCAAGTGTTGGGGCAAGAGTTGCTGGTGGGCGCTATAATCGAGTTTGATGCACAAAAGGTGGTGCAGCTGCGCCGTGCATTTTGTGAAGGTGTTTTTCAGGAAGCTTGCTCTGGCTGCGAGTGGCACTCACTATGCCGCAATATTGCCAATGGCGGGTATCAACGCGCCTGTTTACAGGGGCGCTGCGCGTAAAAACACCTTAATTGGGAAGTGACATTGTTGTTTATTGAGAATTTTAATTGCTTCGTAGGGTTTAAACAGCTTTGAACCACCCCATATGCATGGGTTGAAGAGTTCTAAGCCGTGCAAAAGCCCAAGAGTGTGTTCGCGTCACGCCGTAGATCGGTTATGCAGGCTGCCAAACAACATATTGGACTGGATATGACAGGATTATCAAAGTTTCCCAAACTGCTAACCTTAATGGTTCTGGTTTTCGGGCTGGCGTTTATTACGACTGACTTTGCCGAGGCGAAGCGTGGCTTTGGCGGCGGCTCACGCGGGGCGCGTACGTTCTCGGCTCCGAAGGCAACACGCACAGCACCGAAAACTGCGCCTTTGAACCGGACAATGACACCCAATACCCAGCAAGGCCAAAAGCAAGGTTTTGCGAATAGCGCGACCAATCAGAAACGTGGTTTTTTTGGTGGCGGGTTTATGGGCTCGATGCTGGGCGGTTTGGCGCTGGGCGGTTTGATCGGTATGCTGATGGGTAACGGTATCGGAGGCTTTGGCGGCTTCCTCGGGTTGCTGGTACAAGGCGCGATACTGTTCTTTGTCGTAAAGATGGTAATGGGCTTTTTGCGACGGCGTCAGCAGCCGCAAGCGGCGGCGGGTCATGCTGGACAGAGCTATGGTGGCCAAAATTATGGCGGGCAGGGCTCTGACAACGTGAGCCAGTTTGATATGTTCAAGGGTGGCAATCAGGGGGCTGATGCTCAGCGGGGGCACGGTTCGGTTCCCAATAGTGGTAGTTATGGTAGCGCCGCGCAACAAACTGCCGGATTTGCGAGTAAAGCAGATGACGAACTTGGGCTACAGGCTTCGGACTTTGACAGTTTCGAAGAGCTGCTGACCAAAATTTGGACGGCCTATGGCAAAGAAGATTACGCTGCTATTCGTGCTATCACCACACCGGAGATGATGGGCTTTTTCGCCGAGGACCTTGGGCAATCGGCCTCAAAAGGTTTGATTAACGAAGTGCGCGAGATCAAGCTATTGCAAGGTGATCTGTCGGAGAGCTGGCGTGAAGGCAGTGATGAGTATGCTACGGTTGCGATGCGCTATTCCTCTATTGATGTGATGCGCGAGCGGGCGACCAATAAGGTCGTTGAGGGCAACCCGGATATGGCCGAGGAAGTGACCGAAGTGTGGACGTTTATTCGTCAAGCCGGCCAACCTTGGAAGCTTTCCGCTATTCAACAGGTCTAAGCTTAGGTCACTCACTATAAAAGATAGCCCTCTCGATTTTCGTGTATCGGGAGGGCTTTTTTTATTGGGTTATGGGCTAGTTAATGCTGGAATTACGGCCATTTGACCACGGGGGGCATGGAAGAGAGGATCGAGGCGACATTCCCTCCGGTTTTCAGACCAAAAATGGTGCCACGATCGTAAAGCAGATTATATTCCACATAGCGACCACGACGGACCAGCTGCTCTTCACGCTCTTTCTCTGTCCATTGCTTGAGGTAGTTGGCACGTACCAGTTGCGGGTAGATATTTAAAAATGCTCGGCCGACGGACTTGGTGAAGGCGAGGTCGGCGTCGAAGTCACCGCTGTTGTGATAATCGTAAAAAATACCGCCAATACCGCGGGGTTCTTCGCGGTGAGGCAGGTAGAAATAGTCATCGCACCATTTTTTATAGTGGGGGTAGTCTGCCCCTTTATGTCCTTGGCAGGCTTGTTCCATGGCGGCATGAAAGGCGATGCTGTCGGGGTCTTGTTGTGTGCGGCGGTTGTCTAGCACCGGTGTTAAGTCAGCCCCCCCGCCAAACCACTGGCGCGAGGTGACGACCATGCGGGTGTTCATATGAACGGCAGGGACATGGGGGTTGTGCAAGTGGGCAATGAGCGAAATGCCGGAAGCCCAAAAGCGCGGGTCTTCTTCTGCGCCGGGGATTTGGCCACGAAACTCGGGGGAGAACTCGCCGTGAACGGTGGAGACATGGACGCCGACTTTTTCAAAGACCCGGCCATGCATCATGGACATGACGCCGCCGCCGCCTTTTGCCCCGCTGTGGTCTGTGCGCTGCCACGGTGTGCGTACAAAGCGTCCCGCCGGATGTTCGGCGTTGGGACCGTTTTCACTGGCAAGGCTATCTTCCAGTTGCTCGAAGGCCAGGCAGATTTGATCGCGTAAGGATTCAAACCAATTTGTTACTTCTTGCTTCTTTTGCGCAATATTTGCCGGAATTGGCCCACCGCGTACGCCCATAGTAAACTCCCTCTTGCATCATTTAGAATACTTTTAAAGTAGTTTATGCTGGGTGCAAGACCAGGGCAAACGCATGAAGCTATAATGTGATGATTTTTTGGTGTTGTCACGTTAACCTGATCTTGATCGCAAAAGCCTTCCTCCAGGCACAATTCAGACATCGATCATTGCGGCCTGATTCCACTTGCAAAACTGTTGAGGCGGTGCTTTCGGATGTTGTTTGCACACCGTTGCTCGCGGGGCACGACGTAGAGGTTACGCATGCCAGAAAAGCCGGTGAGAAATCTTTGCAGTTGGCCCGTCGACTTAAACCTTTGCATAGCTCGCTCTCGTTTTCGCAAGGGCAAATGCGAGTTCTCTGCACGGTTGTTAAGGCCTTTGTGTGACCAGTGCTCCACATCAGGCATGACCTTGCGTTTCGCTGCGCCGTAAGACCCAAGTTTGTCGATAACTATTCGTTTGGGAGCGACAGCTTGTTTCTGTAAACGGCGGGCAAATAAATATTTGTCAGCTTCGCTATTACACCGATAGTGTAGGACTTTATCGAGAATATAACCATCCTGATCGATGGTGCACCAAAGATAGTCGCGCTTTGTGTCGTCAACTTAACGGGAACAAGGGTGCCACAGGCACCATATTGGTGCTTGTGGCAAAAAGTCAGTTTAAAGCGCTTTAGCAAATAGCTCTTTTACTTCTTCAAGACTTGGCTCTCTTGGGTTTCCAGGTAGGCATGGATCTTCCATAGCTTTCGAAGACCAACTATTAATTACATCTTCGTTAATACCAAGTTCTTTAAACCCACTCGGAATACCTACTGTTTCAGATAGTTGACGGATGAGTTGCAAGCATAGCTCGGCACCTTTTTGTGCAGAAAGGCCAGAAACATCGCCACCAAGAGCCGCGGCAACATCTTTAAAGCGCTCTGGCCTGCTGACAGCATTAAACTCACAAACAATCGGTAAAAGGATCGCATTACAAACCCCGTGCGGCAGGTTATGAGTTGCACCGGGCTGATGTGCCATGGCATGTACTAAACCAAGGCCAGCACTGTTAAACGCCATACCAGCTAGATACTGGCCATAAGCCATGTTCGCGCGCGCCTCAATGTTTTTGCCATCTTTCACAGCCACAGGAAGCCACTTTCCAATCAGGCGGATCGATTCAAGTGCACTATGGTCCGTTAACGGGTGCGCACCTGGAGTAACATAGGCTTCGACTGCATGTGTTAGAGCATCCATACCAGTTGCAGCGGTAACATCTGCCGGTAGGCCTGTCATCAACTCAGGGTCGTTTACAGCAACATCCGGCATTTGAGTATTATCAATGATCACCATTTTGACTTGGTTTTCTTCATCGATAATGACTGAATTAGAGGTCATTTCAGCAGCAGTACCAGCGGTAGTCCCAATAGCTACAAATGGAACACCAGGATTTAGAACCTTTTCAACACCGCAGTAATCGGTGATATCGCCAGGATTGCTTACCATAATGCGAATAGCTTTGGCCGCATCGATAGAGCTACCACCACCAATGCCGACGAAACAATCACAGCCTTCCGCTTGGTAGAAAGCAGTCCCCTCGCGGACTTGAGAGGCCGTTGGATTGGGGGTAAGTTTGTCAAACAGTGCCCATTCAATGCCATTGTCTTTTAGGGCAGCTTCGAGGCTGTTTAATAAGCCGAGCTTTACCAAAGCACTATCGGATACAACAAGCGCCTTTTTAACACCAAATGATTTGAGTTGCGCAACCGAATCTGCAACTGCGCCTTCTCCCATCAAGGTAATACGAGGAATTTTAAGAGCGAATGCCATGTGTTTCTCCTGTGATCACTATCTAAATATATGGGGATCTGAGCTTCCGGTCTTTGCGCCGGTTTTGTTTTGGGTGGGCTGGCGTCATGAGCTGCCAGCCACATAAGTTGCTTGTCTCTAAGCGCTTGTGTAACTATGCGCGTTTTGACAATACATCCGTTTCGTAGGTTTCAACCGTCTGCAACCACTCGATGCCACCTGGCATGCCATTTTGCATGCAGTAATAATCCCAAACCGAGCTCCAAGGCATAACTTTAAGCTCTTCCATCAATGTCAGGCGTTTGGTATTGTTGCCTTCAAGTTCGGCTTTTTTCAGTTGCTCAGTTGGCTCTAAGAATGCCTTCAACAGTGCTTTACGCATATTACGTGTGCCGAGAACCCAGGCCCCAATGCGGTTGACAGAAGCATCAAAGAAATCAAGACCGATATTGACACGGTTAACCAGACCGCAACGAACAATTTCATTCGCAATTGCTTGCGTTTCATCATCGAGTAGTACGATATGATCACTATCCCAACGCATCGGGCGACTAACGTGCAATAGCATTTCATCCACGAACAAAGAAACAGCAGATATCTTGTCGGAAATTACTTCGGTTGGGTGGAAGTGTCCTGCATCAAGACAGAGCAAAATCTTACGAGTTGCTGCATACCCCAAATAAAACTCGTTGGAACCAGCTGTATAAGCTTCAGCTCCAATACCAAACAGCTTACTTTCTACAGCGTCCTTATGAAACTCGCGGGAAATATCTTCCTTCAAGATTTCATCGAGAGATTCAACAAGACGCGAGCGGGAACCCAAACGGTCAGCCGGATAATCCTTAGAACCATCAGGTATCCAGATATTCATAACAGAAGGAGTGCCGAGCTCTTTACCGAAGTACTCAGAAACCTTGCGTGAGCGCTTGCAGTGCTCAACCCAAAAAGCCCGTACATCTGCATCAGGGTGCGTTAATGTCATGCCATCTGCACTTTTAGGGTGAGAAAACAAAGACGGGTTGAAGTCCAATCCAATGCCCTTGCCTTTAGCCCAGTTGACCCAGTTAGCAAAGTGCTCGGGTTCAATTTGGTCACGGTCAACAAACCCCTCGCTTTCCAAATAAAGCGCGTGTAAATTTAGGCGCTGCTTACCAGGGATAAGGCTCATGGCCATATCAATATCTGCGCGAAGCTCTTCTGGACTGCGGGCTTTACCAGGATAGCTACCAGTTACCTGAATGCCACCGGAGAGATCCCCCTCTGGGTTCTCAAAGCCGCCAACATCATCCCCTTGCCAGCAATGTAAGGAAATCGGCGTTTCATCTGCTGCCTTAATGGCTGCTTCCACATCTACACCTAACTCTGCATAGCGTGCTTTTGCCAGCTCATAGGCTTGTTCAATATTTTTTAGGTTATTAGCCATGATCTACTCCCGATCGATCAGTTTTGACGAATTGAATTTGCGTGCTGTTGGAATGCATAAAAATTATTGTCAGCACGTGGGTTGAATTGAGTTACGGGGAAGCTGTTTGCAATCAAAGAACGCGCCGCTTTAAGATCTTCAACAGCCCCCAGTGCTATTAATTGGCAAACTAAATTGCCAATTGCTGAGGCTTCTATTGGCCCTGCAAACACTTCCCGCTTGCAAGCATCAGCGCATAGCTGATTTAAAAGTTGGTTTTGACAGCCCCCACCAACGATGTTGATACAGGGAATGGCACCGCCCCTTAAGCTTTCCATATCTTCAACAACCTCGCTGTACAGCAATGCAAGGCTTTCAAATATGGCGCGCACAAGTGTACCCGCATCTTCTGGCACTTGCTGACCAGTCTCGCGAAGATAGGTCTTTATTTCCTCTTGCATGGACGTCGGGTTTAGGAAGCGTGGTTCATTTGTATCAATAAAGCAGGTAAATGCCGGAGCAGCTTCTGCAAGCTGAACAAGTTCGGAAAAGCTTGAAATCTTCAGCTCTTCTCGTACTTTTTGAGCAAACCAGAGACCAGAGACATTTTTCAATACCCTGAACTTCTCGACACCACCTTCATTCGCCACATTCAGCTGTCGGGCGCTTTCAGTACTGAGGGCCTCTTCTTCCTCGATACCAATCAGCGACCAGGTCCCTGAGCTGATAAATGCTGCACTTGGGTCACGAAATGGAACAGCCGCTACAGCGGAGGCCGTATCATGACTAGCAATAGAAATTACCGGTATTGATAAACCATGAACATCATAAGTACCAATTGCACGGTTTGTTGGCGAAACCGGTAAAAACCAAGATTTTGGGATATTTAGCTCTTCCAGAAGACTAGTGTCCCAATCGCGACTTCGGCAATTCAAGAGCTGCGAGGTCGTGGCATTGGTGTACTCGCAGTTTTTTTCACCAGTTAATAAATAGCCTAAGTAGTCTGGTATGAACTGTAGGCAACTCACTTTGTCCAGCCAGTCAGGCTGCTCATCAATAAGTGCTTTAAGCTGGAAAATGGTATTGAAAGGCATGAACTGGATACCGGTTGCGCTGTAAATGCGCTCTGCACCGAGTTCGCTTAATACCTGCTCCATGACACCTTGGGTGCGGCTGTCGCGGTAAGAGACCGCTTTGCCAATTTGCTGGCCCTGGGCATCGGTCAACACAAAATCGACACCCCATGTATCAATTCCTATTGCATCCGGGATAATGCCTGCATCTAACAGAAGGTCAATACCATGGCGAATTTCCCGATTGATCAGTTCAATATCCCACTCACAGTGAGAGCCATTGACCAAGTGGTAACTATCAAAACGATGCCATTCCTTCAGCTCAATATGACTACCGTTGAAGGTGCCAAGCATCACGCGCCCACTCGAGGCGCCCAGATCTACAGTGATGAGTTGTTTCATCATGTAATCATTCCTCAATGAGATGTGAGGGAGCACTAAAAGCACGCTCCCATTTGGTAAGTCAGAGATTGAAGGTCTCTTTCAAGTCCTGCATATCTTTTTCTGATACGCCTTGTGGCTCGTATCCGCTTGCAAGACATTGCAAGTATAGTTTGGCCCCTTTATTAGCGACATCTATGTAATCAAAGGCCTCATGGGCATCTATACCTGTTGCAACGGCACCGTGCTTTTCCCATATAGCCACATCATGTTTGCGTAGTTTTTGCACTGTACCTTCTGCAATAGTCTGGCTACCTGGCATGCAGTACGGCACAATCCCAATTCCTTTTGGAATGAAAGCGCGTACCTCCGGCAGCATTTGCCAGCAAACATGCGTGTAAAGCTCCTCATCAGCGGCACATTTAGGATGATGGGACAAAGCAATCAGGTCCAGCGGATGCGTGTGAACTACACAGCGGTGACTAGAGCCAGCGCGTTGCTTATCCATATGAATTTCAACATGTGAAATAAATTCGCTGGTGGGTTTGTAGTCGCTCTTTCCGCGCCCTCCCCAAAGCAGATAGTAACCTTTTGCTTCTTCATCGATCATCAAGACGCAGCCAGCTATTTGGGGGTCAGCCAGTTCGCGAATGCGCTCACCACCACCCTTTACAAAAAAGATATGCCCGGCGCTATCTTTTGGAAAACCAGCTCCTTCACCAACAATAGAAAGTAGATTATGCGGCAACTTGGAGGAGTCAATAGTAGTTTTTTCGAAGTATTCCGTAAGATCAACGGAAATATTACCGCCGTTACGCTCTGCCCATTCGCGTTGCCACAAGTATCCGGCAACTTCAACTACTTTCTTAATCTCATTAACTGCTTGATCTGGTAAAGCATCCATTTTCATTTCTAACCTTTTCCGTCACGATAAATTACATTAATTTCCGTGACAATTACCTGTTACTTTAAGTAGAAAACTTCTTGGAGGGGGATTGTTACTGGAGAGTTGTCGTTATTGGTTTCCATTATATCGGCCATAAAGGCCCACCACTTTTGAACAACGGGATTAGTGCCAAGGTCTTGTGCCCCTTGGCGGCCGTCACTACTGTGAATTCCAAAAAGTAAGTTTGTTTCTGGGTCAAAATGGATGGTGTAATCAGTAATTCCATTTTGTGCGAAGAGTTCTTTTAATTCCGGCCACAGGGCATCATGCCTGCGTTTATATTCATCAACATGGCCGGGTTTTAGCTTCATTTTGAAGGCTACTTTATTCGACATGATCTTGAACATTTCTGGTTAGAGCATGGCAGGCCATAGAAGAGCCTCATTGGCCTTGCCGTTTTGTTTTATTTCGTTTTTTTGGAGTGGCTCATAATAAGCTTAGTGATACGGGGCAAAACAATTACCGCGATCAAAAGGCAGCCAGTGAAGATGGTCATGACAATACCTGGAACATTGAGCAGTCCGAGGCCAAAAGTCACCAAACCCATCAAAACGGAAGCCAGTATGACACCAAGAATAGTACCTGAACCACCGAGAATGCTCACACCACCAAGAACAACCATGGTTACCACTTCTAGCTCCCAGCCCAGTGCGATTGAAGGACGGGTAGAGCCAAGCCGTGAGGTGAGAAGTACTGCTGCAACCCCTGAAGCAAGGCCACTTAGCAAGAAGAGGCTAAATTTTACACGCTGTACCTTTATTCCGGAAAATGCTGCGCATGTCTTGTTATTGCCAATGACATAGACTTGACGACCAAAGACAGTTTTATGCAACAGCATCCAAAAGAATACAGCAATGACGATAAAGAAAGCCATTTCTACGGTGAAGGCATCAAACAAGTAACCCTGACCAAACCAAGCAAAACTATCTGGGTAATTTTTGTAGACAGTATCACCAAGGATGATGTAACTAATCCCGCGGAAAAGGCTCATCGTTGCAATGGTTACAATGATAGAGTGCAAACCAACTTTGGCTACAAGAAAACCGTTAAATGCACCGCAGGCTAAGCTGGTAAGTAAGCCTGCACCGACAATTATCGGTGTATCGTAGCCTGCCGTGGCAACAGCCCCCATTATCGTGGAGGATAATGCAATGTTGGCTGCAACTGAGAGATCAATTTCGCCGGAAATGATAACCAGTGCCACGGCAAACGCAATAATAGCTTTTTCAATGAAGTTGTAGGTGGCGTCTGAAAGATTCCAAACATCTAGGAAATAAGGTGATGCTATGGTGTTTAGAAAGAATACCAATGCCACAACACAAACCAGAAGAGTTTCCCAACGCGCCAGACGACCCATCATTGTCATCTCTAGTTTATTGGGTATTTCGGCACCGCGGCGGCGCACATTAGAGAAAGCTATGCTCATGCCTCAGTTCCTTTCAATTTCAAGATTGTACGGCCCGTTTTGCGTTCAGACTGGGCGTTAAACACGACTGCGAGAATAATTACTGTGCCGGAAATGCTCATTTGCCAGAAAGGTGAGATGTCAATTACTGGAAGAGCGTTGTTAACGACACCAAGGAATAGAGCCCCAAGAATAGCACCACCAATGTTACCAATAGCGCCAGCGATGGACACGCCACCAATCACACAGGCAGCAACGGTCTGCAGTTCAAACCCGGCGGCAATGTCAACATAAGCCACAGCATATCGGCTCACCCAGAAGTACCCGCAAAGCCCTGCAATCATTCCGGAAAGGCAGAAAGCCTTGAATTTAACTTTCCCAACCGAAATGCCCATATACACAGCAGCGTTTGGATTATCACCAATAGCGTAGAACTGGCGACCAAGGCGGGAGTATCTGGACAGTGCATACATGCCAGCTACCACCAGCAGTCCACACCAGGTTAACAGTTGTACGCCAAAGATATTTGCTCTTGGGAAACCAAGAAAGCTTTCAGACATTTGGTGGGCGTTTATCCAGCTACCATCAGCAAGTACAAAGACAAGTCCGCGATAAATAGCCATCGTACCAAGTGTTACAACAATTGGCGGAATATCAAACTTCCATACAAAGAAGCCATTAATTGCACCGAGAATAAGGCCCAGACCAAGAGCTATCACAACCAAAACAACAACTGGCAGCTCTGGCGAAGCCGAGTTCAGCATTGCAACAACCATTCCTGTCAGCGCGATATTTGCACCCACTGAAAGGTCGATACAGCGCGTCAAAATGACAAACATTTGCGCACATGCCAGCATCATCAATATTGATGTGTCATTTAGTGTTGCCAACATGTTTGGCAATTGCAAAAAGCTTGGCGAGCGGAAGGAAATAGCGATTATCATCGTAAGGATGATAGCTGCTAATAAGTATTCGCGTTTTTTTAGTATTGAGTTCAACATGAGTTTCTACCGCCTGATCATTGCGTGTTGCCGGTTGCCAGGTTGACAAGTTTTTCAGGTGTCGCATCTGCACGGTCAAATTCTCCAACAATGAGACCATCCCGCATGACAAGAATGCGATCAGACATGCCAAGAATTTCGGGGAGCTCTGAAGAAATCATCATTACCGATAGGCCCTCTTCAGCAAGTTCACTCATGAACCCGTGCACCGCCGCTTTCGACCCAATATCAATCCCTTTTGTTGGTTCATCCAAAATGATGACCTTGGGCAAGGTAGCCAACCACTTTCCGATGACCACTTTTTGCTGGTTACCACCTGAAAGAGAGCCAACAGGCTGGTCGAGTGCTGCAGCCCTTAAGTCGAGGCGGTCTGCATACTTACGTGCCATTTCAAACTCACGCGCAAGATCGAGAAAGCCTTTTTTACTGGTCGGCTTTAAGGAGGCCATTCCAATATTTTCGGCAATACTCATTTCCAGCGTAACGCCTTGCTTGCCTCGATCTTCTGGAACGTAGACCAAGCCTTTACTAATTGCCTGATCAAATGAGCGGATCTCCACCGCCTCCCCTTCAAGTTCTAGGGTCCCGTTAGAAGGAGTTGTTGCGCCAAATAGAGCTTGTGCTACTTCTGTTCGTCCCGCACCAACCAAGCCGTAGACACCAAGAATTTCACCGCGCTTTAACTCGAAGCTAATGCTATCGAACTCTGTTGGGTGGCAGTAATTATCCACCTTCATGACCACGTCAGTACCCGGCGTATTGTTTTTCGGGAATGCACGATCAACCGCACGACCTACCATCATTTTAACAAGATCTGGGCGTTCTACATCAGCTAGTAATCCAGCTCCAACAAGTTGGCCGTCTCGGAAAACTGTGTAGCGGTCAGCAATACGGAACACATCCTCGAACTTATGCGAAATGAAAAGTATTGATTTCCCTTCGCTCTTGAGCCAATCAACCAACTCATAAAGTTCTTCTGCCTCCTTACTAGAAAGGGCAGCAGTAGGTTCATCCATGATGACAATTCTAGCATCAGTCGATAACGCCCTAGCAATGGCAACCATATGCTTATGGCCAATTGTAAGATCTTTAAGGATCGTCTTAGGGCTCATATCTGCATCGATTTTCTTCAATACTGCAGCCGCATTCGCTTCCATTGTTGGCCAATCAATAAAACCCAAACGTGTACGTGGCTCTTGACCAAGAAAAATATTTTCAGCAACGCTCAACTCGTCAAACAAGACAGTTTCTTGATGGATTGCCGTCACACCGGCATTCGTTGCATCAAGTGCACTTACAAAGCGTTGCGACTTACCTTCAAGAAAGATCTCACCTTGATCAAATTGGTAAACACCAGTGAGAATTTTAACGAGTGTAGATTTACCTGCACCATTTTCACCAATCAGTGCCGTCACTGAACCTGGATAAAGCTTGAGCGATATGTCATCGAGGGCCTTGACACCGGGGAAGGTTTTCGAAATACCGCGCATTTCCAATACACAATTATTGACTTCTTGCGCTCTACCATCAGCGTGCACGTCACCGCTGGTTGCCCGCGCCACGCCGCTAGTAGCAGGCGCGCTAACATCCATTGTAATTGACATTTGAAATCCGAACTTTGGTTATACTTTTATAAGGTGGGGGGCGGGCGAGGATTAGCCTCGCCCGAAAGCATCGCAATTAGAAAATTTCTGCAAACTCTTCTACATTGGATGCGTCATAAACAAACGGTTCGGCCATACCAGCAGAACGCTGATCGTCTAGAGTAACAGAGCCAACACGACCAATTGAAATTGTTTCGCCAGGTTCCCCTTTTGCTTTACCCTTAACCAACTCATAGGCAATATAAGTAGCTGAATAACCTAAATCGATAGGATTCCATATTGCAAAGCTCTTAGAAGCACCAGACTTGACGTGACCTGCCATTTCCGAAGGTAATCCAAGGCCTGTAACAAATACTTCGCCAACTTTCCCTTCATCCGATACGGCCTGCGAGGCAGCAACGATACCTACAGAGCTTGGAGATACAATGACATCGAGATCCTTATAGCTACGAATGAGGCCTTGGGCTTCGCGGTAACTTTTTTCTGCAAGATCATCACCATACACAACAGTTAAAAGCTCCAGCCCAGGATAATCTGGCAGTGCTTTATTCATCTCCTCAATCCAGATATTTTGGTTGGTAGATGTTGTGGTTGCAGACAGGATAGCAATTTTGCCTTTGCCATCTTTCACATGGTCAGCTGCCAGCTTTACGTTCATCCGACCAATCAGTTCATTAGAAGAAGGGTTTAGGTGCACATGACGACCTTCAGCAGCAACACCTGAATCCCAGCTTACAACTTTAATGCCTCTTTTCATGGCCCGTTTTAATGCAGGCACCAATGCGTCAGTATCATTTGCTGAGATTGCAATTGCATCTACCCGTTGTGCGATGAGTGAATTAATTACGTTTATTTGGCCAACAGCAGTTGTATCAGTTGGCCCTGTATAAATAACTTCCAGATCACCAAGCTCATGTGCAGCTTCCAGTGCGCCCCGGTTTGCAGCTTCAAAGAAGCCATTGCCTAATACTTTTGCAACCAAACCAACCCGAACCGTCTCAGCCGAGGCAGCAGTTGCACCCAACATGGCAAGAGCAGCAACACCAGATACCAATAACTTACTTAGTTTAGACATGTTCAACTCCCATTAGAATGCCTAAATTCGAAAGACAATTCACCTGTTTGAGGTGTTAGTTGTCCTCCTCAATTTTCGCAGCAATCAATCTGACCCCAGCTTCCTCCACAAGCCGGGCAGCTTCATCGCTAACCTTTTCATCCGTAATAACGGTATGAATTTGCTCCAAAGCACATTGAACCATGCTGGAGCGTTTCAAGAATTTGGAACTGTCTATGCAAAGGATAGTTTCCTCAGCTCGTTCCATTAACCGGCGCTCTTCTTGAATAATAAGAGGGTCAGACTCCATGACGCCAAGTGGCCCCACACCTTTCGCACCCATAAACATACGGCGTGCAGAAAAGTTACGAATGACTTCACTTTCATATGGAGAAAGAATCAAACCCTGATCTCGATAAATGACACCACCGGCAATAATCACCGTATTGGTTGTCTCTTTCATAAGAAATTCTGCTATAGGGAAAGAATTGGATAATACGCGAAGCGTAGAATTTCGAAGATAATGAACCATAAATGAGGTTGTTGACCCCCCGTTTATTATTATGGAATCCCCATCTTTGCAGAGCGACGCAGCGACCCTTGCGATGGCCTTTTTCTCATCTACTCTTTCTACAATGCTTTCATTGAGACGGCTTGTCTCCAGCTCAAGCACGTTGCTTGCGTCAAAAGCTTCTACACCACCCCGAACACGGTTAATTTTTTCATCAGCGCAAAGCTTCGAGATATCTCGGCGAATTGTCGCCTCTGAGACACCTAGGTTCGTAACCAGACTTTGAACGGTTACGACTGGTTCTGCGTTAACCGCGTCAATAATAAATCGATGTCGCTCAATTTCGTGCATTTTCCCTCACCTAATAGGATCAGAATAGCCAATATTCTTTCATTGTCAATCATTGTCAATCATTTTCAGTCATTTTTATGTTGTGTAATCGATTTTACTCGGATCTTAGTTCCAAGTTTCCTCCACATTTTTGTGGTGTTGTCACGTTAGTGCACTTCCACCAGCCGCACTGCTTCCCGCTTAAACTCTTCCGTGTAATGTTTGCGCCCCATGAAGTCCTCCTGATCTTAGAGTATCAGAAGGCTCTCCACTTTTCCCGGAGCAGTCCACCCTATGATTTCCTCTAGATGTGGGAGGAACTCGGGATTGCTAATTTAAGGAAGTTAACCTGATTAATTTGTGCAAGCTACAAAGTAATCAGGCATGCAAAAGCATGACCAATGATATTTCGGCATAATGTTTATGATAAGTTCTACATTATGGCCACTATCGGAGCTATGTATTCATAGGACCCAATTGCTCAAAATAGGTTCAGAAGTTACGTTGCCTCCTTTGTGAGTGATAGAAAACGCTTTTATAACTCAATATAGCTTGGTAATATGAGTTATAGAATGGAGCCCTAAAGCGGTTTGCAATTAGCCTGAATCGTAAGGGATTGCATTTTGAGCGATTTGTGATTCACTGACATGAGGAGGAGTTCTCATGTCATCACCGCTTTCGCTTGATCTTCGCAACCGTTTTCGCAAGTGTATTGAGTCCTGCATGAGTGGGCGCGAGGCAGGGCGCCAGCTCATGATATCTCCAGCAACGGCCTCGCGTCTTGCCCGCAAAGTGCGTTCGGGAGAAAGTCTTGCACCCGCACAAACAGGGCGGCCCGTTGGCACTGGCAAGCTCGCCCCTTATCACAACTTTCTCAAGGAGCTTGTGGAGCAGGATGGAGACATTACGCTAATTGAATTAAGTGATGCGCTTTTTATGGCACAGGGCATGCGTGTGCACCATACCAGCATATCCAAAGCGCTCCGCCGTCTTGGCTTCACATATAAAAAAAACGCTGCTGGCAGCAGAGCAAGACAAGCCCCATGTTCGCAACGCGCGAGCCGAGTGTCTTGAAAGTCGCCAACCTCTGATGCAGCGTCTACCGGAAAAGCTTGTATTTATTGACGAAACCTGCGTCAAAACTAATGTGGTTCGCCAGCGTGCGCGGGCTGTGAAAGGAGAGCGGGCCTGTGATAAAGCCCCGTTTGGGCGTTGGCACAGCCAGACATTTATCGCTGGCCTCACTTGTGACGCGCTGATTGCTCCCTGGGTGATT
>NZ_LLWE01000041.1 GCF_001562055.1 Polycladidibacter stylochi | reverse complement strand
TGATGAAATCGGAATACGCATCCAGCCCGTGTTCCTGATTTGGTCCAGAAATCTCTACCTCCCGACCGGGGGAAAATTGGGGAGCACATCATGTTAGGTAGAAGCCTATCATAAACTGGAGGAGATTATGGGGGGCAGGTCAAAATGCATGTCTCGTTTGAGGACCTCTAACTAGACATGAAGAAATTCAAATCGCCAAGGCAACTCCAAAGATTTCTGGCAAGTTTCTATAGGCTTCGCAATATATTCTGTTCCCCCTCATGACAAACGCAGTACAATCGATATTCACCTGTAGCGTCTCAACGCTTTTGCAAGATGGAAACAAGCCGCGATGCTTGATACCTGTAATGCGTCTGGAGAAAACTAGTGCGACCAATGTCAGGTTAAGTTGAGGGCACCTGCGACTGGTCGAAAATATTCAGTTCTTTTTGGGAGCAAGAAAACTCCACCTATTTGGATCGATCTTCATACTTTTACCAATCTCGCAGATAGTTTGAAATTCCTGTTCGCTTGGGAAAACGCCAAATTCAAAAATTTGCTCACACAGGTTTTCGAATGCTACGCCCCATTCGCCGTGTTCAGCAGTCGATAGGTAGTCGTCCAGCCACTCATCATCAAGCCGGCCTCTGTACAGTTCTATAAGGGATACGGTTGCTCTTTGAATTGCGTTTTCCATGTCAATACTTCGGATATGCCATGATTATGCCTTCGCTAGCTGGTTCGATGATCACGCGCACTGGTACACCGTCAACGATAGGCAATTTCCCATTTGCGTCTGTGATAACGAAACGAGCAGGCAAACCTGATTTTGTGTATAGCCCGCCGCTACCAGTCTGTGGCTTCCATAAAAGATTGGGATTTGTTGCAAGATCAGACGCTGTGCTCATTATAGTATAACTCATTATAAATAACTAAGGTGCTTGTTGATTAAAATAAAATTTTGTCTATTAATCAAAAGAACTCAATATTAATTATAGAAAATATGTATTCAGATAATAATCATACCATTTATTGTGTATATTAAATATTAATACACTATAATGGTGAGAATAACATAGAGACTGCTCATATTTTAGAGATTATGAATAGCAAAAAATTTCATTCAAAAAATTTAAAACTTGACTTTCGTTATCATATTAATAAGTAATGCCATCATTAGTTGTAATAACCATATACACTATGGGTGGTGGAATGCAGTTTGAACTCAGGCTGCCGGAATTGACCAAGCAAAAAGCGGGTATTTGCGCAACAGCTCTGCAATCAGTTGCAATCGTTGCACTTACCACGTCAGTAGCCATGGCTGATAATTCGGATAAAGTAGGCGATAGGGATTTAATTACCTCAGAAGGTGAAGTAATCTCGAAAACAGCAGATGGCACTGTTGAGTTAGATGAAATTGATGTAACTATATCAAATTCAAGAAAGAAAATTAACACTGAGTACTCAACAGCTAACTCCGTTAATCTGATTTCAAGTGAACAGATTAATCGTATTGGACAAACCTCTCCCTCAGATGTTTTTAAGCAATTGGGCGGCGTGCACGTGGGCGATAGCCGTAACGGGGGTGGTGCCGATATTAATATCCGCGGTATACAGGGGCAAAGCCGTGTCAAGTTTACAATTGATGGTGCGCAAAATGCACTTGATATTTATCGTGGTTATGCAGGGGTTCAACAGCGTAGTTATTTTGACCCAGATTTGATTAGTTCTATTAAAATTTCAAAGGGACCCAACGGTCACGCTTCAAGTGCTAGCGCTGTAGGGGGAAGTGTTGAAATTAAAACAATTGGTGCGAGAGATATCGTAGGAGAGGGGAAAAAATTTGGCGCCAAGCTGAAAATAGGTCGCACTAGCAATAGCATCACTCCTAATGCTATGCCTGAAAATGATCCGTTGCGAGATGCATTTATGACGGATGATTATGGTTCTGAAGTACGTAATAACAGGACCAATTTCTTTAATTCCACTGCTTACAGCGGCAGCGCAACAATTGCGTATTTAGGCGAGAACTTTGAGCTTGTTGGTGCAATAACTCGGCGCTCACAGGGGAACTACTTTGCCGGTAGTCATGGACGTGATAACTATCGTCGTTTTGATCCAACCTATAACTATGAGATAACCACGGTTGCGAACGTTTACAAAGAGCGTGAAGAAGTAACGAATACTGCTTTTGAACGGTTTTCATCACTAGCTAAAGCTGTTCTTCGTCCATCAGATGATCATCAGGTTGAGTTTATCTGGAACCGGTTTCATGGAAATTTCGGCGAAATTATGCCGTCAGCTCTAATGCGCTTTACGCCAGATAGACTTTATAAGTATAGCAAGAGCGGTAAAAAACTAGGTCCCGTTGTTGCCAAGCCAAGCCGTCAACCACGTGATATGCTGCCCCAATGGCCCTATGGGTCTGTCCGTATGGACAGCATAACACTCGACTACAAATGGCATCCAGACGATAATGAATGGTTTGACTTTAGAACACGTGCCTGGTGGAATGGCTCTGAGACTGCCCAGCTCAATGGTAGTGTCAATGCACCTGAAGCAATGAAGTCAAACATGCTAGATTATGCATGGATGCACTTGAACAACAATCGTTATGCCCTTGATATATCCAATAAAGCGAATTTCTCTAATGAAATAGGTGATTTCACACTTGATACCTCAGCTTCTTTCAAGCGTGAAACATTAGAGCGTTCTGACGGCTTTGCACTTACCAAAGAAGATTTAAAGTTTAATAGTGTGGCTAGAAGTGGTCGCTATGAATCATTTGTATTTTCGAATGAGCTTACCTATCAACCTTTTGAGAATCTTAAACTACGAGCTGGTGGAACTTACAACTATTCCAATGTGCAAGATTATAATCGCAATTATGAATGGCACACAGAAAAAAAACGGACTATTCGTTGGTATTTTAAAGATCAAAATGGTGATGTTTTTGCTTATGGCGACAATTTCGCAGATGCAAATGGGAAAATTGCAAATATCGAGGCTACACCTAAAATTATTCACGTCAAGGATCAAAAAAGAAAAATAACCTTCAATGAGGCTCGCGCCCGCGCTGTGTCATTTGTTGTAGAAAAAACACCTAGTTACAAAGACATCCTGATGTCGATTGAAGTGCACAAACCTATTAAAAGAGTGTCACACGGTCTCAATCCATTTGTCGGGTTAGAGTATAATTATAACGATAATTTGAAATTTTATGCCAATTATCGTCAAGCACAACGTGCACCGAGCATCTTTGAATCTGCTGTTGGCACGTTCCTGCTAGAAATTCCAGAAGTACTCTCGCCAGAAACTTCAAGAAATATTGAACTTGGTATTTCTACAGTGACAGATGATATGATTTTTGAAGGTGATATTGCCGCCTTTAAACTGGCGTACTTTAGAAACTCAATTGAAGATTATATCACACGCCGCTTCTTCCTATCTGATATGTTACTAGAACTTTATAATGCAGACAGCTTCACAGTTTCTGGCCTTGAATTTCAGGCGGATTATGACAGCGAGCAATTCTTCGGTAATTTATCTGCCTCCATGTACATAGATACCGAGACATGTGATGCAGAAACAGCAAGTCTTATTCGAAAAGAATACTATCATAATAAAAACCTTGCGTTGACACCGGAATGTGTAAAGGGGGGGTTCAATGGCGGCTACAGTAATATGCAAAATCCGCCTAAATACAAACTCTCACTTACCCTGGGCAAGCGGTTTTTTGAAGATAAGCTGACTGTTGGCTCTACCCTTAATTATACGAGTGGGCCAACAAATAAATTGGATGCATCCTGGCAAACCTCAGTGACGACTATTCAAAAGTCCTATGCTCCAGTGACAACTCTCGATGCTTTTGCTTCTTACAGATTTGAAAATGGTGCCGAGTTAACTGCATCTGCTAGCAACTTGACCGACAGATTTTATCTCGACCCCATAAGCCAAAGCGACATGCCGGCACCAGGAAGAACATTTCGGGCAAACTTTAGCATGAAGTTTTGATGAAGCGATCGTTGATCACAGGCCGGGCAATTTACTGCCCGGCAAGCACTTCCTTTCTGCAAAACCTATTAACCTATGAGAATTACTATGCGTAAACAATTAGTCGCATCAGTTGCAATGACAGCTTTGTTGGCCGCTTGTATTGGCGAGCCTGGGGGACAAGGTGTTAACTCACCCAAGAAAACAAACCCCGACACGACCACGCCGACACCAACAACGCCGACACCAACAACGCCGACACCAACGACACCTAAACCAACGACACCTAAACCAACGACACCTAAACCAACGACGCCGACACCAACGACGCCAAAGCCAACGACGCCGACACCAACAACGCCGACACCAACGACGCCGACACCAACAACGCCAAAGCCAACCAAACCTAAGCCAACCAAACCTAAGCCAGGTACGCCTAAGCCATCAAGTGAATTTCCAGGTAATAACGTAGGTATAACACCTCCAGACCAAAGTCAGGTTAGCGCAATAAATAATAGTGCTGCATTTTGGCGGCAAACAGACTATACAAGCATTCGCTTCTCTGCTGATTATTATTCCTTCACAATTTTAAGCGCATACCATGCAATTAAGCTTGCATATGCGCATGCAAGCTCATTTACAGGTAAAGAAATAACAATTTCCATTCTCGGACCTCTAGGTTTTCATAATGAGTTTACCGAATTTAAAAATAAAAAAGTAACTAAGGCAACGGCAGATAAAAAAGGAGCTTTAAGTAACATAGATAGTGTTGTTGCAATTGCGGCGGGAAGTGGCGAGGCTGGTTCTTTGAAAGGCGTTGCTTATGATGCAAATTTACACATCGGAAGTTTTGTACAAGATGCCGTTGCGGTTGACGAAACTCCGCTTATGTCCGGTCTTTCTGAAACAATTATTAAAGCAACAGCTGCAAATGCAAAAGTAAGCTTGCTGGCACTTGATCAACTAGCACTTGGCGATACAACTTATGCTGACTATTTAAAGACATCCAATAGCAATCCGGCGAAAACAATTGCAGAAAATTGGGCACTAAGTAATAGCGCGATTAAAGCAGACAAAGTCCTGCAAACTAAATTTATTCCAAAGTTTGACGAGCTGGTTGCTGCTTTAAAAGACTTTACCAAAAATGGTGTCTTGGTACTTCCTGCATATGAAACCCAAAAAGGGCAGGGTATTCATTTTCTTGCCGGTCTTCCCATGCAAGTTGATGAATTAAAGGAAAAATCTTTGGCAGTTGCCTCGGCGATGTTAGCAATTGAGCCGTATTCCGCAGCAATTTTGGATATCAAGTTGTTGGGTGCAGATGCTGTTGTTGGGGCTAAAACCAGCAAAGGAGCAGGCTGTTTTCAAGCGGCAGCCTATTGTCTATCAGCTCCCGCCCATATTTACAGTCTTGCAAAAAAAACTGACAAACAAAAATATGAGCAATCTGTTGATGTATTATATGGTGCAGCAGTTGCCACCGGTAGTGTTGCATTATTGCGTCAAGCTTTTCCAACCTTAAAACCAGAAGAAATTGTTGATCGCATGTTGGCATCAGCAAACAATAACTTTCCAAGCTTTAAAAAGACAGGAACAACAACTTTCACCAATGGCTTCCAGCATGATTACAACGATGAATTCGGTCATGGTTTAATGGACTTGGAAGCTGCACTCAAACCAATTGGTAAAGTAGGTTTGCCAGCAACGACGAGAGCTGCTGGCGGCGTAACACCGCTTTCCGCATTTACCCTCACACGCTCTGAAGTAGTCAGTCCGGCGTTGAACAAGGCATTAGAGAACACCAGCTTCACCATGTTTGATAGTCTTGGCGCCCCCTTTGTAACTTCCGGCAAGCTCTTAACCCAGCAACGTGCGTCAGCGCTGAATGCCGAGCTTGGTAAATTCAAAAGCACCACTGCTCAAAATAGTAGCCTGCAAGCAAACTTTGCTTCATTCGCGTTTAATCAGCAAAATGCACCGATAAGTCACGGTAACTGGCAATTTGGTTTTGATAGTGCACAGGCCATGGCAGAAAACCTTGGTTTTGCTAATACCAGTGCAACCCGTCTGGCGCGCTCTTCCAGTATTATGGGCCTTACTGCCAACGGTTTTGCAGCCGGTGCTTTGCATAAAGAAGGGGCTGCAACGTTTGGCATGTTCTCTTACATGGATGCAGCAACTGATAACAAACAAAAAATCGGTTTTGGTGCAACAGCGGCCTATAAAATGGATATGGGGGCAACCTATACTCTCGGTCTCACCAGCATGCGGGAAAACGGCTCGTTCCTTGGGCTTGGTTCGGCGATCAACACACCAGAGCAAATCGGGGAGTTGGCAGCTTATAACACCAGCTTAAGTGCCGGCGTTAAACTGCCTATTGCCGGCCTAACATTTGCTGCCAATGCAGAACTTGGCATATCCAATGGCCAAGAGGCCGGCTTGATATCCGATATTAGTACAGGCTACTATTCCGGCTTTGCTTTGAGTGTTGCGAGCAACAATAATTTACTGGACGGCGATCAACTTTCACTTTCATTCAGCCAACCACTGTATATGGAACAGGGAAGCCTAAACCTACGTCTGCCGCAGGGGCGTAACCTGCAAGGTGAAGTTAATTTTGCTGAAAAGCATGTCGATTTGGCCGATAGCGCCCGTCAATTCCAAGTTGGTTTTGAATACGCCTCACCAGTAACTCCAGCAACCAACTTCCACCTTGGCGGCGCATTAATGCTGAACGAGAGTGGCAAGCAAGGAAAAACTGGGGCAAAACTGTTAACATCAATTACGCATAGGTTCTGATCGCGATCAGATCATAGTGAGGTTTATTAAATCAACGCGCTGTTGAATAAACTGAGTGGTGATGGCTTACCCGCCATCACCACTTTTCGTGTTAAATCTTATGCCCGCATAGGTTGCTTGCTGCAAAACCGGGCTTATTTTCAAACGAGCAAAAAATGTTGGCTGAATAGAGTTGTTCCGTATGTATATTCAGATAAATTAAATTGTGGGATATACTTACGGCAAGTCTGGTAATCTGCAGTCATAAACCCCTGTTATTTATCTGTTAAATGTCCTGTTTTCGTTTAAGGACAGGTCCGGCGGTTTAACAGTGATGGGAGCGCTTACATATTTTGTAGATGGGTCAGAGCAGGAGGGTTGTTCAGTCTTAGATAATCGGGCTTTACTTTTCCGGTCCAGTTCAAGCAAGGCACAGATACGCAGCTCAGTAGGTGGGTGTGTTTTAAGTAGATTATTCAGGATGCCTTTTTCAGATCGTTCCTGAGTTTTAATATACTCAAAGAAGTCAATTAAGAAATCACTGCCCAAGGCGCGATAGGCGAAGCGGTCAGCACGGTATTCTAATGTAACTGAAGTGAATCTGCTTGAGTTAACGATTATATTAAATATCACTGTTGAGATGTAATATAGGAGTGCTGCAAAGATGCCGATAAATGGTAATCTACACAAAATTGCTAACAATATGTCGAACAACTTTATTGGCACTAAAGAGAGTATAGTTACGACAGTTGGAATGGTTTCGCCACCTCTTATGTGACCAATTTCATGTGCGATGATAGAGGCTAAAATACCGGTTGCATCTCCTTGCTTTGCCGCATGATTTAGTAAGCCGGTGGTTACACCAACCATGTTTGTACCATATGCGCAGGCATTTACTTCCTTATCATCACAAATAGTGAATGTAATTTTGGGAAGTGGAACTTTGTTTTTCCTTGCTTCTGATTCAAGCAAGTTCATAGCTTCTTGCAGAATGATTACTTCACGATTTGACGGGCTACGGTGGTTGAACTCAAGCTTGATAAATCCATTAATAAAAAAGGGAAACCTTAGATTAAAGATTATGAATAGCCCTAGTATACAAAACCCAAATGCCGCAATGACATAGAGATTGTTTGGAACATCAATATTGAAGTTATTCAATACATAGTTAGCTAGAATAAGACCTGGGACGCTACCGACAGCACTCGAAAATATCATTATCAATAGAAATGATATTATATGCAGCAAAAAGATAGCAGCTTCCCTAAAGTATATTCCCATTAAACATTCTCCGTGAACTTTAAATATATACACCACAAGTAATATTCTAGTAAAGGAAATATATCTCACGTATAACAAACTTTCCTATATTCTCATCCGGACCACTTCTTCCCTTCTGAAATTGATCGAATTAAAAGTAGAGATTTTGCTGCCTTATATTGAGGATTGTATTTATGAAGGAATCTCGTTTTAGCGATGCGCAAATCATTGCGATATTGAAGCAAGGGGAAAGCGGTATATCGGTGACACAGCTTTGCCATGAACATGGTATGAGTGCGGCGTGTTAATACAAGTGGCGTTCTAAATATGGCCGTCGTTTCTGTTAGGGAGGCGGCATAACACCTGCCACTACACTAAAACTGGCGGCGTAACTCTACAAGAATACTCCTCCATGAATGGGGGAATACCAATGACGGCTTTTGTATGCATTCATGAAATCACCAAACCAACATTGTAGAATGTCTATTCACAGCTAACGACGTTTTTGCAACAGAGCCGAGAATAAAGCATTGTAATAAAGCTATAAAACTGTAACCTTTGCTGTCTTTTTTTTACCTTCAAACATTTCAAAAATAGATCCGGATTTTAACCAATCACTAGGTGCATTCTGGACTAAGAATCTTGCAGTTCCTCTATGATAATTAAATGCACCTTCTTGCTTGTGAAATTCTAAGACTACACTCCAGGCCTCATCTGGCCACTTATCGTCAGGGTTTAAAAAATGAGCAGGAGTTATATACTTACCTGATATAGGAGGTTCCTGCTTACATGGCTCCCAAGCGACTTTAACGTGAACGAGAGTACCCATCCTCTATCACCTCAATATAGTTACGAAATTTATGAAGATCGCCATATCTTGCCTGTCCGATACCATCAAGGCATTCCGTTCTCAAGAACTTATCAGTTTCAACAGTTGGCACTTCAATTATAATGACTGTAGAGTTTTAGGGTCATTCTTGGTCTCCCCCGGCGTTGTTGCATTAATATAATTTAGCCAACAGCTTGTTCTTAGTTGCTTAAACTATGGCAGATTGTCGGATCGCCAACGCTCTCTTTCATCAGTTCACAGCCTATTCTCACAATGAAAACTGCTGCGCTTTTCCTCGAAATATTCTGGTATGAGCATCGCCACAAATGCTAAGTGTTAGAGCTTCGCCGCTATTTTCGTGAAAATCAATGAACTGACATGGCTCATCAGCCAAGTCAGGAGTTTTGGCTAACTCATTTAGCTTTCTTAGTCCCTGCCATAATCCTGTACCATTCATTTTTCCATAGGCTTCCATGCGTGTCCAAATGGCAATCTCAGACAGCGTATTATCAGTATGTTTGCCAAAAATGGTTGCGTAGGCCTGGCGTTGCTTTGGATTCATGTGCTGAGTATCGATGCCAACCTTGCACCCAAAACCAACAGCGATAGCAACCGATTTCTCTGTTGTTGTAGTTGATAGGTCCAAATTTATACGCTTCTTATTCAACATGTTTTGGCACCACAACTTTCCGCTTTCCATCTTATGGAGACGGAAATGCTTAGTTTCGCAATCAATAACTTCCGCAATAATGCACTTAAGAAGTACACGGGATGCTAGGGAACAACGACCACGTTCTGGATGCCGACGATATGTGATAGTGTGCACTTCTTGTTTGTATAGAAACTGGTCAGCAGCCGCTGCCAGAGCTTCAAGTTGGTGTTGAAGCGGGCGCGCGATAACTACATAACGGTTCAATCTAATAACTTTATCACGAGAAAAAGTTGGTAATTCTTCAAGTGCGATCAAACAGCCTCACTCAGAATCTTATAAGCGTATAAAGAGCAAGGGATGAGATGTCAGGGCGTAGACGAAACTCAGAGTTCTCTTTCCCATATCGATGGCTGGCAAAAACTCCGATACTAGCTCCTTCTGTGATTTCCTTTTCTAACCGTAAACCAACACGGCCAGATTGGTCATCCAGCCCATGCAGAAGAGTAAATTCTGATTCAAGGTTTAGATCCAGCAAGTCATCTTTCGCCATTCTTAAAAAGGCATAATTACGACGAAGAGAATGATGACGTAATGCAGTATTTATCTGTCCTCTTGCACGGCTTGCTAAACTACCGCTCATGGAAGAAGCAAGGTTAATACTCTCGTCGATATCATCCCACTCATCCTGTGAGTATCCACTTCCATCATAGGTGTACTCAAGATTGACACTGAGTCCATTGTCAAAGGTATATCCTGACCCAAGAGTTAGATAGGTAAATACCCTGTTATCATTACCGGATGCAAAAGTGAATCCATCAATGAATTTTGAGTGCTGAAGTGTCTTTTTCTCCCGGTTACGTCGCATAGTTCCGTCAGCATAAAGAACTACTTTGTCACCCAAGGCAACTGATCCAGATAATCCTACTCCCGGACGCTCACCCCAAAAAGCAGATGTTGTTACATCAATTCCGGAAGTTTCAAAAAATGTAGAGTAGCTCAAATACCAATTATCCTCTGTGAAGCCTTCATTTAGCCACTCGAACTCTGGGGCATAGAACATCTTGAAGGTGTCTCCATTCTTCGTCAGAAAATCAAATCCGATCAGATCCACTCCCTCCATATCATTGCGAGATTTGTCGGAGGGGTAGAGTCGTTTTTCCTTTAAGGGCTGATTATAGATATCAACCGGAATAAACCCATAGGACTGACCGAATGCTAAGCTTCTGCGGCCGAAGTAGCCAAACAAATGATCTGAGAATCTAACCTCAGCATAAAGCTCATCAGCTGTCACTTCGGCAACAGGGGAAGTTGAACCAGGCAGATATGAAAAGCGACTTTTACCAGAAAGTCTTAACGGCCCCTTACCCAACGTGCCAGTTACACTTACATCCGCTCCTGCCTGGTTTGTCAGTAACCCTGCAGACTTTCCATTTGGAAATAGATCAGTCTTCTCTGAGTCATAACTACGAGCATAGACCCCGATTTCTGTATTTATATCAAACCGAAATTCTTCTGCTCTGACCTGTTTCGTAACAGTGGCCAAAAACGAAAAAACACCATAGCTAATCAAAAACACATTGAAACTACGCATAATGAAAACTCAAATCAAAAAGCTAGAAACGCTGCAAATTTGAAGGTTGGAACCACGAAACTGGCGTATCCTTCAACTGATACTTAGAGTAATGCATCGTGGTTATTGCATTGCCAGCAAGGTGATCAACAATGCGTAGTTTAGTTGGACGTTGCCGCCCTAGAACTGACTTATATCCCTCAAAATAGGCCGTCTTTAAAAGACGTTTTCCGTTTGCTGAAAAAAACTTAGCCCTAAGTGGTCGAGAATCTTTTGCTGATACAACCAAAGCGATGCGTCCATATGCGGCTGCTTTGGATTTTGCTTTGAGGCTTAACGTTTTTTCACGACTGGAATCTGCATTCACACTCATGACTTTGTAATCTGCTGAGTACACAGTTCTCGCTATATCAGCACTGGAAACCCCGCCAAGCACTTGCTGCTGTGGAGATATCCGTAAAGGCCGACGAGATCCGGGTATGTAAACCCACATATTACGTCCAACAAATAGGATTGAGCGTCCCTTGTTCTTCTTTGGTGTCAGATAGCGCACAAGTCCCTTACTCTGATCCTTCACATTCACCTGCATCGTCAATGAGCTTTTCGAGCCGGTAGAGACTTTGATGTGGAACTGGAAGTTTTTGGCAGGTGCACGAATCTCATCCACCAGTCGCAACAGATCTTCACCATTTTCGGCAAGGGTTTGTGTCAACGAACCGGCGAAAAACACCGTTGCTGTTACTAACGTTAAAATGAATCGATTAATCATTTTTTTTGCAAAGCCTCAATAATGTTTGCCCGTGATGCAACCCATGACGGATAGATTGAAGAGATAAGTGATGCAGTCATTGCCAAAGCAACTGCACTTGCTAAAACTTCAAATGTGATTGGAAAATAGGCTTGATATCCCTCAGACATCGAAGGTGGAGGAGGCATTGGAATACCCCCAAAAGTGTCAACAAGTGTAGAGAGGCCGTAGGCCAGTGCAACACCAGATCCACTTCCAAGCAGACCGATAAAAATTCCCTCATACAGGAACATCCAAACCATTGTCCGACGAGGCGCTCCAATGGCACGTAAGGCACCAATCTCACCGAGGCGTTCAAAGACAGCCATACTCATAGTATTGGCAACCGAGAACATAACAACGATCGAGACGATTACTGCGAAAATACGGAAAAAGCCAGTGTAAAGCGAGTAAACGGCCTCATAAAAACCTGCCAACTCATCCCACTGCTTAAATTCATATTGCTCTGGCATGTTAGCCAATGCGGCTTCAATTTTTGGCCGAACGATAGGTAGCGTTTCGGTTTTTTCCAACAGAACAATAACTCGGTCGACACCGTCTGTCTCAAGAGCGCTTTGAGCCAACTGGATAGGAATTTTCACGAATACGCTGTCATATTCTGTCGAACCGGTGCGTACAATACCAACAATCTGAAAGTCAACTGCATTGATGATGCCATCTACTGAAGTTGTCATGACAGTAACCCAATCACCAATTTTTGCCCCTAAGCCATGGGCCAGTTCTCGTCCAATAACTCCAACATCGCTGTCACCAATGAGTAGGTTTCGCCCTTCCTCAACAATCTCAAAATCGACGAACTCTTCATCCCTTTCTGGATCAACTCCTATTACCGACATGTTGACTGTTGCATTGCCGATACCGCCGATACCTGAAAAGGTAAGCCTTTGAGTAACACTAGAAATTTCTGGTATATTTTCGAGAGCTTTTTGTAATGTACTTAAATTCTCAATCTTTGCAGAGCCGGGATCAACAATACGCTTTTCCCAATAACCCTTGGCATAAATCTGCATATGCCCTAATTGGGTACGGATCGTTGTTTCTCTCAATCCCTCAAAAGAGAAATTAATAAACGCCCCAAAAGAAATCAGTGCAGTACAACCCACTGCAATCGATAGGATTGTAATGAGAGATCGACGAGTATTTCGAAGAGTATTAAGTGTTGCCAAATAAAACAGATCAAGCATGAGCCAACACCTCTTGCCTTTGAATCTGCTTTTGCTCAATAAGCTTGCCATCCACGAGTTCTATGCGCTGTAAAGCATGAGCAACAACCATTGGATCGTGTGTTGCCATAAGGAATGTAACACCTGCATTTTCATTAAGGCTTCTCATCAAAACAACGATCTCTTCTGCGGTCTTGCGATCAAGGTTTGCAGTTGGCTCATCAGCTAAAACTACAGAAGGTTCGGTAGCAAGAGCGCGGGCAATTGCGACCCGCTGCCTTTGCCCTCCAGATAGCTTACCTGGCACTTTGTTGAGGTGACCCTTCAATCCAACTAGTTCCAGCTTTTCTCTTGCAATTTCCATACGTTTGGAACGCTTTATACCCTGAAAGTACAAAGGCCAAGCAACATTCTCAGTCGCACTTAATACAGGAAGTAGATGAAAGGATTGAAATACAAAACCAATCATCCTGCTGCGAAATCCAGCCAATTGCCAGTCCGACAATTCTCCCAGCTCAACAACACCAACCTTGATGTTTCCGTGTTGTGGCCGGTCAAGAGCGCCTATGAGGTTGAGCAGAGTACTTTTTCCACTTCCAGATGGACCGGATACGGTCGCAAAGGCTCCGCTTGGAAGCTCAAGGCTTGCCGCACGCAGAATAGGCAGAGTATTACCATCCGTTTGGTAAGCATAGGAAAGCTCACGAATACTAATATTGCCCACGGGTCATTTCCCTGCCAAGAGAGATTTGGCTTGTGCGGCTTTGTTGGCCCAATCGCTTTTCTTGGGAGCAACATCTTCAAGCTTGGCATAAATCCCCAGCATTGGACCTGCCAATTTGGGTGTTGGTGCAGAAGAATACAATTCATCTAGGAGCAACATATCCTCAAGGGCAGTGTCACTCCGACCAAACATGGAAGGAAGATTAGACGTCACATTTGCGCGAATTAGGCGGATAACAAAATTTTGAGGTGCCAGAGTGACGGCCTGATCCAGATAACGAAGCCCGCGATTTGTGTAGCGGATCTTGTTTGTCACAACACTCGCTTCCCGGGCTGAAATTGCATAGCTGCTACCCAGGTAAGCCAGAGCCAGAGCATTTTCAGGTTCCGACTTCACAAGATTTGTGAAAGCATCGATAGATTGCTTGATTGCCTCTTCATTACCTTCACGAGCTTGATCATGTAGAGATTTGGCACTTTTGAACGTAACAGAGGACTGAGCACTGCTCATTTGCACTATTGAGGTAAGTGAGAAGAAAAGAACAAAGACAAAGGGAAATAATTTAAACATGAAAATCACCTAGTTAACGATTGCGATACTTAATTCACCAGAGGCAACCTGCCCCTCGTCTGTCGTCACAACAGCTTTTACTCGAGACATATCCTTTAGTTTGCGGAGAAGTTTAACCTCTCCACTCAACTGATTTCCGGGCACAACAGGCCTGTTGAATTTCATATTGAAACCGACACAGAAGAAACGAGTATTAGCTGGATCGGGCACTTGATCCTCTGTTGAGGTGGCTCCCATAAACGCAGAGGTTTGGAGCAAGAACTCGGTTACCAGGACCCCTGGCATCACAGGGTACTCTGGAAAGTGGCCACCAAAATATGGTTCATTGATTGTGACGTTCTTCATGCCCAAAGCGTAGCCAGGCCCTGCTTTTAGAATTCGGTCGACCATTAAAAAAGGATATCGATGAGGCAATCTTCTAGTTATCGCCTCAATATCATATTGCTGATAAACAACCCGATTCATTTTTAATCCTATCCAAGTTCAATACAAATGCTGCAATTAGAGCCGCCAAATCCAAGTGTGTTGGACAGAACCAGAGACGGCTTTGCAGGTCGAGGAATTGCCGATATGGCAAGTGGGTTCTGAGTGTCAGGCTCTTCAAAATTGAGGGTTGGAGGAATGAAGTTGCCGCGTCCCGCAGCAAGGATTGCAGCAACATTCATTGTTCCCGCAGCACCCAGTGTGTGGCCCACCATTGACTTGATTGAACTACATGGCACATCACCAGCGGCTGAACCCAATAAACCATGAATGGCTTTCGCCTCTATAGCATCGTTATGGATTGTTCCAGTGCCATGAGTACAGACAAAATCCACTTGGGTTTCTGTAGCGCCTGCCATCTCTAAAGCCATCTGCATTGCACGTTTAGGCCCTTGCGCCGTTACATCCGGTGCTGTCATGTGATGTGCATCTGAGGTAAGGCCATGTCCACGCACTTTTGCCAGTACAGGCGCATTCCGCTTGGCCGCAAAGTCAGCCCCCTCAATGATAAGGGTTGCCGCACCTTCACCCAGCACCAGCCCCTTACGGTTCTTGTCGAAGGGGCGACAAAGATCTGGAGAAACATTGCGCATAACTGTAAAGCCAGCGCAGGAGACTTCGGACATTGGATCGAAGCCAGACACCACTACTACATCAACTTTGTTTGCACGGATAAGGTCAAGCGCAGAAGCAATTGCAAGGTTTGAGGATGTACAAGCCGTTGAGAACACTAAATTAGGGCCAAGAGTGCCTATATGGATGCAAACCCGATACCCTGCGGAGTGAATAGAGTAATCCTTTAAATCTGCAACGCGTCTGTGCCCGTTTCTATGATCCCGATAATACCTTACACCGGTTCTCGCCCCGCCAAGTGTCGAACCGGAAAGGACTGCTCCACGCATTGGATCAACACTCGCCCAATCTAGTCCAGCAGCTTGCGTAGCTTCTTGCAACGTTGCCAGAACCAGGGAGGAACTGCGATCCATCCGGCGGGCACCATGCTTGGCTTTAACAGCCTCCTCATCAAAGTAGATTGCTTCACAAGCATTAGGATTGCGTAAGCCTTCTGGCAGGAAGCTTTGGATCGGGCGCACTCCTGATGAACCTTTTATTAGGGCTTCCTGAAACTCTGCAAAACAATTGGAAACAGAATTAACAACGCCGCAGCCGGTTATTACGGCTTCACGATTAGTATAAACTGGGATCATGTTGCATCCTCATTAAGGCTGTTTGCCTTGATGCTGTCGCACTGCTTCTGCATATAGCGATTGAGAAGTGTCGGTGTGCCTGTACTGCCGACTGGGGTTTTGCGTGAATGACGCAATAACAAACTAGTCAGTACCTTGCCTGGGCCAACTTCACAGTATTCTGAAATGCCAAGACAGCTGAGTTTTGCCATGACCTGAAACCATGAGACGCGAGACGTCATGTGCTTTTTCAGATCATCTCTAATATCTTCCGGCGAATGCAAAATTCTCCCAGTAGAGTTACTCAGGACAACTCTTTCTGGCTTATGGAAAGTAACTGTATCGATAATATCCGCAAACGCTTCAGCCTCTTCATCCAGCAGAGGAGTGTGAAAAGCACCTGAGACATTCAAAGGAATCCAACGTCCACCAGCAGCAATCAGTACATCTTTGGCTTGGTTAAGCTGATCAGCACGACCAGAAACAACGATCTGATCAAACAGGTTGACATTCGCAGGCCAGATATCTAGATCGCCTTTCTCAAGGCAGTCATTAACAACAGTCTCAGATAGTCCCTGAACCACTCCCATCCCACCAGCTTGCCTAGCATTAGCAGAAAGCATCAACCTGCCACGCTCGCGTACCAGCATTGAGGCATCTTTCAAATCCAAAACACCTGCTATTGTTAGTGCAGAAAAATGGCCAAGGCTGTGCCCAGCCACCGCGATTGATGAGAGATGCTTTTCCTGTAAGCATGCCGCCACTCCCATGGACATAGCGAAAATGCTGAGCTGGGCTCGATCAGTTTGTTTCAGATCATTTTCCCTCAAAGAGGAGATGTACTGGGTAACTGGTAAGTTACACGCCGTTTCAATCTCTTCAATAACCTTGTAAAATGTAGGTATTTGCAAAAAGTCTTTACCCATCGCTTGTCTCTGCGACCCCTGCCCAGGAAACAACCAGCAAGTTGTGTTCATAGTGCTTCCTTCACCAGAACGGAGCCAAATTGCCCATTCAAGCCAATGGCATTACAGAGTACATTTCGCAGCGTTACTTCATCTTTATTATTTGTCGGCTCAGTTGGAAAACGTCTTTCAGCAAAAGCTTGAACTGCAAGAGCAATCTCAAAAAACAACGAGCTTCCCATGGCGCAACCAAGAACGCTCTTGGCCGGAGTAATTCGTTTTTCTGTGGTTGAAAACACCTTTTCAATCGCATTGGTCTCTAGCTGGAACTCAACATTTGTCCCAGTAGCTCCTGGGATAATTTTATGAACATGTGCAGGGGTAATTTCAGCATCTTCCAGACAGCTGTTTATCGCTGCGATCATCCCACCTCCGGCTTTATCTGGCTTACCAACGGCTGCAGTATCATTGCTAAACCCAACACCTGTGATTTCAGCTAGAACCTTGGCTTCACGTTTTTTAGCAACTGATGTCTGTTCCAGTACCAACGCCACCGCTCCTTCCGCCATCACAGCGCCAGAAGTAAGGCTTCCATCAGCGTTGTAGCCAGCGTGCCACTTCAAATCGTGCAAGCCGACTTGCAAAGCGTCACATAGCTCTTCGGAGCAAATTGCAATGGCCGTTGTGATGTTTGGTTGAGCTAGTAAGAGTTGCGCTTGATACAAAACGGCAGCACCTGAATTGCTACTGGCAGGCACGACTTGAATCGCCCCGGTAATGCCGTAATGAATGCTGGCTAGACTGGCTGGAGCATTGAAGACAGATTCCTGAAAGGTGCGCGGTTTAACACCTGCTGGCCCTTGATCGATCAAATCATCGTAGATCTGCTGAGTTGCTGCACCCGGTCCATTGGACGTACCGAATATAATCGCAATTTCAGAGTTTTTTTTCCTGCGATCCAAAATAATTCCAGCTTGTTGAAGCGCTCGGTTGATTGCGAACATAGCGTATTGAGAAACCAGAGGAGCACGGGAAAGCTGACCAGTTCCAAATTCCTGCCGCATGTCAACTTTATGCGCTTCAGAAGAAGGGAGACCATGATCAAAACGCTCCGCTGCTGGAAATGGTTGCGGCCCCCTTTCACATGCCACCCACAAATCTTCTAGGGTTGTACCAAATGGTCCAACCATCCCAATACCTGTTATTGCAACTGAGTTAGGCTGGTTGCTTTCCATCTTGCAAACTCCTTTATTTCTTTTATTCCCGCCCGTCTGGAAAGCTTGTCCCAAGCGTTCTTTGCGGCCGCTTTATCTCCTCTCGCCTCAAGCCATTGAGCATAGGCAAGATAGAACTCATCTCGGAAAGTTTCATACTGAAGAACTTGTTTGTACTTAGGATTGCTTGATGGGTCTTCGACCCAGCTCAGCAAGAGCCGCATATCGTTTCCAACGCTTTCTTTCGACACAAAGATGTCAGGCATCGCAGAAAGGGTAGATGCTCGAATAAGCCGGGAGATCGGATCAAACTCATCAAGCGCTACAGCCTCATCCAGATACTTATTTGCCTGCAATACGTTATAGATCCGAGCAAATCCGATACCTGGAAAAACCTGCCAATATCCTTGTATTGGATAGTCACGAGCAATCAGAGCGTGAGCAGATCCCAGCCAGGCTCGAGCCTGCGCAAACTGCGACAGCGTTTCTGTGGCCTCAAGAAGCTTATCCTTTGCAAAAGCCACCCAAAGAGGATCATGTGTTATTGAGCCTATTCGATAAGCAGCCAGGCCAGCAGTAAAGGTATCCCCTTCAGAAGAGTTCTCCTCCCGCCACAGATACGTTGCTTCCCTCAAGCGCCTCTGGTTCCAACGCTGGATTGCATCTTCAGCGGAATCCTTCTGAACCGTTACAACCAGCTCAGGCATCTGCGGGGACCCAATCAACTGCAATTCGCTGTACGCAAAGAGAACGAGGCCAAGCAAGATCCAGCAAGCTGAAAATAATCTAACACCTTTTCTGAAGCTAATGCGTTTCATGCCTTATGCCCTCCTTTGCGAGAGCTAGGCCTTTGAAGTTTTCCCAAACTTCCTGTAGAGCAAGTATTTTGAAGAACTTTTCGATTACGTATGGCTGCAAACACTCCATCACTTCTTTACCAGTCGAAGTCTGAGTGTCTAGGCGGATTGCATCAGCAAGATCCATCACCATTGGAATGGCAGTCAAACCATACCCGGTGGAATCTTCTTCCCCACCGGAGTAGTAGCCATCCGACATCGCATGAAAACCGATCTTCGAGTATAGCTTTTCTTGGAATGCAAAGCTGTCATTGACAATCGTATGTACTCTCAGCTCCGCAGACTTCTCAACGATGCATTTGAATAGGCCAATGAGCAAATTTCGCTCTAGTCGGTATCTAGGCATAACACCAAGACGCCCAACTTCAATAACAGCTCCCCTCTCGCGATAGGTAGTAGCATTAAAGTCTGTCTCGCTTTCAATCGGCAGCCCTTTTTCTGCATGGTCGAGAAACATACAGATTCCACCAACGGCTTTACCTTGGTGCCGGACAAGAAAAGGAACCTGATGTCCGGGGCGTTTTGCATCCGAGTTTCGATGTTCCTGTTCAATCTTGGCCCTATCAATTTTCTTGCGGCTTCCCGAAGCGCGCTGCAGATCACTTACATAGGCTGTGGCGATGACCCTATAAAACTCGTCGCGCTGTCGTTCATTCTGCACCTGTTCAAACTCAAACTTCCCAAGTTTAAAGCGAGCCTGTCGGTCAAACTTAGCACCCATGGAAATGAAATTTAGCCAGATAGTGCCAAGAGCTCCAAGTATCATTAGTCCCATTGGTACATAAAGGAAGAGAATGTTCGGCATCAGGTAGATGCTAGAAAATGCAGCACATACATGCAGTAGCCCCCACATCAGGGAGGCACGATAATGCAATGTATAAAACCCGTTTCCCTTGGAGTAGAAAATTGTGAAAGGCTTACCTAAGGCGAGTAGAAACAAAATTAGGACTGCAAGAACTGAATAGATAATAGGAGCAGAATATGCAGACCATGCAATGTCTTCGACCGCAAAGCGTGCTATAGCAAGCATCATATAAAAAACACTCATAAGGCGTGTTACTGGAGACCACACACCAATACGTTTTTCATAAGTCCACAATGCGAGATAGAGTGCACACGAGATAAATGGCGCAACGAAGATTGGTACAAAGTACAAGCAACTCAGTGCTAACAACATAACAACCAAACTCAAGAGCATCAGTCGTACGGCAGCGCGTAGAAATACCCCGTCTCGGGTTGAGGGTTTATCACCAGAGTTCGACATCAAGCGGCCTGCTCTAAAGAATTGCGGACAGAAACACTAAGGAATGCTGGTGCTGACACTGTACTTGCAAGGCCAATTTGGGTTGCCAGCATTAAGCCGGGAGCACAAATATCTTTTTGCAGATAAGCAATAGCGATCCATTTTTCCAGCGTAGGTGAGAAAAACGCAGACTGAATCCAACCAACTTCCTGCCCCTCAACAGCAAGCTGGCCCCCAGCTTCGACGACATCAGTCTCCAAAACCACCAGCATGCATAGATTTCTGATGGTCTTCTTCTTTGCGTCCAGCGCACTCCTTCCACGTAGTGAGTTTTTTTGAAAGTCGATCATCCATTGCAAACCAGTTTCGAACACAGACACACCCGGTGGAATGTCGCGCTTGGTGTTTAGAATTCGCATCTCAGCCATCATTGCTGGTAAGCCATCAGAAGACACTAAAAGATCTTTTCCGCTCTGATCAGCAAATTGACGCAGTAAGTCGGCTTGTTGGTTTTTTCCGCTAAACAGATGAAGCTCATATTCTCCGAAATAGCCAATCCGCATAGCCAAGACAGATTCCGGCAACTCAAAAACACCTAGAAAACCAATAGAGTGAACATCGTCGCCCAACGTATTGACAGCTAGCGTCTCTGCATTTGGACCAGTTAGTATGAGGTGAGAGGTATTTGACTGCTTATCTGTAATGGAAATATCAAATTCAGATATAAGTTCAGACAGGACAGTTTCGATCACCTCTTTCTCTGAAGGTTCTGCCACCAGCAAGTAGCTATTTTCGATCACTGCGATCCATAAAATGGCGTCAACACCACCGGTTAGAGAAGGAATAAGCGTGTTGATTGCGTGTCCGTCGAACAATTCATGCATATTGGCTCCAACCACACTATCCAGTGCAGCGCATGCATCAGGCCCGGAAACCTGAATTCTTACCCAGCAATCACAATCTACAATACCCACATCATTGCGAAGAACTTCATAAGTACCAGACATTAGGCCACGTCCTCTAAATCTGTTTTGAATTCAACAAGATCAACAATGGAATTGATGGATCTGATTTCGCGCATATCGCTGTCTTCAATGCGAAGATCGAAGTTAGATTCGATCGCTACAACGATCTCAAGTGCGTCTACAGAATCTAGACCAAGGCCGATTCCGAACAATAAACAATCATCAGGGATGTCTTCTGGTTCTCGATCCAGCACCAAACAGTCGATGAGAATTTCTTTGAGGCGAAATGTCATTTCATGCCTGCGTGCAGTAATGGCACGCGCTTGCTCTAAGCTATGTGGGTTCATGTGTAAGCTCCACCGCTGATATTGATAGTTGTCCCGTTAACGAATGTTGAGAGATCTGAGCCGAGAAAGACACAAGGACCCGCGACTTCTAAAGGTGTGCCGATGCGGCCAAGAGGAATATTTCTGGTGATTTCTTTGTGTGCTGAAGCCGGCATTTTGCGGGTCATTTCTGTGTCTATTACGCCTACATACAAGGCGTTAACAAGCACATTGAATTTGCCGAGTTCTCTTGCCAGCGACTTCGTAAAGCCAACAACTGCTGCTTTAGAGGCTGAATAGTTACATTGCCCTGGTCGGCCGGAAAGTGCAGAGATTGAGCTCACCTGAATGATACGTCCTCTGCGTTGCTTCATCATTTGCCGTGCAGCTTCTCGGGAGCATTGATATGTGCCTTTGAGATTAACTGACATTACGTCATCAAACTCATCTTCTCGCATAAGCATCAGAGGTTTATCGCGTGTAACACCAGCATTATTGATCAGAATATCCAGTTTGTTGTGTCTACGAACTGCGCTGTCGACCAACTCACGGGCTGTGCTTTCCTTTTCAACACTGCCATAAACCGCAGTGCAGGACGCACCGGTTTCCTCAATCAATCTGATGGTTTCTTCCATCAGTTCTGAAGGTTTTGTTGAGTTTACAACTACATTGGCTCCGTTTTTCGCAAACTCCAGAGCAATTGCACGGCCAATACCTCGGGAAGCACCCGTAATGATGGCGACCTTGTCTTCCAGTAACCTCATTGGTCCACCTCGATTGGAGCTAAGGCGCGCTTGAAACCTTCAGTTACATAATTTGGATACATGATTGGCCGAAGTGTATTACGGCAGATGCAAATTAGTTCTGCAGTCACGATACAAATTGGCGTGGGGCCTCGACGAATAGTACTGATCCAGACAGAACTGGCAGAGGCAAGTTTGTTCAGGTGTGTTTGCACAGTCAGAGCATCGTCAAAGTGTGCCGGGTTGCGGTACTTAACATTTGAAGACCGCAAAGCCAGCCCAATATCTTTGTCATAAAACATAGCGCCAACATCGAGACCCAGCGCACGCATCGTTTCATTACGTCCACGCTCAGCCATCTCCAAGTATCGCGGGTGGTAGACAATACCACCAGCGTCCGTGTCTCCGAAGATCACCCGTAACTGGGTTTCAAAAAGATTGTTTACGATATGTGCATTCATTTGCCTTCTCCTTCCAAAACGAAGGCAAAAGCTTCACCAACCACGTCATAGCCCGCAGCAATAGAAATCTTACCATTTGGGGTGTTGGCAACCGCACAGTTTAGTGCCATGAGCGGACCTGATGAAGGCCCATAACCATAGATTTGAGCCGGACGATATATCTGGATTGACTCGCCACTGAAAACCTTTGCCAGTGCTTTGCTGCAAGCTGATTTTGTGACACTCGGTCCCTGATCCAACAACATAATCTGATGAATATTATCTGCCGCGACATTCGCAGCCGATAAAGCTTTATTCAAGACACGAGTTAATGCCTCGCCATCGCGTTGCATTGAGATATCAATAGGATCTTGTGAAACCGCCCAACCTATGAGTTTCCCCTGAACTTGCCCACCTCGGGCGTCCACTTCGGATCTTCGTTCAAGAGCAATTGCAGCTCCAGCCTCACCCAGCGACTGAGCACGTCTTGGACGTTTTTCTTTGGTTTTTGCAACTACACCGGCTCGATGATAGATTTTCTCCAGAGCAGGGGTAAGCTCATCACATGACACCACAGCCGCCCGGTCTTGCCTCTGGTATTTAACAAGATCTGCAGCATAAGCGGCAGCTGAGGCTGATCCGGTAACGGTTGTCGTAAAACCCTTAATCTGGAAAGCCATGGATGCTGCACCGCCCGTAGCATTGAGTGTGATCATTGGAAAAAAATGAGCATTTGCCAAAGCCGGGTTTCCCAAGAAAACACTCTCAAGATATTTTTCGGTCGGTTTCTGTGCGCCAAAGACAACACCGCTGATAATTCCAGACCTTAGGTTCTCGGCATACAGATCATGCTCATCACCTAACGCATCTTTGAGTGCAAGCAGAGCAAATTTTGTGCTGCGGGCTGTACGTGCAAACGGGCGAAGCTCTTTGCTTGTAAATCGTGGGATGTTTGAAAGTGCTGATGTAAATCCAGTCTCCTCATCCAATTGAGCAAAACATTGCTGCGACTTTAGATGCTCAGCACTAGATTCTTTCACATCACCAGCGCAGGTGTGCAGCCCAATCCCTGTGATAACAACGTCATCTTCTTTGTAAGCAGGCACCTCATTGGAAGTATTTTTTCCATTCACTTCCAAAACCAGAGAACTGTTATTGCCACCAAATCCAAAATTATTAATCAGCAGCTTTTGAGGTGCCCCTGAATTATCCATTAGCTTGACATAGTTCAGGTGCTCACAGCCTTTACGAACGTCCTCCAATCTTAAATTTGCTGGAAGTTTGTTTTCCTGAGCAAGTAAGAGTGTTGAAATTGTTTCAATCACACCACTCGCACCAAGAGTATGACCGTAATAGCTCTTGGTTGAGCTGACCGGAACTTGTGAACCAAACATACGCTTCATAGCTCGGGTCTCTGCGCCGTCATTCGCCTCAGTGCCTGTACCATGTGCGTTGATATAAGAAATTTGTATTGGCGCAACATCAGCATCGTTCAAAGCACTGCGCATTGCATTTTCTGCACCAGTGCCGTCCTGATCAGGCGAAGTTGCATGATGCGCGTCACCTGACAGCCCATATCCAAGGACACGTGCCAGACTCACCAAATTTAGTTGTGCGCGCAGGCGGTCGCTGACTAAAACAACAATTCCTGCTCCCTCACCAAGACTCAGGCCTATTTGAGGGGAAAATGGCGCAGTTTTCTCAGGAGATAGAGCGCGCAGCGCATTGAACCCCGCCATAACAGAAACTGAGACGGTATCAGCACCACCCGCGATGACAACATCTGCTTGATCAGTACGAACAAGTTCTGCAGCAACTCCAATTGCTGAGTTAGAGCTTGCACAAGCAGACGATATGGTGAGCATACGCCCTTTCGCACCACAGAGCCGTTTGATGACCGAGGTACTACTGGAAACTAGAGTTGCTGCTAAGGTTTTTGGATCTACTTTTTCAAGTTCGGCATTAAGTGCCTTCACTGCTACATCTTCTGTGCTAACTAGGCCTGCATGAGAACTTCCCAAACACACAGAGATGCGCTCTGGTTCAATTTCAGAGAGATTCAAACCAGATTGCTTCAACGCTTCGTTATAAGCGGTAATTGTGAAAAGTGTTGCCCGGTCCATCCAATCGGCAGCTTTAATTTCCCCTTTCAAATCATAGGGAAATGACGATGCCAGTTCACTAAGGAACATGCTCGCGTCAAATAACTCAACCGGTGTAATTGAATCTTGACCATAGAGCATCGCCTTTTCAAGCTGAGCACAACTCTTACCCAATGGGCAATATACCCCCATACCTACAATATGTGCCGCAGATGTTCCTGATGCTTTGGTATGGCTCATACTTTCCTGCCTCAACGTAAGAATCCTCCGTCGATACGGTGTACGGTACCATTCAGGTATGTTGAGTTTGAAGATCCGAGGAACCAAGCGGTATCCGCCACTTCAGAAGGCTCCCCCATGCGAGGGGTCGCACTTGCCGCAAGCACGTGTTGATACATCTTCGGTTCAAGAATTTCGACCATCTCAGTGCGAATAAAGCCCGGTGCAATGGCGTTAACACGAACACCTTTTTCACCAAGCTCACGTGCAAGCAGACGGGTTTGACCAATAAGGCCGCCTTTCGTCGTGGAATAAGGGACTTGTCCTTCTTTGCCAGTGATACCCGCCATTGACGACATCATGACAACCGAACCTCCACGACCAGCTTCTGCTGATTTAATCAACTCAGGCGCAGCGGCAGTTGTCAAAAGCAAAGGCGCTATTAGATTACAGCTGATGAGGCTTTCATAATCGGTGGTTTTCATTGATGCGAAAGCGCCATCAAATGTGCTTCCAGCATTGTTTATTAGTACATCCAGCGCCTGAAACTCCTCGAGAGTTTGCTCAACAACATGCTTACATGCGGCTGGATTGATTAGATCGGCTTTGATCATAACGTAGGAAGCACCAAGCTTATCGAGCTCTATTGCAACACTGTCTGCTGTTGCCTGATTAGATCGATAAACCAGCGCTAAGTTCCAGCCCTCTTGTGCGTATCGCAGAGTAATGGATCGACCAATTCCCCGGGTAGCTCCAGTGATAAGCACAGTGCCCTTTGCATGTTCTTGAGTACTCATGCTGCAGTCTCCATCACACCTTTGCCAAGGCAAATTTGTCCACCGTTCAGAGGAGGATTAGAGGTTAGTAGCTGCCGGCAAAATTCTGCATATTCCTGCACAGTGCTTGGCGTAAATCGCATTGTGTAAACTTTGAGCGCATCACGCTGACTACGCCAGAGTTTGGAATCCACACTTTCCTTTGAAGGATGACATAGGACGGAATTGTATGAGATTTTTAGTCGGCCATACTCTTTCGCCAGTGACTTAATACAGGATGAGCGCATCTGATTAACAATCGGGCTTTGAGGCAACCCAACAATTTTTGATGCGACATCATCAATCCCAAGCGAAAGCAACTGGCCACCACCATGACGCATCATGGCCTGTGTTGCAGACCTGCAAGTCTCCAGAAAGTAACGCACTTCTGCTTCAATCGCCTGAGCAAGTGCAAGGGAATCATCCGAACCATATAGCTTTGATTTTAACGCGGTAGCTTCGCAAAAGCTTGGTGGACCTATCACTAAAGCACCTGGCCCCTGCAATTTTTCGAGCTCAGCTTGCACACCACCATTTCGTGCTGCGTTCACACATTCCAAGCCTGCTGCTGTACACGCCTCAACAATCGATCTGCTGAGCAAATGATCTATTTTGTCAAAGATTATCAAACTGGTAGCCCTGAATTAGAGGAGTTATCGCTTCACGGGTTCAAGCTGCAGTCGCTTTTGAAAAGCTCATGACCGTCTGAGTTAATTGTTCAATGCTAGAGCAATTATTCTCAATGAACTCCTTATCAACTTCAGGAAATGTAATCTTGAACTCCCGCTGCACACCGGCAATCACTTCCAACGCATCAACTGAATCTAGAGCAAGGCCGTCTTCATCAAACAACAGTTTGTCAGGAGTAATTTCATCCAGCTCGATACCAAGCTCTTCTAATTCCAGACCTTCGTAAATCACCTTCTCCTGAATGATCTTTGAAATTTCTTGTTCACTAAATTGGAATGTCATTTTGTCCTCCTCCTAAGGTAGCTTCAAGCAACTGGTTGTAATTCAAAGCCAGCCTTCGCAATTCTCTTTCGCCCGCTCGCAACGGAAACACGAAACCTGTAATCTTCGAGGGACTTAGTATTTACTGTCACAACATCCCCCGGTTTGACCGGTGCGTTAAAACTCAAAGCCTCAACACGTTTGAGGCGCAACGGAATTTCACTTTGTTTTTGGATGGCTGCGAGCATCATTTCTGCGATAAGAACACCAGGAGTGATAGGTTCTCCAGGGAAGTGGCCGCGATATACTTCACACTCGCGACTGGCTTGTGCAGATATGCTTTCTCCCTTTTCGTTTCCTTTTTCCTGCAGCTGGAAGATGGGTGATGTTGCGGAGAAACTAAAATCATGCTCGTTAGGGGAGTTAGGGATCAAGTCATTCGACAGATGTGTTGTGCCAACAAGGTGGGCACAGCGGACTTGCTCCTTGTCGTAGAATGTTCCCTCAAACTCGTGAAAATTCGAGGTGGTCTTTTGGTATTGTACCGTCACGCGTCGCACACTTTGCGGTGTGCTTAGCCATTCAAAAAAGCGAATTCCAGCGAAAACACCCCGACTTCTCTCACGTTTCAAACGAAGTCGCATGACCACACTAATGAGTTGTGCAGCACACTCTATGTGAAGCAAACTTAAATTAAGTTGAGCAGCCCAAGTTAACTTCTCCAATGGAAGCTCAACCGTTGCAGAGGCAAAACCATTTTCATTAAGTTGAGCACTTTCTAAAAACAGAAAAGGTGGTTTATGGCGAAGGATGGTATTTGTATCGACCTGCAACAACGAACTTGCCTCAGTATTTTCACAATTAAAAACTACATCTTTTCAAATACACACTTCACTGATTTTTGGTTGCCGATTTTCGCGAAATGGCAGCTAAAATTCGCGAAATGTTTCAATATGTCGGTATTTACTAAAGAAAATTGATATTGAATTCATATGGATACAAGTATAATTACAAATTATACTTGTATTCGGCTCACTTATGTATTGATCTCTCTTAAATAGTTCACGCTTCGCGAAATCTAGTATTTTTTTTGAATTTGGCGGCTGTGTTGCAAAAATAGAATTTTGGTTACGTCATCTCCAATACCCATATGGAGTTCATGCAGGAACCTTCTCGAACGTGGGCTGCCCTAAGATCATCAATTTGTTTGAGCTGTAACGCCCGTTTTACTTCTGTTCTATGATTTTCAAAATTACGCAATCAGAGCTGATAGGTGAGTCACGTTAATTTTCGGGCCAGATTGTTGATCTATTGTCTTTAACGCCATTTCTCATTCAGCCTGCGTGGAGTTGAAGGAGTGATGTTGTAGCGTGTTATTGTCGTCTCTTATTAAACCACCATCGCTGGGATATTAAGCTTCGCAAGCGACGACGCAAAACGTAAAACCATGTCAGAAGTAGGGCATGTCAGTCGCAAGGGCCACAACAATCGTGCGGAGAAAGCACATTTGCCTTTGCGAAAACGAGAGTGAGCCATGCAAAAGTTCAAGTCCTGAGGCAACTATAACCTCAACCAAGTGAACTTAACGATCCCCCTGATGCATCCTTAAACTTCGAAGGGTCTGGTGTATGGCTAGCATTCACAACTGAAAGATTATTATCTTTAAAACAACAATTTGTTCCTGATAGAAGATTTGGGTAATACAGTTTCTCAAGAGAAGGTTCGTTGAAGTCGATCCGGACCAAGAGCCTAGTACATGACAGGATATTTATAGAAGAATATATAATCTATAAAATAACTTATCCAAGATATTAGTTGTATAAAATTGCAGAATAGATACAAAAGAAAACCTTCAAATACTTATAAATATTCACTTTTAAGTTAGGTATACGTATTAATTATATACATAATACTAATTTACATATAAATTTGTTCATAATCTAATATTTATATTATATAACATCATCAAGGTTAGTTCTTAGTTACTGGTAGTGGAATATGTTAGGAATACTCTTAAGTAACAAACTATACTTACATGCGGCCGTTGGCTTTTGTGTCATAGCGTCGTTTTCTTTCATGGGTCCATTTGGGACCTATCAAGACCTAAGCTATCTTGAAAGAATAGTGTATTGGCTACTAGCAATTTCCATACCTTGGGCTTTAATCCAAACCACCATCTACCTATCCGTGAATATTTCCTTCTTACAAAAGTACTCACGTGCAACTCGAGCAATTTACGCGGTTCTTGCAAACACCTTTCCGATTGCTCTTTTTATTTCAGTCTTAGAATCTGAATTACGAGGTGCACCACCACCATTTCATTATCTATTGGCAATAACGGCAGTAACATCCGGCATTTTTTCCTTTTTGTTTGTTCAAGCAAAAAATATGAGCGAGATGAAACAAGCTAAGACTGTTACTCCAATTGACGCAGAAGAACCGGCAGAATCCTGTGATGGAACGCCGCTTTTCTGGCGAGTTCATACTGCTAAATTTGGCAAGAACATCCTCCATGTGTCAGCACAAGATCATTATGTACAAGTCACAACATGCAGAGGATCAACACTTATCCTGATGCGTTTTACTGATGTATTGCTACAACTCAACGTTATTGAAGGAGCACAAGTGCATCGCTCTCACTGGGTATCAAAGAACTCTACAGTTAAAATAGAAAAATCAAATGGAAAACTAAGTCTTCTACTACAAAACGGTACGAACGTTCCAATAAGCAAATCGAGATGTAATGAGTTAAAAAAAATAAGTTGGTTTGCAAAGATGTATGCATCTACTTAAACTAACTATCCAAATATCTCTATCACAAGAACTGCCTCTCGAAGAGATCGCCAACTTAAGTTTATTTGCAATATCTGTAAAACGTCACCTTTGAAATAATCAAAGCAATTCAATAAACCACAGGCCCCATTGATTTCTCATTGAGGCCTGTGGTTGGCTCACCTATTCAATTGATCAGCGCTAATTGTTAAATTGAATAGGCTGCTTGGAGGCATTTAGCGGCCGAATCTTTCGAGAGAAGCTCTCCACGAATTTTGCAGCGCATAAACATCGTTAGCCGCACCAACCAATTTACAGCCAGCATCGATAATTGTTTTCAGGTCCTTGTTACCAAATGGGTGACAAGCCAAAATTTTGCCGTGGGCTGCAGTAGCCGCACTAATCCGTTCAAAAGCAGCTTCAACAACCGGATCTGCTTCACCCGATACACCACAATCCAATGCAAAATCGTTGGTACCAAACAAGATGCCGTCAACACCATCTAGTGCGGCCAGCTCTTCAACAATATCCAAGCCCTTTTGGCTTTCGATCATGACCATCAGAAAACCGGTATCACGCCATTTTTCAACATAAGCTTTTGCGTTCATGCCATAATTGCCGCAACGAGAAATATATGCAGAAAGACCCCGTTTACCTTCAGGCGGGTATTTCATATCTTCAATTGCTTGCTTAACTTCTTCAACACTCTCAACATATGGTAATAACAGGCCAGAAGCCCCCATATCCAGAACGCGTTTGGTCAGGCCGGTAGAGCGTTCTGGCAAACGCACAAACGGCTTCATAGATGTGCCTTTCATGGCCATCATTTGCTTTTGAGCCGTTTCTAAAGAAATAACCGTATGCTCTAGATCAATAACCGCCATTGGAAAGCCCATCTCGGCGGCAATTTCCACACTTTCAACACAAGGCAAGTTAAACCAGCAACATGGAACAGCTTCTTCAGTCCCAAAAATTGCTTTAAATTTCTCCATTGGGCTGAGTTTTTTATTAGACATTATTTTTCCTCTTCTTGATTATTTAGCAATAATGCTAGTTTTATTATAATATTTGCTATCAACATCAGAATTTCATCACCAAATTACTATTGCTAGTCTCTGAGGCGCCATATTCGTAATGTTTATTCTATGTGTCGCTTAGTATTTGGCCGGATTTACTGATGACGTGCTTTGCGAAGCTCATAGGCTTCAAGGTGAATTTTTGCCAAACCAAACAACGGCAGATCAAGGCCAGCAGCACAGCCCTTGTAATAGAGATCACCAATAATGTGGTCATTCTCGATCTGACCACCTGCCTCAAGATCACGCAGCATAGAAGCCGTTAGTGCAGAGGACTGGTCTGTTTGTTGCTGTAGCACAGCTTTGTAGAAAGCAGTTTTCGGCGTGTACCCATAGGCGGAAGCTATGCTTGCGGCCTCTTTTGTAAGCTGCTCGATAAACTGGCGACCACCAACACTAGAGTTGATGCAGCCCAAAGGAGCGCGCATAAGGCACGTGGCAGCTGCAAGAACACTTAAGCTATAAGCTTTCTCCCACATTGAATAGTCCACATCATCTGTGGTTTTCATAATGATCTTGGCCTCTTTCATGGCCTCAACCAATTGTGCTGCAGCATTGGCGCTTTCGGGGGTACGCCCGCCAATAACATATTCATGTGCATCGTTTAGATGCTTTACCGTGCCATCGTCGGTCAAGGTTGTCGCGATACGACATAAACCACCCATGGTGCGGCTGCGCCCAAATACGCTTTCCAGCAAATCCATGTGGCTGAGGCCATTCAAAAATGGGATGACGTAATTAGATCCGTTAGAGGCTTTTTTCAGCAGCTCAATAAGGTCATCATTCAAATGATAAGCTTTGGTCGCCACAACAATAAAGTCAAATATTGTTAGATCGTCATCTTTCGTAACTGTATTTACATTTACTTGACCACCACCGTGAACACTTTCATAAACAAGACCATTACTGCGAAGTTGCTCAAGCCTTTTACCCCGCACAAGGAAGCTTACATCCAAGCCAACTTCTGCCATGCGTGCGCCCAGATAGCCGCCAACACCACCTGCACCTATGATCAGTATTTTTTTCATTATTCTTCCCTAGTTGTTTGTTATTTCAGCTTCTTGTGAACTAGAAATGACTCGCACCAGTAGTGTTAGGGTTGGTGCTGCTCAATAGCTTTCTCTAGCTTCAAACCTGCCGTATTTCTTGAGCCAACGCTCAAATCAGTTGTTAATCAGGGTTTTTTTGGGGCTAAGTGCCCATTTGAATGCACGGTGATGGATCAGCTATGATTTCCAGCCGCCATACTGCGGCTGGAACTTGCTTTCATTCGCTTAGTTTTGAGCTTTTTCTGCAGCTTCTACAGCAGATTTCATGCGAGCCCAGATGTCCTCACTAACGACATCTTTAAGGAGTTTAATTGCGTCTCCTTGTGTTTTGTCCCTAAACTTAACCTTTTCTTCGGCCGGAACATCAACCACTGTTACGCCTTTTTCTTCTAAATACTTACGATCAGAGGCTTCTTGCGCGGCTGATATGCGTCGATTGCTATCACGCATGTTTTTGGCAGCTTCATTAATAACTGCACGCAAATCCTCTGGCAGCGTATTAAGCCATTTTTCTGATACACCAATCAACAGGATTGAATACACATGGCCATCAAGGATAATGTACTTCTGAACCTCTTCCAACTTAGGAATACGGAAGGTTGAAAGTGAATTTTCCTGGCCATCCACAACGCCGGTTTGTAACCCTGTATAGAGGTCAGCCCATGGAATTGGGGTTGGGTTAGCGCCAAGTGAGCGTACAATTTGCATATGAAGGCGGTTGTTCACTGTCCGTATTTTCAGGCCTTTCATATCATCCACGGTCTTCATTAGCCTATTGGATGAGTAGTGGCGATAACCACCATTTTCCAGCCATGGAAGCGGTCTGATTCCCGAAGTCTCGGCTATGCGGTCAGATAGCATCTGTCCTGCCGGACCATCAAGAACCTCGTGCGCGATACTACGGTTTTGAAAGAGGTAAGGAACTCCAAGCACTTGTACGTCTGGTGCAAAGGGTGCAATTTGACCATCACCAGTCATAATTGCTTCCACAATGCCTTCTCTAACCATGTTAACTACGGCACCGGCCTTACCCAACTGGTCGTTCCAGTAAATTGTAACATCAATTCGACCATTGGACTTTTCTTCAATCTCTTTAGCATATGCCATGAGAGGTGTTGTTGAATAGTGTACTTCACCAGGGCCTGGCATTGGATCCGGAACAGCAATTTTCATTGTAAACTCTGCCGCTAAGGCACTTGTTGACAACTGAATAGCGAATGCTGCGGCGGCTGCGTATTTAAGATATCTTGGCACTTTTCACTCCCATGAAGAACCATTTTTATTATTTAATTTCACAACAAAGACCGGCGTTTTTTTTATTTAGAGCTACCGACCTTATGCGCTGTGATATCTTCCTTACATCGACATATTGCTTTAGTTTAATGATAACTGTCAATCAAAAAACATAATTATCGACAAAATTTGGCGTGAATAATTAGATATATTTTTTACTAACTACGAAATTGGTATTCAATATAAAATAAGTATGTCCCATGTAACAAAATTAAAGCTAGTTGATTTACATCTTATTGGTCTATATACTACCATACTAACAATCAATAAACGTGCAATGGTATCGCCAAAGATCGCACAAGCGCGGCGCATTACCGCTCAACGAAAAGAGAAAACAATGTCACAGCAAAATTCAGGCTTCATTATTAAGAGCGCCGATAAAAAGGGAATTGCCAACATTGAAATGCCAATGCTTGGTAAACAAGATGTTCTTATAAAGATGGCCGCTGTTGGCATTTGCGGGTCTGATATCCATTATTATAAGGAGGGTGCTTGCGGTGCCTTCGCCATTCAACAGCCCTTTACTCCGGGCCATGAAGCTTGCGGCTATGTAGAAGCACTTGGTGGTGATGTAATAGGCCTCGCACGAGGCGATCTGGTGGCGATCAACCCTTCACGCCCTTGTGGCTCTTGTTCCCACTGCGTTAACGGTGAGGCGCACCTTTGCCTCAATAACGGCTTTATGGGCTCGGCAAGCCGCTTTCCGCACTCGCAAGGTATGATGCGACGTTATTTTAGTGTTGGGGCTTTTCAATGCACCAAAGTGGATAGTCAAGTACAGGTTGAGACACTTGCACTCATCGAGCCCTTTTCTGTTGCATTACATGCTGTGGCACAAGCTGGACCGCTGCTTGGCAAAACAGTTATGGTATCGGGTGGTGGCACCATAGGATTGCTCGTGGCACTGGGGGCACAAAAAGCCGGGGCACTCAAAGTTGTTCTTTCGGACCCAACCCCTCACGCGCGTAACATTGCTAAAAGATTAGGTATCGACGCACAGCTCGATAGTTTTTTATCTTTAGAAAGCAAGCAAGAAGCGCTTGGCCATATTGATGTTTGCTTCGAGGCAGCAGGTGTTGAGGCCTCACTGGCAGATTGTATTGAACTGGTCGCACGCCGTGGTTCCATTGTGCAGGTGGGCACGCTACCGCAAATGCAAGGTAGAGCCAATATCAACGCCATCATGACCAAGGAGCTGAGCTATAAAGGCTCAATGCGCTTTGACAAAGAGTTTGCGACCGCGCTGGATTGGGTTGTTAATAGGAAAGTTGACCTCTCGCCTTTAGTTTCTAAGATCGTGCCGTTGCAAAAGGCCCAAGAGGGTTTCGAGGCCGCATTAGCTTCAAATGTTACAAAAGTAATTGTGACTGCAGAATAGTTCGTAATAATTATGTAACTACCTTCTCATTGAGAATGAATTATCAAAAGTTCTGTAGGGTGATAGCAAAAGCTGCACCCTACAATTTATTTCATTTCTAAAACCAATTTAGTTGATAATAGCGTCAGGTTTCATGCTTGAGAATAGAGTATGCAACCAATAGCAAATGGTGTTGTCGAAAAAACTACCGTGCAAGAGTGATTAACTTGTAACTTATCTATTACCAAATCTAGGACTAGCTACAAGCACCAGTATTCTCCACATCAGATTATCGATCGCGTGGATCGCTTCCTCCTCCGCCTTTCAATAAACCTGCGAGAGTTGGAAGAGATGCTGATGGAACGTGGAAATTTGATCTCATATATTGCCCTATCGGAAGGTTTCTGCGTAGAGCCACGTTAAGAAGTGGTGTTACGCGAACGTGCTGATTTTCCCCGATCTCGTTGACCTTATGTTCAGCGGTCTAGCGATTTTGCGTTCTGCCGCGCCAGAGTGCCAGTCGAAATCGCCCGAAAGAATGATGTGCTCCCATCCGCGCAATTTTGTTCGCCAGGGCAACAGCAGCCACCATAGGCGCTTTCCTTGCCAATATTTCTTCAAGCCACGGATGGCGGGGCGCCCCTTTCTTACGTGCCCACCATATAACAGTCGTTGCTCCAATAATCAGAAGTCTGCGGATATCGCGCTGACCCGCTTTAGATGTTTTACCAAGCCGCTGTTTGCCTCCTGTTGAATGTTGTTTGGGAACCAGACCAAGCCAAGCTGCAAAATCCCGCCCGCGTTTGAAAATCGTCAAGGCCGGGGCAAAAGCCTGAATGGCAATCGCAGTGATCGGACCCAGTCCAGGGATGGTTTGCAAGAGCTTTGCCTCGTCGCTGTTTTTGGCCAAAGTTTGGAGTTTTTTCTCCAGCTCCTTGATCTTTTGAGTATGTCCCGCAATTTGCTCAAAATACAGATCAGCCATATCGTGAACAATCTCCGGTATCTGTTCGGAAGCATCTTCAAGGCGTTGTCTTAACTTCTCCAGATGGACAGCACCATTAGCTACAACCAACCCATGCTCTGCCAGGTGCGCTCGCACCGCGTTGATCATCTGCGTGCGCTGACGCACCAGAAGCTCGCGGGTGCGAAACACCATTGACTGGCTTTGTTGAGCCTCGCTTTTCACTTCCACAAACCGCATGGTTGGACGGGCGGCGGCCTCGGCGATCGCGAAAGCGTCATTGGCGTCATTTTTATGTCGCTTAACAAAAGGTTTGACATAGATTGGCGCGATCAACCGCACTTCGTGACCGAGCTCGCGAATTTCCCTACTCCAGTAATGCGAGCTTGCACAGGCTTCCATGGCAACAATGCAAGAAGGGAAACGGCTAAGAAAACTCAAAAACCTCGTCCGGGACACCTTCTTTGAAAAGACCGTCGCTCCATCCGCACCGGATCCATGCAGTTGAAAGACGTTTTTCGACAGATCTACGCCAATAATTGCAACTTCCATCATCAATCCCCCTATTACCCGCTGGTGCTCAACTCTGCACAGTATTGCAGAAATGCGCCGGGTGAGGCATCCATTCCATCACAACCCTGTATATGGAACAGGGAAGCCTAAACCTACGTCTGCCGCAGGGGCGCAACCTGCAAGGTGAAGTTAATTTTGCTGAAAAGCATGTCGATTTGGCCGATAGCGCCCGTCAATTCCAAGTTGGTTTTGAATACGCCTCACCAGTAACTCCAGCAACCAACTTCCACCTTGGCGGCGCATTAATGCTGAACGAGAGTGGCAAGCAAGGAAAAACTGGGGCAAAACTGTTAAGCTCAATTACACATAGGTTCTGATCGCGATCAGATCATAGTGAGGTTTATTAAATCAACGCGCTGTTGAATAAACTGAGTGGTGATGGCTTACCCGCCATCACCACTTTTCGTGTTAAATCTTATGCCCGCATAGGTTGCTTGCTGCAAATTAAGAGCTTTACGAAGCAATCTTTTAGCTTTGATAAGACGTTTAAGCCTGCTGGTTCCTTAGTGTATGCGGGCTTATACATAAGTATTTCCTACGTAAGTAGGCTTGTACAAGCTGTACAAGTCATATCACACTGCTCTTTGACACTAGTATATCTGAGGGCAAGACAGATGACACAAGACAATCAAATCGTTTTGGCGCGCATATCGCAGAAAAAGCTATTTGATATAGCCTTTTGTTTATCAGCAAGTCTTTCAAAGCATCTCTTGGCCTGTGCAAACGCGCGTTGAGCTTGCTCTAGCGTAATAAAGCATTGCGCTGGCTGGTTTGAGATTATTGAAAGGCGTAGCCCTCACAACTTCACGGCAGGCTGGGAGCGCTTGCCCCTTTGACTATTCATTCGTGCTCTTCGGTGCACGAATGTCAGGCAATAGTTTTAGTTGATCCGGGCTATATGGGAGGAAAAATGTCCGAAAAATCATCCAACAACGCTTATTGGTCTGCCAATATGCGCATTATTTCAATCAGCCTCATTATTTGGGCGCTGGTTTCGTTCGGCTTCGGTATTTTGATGCGTCCAATGCTTAGTGGCATTGCTGTCGGCGGTACCGACCTTGGCTTCTGGTTTGCCCAGCAAGGATCCATCATCGTCTTTCTAGCGATCATTTTTTTCTATGCTTGGTACATGAACCGCTTGGACCGTGAACACGGCGTTGATGAAGAATAAGGGCGTTTGAAATATGGATCAATTTACCATTAACCTGCTGTTTGTTGGTGCTTCATTTGCGCTTTACATCGGCATCGCAATTTGGGCTCGAGCGGGCTCTACCTCCGAGTTTTATGCGGCGGGTCGCGGCGTGCATCCTGTTACCAACGGTATGGCTACAGCCGCCGACTGGATGTCTGCAGCCTCCTTTATTTCCATGGCGGGCTTGATCGCCTTTACCGGCTATGACAACTCATCATTCCTGATGGGCTGGACCGGCGGTTACGTGCTGCTGGCATTGCTGCTTGCGCCTTATTTGCGTAAATTCGGCAAGTTCACCGTTTCCGAGTTTATCGGTGACCGCTTTTACAGCCAAACCGCACGCATTGTGGCCGTGATGTGTTTGATTGTGGCCTCTACCACATATGTTATCGGTCAGATGACCGGCGTGGGCGTGGCTTTCGGCCGCTTCCTGGAGGTTGATAACACAACCGGTTTGCTTATCGGTGCTTGTGTGGTGTTTGCCTATGCGGTGTTTGGCGGCATGAAAGGCGTTACCTACACGCAGGTTGCCCAGTACGTGGTGCTGATTACCGCTTACACCATTCCGGCAATCTTTATTTCCATGCAGCTTACCGGCAACCCTATTCCGGGTCTCGGCCTGTTTGGTGATCACGTTGCTTCTGGTGAACCTTTGCTAACAAAGCTTGACCAAATCGTGACCGAGCTGGGCTTTGCGTCTTACACCGAGAATCACCTTGATATCACAAATATGGTGTTGTTCACGCTCTCCTTGATGATTGGTACTGCTGGTCTGCCACACGTGATTATGCGCTTCTTCACTGTTCCTAAAGTGTCTGATGCGCGTTGGTCTGCCGGTTGGGCATTGGTATTTATTGCGCTGCTTTACATTACTGCGCCTGCAGTTGGTGCCATGGCACGCCTTAACATTACCGAGATGATGTGGCCAAACGGCGGCGTTCAGGGTGGTGCTGTAACTGTTGAGCAAATCCAGAATGATCCGAAGTATGACTGGATGGACACTTGGCAGCAAACCGGCTTGTTGAATTGGGAAGACAAGAACGGCGATGGCAAAATCCAGTACTACAACGATAAAAACGCCGACATGCAAACTATGGCCGCTGAAAAGGGCTGGAGTGGTAACGAGCTGACCAAGTTCAACCGCGATATCCTTGTGCTGGCCAACCCGGAAATTGCCAACCTGCCAGGTTGGGTGATTGGTCTGGTTGCAGCTGGTGGTTTGGCTGCGGCGCTGTCAACGGCTGCGGGTCTGCTATTGGCGATTTCCTCTGCGGTGAGCCACGACTTGATTAAAGGTGCTATTAAACCGACCATTTCGGAAAAAGGCGAGTTGATGTGGGCGCGTGTTGCCATGGCTGTGGCGATTATCGTTGCAACCTATTTGGGCCTTAATCCTCCTGGATTCGCGGCGCAAACGGTGGCACTGGCGTTTGGCCTCGCGGCGGCTTCTATCTTCCCGGCGCTGATGATGGGTATTTTCTCAACCCGCATCAACAATAGCGGTGCAGTATGGGGCATGCTGGCTGGTTTGACAGTCACCTTGATCTACATCTTCTTGCATAAAGGCTGGCTCTTCATTCCTGGAACCAACAGCTTCACAGATGCAGATCCGCTGCTGGGTACCATCAAGTCCACCTCGTTTGGTGCAGTTGGTGCAATGGTGAACTTTGCTGTTGCCTACATTGTGGCAAGCATGACCAAAGCAACACCTGAATCCATTAAGGACCTTGTTGAAAGTGTGCGTATTCCACGCGGTGCTGGTGTCGCACAAGACCACTAATAAAACTGCGGGGATGCTGCTTCGCATTCCCGCTGTATTCTAGCGTGTCCTGTCCGGCAAAACCGGGCAGGGCACTTCCTTCTCGGGGGAGGGGTTCCCATGTCGCTTAATCCTGCTGACATTCTTGGTTTTTTACAGTCGGTTCATCCATACGATACGCTTAAGCTTGCTGAATTAGAGGGCTTGGCCGCGCAAATCGAAACATGGGATGTGAGTGACAATGCTGATATCTACCAGCATGGGGCCGATTTGCCCGGTTTGTTTATTGTTTTCCGCGGAACTGTAGAGATTAGCGATGATAACGGCGCACTGCTCAGTCGCTTGGGACCGCGTAATTCCTTTGGTGAGCGTGGCCTGTTGCAAGACGGCAAGGCCGTAACGGCGGCCAAGGCCAGCGAGGCGGCAACACTGCTTGTTGTCCCGGCTTCTGTTTTCACCCAGCTCTTGCGCAATCACCCGACATTTGCCCGCTTTTTTGACCGTAGCTATAAAGCCCCTTCGCAAGGTAACGACCTTGCCGCAATTACCATTGACAGTTTGATGGCGGCCAACCCACTGACCTGTTCAGCACAAGACAGCGTCTTGAGTGCAGCGCAAAAGATGCGCGATTCGAAAGTTTCCTCGTTGTGTGTGACAGATACTGACGGTGCGCTGACAGGTATTCTCACCTTGCGCGACCTTACCTTCAAAGTGGTCGCCGAAGATATGGGGGCGCAAACATTGGTGGATGCGGTGATGACGCCTGGTCCACTGACCCTTGACCCCTCGGCCATTGGCTCGGATGTGCTGCATTTGATGATGGAAAAGCATATTGGCCATGTGCCGATTGTTGAGAGCGGTCGCTTGTTGGGCATTGTTACGCAAACCGATCTCACCCGCTTTCAAGCGGTTAGCTCGGCAGAGCTGGTCAGCCAGATTGCCAAGGCAAAGGATGCGCAAGAAATTGCACAGGCAACGGCGCGTATTCCGGGCCTATTGGTGCAATTGGTAGCTGGTGGAAGCCGCCATGAAATCGTCACCCGGTTGATTACCGATATTGCCGATGCCACCACCCGGCGCTTGCTGGCACTGGCTCACGAAGCACTGGGGCCAGCACCTGTACCCTACCTTTGGCTTGCCTGCGGCTCACAGGGGCGGCGCGAGCAAACTGGGGTGAGCGATCAGGATAATTGCTTGTTTTTGCATGATGATGTGAGCGAGGAACAAAGAGCCGGTTATTTTGCTCAGCTGGCGAAGTTTGTTTGTGATGGCCTGAATACGGCAGGTTATGTGTATTGTCCGGGGGATATGATGGCCACCAACGCGCGTTGGTGCCAGCCGCTCAGAGTTTGGAAAAGTTACTTTGAGGGCTGGATCGCCAAGCCCGATCCCATGGCGCAAATGCTTGCTTCAGTGATGTTTGACTTGCGACCAATTGGTGGCGATGAAACGCTTTTTGCCAATTTACAGGCGCATACCTTGCAAGCAGCCAGTAAGAACTCGATTTTTGTGGCGCATATGACCAGCAACTCGCTCAAGCATACGCCGCCGCTCAGCCTACTGCGCGGTTTGGCGACTATTCGCTCGGGAGAGCATAAAAACGCGCTGGATATGAAGCATAATGGTGTGGTGCCGGTGGTGGATTTGGCACGTATCTACACCTTGCAAGGGCAAATTACGGCAGTGAACACGCGGGCACGGCTAGAGGAAGCACGCGCCAGTGGCCAGCTCAGCAAATCCGGGGCAGGGGACTTGTTAGATGCCTATGATTTGATTGCTGAAACCCGCTTGCAGCATCAAGCCGCGCTGGTACGTCAGGGGATGGCACCCGATAATTTCCTGGAGCCGTCCACGCTTTCAGATTTTGAACGCTCACATCTACGTGATGCTTTTGTGGTGGTGAAAACAATGCAATCAGCTGTTGGCCAAGGCCGTGGTATGCTGAGCTAATGGAATAGTTTGGGTCACACCAGTTCGCAAATAAGACTGGCAGACCTTGGGAGAGAGAAATGTTTATCGAATTAATCGCCACCTTTGTTGCCGGTGTTGCGGGCGCTGGCCTTGTGTTTTTACTCAACCACCTTTTAAAGGGGCGGCTGCCGCGCTGGCTTGCACCTGTTGCGGCGGGGGTGGCCATGTTGCTGGCGACAATCTCCAGCGAATACGGTTGGTACTCGCGTACAAAAGCGAGCCTTCCTGAAGGGCTCGTGGTTGCCCAAACCATTGAGAGTCAAGCAATTTACCGGCCTTGGACCTATGTAAAGCCTTTTGTTGAGCGGTTTGTGGCCATCGACCAAGCAACTATTCAGCATCATTCAGCACAGCCGGACTTGCGCATTGCACAAGCTTACTTCTTTGGCCGGTGGGCGCCATTAAACAAGCTGCCAATCGCCACAGATTGCGCCAGCGGGCAACGGGCGGCGTTAAGTGATGCGATTACTTTTGAAAATGATGGCACAATAAAAGGCGTGGACTGGGTTAAAGCTCCGGCAAACGACCCGATAATTGAAGCGGTCTGCGGAGCAGGCTAATGATTGTTAAACTCGGCCTGCGTCTACGTATATTTCTTTTGTTTTCCGCGGTCGCTGTTGCAAGCCTTTGTATTGTTGGCGGTGCGCTATATGTTGGTTATACCAAAGCGCTTGCAGATGGTTTGCTGACCGGCTTTTTACAGGCAGGCATTATTGCCGGTTTCGGACTGTTAGCGGTAAGTGTTGTTATATGGCTGTTGTTCGACGAGAACGTGGCAAAACCCCTACAACACATTTCTTCGGCCATACGAACCCGTACCCATGCAGATGTTGATGTGGAAATTGACCTAGGGGCGGCGAAATACCTTGGCGATATTGCCCCTGCTGCCATAGCGGCAACAGGGCGTTTTTTTCAAATGCAAACGGGCAGTGAAAGCGCATCGGCTGATGATAAAGCAAGGATAAGGGAAGAGCGCTCACAGCTGGCGCTTTTGCTCTCGGAAATTCCGCTAGCTATTGTTTTACTTGGACCGAATTTTAAAATTTCGTTGTATGATGGTCAGGCGGCAACTGTCTTGGGGCTAGTTCATGTCCCGCGGCTGGCCGCATCGATATTTGATTATTTTGAAGAAGAGCAATTACGGCCTGCACTGATGACATTGGGTCCTCACAAAAGCGAAACAGTTGCGCAGGTTGCTGGTGTTGGTTGCGAGATGAGTTTTCAATTGCGGCTTAAAAAATTGGGCGATGCGGCGGGTTATATGATTTTAATCGATGAAGCCACAACCACATTGAAGCCCAGTGAATCCCGTGGGCTTATCTATGACTTTTCGGCATTACAAACCGGCACAGAAAAAGCGTTGTATCAGCGCCCGTTAAGAGAGCTGAGCTTTATGGTGTTTGATAGTGAAACCACAGGGTTGATGCCCAGCAAAGACGATATCGTGCAAATTGGTGCCGTACGTGTGGTGGGCGGGCGAATTATACCCGGTGAAGAACTGGATTTACTGGTTAATCCGGGGCGTCCTATTCCGCCATCCTCTACCAAAGTGCATGGTATTAGCGACCTGATGGTTATTGGAGCGCCCGATTGTGTTACGGCCACGAGCTTGCTGCATGGTTTTGCCCGCGATGCGGTGATTGTTGCGCATAATGCACCTTTTGATATGGCTTTCGTGAACCGCTACGCCAAGATTTCCGGCGATCAATGGGACCATCCCATTTTAGATAGTGTTTTGCTATCGGCTGTGGTTTTCGGGGCAGAGCAAGAACATACGCTGGATGCCCTTTGCCAACGCTTGGGCATTACTATCGCCGAAGAGGTACGCCATACTGCTTTGGGCGATGCGCTGGCGACTGGTGAAGCACTATGCAAGCTTTTGCCTATTTTGCAATCTCGCGGTTATGACACACTCGAAAAAGTTATTGAACAAACCCGCAAGTATGGCCGCCTTTTAAAAGATATGAACTAGAGCGTAATCCCGAAAAGTGCTAGCGGTTTTCGGGTAAGAATATGCGCCAAAATAAGAAGTTAAAGCAGTTTGAGTGCTTAAATGTAATAGCAAGCTGCTTTAACTTCTTTAAGGGGAGATATCATAGTGTGCGGTTTTTCGGTGCAGTGCGCATAACTATGCGCTCTGCCAGTGTCTTTTGCCCTTGGCAATTACCAACAGACAGTGCCTTGGCTTAAGGCTCTGTATTTATTCTTAAAAAGCGATAGTCAGTCTTCATTTCATACTAAAGTATTAATTAGATTCATCATGTATCGTTGTTAAATTACTTAACGTAATGTAGCGTACATAAATATGATTATGTACCGCGGAGCAGTTTTTAAAACACAAAATTTCAATCCCACAAAATTGAGCTGCTTTTAAGAATAACGAGGTATTTATGCCTAAGAAGAATAATAGATTATGTTTAATCAAAAAGGCAAAACTTCTTAACTCAACGTCGATTATCTATTTGTTAATTCTAGCTTTTTTAGGAATTACGGCGAATAGCCGTTTTGCGTTTGCCGAGGTTATTGATGGCAAAACAAAGCTTGTCGTTGATAGTTAGGGATAGACGCAGATGCAACGCTTGATCTTTGCATACAAAAACACACCAGCCTTAGTTTCCCATAGGCTTGCCATGTTAATCATTGCAGGCGCGTTGACGGTAACTCCCCAGAATAGTCAGGCAGATGTTGTCTTTACCGGTAAAAAACGCGGCTCTTTTGGCGGTAGTTATATGACCATTGGTAACGGGGGGATTGGCACGCTCACAGTTTCTGGCGTGGATGAACATGGCGTCAGAGAAAATAAAACGATTGTCGGCGATTTGAATCTTGGCTACCGTAGTTCTGTTGGTAGCGGTATCGCCCGCGGTGAGCTATACGTGCTTGACGGTGCGCGCTTGACTGTGAACAAAAGTATTCGTGCTAGCGATTACATCGATGGCCGTCCAGCAGCGAAGGAAGGAGCCCAAATACTGGTTTCCGGCGAAGGGTCTATACTATCAACTTTAAGTCAGCTGAGTTTCTATTATGGAAACAGCTCACTCACCGTTGCGAATGGCGGTACTTTTTCTGCGCCCTATTGGATCAGATTTGGAGATAATCGAAACGCCCGGTTTGCCGTCAATATTGGCGCTGCGAAAGGTGAAGCTGCGCAGGCCCCGGGCATACTGGATATTCCAAGCATCTATTTTCGGTATGCCAAGAGCGAGCTGAATTTCAATCACACGGATGATGCTTATATTTTCGATGTCGACATCGGATCGGTACTAGCCAGTGAGGGACCTAACCACACAATCAATCAAATAGCGGGCACAACGATTTGGACCGGCGGTGTGGGTGAATTCTATGGTGGGGCCAATAGTTTTGCTGGTACGACGAATATCACTGGTGGTGCGCTGATCGTTAATGGCGAGCTGCCTGGGCAAATCAAGTTGACGGGCGGAACACTTGGGGGCACAGGCACTGTCGGCAATGTCGAGGCGACAGATGGTACGCTCTCTCCAGGCTTCAACGGGAGCGGCACTTTGAAGATCGGCGGCAACCTTGTATTGGGCGAAAGCACGAAGCTCGCTTTTGGCCTTGGCGCACCCGATGGCACAGCAGGCGTGAACAGCGACCTCATCACCGTTGGCGGCAATCTGACGTTGGATGGCACACTTGATGTAAGCGATACTGACGCGTTTGGTGCAGGTGTTTATTCATTAATCACCTATGGCGGCGCCCTTACAGATAACGGTCTTACAATCGGGCTTTCCCCGGTTGGCTACGACTATGTTCTGAGCACCACTGTAACGCCCGGTACAGTGTCGCTATTGGCCTCGACGCAGGATTTATTGTTTTGGAACGGCACCTCGGCTGCCAACGGCACCGTGCATGGCGGCGCAGGCACATGGAATACGACAAGCAAGAATTGGACCAATTCCGCCAGCTTCGAAAATCTGGACTATGACCCTAACAGCTCTCTTGTTTTTCAAGGCACTGGAGGGACTGTCACTGTGGATAGCGTCGGTGTCTCGGTTTCATCAGGTCTACAGTTTGCCGCAGATGGCTATCAGGTCAAAGGTGGCGATCTTAAGCTCAACGGCGCGACCTCGGTCCGTGTTGGTGATGGTACAAATACTGGTGCAAACTTCTCTGCGACCATCGCCTCTGACATAAAAGGAGCAGGCTCTCTAAATAAAACCGACTTGGGCACACTTATTCTCGAGGGCAACAATAGCTATTCAGGCGGCACAACTCTGTCAGCAGGTAAACTGCTTGTTAATGGCTCCAATGGTGATGTGACCGTCAATGGCGGTAGCATTGGCGGCTCGGGGACTATTGGGGCTGTCGATGTTAATGCAGGTGCTGTGGTTGCGCCTGGAAACTCCATCGGGACATTGAACGCGACTTCTCTTGTTTTCAATAGTCTCTCAACCTATGAGGTGGAGTTGAACGATGGCGGCAACGCGGCGGGCATCAACAATGATCTGCTTGCCGCCAGCGGTGCGGTGACAATCAATGGTGGCACGGTGCATGTTAAGCCGGAGAATGGAACCGACGACGGGTCAACCTATGCCGCCGACACGCGCTATACGATTATAAACGCAGCTGGGGGTGGGTCAGGTACATTTGACGGACCCGCGCCAACTGATGAATTCGCCTTTCTTGACTTCGAGCTTTCTTATGATGCCAACAGCGTTTTTCTAAATTCCAAAATGGCATCCAGCACATTCTGTGTTGGGGGCATGAGCGCAAATCAGTGCGCGACAGGTGAAGGTGCATTCTCCCTTGGCAGCGGAGGTTTGTTCAATTCAGTCTTGAACCTGTCCAATTCAGATGCACCAGGAGCCCTTGATCAGCTTTCAGGCGAAGCCCACGCCTCAATAAAGACGGCTCTAATTGAAGATAGCCGTTTTGCACGAGATGCAGCGCTTGGTCGTTTGCGTTTTGCAATGGACGACACTGACGTCGCTGAGCATGAACAAACAGAAAAAACTATTGGCGATAACTTTACTGCTTGGGGGCAGGGGTTCGGTTCTTGGGCGAATTGGTCTGCTAATGAAAATAGTGCGGCGCTTGATCGCTCAATTCATGGTTTTTTTATGGGCGGGGATAGTCGTATAGGCGAAAATGGCCGTCTGGGATTTTTTGTGGGTCATGATAACGCCAGTTTGAAGGTTGGCGAGAGAGCGTCATCCGCAAGCACAGAGACAGTACAAATTGGTGCTTACGCTGGTACAAAACTGGGCGCATTAGGGCTACGCGCGGGTGTGAGTTACGCATTGCACGATATTGATACAAATCGCGCGGTTGCTTTTGGCAGTTTTTCCAATGATCTAGCGAGCTCTTATCAATCGCAAACCGCCCAGATATTTGGCGAAGTCGGCTATGGTCTTCGTTACGGCTCAACCACTATGGAGCCTTTTGTAAACGTCGCGCATGTTAATTTGTCCTCGAACGCATATGAGGAAACCGGTGGCTCTGCCGCGCTTTTAGCCCACGCTCAGGCTATGGACACAACCTTTACGTCTGTTGGTTTTCGGCTACAAACAATGGCAAATTTGGGAGGTTTTACCGCAGGTTTAAAAGCAGATGCCGCTTGGCAGCATGCATTTAACGACATTACACCTGTAACCAGCCAGTCCTTTGCCGGGGGCGATGAATTTTCTGTTACAGGAGCACCGGTGAGCAAAGACGCCCTATTGCTCAATGTAGGGGCTAAAGTGGATTTGTCAAAGAACGTTGCAATCGATGTTTCCTACAATGGCAGCTATGCCGCCGGTTTCACAGACCAAGGGGTCAAAGCCAAACTTGCAATGCGGTTTTGAGCCGGTTTCATGGCCAATTATTGGCGGGGAGACGATATGGTGCCTGAGTGCAAGAAGTGTATATCCACTTGACATATCCCGAGATGCGGCGTATTTTGTATATACAATAAGGATATATAAATATCGACAATATGCGGCAAAAGGAGGGTGTTATGTTTGAAGGTGCAATTTTCAAATCCAATCGCTCTCAGGCTGTTCGTTTACCAAAGGCGGCAGCCTTACCTGACACAGTGAAGCGTGTTGAAATCGTGGCTATTGGTAATACACGTATAATCACGCCGGTTGGTGAAAGCTGGGCAGCATGGTTTGATGGCCCCTCGGTGAGCGATGATTGTATGGAGAATAGAGAGCAGCCCCAAATGCAGGAGCGTGAGGATTTTTAATGCTCAAATACCTGTTGGATACCAACATTTGCATTTATACAATCAAAAATCGCCCGCAAAGTGTGCGTGAACAATTCGAACGGTACAGCCAATATTTAGCTATCTCCTCTATTACCCTTATGGAGCTGATATATGGGGCTGAGAAATCTGCACGTCCTGCCCAAAATCTAGAAATTATTGAGGGGTTTGCCGCCCGTTTGGCAGTGCTGGATTATGACAGTTTAGCGGCCGCGCAAACGGGACAAATCCGCGCCGAACTGGCAAAACAGGGGCGAACGATTGGCCCATTCGACGTTATGATTGCCGGGCATGCCCGCGCCAGCGGCCTTATTGTGGTAACCAATAACACCAAGGAGTTTGTCCGCGTGCCCGGCCTCAGGCTTGAGAATTGGGTGCAAGACCAAAACAGGGAAACTAATTCCTGACTTATTAACAGCTAGCCCCTTGTTCGAGCTAGTTTTTTCACAATTTTACAGTTTCCACAAAATCGCTAGTAAATCCGCTTGACGCCAACCGCTAAGCCCCTTATACACCCTCCTCACAGAGCGCGACACTCTCAAGTGTCATATAGCGCAACGGATGGCGGGGTAGCTCAGTTGGTTAGAGCAGCGGAATCATAATCCGCGTGTCGGGGGTTCAAGTCCCTCCCTCGCTACCATCCTCTCTTCAAATTAAGAAACGTAAGGCACCATTTGGTGTCTTTTTTGCTTTCCAGATGCCTAGTCAATCTTCTCAAGTCATTTTCTGGTATCAAACACATTAGTTTTGCTGTGATTTTTATTGAGTTAATTGTTTTTTATGACCTGACTATATAGCGCTTCCGAATCTCCCTCGCAAACCGGCGGGGCAAGCATATTTTGCGAAAGATTCCTCTTTTTCTTCAAAAGTTCATCGAGGCGGATATCAAAGGAAGCCTGGCCATAAGTGGGGTGGACTGCCATTGGCACATGTATGGTGACGTCTTTCTTCTGTCCAATCCGATAGGTACGGTCGTTGCACTGGTCTTCAACGGCTGGATTCCACCAGCGGCTTAGATGAATAACATGATTAGCCGCCGTTATTGTTAAACCAATGCCCGCAGCTTTAGGTGATAAAATCATAACGGCAAAACCTTTAGGCAAATTTTGGAAAGCATCAACGTGTTCTTGCCGCTTCAAACCTGTCATCTCACCATTAATGATAACCGGAGGCGCCGCAAAACAAAAATGCTCGGCCAATGCTGTCGAGAGGCTCTGCTGAATGATTCTATCTTCTAGAAAAACGAGTGCTTTTTCGCCTTTACTCTCAATTTCCTCAAGAATTTGAATGGTTTTCGCAAGGCGGGCTGAAGCCTTTATCCACTCTTCTCGTTGCTTTTTATCGTAGAGATCAGATTGAGAATGACCGTTGGGATGTAAGGAAATACTACGCATTTCATGTAGGGTTTGTAAAATAAATCTTGGACTAGCGTCGCTGGATTTTGCCTTTTGAATGATGCCATCATAAGCACGGGCTTGCTCTGTACTCATGTTAATTTTGTAGGACTTAATATCTTTATTCGGTAAATCAGTGGAGATTTGCTCCTTCATACGCCTTAACATAATTGGTGGAGCGTTGCCTTGTGGTTCATCAAGTTTGGACTTCAAGGCATTGAGAGACTCAGCATTTTCATCGCCATAGGTTTTTGAAAAGCTTTTTAAATCCTCCAAATAACCGGGGGCAATCCTATCCATAATACACCATAGGTCCTCAATACGGTTTTCAATTGGTGTTCCAGTCATCCCAACGACGAAATCAATATTGACTGTTTTTGCCGCATGAGAGTTGATTGAATCTGGAGATTTTATTTTCTGGATCTCATCAAATATCCCTATAGAAAAAGCAATTCGGGCAAAGGATTGGTGGTATAAAGCCAGTGTATCATATGTCGTTAGTACCCACTCTGCTTCGCGTAATTGCTCAATATGGAGCAAATCCTCGCCCTTTGTAATATCACATTGTTTTCTTTTTAAACTCTTCAGCCCTTTACCGTAGACCTCACAGCATTGGCCTAGTGTATCGGGAAGCAAATGTATTTCAGCCTCTTTTCGCCAATTGGCAAGTAGTGCTGTAGGCGCAACAATAAGTATTGGCCCTTTCAAGGCACGGAACGAGTTGTTGGCTCCGAGTTTATTTTGGCGTATCCATGCCAAGAAGGCCAAAGCTTGAAAGGTTTTACCAACCCCCATATCATCAGCAAGTAAAACGCCCGGCCAGCCCTCTTTCCAAGCACGGCATACCCAGTCGAAACCAACCATTTGATGGCTCTTTGGTATTGTACCGTTGATATAATCGTTTGGAAACTCAATCGGGAATATGTGGCTGCGCTTAGAAAAATTCGCTGTATAATCATTCGATTCCAAATTTTCCTGAATGAGTAGGACAGCAGCCTCTTTCTTTTCGTCAGGTTCAAGTTGCACTGACTGTTCTTTTTGCTCTATATCACCGAGTTCTACTATGGTTTGAGGCGAGAGGTTCTCTAGGCACTTCTCTACGTCAGCACACTTGAAGCTTTCTCCTTGGAACTGAACGACATCAAGGTCATTCTCTTTAGCTTGCTCAAAGCTGATACGTAGATTTTCTATAGTTTCCGGAGTTGCCTCTTTTGTCTTTGTACCAATGGTGAAGTAAAACCGTTCGGGTAACCATTGAGTAGACTTGCGAGACAGCCAAGGCAAATTAGGCTTTTCCCAAAGTCCTAATCCCTGAATTCTTTCTGAGTATTGTTCTGTTTCAACGAATATTTCCTGAGCTAGAGAATCGCCCTCAGAACCTAATGCCTGCGATAACACAGTTCTAGGATTGCGTAAGAACTCGCGTCGCCCCGCTAGCGGCAGTGTACGGGCGCTTTTGACGATGTCTATTGCGGTTTGTAAAGGCTTTTCGATTAATAAGTAGGCTCCCTTCTCCAGTACCATAGCAGGCGGTGTTTGACCGCGAAGCTGCGAAAACTGGCTATCAAACTTGTCTTGCAGTAGTGGTGGCAACAGATTGGTAGCTTCTTCATTCTCATGATAATTGGCACTGTCTAATTCAGAGGTGTTCGGTCCATCATCAGTTTCCAGTAGTTCAGCCGGCGCTCCTTTGGGCAGCATCACGGGAATAAAGTCAGGTCCGTTTTGTGTCTCCCTAACATCCAACGTAAGTGCACCAGCTTGATAAATTCGTAAGGAATTTAAATATTTATCTGCATCAACCCCGTGATCAAGTTCATTTAAGTATTGTTGCACCTGAGACCAGTAAGGAAGCCGATCTTCGAAGTTCTGTCCTGCACTCGCATTAAATTCACGTGCTGCATGTTGCAGCTCATACATGAATTTGGAAAGCCTGCGCCATTCTCCATTGCTTTGTAAAAATGGGCCTTTAAAATCTGGGGTAATTGTCCGTGAATTGCTGTCTTGCCACACAAGTATCAAGTTACTATCAGTGCTATCAACCCTGCCGTTCATGGATAGAGACAACGAAAGACCAGCTAAAGGAGGTATGCCTAATCGACTCAATTGATTATCCGGCAGTGAAAGCAGTGTTTTGGTGGGAATTAGTACGCCTTCCTCGTATTTTTCACCGGCCCCTTCAGCGAGCAAGTTCATTAGCAAGCGATAGGTAGGCTTCAGCGCTTTCGAAAGTGATCGATCCCAGTCAGCCAAGTTAATGGTTTTTTTTCTACCTAGAATTTTCGGCTTACATAGTTGAACAATCGCTCCCTGAGGGTGGGGGATACCTAAGAAGCCCATCAGTAACTCCTAACCTTGTATTCCCGTTCTTGTATGCGCGTATTGGTCATTGCTTTAATGCGCTCTGCAACGGCTTTCTGCCAACTGTAAGTTTGAGGTGAGCTGTGAATTTGCACAAAATGTTCTGGCGTATTAATGTTGCCCTGGCCGACATAATAACGGACTTCATCTGTATTATACCAATTTTTGTAGAGTTTCGGTGCTTTTCGAGCATCATAATTGCTCCAAATATTCACTTTTCCGTTATGGCTCCAGTCAGCAACAACGCCATTTCCAATTCTTAATAGGAGTACGGCGTGACTGCTTCTTGCTGCTTTTGAGCCACCTTTAAAAAAGCGCCCGAATTGAACTTCTTTTCCATAGTGGTTACGAGTTGCAGTTGCGCCATCATCTGCAAAAATGACCCAAGCCCCCTTAATTAAGTCTTTCTGGTAGACAGCCTCCCAAAAAGCACGTCTATATTGCCACATAGCTTTCTCAGAGGGTTCGTTGGTAATTCGATCAACAATGTCTAAAAATTGGCGTAAAGATTGCTTCGTTAACCATGATATTATTTCTTCTTTAAGAGGCCCCATCTTAACCCAACGCCCGGGATTGAGGCGAGGATCTTCGAACAAACCTATCAATGTATCTAGGAAGCTATCTTTTACCTCATCATCCGGTTTCTGCTGTGATTTCACGAATGGCTCAATAAGAGCTGTCGCAATCTCTACGTCTTGCCCCGCGAATAATTGGCTCTGACTTTCATCTAGTGCATATTGGCGTACAAGTTCAAGGCGTCTCAAGTGTTCATTGCTTGTGTCAGCAGACAGCGATTTGAGTATTGAGCTGGTCACCGCCTGAGAAAAACCGGAAAGGGCACTTTGATCTGAAAGTCCCAAGTCCCGCATAAGTTGAGGTACTGAATAATTTTGCTGTAAGGCAACTTGCGCGATACGCTTAGGACCATTGTCCCTATCATAAAGCGCGTAGTTCTCTTGTAACTGTTGCCAAGGTTGTCCTATTTGAATTGCTCCGATTTGTAACGCTTTTGAAACCGCTGTTAGGCCGGGTCTATCCTTTCGAAACTGTGAAAGATATACAGTTGCCAGTATTTTAAATAGACGTTTTTTACCTTGAGTTAGTATCGCTAGTATTTTTTGCAAAATGACGGGATCAGAAGAAAGTGCTGGCTTTGTTTCCCATAGGCACCAAGCTGCTTTCCGCAGCTGCTTTTTTGTTAAATCCCTGTCGTTACTGAGCGCTTCGATAATATCATATGATATTTTATTCAAGGTCGGAAGATCTGTCTTATCCTGCTGTGCCCATGTCTCTGATGGAAGTTGTTTTAGTTCCTGTCCCACAAAGGTTATTTCTGGCAAATTTAATTGTACAGTAGCATGTGTGAAGCTGCTGACCGTGTCGCTACAAATTTGTTTGAGAGATGTATTCGTCATTGTGCGCCAAGTGTCTTCTTGAGTACTTCAATTTCGCCTTGCATATCTCGGGTGAGTTTAAGAACTTTGTTCAATCGATCTGTAGGATCGACTTGCATAACAAAGCGAATATCAATGCGGCGATTGCGAAGAAGCGTTTGTGCTCGTGAAGCCCTATCAAGGCTGGCTTTCTCTGTGCCAGGTATGGGTCGGGTTGAAGCATAGCCTGAGACAGATAATATTTGCTTGCGGTCAGGATTCATCAAACTACGTAAAGTCGGCGCAGCAGTAAGTAATGCTCTATAGGTTGAAACAGCTCTTTCAGTAGAAAGTTGCCAATTGCGCTTGTCACCAGCTTCAGTGTCCGACCCCTGGCTATCTGTATGGCCTTCAATAAAAACAGTGTCAATTGCACCACCCGGCGGCAACTCTTTACAGCTTTCTACACCTCCCGTATTGATACAGCTTGTATAACTTGGCAAAACTTTTGCCAAAACACGCGAGACTTTTTCGACATTCTTTTTTGCAACCCGGTCCAGAATTGATTGATTGCTTGCAAAATGGATCGCGTTCTCTGTTAGGCGTAACACGCCATTTTCGGGATCTATTTGAACTTCCAGGCCAACAGCCTTCAATTCTTGTTCTATGTCGACAAGCAATTGAGTTCGCTTTTGTCGTGAGGCATTAAGCGCAGTTAAACGAACATCAATTTCATCTTGTAAATTGCTTAGCTTTTTAGTTACATCCTCAATACGCTCAAGTATTTCAGAAAGCTTAGTCTCTGAAGTATCCGTTTGTTCTTGAAACTGGAGCGCGAATACCATGAGCATAATGATAAAGATGAACAGGATACCAACCATCATATCAGTCATCGAGACAAAGTAGTTTTCACTTTCCTCTTCATGATCATACTGTGTTTCATCAAGGGCTAGCATCGCTCAATTTACTCCGCAGCTGGTCGTAAAACGGAGTGTAACTTTCCAACCTCATCAGCAAATTCTTCAACAGAATCTGCAATATCAGTAACATTACTGTTAAGATGCCTCACAGCTTGCGCAAGCGACTTATCGACCTCACTAGAGTATTTGGTAAGTGTTGCACCTTGCTGGCTTGTTGCTGAGGCTAAACTTTCAACGGCATTCCCAAGTTCCGTATCAATACGTTGGAAGCGAACTTCATAATCTTGCCACATCCTTGTCAGTTTTTGCCCTTCATCCTTCAAAGTTGCTGCGAGCTCGTTTGAACCACTCTGACTTTCTCCAAGAGCGACAACTGCCTTGCTCAGGGATTGTTTAAAGTCAAGCGTAGCATTCTCGATTTTACTTACGGACTGAGTAAAGGGGGTAATTGTTTGACGCAGAGTTGATGCTGTTTGACCAATAACATCAGATACCTGCTTTGTCTGAGATGTGGCATCACCAATAGCCGTCGCTTGCGAACCTAGTGCAACGCTTGAACTACCGAGTGCTTTTTCGAACCTGTCAATTTCACTACGCAGTGTTTGCAAGGTCTCAGTTAGCCCATTTTTAAGGGCATTTGCAGTATTTACTGCAACAGAATTAACTGTTTCAATTGCGTTTTTCTGAGCTAATTCCATTGATTGTTGAGTTTGTTGTACTGAACCTGCCAAGTTCCCTTCCAACTGACTCATACCGCTGCTTAATTGTGTTATTTGCCCCTCAAGGTTCTCCAGGACCCGTCCCATGGCGCGCTCTATCTTGTCAGATGCGCCGGTTGCAGCTTTGGTAAGGTCTTGTTCAATTGCCAGATTTGCTTTCTCAAATGTGGCTTGTAAAGCAGATACAATTTCGTGAAGGCTATCACGGCTACTTGCTGCACCATCATTCATTGATTTTGCAGCTTCACCAACGAGCTGATTTAGATTTTCAGCCGCTTTGCTTAAGCATTGGGCAAAGTCTTCTCCACTAGTTTTCATACCTGCTTGCATGTCGCTCAGAGTTTGCTGCATAGCTGTAAGAGAAACAGCCAATTCTCGTAGTTCAGTCCCGGCACTACTCTGTACATCATGAGAAAATTTCTGAAGCATTTCAGTAATGCCAGTTTGGCTAGATTCAGTCACCTTTTCGAGTGCGTTTGAAATACTTTGATTGACAGGTGCCATAGCATGCGTAAATGCAGAATGGATCTGTGGAGCAAGCGACTGCCCCATTTGATTAAAGAACTGCTCGGAGCCGATGTCTTTTAACTGATCCCGTTGCTCCTCCATAATGCTATTCATTTGTACAGCAAGAGCTTGTGGGGCAACATAAAGTAACTTCTTTTCTATCGTCTCGCAAAGAGAGGAGAAGTCGCTTTCAATCCAAATCATATACATTTTGAAAACAATAGAAAGCAGTAGTGAGCAGCCTAACCCAGCAATTGATGTGGCAAATTTAAATGAAGCAATTTGCAGTAGCTCCGTCATCGCCTCTTGCATTTTTGTAACATCATTTGCGCTCGAAGCTGCTCCGGCCTTGTAAAGCGCTAATACAATACCTGCAAAAGTTAATAGTAAGCCTACAGCCACAAAATAACCTGGGATTGATGGCATCATTTTGATGCCTGCAAGTTTATCTCGCACCAGCCCCATATTGAGAAATGTATGGGGACGCACAGTATTTCTTATAACTTGCCGTTCACCTTCTCTCGGGTGAACAAGTGTTTCATCGAACTCACGCCAGACATTACCGATTAGTCTATGAGAACGTAATACGGGATCGATTTGGTTCTCATAGGCTCTTTTAAAATCTTCGGGTCTATCAAATTTATTGATTTTTCTTTTAACCAAATAAACAGACAATTTAATGATTAGAACATGAAGAATAAAAAAGGAAATCGCAAATGATATCGCAACAACTGCTATACCATATGCTAGAGACAGAATAAATTTTGTTTCACTTAGTTGAAAAAGGGCTACTTTTGCCTCTAAAGCATTTAGTTGATTGGCGGCAAGCTTAATTGCCAAAGACATTCTTTCAAGTAATTGCGAGTAATTTATATCTTTAAATGTATTATCAAACCCATACAATACGGCTGCTACAATTACCCAAAATATCAAGAAACGTACCCAACCGTTCCAGATTATTCTTCCTAATAAATACATTTTTCTCTGCCGTTATATAAAATATCTTACACCCACCCTACAGTAAAATCTGAATTATACTATTGTATAATAAATTATATACTGAATACTAGAGATTATATTTCATCGCATTTTGCCGTTGATTTGTGTATTATTGAATAATTACTCTAGGAGATATCAATAGCATTTTTAACTAAATCAAACCTTTAAGGTAATCCCCTCATTTCAGGGGGAGCTCCTTAACATGAAAAACTCAGTGTGTATGATAAGCAAGGACGGACGATCGCCTGAGTAGATGAAAGTGGCTTTGCCACTCATATGCTTGGCACTCTTAGCTATGCCTGCATTGGAGAACGGTATTTTGGGGTCCTCAACTGGCATTCTCTCGAGTTTCTGCCCCCATATTCAACAGATCGATATCTTATTAGACAACTTTATCATACATTGCTGACACTGAGATGAAATTGCATTTGGGTTTATTTAATAGGGGGAATTAGGGGCTTGGCTAAAATAATATTAGCAATATACATTATACCTGCTAGACTAATATACTAGTAAATATTTACATTAATTTTGTAGTTTTTTGTTGAGGATTTGTGGTGATTTATGCGCATTCACTCGAAAACACTGCTGCTGATGAATGGGAGTTACTATCTGACCATTTATCAGCTGTTGCGAGAAAATCTGCCGAAAATGCTGCAGCTTTTGATGCCTCATCACTAGGTGAAGTGGCAGGCTTGCTACACGATTTAGGTAAAATAAAACCGGCTTTTCAGGCAAAACTCAAAGGGGAAAAGAACAGTGTTGGTCACAGTGGTGAAGGTGCTTGTTATGCTGCTGAAAACTTTGGGGTCTTTGGAAAAATGCTGGCCTACTGTATTGCCGGTCACCATGCGGGTTTGGCCAATGGTCTTTTAACGGGTTCAGATAGACCGGTTACCCCGCTCAACGAGCGGCTCAAACAGGCAGAGTTACTTAAAAAACCTGAATGGTTGACGCTGGCTCCTTTGAGATTACCTAAATTATTTGAAGAACTTGACAGTCAAAACAGTTTATTTGAAATCCAGTTTTTTATACGTATGTTGTTTTCAGCTCTCGTGGATGCCGATTTTATTCAAACGGAAGCTTTTTACAGCCCCGAGGTTGAGCGCGGTTATAAGGGCACACTAGAGAACCTCAACCAGCACCTAAAACAAAAGCTAGCCGAATTTCCTCCCGTTCAAGATGGTGATGTAGTGAATGGATTGCGGGCTCAGGTGTTGGCAGCTGCTCTCAAACGGGCCAAAGATCAGCCAGGCCTGTTTTCTCTAACAGTGCCTACCGGTGGCGGTAAAACGTTATCTTCGCTTCAGTTTGCGATTGAGCATGCTGTTCAACACAAAAAGAGACGCGTTATTTATGTTGCCCCCTATACATCCATTATCGAGCAAACTTCGGATGTTTTTCGCAGCTTTCTTGGGGACACAGATGCGATACTTGAGCACCACAGCGCTTTTGATAGTGATACGATAGAAGATGAAAGCAAAGCGGAGAAAATTAAAAATGCGGCTCAGAACTGGGACTCACCGATCATTGTAACAACAGCTGTACAGTTGTTTGAAAGCCTCTATGCAAACCGACCCTCAAAGTGCCGTAAGCTTCATAATATTGCAGATTCGGTGATTATACTGGATGAGGCGCAAAACCTGCCTGTTCATTTATTACGCCCGTGTTTGGCAGCACTAAAAGAGTTGGTGCGAGGCTATGGCTGCTCACTGGTGTTGTGCACCGCAACACAGCCGGCAATCTACAAGGAATGCGGTTTTTCTGCTGCCGAGGCGCTGTCGCAAGAAAATACGCGTGAGATAGCCCCTAATCCTCCTGAATTATTTAACCGCTTGAAACGCGTTCAAGCAAAATTTGTCGGCTTACAAACCAACCGTCAGTTAGTGGCGCAGTTAAGCGGTAAAACCGCACTCATTATTGTAAACAATAAAAAACAGGCACGCGATCTATACAACGCTTTACAGGACGAGGGGGTTTTTCATCTCTCTACCAACATGAGCGCCACGCATCGTCGTCATGTCTTGGATCAGGTGAAACAACAGCTGAATAAACGGCCAACGCTCTTAATTGCAACTGCATTGGTTGAAGCAGGCGTTGATTTGGATTTTCCCGAGGTTTGGCGGGCTGTAGCCGGTCTTGATTCAATAGCACAAGCGGCGGGACGTTGTAACCGGGAAGGTAAATTGGCTTCTGGCCAGTTACATATTTTTGAAGCTGAGGAAACTTACGGGGCGCCTCCGGAAATAAAACTCAATGCCGAAAAAGCGCTGACTATATTGACACAGTTTGACGACCCGCTTTCATTGGAGGCCGTAGAAGCTTATTTCAGGGAAATTTACTGGAGCCGGTCAACCGCTATGGATCAAGGCGGAACACTGATTGAAATTGCCGATGCCGGTTCGGAGCTGAATTTCAACTTCGCCAAGATGGCAGCAACTGTTCGGCTCATAGAAGATACCAGTAAGCCACTCATCATAGGCGGGGGGACTTATGGTCTTACCGAAGAGGCACGCGAACTGCTCAAGCACTGCCAGCACGCTGGGGTGATCGCCCGCAAAATGCAGAACTACTCAATCCAAGTGTCTCCATGGGTTCTCAGTGGTTTAATTGCCAGCGGAGATGCGAAAATCTGCCGACCCAATGATTTTGGGGCGCAATTTGTCATTCTGGAAAATTCAACGCTTTACAGTGAGCAAGCTGGTTTCTCCGAGGAGAAGCAGGGAGAAATGGATATTTTTTATAGGAAGGCTACATGAAGTATTGAAAAAGTAACATAAGGTTGTATATAGTCAATGTACTCATATTTAAGGAGAGCAATATGCAATATCCTAATGAGCATTTTAAGCTATATCGCAGAATAAGTGCTATTTTGCGCCTTGCTCTAGGTGTTCTGCGCTTAATTATGATGCTGAGATTTATTTTGTAATTACTTGTCGCCTATTTGTAGGCGTGGATTGAAACATGTAACCTTCCTAGATTGTTATCAAGCAATGCCTCCCATTTATTTGTGGGGGGCATTCAAAATAGTTGGAGGAGCCAGTGAGTTACGGCGTTAAGCTGAAGGTATGGGGGGACTATGCCTGTTTTACCCGACCGGAAATGAAGGTGGAGCGGGTCTCCTACGATGTATTGACACCATCGGCCGCCCGGGGGGTTTTGGAGGCGATTCATTGGAAGCCGGCAATTAAGTGGGTGATTGACAAGATTCACGTCCTTGAACCTATCCGTTTTGAGAATATCCGCCGCAATGAAGTTGGCTCGAAAATTTCTGCAAGGAATGTCAAGACAGCCATGAATGCAGGAAGCTTAAAGGGCTTGCATATGTGCGTGGACGAAAAACGGCAACAGCGGGCAACAATGGCCCTGAGAGACGTCGCTTATGTGATTGAAGCGCATTTCGAGATGACAGAAAAAGCTGGCAAAGATGAAACCGTAGCAAAGCATCTGGATACCTTTCGCCGTCGTGCCTCAAAAGGGCAATGCTTTCATCGCCCTTGCTTAGGTCTTCGTGAATTTGTGGCCGATTTCGAGCTGTTGGAAGAGTTGCCGGAACAAACATCAGGGCTTTCTCGCGATTTGGGGTGGATGCTCTATGACATCGACTTTGCACGGGATAAAACACCAATGTTTTTCCGTGCCCAAATGGTGGACGGCGTAATAGATGTTGCCGGCGCCCATGCTGCGGGGATGGTACGATGACGGTCTTGCAAAGTCTGGCGCAACTACATGTACGCATGCTGGAAGTTGGCGAGGCACCAAGGCCGGGCTTTTCTTTTGAAAAAATCAGCTTCGAGCTGGTTATTGACAGGGAAGGAAAACCACTTGGGCTCAGTAGCCTACAAGAAATCGTAGGCAATAAAACCAGTGCGCGGGTTATGGCAGTGCCTCAAGCTGTCAAAAGAACAGCTGGCATTAAACCCAACCTGTTTTGGGATAAAACCTCATACGTACTAGGTATGACTGCTATTGAAGATGCAGAGGGAAAAATCCACCCCGGCCAAGGGAAGCGGACGCTCGAAGAACATAATGCTTTTGTGACGGCGCATCGAGAGTTGTTATCCTCCACTGAAGATGAGGGGTTACAAGCACTCTTCAAGTTCTATGGGAATTGGCAGCCTACGCAATTTTCAGAGCTTGGTTTTCCTAATGATGCGCTCGACCAGAATATTGTGTTTCGGTTGGTTGATGACAAAGGGCCGGATAATGGCTTTCGTTTTTTACATGAGCGCCCAGCTGTCTTGGAGTATTTACAAAACAGCCACGAGGATGGTGCCAATGGCTTGTGTCTGGTCAGCGGCGAAGAGGCTCCAATTGCCCGTCTTCACCCGCCGATAAAAGGTGTCATGGGTGCACAAAGCTCAGGCGCTGCTTTGGTGTCATTTAATGGTGAACCCTATGAATCCTATGGAAAAAAGCAAGGGGAGAATGCACCGGTATCAGAAGCAGCCTCGCTTGCTTATGGAACGGCGCTTAACATATTACTGGCGAAAGGCTCGCGGCGAAGTTTGCGTGTAGGTGATACAACGGTGGTCTTTTGGGCAGAAGCTGCCAGCCAAAAAGCCGCTAGTTTTGCCGAACTGCTAATAGGGCAGGCTTTAAACCCGCCAACCGAGGCTGATGAAACCAACAAATTACAAGCCAGTTTGATGAATATTTCGCAGGGGCGTTATGCTGATGCGCCTGAATTTGATGAAAATACCAAAATTTTTGTGCTGGGTTTAGCCCCCAATGCGGCTCGGCTATCTATTCGTTTTTGGCAGCAATCGGGCTTGCAAACTTTTGCGCAAAATATCGCCCGCTTTTGGCAAGACCTTAGCTTGGAACCTTCAGGTTTTAATGGGCCTCCCGCTGCTTGGGCTTTATTATACGAAATCGCTTTGCAACGTAAAGCAGAAAACATCCCGCCACTACTTGGGGGGGAGGTGATGCGTGCTGTGCTGGCTGGCCAACCGCTACCGAGCACACTGTTAAGTGCTGTCATGACCCGTATCCGCGCCGAAAAAGATATTAGCGGGCGCAGAGTTGCCATTTTGAAAGCTGTTATAAATCGAAGAACACAGGAGGAGATTTCGGTGAGTTTGGATAGTGAAACAACCAACTCGGCGTATAGGTTAGGACGCTTGTTTGCATTGCTGGAGCGCTCTCAATCTGCGGCATTGCCTGGGCTAAACGCCACGATTAAAGATCGCTATTTTTCAGCGGCCTCAGCAACACCGGCGCGTATTTTCCCCTTGCTGTTACGCAATAGCAATCATCATTTAGCCAATTTAAAGAAAGCAGAAAACAAGGGGCTTGGCCACTGGTTGGAAAAAGAAATTGGGCAGGTCTGGCTGGGGCTGGATGCGGAACTACCGCGTTCTTTAACCCTTGAAGATCAGGGTCGTTTTTGTGCTGGCTACTACCATCAGCGTTGGACAAAAAACGATGCGAAACAATCCATTGAAGAAAAAGAGATGATCGATGTCTAATTTACAGAACCGCTACGATTTTGTTATGTTTTTTGATGTGAGCAATGGCAATCCGAATGGCGACCCGGATGCCGGTAACCTGCCGCGCATGGACCCGGAAACCAATCAGGGATTGGTGTCGGATGTTTGCCTGAAACGCAAAATCCGCAATTATGTTGCAATGGCCCATGAAGGCGAGCAGCGTCACGAGATTTATATGAGTGAGCGCGCAGTGCTCAATGAAAATAACGCCAAAGCTTATACTGCTTTAGAATTGAAGTCAGAAAAAAAGAAACTTCCTAAAAAGGATGAGGAAGCAAAAGCACTGACCAAGTGGATGTGCGATAACTACTTCGACATTCGCAGCTTTGGCGCGGTTATGACAACCGAGGTTAATTGCGGTCAGGTGCGCGGGCCAGTTCAGCTGTCGTTTGCCCGTTCTGAAGAGGCCGTCTTACCGCTTGAAATCTCTATCACCCGCTCCTCTGTGACCAACGAAAAGGACAGGGATAAAGAACGGACCATGGGCCGCAAACACATTGTGCCCTACGGGCTTTATCGTGTTCATGGCTTCATCAACCCGAAATTGGCGGAAAAAACCGGCTTCTCAGAAGGTGATCTAGACACCTTGTGGGCGGCCCTGCGTGATATGTTTGATTTTGACCGCTCAGCCGCGCGTGGAGAAATGGCTTCCCGCCGGTTGATTGCATTTAAACACGAAAGTGCACTGGGAAATGCACAGGCCCATAAACTGTTTGACCGTGTTAGTGTAGCCAGAGTGTTGAATGGTGAGGAGGTGCCGCTTGGGGATCAACGCAGCCATAACTTACCGGCTGCGCGGCGCTTCAGTGATTACAAAATCAATTTGGATGCGTTGAACCTGCCGCAAGGTATTGAAATTGTCGAGCCGTTCTGATGCCATAGCAATTTCTGCGCTGCAGCATTGGCAGTTCTGCCCGCGTCAATACGGTTTAATTCATCTCGATCAGATTTGGGAAGAAAACCGTTTTACTGCCGAGGGCAGGCTGCTGCATGAGAACGTCGACCAAAGAAGCTCGGAAAATCGGTCGGGACTACGCTTATTGCGTTCGGTTGAGCTGACTTCCGCGCGCTATGGGCTTTACGGTGTGGCCGATATGGTGGAATTACACGGTGGGCTGCCCTTTCCCGTTGAGTATAAGCGCGGTAAGCCGAAAGCCCACCGGGCAGACGAAGTGCAATTGTGCGCGCAAGCCTTGTGCCTTGAGGAACAGTTTGGGTGTAACTTGCCAGAAGGGGCGTTGTATTATGGCAAAACCCGTCGGCGCATGACTGTTATGCTGGATGTGGAGCTACGCAATTTAACCCTTGCGACAATTGAAGACATTCGTAATTGCCGCAAGCATGGCGTTGTACCGCCACCCCACTATGAAAAGCAGCGCTGTGATAATTGTTCGCTTCTGCAACAATGCCTTCCCAGAGTTTTGAGCAAAAAGCGCAACATCAAAGCGTGGCTAAAAGCTCAAATACAAGCTGAAGATGTGCCCGAATGAAGAAGTTTCTTAATACATTATATATTACCAGTGATGGCGCTTGGGCACGTAAAGAAGGTGCCAATATTGTTGTTCAGCTAGACGGAACCGTTAAAGGCCGTGCCCCGTTGCATTTATTAAGCGCGGTTGTTTGTTTTGGAAATGTAGGGCTTTCACCGCAGCTTATGTATGCATGTGCCGAAAGTGGAGTTTCGATTTGCTATCTAAATACCTATGGCAAATTTCTGGCAAGAGTAGAGGGCCCGCTAAGCGGGAATATACTGCTGCGACGGGCACAGCACCTACGCAGCCTACAAGCCCCGCATGAGGTTGCAGGGGCTATAGTGTCAGCCAAAATAGCTAATCAGCGTAGCGTGTTACGGCGCTACCTGCGTGATTATAAAGATGATGACGGGGCCGTTAACACAGCGGAGCAGAACTTAACGCGTATTTGCAATGGTGCACTAGAAACCTGCAACGTGGAGGAACTACGCGGGCATGAGGGAGATGCCGCCCGTATTTACTTTTCTGTATTCGGGAAACTGATAGGTCAAGAGAGTTTTGGTTTTGCAGGTAGATCGCGCCGCCCACCGCGCGATGAAGTGAACGCGCTGCTTTCGTTTCTCTATGTATTGCTCACAGCAGATTGTCGCTCGGCATTGGAAACTGTGGGGCTGGATCCACAAATGGGTTTTCTCCATGCAGACCGACCGGGAAGGCCCTCGCTGGCACTTGATTTAATGGAGGAGTTTCGTGCACCACTGGCCGATCGGGTGTGTTTATCGCTTATCAACAGGCGTCAGCTGAGTCCTAAAGATTTTTCGCGCGAAAGCAGCGGTGCTGTCTATTTAAAAGAGGAGAGCCGGAAAACCGTCCTTGAGGCTTGGCAAGAGCGTAAGCGTGCTGAAATAAAACATCCATTTATTGGCGAGAAAGTGGCGTTTGGCTTATTCCCATTAATTCAGGCGCAGTTAATGGCACGTTTCCTGCGAGATGAGTTGGAAGGTTATCCGCCCTTTGTTTGGAGATAACATGCTGGTTTTGATTACTTATGATGTTAAAACCGATAGTGCTGGTGGTGCAAGGCGGTTGCGGCGCTTGGCAAAGGCCTGTCTGGATTATGGCCAACGTGTGCAGTATTCTGTTTTCGAATGCGATGTTAACCCGGCTCAATGGACTGAGCTAAAAGCGCGGCTTCTTTCGATTTATAACGAAGATAAGGACAGCTTGCGGTTCTACTATTTAGGAACAAACTGGCAGCGGCGGGTTGAGCACTGCGGCGCGAAAGCAACGATAGATTTTGATGGTACGCTGATAATGTGAGTAGTCAACCAACTTAAGATGTATTGTGTGCGAACCCTAAGTGCCCATTAATTAACTGTTAGGTTCGCGCAGGTTCTTTCTCATTGTTAATATAATAGTTTTCTTGTTTGCAACCTTTGGGTACTGAATATTTGACTTATAAAAAGTTAGGTTCGCGCAAACGTCGCTATTTTCTCAGTTGTTAGTGTGTGCTAGCCTCCAGCTGTCGCCCCTCATACAGGGGCGTGGATTGAAACGACGACAATATTAATCACGTAATCACAAGCTATATGTCGCCCCTCATACAGGGGCGTGGATTGAAACCACCTCGTTGCCTAAAGCATAAGCGTTTTTGGTCGTCGCCCCTCATACAGGGGCGTGGATTGAAACCATGGTGTAGCGGCCCGGGCCGTTATTTTCCACGTCGCCCCTCATACAGGGGCGTGGATTGAAACGGCTCCAAGGCTGAACTGAATGCAGAAAACTATGAGGTCGCCCCTCATACAGGGGCGTGGATTGAAACGTGTGTCAGGTAGAGGCGCACGGGGTAGAGCTGGGTCGCCCCTCATACAGGGGCGTGGATTGAAACAGGCAGAAAAACAGCCATAGCGCCAAAGGCCGCCGGTCGCCCCTCATACAGGGGCGTGGATTGAAACATGATCGTATCTATGACAAACTTGCCAATATCATTGTCGCCCCTCATACAGGGGCGTGGATTGAAACAAAAAAGGGCTTGTCTGTGCGCTCTATGGCGCGGGTCGCCCCTCATACAGGGGCGTGGATTGAAACATGTTCCGGCCCCACGGTTTCAACGATTGTTTGTCGCCCCTCATACAGGGGCGTGGATTGAAACGGGGACGAAGCGAGAGCACTAGCACCGCTGATTGGTCGCCCCTCATACAGGGGCGTGGATTGAAACGAACAAGTCAGCCTGACTTACTCGGCAAGTGCGCGTCGCCCCTCATACAGGGGCGTGGATTGAAACTAGAGCCAATTCCGCAGCGCGAGCTGTTAAGTTGCGGTCGCCCCTCATACAGGGGCGTGGATTGAAACTCCCAAGGTCACGATCTGGATATTGCTGCAGCCAAGTCGCCCCTCATACAGGGGCGTGGATTGAAACGTGCATGATATCGCTGCCGGGCAGTCAATCGGAGTCGCCCCTCATGCAGGGGCGTGGATTGAAACACCGTATAAGCTGCCGCTAAAATAGCCGCACCGAGTCGCCCCTCATACAGGGGCGTGGATTGAAACTACGTAAGCTGTATTGTATTGCTTGCTTTCAGCGGTCGCCCCTCGTGTAGGGGCGACAATTTGAGACTAAATCTGCGGATAATCAAGATTATGGAATATAATCGCCATCAGACATTGCAAGAAATCTGCGGGCTGTTTTGTCTTAGTGCTTGTTCGTTGAGTGAATTGCCCATGGACAGTAAGCTATGCAGACCAATATTATCATCCACCAGATCGTCCAGTGTAATTGCATCAAGCGCGCCATAAAATGCCGCTAGGGCCGTTTTTAGTGCGCCACGTAATCGGCAGCAAGGCTCTATCGGGCACTGGTTGGCACCACCGGCAAAGCACTCGGCAAACGGCAATCCTGCTTCAAACAAGCGCAGGATTTTGCCCACACTTATTTGCGAGCTTTCTTGCGCCAAGCAAATGCCGCCGCTGCGGCCTCTTGTTGTGGTTATAATACCGTGCTGTGCCAGCGTGTTAACGACCTGCGCCAGATGATTTTCCGAAGCATTACAAGCTTGGGCAATATCACTTTTTCGTACAAGCCTGTTGCTATTTACGGCGCAATACATCAGCGTTCGCATGGCTAGGTTTGTTCTTGTTGTCAGGCGCATTCCGGTTTCAAAAGCCTTCCTTATTCTTCTAGTTAATTACACTTACACTCAGATTAAGGCAGCTATTTGCGCAAGAACACATTGACAAGTCCAGCAAAATATAAAAGGTAAATCCAATATCTACCTTTTAGTGCCCATGAAACGAAATTCTGTGACAATTTCGGCACATCTGCTATAGGACTAAAGGCGAATTTTATAACAACATACATTTGGCAGCTACCTGAGATTGCGTAAAACGCTCTTATAGCCGCCGCTTTTTTGTTGTTTTTAAAAGAAAGTGAGCCATGGCTGAGCTGCAAAACAATTCATCGACCACGCAAGACGCCCGCCATAAACACCAAAAGAAAACAAATAGCACGAAAACAAACATCACCAATGTCGGTAATAGGCCGAATGAAACGCAAGTGTACACTGGCAAAAAGATGTTGGCGCAACTAGAGAGCATTGCGAAAAAGAGCATTCAAATTGCTGGAGCATTCAGTGTGGCCAGCGCTTTATTATGGTTGTTTCAAGCGGCAATAGTTGCAGACCAATTTGCAGCGCTTATTCACTCTAAACCATCTCTACTTCCGCTTTTATGGGCATTTATCGTATTTTTGGCTCTTGGTGCCGCGCGCAGTCTGCTGGACTTTCAATCTTCCGGCTTTGCACAACAAGCGGGCGAGCGTGTTGTCGCGCATATTCGCAAAGAAGTACTTGCCGGTGAAATTTGCCGCTCACCCTATGATAGCCAAGCGCCGACAACTGCAGCATTAACCAGCCTTTTGGCCGAAAAGGCAGCTATGTTGCACCCTTACCTGCTAGCTTACAAACCCGCGCATATGCGGGCAATGGTAATGCCGCTTGCTATTCTATGCTGTGCCTTTGCTTTTTCTTGGGTGGTGGGGGTAATTTTGCTCATTGCAGGGCCTTTAATACCTCTATTTATGGCCTTGGTTGGCTATGCTGCCCAAGCTACCAGCGAGAAACAACTGAAAGAAGTTGCCTCTCTAAATACAATGCTGTTAGAGCGGCTGCGTGCCTTGACCGACATTAAAGTATTGGGCGCGCGCGAAAGTACGATTGACGCTTTTGAACGCGATGCGCAGTCATTGCAGCGGCGTACCATGGCGGTATTGCGGGTGGCATTTTTATCTTCCACTGTGCTGGAGTTGTTTGCAGCCCTTGGTGTTGCCATGACAGCGGTTTATGTGGGCTTTGCCCTATTGGGAGAATTGAATTTTGGGGCCTATGGCGGCCCCCCCTCTGTTTTTGCAGGTATTTTCCTATTGCTGTTGGCCCCTGATTTTTTCCAGCCTCTTCGTGATTTGGCAACAGCATGGCATGATAGAGCCAATGCATTGGCTGTGGCGGGCGAGCTGGAAGAAATGGCTGCCCGCGCCAAACAAACGATGCTTGGAAACGGTGCCCATGTGCCGCACACTTTGGAGAACGCTAAAGAAGCAAGCCGCAACTGGTTTCCCCTTACCGTTCAAAACCTTTGCTACGAAACGCCGGCAGCGAAGGTTATCCGCTACCCCGATTTTACAGTTCATAGCTCTGGCTCGCTCGCCATTACTGGGCCTAGCGGTAGCGGTAAATCAACACTACTGGCATTGCTTGCCGGCTTTATGCGCCCACAAGCAGGGACAATTTCGCTCAACGGCACCTTATTACAAGAAAGCAATGTGGATGACTGGCGACGCAATTTGCGCTGGGTGCCACAACACTTGCATTTTCAGGAAATAAGTTTGCGTGAGTTGTTGTTAGTGGGGCAGCCCGAGGGTGTGAGTGACTATCAACTGTGGCGGGCATTACAACAAGCCCATGCCAAGCAGGTGGTGCGCCATTTGCCCGAGGGCTTGGAAAGCCGTCTTGGAGAAACCGGAACCGGAGTTTCTGGCGGTGAGGCGCGGCGGCTGTTGCTGGCACGTGCTGCTGTTGGTACGCCTGCCGTGATATTGGCCGATGAGCCAACGGCTGACTTAGATGAACAAACCGCTCAGGAAATACGTCAATCTCTGGTGAGTTTGGCAACGCAAGGGTGCTGTGTCATCGTTGCCACTCATGATGCGGCAATGGCCAGTATGATGGCGCAGTCAATCCGCTTGGAGGGCGAGCATGTATAATATCTGGCGTATTTTCATCGTCTCGCTCAAAGGTAATTACAAGTTCTTTTTACTGGGGCTTTTGCTTAGTTTTCTGGTGCTTCTCGCCGGCTTTGCTCTGCTGGGTGTGTCGGGGTGGTTTATCACTGCCACCGGCATTGCCGGTTTGGCAGGTATTGGCATTGGATTTGACGTTTTTCGTCCCAGTGCAGCCATACGTTTTCTTGCCTTGGGCCGCACTGCCGCCCGTTATGGCGAGCGGGTGCTAACCCATGAAGCTACGTTAAAAGCACTTGCCAAAATCCGTGTTGATTTGCTTGATAAGTTACTCCAAAAGCCATTCATCAAGCTACAGAAAGTCAGGGGAAGCGAGGTCTTAAACCGCCTGACTGCTGATGTGGATGCGCTTGATGGCATTATGTTACGATTGTTTTTGCCGCTACTGGCCGCGCTCGGGTTTTACTTATCGACAACCGCTTTTATGTGGTGGCTCACAACAGCACAAATTGCATTTACCTTATTGGCTATTCACTTGGTTGGGGCCGGCTTGGGCCTCTATTATAGCTATAAGGCGGCTTATTCACCTTCGGCTCGTATGGAGCAAAGCAACCAGCAATACCGGCGCGCCTTGCTGGAACTGCAAGACGCCAAAGTAGAGCTGACAATCGCCGGGGTTTTGCAACAACGCCTTCAAGAGGTGGATGCAATTGCCAAAAGGTTAGAGCATGCGCAAGCAAATGCTGCCAATGTTGAGCGCAAAGCCGGTGTTATACTGGGCTTTACCAGCATGTTGGGCTCGGCCACAACACTTTACCTTGCCGTCTCAGCTGCAAAAGCAGGAATAATCTCCCCTGCATTAGCCGCTTTTGCGTTTTTTGCCAGCTTGGCGCTTAGCGAAGCCTTAGGGCCCCTTCGCAAAGGCATGGCTGCACTTGGGCGCATTCATTACAGCGCAAAACGCGTTGGCACGTTGATGCAAGCAGACAAAGAAACACCCGCGATAAGTAATGGAGTTAAAGCCCCTGCTCAGTGCAAAGTTATTACCCCAAATACGGAGAGTGATGCACAATTGCCTATGCTACGGCTGGAGAACGTGCATTATGCCCTACCAGCACCTGCGGGTTGCCCGGGAGGGGGGAGCACGACGGTAATTGATGATTTTAGCATGCGTGTTAATAGGGGTCAGTCGGTTGCCTTAACAGGATTAAGCGGTGCAGGGAAATCAACTATATTACATCTTTGTGCCGGACTGCTTGCACCTACTAGCGGAAAAATATATCTGAAAGATACATCTTTAGATGGCTTATCTTCGTCACAGCGCACCGATTCAATAGGTTATTTGCCCCAGAGAAGCCATATAATTTGCGGCAGCGTGCGCGAAAGCCTTGTGTTTGGAAATACAAAAATCGCAGATTCTCAGTTGTGGCAGGCTATCGAATCCGTTCAGCTACACAACGTCCTTCACAAGCTGGGTGGGCTAGACGCAAAGCTGGAAGAATCAGCAAAAAACCTTTCTGGTGGTGAAAAGCGCCGCTTCTGTTTGGCACGTGTTATCGTTAGAAACACGTCAATTCTATTGCTCGATGAACCTACAGAGGGCCTTGATCGAGACACGGCGACAAAAGTATTAGAGGGGATCGGAAACGCGCTGCCTGACGCAGCGATTGTTATGGCTTCGCACCGTGCTGCCGAGGCGGAATGGTGTGATTTAAGAATTAGAATGATTTAAATAATTAAGTGGAGTTTCTTTAAATTTGACATAGATCAAAGAATAGTACCTTTGTCCCGTCCACTACTCTAAAACAGGTATTTTATATACACCTTTTATCATACGGGCACAAAGGAGTAGCCACTATGGAACTGGGTATCGTTGAACTCTCGCGTCTCCAGTTTGCCATGACAGCCCTCTACCACTTTCTATTTGTACCGCTAACACTGGGGCTATCTGTCCTCGTAGCGATTATGGAAACTGTGTATGTCATGACCAACCGTCCCATCTGGCGGCAAATGACGAAATTTTGGGGCACACTTTTTGGCATCAATTTCGCTATCGGTGTTGCAACCGGTATCACCATGGAATTCCAGTTCGGTATGAACTGGAGTTATTATAGCCATTATGTGGGCGATATTTTTGGCGCTCCACTCGCCATTGAAGGGCTTATGGCCTTTTTTCTGGAAGCAACTTTCGTTGGTTTGTTCTTCTTTGGCTGGGATAAGCTTTCCAAAGTAAAGCACCTCATTGTTGCATGGCTGGTTGCGATTGGTTCGAACTTTTCGGCCCTCTGGATTTTGATCGCCAATGGCTGGATGCAAAACCCGGTTGGTGCCGAGTTCAACCCCATTACCATGCGCATGGAAATGACCAACTTCTTTGATGTTGTTTTCAATGAGGTTGCGCAGGCGAAGTTTGTTCATACCGTTTCTGCCGGCTATGTAACCGCTTCTGTATTCGTAATGGGTGTTTCTGCCTGGTTCTTGCTCAAGGGCCGCCACTATGAATTAGCCCGCCGTTCGCTCACCGTTGGTGCCAGTTTCGGCCTTGCTGCAGCGCTTTCTGTTGTTGTGCTGGGTGATGAGTCTGGTTACTCTGCAGCCCACTCACAAAAAATGAAAATGGCAGCCATTGAAGTCATGTGGGAAACAGAGGCAGCGCCAGCTTCCTTTACTCTTGTTGGAATTCCCGATACGCAAGCGCGTGAGACCCATTACGCATTGCACATACCCTATGTGATGGGGTTGATTGGCACGCGATCATTACAAACCGAAATTCCTGGCATTAACGAGTTGGTCGCCGAAGCCGATGCCCGCATTCGTTCGGGGCTTGTTGCTTATGATGCGTTAATGACCATTCGCAAAGAGAAGAAAAATACACCGCAAGAGGTGACAAAAAGGTTTGAAGCGCACAGCAATGATTTGGGTTTTGCCCTGCTGTTGAAGCGATATGTGGATGATCCAAGACAGGCAACCGAAGCACAAATCAAACTGGCTGCAGAAGACACTATTCCTCCTGTGGGTCTGTTGTTCTGGTCATTTAGAATTATGGTTGGTCTTGGCTTCCTGTTCATTGCTACTATGGCCTACTTCTTCATTCACGCCTCGGTACGCGGCATGAAATTCCCAAGATGGGCGCTGCGCTTTGCCGTGATTATGATCCCGGCACCGTGGATAGCGGCGGAAATGGGCTGGATTGTTGCCGAAATGGGGCGTCAGCCGTGGACAGTTGATGGCATTTTGCCAACAGCGCTTTCTGTTTCCAAACTCGGTGTCACGGACCTTGTTATCACCCTTGCCGGTTTCGTTATTTTCTATTCGGTGCTGTTCGTCATCGAAATGGGCTTGATGATTAAATACATCAAGAAAGGCCCTTACATGGATGTGGCTGAAACGGAAGCATGGTTCGCCAAGCGTAAAGCACTAAAAGCGCAGCAAGTGGAGGCATTATCATGATTTTGCATCAATTGATTGATTTGGAAACACTGCGCATCATCTGGTGGGCCTTGCTAGGTGTGTTGCTCATTGGCTTTGCCGTTACCGACGGCTTTGATCTGGGCGTTGGTACACTGCTGCCATTTGTTGCCAAAACCGATGTGGAACGGCGTATTGCCATCAACACCATTGGCCCAGTTTGGGAAGGCAACCAAGTCTGGTTTATTCTTGGTGGCGGTGCCATTTTCGCCGCTTGGCCGCCCCTCTATGCTGTCAGCTTCTCCGGCTTTTATTTGGCCATGTTTGTGGTGCTGGCTGCACTGATTTTACGCCCTGTAGCTTTTAAATACCGCTCCAAACGCGACAGTGCTACATGGCGGCGCAACTGGGACTATGCCTTGTTCATTGGCGGCTTTGTACCAGCGCTGATTTTTGGCGTCGCCGTTGGTAATGTTTTGCAAGGTGTGCCGTTTTATCTAACCGAAGACCTGCTGATACCCGTTTATGAGGGGAGTTTCTTTGGTCTGTTGAACCCCTTTGCATTGCTTGTCGGCCTTGTTTCGGTTGCCATGCTTATCATGCATGGGGGGGCATGGTTGTGCCTGAAAACGGAAGGCGTTGTGGCACAACGTGCAAAAACCTACGGTACTATCGGTGCTCTCGCACTTATTGTGCTTTACGCGCTTGCCGGCCTCTGGTTGAGCCTTGGCATAAATGCATTTAGCTTCGCCGCGCCTGCGGTGACAGACGGCCCCTCCAACCCGCTCCTTTCACACGTGGTTCACGAAGGCAGCTGGCTTGCTGCATATAGCGTCCGCCCCTGGATTATTCTTGCCCCAATCCTTGGGTTTGCCGGTGCGCTGGTTGCACTCTTTGCCATGCGTTCGGGTAAGGAGGGGCTAACTTTTATCGCCTCAAAACTTTCGATTGTAGGTGTCATTTCCTCGGTAGGGCTGACCATGTTCCCGTTCATCCTGCCCTCAAGTACCCATCCCGACGCCTCTCTCACTGTTTGGGATTCTTCATCATCGCATCTTACATTATTTGTGATGTTGGTTTCGGCAGTAATTTTTGTGCCAATTATTATTGCCTATACGTCCTGGGTTTACAAAGTACTTTGGGGTAAGGTAACCGAAAAAGACGTAACGGAAAATAACGAAGTTGTTTATTAAGAAGGAGAACAACTTATGTGGTATTTTGCTTGGGTTCTTGGACTTCCTTTGGCCGCTCTATTTGCAGTAGTCAATGCCATGTGGCTAGAATTACAAGAGGAAGACTAAAGACTATATTGCCTGCCAGCTTGCTGGCAGGCATATATTAGGCTAATGTAATAAAGTTAGCCGTTACATATTCTAAGGCAAGGTAATGAGTATAAATTTAAACCGTCGTGGCTTTATGGGCCTCGCCGCAGGGGCGACTGCGCTCGCAGTGTCACATATATCACAAAGCGCAAAAGCTGATCCAATTAAAACCAAGGCAAAAATTGTTATCCTTGGTGCAGGGGCAGCCGGAACAGGACTAGCTAACCGCCTATCCCAACGTCTTGATGGCGCAGAAATAACAATTATTGATGGTCGTAAGCGCCATTTGTATCAACCAGGTTTTACCCTAATCGCAGCAGGTTTAAAGCCCTCTGATTATTCTGTTACCAGTACAAGTGAGTGGTTATCCGGCTCAGTGAACTGGTTACAAGAAGCTGCAGCCGAAATTGATCCGGAAGCCAAAAAAGTAACCACTGACAGCGGTAAAACCGTTGCCTATGATTACTTGATCCTTGCCACCGGCCTAAAGCTTGATTTCGATGCTATTGAGGGTATGTCGCTTGATCTTGTGGGTAAAGATGGCATAGGTGCCGTTTATGCTGGCCCTGAATATGCTGCCAAAACCTGGCAGGCCATGGACAAATTTACTTCTGAAGGGGGGATTGGCTTGTTCACTCGTCCCGCCACAGAAATGAAGTGTGCGGGCGCACCACTGAAATATACTTTCTTGACCGATGATTACGCCCGACGCAAGGGCACTCGCGGTAAAGTAAAAATCCACTATGCTGCCCATTCCAAGTCTTTGTTCTCGGTGCCTATCGTTAACGAAAAAGTACGCATGCTGTTTGACGAGCGCGGTTTTGATACCCAGTACAATCATGTCATGCGGGCGATTGACCCAGGCAAGAAGATTGCTTTCTTTGAGACCAAAGATGGCTTGAAAGAAATGCCCTACGACTTCACCAACGTTATTCCGCCAATGGTCGCACCAGATGTGGTACGTAACTCTGCCCTTCCATGGCAAAGCGGTAAGTGGGTAAACCAAGGTTGGGCCGAGGTAGATAAATACACCTTGCAACATGCGCGCTACCCGGAGATTTATGCGGCCGGTGATATTGCCGGTGTGCCTAAGGGTAAAACCGCTGCCAGTGCCAAGTGGCAAGTGCCAGTGGTAGAAGACCAGCTTATTGCGCAGATTTCGGGTAAAGAAAAAGGCGAGCTTTTGTACAATGGCTACACCTCTTGCCCGCTCATTACCCGCATTGGCCGTGCCATGTTGGTTGAGTTCGATTACAACAATAACCTCACCCCGTCGTTCCCGGGGGTCATTGCCCCGCTAGAGGAGCTTTGGGTTTCTTGGCTCATGAAGGAAATTGCCCTTAAGGCAACCTATAACGCCATGCTGCGCGGACGTGCCTAAGGAGAATAGCTATGAAAGACCTTACATTCAGCACATTATTGGCCGTGTTTGAAGAGATTTTTGGCACGGGTTTATTCTGGGCTCTTATGGCAGGTGCTGTGTTCATCGCGGTCAGCTTTGTCTATATCTTGCTCCGTGATAAAAAAATGAACTCCACACGCTTTCTCTATGCCGAACTTTTGGCACCTGTCGGGGCAATAGCGGCAATTTTGATAGTGCAAATCATGACATCCTCGGGCTTTTCCGATATTGGCGGGCCAATTGATGTGATTATGCTTATCCTCATTGGCCTTGCAGGTGCAGTGGGCCTGACTATTTTGGGCTATGTGGTGTTTTCATTTTTTGCCAAAGGAAAAAGGTCAAGGGCTTGATCTCTTGTCCCTAAAGGCAATACGAAACATCAAATCTAGGCTTTAGATTGAACTGATAGCAGCACCCACACCTAAAATTAGTGTGGGTGTTTTCTTAGGGGCAAGTCGTTGCGCCCTGGAATTGTGTTGCCATGTTCTCAAAGGAACGGACTTGAGCCTCTGACCCTTCAAAAGAGTAGCCCTTGACCTTTTCCGCTATCTGCTTTTTTTCTTCGGGTGATAATAGACAAATACTTTCGCTCAGGAGCGATAATGTTTTGAGCGCAAGAGCACTATCTTTGGGTGAATGAAAAATAAAGTCTGCTGAAGTTTGCTGCTGAAATACATCCAACGCAGATGTGAGCAGTTTACTTCTGGCGTCCTTTCCTCCTACCGGATCAAGACTGGTAGATTCAAGCGTGGATTTTATCAGTCCGCTTGCGATATAACTGACTGAGCGGTCTGGATGCGCGGATAATTGAAAAACGTATTGAAGCTGCTCTGCCTCTAGCACCTCTGTAAATGAGATAGAAAGCTCAGGCTTGACTTTTATCGCCCCCCTCCAAGCTGTCAGATTGCCAAAATCGGCATTGTAATCATTCCTTTTAACATCCCATGATTGGGCAAAGGCTTCTTGAACAGAAGGTTTATTCAGATTCTTACTTAAGGTATCTCGTGCAATATTACGAGTTGCCAAGTCGCCATGTTCCAAAGCGCCTATAGCCGCTTCAATCTCTAAAGGGTTACTGAGCGTTTTCAAACCATCGGCATAGGCATGGTTCATAACGGCTAGATGACTATAAGCTGTATTGATAGCCCCCTTAAGCCCTCCAAGTAAATCTGCTTGCTGTTGTGGGCAAGCTTGATTAGTTTCACTCCATAAACCATAGCTTTTTTGCTCGCTCGTGCTCCAAAGATAAGGAATACCATCGTCTTTAAATGCCAATTGCAGCGTCACCGGTTTTTGCTTATGCATGTGGGCTTTTAGCAAACGGGTAGGAATACAACCCAATGAATAAATCCGCATCGGATGGTCTTTATCGTTTTCGATAGAAATATAAAAGACTTCTGCATCTAGCTGTTGCGGGAAAGCGACAAACTCAAAATTGCCATTACTTTCCGAACGACCGCTTAAAACCGGTCCTTCCGCAAATATAAATAGGTTCTTCACCTCTTTGGTCTGGTGGATTTTACCGCGAACATATTCTAGTTTATTATAGGTATACCCCTGTAATACCGTGAATAAGATGTAGGTTATGCCCGCTGAACCGGTAATAGTTGCGCCTTTAATCCAGTTCACATGAACCGTTGAGCCGTAAACAGCAAAAACAAGGCCCAGTCCGCTACAGATAAGCAAATTAGCTTGTGTATTAAGCCCCTGTTCGCGCCATAGAAAAGCAAAGCCGAAACCAAGAATTATTAGGCTAAACACAACCGCGATAAAAGTTTGCAAAGGTTTTAAATTGCCCAAACCCTCTGACATGGCCTACCTCAATCCAGTTATGCCTAGTAAATACAAATAGTTTACCCAAATATTAATTCCTGAACCCACACATATACAATAATTAGTTTTTATCTATTATTTATAATAGAATTAACCATAGATACTGCATAGATTATCAGAATAAATTCTATAGTGATTATATAAATATCCTAGCGCATATATTTATAATCGACACTTTTTACTAGTTCGAGCCTTGGCGGGTGGTTACATGAAAACACTGCGCTTGATATTGGGCGATCAGCTGTCGCGACAAATCTCCAGCCTGCGCGATATAAGTGCAGACACCGATTGTGTTTTGATCTGCGAAGTATGGGAGGAAGCACGTTACGTACAGCACCATAAAAAGAAAATCGCATTTTTGTTCTCTGCCATGCGCCACTTTGCCCAAGAACTACGCCAAGCCGGCATTACGGTACTCTACACCAAGCTGGATGATGCCGAAAATACCGGATCGCTGCAAAGGGAGGTGCAACGAGCCCTGCAACAGCATCCTTTCGAGCGTGTTATTGTCACGATGCCAGGGGAGTACCGCCTAAGCGATATAATAAGCAGCTGGCAAGATAACTTTGGTGTGGCGGTTGAGCAGCGCGAAGATGACCGGTTTCTATGCACCCCACAAGAATTTGCAGATTGGAGCAAGGAACGAAAACAACTGCGAATGGAGTATTTCTACCGCGATATGCGTCGTAGATATAACGTTTTGATGAATGGCAACAAGCCTGTAGGCGGCAAATGGAATTATGACCAACAAAACCGCAACCCAGCCAAACCGGATTTGACCATTCCGCAAGCTTTTTCAGCACCAATCGATGCTATCACCCAAGAAGTACTCAAACTGGTCGAGCAAAAATTTAGCGCCCATTTTGGCGATCTTCAGCCGTTTTATTTTGCTGTTACCCGAGATGATGCCATAAAGGTTTTGCATCAGTTTATTCAAGAACGGCTGGTTTCGTTTGGCGATTATCAAGATGCTATGGTGCAAGGCGAACCATGGTTGTTTCACGCCCATATCAGCTTTTATCTAAACTGTGGCCTATTGCTACCGCTGGAATGTGTTCATGCCGCTGAGCAGGCCTTTTATAATAACCAAGCACCGTTAAATGCAGTTGAAGGGTTTATTCGTCAAATACTTGGGTGGCGTGAATTTATTAGGGGTATTTATTGGCTCAAAATGCCTGAGTATGCACACTGCAACCACCTGAATGCCAAAGCCCCACTGCCAGATTTTTACTGGACAGGCAAAACAAGTATGAACTGTTTGCGTCAATGTGTGTTGGAAACCAAGCAAAACGCTTATGCCCATCATATTCAGCGGCTTATGGTACTCGGGAATTTCGCATTGCTGACCGGGGTCGCTCCCAAGCATGTCAATAATTGGTTTCTAAGTGTCTATGCCGATGCCTATGAATGGGTAGAACTGCCCAATGTTAACGGTATGGTTTTATTTGCAGATGGTGGCCTTGTGGCCAGCAAACCTTACGCGGCTGGTGGCAGTTATATCAATAAAATGTCCAATTACTGTAAAGAGTGCGCGTACAAGGTTGCACAAAAAAGTGGTGAGCATGCTTGCCCCTTCAACTATCTCTATTGGGATTTCCTTGCGCGAAATCGCACGAAACTAGAGAACAACCCCCGTATCAATATGATGTACAAGAGCTACGACCGCATGGGTGAGGAAAAGCACAAAAATATTGCTAAGATGAGCAGCCGCTTTTTGCAGAACCTGTAAACAAAACACCAACTCTCATATTACTATTAATTACTGACTTTTCTAATCATTTACACCTTATTTTGCTAAGAAAATCAGAAAATAAGGTGTAAACGAAGTTACTAAAGGCAGCCTTCCTAATGTAAATAAGTAATCTGGAATAGGCTATGCTGCCTGTTGCTCTGCGACATTGCTTAAAAATGCCTCTGTCTTGCGCTGAAGCTCTTCAACACTTGCTGCAATATTATCTGCGCTAAGCAGCATTTGCTCGGCAATTGCGCTGGTTTCTTGCGCGCTTGAAGTAACATGCTCAATATTTGTGGTCACGTTCTCTGAACCTTGCGCAGATTCTTGCGAACTAAGGCTGATCTCGGAGGTTGCAGATTGCTGTTGCTCTACAGAAGTACTCACAGCCGTCATGAATTCAACGATCTGGTCAACTTCTTTTGCAATAACCTCTAGCGCCGTTGCATTGTTATTGGTGTGATCCGCAGCCGTTACTACATGCTCTTCAAGTGAAGCTGCCGCTTTTTCTGTTTGCTCTGCCAAGTCTTTGACCTCGCTCGCCACCACGGCAAAGCCAGTACCATGTTGGCCAGCTCTTGCGGCCTCAATTGTAGCATTCAACGCCAGAAGCTTGGTTTTCTCTGCAATGCTCTTGATAAGCTGCAAAAACTCCGAGATTTCGTCATTTAACGAAATCAACTCGGTTGCGTTTTTATGGCAGATATTAGCGCTATTTTTGGTAGAGCCAACAACTTTTACAGTGCCTTCTACCTGGCGGCTAATCTCGACAATCGACGCGGAGAGTTCTTCAGAAGCAGCAGCAACATTTTGCACCGATGCACTGGCCCTTTGTGCACCGTTAAACGCCTCTTGCGCTCCGGTTGAAGCCTTTTGAGCAAAGCCGCTGAAATCATTCGCATTACTTCGCATCGTCTCTGACATACCATTCAGCTCTTTCAACGCCACATCAGAAGTTTCCCGGAATAATGCAATCAGCTCATTAATCGATTTCTCGCGGGCGACGTTCTTTTCAAAGTTTTCGCGAACTTCCGCCTCCAGCTGTGCCTGCTTTTGCGCATCTTCCCGGAATTGAACGAGTGAACGGCCCACCTCGCCCAGCTCATCTTCACGCTCGGCATTTTTGGTATCAAAGTTATAATCACCGGTAGAAATTTTAGTAATACAGGCGCAAAGCCAATGCACTGCCTCGCCTATCCATCGTGCAGCAAAAATACCAAGACCTAATATAATCAGAAGTATAGGCGAAATAATAAGAGCCGGTTTCACTATAACAGCTTTAATAGCCGCATAAGATTCTATTTGCTTGACACCGCTGCCAACAGCCCAGCCCCATGGCTCGAAATGTTTAACATAGCTGAACTTCAGGTATTCTTTGCCATCATCTTCTAGCCAGTTATAAGATATAAATGCCTCACCCTCTCTTATGGATGTGTCCACCAGCTCTTTTAGAAAGCGCACGCCATTAGTGTCGGTAATATTAGAAGTATCAGCACCAATCAGCTCTGGCTTCATTGGGTGAGCTACACCTTTATAATCATCCGAAAAAATAAATAAATATTCATCGCCCTGATAACGCATTGCAGAAACAGCTTTTATTGCCAATACTTTGGCTTCTTCAGTTGTTATTAGCCCTGCTTGAGCATCGCGATAGGCGGAATCTATAGTTGTATATGCAGCTGACACAACAGATTCTATTTCAACCCGTTTATTGTATGTCATTGTATTCACTAGCATAAATACGCAAAAAGCAATAATTGCTATAAACGTAACACATAATATGCCAATAGCACCGTAAACTCTTAGGCGCATGGACTTTGGTAGAAATGACTGCATTACAACGTCTCGTTTTGGGATTCCAGAGCATGAAAAAGTAATAACTACCCTTGAAAAATAATTGATAAAGATCGTGTTATTACCTATATTCAAATAGAATTGTAACAAAATGTAATTTTCTCATTATTTTTTTTTCAGCAAACAAAGACAACTTATACAATATACTAATATTACAAAATTAAATATTTTATATTGGTAACAATATTACAATAATAATAGAATTAATACAAATGGAATATAGTGAATACATTGTTTTTAACGTATAGGCGGAAAAGACTTAATCAGTAATTGAATTGTTCGAAAGAAAATAAGAACTGCTTAATATTTAAAATTTATCACAATATTAACAGGATTAGCAGCAAAGCAATGAATGAATAATTATCATGTATCGCTTGCATATATGACCTTTTATTTGAGTGACGGGATTAGTGAACCTAATAATAACAAGCAACTACTATTTTTAGTAAGTAATATAATTTAATATTCCTAATCTCACTATATTGATCAATTAAAACTGCAAAATATCAATGTAAAATAATATCATTCATCCAATAAATATTAGTATTGTAATTAGTACAGACTCATGATTTTACTATCAATACGTTGGGTAATGAAATGCAGGGCAAGTTACATTAGTGCTTTAAATTGCAAATCTTAATGTTGCTTACATATATATCTCTGCGCAAGAAGCTTAGGGGTTTGCGGAATGATATTGAAATGCTTAGCCGTAATTTCAACAATTACGCTACTGGGTAGTGTCTCAGCCACAGCAATGACATTAAAAGAAGCTGTTGATTACGCTGTGAATACGAACCCCTCAATTCTAGAAGCTGCAGCAAACAGGCGTGCAAGAGGCCAGGATTTGCGCGCTTCGCAGGCCGCTTACATGCCAACACTGGATGTTTCTGGTCATATTGGCGCCGAACGGCGCGAACGCGATAACAATACAAAAGACGATTCGAAATGGCGAAACGGAAAACAAATTGAAGTCCGCGTTGAGCAGTTGTTATTCGATGGCTTAAAATCTACCAATGAAATTTACCGTGAAGGAGCGCGGGTAGATGGCGCTGCACTACGCGTATTGGAGCGCAGTGAGGCAATCGCGCTTGATGCGATTGAAGCATATATTGATGTTATTCGCCATCAACGGGTGCTGCGCTTGTCCAAACAAAATACCGCAAAACATCGTGAGTTATACAAGGATGTCCGCGCCAAGTATGATGGTGGCAATGTAGGTGCTGCGGATTTGGCGCAGGCCGAAGAGCGAGTTGCTGCGACTAAAATTGTAACAGCAACAGTGCGCAAGTCGCTGCTGGACACTATGGCAAAATTTCGCCGGGTGATTGGTAAAGAGCCAACACACTTAAAACCGGTGGGCGCAGTCAAATCTCCGGCACAAAACTTGTCAGCCGCTATCGCCATGGCCGGACACGATAACCCGTTTGTTTTGGCAGCTGATGCCGATGTGGATGCGGCAGGCTTTAAGGCCGAAAGCTCAAAAGGTGTGTTTATGCCTCGCTTTAGCCTAGAAGGGCGTGCCGCTTATGGTCATGATGTTGATGGGCGTGATGGCCGCCAGGATGATTATCGTTTGATGCTGCGCATGCGCTGGAACTTATATAGCGGCGGGCGTGATAGCGCCCTCTACGCCCGCTCCTACGAGCAGCTGGCCCAAGCCCAAGCCCACGCCGATACTGCACGCCGCGAAACAACCGAAGCGGTGGAGCGCTCGTGGGCAGCGCTACAAACAACACGCGAACGTATCAGTGCCCTGCGCGAAACTGTGGCAGCCAATGAAAAGGTCGTTGCTGGGTATCGCGATGAGTACAATGTGGGGCAGCGCACTTTGCTTGACCTGCTGAACGCTGAAAATGCCCTCTTCAAGAGTAGGATAGACCTCATTTCGGCAAGGTCTGTGCTTACATTCAGCTCTTACCAGCTGCATGGCACCACCGGAAACCTGCTTGCGATGATGGATATTGAAGCACCGGCAGAAAGCCTTGCCAATACCCGTGATACGGTGAGCATTTTACCACAAAAACCGGCATTCGAGCTGGAACCGCTACGCCAATAAATGGTGAGCTGTGTAACTGGTGAATATTATGGAATGTACTTGTGGCGTTGCCCGGCACAAGTACTTGCTAACAGGTGCCACCATTGAGCCCCAAAGGTGGCACCTGTTATTAGTAGATGTAACCTACATTTCATAGTGACTATAAAATACTGGTTTCAGCACGAGAGAAACACCCTATTGTTTTATCAGCGCCTAGCCATTGCATGACTGCCCTTGCTTTAAAGGCTCACCTGTGACCAAACCCGACACATCAATGCCTGAGACTCAAAGTCTATCAAAACCCAAAGACCCGCTTGTTGAAGCGCTACGCTACATTGCCAGGTGCTATGGTAATTACGCCACCCGCGCGGTGCTGCTCTCCGGTTTACCTATTGAAGACAATTGTCCTTTACCCATTGAGCTATTGCAGCGGGCTGCAAAGAATGTTGCATTAAAAACCACCCGCGAAACCACAAAACTAAAAGATATTCGTGCTAACGCGCTCCCGGCGCTGCTTGTCCTTGCCAATGGCGAGCTGCGTATTCTTTGCGAAATCAACACCACGCTTGGTTTGGCGAAAACTCTAGATCCTCTGGCAACTGACAAGCCACAAACACTTAGCATTCAGGCGCTTGAGGCGCTCTACGATAACTTGGCCATTTTCTTTCGCCCCTTTGCAATTGATGGTGATAACAGCGGCCATGTGAGCGAGGAAGGCCATTGGTTTTGGTCGGTATTAAGCCAGTATTGGCGTGAGTATGTTCATATTGCCCTTGCAGCTCTGCTGATTAATGCCCTGGCTCTGGCCTCACCCATGTTTGTTATGAATGTTTATGATCGGGTTCTGCCCAACTACGCCTTACCAACCCTATGGGCTTTAGCGGGCGGCGTTATACTGGCATTGGTTTTTGACGGCATTTTCAAGGCGGCCCGCTCAACCATTTTAAATGTTACCGGCAAACAGGCAGATTTGGCGCTGGCTTCAAAAATATTTGCCAGAGCAATGGCCGTAGATATGAGCAAAAGGCCCGGTTCTACCGGGCAAATTGTCAACCACATCAAAGAGTTCGAAACCGTACGCGAATTCTTTACCTCGGCCTCACTCGTGGCATTGATTGACCTTTGCTTTATTGGCCTTTTTGTGCTGGTTTTGTTTTTAATTGTCGGGCCACTTGCTTATGTGCCACTGGCGGCGGTGCCTATTGTCATTGCCATCAATTTGCTGGTGCAAGCCCCCTTAAAAGGCTCGGTTGACAATGCCAGCCGGGAGAGTGCCAACCGCCATGCGGTGCTGGTTGAAAGCATTGCCAATATGGATACGGTGCGTGCGCTGAATGCCGAGGGGCATATGCAGGGGAAATGGGAGCGCTCGGTCGCTGCATCTTCAACCGCTCTGCTGCGCGGGCGGCGCTGGTCTACCGCGGCGCAATCGCTTACCGGACTGGCTCAGGCTCTGGTATCGGTGGTCATTGTAATTTGGGGCGTTTATCTGGTGAATGAAGGCATGGTGAACATGGGCGGGTTGATTGCCGCCATGATGCTTTCTGGCCGGGTGCTGGCCCCGCTGGCATCGGTTGCCGGTGCGCTTACCCGCTTGCGTCAGACCATGCAATCCTACAGTACCCTCAACACACTTATGCAAACGCCTACCGAGCGCGATAGTGAAAAAACCTATGTAAACCGGAGTGTTGGCCGTGGGCGGCTTGAATTTCGCCATGTGGATTTTCGTTATCCTGAAAGCGAGACCGACAGTTTAAGCCAGATAAACCTAAGTATTGCGCCTGGCGAAAAAGTGGGCGTTATTGGCCGCGTGGGCGCAGGCAAAACAACGCTTGGCCGCCTCATGTGTGGCCTGCATTACCCCAGTGCCGGAATGGTATTGGTCGACGGCGTTGATACGCGCCAGTTCGACCCCACGGACTTGCGGGCCGGCGTTGGTTTTCTATCGCAAGATAACGTGCTGTTTTCTGGCAGTTTACGAGAGAATATTGCCTTTGGCCGCCCTCATGCCAGCAATGACGATATTTTACGTGCGGCGCATTTGGCCGGATTGGAAGAGGTGGTTCACAGCCACCCCAAGGGCTTTGACCGCCCGGTTGGCGAAGGCGGGCGCTTGCTCTCCGGTGGCCAAAAGCAAAGTGTGGCGTTAGCCCGTTTGTTGCTGCGTCAACCCAAAATTATGTTTTTGGATGAACCCTCTAGCCATTTAGACACCAGTGCCGAAGAGCGCCTTCTCACCCGTCTTTCAGCCTTTAACGCCTCTGGAATGACGTTATTTATCAGCACCCATAGGCTCTCGCTGTTAAAACTCACGGACCGGCTGATTGCACTGGATGGCGGGCGTATTGTGGCCGATGGACCGCGCGAGCAAGTGCTTGCCGAGTTGCAAAAGCGCGGCGAAAACCGCCCTTCCCCTAAAAACAGTGCGGCTCCCCAAAACAGCGCGGCGTTCCAAAACAGCGCGGCGTCTCCTCCCCCCGAAAAAGCTGCAAAGCGCTCCCTAGCAACCACGGGGGGCAAGTAATGGCTAATTATAACAATGATTTGCGTGAGAGCCTTCGCACACGCCCGCCCCGTAAGGCGGCAATGATTGTTTATCTTGGGCTGTTGTTGATTGGCCTCGCCGCTATTTGGGCCTATTTTGCACGGCTGGAAGAAGTGACCCGCGGTGATGGCCGGGTGATCCCCTCACGGCAAATCCAAGTCGTACAAGCGCCCGAGCGCGGCATTGTGCGGGCCCAGTTTGCGCGTGAAGGCGATGTGGTAGACAAAGGCCAAGTCCTTGTAAGACTTGAAGATACCGGCTTTGCCGCCCAGCTTGGCGAGGTGCAGCAACGCCATGCGGTTTTATATGTGCGCGCACAGCGCCTTTTTGCCGAGGCCACCGGCGAACCGCTTGATTTTACAGGGTTTAAAGGTGATCAAACCAGCCAAAGCTTTAGGGGGCTGGTGAGCGAAGCGCGTTTGGTGTTTGATGCCCGCAAAAAACAGCTGAAAGGGGAAGTGGGCCTCTTGCAAGCGCAAAGCAAACAGCGCGACCACGAGCACCTGCAGCTTCTTGCGGAGAAAAACAAACTGGAAGCCAGTATAAAGCTGCTGGCACGAGAGGTGGAAATAAACCAGGCGCTTTTCAAACGTAAGGTATTGCCCGAAATAGAGTTTTTGCGCCTGCAACGGCAACTGAGCGATTTACAAGGCACATTGGCTGTTACCAATGCCAATATTTTACGGGCAGAATCAGCCCACCTGGAGGCACAGGCCCGCGTGGACAATGCCCGCCAAACCTTTGTAACCAGAGCCCAAGAAGAGTTAACACTTACGCTTTCTGAGCTGGCGGTGACCCGCGAAACGCTGCTTGCGGCGCAAAATCGCGCGAAACGTACAGATTTACGTGCACCTGTTAAAGGTATAGTTAATAATATAAAAATTAGCACAATTGGGGCTGTGGTGCAGCCGGGCGAGACCATTATGGAGCTGGTGCCCCTGGAAGACACACTGCTGATTGAAGCACAAATACGCCCGCAGGACATTGCTTTTTTGCGTCCGGGACAAGCAGTTACTGTAAAAATTACTGCCTATGACTTTTCCATATATGGCGGGCTTGAAGGTAAATTGGAGCGTATTAGTGCCGATACCACCAAAGATGAGCAAGGCAATAGTTTTTTTAAGGTTACCGTAAGAACAACCAAGAATTACCTTGAAAGTGAAACCAAACATTTACCAATAATACCGGGAATGGTGGCAAGCATCGATATTTTAACCGGTGATAAAACTGTCCTGGAATATTTATTAAAGCCAATCAACAAGGTGCGGACAGAGGCTTTACGGGAGAGATAAGCCGCGCACCATATTCATGGGCGTTGGCGATGTTACGACTGCAAATACTTTTACCTCGTTTTTTGTGTTGGGCACTTGTTGTGTTGCGGGCTGGTGCTGGCTATAAAACCAAGCTTCAAACGCCATTACATACGTTTGTTGTAAAAGTGTGCAAACCGGCTGCAAACCGGTTCAATATGTGTTCAAAAAGGCTCATTTTTGCTGCAATTGGCCTGCTCTGGGTGCAAGCCTTTTTCTTGCCTAGCTGCGTCCACGCTTTTGTGCCCGAATTACATGCGCAAGGCATATTAACGCCCCCAAAACACAGCGCGCTAAAGCACACAGAAAATAACAGGTCCACGCGCCATGCGCAGGCGCGTCATGACACGGCACAAGCTCGAAACCCCGATGAAGCAAGGGGGCCTTATAATAGTGCTCCCCATGATTTGCTGTTTACATATCTGATCGAAGATTTTTATCGGGCGGCCAAAACTGAGTTTCAAGCACTCCGCCATATTTTACGGGCAGATTTGCAAAGCTATAAAGCCGCCATTGCGTGGGTGCGCTTGGAAGCAAAAACACACATGGCCTACAAGGCCCGCAAAGCCCACAAAGAGCGCAGGATTGCCATTAGCCGCGCCGCCAGCAAAGCGGCGTGGCAACAGAAGCTGGCAGATGCTCGTGTGCCCCCCCTGCCCCAAAGCAAACCGGCACTCGAGCTGCGCACCGCGCTGGCACCAAACCCGCCCTTAACGCCCGAACGCAAGCACAGTATTTTTCAAAAACCGATGCTTAGCATACGCCAGCGATTGCAGCTGAACCAGATGGCCACAACGCAACAACAGCACAGCTCGACCAAGGCCGAACTGGATAGACGCTGGCAGGAAATACAACGCCGCCAATACAAAACTCTAGAGTACACCCGTGTATCACTGCAACAACCAACAGCGGGCAAACTTATGCCCCTGCCCGCCCCTGCCCGTAAGTTGACGGATAAGCTGCGCGAAATGCCAAGAGGTTGGCAACTGGCTGCCATAAACAAGCGGGTCAACCAGATGATACTATATGAAAGCGACCAGAAAGTTTGGGGCATAGAGGATTACTGGGCAGCGCCACGTGAAGTACTGCAAACACTACGCGGCGATTGCGAGGATTATGCTATTTTAAAATACTGGCTGCTGGTGCATTTGGGTTTTGATCGCGATAAAATGCAAGTCGTGGCGGTTTATGACCGGAAGCTCAAAGAGTTCCATGCCATATTGCAGGTAACTTTTAACGGAGCGCAATACATACTCGATAACCGCAGCCAGCGCTTGCGCCGCCGCGAAGATGTGGGCACCTACCAATGGCTGCATCAGGTGGGGTGAGTTTGAGTTCGCTTGATATTGCCGAAGAGTTGCACCAGAATTATTCAATCAGTGCATCAGCTTGACGAGTTAGCGGTTGGCTCATAACTTTTGCTATCCTATCAGTCTGGCACGAAAGTTAACGTGACAACACCCTTTCGCACCATAATAACCTGCGATAAAGACCAAAAATCAGTCCAGATACGCTTTGAAAGCCTAATCCCCGCCCATAGCAAAAGCCCTATAACCTTATTAAGTGGCACAAAGGCAATCCAGTGGCGCTACGCCAAAACATTAAAGAAAACTGGTATTTTAAAAGGAGAGGATAATTTTGAGTGGTCACAATATTGGCCAGCCCAACTTAAAATGCCCGATATAATTGCGCTAACCATAACAAATACCCACAATAAGCAGGGCCCGATAGACTTAAGTATCAGACCCGCTTTGTTATAGAACAAGCAGCTCGTCAACGGCCAGAAAAAGCGCCGCTGATTATTGTGAGTTTACCTAGTACTCGCAGCCCTTTTTTCCTCAAAATAAGCCAAGCCTCAAACCAACAACACGCTATATAGTAAGATTTTTGCTACGATTTATCTTACCTTAACGTTATTTTATAATCAGCCGTTTCTTTCAAATTCGAAAGATATATCTTGGGGCTTTGCGCCAATCAACTTATAATCGCCACCTTCGTAAGCAAACTTTACACTATCTTCAGATAGCCAGATTACATCCACGTAGGTTTCTGGATCAAAAACTAAATAGTTAGCAGGTAGCGAGCTGAACCAGAAGAAGTACTTCTCCCAAACTATGGTGGTGGTGGTTGTATAGTCAACTCCGGACGTACTTTCTTTTAGTACTTTAAGACAGGTATTGCCTTGAGGAGAACAGCTGGTTTCGACCCAAGTATTTGATATATTTAAAACTCCAATATCGACAACAACTAGAGCCAAACCTAGAAAAATACCTATAAAAAGAACGAGAGGAAATATTAAATATTTCATTTTCCCAATCATATTATGAGTTCCCTATTATTTGTTGAAGTTTTTATTTTGTAAACAGATTTCAACGCCTTTTAAATAACCGTATTCACTACGTGTTCTTTGGTAATCTATTTCGCCCCAATTAGGGTATGTCCCAAATGTGACCCCATCAGACTTGGGTATTATCATATCCCTCAAGGGGAAATTACGCCTGAGTGACTTATGCACTAACGCTACAGCTTCAGGAAATATAGCTAAATAGTCTGCCTGATGAACTCTTCCTGCTTTCTGCTGAAATTCTTTATATGTCTTTCTAAGCGCAGCAGCATTTTGTCCTGCGAGCATATAACCGGCCTCACGTAGCGTTGTATATTTTCCATCCAACAAGAAGCCATGAACAGAAAACGTTGCAAAATCGTTCGGTTTTAAGACGGAAGGGGCATACCAAATTGAATTGAATTCAATGCAGCCTCATCGAGGAACGCCCGTCTTTGCGAGCTAGTAATCCATTTTTCGCCTGTTGCGGCATACAGTGCTTTGTCTGTTAAGACTTTAGCCTGCATTCGTTCTCCAGCAATTAAACTCTTTTTTGCAAGGGATACTAGATACGCGAGCAATTCTTCAGAGTGGTTAGCTCTAGCAACTGTCGACACGCAAGTCACAGCAGTAATGGCGGATTCTTGAAATATGCTTTCGTCATCCACGTCCAGCACTTTTCGAGAAATTTGGCAAAATTTTTCGGAAGTATCCCAGTAAATGCATCCAGTTATCAAACAAGCTTTTAGTAGATCGTCATCTTCCTTCAAGAAACAAATATCGGCAATATCTGCAACTCTTTCTAGGTTTCGTTTTGAGGGGTCTTCACAAAGGCCGAAAGCCAGCATTGCGTGATATGGAATATTTTCATTTTGCGAAAAGATTGCAGATTTAACTGCACCCGCATCATCCTTTAGTAGTCCTCCAGCTTTTGCCCTGAAATAGATTTCACAATAGTCGATCATTCAAATATCTCTTTTGCTTTTTTCGCAACATCCCGCGCAGTGTCTAATGTTTTTTCAACTCGATCAATGTGGTTTGGTAATCCCCCAGCAATTGATCGGATAGCAAAGGGGTATGACTTCAGCTCCGATCAGTTACAAGCACCACTGTTTCCTTCTTTAGACTATCGCTCACGTGGTTTGGCTTTGCCACCACTTTTCGCTCAGCCTGCGCGTGGTCGACGAGATGCTGTTGGAACGCGGGATTATGCTCTCCTATGAAACCATAGAGCGCTGGGGGATTACGTTTGAGTTCGCTTGATATTGCCTATGAGTTGCACCAGAATTATTCAATCAGCGTACCCGATTTTCACCCTATGATGGTACTGGAGAACCACGTGCAGCTGTTTTGTGTGTGGTTGTTTTTGAATTGACGCTTTAGTCAAACCGGGGCGAGATGTCCTAGGGGCGAAGTAGCCTTGGGGCAGCACATGTCGAGGTACTGCGAATTTTGGTGGCAACTGATAAAAACAAGCTGCACCTTTTAAGCTGGCTACAGGGAATTGAGCTGTTTGAAGCCAACTTTGATGATATGGTATTTAGCCGTCACGCCCACGCCGGTTTTGCTGTTGGTGCTATCACCAAAGGTGTGGGGGGCTATATGTGCCGGGGCAGCAACCACCTATGCCCGCCGCGCACATTATCCTTGATGAATCCCGAGGAGCCTCATACCGGCCATGCTGTGGACGGGGCGCTGCATTACAAGATGCTTTATATCAGCGAAAGTACCGTCAGGCACCTGTTGGAGGTGGGCACACCAACCGGCTTTCACCAAATTAACCCCATGGATCATGATGGCTTGATAACCAGGCATTTTTTGCAATTAGCCCGGCAACTTAACCGGCCCGACGCAACCGGCCGACTTGGCATAGAAGAAACGCTCGTAACGCTGCTTGCTTGTGTCTTCTCCCGCCATGGAGGCAGCAGCATACGAGCTGCAGGCAAAGAGAATAAGGCCATTCGCCGCGCCATAGAGATGATGCACGACCATGTGAACACCCAGCCAACAGCGCCCTTAAGCATTAGCGATATTGCCGGTGAAGTTGGCTTGAATGGCAATTACTTCATTCAAAGCTTTTCCAAACAACGGGGCATTTCACCCCGCCAATACCTGATTTTGACTAAAATCCACCGTGCCAAGCAAATGATAGCAAGCGGGGGAAGCCCCTTGCAGGTGGCACTTGATTTGGGTTTTTACGACCAATCGCACTTTATTCGCCACTTTCGGAAAATAAATGGCATTACCCCGCAAAGGCTGGTGGTTCATCACCCCTAAATCCCCATTCTTGGCAAATATAAGTTTTGTACAATTATTCCATGTAGTTGTGAGCTAGGCTGTGCGCTTTGAAACGTAGTGGGCCCGAAAATATTAAGCCGTGCAACTTGAATGCACCAATAAAGCGGGCCGATTGCTTATTCGTTTTCATCTGCACCCCATTTTACATAGGTGCCAAACCCTTTGATACAGAGAGTTAAGGCGATGTCATTCAGCTCTGCTATTCTTCCCATGGCGCTATTTGCGCTTGCTACCTCTGCCTCACCCGGCCCGGTAAATGTTATTCTTGCCATGTCCGGGGCACGCTTTGGCACACTCGGCAGCTTGCCCTATGTTCTTGGCGCAACAACCAGTTTTGTGGCCATTTTGTTGTTACTGGGGTTTGGTGTTCACTCTATTCTGGCGCTGGTTGAGCAATTTACCATACCTCTTACCCTCGCCGGTTCTTTGTATATGCTTTACCTTGCCTATAAGATTGCTGCCGATAACGGTAAGCTTGCCCTTAACAGCACTGACGCCAAGCGGGTTGGCTTTGTATCAGGCTTTGTGACACAGGCTCTCAACCCCAAAGCCTGGATTGTTTCACTCTCAGCCATAACAATTTATGTAGCGCCGCACGTGGATTACAACATCCGTTTGCTAGGCTTTGCCATCATCTTTTTTGTTATTTGCAGTTTATCGCTTACTTCGTGGGCTCTTATTGGTGCCAAACTGGCCCGAATGACGGGCAATTTAGCAGCTTTTAACCGGGTCATGGCCGCAGTTCTGGTGCTGGCAATTGTGCTCATTCTCTACGATTTACTTTAGGGTCATGGCAAAAGCCAAATTTTAAAACAACCTCCATTTACGGGTGTGCTTTAAGATTAAATTTACATAGATGCAAAAACCACACCGCGCCCCTTCACGCATAGTGCCCTCGCTGGTCTTCATTAGGATACACGCGCCAAACCTGAAAGAAACAACTGGGAGGGCATTTTGACCACAATCTCGATAGATAACCACCGCAAAAACCAACAGCTTTATGCGCTACTAACCGCCAACAGCATGTTCCCACCAGACCCCAAAGAACCCGGTGCCTTGGTGCCAGGAGCATGCCAGCCACTCACGCAAAACAGCAAAATATGCTTTGATACAATTGACGCCGCCCGCCTTTATATTGCAACATCGCCCATGACCGCCGCACCGCAAGTAACGGACATTACCCACTACTTTGGGTGGGTTGAATTTAGCAGGCTCAGTGCAAAAGACGAACTTTGGATTAACCTCAGCAACGTCGATATGCTGGGCTTACCATTGGCGCTTTCGGGCACACAAAACCATATGCCAAAGTCGCTTGGCTACAAGCTGCCCATGCAGGCAAACCCCGATCAACTGCCCGCATCTGGCGCGAAATCTTTAATCAACGCTCTAGAGCCGCTTTTTGTGGGGGTGGCACCGCCTGTTATTGGCTTGGCTGATGGTGGCAAGAAAGTGGTTGCGCCCAACATATGGCCGCAAGCCTACCCAAGCTTTGCCCCTTATGTTGAAAAACTGAGCCTGGCGCACGGTGGTGACGGGGTGCCCCTTTTAATAAAATCGGACATGGTTGCACAAGAACAACTGATATTTAAAGGAAAACTACAAGAGCCTGCAAGCAATGACGGCATGCTTATTGCTATGCACGACCAAAATGGCAATAAGCTGGAAATTGCACGAAGCCAGCTTGAAACCAAGTATATTTACCAGTCGGGCGGCGGAACCTACCACTATAACAACCAGTTATTTGCGCAAAATATCCAGGTTATTAAGGGCAGCCCGAGCGAGACACGCGACATTATGCTAAATTCGGTGCTGCGCAATATATTCCTTGGTTTTAACGAGGGCTATTTTAGTAGGAACGGCCCGAACGACAGCAGCAATTTTGTGAAGCAAAAACCTTTTGAGAATGGCGGCAACGGGTATGCCAAGGTCATTCACGAAAACTCCAACTCCTATGGATATCCCTATGCAGACGCCAATTTGAAAACGCAATTGGTTGCAAACCCGGAGCTGGCCACCACGATCCACATTCTGGGAGATCAAGAAACCGGCTATTATACAGCCCCCTAATGAGGGCGGTTAAAGACACGCCAAACAACGGCCGGCTGAACCAAAAAAAACAGCCCGCCAACTTTGAAGCGCATGCTGCTTGATTGGCTGAAACCAGACGAAAGGGCCGTGCATCACATAGTAAAGTGAGGTGTGGTGAGGCGAGGTTTGAATGCAAATGAGCGCATCATTCTTAAAAGAGCAACCGGCTTTGGCGTTGAACAGAAAGAGCCACGGCATATAACCGTCAACTACTGTGGCCAAACGCAACCGGCTTAAGCCCTATGACAGTTTGCGCTGCAGTACTGCCGCCTCCTCGCGTGAAAACTGCATGCCGTAAAGCGCCGCATAAGGCCCATTGTTGGCCATAAGCGTGCTATGATTACCTGCTTCAACCAGACTGCCGTTTTTAATCAGGCAAATGGTGTCGGCATGACGAATGGTGGAAAGCCTGTGGGCGATAACCAGCGTTGTGCGCCCGCGCATGAGATGCTCCAAAGCCTTTTGCAGCTTGGCTTCGGTTTCATTATCAAGCGCAGATGTGGCCTCATCCAGCAAAAGGATTGGCGCATTTTTCAAAATCGCCCGCGCAATCGCCAATCGTTGGCGCTGCCCGCCCGAAAGGCTGATACCCGCCTCGCCAATTCGCGTTTCATAACCGTTTGCAAATGATTCAATAAACTCGTCTGCCAATGCGCTTTTCGCGGCCTGCTTGATTTGCTCAAAACTGGCATCAGGGCGGCCAAATGCAATATTGTCTTTGATGGTACCCGTAAACAAAACCGTATCTTGCGTGACCAGTGATATGGCTTCATGCAAAGAAGAGAGCTGAACGTCTTTAACGTTTTGCCCATCAATTGAAACACTGCCGCTATTCACATCATAAAGCCGTTGCACCAGCGCTAATATGGTTGATTTCCCGCCGCCAGAGGGGCCGACAAGGGCCGTAACCTCACCCGCTTTCACATGCAAATCAAGCTCATGCAAAACAGGATAGCCCGAAATATAGCAAAACCCGGTATTGTGAAGCACAATTTCACCCCTACCCACTTTGAGTTGGGGGGCCTTTTCCTGATCTACAACATTGGGCTTTTTCTCAAGGATTTCATAGATCATTCGACCACCAATCAGCCCTGTTTCCAAATGGACTTGCAACCGGCTGATACGTTTTGCAGGCTCGTAGGCCAGTAATAAGGCAGTGAGGAACGAAATAAACTCGCCCGGACTTTTGCCAAGCAAAATACTTTGCCAGCCACTATACAAAATAACCGTTGCAAACGCACAGCCTCCCAAGGTTTCCATTAGGGGGCTGGAGCGCGCGCCCAACTCGGAAATCTTGTTGGCTCTGGCCTCAACGTCACCAATTGCCTTGTTCATTTCCCGCTTCATGTGGGGCTGTATGCCAAAACTTTGGATGATGCGGATACCGATAGCGGTTTCTTGCATGACCTGCACAATACGGGCCAGCGATAGCACCTCGGCACGTGCCAGTGCGCGCACCCGGCGCACCAGATAGGCGATGCCCAATATGGCCGGTGGGGCAATAACCATCGATATGAGCGAGAGCAACGGGTCTTGAAGTACCATGACCGTAACCAGACCGATAAGCGAGAGCAAATCACGGCCGATACTGGTTACCAGCAAATTGATAACCTCGCGGACAGCATTGGCACTATGGGAAATTCGGGTAATTAAATCGCTCGCACCATGTTGCTGGAAAAAGGCCGCATCACAGATGAGCAAATGAGCATAGAGCCGCTTTTGATTTTTAGCCACAATGGCATTGCCCACCCGGCTTAGGGTGACCATTTGCCCATAGCTGGCAACCCCTTTAACGGCAAAAATTGTGATAATGGCCAGCGTGACTTGTAATAGGCGGCTAAAATCTTTTGCAACGAATATCTCATTCACAACGTCGCGCATAATCCAGGCACTTAGCGATGTTGTTGCTGCCACAGCCGCCATAAAAGCAAACGCTATGGCGTATTTGGGGGCGAATTCCAAGAAGTTATCGGCAAAAATACGAGCAATGATACCGCGGGTTGTCGAGCGATCTGCACCAGCTTTATCCAGCTTTGCCTGAATCCAGTGTTTCAATTCGGCCCCCTTGCGCTGGCTTGACGTTTGCACAACAACACATTTGATTATGCAACGCAGCCTTCAATAATCACATCTAATTTTTCACTTAGTGATTTTATCGGGTAATGCTTGAGTGCATGGTTGCGCCCCGCTTGGGCAAGACCGACTCGCACCTGATCATTTTCCATTAAAATCAATGTATTACGCGCTATGGTTTCCGGTTCGAGGTTTTCTAGATACAATACATTGTCTCCGCAGACTTCACGCAGCCCCCCCGTGCCTGAGGTGATAAGGGCCGCACCACCGGCAAAGGCCTCGATGGCCGTACGCCCGAAAGGCTCTTCAAATTTTGACGGGACCAACGCAATGGCCGCTTGCTCATATGCCTGCTTAACCTTTTCGAATGGCAGGTTTTCCTGATAATCGACCTGATCCTTAACAGGCTCAAGCGCGGTAAAAACGCGCTCGCGATACTCCCTATCTTTTTCTTGACAAGCACAGATCAGCCGCAGTGTCCAATCTGGGTGCTGGGGTAGGAATAACGATGCCGCTTGAGCCAGCTCTAAAACCCCTTTATCTGGCGACATACGCCCGGCGAACAGCACGGATTTTTGCTTTTGCGATTGTGCTTGCCATTGTGAAAAATCCAGACCGTTATGCACGACATATCGCGGGGTTTTAATTTGCGGCCAGTGCTTTTCAAAGTGGTCTTTACAAGCATTACTGACAAAAACAACCGCCGCCAAATTGCGGTATCTTACCCCCACCAGAAACCGCTTGAGCCACATGCGTTTGGGTTTTACAAAATTATGCCGATGCACAATAACAGGAGTGTCAGGCAATTTACGCGCCAAATAGGCGGCCAAGGCGACCCTTTGGTGCACCACAATCACATCCGGCTGCGCTTTTTTAAGTTGCACTGCCAACTGTGCACGTTTGCCAACCGGATAGGGAATGCAATTGAAGCCGGCAAAATACTGCGCTTCTGCGCCACAAAAAACAGTGGTTGTATCTTTATAATTGCTGTTCTGGATAAAATCACGGGCACATAGATCGATAGAGGTGGCTCCCTCTTCGGTAAAATGCATGCCTTTACTCATCACAGTGGCTATATGATAGTGCATCTAAAAAAGTACCATTTTGTTTGTAGCAACCGGTACATTTCGCCACACAAATGAACCTTTGGCACCTCGCGTAATGTAGGTAGTGAAAAAGCATCTTATATTATTAATAGAAATAATTCTTAGGGCGCTGAGATGGACAGCGCACTATATCTTAAAACAACTTTATCTATGAATAGAACGACAATAAAATTACATTCAGTTATTATTATGTAAGAATGAAGCTACCTAAAAAGCAAAAGGTTTCAAATTCCGCCCATACACACATACTTAAGCTCTTCAAACTCCTCTAGGCCAGTGCTTGCCCCTTCACGCCCAATGCCGGAGAGCTTGACCCCGCCAAATGGGGCAACTTCAGTAGAAATAATTCCGCTATTAACTCCGACCATACCATAGTCAAGCGCTTCACTCACCCGAAAGCATCGCGCGAGATCTTTTGAATAAAAGTAGGAAGCCAAGCCGTATTCGCTATCATTCGCCCGCTTTATAACTTCCTCTTCACTTTCAAAGCGGAAGATAGGCGCAACAGGACCAAATGTTTCTTCACGCGCAATCAGCATCGTATCCAGACTGTTTGAAAGCACTGTTGGCTCAAAGAAAGTACCGCCGAGTTGGTGGCGCTTTCCGCCCAGTTCTACCTTTGCTCCTTTGGCCACTGCATCGGCAATATGCTCTTCAACCTTTTCCAGGGCTGCTTGATCTATCAAGGGTCCAAAGGCAACCCCCGCTTCAAAGCCATTACCAGTTTTTTCTTTTGCCAAGCGCGCGGTCAACTTTTGCAAGAACGCATCATAAATGCCCGCTTGGACATAAATCCGGTTTGCACAAACGCAGGTTTGTCCATTATTACGAAATTTAGCAATCAACCCGCCCTCAACCGCTGCGTCTATATCTGCATCATCAAAAACGATGAAGGGGGCATTGCCGCCCAACTCCAGACTCACTTTTTTAATTGTTGGTGCGCAAGCGGCGTATAACTTGGCCCCCACAGCGGTGGAGCCGGTAAATGTGAGCTTGCGGACGATAGGATTGGAGGTGAGCTCATTACCAATGGGAGCTGCATCACCCGTGACAACCGAAAAAAGCCCTGCCGGTAAGCCTGCCTGTTGTGCCAGTACAGCAAGAGCTAGGGCAGAATAGGGTGTTTGCGCGGCTGGTTTTAATACCACAGCACAACCTGCAGCAAGCGCAGGGGCAACCTTGCGGGTTATCATCGCATTGGGGAAATTCCATGGTGTTATGGCACCAACAACACCAATGGGCTGCCTCATGACGAGCAAACGTTTATCATTTTGAAATGTCGGTATAATTTGACCAGATGCGCGGCGGCACTCTTCAGCAAACCAACGAATAAAGCTGGCACCATAGGCAATTTCGCCGCGTGCTTCGGGCAATGGTTTTCCCTGTTCTGCGGTTAGCAAGCATGCAAGGTCTTCTTGCGCTGACATGATAAGATCATACCAGTTTAATAAAATATTGGCGCGCTCAATTGCTGCTCTTTTTGCCCAGTGTTTTTGTGCCTGTTGTGCACTATCAATGGCTTGGCGGGTTTCATGCGCATCGCAATTGGGCACAAAGCCTATGAGCTCATCATTCGCAGGGTTTCGTACCTCTATGTTTTTGCATGAGGCTGCTTGTACAAAGGCACCATCAATAAACGCAGCTTGCTGAAAGAGCTCTGTATTCGCTAATTGCGTGTTTAACATGGTGCCCCCTTGGAATGCCTTTGTATGCTGTTGAAGCTGTGATCATAGCATATAGGGGATATAGCCAATTTTAAATTATACCATACTATAGTTTAGCAAGATCACCTTCATTGATGAAAATTACCTTGTGTTTTGAATGGGGTACACATGATTTCAATATCGAGTAATTTCAAATTACTTTGGCCGGCCAATATTATGGATGCCAAAAGGCATAAATCAGGTGAACACAAAGCAGGTGATTGTTAGCATTGTTGGCAGGACAAAAGTTTTCAGTTAACCAATTTTGGAGGGTTGGCCTATGTGTCAATACATAATCCGTAATTTTTGGTTGACCAATTTATTTTTTGGTTCATTATCCAGATACGCAGGCCCTGCAAATTTGGTCCTGCACACCAATAATTGGCAGAACAATCTGTAGTCTGGGAGAATATTATGTTCCGTAATAAACATATGTTAGGCGCATTGTTAACGTCGGCACTCATGGTGGGAGCAACAGTGGCCGAAGCGAAGTCATTGCGTTTAAGTCATAACTTGCCAACCGATAACCCTGCCCATATCTCTCTAGAGTTCATGGCCAAACGGGTGAAAGAAATCACCGATGGCAAATTGCGCATAAGAGTTTTCCCAAATGCACAACTTGGCTCACAGCGTGAGTCGGTAGAGCTGATGCAAAACGGCCTACTAGATATGGCCCGCTCGAACGCAAGTGAAATGGAAGCCTTTGACAGTGCTTATTCGGCTCTCACACTGCCCTACATCTTTACCAGTGAGCCACATTATTACAAAGTTCTCACCAGCGACATTGCCGAGGATATTTATCAATCAAGCTACAAAAAAGGCTTTATTGGTCTGGCATTCATGGTGGATGGATCGCGCTCCTTCTATGCCAACAAAGCAATCAATACACCCGCTGATCTGAAAGGCATGAAAATCCGCGTCCAACCAAGCCCATCAGCCATTAAAATGGTCGAGCTGCTGGGTGGTAACCCAACACCTATCGCCTTTGGCGAGCTGTACTCGGCATTACAACAAGGTGTTGTTGATGGCGCAGAAAATAACCCGCAAGCACTTGTCGATGTGCGCCATGGTGAAGTGGCAAAAATCTACTCTAAAGATGAGCACACTATGATACCGGGTGTGCTCATGATATCGGCTCAAAGTTGGGACGCATTGCCAGAAGACCAACAGAAAGCTTTGAAAACCGCTGCCCGTGAAATGATGGACTTCCACCGTAAGCTCTACAATGAGCAAACACTGGAAGCCATTGAAACAGCGAAGACGACTCTTGGTGTTAAGTTTATTGATGTCAAAAAAGAACCTTTCATTGAAAAAGTAATGCCGATGCATGAAGAAGCGGCAAAAGCAGACCCCAAAGTGGCTGATTTGATTAAACGCATTAAAGCAATAGCTGACTAACCAGCCCCATCACCTTTAAGGCGGCAAAGAAACGCCAATGAATGCCAAAGGCCCCAATCCGGGGCCTTTGGTTTAGGTTGTGTTACTATGTGTTTGATAGCTGTAGGCATAGGGAACATAAACTCAGCAGCTTCGCTTTTTTGGTTTTGGCTTTTTCAAGAAGACTCGAAAACTAAATTACATAACTGTTTTTACTCATCAAATTTCTCACCACTGTTCATCAATATACCACCTATCTGAATTAAAGTTGGTCCCAAAAGTAACCAACTAATCTCCCTAGATTGCAATCAAGGACGACCTGTAACGCAATATGGGTCGCACAAAAGGTCATTCGTTTCCATAGTTTGTAAATGCTTTCAAAGAGCCCCGAACTTGGAAAAACACCGTGTTACACAAAGCAGAACTTTCAGATAAGCTGAAAAGCTTACAGATAGATAGAAATGAAGCGCCGCAGCCGTCAGCACGAAAACAAGGTGCAAAATGGCATTCACCAGTGGTAAGCGCTGTCATTGTTATGTGCTTGGCAGGTATTTCCTATGCCTATTTTGATGGAGCAAAGTACTTCTTCCCAGCAGAGCAACCCGAGCAAGCAGTCGTTTCTATTAGGGCACCAGCCGATAGGACACAAACTGAAAGAACTGCAAAGTCGCTCCACAACACATCAGTATCCGACGTACTCAATGATAATGAAGAGATGGCAATTACGTCACAAACCATAGTTGGCTCCGGTTATGTGGTAGCGGATCATGTGGTGACAATAAAGCCCGAAATTAGCGGACGCATTATCCTCTTCGAGGTTGAGCCGGGCGATATTGTCAAGAAGGGACAAATGCTGGCTCAATTTGATAGCACATTACTTGTAATGTCTTTGAATATTGCCAGATCGAAAGTGAATAAGGCTGCAGCTGAGGTTATAGAAGCTCAAGCAGCTCTTGCCGAAGCGCAAGAGCCTGTAGAGCGTCTTTCGATTTTGCATCAAAAAGGCGTAGTGAGCAAAGCAATGTTCAATGCGGCGTTACTAAAAAAAGAGCGTATGCATAGCGCTCTTGTTCGTGCTCGACGGGCCTTAGCTACTGAAGAACTTGAAGTTGAAAAGCTTTCGCAACAGCTACACTATTATACAATCCGCGCTCCGTTTGATGGGGTTGTTGTTACAAGATTGAGCGAAGTTGGCGAAGTTTTACAGTCTGGACTTGACGGTGGACCGGCTAACGCAGGGCTTGTACAGGTTATTGATCCGCAACAACTGCGTATTGATATTGATATTGCTGAAGTAAATATAGCTCAACTTCAGCAAGGCCAAAAGGGTATAGCCCGACTGGATGCTTATCCTGAAATGCAAATACCAGTCACCGTTAGCGCTATTATACCTTTTGCCTCTAGGCAGAAGGGCACTGTTGCTGTCCGGCTTGCCATTGCAAAGCCGCTACCCAGTATGTTCCCTAATATGTCGGCAAAAGTCACTTTTAAACTGCCTGCAAATTAATAACTGTAACGCTTTATTAAAAAAGAGACTGTTCACATGACGTTAGATACAAGCATTCATCTTAAAGAAATTTCGAAATGCTATCAGCTCGGGAAAAATGAAATAACTATTTTTGATGAGGTCACACTGAATATTCCAACGGGTGATTTCTTGGCAATTATGGGACCATCCGGCTCTGGCAAGTCTACAATCTTGAATTTGATTGGCGGTATAGATCGTATTTCCAGTGGTCAAATTACAGTGGGTTCTTTGCGCATCGACCAAATGTCCGAGGCTAAGCTGAGCCAATGGCGCTCTACGCATATTGGCTTTGTGTTCCAGTTCTATAACTTGTTGCCAATGCTTACAGCTGCGCAAAATATTGAACTGCCATTGCTGTTAACATCGTTGAGCCGTTATGAAAGGGCCGAACGGGTTAAAACCATTCTCGATATAGTTGGACTGTCCAAACGGGGCAAGCATTTACCTTCAGAACTATCTGGAGGCCAGCAGCAGCGCGTTGGCATCGCGCGTGCAATCGCAATGGATCCGCAGGTACTGCTTTGCGATGAACCAACTGGAGATTTAGATCGCCAATCGGCTGAGGAAATCCTAGATATCCTAAAAATCCTGAACACTGAAATGGGCAAAACAATCGTCATGGTCACCCATGACCCCAGCGCCACAGCATACGCAAAGCGGACCCTTCATTTGGATAAGGGCCAATTTGTGCGTAAAGAGCTGGAGGCAGCCCAATGAGCTATGCTTCTTTGATATTTAAAAATCTTAGTCGTAAAATGCTTCGCAGCGTATTGCTTGTCCTTTGTATTATGAATGCCTTTCTTATTTACGGCGTTCTTTCCAGCTTTCAAAAAAGTTTCGAAGGAGCTGAAGCTATTGCCGAACGCTTGGTTGTAACCAATAAGATTGGTAGTAATGAAGTACTTCCGCTTAGCTATTGGAATAAAATTAGGCAAATTGAAGGGGTGCAGGAGGCCACGCACATGACGCGCCTGCGCGCCTATTATAAGAACGAATATAATATTCTTGGCGCCAATGCTGTCGATATTCCCAGCTACTATCGTATTTTTCTAAACACGTACAGTATCACAGAGAACTTAGTGCGCATGATGGGGCAAAAGCGTGATGGGGCTTTAGTCGGCCGTACATTGGCGATGAAAGAAGGCTGGCAAGTTGGACAGAAAATAACGCTCACCAGCTTCCGTCACTTTAATCAAGATGGTACGCATGATTGGTCGTTTGAGGTGGCTGGTATTTTTGATGGGCTGAAACCCAATGTTGATACTGCCTTCTTGGTGGTAAACTATGATTATTTCAACGAAGCATTAGTGCATGGTCAGGATACTGTCTCACTATTGGGCGTGCTGCCGAATGATACAGAATCAATCGATGTGGTTGCAAAACGTATTGATGAAGGCTTTGCAAATTCAAGTCATGAAACGCGTAGTCAATCTGAAATCGCTTTTATGAAAGCCTTCATGAACCAATTTGCCAATGTGGAACTACTCGTCGGAGTTATTGTTTCAGCATCATTCATTACAATTTTGATGATTGTTGCTAACACGATGACTTTCGCCATACGTGAACGCATTTCTGAAATAGGTATCTTAAAAGTACTTGGGTTTTCGGGCACTATTATTATGCTCAGTATTTTTGCAGAAACCTTGATTATTTTTGCAATGGGAACATTGGCTGCCGTTGGATTAACCGCTTTACTAATGCCTGTTTTGAATGAGCTACTTTCCAGTGTTGTTCCTGGTATAAGTTTATCATTACAAACTGTTCTACAGCTTCTAGGTTTTGCGCTCCTGTTGAGTTTTCTTACCGGCTTTCTACCCGCGTACCGCGCTTTTCGCCAACCAATTGCCAATGCTCTCAAGCATAGTTAAATAGGTGATTTTATGAATTTACTTCGTCAATGTGTTGCTATCACAAACGCAAATTTGCGTAGTCTTGGCCGGCGTCAATGGATTTCCATATCTCTTGTATTTTCTGTGACTCTGGTAACTATGATATTGCTTGGCTTTCTTGCAATGGCAAATGGATTTAACAAAACCCTAACACAAATGGGGAGCGAAGACGTAGCAATTGTTATGGGGCTGGGTGCGCGATCTGAGCTCGGAAGCAGCATTGCTCCACCGCACATCCATTTACTGGAAGAAGCGCCAGGCCTTGTCAAAAATCCTCAGGGAACAACTGTATTATCTGCAGAAACAATTGTTCCAGTTGATGTGTTAGGCAAACAGGATCACCTGCCCGCAACAGTTTCGCTACGTGGTATCGGGGCTCATGGGTTGACGTTGCGTCCATCTATAAAACTTGTTTCTGGTAGACTATTTACACTAGGTGCTAATGAGTTGATCGTCGGCCAGCGCCTCTCTCAAGAGTACGAGGGGCTAACTTTGAATGATACAATAGAGTTTGGCCGCTCACGTTGGAAAATTGTTGGTATTTTTGAAGCAAATGGATCGGTCTTCGAGTCTGAATTACTTAGCGATGTGAAAGTAGTTCAAATATTATTTAATCGTCCGAACCAAGTTCAAAGCTTGCGTGCACAATTAGCTGGACCAAATAGCTTAGAACAGCTTACTTCTTATATCGATGCCAACCCACGTCTACCGGTTCGAGTACTTTCAGAAAAGCAGTATTTTTCAGCACAATCAGAACGGGTCAGCCAAATAATTTTATGGCTTGGATGGCCAATATCACTGGTAATGGCACTGGGGGCAATTATTGGCGCTCTAACAACATTGTACAGCTCTGTTTCTGATCGGCAGGTAGAAATAGCTACGGTGCGTGCATTAGGGTTTAGCCGGATTTCAGCTTTTGTGGGCACGTGGCTGGAAGGACTGCTCCTCACATTGGTCGGCTGTTTTATAGGCTTATGTGCCGCACTATTGCTACTAGATGGTTGGGCCGCTTCAACAGTTGGTACAGATAACACACAAATTGCATTTGAACTTAAGCTATCATTTTCTATGGCCGCCAACGCTGTTTTATTGGCCTTACTGGTGGGTGCTATTGGCGGAGGACTGCCTGCTCTACATGCAACACGAATTCCACTCCGCCTAGCTATGACAAGGCGAAGTTAAGTCTCCGTATTGGATCTAATACGGCGGAGACACGAAGCCTGTTTGCAGAACGTTTGGAGCTCAAACAGTCTTTCCTCTTATCGGCTCTAATGTTGGCTAGGCAGCAATGAAGTATTTATGCAAACAATGAAAATCTGGAGAGCTTTGAGGTAAACTAATTATGGGAGAGTTTTATGTGTCAACCAATAGATGCAGAAGTGTTTAAGAGAGAAGCTGTGCGGCTGGTTGAAGTGAGCGGGCGCAAAGTCGACGAAATAGCCGGAGAGTTAGGTATTGCAACCGTAATTTTAGAGTCCTGGCAACGAGAATTGCAAGGTGGGGGGGTAACAGAAGTTACACATAAGGCTACAGTAATAGAGTTGCCCCGTAGCCTGCGGTTGTTAGCCTTTGCATCAAGTGAACATTTTATAGAATGAATTTTAAAAAATCAGTAAATCTTAACTCAGGGTGGAAGTGGTAACTCAAACATGAAGTGGAAATGTTGAAATATTCCACCTTATTGAATGTTTACAGTCTACTAATATTCAACTGATAATTGTTATCTATATCTGATAGTATTAATAGTTATTAATTAATAGATCATTCAGGAAAGTTGAATGCTTACAATTCCGCTCCCCTTTGTTGTTACATTGATGCTATTATTGCTGTTTGTGAAAATATTGCGGGCAGGTGATCAAAAACTTACTGAAAAAATATTTTTTCTGCTTCTATTTATTGTTTGTATCACACAAACGATTTTGAGTGGCTTACGTTGGAATTATCATTTAACAGAGGCCAAGTATTTACAGCCATTGGTAGCAGCAAGCTTACCTGTTTTAACTTGGGCTGCATTTACACATATTCGCCCGCAATCCGTGCAGATTAAAGACTGGAAAGTCTGGCTCCATCTTTTACCAGTTCCGCTTATTGGTCTCTTATTAGTTGTTGATGCAAATTTGATAGATTATGTACTCATAGCTTTGAGTTTTGGTTATAGCATTGCATTATTTCACACTGTTCGAATTGGACCCTCTGCATTACACAGAGTTTCTTTAAATGGTGTTTTACCCGCTTACACAGCTTTAAAAGTCGCTGCCTACTTGTTGTTAAGTACTGGGATTATAGATGCTCTGGTACTCCTTGACTTCATACAGTGGCAAGGAGCTCATGTTGCTACTATTCTATCCGCTTCCAATCTACTGATTTTACTTTGCCTTTGTATTGCTGCAACAACAGCCGGAGAGAATACAGATACTTCGAGCAATGATGAGATAGAGATAGAAACAAAAGAGGCAAGTAACATCTTGAGTGCAGATGATGTTATACTTGACACTGAGATTTTGAGTGCAATTGACACCTTGCTACAAAATAAAGGGCTTTTTAAAGACCCGAATTTAAGTTTAAGCAGATTGGCAAGGCGTGCAGGTGTACCTTCCCGACAAATATCGATTGCAGTAAACCGCAGTCGTTCTATGAACGTTTCACAATATGTCAACCAGTTTCGTATTGAAGAGGCTTGTCGGTTACTTGCTACTACAGAGTATTCAGTGACCCGAATAATAGATGAAACCGGTTTTCAAAGTAAATCAAACTTCAATAGAGAATTTCTTCGCATTACCGGAAAAAACCCAACAGAATGGCGAGCAACTAACCAATACAGGGGTGAAGTTGCCTAGGCTTTATCAATTAATTGGCTAAGAGCGCTGGTTACAACACAATCTCGCTCTTTCCATGCGTAGATTTTTCATAGTTATAAAAAGGCGAGGTTATGAAAAGGCGAGAGTGCCCGCCTTTTCATTTGCAGGCTTTTACAAAGAGTTTTCAATCAATTGGCGGACATTATCATGCGTCAGTTCAACCGGGTTACCTTCGCAACAAGGGTCGGCAAGAACCATTTCAATGAGTTTATCCATTTCAACATCTTTCACGCCCAAGTCGGTTAATGACTTTGGAATACTGAAATGATCGTTAAACTCTTGCACAAACTGGCAGAAGCCATCGAAACCACCGTCAATACCCAAGTAACGCGCTGCAGTGTCGAAACGCTCTCTGATCACAGGCTCATTGAGGCGCAGAACAGGCAACATAACAACGGCATTGGTCGTGCCATGATGCGTGTTGTAGAGTGCACCAACCGGGTGGCTAAGTGCATGAATAGCGCCAAGACCCTTTTGGAAAGCTGTTGCTCCCATCGCTGCCGCACTCATCATATGCGCGCGTGCTTCGATATCTGTTCCATCTGCATAAGCACGTGGAAGATAATCTTTAACCAGACGCATACCCTCCAAGGCCACACCCTGGCTCATTGGATGATAGAAAGGTGAGGAGAACGCTTCGACACAATGCGCAAAGGCATCCAACCCTGTACCAGCTGTGATGAATTTTGGCATGCCCACTGTCAATACCGGATCACAAATCACAATTTTTGGAAGAACATCAGGATGGAAGATAATTTTCTTCTCGTGCGTCTGCGAATTGGTAATAACAGAAGCGCGGCCAACTTCAGAGCCGGTGCCTGCGGTTGTTGGTACCGCAATAATTGGCGCAATACCTGTCGGGTCTGCACGCATCCAGCGGTCTTCACCTTCTTCAAAGTCCCATACAGGCCGTGATTGGCCAGACATAAAGGCGACCATCTTACCCAAATCGAGGCCAGAACCACCACCAAAGGCAATGACACCATCGTGACCACCTTGATTAAATGCCTGTACACCTGCTGTCAGGTTGATGTCTGTCGGATTTGGGTCAACCTCACCAAATAAACCACACTCAATCCCGGCATCTGCAAGAATTGCGAGTGTTTGTTCCGTGATCGGCAGTTTAGCGAGCCCACGATCTGTGACTAGCAAAGGTTTCTTAATTCCAGCTGCTTGGCAAACCTCGGGTAATTCTGAGATACGCCCCTCGCCAAAACGAATTTTTGTTGGATAGTTCCAGTTGCCGTTGAGTTGCATTATTAGACTTTCTTTAGATAGTAGGATTTTGGACGTGTCAGGTTTTGAAAACCGATTGCAGAAAGTGCGCCACCGCGACCGGTATCTTTACTGCCCGTCCAGCACAGTGCAGGGTCAACATGATCTGCGCGGTTGATAAGAACAGTCCCGGTTTCCAGCTGGTCGCCAATCGCCTCGGCCTGTTTCATGTCATTGGTCCAGACAGAACAGGTAAGACCAAACTCGCTATCATTCATCAGCGTAATGGCTTCCTGGTCATCTCGGACTTTCATGATGCCGACCACCGGACCAAAGCTTTCTTCTTGCATGATCCGCATGTCATGGGTGACATCTGTCAATACCTGAGGCGACAAATAGGTTTTGCCATCATCTTCGGGGAATGTATCTATATGTGCGGTTGCGCCCGTTTCCAGTGCATCAGTTATTTGTTCGCGCACTTCATGCGCAAAGCGTTCATGTGCCATCGGCCCTAAAGTGGTGGCTTCATCAAGTGGATTTCCAAGCTGGTACTGCTTGACCAGATCAACAATTTTCTCAACTGCTTCGTCATAGCGGCTTTCGTGCACGTAAATACGCTCGATACCACAGCAACACTGACCGGAGTTGAACATAGCGCCATCGACCAAGCTCGCCACAGCGGCATCCAAATCGGCATTTTGGGTAATGTAGCCCGGGTCTTTACCGCCGAGTTCCAAGCCGATCGCGGTGAAAGTTCCTGCAGCTGCTTTTTCCATTGCCCGGCCGCCACCAACAGAACCGGTGAAGTTGACCAGGTTAAATGCGCCCTCAGCAATCAATGTAGAAGTGGTATCATGATCAAGGAAAACATTTTGGAAAACACCAGCGGGAATGCCGGCAGCATCAAACGCTTGTTGGAACCGTTCCCCAACCAGCAAGGTTTGTGAAGCGTGCTTGAGCACAACCGTGTTACCGGCAATCAGGCCAGGCACGATAGTGTTTATGGCCGTGAGATACGGATAGTTCCACGGGGCAACTACCAGCAATGTACCAAGAGGAACACGCTTGATTTTTCGGTCTGCTCCATCGTCCAAGTCGATGATTTGATCCGCAAGCGCGTCCTTTGCAATACCTGCCATATACACAGAGCGGCTTTTAACTCCGGCATACTCGCCGCCAAAACGCACGGGACGCCCCATCATAACCGCAAGTTCTTTGACGATTTCATCATCGTAATCGGCAAGTTTATCGACAGCAGCTAGAACCATCGAAATACGCTCTTCAAGCGTACGCGCCTGCCATTCTATCTGGGCCTTTTGTGCAGCTTTAACAACTTGGCGGGCATCTTCAAGGCTACTGCATGTTCTCTCCACACACACCGACTGATCTATCGGAGAAATGCATTTAAGTGTTTCTACCATTTTATTGTCCTAGGAGTTTAAAACAAGGTCTGGTGCCCGATGGGCCCATGGCTGTGCTTGTTCCAGCTGAGCTGCCAAGAGCAGCAGAGTTTTTTCATCGCCATATCTTCCGGCAAACTGCACACCAACCGGTAAGCCACCATCATTCCAGTGCATTGGAACAGACATGGCCGGCTGACCGCTCATGTTGTAGGGCCAGCAGAATGGAGAGTGATCGAAGATTCTTCGGAAATATGCTGCAACATCATCGCAGCCTGCTTCATAGGTTCCCAGTTTCCAGGCAGGACGGGACAGTACTGGCGACAATACAACGTCGTAAGTTTCAAACAGGGCAGCTATCTTGCGGCTGGTACGGTGCATTTTCTGAACCGCCTGAATGTAATCGGTCCCACTGGTTGCGAGCCCTAACTCGACCATATTCCAAGTGTTTTTCTCCATGTACTGCGGTGATGGCGCTATGCCTTTTGCCGCAAACAAGGACTTGGCCGTATTGGCCAGATTTACACTCCACAGAACGCTATTGACGGCCATTTCTTCATCGCCGTTAATATCTGGCTGCCCCTCCTCAACAATATGCCCCAGACTCTCGCAAAGCTTGGCAGTTTGTTGCACTGCCTCAATGCAAGAGTGATCAATTGCAACATTGTGATAAGGTTCGGTATGCACTGCGATACGTAGTTTCCGCGTGAGCGGCGAGGCAAGAGCCTTTAAAAAACCATTTGTACCCGGTGCCGTATATGCATCACCTGTTGCGGGGCCGGCAGATGCATCTAGAAACGCAGCGCTATCGCGTACACTTCTTGTGATCACATGCTGAATGGACAAGCCTCCACTACCTTCGGAGATGAGAGGGCCCAACGGCGTGCGGGCACGCGTGGTTTTAAGGCCAAAGACGCCGCAAACCGAAGAGGGGTTACGAATGGAGCCGCCGGCGTCAGATGCATGGGCCACCGGCGTCAACCTTGCAGCAACTGCTGCGGCTGCCCCGCCGCTGGAGCCGCCTGCACTGCGGCTCGTATCCCATGGGTTTTTGCAGGGGCCTAGTAGCTCCGACTCTGTGGAGCCGGATACCCCGAATTCGGGGCTATTGCTTTTTCCAAGAATAACAGCGCCAGCTTGCATATACCTTTGCGTCAGCGTGCTGTGATGATCTGCAACCGCATCTGCACATAAGCGACTACCCGCAGATGTAACAACACCCTTATATTGAATAGCTAAATCTTTCAGAAGCAGTGGCACACCGGCTAATGGGCCATCGCCAAGTCCTTTGGCAATTTGTGCTCTCGCTTCATCATAGGTTTTAGTAGTTACGGCGTTGATAGCTGGGTTTCTTGTTTCAATTGTCTCAATCGCACTTTCTAACAGCTCTGTCGGGCTGATAGCCTTGGCGTGCACAAGCTCAGACATCTCCACCGCGTCCCACTGATCATACTCGCGGAACTTCATGGTTGTTTTCCTATTATTATTTATGAAAGCCAATTGGCGTTATTAATGGGTTTTCTCTTCCGATTCCCTGCTGAAGAACTGGTAGAGCAGCATCAGAGCGACAGTCAGAGCGATCACTATTGTTGAAGCCGCGTGGATTTTCGGGCTTACCTCGAAACGCAGCATCGAATAGATCTTGATCGGAATCGTGACGGTTCCCGAACCTGCTGTCATGTAGGTAACCAAGAAGTTGTCGAATGAGATCGTAAAGGCAAGAACAAGCCCTGCTATGACGCCCGGCATTGCCAAAGGCAATGTCACCTTAAAAAAGGTTTGTACCTCATTCGCACCCAAGTCCATTGCGGCTTCTTCGACGTCCACACCAAGACCATGCAACCTTGCCGAGACAACTGTGAGCACAAATGGTAGGCCGATAAGAACATGACCGGCGATGACAATTGGCAGGCCGCCTTGCAAGTTCAAGTTGGCAGACAATGCTAACAATGCCACTGCAATCACCACCTCGGGTATAATCAGCGGGGCCATGAATGTGGCACGAAAGAACTCGTGTAGGCGGAAAGAATAGCGGGAAATCGCCACCGCTGCCAAAGTACCAATAATGGTTGCAAGACTAGCAGCAACAATTGCAATAAAGGCACTGGTCAAGATTGCCTGTACAATCGCCGGGTCTTCAAATGCATCTACATACCAATCCAGTGTATACCCGGTAGGCGGGTATTTGGAAAAGCGAGAGGCATTAAACGACATCAACGTTACTGCCAAAATAGGAGCAAACAAGAACAGGTAAACCAGCATTGACCAGGTTTTTTGTGTTACGCGTCCAAGCATGGTCTAGCCTTTCTGTTCGCGGTTAAAAAACTTGTTGTAGACCGCTACGAAAAGTAACGAGAACAACAAGAAGCTGATGGCAAGTGCACTACCGAATGGCCAGTTAAAGGTGCCGAAAAACTCAGACTGAATGATGTTTGAGATCATGGCATTTCCTGCTCCGCCCAAAAGATCCGGCGTGAGGAATGAGCTAACGGTCATAATGAAAACAAGCATACAACCGGTGGTAACGCCGGGGAGCGTGAGAGGGAGTGTTACCTTGAAGAAGGTCTGGACAGCATTTGCACCGAGGTCCTGCGAGGCTTCTTCAAGACTGGCATCAAGCTTTTCAATCGATGCATAAAGCGGCAAGATCATAAATGGCAAAAACACATGAACCAAGCCAACAACAACAGCACCTGTTGTGAATAGCATGCGCAATGGCGTATCGATAATACCCAATTGCATAAGGTGATAGTTCACGACACCGTTGGTCCCCAGCAGTAGTTTCCATGCATACGTGCGTACAACCAGACTGGTCCAAAACGGGATCACCAGGCCGATAAGCAGGAGATTACGTTTTTTGCCCGTGCTTCGCGCAATTAAGTGCGCCACTGGATAGCCGATAACCAGGCACGAGACAGTCACGAACAAACCCGTCAACAAGCTTTTAAACAAAACTTGAATATAAAGGGGTTCGGTGAATATTCTCGCATAGTTTTGCAAAGTGAAATCGGAGGTCATGACGCCGCCGGCAAAACTATCAAAACTACTACGCAGTACAAAGAACATTGGCAGCGCAAAGAACACTAAGAGCCACAATAAGCCCGGGCTCAATAACATCGCTATACGTTTGCGAAGCTGTATCGCCTCTGAATTGTACTCAGGGCGCATGGGCATAGCACCACTCATTGTACTTCTCCAGGCAATAGAACCCCAAGGTCTGCAGACCAAGCAATGTGTACGCTTTCGCCAATTGATTTGCGCTCGCAATGGGTTGCGTTTTGCACATCAATTCCAAGCTTAAGGCCTTGGCCAAGATGCATTTGATAGTGCGTGTAGTTACCCATGTAGATGGCGTTATCAATTACCGCTTCAAAGTGGTTGCAGCTATCGGCATCAATTGCATCGAAGATGATTTTCTCAGGGCGTACAGAAACATGAGCTTTTTGGCCAACATGGGCACCAGCTACCGATTTTACCTTGATTGGCACGCCTTCAACGACAACAACAGTTGCATCACCGTTGATTGAAGCAATTTCGCCCTCAAGCAGGTTGGTCTCACCAATAAAGTTGGCGACGAAGGCAGACTGGGGTTTTTCATAGATGGTGGTTGCATCCGCCATCTGCTCAATCTTACCCTTATTTACTACGGCGATTACATCGGACATGGTAATCGCTTCGCTTTGGTCATGGGTTACATAAATGAAAGTGGTACCAATTTCACTTTGAATGCGCTTCAATTCCAACTGCATTTGTTCACGCAGTTTAAGATCAAGTGCTGCAAGTGGCTCGTCTAGCAATAGAACAGCCGGTCTGTTTACCAATGCGCGGGCAATGGCAATACGCTGCTTTTGCCCACCGGAAAGCTGGGAGATCTTACGGTTGCCAAGCCCTGGTAGACGCACCAGCTCCAGCATCTCGTCCACACGGCGGTCAATTTCGCCGTTACTCAGTTTCTTCAGGCGGAGACCAAAGGCAATGTTTTCTGCAATTGTTAGATGGGGAAACAATGCCAAATGCTGAAAAACAAGGTTTGTAGGACGCTCATATGGACGATCGTGGGTCACGTCTTTTCCGGAGATTCTTATGGTTCCCTCGCTAGGTGCTTCGAAACCAGAAATCATCCGCATGAGTGTTGTTTTGCCACAACCACTCGGCCCTAGAAGGGAGAAGAATTCGCCCTTGTTAATTTTGAAGTTAACATTGTCGACGGCAGTGAACTCACCGAAACGCTTGGATACATTATCCAGTTCGACGTCAAATTTTGTCATTTTTATTTCCTGCTAGACCAATACGTAAGAAACCGGCGACCTACTAGGCCGTTGGGGTGGTGTAAGTCACCGGCTTTCTAAACCCCTATGATTTCAAACGGTTTAGAACCAAATTCCAATCATTGGCCTGGCTTGCAACGTAGGCAGCATCAGCGAAAATGGCGGTATCGAAAATATTTTCAGATGCACCCAAGCGAATTTTTTCATTCTCAGTGAGCTTTGTTTCAATGTTACTTGGCGCATAGTTAATACCATGAAGCACAAATTGCCTTTGAATTTCTGCGTCAAGCATTGTGTTAATGAAAGCTTCTGCAGCAGGCACGTTTTGACAGGTTTTCGGAACAACCATGGTGTCTACCCACGAAGGAGCACCTTCTTGCGGAACAACATAATCAACTGGAAGACCTTGCTCTTTCATTGTGTTCACACGGCCGCGCCAGAAGTCGGAAATTGCGACCTCACCCATAGCAAACAGTTGGGTCAGCTCGGAACCGCTGCTCCACCACTTGAGCAAGTTGCCTTTTAGCTCCATCAGTTTTTTCTCGATCGCATCAAGATCACTAATGTTGTTCATGTCCTGGCCAAGAACCAGCGCACCAATTTCAATTGGACCCGGGAAAGGCAAATAAGCAGAAGAGATGCCAGCAAAACGCGGGTCCCATAATGCTTCCCAAGATGTGGGCGCTTCATCAATACTATCAAAATTATAAGCAATTGCGCGGTCACCCCAAACAAGACCCGCACTAAAGTTATTCGTATCGCCCAGTTCATAATTTGGTTTGCGGAACTTATCGTGTTGCTGCGCAAAATTGGGAATATTGCTCAAGTTGAGCGGTCGCAAAATTTTGTTTTTCGCAGCTAGGTATACTTCTCCCCCCCCTAGCGTTGAAACATCAACCCGCGAATTCCCGGCTTGTAGTTTTGCAAGTACTTCAGCGTTATTACCAAACTGCGAAATGTGAACCTTAACGCCGTAGCGCTCCTCAAAAGGCTTCACAATAATGTTGGTAACAGCTTCAGCATAACTTCCGCCAAATGTTTCCAAGTATAACTCGCCGCCAATTTTAGTTTCAGCCCTCAATATACTTGGCGCGGCCAAGGCACCGAGAGCAGCACCGCCGGTAAGTGTGAGCATACTACGTCGTGTTAAACCACGTTGTGTCTTTTGATCAATCATATTAAAATTCCCCTCTTGTGTTGTAATATTTAATATGTGATATTAGATATCATTATTCGTATTGCATTATTAGTCAATAACCCCTACTGGTTGTACAGCAGGAAAAAATTAAAAAATGTCACATATCGTTGAAAAAAAAGAGAAAAAAAATCTGAGCTCCTCACCAATGTTCGTTGGCTCACTTGCCAAGGGGCTTAAAGTGCTTGAGTGCTTCGGCAATAGGCGTAGAGATTTAGGAATCACTGATATTTCTCGAATCACGGGTCTAGAAAAAAGCGGTGCACAACGCTTAGTGAATACTTTGTTTGAACTTGGTTTCTTGAAAAAAGATTCTAAAACCAGGCGATATTCATTGACGCCGCGTGCACTTTGTTTCGGTTTCAACTACTTAAATGCAAATCCATTACTTAGTGTAGCAATGCCAAACCTTGTTGAACTGAGTGAAAAGCTCAACAGGTCAGTTGCTCTCGTTGAGCTGGATAGTGCCGATATTGTTTATATCGCTCGCTTGAAAAGGGGGGAGTTCTATTATCCCAACGCTTATATGGGAGAACGCCAACCCGCTTTTTGTACTTCGGGCGGACGTGCTATTCTATCCCAAATGCCAATTAGTGATGTTCAAAAGCTATTGCATGAAAATCCGAGACCGCAACTAACCCCGAAGACAGCAACGAATGTTGAAGACATCATCGAAAAGCTCAAAGAAGCCAGAATTGCAGGTTACGCGCTTCAAAGGGACGAGTTCATTCCCGGTGAGCTGAATTTCGCGGCACCTATTTGTACATCTGAAGGTGATTGCACCGCTGCCATAGTTGTTAATATGCTATGGGGTAAGGGCGACCCAAGCACCATTGAAGATGAAATATGCCCTCACTTACTCCATGCTGCTCGCAATATTAGCCGCTCTCTAGGCCATGGTTAGGAAGTGAAGAGTTAATTAAGATAATTCCGCACCCAGCTGGTTCGAGAGCTCTCTTGCCTTGGTGATCACCAGGCTGCGGAATTGTGATATTTTTTCTTCTTTTAAGCGTACGGTGGGAGTCGCGATGCCCAAAGTACCAATAGCGCGACCTGTATGATCAAACAAAGGCGAGGCAATACAACCCACGCCTTTGATATGCTCTTCAATTTCCAGGGCAACACCCTCCCGGCGAATATTTGCCAGCCTATCTTCAAAACTCAGAATATCCGAGATTGAGCCATCATTATAAAGACGCTCGATGATTCCGCGGCGCATTTCCTGATTACAGTGCGCCAAATAGGCGCGGCCATTTGCAGAATCATGGAATGGTAAGCGTTGACCTATTGGCTGGGAAGGGCGTAACGAGTAATTGCTTTCGCGCTTGGAAACGATTACCAAAACATTTCCATCGGGCAGGCAGAGGTTTATGTTCTCGTTGGTAATTGTCTCCATTTCTTCCAGAATCGCTTTTGCGGCTAAAACGATTGTGTTTTTTCCCACTATTTTGGAACCAAGGTTCAAAATGCGGAACGTACAACCATATTTATTTGTTTCTGAAAACTGCTTGACATAACCAAGCTCTATCAGCGTCAATAGTATTCTATGAACAGTAGATTTCGGATATCCCGTCTTCTTAACAATATAAGTAAGCTCGCATGATTGGTAATTGGATAGAGCCTCTAGTACATTAAATGTTTTAACTACAGATCCCATTGCGTTTGTAGCTTTTTTATTATCATCTGCTGTCATTTGCTTATCTATCCTTATCTTTTATATCTAATATATATATCAATTATATTCAATATTCACATTATTACGGCAAGCGTTTATCGCTTTTATTTCATTTAAGCCATGACCTAGCCCTTAGCACAATACTAAATTTAACTTATTGACGAATTATGTGTTATAGCGTTTAAATCATAATATGGAACACGGTTCTGCAATATGGAACTACTGCTAGGGAAATAAATTATGAGCAAGTTGCAAGGTGTTTTCGTCGTATTATCGACACCAATGCACTCAGATGGCTCCATCAATTATGACGGGGTAGAAAGTAACCTGAAGCACTTACTCGAACAGAATGTTCAAGGCATTATGGTGTGTGGTGCATTGGGTGAGTATCTCACTCTCGACTACAAAGAGCGCAAAGAACTGAGTGCATTTGTGCTTGAAAAAGTAGCTGGCAAAGTGCCGGTAATTGTCGGCACCATTACAGCGCGCGCCGATTTAACCATCGAGCTATCCAATCATGTTGCCGATCTTGGTGCCGCTGGCGTTATGGTGTTATCGCCTCCAGGCTCCGGTATTGAGCAAGAAGAAATCTACGCCTATTACAAGCAAGTCGCCGAAAACGTGCGCCTGCCTATTATGGTCTATAACAATCCAGGTAGCTCGGGTCTGGATATTGAAGTTGACACATTGGCACGCATCGCTGATTTGCCAAATGTTGAGTGCATCAAAGAATCTTCCGGTGACGTGAAACGGGTTTCACAAATTGTGGCCGAGCTCTCCGACAAAATCACCGTATTTTGTGGTTGGGAAGATATGTGCTTTGAGTCTTTTGCAGCTGGTGCCAAAGGCTGGGTCTGCATGGGCGGCAACTTCGCACCAAATATGACACGCGACATTTTCACAACTGCCGTTGAAAAAGGCGATTGGGACGGTGCCCGCAAGCTGTATCACGGCTACCTACCAGTAGCTCGCTACTTGGAAACTGCTGGCAAAGTTGTGCAAACAACCAAGTATTTCCAAGAGAAAATGGGCTTAACCGGCGGTACAGCCAGAAGTCCGCGGCAACCTTTAACCAATGATGAAAAAGCGGCAATCGAGAAACTTATTGCATCGGTAGATTTACGCTAATTCATGCTGGCTGATGTTCCCCCATCAGCCACTCCCCCAACATTTGGCAGAGGTTTTAAGAGGAGGAAACTACGGATTCCAATAACTGATTGAAACACACAATATTTTGTTGTTCCAAGACAAACTGCCACAACAAAATAACTACTGACCTAGATGTTAAGTGCCATGTGTTTGGAGGACGCGACTTAACGTCAACGTAAATCCTAAAATAAAAGCCTCATTCGGGTAACAAAAGCATTTGAGGCGCGGGAGAAATACAATGAAAAACGGGCAAGACAAAACGAGTATTCAGCCGTTGTCTTTCTGGCCTGCATTTATCTGCATGGCAGTATTCATTTTTGCCGGTATTATGTTTACCGACCAAATGGGCGGCTTCCTAAATGGTGTTTTGGACACGATTTCGGCACGCTTCGGCTGGCTATTTATGATTTCCGGTCTCATAGCCTTCTTTACTATCATTTACCTGTTATTCTCAAAATACGGTGATATCCGCCTTGGTGGTAAAGACGCCAAACCAGATTTATCACTCTGGCAATGGTTTAGTATCTGCCTTTGCTCTGGCATCGGTACCGGTTTGCTGTTCTGGGCATCAGCTGAACCTATGTTCTTCTTCGCTGAACCAGCACAAGCTTGGAACGTAGAACCGTTTAGCCGCGAAGCTGGCATTACCGCAATTTCGCAGACTGCATTCCACTGGACCATCATGCAATATTCTATGTACACAATTTGTGCATTGGCCGTTGCCATGGTTGTTTACAGCCGCGATGAATCTTACTCAGTCAGTACAACACTTTATGGCCTGCTTGGCAAAAAGCACTCGGGTGTTGTTGGTACAATCATCAATGCTGTTTGTATCTTTACTCTTGGTGGTGCCGTTGCCAGTTCTTTAGGTGGTGCTTTGCTACTCATCGCATCTGGTCTGGAAAATGTCTTCGGTATTGAATCCGGCAATTTTGTATGGCTGATTACAGCGGTTGTCATCACGGTTGTGTTCACAACATCCAGTATTTCAGGCATGAAAAAAGGCCTGAGTATGATTGCTGATGCCAACACCAAAATCTTCATTGGTCTGGCCATCTTCGTACTTATCTTTGGTCCTTCAATCTTCATTGCTGATATTGGTGTAACTGCTTTTGGCGATTTCCTCACCAAGTTCTTCAATAAAGCAACCATCACCAATGCAATGACAACAGACGAGTGGGCAAAAGGCTGGACAGTACAGTTCTGGGCATCCTTCTTCGTTGTTGCTCCTTTGATTGGTCTGTTTTATGCCCGTTTGGGACGTGGACGTACAGTACGTGAATTCATTGCCATGACACTGTTCGGCCCAAGCTTGTTCTGTTTTGTTTGGATTGCGATCTTCGGTGGTTCTGCAATTCACCTGCAATCAACAGGTACGCTGGATATCTGGGCAAACATTCAGACTAACGGTATGGCTTCTACTGTGTTCGCTATTTTCGGTAGCTTGCCACTTGCCAAAGTAACCATGGTTATCTTCATTATTGCCATTATTGCGTCACTGGTAACATATGCTGACCCAATGACTTCTGTTTTGGCCACACTGAGCTGCAAAAGCTCCAGTGTTGATGAAGAAGCTCCGAAATATCTCAAACTGATCTGGGGTCCAGCAATTGGTACTGTAGGTTACATCATTATCGCCACAGGTGGTATCGATGGTATCCGCGGTATGTTCACCCTCATCGGTTTCCCGCTCATGTTCCTCGTGCTTGCTATTTGCGTCTCTGCTGTAAAGACCGCTCGTATGCTTGTTGCAAAGGAAGAGCCAGGTTCTGCAGCATCAGAAAACGCTTCTGATGCGAGCCAAGCCAAATAGCAGACTAAATCTTAGCGGCCTTCTTTAAGAAGGCCGCCCAGGAGGACAACATGCACTTAACAGACTATGAAAAAGCACTTTTACAAGGCGATCATGGCGAAGCCCGCCGCATGGCCATGAATGTGCTCTACGATATGGCACAGTATTATGAAGTGGATCGCTTTGTAGAAATTGTTTCGTGCCACGATGACAGCACCGTTTACTTCGGCGAGGCGCAAGTTGCTTTTACCGAACACCTGGTAGACATTGGCGGCAAGTTCGCCGTCCCAACCTCGACCAATGCTTGCGCGCTGGACATGAATAAGTGGAAAGAACAGCGCCACGACCGTTCCTGGATGACCGCAACCCGCAGAATTGAAGCCTCACACCTGCAACTGGGTGCCGCTGCAAACTGGACCTGCGCCCCCTATCAGGCAGGTTTTGCCCCAAGCTTTGGCCAACAAGTGGCCTGCGCGGAATCCAACGTTATCAATTATGTGAATTCAATCATTGGTGCGCGTACCAACCGTTATGCCGGCCCGCTGGAGCTTTTGGCAGGTATCGCCGGTCGTGTGCCATACTTTGGCTTACACAAAACAGAAAACCGTAAAGCTGTAAGCCTTATGCGTCTTGCCGATGACATTACCCCGGATATGTTCGAGGATAATGACATCTATAACCTCATCTCGCACCTTTATGGTAAAATTGCCGGTGATCAGATTTGGGCGTTAGAGGGTATGCCAACCAATGTTACCCTTGATAACTTGAAACAGTTTTCTTCTACTGCTGCGTCTTCTGGTGGCATTGCCCTATTCCACTTGATTGGCCTCACACCTGAAGCCCACACCTTGGAAATGGCTTTCCAAGGGGGTAAGCCGGAGAAAGAAGTCCTCATTACCAAAGAAATGCTCCGTGAAGCCGAGCAGGATTTGTGTAACTTCGAGCATGAAGGCAAAGTGGACCTGATTTCAATAGGTTGCCCGCACTTCTCCTATGCCGAATTTGAAGCTTTGGAACAGGCTTTTGCCGGACGCAAGCTGCCTAGTGACACTGAGTTTTGGGTATTCACCAGCCGCTGCACCCAGCAAAGCACCACAGATAGTGGCTTGCTTGATCGTATCAAAGCACTGGGCGTTAAAGTATTTCTGGATGGTTGTACAATGGAATACCCAATCGACAAGTGGGACACCAAGTCAATCATGACCAACTCGGGTAAATTTGCAAACTATTGCTACTCGAAAATTGGCATTCATCCAGTATTTGGCAACTATAAAGACTGTGTTGAAACAGCTATTGCTGGTAAAGTTGTAAGGGCGAAGAAAAAATGGTGGAATTAAACTGTAAAAACGTCATTTCTGACGATATCACAGCAGAATTGGTTTACGCCGATAAACCATTTAGCTTCGTTGGTGGTGTTTGTATTCAAGACGGTATCGTACAAGATTACCGCCACCCGGCCTTTAAAAAGCAAATCACCGGTAAAATATTTGCATTTCCTTTCGGGAAAGGTTCAAGCGGTGCCGGTCTTGTGCTGATGGAAATGCTGCGGGTGGGTACAGCACCTGCCGGCATCATTAATATCCGTACTGATCCTGTTATCTTAACCGGGCCATTGATTGCGAAACACTTTTACAATCAACTGCTGCCGGTGATTAACCTGAGCGAAGAGGATTTCGCCTCACTTTCAGGTCATAAGACCATACAGATCTTTAAGGATAAAGAAGTTCTGATCGCAAACTAAAGCTGCCAACAATAAGCGATCAGGTTGAGTGCCGAAGCTCAACAGGCCAGTTTCTAATTCTCCTGGGAAACTGGCCGCTCCCCCATAATAATAAAGAACATGCAAGGATCGATCATGTACAATATCGATAGTTATATTCCAACTCGAGTTATCTTCGGCGCTGGACGTCTTAATGAATTAAACAAACTACAATTGCCTGGTAAAAAAGCCCTTATCTGTGTGACCAGCGATGGCTTAATGGAAAAATTGGGCATTCAAGGCCGTGTGCTGAAGCTACTGGAAGAAAATGGCGTTGAAGCCGTAGTTTTCGACGAAGTCAGCCCAAACCCAACCCGCACCGGTGTTATGAACGCTGCTAAACTGGCGCTGGATAATGGCTGCGATTTCACCATTGGCCTTGGCGGTGGTAGCTCCACAGATACTGCAAAAGCAACAGCTGCAATGCTGGTTAATCCGGGCGATCTTTGGGATTATGCTTATACCGGAACGGGTGGACGGCGCGAAATAACCAAAGCTGCGCCCATTGTTACCATTACAACCACGGCTGGTACGGGCACAGAAACCGACCCGTTCTGTGTTATTACCAACGAAGATACCGCAGAAAAGCTGGATTTTGCCTGTGATGCCTTGTTCCCGGCGATTTCTATCATCGACCCTGAATTGATGTTGTCGTTGCCAAAGCTTTTGACAATATACCAAGGTTTCGATGCTTTGTTCCACGCGCTGGAATGCTACATCACCAACCGTGGTGAAAACCGCTTGGTTGACCTGTATGCAGAAGATTCTATCCGCCATGTGGCCAAGTGGTTGCCGGTGGTTATTGCCGAGCCGAACAATTTGGAAGCCCGTGTTAATATTTCTTATGCGGCGAATATCTTGAGTGGCTACACACAGGCACTTTGTACCGTAACTTCGCATCACATTATCGGTCAGACTATTGGCGGTATTGCGCCAACCTTTGCACACGGCGCAACGCTTATTGTGCTCGCTGAAGAGTACTACAAGCGGATTAAAGAGTTTGTCCCGCAACTGCTGGAAGATATCGGCATCATGATGGGTGCAACCCCGGTTGCAGGTGATAAAGGGCAGTGCTTTATTAACGCTCTGATTGAACTCATGGACCAAACCGGCATGCGCAAACTTGCCATGAGCGATTATGGCATTAGCTATGAAGACTGCCAGCGTATTGCCGACATTACCTACGATGTTGTGGGCATTGATCTGGATAAATACACCTTAAGCAAACAGGATATTTTGGAAATTACCCAAAAATCATACCGTTAAAAATGCCTCTGACCTATTGAATAGCAATTGTGTCTAACATTTTAGTATAGGAGCTGACCAAGTAAGTATTGTAGAAATGCTGATAACGGTTAGTTACATGAAGTAAAAGGGCGAAAACAAATTGTTTTCGCCCCATCATTATTATCATCTACAAATAGAACAATACCGGTGCATGATTAGTTTTATGTTGGTGGATTAAAAACCATCATTTCTATCAATGTTGGTGCCCTGCATGGCTGTGCTGTGTAGCTCCTTGTGCTTCCACGGCCACATGAATATCCATGTGGTGATTATCAATATGCAGCTCAAGTTCGAAAGAATCGCCTTGGTGTAGCGGCTTTTTCAAACCATCCAATAATACCGCCAGCTCATTGGGGGCAAATTCCATATGCTGGCCAGCACCTAATGGCAGCACGTTAATACTGTCATAGCCACCTTCGCCATTCTTAAAGCGAAAACCAACGATTTGCGCAGAAGTTGCAATGGCACTTTCTGCACCTTTTAACTCTTTGGTTTGCTTGCTCTCGTTTTCGAGCTCAAAATACACGAGTGCATGGTCTTCTTTGGTCGCCGGTGTCCAGGCATGCACCACACGCAATCCATCATGTACACTTAAATGTTCACTATGTTCTGCGTGGTCGTGCTCTGCACCTTCTTTATGGGCTTCGTGGCTCTCATGGCCTTTGTGCGTTTCATGCTCCTTGTGTCCGTGCTCCTTGTGCCCGTGCCCATGATTATCGGCAAAGCTTGGAGCGCTCATACCAACTGCGAGAAGCAAGCCCATCGATATGGTTGTGAAGCTCTTTTTAAAAGTCATTTTACAAATCCTTAGAGATTAAGTTTGGATCACATCTTTCATTTGGCTGCGGAGTAATAAGCCCCGCTGGCTAACCTCTTAAGTCCTTCAAAACCGGACGGCGTAGTGCTGCCCAGCCACAGGTCAAGCTGATCGTAAGTGCCAACGAGACAAATCCGGCCACCAAGTGCAGCTCACTCATACCCATTTGTGCTTCCACCAAAATATTGGTGTGCGCCGTAATGAGCGTTGATATCACCATTGTGGCAGCCATACCCACCAACAGCCCCAATAGTGCGCCTACAATAATCAATAGGGCTGCGTAAGCCCAAACCACAGCAAATACAAAGCGTTGTGGAGCCCCCAAGGCACGGAGCAAGGCAAGCCGACGTGCAAAGAGTTGGAGTAAAGTGGCAAGACCTGCCAAAACGCCCGCTGCGACCAACACCTCTGTTATGCCAGCAAGTGCCGACATCAGTTGGCGGACATCTCCGAGCAAGCGGTGCATTTGCGCCAACACAGTGCCCGGAAAGAATGCCATTGATTGCGCACTGGTGAACTGCGATTTAAGCGCGTAATTGGCCCATATTTTTTTTGCATGCACCATAATAGCGGGCGTACCTGGAAAGTGAGCGGGGTCAAATGGGGGGCCGATTTGTATATCCGCCCCTGCCCTGCTCGTTGTGGGCGCATGGCCAACTGGCAAGTTGTGCGCTTGCCATACGGCTTCAACCGGCACCACAATTGCTTTATCCCACGGGCTACCGGTGGCCTGCATGCGCCCGGTAACTGTGTAAACAATACCTGCATGAGTGTCAGCTTTGGCAGCCTTGCCATGGCCATGCGCCGGGGTGAATTGCGCCCCCATAGCCAAAGGCACTTGTGCGCCCACAACCGCCTCGCCAATACGCCCGAATATCTGCCCTTTTTGCAGTGAGCCGCTTAAATGCTGCACAAAAGCGGCGGTAGAACCCACCACGGGTGAACCGTTGTAGCTATCGCCATAGGCTAATGGCGCGGCAATATCCACATCCTTATGGTTGGCGATTTCATCATAGAGTGCACCAGAAAGCAGCGGGGCATCACTTGGCTGTAAATATACACTTGCCAAGGTCATGGTCACCTCACTACCCGGTGCCGTTATCACCAAATCAAATTTTTCGGCCGCGCGGGCCGAACCACGGCGCAAGCCGCGCTCCTGGGCAATCAACCCCACACCCAGACCGACAGAAACTGCGATAAGGGCGATAAACAACAGGTTGGTCCAGCGAAAGCGCCACAATAACGCACGCACCAGTTTGCCGGGTTTACTGGCACGTACCACAAAATACCCCAGTATTAGAGCTGGCAATAACAGCAGCAATAACAACAAGATATCTTCCACTTGAGCAGATAGTGACAGACCAAAAGAACTTAAAAGCGCACTCATAAGCCAAGTCCTTCCGATTCATTTATAACTGCCTGCGCATCAGCGGGGCGATAGTTTGCCAAAGATGCCGCGTCGTGCAAATTGTCTTGCACAATACGTCCCTCTTCCACATGCAAGCGTCGTTGCAGCAAGCGGATGAGCTGGCTATCATGACTCACCACCAGCAATGTTTTGCCTTGGCATTCGGTCAGGCTCAGTAAATCTTCTATCAATCGGTCTGCCGTTGTGCGGTCCAGGCTGGCAGTTGGTTCGTCAGCCAGCAAAACAGCCGGATCGTGTGAAAGTGCCCGTGCCACAGAAACCCGCTGGCGCTCTCCACCGGAGAAGCTGGCAACACTGCGGCGCATGGTATCTTTCAGGCCCAACAGTTCCAAAAGGTGCGCGGCGCGTTCATATATTTCTGCCCGCCGAGCTTTGGGTGCATAGCATGCGTCAATCGCCGCGTTATCAAGCGCGCTGAGCTCTTCGAACAATAAATAATCTTGAAAAACAAAGCCCATGAGCGTGCGACGTAGTCGCGCTTTTTCACGCTCACTACACGCAATAATGTCGCTTGCTCCCCATTGAACTGTGCCACTTGTGTGTTTGGTTAGCCCGGCAAGCGCCATTAACAATGTGGATTTGCCCGCACCAGAGGGACCGGAAATCGCAATGGACTGCCCTGCCCTTACGGTGAGTTGGGCCACATCCAACAGTGTGCGCCCTTTGGCTGCCTGCACTTTGAGCCCCTCAATGGCGAGCTGTGGTGGTTTGGCATGCAATAAAGCCATGCTCACACCTCAAAGTAACTGGCACCGCGCAGGCGCACCCGGCTTAAAAAGCCGGTTTCATAATCTTCAAAACTGCCAATTTCCAATAGCCCTTCAACCACAATCGGCACATTAAAGCTGACAACTTCGATGGGGCGTTTGGTGTAAACAACCAAAATGTCGTCGGGCCACTCGGCTTCAGTTTCGCAAAACGGACAAACCGACATGGGCCGCGTTGTGAGCACAAAAAACATGGCATCGGCTTTTAAGGGCGGAGCCATGAAGCCTTCAATCGCCACAGCCTGGCCATTCATTTTGTTGGCGTAGGGGGTAAAACTCATGTCTTTGTTATAGAGATCGCGCAATCGTACAGCGTTGCTACGTGCAAAGACGGGGGTGGTAAATAGCGGCACGGCAGAGCAAGCCAGCGCCCCCATACTGGTGCCTAAAAATGCTCGGCGGTCCATGGAAGTCGCTCCAAACTAGCAAAAGCCCCGTAGGGCGAAAAGGCCAGGGGAACGCTTGCGCCCCCCTGCACTCTATTCGTTATTGATGATTACTTGCCGGTCGCGGCGTAGTGCATCACGTGGAAGATGTAGTTTTGCTCTACAGTACCATCTACAAGGTGTGCCCATGGGCCACGTGCGTAAATGGCAACGTCTTCACCCGAGTGGGTTTCAGAAGAGCTTGGGTTTAAAGACTGCTGCAAGAAATCAGGGTCAATAGCCTGTTCTTGTGTCAGCTCGGCGCGGGTGCCGGTCCAGTCTTTATCTTCGCGCATGACAGAGCCAGGGCCGTTCAGGTAACCCACAACGGTGTATGGCTTGCCATCCTTGAAGGTTTTCAACTTGTCTGTGTGCTTGGTGCCTTTCGGGTCGATATCATAGCAAAGGCCATGGATCGGTGTACCGCGGCCACAATAGCCGTTAAAGGCAATGGCGTGCTCGTGGTCGGCTGTCACAATAATCAAGGTGTCTTCAGCGGAGGTCATTTCCGCAGCCTTGGCAACTGCATCAGCAAAAGCCACACCGTCAGTCAATACGCGGTAAAGGTTACCGGCATGGTTAGCATGATCAACGCGGCCCGCTTCCACTTGCAAGAAGAAGCCGTTTTCGTTGTCTTTCAACGCGTTGATAGAAGCTTCGACCATTTCAGCAAGAGAAGGCTCGCCAGTACGATCATACTCGTACTTCATGTGGGAAGATTCAAATAGACCCAGAACCGGACCCTTTTTCAAGTCAACAGCACCAAGGGTCTCGTCATTCCATACATAAGAAATACCAGCTGATTTGGCTTCCTCAATAAGGTTACGGCCATCGGTACGCTTACCACCCTTGCCTTCTTCACCTTTAACATCTTTAGGCAGGAAGTGACGGCGACCACCGCCCATAGCCAAATCAACAACACCGGCTTTCATCTGTTCGATCAGCTGGTCGGCAATATCTTTTTGCGCACAGCCTTCTGGCAGTTTTGAGTTATCTTCAAAGTTACGATCAGCCGAGTGGGCATAACCGGAAGCAGGCGTGGCGTGGGTAATACGCGCGGTAGAAACGAAGCCAATGGACTTGCCTTCAGCAGCGAGTAACTCGCCAATCGTGGCAACAGAACCTTTGGTAACAGCAGCACAGTCACCGCGGTTCACGCTTTCGTCAACGCCAATAACGCCGGCTTTTGTTTTGATACCGGTTTGCATTGCGGTACCTGTGCCAGCAGAATCCGGGGTCTGAGCGTTGGAGTTGTAAGTTTTGGAAAGTGCGATGTAAGGGAATTTTTCGTAGGAAAGTACGTGTTCTTCGCCCAATTTACCCTCTTGCTGTCCCTGCCAAATACGCGTTGCATAGTTGGTACCAACACCGTTACCATCGGCGATCAGGATGATAACGTTTTTTGCCCGGTTCGTGTTAGGCGTGCGCGCAAGTTTTTGTTGCAATTCTTTTTGCGCGTCCTTGTACCAACTACTGTTGGCTTGTGGTAAATTTTCGCCAGCAAACGCAGCTGTTGAGCAAACAGAAGCCATAAGCAAGGCTTGAACGACACGTTTCATAATAAACGCTCCTTAGGTTCTAGTAGTATTCCCTAGGAAGTTCATTAGTTACTTGTGATGACGTTTTTATTACAAGAGTCTTAGATTCAAGAATTAAATTACATAATGATTTCGGGTAGTTATGAGATATTATAACATCACTGTAAAAGAATGAAGACAGTCCGGAGCACTTAAATGAACGGCGGTTTTTGAGCTAAAATGATAATTGCCCCCGTTTTTATGGTTAATTTCTATTGTTTTTTGACTCAGGTAATGTACCATCTAGACGCAATATTCGGCATTTATTGGCAATATTCCGTTTAAGGACACATCAAAGTGCAATACAGTGACACCACTTTATCTCTAGAGGAATCTCCTTCCGAGCGTATTTCGCGCTATTCGCAGCTGTTATCCGGACAGCTTCAACGCCTGCGGCAAGAGTTATACCCGCCGGAAGCGCACAAAAACCTGCGTGGCTTTTCCTCTGTAGATGTTGCACGCCTTATCGGTGTATCTGAATCCACCATTCGGCAAATGGACCTAGATGGCGAAGGCCCTTCCCCTACCCGCCTGTCGAATGGACGGCGCAGTTATACGCTTGCTCAAATAAACGATATTCGCCGTGTTCTTGCTACGCGTAAAAAAGGCGACGAAGTGGTGAACGTTCTTCCGCAACGGCGCGAGGGAGAGCGTATGCAGGTCATCGCCTGTGCCAATTTTAAAGGCGGCTCGGCAAAAACCACCACCTCTACCCACCTGGTGCATTATTTGGCCTTACGGGGGTATCGCGTACTGGCGATTGATTTGGACCCGCAAGCATCGCTCTCGGCCATGTTTGGCATTCAACCGGAATTTGACGTGGAGCCCAACAGCACTTTGTTCGGTGCTTTGCGTTACGATGACGAGCGCCGCCCGCTGGAAGAAGTCATCCGCCCCACATACTTTGATAGCCTTGATTTGGTGCCCGCCAATCTCGAGCTTGCCGAATTTGAACATATTGTTCCAACGGCGATTGCCACTGGTGCCTCAACGGGCGAGAATATCTTTTTCCGCCGTATTAAAAGCGTACTGGCTGAAGTTGAGGGCAATTATGATGTGGTGGTGATTGATTGTCCGCCGCAGCTGGGTTTTTTAACTCTGGGTGCCTTGTTTGCAGCCACAGGACTGCTGATAACTCTACATCCGCAAATGCTGGATTTGGCCAGTTGTAACCAGTTTCTTGGCATGAGTTCGGACCTGATGGCGGTTATTGAAAACAATGGCGGCGAAATGGATCTGGACTGGATGCGCTTTTTAATCACCCGTCATAACCCCAATGATAGCCCGCAAACCCGCGTGGTTGGCTTACTACGGGCACTTTTTGGCGAAGATGTTATGACAGCTCCTGCTCTGGAATCTACCGCCGTTGCCAACGCTGGCTTGGAAAAGAAATCGCTTTACGAACTTGAGCCTGGTGCCATAGGTCGCGAAACACTAAAACGCGCTTTGGAATCAATGGATTCGGTGAATAAAGAAATCGAGGATTTAATGTGGGCATCGTGGGGGCGTGGACAATGACGAAGGCAAAAGACCGTAAGAACGCGCTTGATTCATTGTTCGCCAGTGGTCCCATGTCTCCTATGGGGGCAAGCGGTGCTGTGCAGCGGCCTCGCCTTTCTTCCGGTGCCATTGGCGCGGCCGAAATCAATTTGATTAAGGATGAGCGCGACAAACTGAAAGAAGAGTTAAAACAGCTCAGCTCTAAAGTTGAGGGCAGCGCACAAATAGTAGAGTTGGATACGCAAAAGGTTCTGCCCTCATTTATTGCCGATCGTATGGAAGTTGCGTTTGATCCCGCCTTTGAAGCCCTCAAAGAATCCATTAGTGAGACCGGCCAGCAGGTGCCGATTTTGGTGCGCCCTGCCCCCAAGCAGGAAGGATGCTATCAAATTGCCTATGGCCATCGTCGCTGGCGGGCCTGTCAGGCACTTGGTATTGCTGTTAAAGGCACCATTCGCGAGCTAACAGACGAAGAGCTGTTGATTGCGCAAGGTCAAGAAAACCACGAGCGTAAAGACTTAAGTTTTATCGAGACCTGCCTTTTTGTACGCCGCTTGGCACAAGACTACCCGCAATCGTTAATTGTTAAAGCCATCGGTAAAGACAAATCGCTGGTCTCTAAATATCGTCGTTTGGCTGAAACGGTGCCCGAGCTTTATTTGCGCTCTATTGGACCTGCACCAAAAATCGGCCGCCCTCGCTGGGAAGAATTGGCAAGCTTTTTTCAAAACGGCTTGTTACCGGAAGCCTATCAAAGCGCAGTAGACAAAAGCATTGAGAGCGAGGCATTTGTTCAGGCTGCCTCTGACGACCGGTTTGTTATGCTCTTGCAGCTGTTGCAAAAATTAAAATCTGACGGTGATCCGCAAGAAAACAAGAGTAAAAAGGAAAAAGCTGAGAGCAAAGCATTCGAGCTTCCCAAGAGCTGGAGCAAGATCGATAGTGTTGCAGTGAAAAGCAGCGAGACAACCACCAGCTTTACCATTAACCACAGGCAGACACCGGGCCTAAAAGAGTTTTTACTCGACCAACTACCCGAACTGCTGCAACAGTTTGATGATAAAGCACAGAAGAATTGAAGGGAAGTTTTGAAGTCGTCAACTTAGCTCTCGAACCGGGTGGATCTGATAGGTTGTGATTATGGCCTCCGCTCTGCTCAGTTATAAACACCAGTATTATCTTGAGCTATCAACGTAACCAGATTGAGGTTACAGCAGCCATTTCTGGGCGCACTTACGGTGCCATGCGTGGCAGTTGTTTCCATTAGGCAAGGCAATGATGTTTGAAGAACCTTTGCATAAGAATATTATGCCTGCTCTAGGTTAAGCTGATGACATCGTCTTTTGCAAAGCGCTGGTTTTCTTCGAGCGCTTTGAACTCTTCATCAATAATACAGGAATAGTATCCATTATAAAATCTATCTAGTCTCTACAGTTCACCATTCAAACAAGTATAACTATAATTTTAACATTGGTGTTAACCTATGAATTCTTCTAGTAATTTAATAGCCGCGTAGCGAGTGACGATTGTCAACAACAAGTTCTGCGAGGAAGTCAGCCAAAGCGCGGATACGGCGTGACTGTGCCAAGTCTGACTGAATAACCAAATATATAGGCTGATCGATACCAATATCAGAGTCAATACATACCAAATTAGCTTTTTTAGCCAAAAAATGCGGTATTAAAGCAAGCCCGAGCCCGGCAGAAGCGGCTGCAATTTGGGTGGAAAGCGATGTTGTTGTAATTGCTGGTTGGCGGCCACGCAAAATACGCTCAACCCATTGTGCTGCTGGCAAGTGTGCTTGCACTTCACCCCAAGTAATAAACTGGTCGGTTTCATAGGAGCCAAGATTATCACTTGCTTGCCGTTTTTGCACATAATCAGCACTCGCATAGAGCCCGTAACCTAAAATGCCCAAGCGGCGCAAAGTCACGTTGCCTCGCTCTGGTTTGACCATTCGTATAGCAAGGTCAGCATCTCTTCGGTGCACATTAACCGTGCTCACATCGGTAATGATTTCAATCATAAGCGAGGGGTGTTTTTCGTTGAATTGGTGCAGCGCAGGAACAATTAAATCACTTGCCAGGTTTTCCGCGGTTGCTAAACGCACCTTTCCTGTTAATTGGGTTTGCGCCATACCGCCCATACTAAAAGCAATGGCGGCAGCCTCCAGTTCCTCGGCTTTTTCAACGAGATTTGTACCATCCTCCGTCAACTGGTAGCCGCTTTGCTGACGAATAAACAACGGAATTCCCAAGGCTTCTTCGAGGCGGTCGACGCGGCGCGACAATGTTGCAATTCCGATGTTCAATGAAGATGCAGCAGCACTTAGGGTGCCCGTACGTGCCACCGCCAAAAAGGCCCGTGCATCATCCCAAACCAGTTTTTGCAAATTCTGATTTCCGATATTGGAAACCAAGTTCTCGGAATTCTCTAGTTTTTTCATTCTTCCAACATGCCACATTGTATCTAGAATAAACAGGGAGACGAGCAATGAATAAACGCAGACTAGGCCAAGGCCTTGAAGTATCTGCAATTGGGCTTGGCTGTATGGGAATGAGCGAGTTCTATGGACCGCGCGATGATGCAGAATCATTAAATGTTTTGGCCAAAGCCTATGAACTCGGCATCAATTTTTTTGATACTGCAGATATGTACGGCCCGCACCATAATGAGGAGCTCATCGGTAGATTCTTGCGCGAAAGTGGCGCGGATATTCGCATCGCAACCAAGTTCGGCATACTGCGTAATGCGGGAGAATATAAACGCTCCATAGACAATAGCCCCCAATATGCCCGCACGGCGTGCGAGGCTTCTCTCAAACGCCTTGGTGTCGATTACATTGATTTATACTACGTGCATCGGATCAACCCCGACCAGCCGATCGAAGAAACGATGGAAGGGCTGGCCCAGCTGGTGAAAGAGGGCAAAATTGGTCATATTGGCCTTAGTGAAGTGAGCGCTAAAACCCTACAACGGGCCCATGCAGTACATCCAGTTACAGCCGTTCAAACCGAGTACTCGTTATGGTCTCGCCAAGCGGAGGAAGATATCCTGCCCACCTGCCAAAAGCTTCGTATTGGTTTCGTTCCCTACTCACCGCTCGGAAGAGGCTTTTTAACCGGCCGTTTCCAAAGTGCCGATGAATTTTCAAAAGGCGATTTTCGTGCCACGTTGCCACGTTTTGCCGAAGGCGCGATCACGCAGAACAATAGAATTGCCGATGTGATTGCCGATATCTCCCGCCAGAAAGGCTGCACACCAGCCCAGCTCTCACTCGCCTGGATATTAGCAAAGGGCGACTATCTCGTTCCAATTCCAGGCACAAAGAACCCCAAGTACCTGATTGAAAATACAAAAGCTGTCGATATTCAATTGAGTGCCCAAGAGTGCGAACAGCTGGAAAGCGCTGTCAGCCAACTACCTGTGATTGGCGAAAGATATACAGCAGAAGGTATGAAAGGGGTCAACGCATGAACCAGAAAAGCAACTCACCGCGCCTTGAAAAAGCGCTCGAAGTGTTGGCCCGCTTGGAAGAGGGGGCCCCGCAAAGAGTGACCGAGAACTTGGGCAAGTTCGCCCCGGATGCCGCAGAAGTTATTCTTGGTTTTGCCTTTACTGATGTGCTGAGCCGTGACGGCATTGATTTAAAAACCCGCGAAATGCTCACAGTGGCTATGTTGGGTGCAATGGGTACCGCACCAGAACAACTGGATTTCCATATGCGCGCCGCCATGAATTGTGGTGTGAGCCGTGAGGAAATTATTGAAATAATCTATCAAATCTCGGTTTATGCCGGTGTTCCTGCCGCCATGAACGCAATCACCTCCGCTAAAAAGGCGTTTGCCAAGGCAGATGCTTAAGATCTAAGAGGAGTTATAGATGAATTCACAAAACCAGCACGCCGGTTGGCGTGCTTGGCTTGCTGTCACGGCCCTTGGAATTGGCAGCTTTGCAATTGTTACCGCTGAGCTTGCACCCATCGGTTTGCTTTCACAAATAAGTGCCGATGTGATGCGACCCACGTCACAAGTGGGTTTAATCGTAACACTATACGCCTGGATAGCAGCCGGTGCTGCTATTGCCTCGGCCGTCTGGCTGGGCGGATTACCGCGCCGCCCCATATTAATTACACTGATGTGCGTGTTGGCCATATCGAGCTGCCTATCTGCGCTGGCCGAAAACTACGCATGGCTCATGAGTGCACGCATCGTCGGCGCATTTGCCCATGGTGCCTTTTGGGCTATGATCGGAACATTGGGAGCGCAATTGGTGCCAGCAAGGCAAGTCGGTTTGGCAACCTCAATTATTTTTGGCGGTGTTTCTGTTGCCAGTGTGCTTGGTGTGCCCCTTTCTAACTACATTGGCTATTATAGCGGATGGCGTACAGCCTTTATGATTATAGGCATTCTATCGGTTTTCGTGGCAATTGCAGTGCGTATAACACTACCCAAAGTAGCCGGCTCTGGCCGTATTGGCAGTAAATCCCTTTTAAATGTGCTTGCAAACAGACGTTTACAACGAATTTTCTGGGCGACATTATTCACGGTAACGGCACATTTTATGGCCTTTACATATGTGGAGCCCTTTTTATCTGAAAGCGCATCAATGCCAAAGGAAATGATCGCACCTTTGCTTTTGGTTTTTGGAGCCGCCGGAATTGCAGCCAATGTTTTAACCGGTGCACTAATTGACAATCAACTGAAAGCGATCTTAACCACTTCGCTTGCGATTGCATTTGGCTCGCTTCTACTGTTAGCGATTTGGGGCAATGCCCTGGGGCTTTTCGGTGTGATAATCGCACTTATTTTGTGGGGCGGTGCAATTGCGGCAATACTGGTGGGGCTACAAACGTGGGTGCTCATTGAAGCGGGCGAGGAAGCATTGCAGGCATCTGCCGTATATGTGGCGCTGTTTAATGGCGCTATTGGCCTTGGCGCTGCAATTGGCGGCGGCTTGCTAGGCTCCACCGGTTTAACGGGCCTGTTTATCGCAGCAGCTATATTTGTGTGCTTTGGCTTGGCAGCAATTCTGGTTCTTCGCGAACCCGCGTTGGCACAATCATGAAGGTGTTATTTATCGCCTAGGATTAAATTGACCCAGCAGTAACCCCTGTTGGTGAATTTTGACGAATATTCAAGAAGTGCCAGTTTGATGACTGTATCCAATCCGTGGTTGGTGGAACAAAGGTGCTTCACTTCAATCACCTCTTTGAGCTTCACGCCTGAATTGCGTTTAGGGAAACGCTATTGTGCCTGCAAACAACAGATGGAACCGGGCTAACCCTTTTTTAATGTTAGGGAGTATTTTTCGCAGCATGTTTTGGCTTGGGTGGCTTCTTACCAAGCTATTTGCGCATCGCTCCTTTCGCTTTATGTTGAGTGAACGAACCTAACTGTGAATAGATACGTGATGTTTTTATCCAAATTGCCGTAAACCCCCATCGTTCGGGGTGAGGGTAGTCATCTGCTCAAGGATGGTTTCAAACTCGGGCCAGACTGGTCAGGTAACACTGTGCTGCGCTCTGCTTGTCTAGAAGCACGGGGCCCATTTAAGGCGGTATCAACGGCATGAGCTCTTTGATTTGACAGGCCTGCTTCTTGTGCAAACTTTGGCCAGCCATCGACTGCGCAACGAACCTCATCAACGATTTGTTTCGCCTGCTTTTCAGCAATAGAGGCACTTTTGGCAACACGCATAATGTGTTCTTCACCAGGCTTTAAGCCCTCATTGGCGATCGAAGTGGTATGTTCACCATTAATCCCATCCGAGAGGGTTAAATCATAGGTAGGTGATAAATACCACTGGCCTGTGCCACCCATTAAAAAAGCATGGTTTTTTGCATGGTCATCTCTATTTTGAGCAAAAACATTAAAGACCATCCTTTTAAACATTTGCGATACTTCGCCCTGATCACGAGTCATCATTCTTGTTAGCTTGAGAAGCTCTGTGTAATCTAGCGTGGGAGCTGTATGCGCTGCGTTTACAAGCCCACTCGCAGTATGCATGTGTAGGCGTCCCGATGGCACGCGATCAAACCGTTTGGTGGCAAACAGTCTATTGCCCTTCGAGGTTTCAATAACGGTTGTATCAGCCATCTGCACTCCAGCGGCTTTTGCCATTAAAGCATAGGCGTGCTCTTCTACACCAATCTCATGGGGGTCATATTGGCTAGCAAACTTGACCATCCAGTGCTCATAGCCACAGGGCAGAGGCTTGCCAAAGTCCAAACGGACACCATCTGTTTCCCGGTTAATCCCAACCATAATTTTAGGGCGCGCCCCTCCTGAGCTGCCTTGAGCTTTTTGTAAAAAATCCAATTCAGCGCTTGGGATGTCTTGTTGGATTTTTTTAATTTCATCAGCGATCCAATCAAGATTAGATCGGCCCATGATCTGTTCATCACCTTCTAAAACAGGCTGATAGGTGAGTGCTCCCATACCACTTTCACCAACAGCAGCAAGCCGTTCGAGCGGTGAAAACCGGCGGTAATCAAACCCCATGTTCTGTAGTTTTTTATTGAGAAGTAGCCGTCCCCAGCCATCTGGCAGACTGTCGTTAAACAACCCATGTAGACCGCTAAATGGATCTTGAGTTGCTTGATGCAAACCTGGTTTGACAGGCAAATGAAAGGGAGAGATCAGTAGAGGCTTTTCAATGAAGTCATTTGAAAACTGAAAGTAGGCGCATCGCTCCTTTTTACTCCAAGCTAATTCACCCAGTTTTCTGAATTGTCCTTCAAGCTCTAAGCCAACGGATAATCGATTGATCTCTTGATGAACTTTCATTTTCGAACCCTTTTGCGTTCGCTATTTTCAACCACTTCCTCAATGCTACTGGGCTCCGGTGTTGGGAAAAGCATGTCAAATTCGTGATCTGCATCAAGGACAAAGGCGACGAGTAAAAAGGCCTCTAAAGCGCCTTTGCCTTCATTTTCCATCAAACGCAACGAGCTATAAGAAACACCACTTTTGGCAGCAAGCTCTCTTTGTGTGAGGTTTTCACGTATCCGGCGACGCTTGAGTCGTGCGCCGATCTCAAGCGTGACTTCTGACGGCGATTTTAACTTAAATGCTTCCATATTGGCATATATCTCGAATATTCCGCATTAATGCCATTATATTGTACATTATATTCAAAGGCAATTTATAAATAAGCATCTCTTTGAGTGTTGTCCAGTAATCATTCGGGCCTGTTTGATAGGATAGCAGAGGCGGTAAATTCTGGGGCTAGTAATTGATCCGGTAATCCCCCCAATCATTTTCTATCGTAGTTTTCATCACGAGATGACGAATCCATTCTTGAAAATATATTTTGTTAATTTATACTTGAAAACTGTTAGATTTAAGTTCTTATGTTTAATCAATATACTAGGTTTTTATTAGGATGAATTATCGAAAATCAAAATACGTTGTTTTAATTCTAGGCATACTTGTATTCATTATTGGCCTATTTTACTTTACTTTCATACGAAATAAAGCCAACGGTCTGGATGCAAGCATAAGGTCAAAAATCATAGAAGCGCAGCGCTCAGGAATACAGCATACAAATATTTCCAATATGATTTCTCGCTACTGCGGGAATGATTACGGTAAATTCTCAGTTATATTGAAAGAAAATGGCTTCGTTGAAAGTATAAAATCAAGAAACAGAAGTGATTTACTGGAGAAATACGAGGCAAATCAGTACAGTTTTTTTGCAAAAAACTTCCATATGAAAATGTATAGCTATTGGGAAGTGTGGGTAGAAGCTTATAGTACAAACAGTAAATCGTGCAATGTTGTCTCGTATTTAACTTACAGAGCGCTGTAGGTTTATTATCTTAATGTTTGTATAGCCAATTTAACCTGATTGAGGCCACAGTAGCACTTTGTGGGCGCACTTCAGCCCTCAAGCATTGTAGTTTTTCTCCGCCTAGCAAAAACGTAGAGACACAGTAAGCGAATGACGATTACACAGCGTTGTTGGTTAGGAAGAACAGCCCTAACACCACGTAAATAAAACAAGCTAACAACAGCGCAATAATAGCACCAGCTTATACCAACTTCAGACTCTATTAATGTTCTTAATGAGTTATTCAACAAACAAATAAATTACCTAATAAATCCTATTATATGTATTTATACACTAGTATCTCCCTGATAATCATGTGCTTATCAACCTCATTAGATAACTGCGAAGATAAATAAGCTAAATAAACGAACATCATTCGCGGTTTTCCAAAATCTCAATCGAGAAAAGTAACTGGTGAGCGTAATGGCAATACAAAACGTATAAGTTGATCATTTTATGATCCCACTCCCCACAGTACTGTCGGATTCTACCCATGGGATTATGACCCATTTTGGTATGGTGACTGTCCGCATTACCGACGATGAAGGCAATGAGGGGCTTGGTTATACCTACACAGTAAATGCCGGCTCAAAAGCTGTTGCTTGTTTGATTGAAGAAGATATTAAGCCAATTTTGCTTAATGCTGATGAAGATTGCATTGAAAACCTTTGGCAGAAAAGCTGGTGGCATCTGCATTTTGTGGGCCGCGGCGGTATTGCTGCATTTGCCATTGCAGCTGTTGATGTTGCCCTGTGGGATTTAAAAGCACGCAGCTTTAAAACTCCACTTTGGAAACTGATGGGTGGCAACAATCCTAAAGTTAAGGCCTATGCCGGCGGTATTGATTTGCAAATGCCGATTGACCAGTTGTTGCAACAAACACAAGACAATTTGGCAAAGGGCTTGAAAGCCATCAAAATGAAGGTTGGCCGTGAAAAGCTTTCCGAAGATATCGACCGGGTGCGCGCTGTACGTGAACTCATTGGCGACGATATCACCTTTATGGTTGATGCCAACATGATCTGGCCGGTAGATGTGGCCATTCAAGCGGCACGAAAAATGGCCGACTACAACATTCATTGGCTTGAAGAACCAACCAATCCGGATGACATTACAGGCTATGCCCGCATCCAGCGCGAGGGCGGTGTGCCAATTGCAGCCGGCGAGAACTTCCATAACCTTGAAGAGTTCCGCCATCTCATTAGTGCCGAGGGTGTTACCTTTGTAGAGCCGGACGTTGCCACTTGTGGTGGTATTACGCCATGGCTGAAAATCGCAAGACTGGCAGAATCCTACAATCTTCAAGTGACATCGCATGGCGTGCATGACCTGAACCTGCAGCTGTTGGCCGCGATACCGAATGGTAGCTTGCTGGAAATTCACGGCTTTGGCCTTGAGCGCTTCTTGAAAAACCCGATCACGTTTGTTGATGGCTACACCACAGCTTCTGAGCGCCCCGGTCACGGCGTAGAGCTCGATTTTGAACTGCTCGCCCAATACCAAACAAAATAAATAAAACAAATTTGCCTGCGGGTCCGGGAGACCCGCAGGTTCTAACGGAGGAAAAAATGAAGAAAATTCTCGCACTGGCACCAGCCCTATTAATGGCAACAACGGCCCTCAGCCAAGCCGCCGACTACACTTTATCTATGGCCCATGCGGCAATTGGTGAAGAAAACCCAATTAACCTTGCAGCGATCTACTTCAAGAACGAACTTGAAAAGCGCACCAATGGCCAGGTAGAAGTAACACTTTACCCAGGCGGACAAATGGGTAACGACCGTGAGCTGGTTGAACTGGTTCAAGATGGTACGCTTGATTTGGCGATGCCAACCGTTTCCAAGCTTGCGCCATGGGATAAAGCATTCTCAGCACCGGGTATTCCTTACATTTTCCCGGACCGGAATGTCGCCCTTGAAGTGCTCAATGGTGAATTCGGTGATTACTTGAACACACGTCTTGAGCCAATGGGCCTGACTTCTATTGGCTGGTTCGAAGGTGGTTTCCGCCAAATCACCAACAATGTGCGCCCAATCACCAAACCGGATGATTTGAAAGGCATTAAAATCCGCACGATGCCGGTTGATGCCCACATTGCCGTGTTCAAGCATTTGGGTGCCAACCCAACTCCAATGGCATTTTCCGAGCTATATTCGGCACTGCAACAAAAAGTTGTCGATGGTCAGGAAAACCCGCTCATCAACATCGTAGCGAACCGCATGTATGAAGTACAAGATTACGTTTCGCTAACAAACCACGTTTACAGTGCATACATTGTGTTGGCCAACCCGGAATCTATGGAAAATCTTCCAACAGAAATTCAGGGTGAAGTCAAAGCGACCTTGCAAGATGCGCTGCGCTACCAGCTTGATGTGATCGACAAGGAAGAAGCTGGCTACGTGAAACAAATCGAAGAAACCGGTACGAAAGTCAATGCGCTTTCTCCGCAGCAAATCGGTGCGTTCCAAGCCAAGATCTCTGAAATTGAAGGTGAGCTGGCTGCAATGATTGGCGAAGAAACCTACAAGGTTTTGAAAGATGCAGTCGCCAAGGCTTCTAGCAACTAAGAGCTGAAGAACAAAACGGGGGCCATGGTTAAAATATGGCCCCCTCTGGTCTTTTTCTCCAAAGAAAAGCAAGCGAGTTCTAACATGCGCTTTTTAAAACTACTTGATGAGAACCTGGAGAGGTGGTTCATTGCCGCCGCCATGGCCAGTATGGTTATTTTCATCGGCCTTCAGGTGTTTATGCGTTATGCCCTGCAAAATTCACTTGTCTGGTCGGAAGAATTTGTGCGCTGGACATTCATTTGGACAATCTGGATAGGTATTGCATACGCTTTCAAAACTAGACAACACATTCGCATAACGGTTGTGGTTGATTTGTTTTCAGACTTAAGAAAAACACAAATCAATATCGCTATTCAAATTGTTATGCTCCTGTTTTTCCTTTGGATCGGCTACTTGGGCTATGAGCAAGTCACCAAGCCTTTTATTTTGCGCCAAACCTCGGTTGTTATGAGCTGGCCAATTATTGGCGGACAAGTTGGCCAGGGCTGGATGTATGCAACGCTCCCCATTGGCTCAGCGCTTTCTGCCTACCGCTTATTGCAAAATATCCTGGAAGATTTGAAAAACATCCGTAACATGAAAGGTCAGGAACAATGAGCACGCTTGTCCTTTTTGGCGTTTTCTTCATCGCAATTATTCTGGGCACTCCCTTGGGGGTCTCAATCGGTCTGGCCACATTGGTGGTCATGGAGTTTGTTGCCGGTACGCCTAAATCAACACTGTTGATTAAAAATGCTATCGTTGGCGCCGATAATTTTCCCCTTGTTGCGGTGCCCATGTTTATTCTGGCAGGTGAAATCATGCTTGCCGGTGGTCTCTCCAAGCGCATTGTGGCTGCTGCCAACTCTTTGGTAGGTAATGTGCGCGCTGGCCTTGCCTATGTGAACGTGCTTTCCTCCATGTTCTTTGCGGCAATCTCCGGCTCATCGCCTGCCACAGTTGCCGCGATTGGCTCCAACATGATACCCGAGATGGAAAAACGCGGTTATCGGCGCGATTTTTCAGCGGCGCTCACAGCGGCCTCGGGCATGCTCGGTGTTATGATACCGCCTTCCATTCCCCTTATCATCTACGGTGTTACGGCCAATGTTTCCTTGGGAAGTTTGTTCCTAGCCGGTATCTTGCCCGGGATATTGTTTGGTCTTAGCTATATGGTAGTCGCCCGCCTGATTGTGCATAAAAACTATCAGGCCCCGACCCGGCTCCAGCAAGATGATAGCATCATGGAAGTTGGTGATGGCAAAAGCGGCATATGGGCGCTTATTGTTCCCGTCATCATTCTTGGTGGTATTTACGGCGGTGTTTTCACACCAACTGAAGCGGCAGGTGTTGCAGTTATTTACGCGTTGTTCGTCTCCATATTCATTTATAAGGAGATAAAACTACAGGATTTAACCGGAATTTTTGTCAAAAGCGGCATGGTTTCGGCAACAGTTATGATTATGGTGGTTATGGCCTTTGCGTTTGGCCGGTTGTTGACCATTCAGCAAGTTCCGGTACAATTGGCCGACTGGATTGCCGGCATTTCCAACAGCATGGTTGTGATTATGATGCTAGTGAATTTGCTGCTGCTTGTGGTGGGCATGTTTATGGAGCCGGTTGCAGCTATCATCATTCTGGCACCGATTTTACTCCCTGTTGTTGAAGCTGTTGGTATTGACCCGTTGCATTTTGGTATTATCATGACATGTAATCTTGCAATCGGTTTTTGTACGCCGCCCGTTGGTATCAACTTGTTTGTTGCAAGTACAATTTCGGAGGTCAAAGTTGAAGCTATCATCAAGAAAGTTATACCCTTCTTGTTTGCAATGCTTGTGTCGATGGCTCTGATTACATATGTACCAACCATATCAACTTTCCTGCCATCTCTTGCGCAGTGATTTCGGTTGAAATCTGATAGTAATGCAAAGGCCCCTATCTTATGGGGGGCTTTTCCGTAGTAAACAGGCCTTATTGTGGTTCGACCAGCGAAACTCTCTCACAAAGTATACCAGGAAATTGCAGGGCTCATTGATGCAGGAGAGTTCCCGGAAGGGTTAAAACTGCCGACCGAAATAGAGCTTAGCCAGCAATTTGGCGTTTCCAGATCGGTTATCCGCCGTGTAATGGAGCAGTTGCGCGATAATGGTCGTATTGAAACCATTCGCGGCTCGGGAAGTTTCGTTATCAAAGGGCGTGCGGGCGAGAATGTTGTCCAAACGCCGCTTGGCCCCATTCATGACTTTCAAATCACCGGCATGAGCGATGTTTTAAAGTGCCATGAAGCCCGTATGTTATTTGAAGGTGAAATGGCAGCACTCGCGGCGCAGCGCTGGGAACCAAGCGACATGGAAGCAATGGAAGCCGCACTGGCCCAAATTGTGAAAGACGGGCCGCACTCTTTGGGCACTGTTGAGGATGACCTTGATTTTCACCGTGCCATTATGAAAGCTTCTAAAAACGAATTTGCAGTTGCTATTTTCGAAGCGATACAGCCGCAGATACTAATAGGTATCAACCTTGTACGGGGCCTTTATAATTTGCTGCCGAATGTTGCTGTCGAAAAGGGACTCAAAGAGCATCGCCACGTGCTGGAGGCCATTCGCTCACGCGATCCTGAACTTGCCAGAGAGGCCATGCGCGGTCACATTACCTTCTTCGAGGACGATATTCGCAGCAAAGCAAAAATCGGGCTTTAATGGATATTCTGTTTTCGTAAGTGTGACGAAACATATGTAAAGATTGCGAGTCAAGGGAAATGCTAGTATCGGATCATTGATAAGCGTGGCGATACGATTGTTTTCTGTTTAATTCCAAAAGTGGCAGAAAAACGGCAAACGCTTGCTTGCCGGAGCCTTGAGGCGCTCAAAGCAAACTGAAATCGCGATCAAGCCGATACAGGATTTTAAGTCCCTACAGACCGAAGCTACAAGCCTTAAGGGCTTTGAAATTATGCGCATGTTTACGAAGGGCAAGCGTCATGACTGGATCCAATCAGTGGAACGGAAGTGCCCTCCATCCCCACTTCTATGAACTCCGAGCCTGAATTGCTCCTTAGATAAACTATATGTTCCTACATACAACAGGATCACTACAGTTTTTTCCTCCTAAGAGCCTCAGACCCCAAGCACGATGCAGAAACACTTTCCGTAGCAATCAAAAATTAAAAATAAACTGTCAGTCGAGATGTTTTATACTACTCGTATGCTTTGATAAAGCTTCTTGTGCGCGGTCTTTTAACTCTGTAATATAAGCGCTGAGAGCTTCTTCTCCTTGGTTAACATTGTTTTCCATTATAGCATCCATGATTTTACAGTTTAAATCTAGTATAACTTCTGGGATGAAGAAATGGGGCTCAATACAAGCAATGTACTTTTCGCACTGATCCAGTAATATACCAAGAAACTTCTTTTGCCAAACTGAGTTGCTTCCACTAATCATGGTCTTGTGAAAGCGACGGTTCATCTGTAACCATTCGCTCCAAAAGTTACGGCGAGACATTTGCCATAGGTCTTCTATTTTTAAAAGCTCTTGGTAGGCAATTCTAACTTCCTCACGCCATTCGGGGTCATTTTGCATCATTGCCAGGCGCAATGCAGCTGCTTGCAATAAACATCGCTGATCTAGGATATCGTGTGCATCCGTAACTGTTAATTCAGGCAGATAAAACCCTCGATGACTTTGAGTCGCGACAAGCCCTTCTGCAACCAGTCTTGATAAGGCTTCACGCATTGGTGTCGGACCGATATCGAATGCGTTACACATCTCCCGAATTCGTAACTTCTGCCCTGGTTTCAACTCAGCTATTAAAATGCTAGTTCTAAGTTTAGAGTAGGCTATATCTATTAGAGAAGCGCCTTGCTGCTCGTTACTACTATGCTGCTTCATCTTCAAATCAATGCATCTGCTTGTATAGTTGAATACTCGTCAATGTCTCGAATCAAGTAACTTGTATTCACATAATTTCTATTCAATTAAACGACGTAGTGTCTCTTCATATCAGTAATAATATATAAGTTATCAATTTATATCAATAGTTGTATTAATTAATCAGTGATTACATAAAATTGCATTTGATTTAATCGGGTTGGATTTTTAGGCTTGCGAATGGCAAAGGTTTAATCCTAAGTTTATCGAGCTTAGGCTTTTTGCTGTGTTTGCAACCTTGTTATATCATTTTTTAAATTGCCTAAGTACATATATAATCTACAGGATGTTACCAACTTAACCTGATTGAGATCACAACAGACCTAACGGTGGGAAATAAGGCGTCAAGCATTGCGCCTTAGCTCCAGCTAGCGAAAGCGTTGAGGCACTGCGCACAAATATCGATTGTACTAGGTTGGTGACGAGGGGAAACGAAATGATTGCGATGCTGCGATATGGCTGATGGAAACCTTTTAAGCTGGCCCGGAAACTAGAACTACCGCATGGATTGCTCGCGTAATCGCTAGGTAAAATGTACTTTTCTGTACGATTATTGAGGCCTTTGTGGCTGCTGTGCTCTACCTTTCAGCCCCACGCAGGTTGAGTGAAAAGCTATGGTAAAGCCAAACCAGAGAACGATAATCTGAGGTGGAAAACAATGAAGCTTGTAGATAATCCTAGACTTTGTCATAGACAAGCCAATAGATAATCAATCTGATCCAAAATTTAACTGGCAGCACCACTTTGCGTTAGGTTATTAATTGCCAATCGTGTTCTACCGACAGCTTGAAAAATTGAGGCATGGTCACCCCACATTTCTTAGGTTTGTCCAAAATATAAGTATGCTCGTTTTATGCGGATTACTTATGCTTTTAAAGGTGTTGGAGCCAAAAGGCGGGCTCGATAAGAACGTTCTAAGTGTTTACGCATCAGCTCGGAAGCTTCAATTCCATTACCATTTAAAATAGCTTCATACATAGCTAGATGCTCTTGATAAACAACGCGCTCGTGTTCTAGGCGTGCATCCCCCTCGGGCCGTGAGGCGATCATTTTTTCTAAAAAATTATCATAAACGGCTAGAATAAACGGATTGCTGACGACCTCAATAATCGCACGGTGAAAAGCTACATCAGTCTTAACAAAGTTGTCATTACCTAATGCCTGATAGTTTTCCTCTAGAGCTTGTTTTATGCGAGCGATTTGCAAGTTCGTTGCTCGCCCTGTAACTTCTCTGATCGCACCGCATTCCAAAAATAAACGTAACTGCTCTAATTGCGCAGCAGCTTCTGATTGGCCAACAATATTTGTCATTAGCTCTGTAATTGATTTAACTACAGTTTCAAGTGATGGCTTGGTAACCCTAGGTCGCCGACCAGAGCCTACGTCCATATAACCCTTTAGTTGTAATGTTAGTAATGCTTCTCTTACTACTGTTCTGGAAGCATCAAAACGTTCACATAGTTCGCGCTCTGTAGGCATAGGGTGCCCGTCCGCTAACAAGTTATTATTAATATCACTAATCAAGGCTGCAACGATACTTCCAGAGGCACGTGTGCTTTCACCTTGTTCTTGTTTTTCTATCATTTGAAGCCCTTTTTAATCGCAATCATTTTATTAAAACAGTTGATGCAATTCTTTGTTATATTTGTACAACAAACTCACCATTTTGTACAACCGTACCTCTTCATAAAAAAAAATCCTTCATGTGACAAAATAGCTGTTGTTAATATCAACACGTTACGAATTGTAGTACAAATATATTCATTTTGTATGCTAAAAGATTATAGTTGTGAACTGTCGCCCTATCTTTGCGTGTTCAAATTCTTTCGGGTAAGCCTTTATCGGCTTTGTCATCCCCCGAAACTTGCTTTTTGGATCCCCAATCCTCCCTAGTAACACTGGGGTTAAACACAAAGAGCAAGAGTTCCCTGCCTTCGTCAAGATACAGCTTGGCGAGGTCATAGGGAACATATAATCTGGCAAACAAAGAAGGCGAGCAAAATATATGGTGATTGGCAATGGAAGCAAATAACGGGCAGCTTAAACTCGGTATAGACTGGGGGGGCACAAAGCTGGAAATCATCGCTCTTTCCTCACATGGAGAGGAGTTGTTTCGTAAGCGCGTTCCAACACCGAAAGGTGACTACAATCAAGCGATTGCCGAGGTCTGTGGCCTAGTGGAAGCAGCTGAGAGCTATTGCAAGGCAGAAGGCACCTTAGGGCTAGGTATTCCCGGCTCGATATCGCCCTCATCCGGTCTCGTCAAAAATGCCAATACAACATGGTTGAACGGTAAGCCACTAGATAAAGACTTGGCGCAGGCACTAAGCCGCGAGGTCCGTATTCAAAACGACGCCAATTGTATGGCGGTATCTGAGGCCACCGATGGTGCTGGTGCCGGCTTTCATGTAGTTCATGCAATTATTATTGGCACTGGTTGTGGTTCCGGTATCGTTGTTGGTGGCAAGGTATTGCGCGGTGCCAATGGCATCTCAGGGGAATGGGGCAGCACCTCGTTACCTTGGCTGCGTGAAGATGAATTCCCTGGTCCGACAAACTGGACAAATGCCAACAGCCCTATCGATTTGCTATGTTCGGGAACAGGTCTACGCTGGGACTATGAGCACAACTATGGCAAACACTTGAGCGGCCAAGAAATTATTGCTGCAATGGAATCTGGTGAGGCAGCAGCAACAGCTACCTATCAACGTTATGTAAGCCGCCTTGCCCGCGCCTTGGCCATGTCTGCCAACCTTATTGACCCAGATTGTTTTGTTCTTGCGGGCGGTATGTCTAATGTCGGTCGGTTATATGAGGATCTGCCAAAAGCAATGCGCCCTTACATCATGTCGGATGGTTACGCAGTGACAATTCGTAAGGCGAAACATGGTGACAGCTCTGGGGTACGGGGTGCCGCTTGGCTTTGGAATGATTAGAATTACTCAATTTTAGTATCCTAAAGTTAACTGTTTCAACCATGGCTTAGTCAAAGCAGTAGCCCTTAACCTTCTAGGAAGGAGTTTTGCTTTGTTTCTTCAATCGCTTTGATAGATGTCGAGGCAATACAGGCTCCTCCTGTCACTGTGAGAGATGGGTAGTCAATCGTCAGCACCGCTTAAGTGCTGTTAGTGCCAGGCTTTCTTCAAACGGTTGCTGGTACGACAGAATGAAACAACCTGTTACATCTCACCCATAACGCGTGCGTATTCTATAAAAACATCTTTTGCCCAAAAAAGAAGATCGGTGCAAATGGCAAAAGCACGAGCAAGGTTACTCTATACCAAGTAAGCAAAGATAGATATCGATCTCGGTTCTAGCGTCCGCCTTATCTTTGCTTTTCATTAGACATGATTTGCATGTGTTTGCTAGGAAACATTTCCTCGTACCAAGCTAGGAAGTGTTGGAGCACTTGGGGAAAAGCGAAAGGACCTTTGATAAATAAAACGGACGGACTTTATAGGGTGAGCAAATTTTACACAAAAATTTAAACAAGAAATGGTGTAGTTATTGAAGCAAGCGGCGGCTACGTTAATGAAATAGCAGTGAATTTTGAGGTGGCATGTACCAGCCTGAAGCTATGGCTTCTTTAGCTGAGGGAGTACGACTTGCTAGATGATCCGCTTGAGTAGGTCAGCAAAAAGTAGCCCGATTGCACAATAAAGATAAACTTTTGCGTTAGTTGTAGTGGTTATTTTACTTGGTAGAAGGGCCCAGACAAGAACGGCCGGGAGAAGACATGGTGCTCCTAGTTCATATCAAGGGTAGGTTAGAATCTTCAAACAGAACTCATGGCGCGTAACACTTTACCGCTGATCTTTCAAAGGAAGGTTCGACCGTCGGTAGGCATCATGTGCCCACCTAATGCATGATAATTGTCTGAGGTGAGTACACTTAAAATGTATCCTCAAAAGGTTCTAGATAAGTCACAAATTCCAAGAATATGTAATACATTTTTTAGAAATAATTGCATTTTCTAGCCTCTTGATAGACACTACAATAATACAGCATTTCAAATGGGGATAAGATAATATATCTATCGATTATAACTATTAACTTAAAGTAGCGGGCACTATAAAATTTTACAGTATATAGTGATACTTTAAAGGACGCTTAGTAATGGTAAAAGTAATTGCAGAAATTGGATGCAATTATATGGGTAGCATGGATATTGCTAAGGAGCTCATTCAAGTTGCCGCACATGTATGTAAAGCCGATGTAGCGAAATTTCAAAAACGAAGCCCCAAAGAGCTTCTAACGACTGAAGAGTATAATGCACCACATCCAGTTCCTGCAAATGCGTATGGAGCAACATATGGTGAGCATCGAGAATTCCTTGAACTGAATGCGGGTCAACATAAAGAACTAGCAGAAGAATGTCGCATAAATGGTATTGAGTATTCAACATCTGTTTGGGACATGACATCAGCCATTGAAATCGCTGCTCTGAAGCCATCGTTGATTAAAATTCCTTCGGCAACTAATCAGCATTATGCTCTGCAAGATTACTTGTGCAAAAACTATGATGGTGAAATTCACGTTTCGACTGGTATGACCACGAAAGATGAAATCGATAGGATGATCAAATTCTACGAGGATCGTGGCCGCGCCAAAGACCTAGTAGTTTATGCTTGTACATCGGGCTATCCAGTCGCTTTTGAAGATATCTGTCTGTATGAAATCACTGCATTGCAAGAGCAGTATGGAGAACGGATTAAATCAATTGCATTTTCTGGACATCATTTAGGCATTGCAGCAGATGTGGCTGCTCTTGCGCTTGGTCTCTCTAATAGAGAGCGCCTTGGTTATGGCGACTTCGGTTACATTGAGCGCCACTTCACTCTTGATCGCACATGGAAAGGCACGGACCACGCGGCAAGTTTAGAACCAGATGGAATGCGCAAATTGTGTCGTGATCTAAAAAACATAACTAAATCCCTGAGCTTCAAAAAAACAGAATTATTAGATGTTGAGATTGTACAGCGCAATAAATTGAAATGGCGTGAAGAAAAGCATGGTAAGCTTAAAGAGATAGCATAAATGAGTGTAATAGCGATTGTGCCTGCACGCGGGGGGTCCGTTGGACTCCCCCGCAAAAATATTTTACCTTTTCATGGTGTGCCTTTAGTTGCAAGAACAGTTAAGGCAGCGATTGGGGCTAAAAAAGTTGATCGAGTACTCGTTTCTAGTGACAGTTTAGAAATACTTGCTGCTGCTGAGGCTGCCGGAGCCGAGCCAATCTTGCGTCCAAAAGCAATCTCTGATTCTCATGCTAGTTCAGAGTCTGCACTTGAGCATGCCTTGATAAACATAGAGGCATCGGAAAACGACACTCTGGTTTTTTTGCAATGTACATCGCCTTTTACATCTTCAGATGAAATCGACACGGTTGTTTCTGCACTTGATAAGCCAAACGTCCATTCCGCGTTTAGTGCCTCAGAGGACCATGGTTTCATTTGGGAAGTGGGTGAAGCTGGTCTCGCAGAAGGCGTTACTCACGATCACACGAAACAACGTCAGCTTCGTCAAGAAATGACACCACGCTACAGAGAAAACGGCGCAATTTATGCAGCAAATGTTGGAAAATTCCTAGCCGCTAAAAATCGTTTTTGTGGGAATACGGTCCTAGTTCCCGTATCAAGTCCTAGCCTAGAAATTGATACACCTGAAGATTGGCAAATAGCAGACGCCGTTTATGGGGCCATTTCTTATTCGCAAAAAATGGCTTCTGTTGATAGCAGTTTGATTAAAGCCGTGATCACAGATTTTGATGGTGTCCATACTGATGACAGTGTTTATGTGGATCAAGAAGGCATAGAAGTCGTTAAATGCAGTCGCTCTGACGGTTTTGGTTTAGAAATACTTCGTAAAAATGGCTTGAAATTACTGGTCTTGTCTAAAGAATCTAATCCAGTAGTACAGGCTAGAGCTGCAAAACTAAAAATGGAAGTATTGCAAAATATTGGCGATAAGGTTTCGACACTTGATAAATGGCTGAAATCTAACAATTTGCAATGGTGCGACGTTGCATATATTGGTAATGATTTGAACGATTTAGGTTGTATTCAAAAGGCCGGCCTAGGCTTTGCACCTGCCAATGCTGTTGAAGCCGTCAAAAGTGCAGCAGATGTTTGCTTGATATCAAAAGGAGGGCAAGGTGCTCTAAGAGAGATGGCAAATATATTAATAGATTGAGACAAAGTAATTTTGCCATTAAATCACTATCTGCCCCTTTAATTCAAGATAATGCTAGTGTTAATGGGCCATGCTTAATATACTGGAATTCAAAAGCATGGTTCATTAATAAAAAAGCCTATGAAAAAAGTAATACTAATTGCAGCCTTTGACTCACAACTAAAATGGTGCAAAAAAATTAGTGATGAGTTCGAAAATCGTAACTACCAATGCAGAATTATTATTCCGAAAATACGATCAGCTTTATCAGAAAAGCAAATACACGATGCTGGATTTTCTGATGTAGAAAGAGTAAGTTGGAATGAAACAGTATCAATCGCAACAAATGCGGATATTGTTGTCACTGCCTTATCTGGCCCAAAAGTTATTGAGTTTCTTTTTAAGATATCTGATTACTATAATAATAGAAATGAATTATCACCAATTATAATTAGTGGATGGGTTGGTGTAATTTTTGAGAAACAGATTGAAGGTTACCTTGATCGTTTTGCTTGCGATATTGTTGTTGTGAATTCTGTAGATGATTACAATAACTTCAAAGAGATAGCATGGCGTCTTAATTTACCCGAAGAACCTCTTACCTTAGCTGGTTTGCCGTTTTTACCTTCTTACCCTTTGCAAGGTAAAGAAAAGCCAATACAAAGGGTCCTGTTTGCTGATCAACCAACAGTACCGTCTATGAAAAAAGAAAGATTGTACTTGTATGATAAGCTAATTGCATACGCACAAGCTTATCCAGATCGTGAAGTTATACTCAAGCCCAGACACAAAAAGGGAGAAGATACTTTTCACAAGATGGCTTTCCATCCAGAAGACTTAATAGATACGAAAAGAATACCTAAAAATTTTAAAATCGATTACACGCCAATATCTGAAATTTTGCATACTGTTGATTTACTCATAACAATGAGCTCTACTGCAAGTCTTGAAGCAATTGCATCAGGATGTCGTGTTGCTTTGCCTTTGGACCTTGGCGTTAATGAAAAATATGGGAACCATGTTTTTTTAAATAGCGGTCTTTTAAAGTCTTTCTCTCAAATTAGCAAAGATGATATAGGAAACGTGACTACAGAATTTTTAAATAACTACTTTTTAAAAAAAGAGCAGAACTCCTATGAAATCATAGTGGATAAATGTGAAGTACTTCTAGAAAGCGATATGCGGTACTCAAAAAAGGCTTGGTCTACAGATTACTTTTTAAACAGAAGAAAATCGTCCTTAGGCATTGAAATAATAAAAAATAAAATGAAACAACAGAAATGGAAGATGGTTTTTAAATACATAGGTAAAAAATTGTACATTCTATGAGTTGACAATTACTCTATTTGTACTCAGCATTGTCAACTTAACCTTATTGAGGTCTCAGTAGAGCTTTCATGGCGCACTTCAGGCATGGCGGCTTTGCACCACTTAGCCGAAGGGTTGACACAGCATTGGTGAAAACCAATTACACAGCCTTGGTGGCGAGGGAAAACGATAAGTTTACGCAGGCCAGCAAACTTTGCAGTTGAACTGCAGCAAGACCCGTTCTCGGAATCAAAATAAATTAAGAATTTTCTCAGGAGAATAAAGACCCTTTTGTCTTGGTTATTCAACTGCTACCATAACATTGTGCTTTGTGTGGTAGTTCATGAAGAAAAGCTTTACTAATCGTACCTCCCCCACTTTTTGATGTTCATATAGGCCCCATCGGAAGGTTTCTTTGTTAAAGCACGCTACGAAAGAACGAACAAAGAACAATTTCAATGTTCAGTTTCTCTCATCAACCTGTAAGCCGTTGACCTGCCTATTCTAAGGTGTTTTGCCGCTTGAGGGGTCGATGTACCAGCCTTAACAAGGTTTTGAACCGCTGAGCTTGTTTCTGGTTTTAGCGGTGGGCGGCCTGGGGTCTGTCCGTGTTTTCTGGCCGCTGCCAGTCCGTCTTGGACTTGCTTAAGAATAGTGGAGAGCTTCTGTCTCAATTTTTCTACGTTGTCTCTCGAACGCGCTTGGCGATATGTAATGATGTGCTCCCTGAAAAGTCCCTCGATTTGAGTTAGAATTTTCTGTGACGAATTTCCTGGCTGGGAAGGAGCAGAATATGAAAGCATCGA
>NZ_LLWE01000024.1 GCF_001562055.1 Polycladidibacter stylochi | reverse complement strand
AACTCAAAATCCAAACTCTCATCCAGATCCCAAGTCGCAGACAGCGCCGCCTACGTTTCTCTTTCTAAATCATATTCAATTGTCAATGAACAGGGACACAAACCCTACACAAAAGCAAAAAAGTAATCAACCCCAAATCACTCCAGGGTGATAAATCATTTCACATTCATGAAACTCTAGAGCGCATTGTGCCGTCGCCGGCAGCGCCGTCGCTCTCGATGAGCTGGGTTATAGGGAAACGATCTTGCGTCGTCAACCCAGGATGTTAATTTTATTTCGAAGAATTCACGATCAAACATGAATTCAAACAAAATTTGGCTCATTTCTGCGTTCATGAGAACGTGAATAAGTTATCCCAGGCTATGATTAACTCTCGAATCCTAGGAACAAAACCACTTATCCTATGAAACTCAAGGAGAAAAATATGGAAAAAGCCTTAATAGCTGGCGGCTGTTTTTGGGGAATGCAGGAGTTATTTCGCCACCTTGAGGGTGTGGTATCCACACGTGTGGGCTATTGTGGCGGTGAAATAAAAAATGCCACCTATCGTAACCACGGGAATCACGCTGAGACTCTAGAAGTGATCTTTGACCCAAAAAGAATCAGCTATCGGCAGGTGCTTTCATACTTCTTTCAAATACACGACCCAACCACGTTCAACAGACAAGGCAACGATATTGGCAGCTCCTATAGATCAGCCATTTTCTACTGTAATGAAGAACAAAAAAATATTGCTTTGGCAACAATAGACGAAATAGAGGCAAGCGGCTTATGGCCTGGGCCCGTTGTCACCGAGGTAAAACCCACACAAGAATTTTGGCAAGCAGAGCCCGAACATCAAGATTATTTACAGCGCTACCCTGAAGGTTATAGCTGTCACTTTCCTCGCGCCGACTGGAAACTTCCAAAATAATCTTCAACCAATAAGCAACAGGCTTTGGAAATAAACGACTACCGCCAGACAACAAAAAGGCCCCACTCTATCCATAGAGCAGGGCCTTAACATTAGCGGATATTGCGCTTATTCGCACTCACGTACATAAGGCACTATTAGAACCGATGGGTTATTGCACTCATAATCGTGGCACCTGTTTCTCCAGCACGACCATTATCGTTGATCTCAAGTGCCCCCCCAAAGCGCCATTGCGTTGCATCGCTTAACTGGGCTTGATATTCAAATCCCATATCCCACTGGCGCACAGCTTTTGTGAAATCGACAGTCTGCGACTTATACAGAACCGTACCATCCTTATTGCGATCATTTGGCAACCGAAGCGTCATGCTACCTGTTTCAAGATGTAATGGCTGGCTCAATGTAAACGTAAGCCTATCATTACCAAGGGCAACGTCAGTCATTGACGCACCAAGAGTAAAGCCGGTTAATACACTGCTTTCGATATCAGTTATCAGGCCCGCAGCCTGCCCCTGAGCCAAACCGAGCTCGGCATTAGCAAACAAGGACATATCAGCCAAAGGCAATTGGAAGCCCGCATTTACTGTAGAGGTAAAAGCTGCGTATTGCTCTGTGTGTTTATTGCTATTAGCAAAACCAAGGCCAAGATATGAGCCATTTTCGCGCATCGCACTAACGCCGAGGGATAGCTTTGCACCATTATCAAAGTTGTAGGCTGCAGAAGCCCCTAGACCCAGCTTTTCTTTCTGCGCCTCTTGAGCATCCATAAACGACATTAAGCCATAGGAGAATTGATCGTCTCGCTTAACCGCGCCAACTGCCAGCCCACCATCTGCCAGCCCCATTACACTTGTCGCATTATTGACGGCCTGTACAGGCGCAGCGACAAACCCCAGTGATCCTGTAATTTGCTTAGTGCTACCAAAGCCAAGTTGCCAATCTTTCACTTTAATTGGAGCATTTTGACGACTAAAAGAAAAACCTGCAAAACTTGCTGCTGTACCAGCTCTTTCATGAGAGGTTTCTGACGTAAGCCCCTCAAGCTGATTTGAGAGCTGCGCCCCCTGACTTTGCATGAGAGCTTCACCCGACGAGACAAACGGAGCGCCCAAACTATCAAAAACGGTAAACTTTATATTGGATAGTGCCTTATTGATCGATGGGCTAACAGCTGTTGAGTAGGTTAAACCAAACTCAGAAACACTGCGAATACCTTCGCTCACTTTCGTTTTTACTGGCAAACCAATAGAGCCAATGGGTTCCAGTGCTGCCTTCAAGTCTAACAGACCATGACCGAACTCTTCGCTGTAATCGTGCTTAAAGCCGTTGGCAAAAGTCGTTGTGCCAGCCTTTTTAAAGGTATCAAATCTATTGTTTGCCGAAGCTAGCAGGCGATCAACAATTTCGGATGTGCGCAGCTTAGGAAAAGCTCTCGTAACCAGCGCAACTCCACCTGCAGTAATAGCTGCCCCATTTATGAAGTTGGTTGATTGCACATGCTCGACCGGCTGCGAAGGCATCCTATAGTTTCTTAATGTGTAAACAGATGCAGGCGCAGATAAACAATAGGAAGCAGCTTGGAAGCAACCTGCATTATATTTGGAACCATTGTCATAGAGCTTCATACTAGCCAATTTACCTGAAGCATCGTTCTTTTGTAGTGCCGAAGCTACAACCAATGACGTCTCTTTCAATGCCTTAACTTGCATAGGTAGGCCAGCTATAAAGTTAATGCCTTTGCCTTTATCAAATTCGTATCCCGGCAACACCCAGACACCTTGTGTTGTAAAATAGCTAATTGCATCAATAAAATCATCAAAATGCGAAATATATTTGCCGCGTAAACTGGAGGAAGAAATTAATCTAAAACTACTAGAGGCCCAATTCTCCGCTAGTGATTTTTTCGGATTGCTGGCAATTTGTTTTAATACATCGCTATAACTAAGCCTATCTAGCGCTAACTTTTGAATCGTCGTCAAGCTAACGACAGAACCATTAGCCCTTGCATCACGGATAACATCTGCCAACCCATCACCCAGCGGATACTTATTGGGATCCCCTGGCGCTTCATCAAACTCTCCGACATGTAATGCTGCATCAAAGGCAACACCTTTTACAGCGCCATTTTTTCCAGATCCGGCTAGAATGGCAGCAAATCCATCAATAGTACCAGCTGCTGAGCCTGTTAGAGGCACATGGCTTTTAATCGTCTTAGATTTAAACTCTTCCCAATCCTTATGAAAGCCTTTCGAACCAATAATAGATACAGTTTGCGAGAAGCCATTATAAAATCTGGCATGCGCATATGCGAGGTTTACAGCGTTATATGCATCCACATTAGTGTAACCTGCATGTACGCGAGCTATATTACTATCTGTAATTGTGAATTTTTGCAGCAAGTAGCCTGCGCTATTGATTTCGCGGTTGAGCTCTCTTTCAATCGGTACGCGTAAACTCACGTTATCGCCTGCGAAAGGAACATTTATAAGCGTTGAAGGCGCAGGTACTGGCGCTGGCGCAGTACTACCACCCGACGATGTGCTTGGTGCTGGCGCAGTACTACCACCCGACGATGTGCCTGGTGCTGGCGCAGTACTACCACCCGACGATGTGCTTGGTGCTGGCGCAGTACTACCACCCGACGATGTGCCTGGTGCTGGCGCAGTACTAACGCCCGACGATGTGCTTGGCGTTGTTGTTGGAGCACTTCCACCGCCGCCGCCGCCACAAGCAGCCAAAGAGATTGAGAGTGCAACTGTCCCTAATAGTTTTTTCTTCATAATCTATATAACCCGAAACAAACAATGCTTTTGCTTATATAAAATTGATGAAGTATATTTATCAACCCTTGATTGCAAAATATAAAATAAACATTATCGATAATAACAACGCATCATTTTTGAAACTTCTTATTTATAAAATATTACCTATAGTTATCTATACAATTTCACCTCCTATAATATATCTACATGTATTGTCATAATATAAATTATATATATGATGAATTATCAATCATATCATAATTTTTACTTTATGATAGAGATATTAATCTTATGCATTATCAATTTAAAAATAAATGCACCCGTAGGGTTATCCACTTACATCGTACGCAGCACTGCTTATATTTCTAAATGAACAAGAATAAATCCCGTTTAGCCCACGGGATTTAATCGTTTTATTTTGCCATTTTGCTTGTGCCAAAATTATCACGCAATCGAATGTTTTGGGGCTACACATCATGGTAAAGAACTGCAAACATTTTTGCCAATACATAATGGAAAGTAACGCAAGGCATTTACCCAACTGTAAGGAGACAGAGTTCGCTATCAGGTAAAACTGAAAGCTCAAAGCACTTTGCGATCGCTTTGAAGAATATGAAATTATTTTGAATTGAAAATGGTGCCCAGGAGAGGACTCGAACCTCCACGCCCGTTAGGGCACTAGCACCTGAAGCTAGCGCGTCTACCAGTTCCGCCACCTGGGCACAACAAACAAATAAGCGTGGTCAACGCCCCGTCTGTGAGGGCGGTTTCTAAGGCTATTGATTGCGCTTGTCAATTCCTACTCAAAAAAAGATTTTGCATTCATCCACAAGCTGCTTTTAATAAGAGAAAGCGCGTATGTTGCTTTGCTAAATCCTATGAAAACCACAGCAATAATTATATGGGTAACGGGGAAATGATTCAGTGTAATTTGTCGCATTGTACAACGCTTTGCGACACCAAGCTGTTTCTGACAAGCTAAGAGCATACCTTTATATAATTAGCGCTATAAAAATAGAGATAATACGTCCTTTCAAAATCACCTTTGGGGTCGGTCGCAAATAGGGATAGAAATATGGCAAACCAGCTAGAAGACAAACTCGTTGTTGTTTTTGGTGGCTCAGGATTTGTTGGGCGCCACGTGGTACGTGCGCTTGCAAAAAGAGGCGCGCGAATACGTGTTGCGGTTCGTAGGCCAGATCTGGCAACGCATTTACAACCCTTGGGGGCAGCGGGACAAATCATGCCCATTCAAGCAAATTTGCGTTATCGTGATTCGATTGCGCGTGCACTTGAGGGGGCTGACGCTGTTGTGAATTTAGTCGGAATTCTATCGGAAAGCGGCAAGCAAACCTTTGAGGATGTGCAAGCAAAGGCACTCAAAGCCTTGAGCGAAGAAGTCAAAGCCAAAGGTATCGAACGCTTTGTGCATATTTCTGCGATCGGAGCAGATGGGCAAAGCTCTTCGCAATACGCGCGAACAAAAGCTGCTGGCGAAGAGTTCATTCAGGAAAACACCCCAAATGCAATAATTTTGCGGCCATCAATTATCTTTGGCCCGGATGACAGTTTCTTCAACCGTTTTGGCAGCATGGCAAAAATCTCGCCCGTACTTCCATTGGTTGGCGGCGGCAAAACCAAATTTCAGCCAGTTTTTGTGGGGGATGTGGCTGCAGCAACAATTAAAGCACTGAATGGAGAAGCCAAGGCAGGAACCATCTACGAGCTTGGCGGACCAAGAGCTTTAAGCTTTCGTGAGTGCCTTGAACTGCTACTAAAAATAATTGGCCGCAGAAGAAAGTTGCTTGGAGTTTCATTTTCCATGGCTCGTCTTCAAGCCCGCTTCCTTCAATTACTACCAAATCCGCTATTAACTGTTGACCAAGTCAAGTTATTGCAAAAAGACAACGTGGTTAGTGATAATGCCCGCTCTGAAGGGCGAACACTCGAAGGCCTCGGTATTACTGCGCATACAATGGAGGCCATATTGCCAAGCTATTTGGTGCAATATATGCCACATGGCCAATACGATATCTATAAAAAGCATAGGGAAATGAACGAAGATTCCTAACCCTAAATAGCTAACAAGCAAACAGGCCTAGTCTCCCCGTTTGCTTGTTAGCGAATTGGTATAGGATTAAACAAGTAACAGGCCTACAACCCCCAGAAGACCGACAATTATACGCCACCAACCAAATAGCGAAAAACCGTGCTTACTGACAAAGGTTAAAAAGGTACGCACGACAAAAAAACCAGCTATAAAAGAACAAACAAAACCGATGGCGATTAAATAAACATCATCAAAACTTAGATAACTATAATTTTTATAGAGATCATACGCAAATGCCCCGGCCATCGTCGGCATCGCCAAGAAAAATGAAAACTCCGCTGCAGAGCGTTTATCGGTACCCATAAGTAGTGCACCAACAATTGTGGAACCGCTGCGAGATACTCCGGGAACCATGGCCAAGCATTGACAAAATCCGATAGCAAGATACAGCCAATACGGGTACTCTTCTATTCGCGTATATCTGGCCTTCATCGGGCGTCTATCGACCCATAGCATTATTAGTCCACCTATTATGAGTGTCGAACATATTAAAAGTGGTGTTTCAAAAAGAACTGATTTAATAAAGCTATGCGCCATTGCACCAATAATAGCTGCCGGCAAAAATGCTAGTAAGATTCCTAGTGTGAGATGCTGTGATTGCTTATCATTGTGTAAACTGGTGGCAATGGACCACAAACGATGAAAATAAACTGAAAGAATCGCAAGAATAGCCCCAAGCTGAATGAGCACCTCAAACGTTCGCCCTGTACTTTCAAAGCCAATAAAGTGACCTAGTAGCAGCAAATGACCGGTTGACGAGACCGGCAAAAATTCTGTTAATCCTTCAGTCAGGCCAAGAATAATAGCACCGACAATCGTTTCGGAGTTCATTGCCCTAATTTCTCCAGTGTAGGCTGGGAGATTTAATCCCCCGTAAAATGCGGATTTTTTAACTAGATTTTGTATCTAGTCATTTATTCGCCTTGTTATGGTTAAAAAACAACTATTTGGTTACCGGTAGCCGCTATATGTGAATCATGCTCAAGCTTTACCATCACCCTTTCTCCCCAGAGTCGCGTTTTATAAGACTCACACTTAGCGAATACGGCATACCGTTTGAACTTGTTGTTGAACGGCCGTGGGAACGCAGACGCGAGTTTTTAATCATGAACCCCTCAGGATCTGTTCCTGTCTTGGTGGAAAATGATGGCAATCCTGTGTGCGGCGCCTCCGTGATTATGGAGTATCTTGATGAAACATGGGGATACTCGAAACCCGACAGGCGGCTTTTACCTGATCACCCACGCGAGCGGGCAGAGGTGCGCCGTCTGGTAATGTGGTTTCTAAATAAATTCGAGAGCGAGGTAACCGGTTATCTGGTTAGAGAACGCATCTATAAACAAGAGATGTCACATGCCGAAGGGGGAGGTGCACCAAACTCTGACTTTTTACGCGTTGCCCGTATAAACATGCGCAACCACCTAAGGTTCATGGGCTACCTATGCGCAACAAGGCGCTGGCTCTCGGGTGATGAAATGACGTTTGCCGATCTGGCGGCTGCAGCACACCTTTCCTGTGCCGATTACCTTGGCGAAGTTCCATGGGTACAAGATGACAATGTTAAGCAGTGGTATGCAAAGATTAAATCGCGCCCTAGCTTCCGCCCCCTACTCTCTGATCGTGTTTTGGGGATGCCGGCATCTGTTACTTATGCTGACTTGGACTTCTAGTTTCCTAACTCTATCGTTAGTGAACAACTTGTGATTTGAAAAGAATGGCGACGTGCAAGAAAAAGAACTCAAACAAGCCAAACGTCTGAAACAAGAAATCTTAGAGCGGGCCCACAAACTGGGCTTTGACGATGTGCGTATAACTGATGCCGACTTTGGCCCTCTTCCCGGTGAGCGCTTGGGAACGTATATTAAGGAGGGCCGGCACGCCAGCATGAGCTGGATGCCAGAAACTCAAGAGCGGCGGGCACATCCACAAAACCTTTGGCCTGAAGTTCGTAGTGTTATCATGCTGGCGATGAATTACGGGCCGGATAGCAACCCACTGGAACTATTAGAAAAACGTAGTCAGGCGGCGATTTCAGTTTATGCACAAAATCGCGATTACCACGATATCATCAAAGGGCGATTAAAAGAGGTTGCCAGCATTGTCGCTTCAAAAACAAAATGCGATGTAAAAGTTTTTGTCGACACCGCACCCGTTATGGAAAAGCCGCTTGCTGCCGCTGCAGGGCTTGGCTGGCAAGGCAAACACACCAATGTCGTCTCACGCCGCTTAGGTTCCTGGTTTTTTCTTGGTGCTATTTTTACCAGTGCCGAATTATTGCGTGATGAAGCTGAACCCGATCATTGCGGAAATTGCAGAAAGTGCCTCGATATTTGCCCAACAAAGGCTTTCCCGGCACCTTACCAGCTGGATGCCAATAGGTGTATTTCTTATTTGACTATTGAGCACCATGGCCCGATAGACCCCTCTTTGCGCAAGGCTATGGGAAACCGTATTTATGGCTGCGATGATTGCCTTGCCATATGTCCTTGGAATAAGTTTGCAAAACAAGCGAACGAGGCAAAGCTAATTGCCCGTGATGAGCTCAAAGCACCGCGGCTTGCAGAGCTACTTAAGCTCGATGATACGCAGTTTCGACAGTTGTTTTCTGGCTCACCTATTAAGCGTATTGGCCGCAATAAATTTATACGAAATGTTTTGATTGCTGCTGGCAATAGTGAGGATCAAAATCTACTGCCCCATGTGCAATCCTTGTTAACAGACGCAGACGAAACCATAGTAGATGCAGCGCAGTGGGCTCTTGCCGAACTAACACAACACAATTGATAATATCCACTTAAGTTTTTGCTAACACAGTCTTTGCATTGCGGTAGAAAACAGACGCGACAAGGCTGCCCCATCTGCTTGATCTATAATTCCAATTGGCGGTCGATTGGTTTTATTCTCAAAGTCAAGAATTGTTGCACCTGTTGTGTGCTCTCCAACTGTTTCTACCATAACGCCGCAAACAATTGTGCGCATCGCGATTTGATTATCCAAAACATAGGCCGCAGCCAAAGGGTCTGGCATTATGCAGAAATCTTCATCATACCAATTGCGCCCCAATTGCCGCCCATGATCACAAATATCCATGGCAAACTGCTTAATTATAGTATTGGGAAGACTTGAAAAAATACCCTGCAGCGCTTCACCAGAAATTGCCGTTTCCAAGCATGGCTCCCAAGGTATCATATGTGTGTTTAAGGGAAGAGAAAAAACAATATCGGCCGCTTGAGGATCACAGTAGATGTTGAATTCAGCTGCAAGCGTAACATTGCCCCGCCCTCGGCAACTACCACCCATGACCCAAAGGTGCTCAATTGCTTCCCCCAACTCCGGCTTGTCTTTCAAAACTTCTGCCAGGTTGGTTAAAGGACCCAAGGTTAAGATATCTACCTTTCGGTTTGTTGATTGTGCCTCAGCTAATAGCTTCTTTATGGCTTCAATAGCATTACTTTGAAACACTGACTTTGTATGAATGGGGCGTGCGATTCCACCCAATCCATCTTCTCCGTGCACATCCTTCGCATCAACCAGCGGGCCTGTAAGCGGCTTATTTGCTCCCTTTATGATTGGAATACGTTGAACTTCCGGCTTCTTTTGCGCCAACAGTGCCATTGTATCTGCAATATTTTGCGTTGCCTGATCCAAGCCGACATTGCCAAATGTTGTCGTAATCAGGCTTGGAAGACGGTTATGGCCTGCTAGCAACAGCAATGCCAAAATATCGTCTGTCCCCCCATCACTATCAATAATGAGTTTGTTCATTGTGACCTCTTGGCAATTCGCGTTATAGACAGGTACTCACTTGCAGGTTTACGAATTTGCCAATTTTGACAGGTATTGCAACTTTGTATTTCAGCTTATCCAATAGCTGCGCCTACTGTGACTATTCTCAATCCTACGTGTAATAGGATAACAGTTAGTAGCCATAATTGGATTGCATAGAGTAGCAAGACGTGCTCTTAATCCGCCAAGCACAAGACTGAAATAATGGATCGTTCATGACTATTCGCTACCATAAAAATGACTTGCCAAACTTGGATGCCTATAAAAATGCACAGGCTGTGGCAGTAGACACTGAAACACTTGGCCTCAATCCACATCGTGATCGCCTTTGTGTTGTACAGCTTTCGTCGGGTGATGGTAGCGCGGATGTGGTGCAGATTGAACGCGGCCAAACAACTGCTCCGAATCTGAAAGCATTGTTTGAAGACACCAAAAAACCAAAGATTTTTCACTTTGCGCGCTTTGATGTGGCCGTATTGAAAAACTATTTAGGCATCGAAGTACGCCCCGTATTTTGTACTAAGATCGCCTCCAAGTTAGTGCGCACATACACAGATCGTCATGGTTTAAAAGATATTTGCCGTGAATTGCTATCCGTTGACCTATCCAAGCAACAACAAAGCTCGGACTGGGCAGCCAAAAAACTTAGCGACGCTCAATTGGCCTATGCCGCATCAGATGTTTTGCATTTGCACCAATTAAAAGAGCGCTTGGAGTTTATGCTTGCGCGTGAAGAGCGCACCCAGCTAGCCCAAGCTTGCTTTGAATTTTTACCAACACGTGCAGCGTTAGATTTATCTGGCTGGCCCGAGACAGACATTTTTGCACACTCCTAAAGCAAATTGGTGTGGCTTTAGGCTCTTAAAGTCACACATTTTTAGTGATGTTGATTGGCTATAAATATTGGCAAAAGAAAAATGCTCAGATAGTCGAATTTATTATTCGTGAAAGACTGCTATTGCTCTGTGAACCAAACGCTGTATTAAAATATAGCTATTTTTAAGATTTGTTTATAACAATGATTAGCACTACGCATTTCTGCCACTTTATAACTCTATGAGCTTTGCGGCTTGAATGAATAACTTAAATGCGCATATAAAAAGAAATCTTGCGTAAGTTGTAAAGCAACCAAGGGCCCTTAGACGTATGCTATAGAAAGCAATTGCAAGACCTGTACATGACTAATACCCCCATCTCCCCCTCCGGCTACGAGCTCAGTTACGAAGAGCAGTTACGCTTTAACAAAGCGAAAAAGGCATCGCGCAGGCATTCCTTCCTGGTCGCGTTTCTTCGTGTATTCTTACCTGTGGCAGGTTTAAGCATTGCTGTTGGTATCATAGGCTTCGTTTTATATACGAACTTTTTTTCTTATATTAAAATTGGCGAGGTTTCTTTCACAAGTGATGGCTTGGTGATGTCCAACCCACACCTTACAGGGAATGATGGCGATAGAGGCTATTCGGTTCATGCTGAAAGGGCTATACAGCGAATCAGTAACCCTAAGATCATCGACTTAGAAACAATAAATGCCGATATTTCTCTTGATAGAGACCAAAGTGTTGTCGTTGTTGCCAATAAAGGTACTTATAATTCTGATAGGCAAACCCTCGAATTACGAGATAATGTTAAAATTTCTTATAGCGAGGGTTATTCAGCCTTTTTTGATTATCTCGATATTGATATGAAAACCAGTAGGTTTGTAACTCAAGACGCTATGGAGTTACAGTCAGATGGCGGCTACATTAATGCAGGTGCTATGGACTTAGACCAAAAAAATAGCAAAGTTACTTTTACCAAAGGGGTTAAGCTAAAGCTTCTTCCCTCTTCACTGGAGAAAAAGCAATGAGCTCTTTGGGCAAGTTTGTTTTCAGTTTTTGTATAATTATGCTTGCAGGCCCGTTCGCTGCTTTTGCACAAGAGGGTACTTTTTCCGACGCATTTGCGGGTTTTGCCTCCAACAATAATGAGCCGGTAGAAATTGAAGCTCAAAAGCTTGAAGTGCAAGATAAAGACAAAACAGCTATCTTCACAGGAACCGTAGTTGTCACTCAAGGTACGTCGACACTTAAAACCGAAAAACTGGTTGTCTATTACAAAGGCTCAGTCGAGGGGGAAGCTGCACCACAACAATCAATTTCACGATTGGAAGCTTTTGGCGATGTGCTGATTTCTTCAAAAGACCAGGTTGCGACAGGCGACCAAGCCAGCTTTGACATGGTTAAAGAGTTTATGGTGATGACCGGCGATAAAGTGGTCCTGACACAAGGCAAAAACGTCATTGTCGGCAAGAAAATCACTGTTAATCTCAAAACCGGTAGGGTTAACATGGACGCCAGCCAAACGGGCCGTGTGAAGCTATTGTTACAACCCAACAGTGCTCCAAAAAAATAAGGGTTTGCGACGTTTCGATGGAAATACACAGCCACGCATCTACCCTCAAAACACAAGAGGGGCAATTGAAACAAACACGCCTTGAAATTGAAGGTATCGGCAAGAGTTATAAGCGCCGCCAAGTAGTCAAGCACGTTAGTCTCACCGTTGCACGCGGCGAGGCTGTGGGGCTTTTGGGGCCTAACGGCGCGGGTAAAACCACCTGCTTTTACATGATTACCGGCCTCATTCGCCCAGATCACGGCTCTATCAGACTTGATGGTTTTGATATGACGCGCCTTCCCATGTACCGGAGGGCACGATTGGGGATTGGGTATTTGCCACAGGAAGCCTCTATCTTTCGAGGCTTGAATGTTGAAGACAACATCAGAGCTGTATTAGAGGTCGTTGAGCCAAGCCGAAAAAAACGCGAATATGATCTAGACTCTCTACTGGAAGAGTTCGGTGTTACGCACCTTCGTAAATCACCCAGTATCGCTTTATCTGGTGGTGAGCGTCGACGTGTTGAAATAGCAAGAGCCCTTGCGAGTCGTCCTTCATTTATGCTCTTAGATGAACCGTTTGCCGGTATCGACCCGATAGCCGTTGGCGATATCCAGCAGTTGGTACGTCACCTCACCGAACGTGGTATTGGTGTGCTGATAACCGACCATAATGTTCGCGAAACACTTGGCCTCATTGATCGTGCCTACATTATAGCTGCGGGAGAAGTGCTAACCGAAGGTGTGCCCCATAGTATTGTCAGTAATCCCGATGTACGACGGCTTTACCTTGGGGATCAGTTTACCCTATAATAACAAATGATAGTTCCTTGATCTTATTTACAGAGGAGACTTGCTCGGGTAATGCAAAGTGGCTTGGGCTTGTGGCTGCGGGCAGTGTTTACCCAATCATTGGGCTCTTGGAGGTGATTTCAATTTATGGTCCTTTCCCCCAAGCTTATTCTTAAGCAAAGCCAACAGCTTGTTATGACGCCGCAATTAATGCAGGCCATTAAGCTGTTGCAGTACTCCAATTTAGAGCTCACGTCTTTCGTCGATAAAGAACTCGAGGCAAATCCCTTTTTAGAACGCCCTGAAGCTGAAGATTCATTTCCTGCGAGTAATGAAACTACGCCCTTAGAGGATTCACAGCAAGACAGAGGCGAAGACGGCTTCGACAGGGATTTGGTTGAAAGCCAACTTGAAACCAGTCGAGAAGCCGTTGCACAAAACTTTGATAGTGATGTTGCAAGTTTATATCCCGACGCTGCTCAACTGCCTGTTTCAACCAGTACGTTGGCAGCATCAAAAGATTTAATGTGGCAAGCCCCAACGCATGGCACTATTACAAGTGACAGTGATTATAACCTAGAAGCATTTATAGCTGACAAACCTTCATTAACAGAAGCAGTGATGTCACAAGCCAATATGATATTGAGCGACCCTATTGATCTGCTAATCGCACAACATCTTTGTGGCTCGCTTGATGGCAACGGATATTTACAGGCTAGTGTTCTTGAGATCAGTGAACAACTTGGCCTTACCCCCGATGCGGTAAATTTTGTTCTGGAGCGCTTGCAAAGGCTGGAGCCACCGGGGCTGTTTGCCCGCTCGCTGCAAGAGTGTCTCACTCTACAATTAAAAGAAAAGAACCGTTTTGATCCGGCTATCGAAAAGTTGATCGACAATATTGAGCTGCTTGCAAAACATGATTTGCAGAAGCTGAAGGTCCTTTGTCAAGTTGATGATGAAGACCTTAAAGACATGGTCTGTGAAATTAAAAACTTGGATCCACGACCAGGAAGCCATTTCACACATGAGCCATTACAAACTGTTGTGCCTGATGCTGTTGTCAAAAGCGACGGTCAATTGGGTTGGCGGGTTGAGCTAAATAGTGATGCCTTACCCAAGGTACTCATTAACCAGGATTATTACGCGAATATTAGCAAATCCAAACGCGATGATGAGGAAAATTCCTACTTTATTGAACGTTTGCAAACTGCCAACTGGCTCACGAAAGCCCTTGAACAACGTGCAAGTACAATACTTAAAGTATGCGGCGAGATTGTAAGACAGCAAGACCAATTTTTATCTCATGGTGTACAGTATTTACGGCCTTTAAATTTGAAGGTAGTTGCCGAAGCAATAGGCATGCATGAGTCGACGGTGAGCCGCGTCACCTCTAACAAATATTTGTCCACTCCCCGTGGTATTTACGAGTTAAAATATTTTTTTACAACGGCAATTGCGTCATCAGAAGGCGGAGAAACGCATTCTTCAGAAGCCGTACGAGACAAGATTAAACGGATGATTGATGCTGAAAGCCCTAAAAAAATCCTTTCTGACGATGCAATTGTAAAAGCATTGCATGCTGAGGGTGTGGATATTGCGCGTCGAACCGTAGCCAAATATAGGGAGGCCTTAAACATACCCTCCTCTGTACAGCGACGACGACAAAAGCGCTCCATCATTTAACTATATGTAATATATATGATAATAGTAATTGCCTATGACTTTTCGTAGGCGACTATTGACTTTAGCTGCTTCAGAGCGTACTTAGCCGCGTTACTTGGCGATATGAAAAGAGTAGCGCTTTTGGCCAAGGTGGTCCATGCTGTAGGTGTTGTTGTGAGCGTTGGCTCCTGCCTTTGTAGCAACAACCAAAATTCAGTCGAAACCAACGAATGAGGTTCCCATGACAATCCAAATCTCGGGAAGAAGCGTGGACATTGGTGATGCTACTCGCAGCCACGTCGAAAACCGGATTTCCGAAGCACTGGAACGTTATTTTCCAGGAACGCATACGGGGCATGTAACGATTGCACGGGAGGGATCTGGATTCCGTTCAGAGTGCACACTTCACTTATCAACCGGCGTTGTGTTGCAAGTATCTGGAGAAAGCCAAGACCCAAGGCACAGTTTTGATATTGCTGCAGAACGTATTGAAAAGCGTCTGCGCCGATATAATCGAAAACTAAAGGCCCATAATGCAGCACAGCAAAGCGCAAAAGCGTTTGAAGCAGCTTCTTATGTCCTTGCCGATCCGGAAGAAGAAGAGGAAGTCCCAGCCGATTACAACCCTGTAGTTGTAGCAGAGACGACCTCTAAAGTTAAGACAATGACAGTTGGGATGGCTGTCATGGAACTTGACCTGAGCGAAGCACCTGTTGTTGTCTTCCGCAATGCTGGCAATGGTGGTGTAAATGTTGTCTTCCGTCGCAATGACGGTAATGTGGGCTGGATTGACCCAGGATTGACTGGCACTGAAGCCTAAATTCGGTTCTGATAAACCAGTTTAAAAGATGCAAAGCCGGTTCGCCGGCTTTGTAATTATATAGAACGGATCAGGGAATGGATCTGAGCGAACTAATCAAGCCGGAAGGCATCATTGCTAATCTGAGGGCGAATAGCAAAAAACAAGCTCTTCAAGAACTCGCAGAAAAGGCCGCGCCAATTTGTGGCGAGTCTGACCGCGATATCTTTGACACCTTGCTGCAGCGCGAACGGCTTGGCTCAACCGGAGTTGGTAATGGCATAGCTATACCACACGGAAAGATGACGTCACTCACCAACCTTTATGGTCTTTTCGCACGTCTGGAAAAGCCCATTGAGTTTGATAGTTTGGATGACCAGCCTGTTGATCTAATTTTCGTGTTACTAGCGCCCGAAGGCGCTGGGGCAGATCATTTGAAGGCTTTGGCGAAAATTGCCCGACTGCTGCGAAATAGCGATGTGGCCAGCAAGCTACGCGCCACAACGGATGCAGACGCACTGTACGCACTACTGACGCAGCCCATAGCGCCAGTAAGCGCAAGCTGATTTATTCCAGATATTAAAGAAGCCGCGAGCTGTTTGCTGGCGGCTTTTCTATTGGCGTACTTAACTCAAGTTTTGCAATTCATCTGAACAAGCTTAATGAACACTAACCGTTTTCAGTTTATGCTCGAACGCCTCTGCTAATGCTGCAAATCGTGTATCTGTAAGAACAATTGGCGTGCCGTCGGCAGAGACCAACGCCCAAGATGGCAACTCAATTCCTGACAAATCGGATTCAGGGAATAAAGAGCAAATGTCGTTACGGGTAAGTTCACGTACATATGCTAGCTCACCGATGCCAACTTCTTCAAGCACCTCATCTTGGTGATCAAGCAGTCGTTGTTCGTGATGTTGACTCATACAGGCCTTTCCCCAATAGCAATCCTCAAACCATTTATTAGAGCTAAGCTGTCGAAATAACCTTCAGCTTTGGTATGAGCATTGTTTGAATTCTTGCCCTGATGGGTACCCGAGTCCTTGGGCTACGTAAATGCTGGAATTTGAATATATGGCTGCTTTCTGTGTGCGAATCTTACATTATGGTTAAGGAAGTTAACACATAGCGAAAAGCTATTGCAAAATGGTTTTTACAACAGCTTCAATGGGTTCATGAAAATTCAGCGGATTATTCGTTTCCGTTAAGTCTGAAAGCGTTAATGATTACTCGCTTGAGGAGATTTCGATGCGGCGAACGATACGTTCCGGTTCTGGGCGTGCCAAATCTATCGATAAAAGGCCATCACGTAAATCGGCACCTAGTATTTCTATTCCCTCGGCGAGCACAAAAGCACGTTGGAACTGCCTCGCAGCTATACCACGGTGAAGGTATTGGCGTTGTTTATCATCTTGCTGACGGCCGCGAATGACTAACTGGGATTCTTCGACAGATACCTCAAGTTGCTCTCTGGTAAAACCAGCAACAGCGAGTGTGATACGAATGACATCGCCGCCATCATGAACAGATGGTATCCGCTCAATATTGTAAGGTGGGTAGCCATCATTTGCTGCTTTACTCACCCTGTCTAAAACTCTTTCTATATCATCAAAGCCCAACATAAATGGGCTAGAAAACGCTGAAACGCGCGTCATCTTCAAAGTCCTTTCTTAAGCGACCTTGTCTGGACCTCGCAAGCATCCAGTGGCAGTGAAGCCTTTTCGACCTTGAATATGGCGATTAACTGAACTGGTTTCAAGCTGAGCGCCGTTATTGCGCCCAGCTCTTTCACCTTATTGGGGATAGTTTGCAGCAAATTTCTCGCAAAGAGCTTCAAGCTTTTCAAGCTGGTCTTGCTTGAGGCTACGATCTTCATTGCGACCTAAGAAGACTTTTAAGTAGCAATCGCCCTTCGCATTCAACAACATGATACAAGCTGTCTCTTTGCCAAAAAACGGCCGGCGAAGAAAACCAATCTCTTTGCAGGCATCCTCTTTAATATGGCCACTAAAACCATTAGTAGATTTTAAATTATAAAAGCCTCTGGAAACACTGCCCTCTGGAAATGAAGAAGCAACTTCATAGACCATATCTGGCGTCGAGCAAATAATGCGCATGGTCCCCCAATTAGGAAGGTCTTCCATAAGCGCCATAAAATGCTCACCGGCAGCTGCCCGGTACAATCCTTCAGGTAGGCTATGTAAAACAGCCTGCATACTCACTTGATGCTCTTCAGCAAGAGCCTCTAAAAATGCATCCGGCTTTTCTGCCAGAATTTCTTTCAGTTTTGTTGTGGTTTCAGTCATATTCCGTCCTTTAGTTTGCACAGTTTAGATTCAACAGGGTTTCTTGCTCGGCCAAAAAACTCTTAAATGAGCTTTTTAGGGCAACCAGCAAAGTGCTATGCCAAAAACAACCTGCTTTAGTTAGCCTAGGGTGCTTATCTGTTGTAATTAGGCCAGCTTGCACCCAATTTTCAAGCATAGGTTGTATGAAGCGTAAATAGTCAGAGGCTAATGGATGACTCTTCCCTATTAAGTCAAAGTCTAGGTGCATGTTTTCTACAGCCGCTGAAAGACTATTAAATACTTTGGCAAGCGGGTCAGGGGTCAATAACCTAGCCAGAGGCTTTTGATTGTGAGCCAGCAGGTCATAATAGTTTTGCAAGTTTCGTTCCAAGGCATAGGATTGCCCATTCAGCATACCCCCTGCCCCCGAACCGAACGCCAGTGTGTGGGCACCCGTTTTAATCAACCGATTGTAGAGGTTTCGTTCTCGTGTCGTTTTCGCCCAATGGCTACTGCTCAGCTGATGCCATCCCCAAGTGCGTAGTTGCTCCCAGCCTTGGCCATACATTTCTGCTTGCTCTTGCATAGTGGCAGCACTCTCGCATGCCCCTTTTTTTATTGCCAAATCAAGCGGCGTTCCGGGAAACAGGGAAAGTGCATAAAGATCAACACCATCTAAATTCAGCGAGCTGACTGTATCCAAGTCATTTTGCCAAACAGCTTGTGTTTGATAGGGCAAGCCCAGCATCAAGTCACAAATTACAGCAGCTTGGTTCATATCACTTAGCTGATTGAAAAACTCAATCGCTCGTGAACCACTGACTTTACGGCCCATACGTCGACGCGTTTTATCGTCAAAAGACTGAACGCCAATTGAAAAACGATTGGCACCAGCTTCAAGACAAGCCGTTATTTTCTCTTCATCAAAATGGTAAATTCGCCCTTCAACAGTAATCTCGCAATCTGGTGCAAGGGGATAGAGGCGTCGAATTTCTTTGATAATACGTGCTAGGTCATGAGCCTCTAGGGCAGTTGGTGTGCCACCACCAAAATAAACTGCATTAATAGGTGCCGTTCCAACACTTGGGCTATCCACTTCAAGATATAGCTCTTTAATCAAAGCATCAGCATAAGCCCGTGACACATCCCCTTGCCACTTGTTGATGTAAAAACCGCAAAATAGGCAGTGGTTTGCACAAAAGGGTACATGTAAATACATCACAGATGGACCTACACGCTCTTCTTGTTTTAACTCTTCCCAACAAGCTGCTGTTTTCTCTGGCGGTACCGGGGACATAGCCGTCCCCGGCATATGGCTGATACGTTTTTTAAAAGCGTTTGTAAGCGGGTTGCCCTCTAGCGACGCCTTAAAGTCCTGCGATAATACCACTTCTACTTGCCTAAGCTCTGTCTGCTTTTGGCTGGCTAAACATATTTACATTGTAGAAGTGTTTTAGCTGGCTATTTCAATAGACGTTATAGCAAGTATAATTATGTATTACAGATTGCAAAATGACGCGGCTGGCTTACCACACACGTTTTTAGCGAAACACATCAGGCTATTGCCCTGCTCGGGGATACTTTTAAACACTTTCCCGTTTTTGTATCAAAAAAATGCAACTTCTCATATGAGGCCGTTAACGCCAGTGTTTCCCCAGCCACATAACCGGCTTTACCATGAACACGAACAATAATTTCAGGACCGGTTTCACCAAGTGTCCCATGAACAAAGCTTTCGGCCCCAACAAGTTCAACAGCGGAAACAAGAAGTGAAGCCGAAAGAGCCTCATCGCTTTGTGGTCCATTCGCAATAGTAAAGTCCTCTGGCCGTACACCTAAGGTGAGTTCATTCACGTCGGTATCGAAATGCACGCGCAAACCTGAACCTTGCTGCAAACGCCAGTGAGTACCCACGTTGGTTACTGGCAAGAAGTTCATAGCTGGAGAGCCAATAAAGCTGGCAACGAAAGTCGACTGTGGTTTTTCATAGACTTCAATCGGCGTTCCAATTTGTTCAACCACACCACCATTCAACACCACGAGTCGATCTGCAAGTGTCATCGCTTCCAACTGGTCGTGTGTGACGTAAAGACTGGTGGTCCCGAGCGATTTTTGTAGTTTTTTTATTTCCAGACGCATTTGCACGCGTAACTTTGCATCCAAATTGGACAGGGGTTCATCAAACAAAAAGGCTTTGGGTTCGCGAACAATCGCCCGCCCCATGGCCACACGCTGACGCTGCCCCCCCGATAAAGCACGGGGTTTACGGTCTAGGTACTCCGCAATCTCCAGCTTATTGGCGGCAATGCGAACACGATTGGCAATTTCATCCCTATCCATGCCCCGGTTCTTCAAGCCATAGGCCATGTTATCGTAAACGCTCATATGTGGATAGAGGGCATAGTTTTGGAAAACCATGGCAATATCGCGATCGGCCGGCTCAACCTTATTCACAACACTGCCACCAATTTGAACAGTCCCCGAGGTAATTTCCTCAAGGCCCGCCACCATGCGCAGTAGGGTAGATTTACCGCATCCTGAAGGGCCAACCAAAACAATAAACTCACCATTTTCTATTGTGAGCGAAACACCTTTTACAGCCTCCACGTTACCCGCATAGACCTTGCGCACATCTTGAAGAGAAATAACAGCCATGGGTAACTCACTTTTCGCTTTCTACGAGGCCCTTAACGAACCAAGATTGGAAAATAATAACAACTAGAATAGGCGGTAGCATTGCAAGGATGGACAAAGCCATGGCCTCGTTTACCTTTGGCAGGCGCGATTCTGCATAGACCTGTGTAATTTGCTTAATGCCGCGTACAAGTGTGAAGAAACTTTCATCAGTCGTAATCAGAGTGGGCCAGAGATACTGGTTCCAGCCATAAACAAACATGATGATAAAAATTGCGGCAATCATTGTGCGTGACAGCGGGACCAATATATCCAAGAAGAACTTTACAGGACCGGCACCGTCTATTCTGGCAGCTTCCACCAATTCATCAGGCACTGACTTAAAAAACTGACGGAAATAGAAAGTACCTGTCGCCGATGCAATCAACGGAATGATAAGGCCAGCATAGGAGTTCATCATCCCCATTGACTGCACAATCTCATAGGAAGGCAGGATACGCACCTCTAACGGCAGCAGTAGGGACGAGAAAATAATCCAGAAGAAGAAGCTGGCAAATGGTAAGCGAAAATACACAATGGCGTAGGCAGCCATCATGGAAATGACGATTTTACCAACCGCAAAGCCAATACCTAGAATCATCGAGTTCCAGAACATTGTCACACCGGTTACTTCTTTAGTAAAACCGCCTGCCTTTGTTAAAATCGTATGGTAGGTCTCGAAAAAGTGACCACCAGGCGATAGCTGCATGCCATTGCGGAAAATTGATACCGGATCATGTGTCGATGTCATAAAGGCATAAAGAATGGGCATCAGCATTAATAGAGAACCCAAGATGAGGATCAAGTGATCCCAAAAGTGAACACGTCTCATTTTCAGCTCCCTAGTTGTAGTGCACTTTGCGCTCAATCATTCGGAACTGAATGATTGTCAGAATAAAGACCAGGATCATCAACACAACGGATTGAGCCGAAGAGCCCCCCAAATCGTTCCCGCGGAACGCATCGTTGTAAACTTTGTAAACCAGAGTGATCGGGTTGTTACCAGGCTCACTTTTAATCAGCACATCAATAATGCCGAAGGTATCGAACAAAGCGTAAGTGATGTTGATGATAAGAAGAAAGAAGCCTGTTGGTGCCAACAGCGGAAATGTGACAGACCAAAAACGCCTTGTGCCTGATTTGCAATCTATTGCTGCCGCTTCCTGTATAGATTTCGGTACACTTTGCAGGCCGGACAGGAAGAAAATGAAGTTCACCGGGATTTGCTTCCATATTGCCGTGGTGCTCATCACAAAAGCTGTATCGAACCCGTTGACCCCCAAGCGCAGCTCCCAACCAAAGAGCGCAGCTAAATCCGTAATCGGTCCCAAATGTTGGTCGAACAGCATCAAACTCACCAAGCCAGCAACCGGCGGCGCAATCGCATAGACCCACATGAGTAGTGTGCGGTAGCTGGAGCGAGCGTGCAGTACTGCATCCGCTTTAACAGCAAGCAACAACGATATAGAAAGGGAGAAAAAGGCAACAACCACCGTGAAGATTAGCGTGAACCATGCAGTATTCAAATACTCAGCATTTGACATGGTATCGATGTAATTATCCATGCCCACAAAGGTTGAGCCAAACCCGAAGGGATCTTCTAAGTAAAAGGAGGCACGAATTGCCTCACCTGCCGGCCACAGAAAAAACAGGCCGATAATGGAAAGCTGCGGAATTAACAGAAAATAAGGCAGCAAAGAGTGTCTAAATTGAACGCGTTTCATAGAGTGCCTAGCTGATTGCGCACTTCATCTGGCAATATCATCACCCCTAATTACTAGCGGTCGTATTATTGAGTTGTGCCAGCAAGAAGCATGAAGCCGAAGGCGCACACTGCGCCTCCGACCTTTTTGAGTAGATTGAAATAATTAACCGGAGGTCTTTTCGAAACGTGCCAATAACTTGTTGGCATCTTCTTCAATTGTCTTAAAGGCCTCATCTGCAGTCTTATCACCAGCAAAGATTTTACCAAATTCACGACGCATTACGTCGCGGATTTGAACGTAAAAGCCCATGCGATATCCCTTTGTGTTGTCTTGGGAAGGCAAGGACAACTGCTGTACACCAACTTCAGCCGCTGGGAAGCGATCGTAATGACCATCTTTTTTCGCAAGCTCATAGGCAGCATTGGTCACTGGCACGTAACCGGTTTCTTTATGCCACATGTACTGTACTTCAGGAGAAGTCAGGTAGCTGTAGAAGTTTGCAGTACAATCGTTCTCAGCCTTTGGCTGACCAGACATGGCAAACAGTGCCGCACCACCAATGAAGGTTTGTGCACCTTCATCAATAACAGATTTCCAGTAGGGCAAGTTTGTTGCGGAGAATTTAAAATCTGTGGTTTTCAATAGGCCACCAAAGGAACCGGAAGAACCCAGCCAGAAAGCAGACTTGCTTTCTTGGAATGGCTTTTGGTTGTCGCTCCAGCCAGCACCATAAAAGCCGTAGTAACCTTCATCAAGCCACTCTTTTACCTTAGTAAAGTGCATCTTGATGGCTTCGTTGTTGACAAGGATTTTTGTACCTTTTGCACCATCATAACCGTTGGAGTTGGTTGCAAAAGGAAGGTTGTGACGCGACATGAAGTTTTCGGTAAAAATCCATGGGGTATGAGACTGGGTCAGTGGCAAATAACCCGCCGCTTTCAGCTTTGGTGCAATAGCTTCAAACTCTTCCCATGTTTTTGGTGCTTCAACACCGGCTTTCGCCAAAGCTTCAGTGTTGTAGTACATGATCGGAGTTGAAGAGTTGAATGGCATACCAATCATCTTGCCGGATTTATCGGCATAGAAATACCGTACACCAGGAATATAATCGTTAATGTCAAACTTGGTCCCAGCAGCTTCAATCAGGTCTTGAGCTGGAACTACCGCGCCTTTTGCACCTATGATGGTTGCAGCGCCCGCATCAAACACCTGTATGATGTTTGGTTGTTCGCCCGCACGAAATGCTGCAATACCTGCAGTTAAGGTTTCTTCGTAGCCACCTTTAAAGACAGGCTTCAATTGGCAAACATCTTGTGATGCATTGTAATCAGTCGAAATTTTATTAACAACTTCACCCAGATGACCGCCCATTGCGTGCCACCAAGTAATTTCAGTTGCAGCAAAAGATGAGGTAGCTGCTGTTGCCAGTGCTGTGAAAGCTGCAAGGCGCAAAGCCGCAGAACGATAAGACATATTTCTTCTCCCAAAAGAGATTTAATAAGTATACTTACGAATAAGGGGACGTAATGCGGGCTTTTCACATTGAAAGCTTGAAGCAACCACGCCATAGGCATGGTGTATCCTTCATGAAAGAAACATAGTGGTGACAGTTATTTGAACTTTATGTGAAACTAAATTATTTCAAATATCTCAATTTATTCAATAGATTAAAAGACAAAAAGGTCTGGAATACAACTGAGTTGAACAAAATATGACAATCAACTGACTATATAAGGTGCACTTAGTGCATTTTATGAACTTATATATACGGTTAATTATCTACTACTGCCCAGAAAAGCCGCAGTATTACCAAGAATAGGGACTCACTTGGAAATGAATGCTTTTAATCCTGCTTACATTGCTTAGGGTTCAAATGAGCATTTTCTTTTTCATCTGAATTGTTCACTTGCCTTTCATAGCCTCATATGCAGCTAGTGCAGCCTTTCGTGACGCCGCTAAATCTATCATAGGTTTAGGATAGTTCTCCCCGAGCAGAACCCCTGCGTTCAATAGTGATTGCTGAGGTGCCTGCCATGGTGCAAATAAGTCATTGCCTGATAACCTTTTCAACTCCGGCAAATATGTCTTTATGTACACACCTTCAGGATCAAATTTTTGCGCTTGCGTTACTGGATTGAATATCCGGAAATAAGGCGCTGCATCCGCCCCGCAACCTGCAACCCATTGCCAACTGGCACTGTTATTTGCCAAATCGGCATCAACAAGTGTTTTCCAAAACCAATTCGCGCCCGCGCGCCAATGCTGCCGCAAGTTTTTTGTTAAATACGACGCCACAATCATACGTACACGATTATGCATAAATCCGGTTTGCCATAGCTCGCGCATACCCGCGTCCACAATAGGAACACCTGTTTCACCGCGTTGCCAACGCTTTATGACCTGTGGATCTTCTTCCCACTCAAACTGGGAGAAATCAGCACGAAAATTCTCTTCTGGCAGCTTATTGTTATGAAACAGAAGGTTATTGGAAAATTCCCGCCAACCGATCTCACTTAAAAAATGGTCGTTATCAGGAGTTGGTTCCTGATTAGCAACTGCCCACCATACTGTGTTCGGCGAGATTTGCCCATGTCTTAAAAAGGGAGAGAGTTTGGATATATGGGGAAGTGAAGGATAGTTGCGCCCATTTTTATAACCGGTAAGACCCTCTTTCAAAAAGGTAAGTAACTGCTTCTCTGCACCTTCTTCACTTACCTGCCAACTTTTAAGCACCCTTTCCTCCCAGCTTTTTCCACTGAGCAACCGGAGTTTGGCAATGCCCGCTTCAGGCATGTTAATCTGAACCAGTTTGCCGGTATCTGCGGTAAGTAAAGGTTTTCTTGGCTGTTTGGCGGTAAGGCAGCCACGGCGATAAAAAGGTGTAAACACCTTATAGGGGCTACCATCGGGCTTGTTGATCTCTTGGGGCCACCATAAAAATGAACTGTTGAGTTGATGGAATTGCACGTTTTGCTCGGCAAGAGCTTCCCGCACCTCCTCATCCTGGCGAATTCGCCATGGCTCACAGCAAAAGCTTGAATAAACCGACGCAACATTATGCTGTGCGCACAGGCTCTGCAGTATCAGCGTGCTATTACCTTTTAAACATAACAATTTACCGTTAAGTGAACTTTCAAGAGCCGTAAGTGCATGATGAAGCCAAAGCCGAGAGGCACCGATATGTTGATGGTCACCGGCGCTCTCATCATCCAAAATATAAACGGCAATGGTTGGTCCGGATGCCAAGGCTTCTCGCAGGGCAGGATTGTCTTTTAAGCGTAGGTCCTGACGAAACCACATAATAGACTTTTCGCTCGCCATTTGCCCTCATTAACATTTGAAGTCTGCATGAAATATATACAAAAGCCTGCAACAACTCCTTAACCAGAGTAATAAAGCGCTTTCACACTCGTGTGCACTTATCCGTCTTCATAAGCGTTCAAACTTATCCACAGACGGAGAGTTCCTATGAAACTCTATAAAAAAACTCAAAATCACTTGAAGATGTATCTTGGTATATGTGTCGGCTTGCTTATATCCGTAGCAATGGCACACGCCAAGGATGCCACTTTACTAACCCCAACAGTATGTCAAAACGTCAACAATCTAACCACAGCAAAATGGCTGCAAGTGACCGCAGATAGCCCTGATATTTTCTATATGGATGAAGGCGGCACCGTGACCAACATTGACAAAAAATCGACTGCAAACTTCGATGAAGCCACGTTCGTTTATGTTATTGGCCATGGCAGCGTCGATAAGCTGGGTGACTGGCCGGGTGCGGTGTTCGGCTCGTACTTGAAAGCTGCCCACCCTAGTAAAATGGACTTTTTATACATTACCTCATGCGAGGCTGCGAACAATGAAGAAGGAACGAAATCCAGTCTGCTGCGCAGCGTCGAAAAGACAATGGCTGATCCAGGCATGTTGCTGATGGGTTTTAAAGGCTGCTCGTTTATGACCACAGACGGCAACCTCGACTTCAATAAAGGAGAGTTGACAGATAACGGCCAGTTTTTACCTGACCAACAGGGAATTCCGAATGAAAACGCAATTATTTCAGCAAATACAGGAGCTTACTGGGATCAAATAAAAGGTACAACCGATAAAGTTGGCAATAGTACCTTGAAGGATTATTGCGAAACCGCCCTTAATAAAGCCGATATGGATGCACTTGTGGAACTTATGACTGCATTTGATAGTGTATACGTTAATGGCGCTGATAGCGTCACTTATCCGCCCCACAATATCTTGCGGCACGCAAGCTTCTGGAAGGCTGTTGGAAAACCCGTAACATGTGGGGGGACAACGCCATGTCCCGATAAAAACTAGGAAAAATGGTGGAGCCTAGCGGGATCGAACCGCTGACCTCTTCGCTGCCAGCGAAGCGCTCTCCCAGCTGAGCTAAGGCCCCTGAAGAAGTACCTACAAATCGCAGGTAGTTCGGGAGTAAAATGGTGGAGCCTAGCGGGATCGAACCGCTGACCTCTTCGCTGCCAGCGAAGCGCTCTCCCAGCTGAGCTAAGGCCCCATTTTTACTTTAGAAGCACAATTCGTCTGAGTTGAACTGTGCTGCTGGAGGCGGAACATAATCGGACCGCCTCCAATGATCAAGTACCTAAAAGCACAAAACTTTCATAGGGCATGAGCCTGTGGAAATTTTAGCTTTCGTCATCCTCACGATGAACAACGATACCCGGGACTGCAGCATCTTCTTCGTCATCTTCTTCCAAGAATACGTCGCTGTCATCGTCACCCAAATCGGTTTCGATGTCATCATCTCCCAGATCAGGAATGTCCTCTGCAGAATCATCATCATCTTCGGCATCTTCCAAAGACACGAGTTCTACATTCGCTGGTGTTGTTGTTTCCAACTCTTCTTCCAGCTCTTCTTTCACAGACTTCGCTGCTTTCGCAGTCTTCACTGTAATTCCAAGGTCATACATTTCGCCGCATTTTGGGCAAATGATTGGATCGCGATCCAAATCGTAATATTTTGCACCGCATCCTGCACAGGTACGCTTGGTGCCCAGTTCCGGTCTTGCCACGGTTCACACCTTCAGTTGCTTCGTTTAACCGCCCCCTTAGCCATAAGTTTGCGGTTCTGTCAAAGTCTAATCAGTAAAAAACTAACGGTAGAGGTACATTCCCCAACTGTTATTAGCAACAGGCTAACAGGGTAAGGGTGACTGTTAGTTTCTATCGTGCTAGGAGGGACTACTTTTTTTCATGCTGCAACCCCGGAATTGACAATGTCCCATAGTTCCTTGCAACAACCGTTAACTTCCCACAAAGGGAAACCTCTTTCAGGAACCATTCGTGTTCCTGGAGATAAATCTATTTCACATCGTTCTTTAATGTTCGGTGCCCTGGCTCTTGGGACAACACGCATCAGCGGGTTGCTCGAATCAGAAGATGTTATTGGTACTGCCAATGCCATGAACGCAGTTGGCGCCAACTGCCAACGCCTTGATGATGGTAGTTGGCGCGTTGACGGTGTGGGCCTCGGTTCACTGCTAGAACCGCAAGCACCAATCGACTTTGGCAATGCCGGCACTGGCGTTCGTTTGTGTATGGGAATATTTGCCTCACACCCGATTTCGGTAATGATGACAGGAGATTCCTCTCTTTCCGGCCGTCCAATGGGACGAGTGCTGAACCCTCTAAGACAAATGGGGACAGCAGTAATTGCCCGCGAGGGAGACCGGCTTCCCGCTGCAATTCGCGGTAACAATGCACCGGCTGCGATAACCTACCGTGTGCCGATGCCATCAGCACAGGTGAAGTCGGCTGTTCTACTTGCCGGACTTAACACACCAGGTACAACAACTGTTATTGAGCCTGTCGCCACTCGCGATCACACAGAAAAAATGCTGCAGGGCTTTGGTGCCGAGCTCAGCGTTGAAATTAACGAAGCTGGCGAACGGGTAATCTCCCTTCAAGGGCAACCAAAGCTTAAAGCCCAAGACGTCATTGTTCCAGGAGACCCGTCTTCGGCCGCGTTCCCTATTGTCGCCGCATTGATTACTCCAGGCTCTGACGTAACTGTGGAAAATGTTTTATTAAATGAACATCGCACAGGATTGTTAACCACGCTCATAGAAATGGGCGGCGATATCACAATCACCAATCGACGTGAAAGTGGTGGTGAAGAAATCGGCGATATTCGTGTACGTACCTCCAATCTAAAGGGGATTATCGTACCTGCCGAGCGCGCACCTTCCATGATTGATGAATACCCAATTCTTGCGGTTGCCGCTGCCTTTGCTGAAGGCGAAACCAAAATGTTGGGCCTTGAGGAATTGCGTGTAAAAGAGTCAGACCGACTGGCCGCTGTGGCACGTGGTCTTGAAGCTAACAACGTACCTTGTGTTGAAGGCGAGGATACTTTGAGTGTGACCGGCCAAGCTCCGCAACTAGGCGGCGGGCGCGTTGTCACCCACCTTGACCATCGTATAGCAATGAGCTTTTTGGTACTTGGGCTTGCCGCGGAAAAACCTGTGGAAATTGATGATGGCGCTCCTATTGCCACCAGCTTTCCAAGCTTTACCAAACTCATGGAACAATTAGGTGGCAAAATAAACTGAAAGGTAGGCAAAGCTAAATGATTATTGCACTTGATGGCCCTGCAGCCTCCGGCAAAGGAACTCTTGCCCGCCAATTGGCTGCACATTTCGGTTTGCGCCATCTGGATACAGGTTTAACTTACCGTGCTGTTGCTGCTGCATTGCTAGCGCGTGGTTTGCCTTTAGGTGACGAAGAAGTTGCTATTGGTGTGGCTAGAAACCTAGATCTTGGCGCCTTGGATAGAAATCAGCTTTCTACTCACGAAATCGGCGAGGCAGCATCGCGAATCGCTGTTTTGTCTGGCTTGCGCCGTGAACTGGTCGAGCTGCAACGGCATTTTGCGCAAAGTGGTAAAGGCGCTGTATTGGATGGCCGCGATATTGGAACCGTGGTGTGCCCGGATGCAACAGCAAAACTTTACATAACAGCGAAACCGGAAGCCCGGGCAAAGCGACGCACAGACGAGCTGAACGGTAAAGGAATTCCTGCAGATTTCGATGAAATTCTCGTTGATTTGAAACGAAGAGATCACCGTGACAGCAACCGCGAAGACTCGCCATTACGTCCTGCCAAAGATGCCCACTTGCTAGATACGACAGAAATGGATATAGAGACGGCGTTCCGTTCGGCTGTGGATATTGTGGAACAAGCGATAAAATAGCATCATTACCTAGCGGAATATGCTGTTAGCTCTTGATCTTCTTAAATGCACAGCCCACATACGAGCCAGCATTTTTAAGTGCACCGCTTCGTCGGCCTGATTTGCATTGCAAAACAGAATAGCAGTATGCAGCTATGCATACTGTCGGGGCGCTTGGAAGAGCTGATTATCAACACTAACCTGTCGACGATGGCCATAAACTTATGGCTCAGGAGATTCTATGGAAAATATGAATACCGCTGCTGAGGATTTTGCATCTCTGTTGGAAGAATCCTTTGCGACTTCCGACGTATACGAAGGTACCGTTGTAAAAGGCACCATCGTTGCCATTGAAAAAGACCTCGCAGTCATCGACGTAGGCCTTAAAGTAGAAGGCCGTGTTCCTATGAAGGAATTCGGTGCAAAAGGTCGCGCTGGTGAATTGGCGGTTGGCGATGAAGTGGAAGTTTACCTTGAGCGCGTTGAAAACGCACTCGGTGAAGCTGTCCTGTCTCGCGATAAAGCACGCCGTGAAGAAAGCTGGGTTCGCCTTGAAGTTGCTTTCGAAGCTGGCGAAAAAGTTACCGGTCAGATCTTCAACCAGGTTAAAGGTGGCTTCACCGTTGATCTGGATGGTGCCGTTGCCTTCTTGCCACGTTCGCAAGTTGACATCCGTCCAGTACGTGACGTGACACCTTTGATGCACAACCCGCAGCCGTTCCAGATTCTGAAAATGGACAAGCGTCGTGGCAACATCGTTGTTTCCCGCCGTACTGTTCTTGAAGAAACACGCGCAGAACAGCGTTCTGAACTGGTTCAAAGCCTTGAAGAAGGTCAAACAGTTGAGGGTGTTGTTAAAAACATCACTGACTATGGTGCGTTCGTTGACCTTGGCGGCATTGACGGTTTGCTTCACGTAACCGACATTGCATGGCGTCGTATCAACCACCCAAGCGAAGTTTTGACAATCGGTCAAAGCGTGAAGGTACAGATTGTTCGCGTCAACCAGGAAACACATCGTATTTCCTTGGGCATGAAGCAACTCGAAACAGATCCATGGTCCGCAATCGAAGCCAAGTACCCATTGGACTCCAAGTTCTCTGGTCGCGTCACCAACATCACCGACTACGGTGCATTTGTTGAGCTGGAGCCAGGCATCGAAGGTTTGATCCACGTTTCTGAAATGTCTTGGACCAAGAAAAACGTTCATCCAGGTAAAATCGTTTCGACTTCTCAAGAAGTTGAAGTGGTTGTTCTGGAAGTTGACGCTTCTAAGCGCCGTATTTCTCTTGGCCTCAAGCAGACCCTTCAGAACCCATGGGAAGCATTCGCTGATAAATACCCAGTGGAAGCTATCGTTGAGGGTGAAGTCAAGAACAAGACTGAATTTGGTCTGTTCATTGGTCTTGAAGGCGATGTTGACGGTATGGTTCACCTGTCCGATCTGGACTGGAACCGTCCTGGCGAACAAGTCATCGAAGAATACAAAAAAGGTGACGTTGTTAAAGCTGTTGTTCTTGACGTTGACGTTGAAAAAGAACGTATCAGCCTTGGCATCAAGCAACTTGCTTCCGATCCATTCGAAGCTGCAGCTGGAGAAGTCCGTAAAGGTGCTATCGTTAACTGTGAAGTTGCTGAAATCAAAGAAAACGGTTTGGAAGTCAAACTGGCTGACAGCGATCTTACTGCATTCATCCGTCGCGCCGACCTTGGTCGTGAGCGTGGTGACCAAGATCCTGCACGCTTCAACGTTGGTGACAAGTTCGAAGCACGCATCACCCAGTTCGACAAGAAAACCCGTCGTGTTGGTGTTTCCATCAAAGCGTTGGAAATTGCCGAAGAAAAAGAAGCAGTGGCACAGTACGGTTCTTCCGAAGCTGGCTCTTCTTTGGGCGACATTCTTGGTGCAGCCCTCAAGGCACGCGACACCGACTAAGATCTTCCTCGCTTACGAGAAAGACAGAAAACCCGGCCACTGGCCGGGTTTTTTATTGACTATTTAAACTATTCGTCAATGAATACTAAATAATAAATTTACTATATCAAACTTCTTCTACTCATCATTTCCAGACATATCCTTTTTTTACTATTTTTAAATCTAGAAAATATACATCTAAACAAGACAGCAATAAGTAAACAAAATATTTTTACTTATTTTGAGCTTTCACCTTCTGCGACCTGCCCGAAGTCGCAGAAAACGGGGTCATATCAGCCGTCCTTGCAGCAATCGGCATTGACCCCTTCGTGCATCAACTATGCCCCTAGTTTGGTGCACCAAGTAAGTAAGATCGCAATCTGCCTTCGTGCTTGATATGCGACGTAACAATAAAAAGTAACTTGGTCCCATCAGACCCCGTCTCGTTCACAGCTCCCCCCACCTCCTGTTGAACGAGACGGTTTTTTTATTGGTCCTGCCGCTTTGACGTTGTGGGCAATATTCTTCACACCATTGAAGTTTATTATTAGCTGTCCTAAGCCTTCAAGAGATACAGTTGAAGGTGTCCTATGAGAAAACCTGCCCTTAAATGCCAAGATATGTCTGAATTACGTCTTCAAATCGATCAGATTGACCGCGAGATAATCGAGACTTTTGCTGAGCGTTTAACATACATTACACGTGCTGCTGAATTAAAACAGGACAATGGGTTGCCCGCGCGTATAGAAGAGCGTGTAGAGGAAGTGGTAGGTAATGTGAAGACACATGCAGGAGAGCTTGGCTTAAACGCGGATTTATTCGAGGCATTTTGGCGACAGCTCGTCGATCAGGCAATTGAACACGAAGAAAGCTTTCTTGGAAAAGACAGCCTAAGAAAGCCGTCAAGCTCATAGCTAACAAACTAATGAGTGCATAGCATAGACCTCTCATTGGGAAAGCTTCTGCGCTTTATAACCTTTACGAAACATACTCTATATAGTTATTTTTTTGAGCTATGAGTTCACCCCCAAGGCACCAAATAATAAATTTATTGCCGTGATTTGCTTCCTAGGCATGGTTTTTAATGGGTTTAGTGTTTATTGTAGGTAGCAATTATTGGTTTTAAAAGGCTTTTCAGGAGTTTACCTACGCATGAGCCTCGATAGTGATGTTATCATTGACCGGCGCCGATTACGGAAGAAGGTTTCTTTCTGGCGCATTTTGTTTTTTATTGTAGCGATTATTGCCCTTGCAAGCCTCGCTTTGGATAAAGCAGGCATTGAGAACTCCCGCCGCGGAGCACACATTGCCCGTATCGAAGTCTTCGGAGTTATATCGCAAGATAAGTACAAACTACGATTACTTAAAAAGCTCGCTACAGATAATAACGTGAAAGCTGTTATTGTGGCTATTAACTCTCCTGGTGGCACCACAACCGGCGGAGAGCGCCTCTACTATGCCCTAAGAGACATTGCCAAGAGAAAACCAGTTGTTGCCTCTATCGGAACTGTTGGGGCTTCTGCAGGCTATATGACTGCTTTGGGTGCAGATCACATTGTTGCCAACTACAACTCTATTACCGGCTCAATTGGTGTGCTGTTCCAATATAGTAACTTTGAGGGCCTCTTAGATAAAGTCGGCGTAAAATTTGATGCAGTCAAAAGCGCCCCTTTAAAGGCTGAGCCAAATTTTTATAGTGAGCCAACACAAGAAGTAAAAGATGTAATCCATAGCCTCATAAACGATTCGTATCAGTGGTTCGTAGGTCTTGTCGCTGAGCGGCGAGCAATGGATAAGAGTCAGGCGCTCTCAGTTGCCAATGGTCAAGTCTACAGTGGTCACCAAGCTTTAGAGCTCGGCCTCGTCGACGAAATTGGCGGTGAAGAAGCTGCAAGGGCTTGGGTTATCGCTAAGTTGAAGCTTGATGATTCAATAAAGGTTATTGATTGGTATCCAGAATCACCTGAAAAAGATTTTCCGTTTTATGCAAAAATAGCGTCACATTTTGGTTTTACCTCTGATTTTCTATTAGGTGATCTGTTACAAACACTAAAAAACTATGCGGAAAGTAGTCTTCCGCTTGACGGTCTTGTTTCAGTTTGGCAGGCTCCGCAAGTAGCCGACCATAGTGTGGACAAGGGGGGAACAAATGATTAAATCTGAGCTGGTTCAAACGATTGCAGATCGAAACCCGCATTTGTATCAAAGAGACGTTGAAAATATCGTCAACGCAATTCTTGATGAAATTACTGAAGCCCTAATGAAAGGCGACCGTGTAGAGCTACGTGGTTTTGGCGCTTTTTCTGTCAAAAATCGCCCAGCACGTATTGGACGTAACCCTCGCACCGGCCAAAAAGTCGATGTCAGCGAGAAGTATGTTCCTTTCTTTAAAACAGGTAAGGAAATGCGTGAGCGGCTCAATGATGGTGTAGATCACGGCGAAGAATAAACTGGAGCATCGCGTGAAAAGGTTTTTAAGGAAATTGCTGCTATTACCTGTAGCAGTACTACTAATTATATTGGCAGTCGCAAATAGACATTCGGTCGATGTGTCCTTGAACCCTTTTCAAAGCGGTGACCAGGCTCTGACTTTTCAAGTACCCATGTTCTGGCTCATCTTCGCAGCTGCCAGTATTGGTATTATTATCGGTGGTCTCGCTTCTTGGAGCAATCAAGGGCGATACCGGCGAGAAGCTAGGGTTCAGCGCAAACAGGCTCAGAAGCTACAACAGGAAAGCGACGAACTACGTACTGTGGTTGTTGCCCAAAATAAGAGCCCTTCCCTACCACAGGCTTAGTTTTCAACCTTAGACGTTAATTATAATTCGCATCACAGTCTATTTATAACTACTGTGATGCGTGAATGCTGACTGTGAAATTATCTAATTCTTTGATTTATAGCTTGGCAAAGTCCAGCCGTAGGCAATAGCGCCAGCCCGTAATATAAACGCGCCCAGGCTGCCGCAGATCGCTGCAACTAACGTTTGCGATGTATAAATTTCCAACACGACGTAAATAAGAGCTCCGGTAAAAGCAGCAGCAAGATAAATTTCTCGCTGCAACAATGCAGATGGCTCGCCGGCGATAACATCCCTTGTAATTCCGCCAAATGTCGCTGAAGAAAGTCCCATCAATACGGCAACAGTACTCGGGTGGCCCAAATCCAAGGCTTTTGCGGCTCCCATGACTGTGTAGGCCGAAATGCCCAATGCATCCAGCCAGCGCAGGGGTTGACCCCACTGCTCAACCCACTCGGCACAAAACCACATAAAAACGGCTGCAGCGGCGCAAACAAGCAAATAATCACCATTAACAACCCAAAAAACTGGGGCATCCAAGATTAAATCCCTAAGGGTTCCTCCACCCATACCAGTTACAACACTAAAAAAAAGAAATGCTATAAAATCCTGTCGTAAACGGGCAGCGACCAAACCGCCAGTAATTGCAAAAATGGCGACGCCAAGAAAATCGAGATATTGCCAAATCTGTGTTGTCATCAGCTTACTCTATAGCTTTCCAAAAACTTCCGCGAGCCCGCGCTTTATCACGAAGCTGCGCCTTACCCAACTGTATTTTCCAATAATTTATGATCTCCATCAGTGCTAGAGATGCCATTTCCAATAAAAAAGCAGAAACACTCTTAAAAGTGTTCCTGCCCTGTAGCATTAGGAGCCGTGAAACAGCACCTACTAAATAATTTTGCGTTCTAAGCGATAGAGCTTAAGCTTGCTTATCCAAGTTATCACCAGGTGCGCCTTTAGCATCTGTTGCCATAACTTTAGGGCCACCTTTGGATACGCCAACCATTGCAGGGCGCAAAACACGGTCTGCAATAACATATCCTGCCTGCACCACTTGCACGACAGTGTTATTTGGAACTTCAGTATTCGGCACTTCGAACATTGCCTGATGGAAATGGGGATCAAACTTCTCACCCTCAGGGCTCAGCCTTTTCACCCCATGCTTCTCAAGCTGGTTGTGCATCTCGCGCTCAACCATTTCAACGCCTTCAACAAGAGACTTCATGCCGGTGAGTTCATCAGCACGTTGATCTTCCGGAACAGCTTCAATAGCGCGCTCCAGGTTATCGTTAATCACCAGCATGTCACGTGCAAAACTGGCTACCGAATAGCTTTTGGCGTCGCGAACCTCTTTTTCGGTGCGGCGGCGTAGATTTTCCATCTCGGCCATAGTACGCAACAGGCGATCTTTTAGTTCAGCGTTTTCTGCCTGAAGCGTCTCGACAGTCGGGCCTTTTGCATCATCTTCTTGCGTTTGCTCGTCAGCGCTTACTTCCGGCGCTTCATTTGCAACATCCTGATATGCTTTAGCTGCTGGAGTTTCTTCAGTTTCAGTGCTGTTGTTTTCCTCTTGCATGGTCATCCTATCAATTCAGTGTCGTAGCTGGCCAGTTCATTAAAGCAGATAGACCGTACCAACTTTTTTCTCCGCTTCTATTTAGGATGTTCGGAGCAAAAACAAAAGACCTCCGACAACATTGCTGCCGGAGTTCTTGCTTTTTCCATTCCCAAATCGTCTTAGGGGAATGTTTTAGGCGTTTTGCTTAATCCATTCCGCAATTTTGCCCTTTGGCTGTGCGCCAACCATAGTGGCTGCAGCTTCACCATTTTTGAACAAAATCATTGTTGGAATTGAACGCACACCGTAATTCATTGCACTTTGCTGGTTGGAATCAATATCAACCTTTGCAATTTTTACAGCACCTGACATTTCTTCGGAGATTTCTTCCAGTGCTGGTGCAATCATTTTACAAGGACCACACCATTCAGCCCAAAAATCCACTAGTACAGGTGTAGAGCTGCCCAGAACCTCACTTTGGAAGTTCTCATCGCTTACTTTAACTGTGGCCATTGTTTTGCCTCGCATATTCTTTTGTGTCTGCTTCCTAGCTGAGCTCAGTGTTAAAAACCAACGCTCCGTTCGTCAAGCAAACCATTTCCAATAATTGCCTAGAAGCTAAAACGATCCAGACGTTCATTTGGAATCTCAAAAAGACTCGGTCCGGCTGTGTACAACAAGAGTGCCCTTATGGTCCAGCCCGGATATATTTGTTTTAGCAGTTCCTTATATATAGCAAGCTGGGCTACATAGTCATCACTTATTTCGTCTAGAGTGGATGGCACATAAAAATTGGTTTTGTAATCAAGGATAAATAGCTCATTTTCGAGTACAAGTAGCCTATCTACAACACCAAATACCTCCAGCGGCTTGCCATCTTGCCCTGTTAATATTCCTTGTATCGCCACCTCCGCCCTGGCTTTTTGCGAAAATAAATTATGCGCTATGGGAGTTTCCAAGGTATTCAGAACTGCTCTCTTAATATCGAGCTTGTACTTTATAAATTCTTGCGGAAGCTCGCTCGCCAAATAACGCTCAATAGCCTCCTCCCATTCCTCACTTGGCATGTCCGGTAGTATTTCTAGAAGACGGTGCGTAAGTTGACCGCGAACAAGCGGCCAGTTTTCTGGCTTTCTTGCAATTGCGAGGGCATCAATGGCTTGTGGAGACGTTTTTTCCGTTTTGATATCCACCTCTTCGATAGCCCCGGAAGGGCGCAGGCGACGTGGTTTGACAGGTGCTTTTAACGGCTCCATACACCACTTTGGCAAGATCATAGGCGTCTCTACTTTTTTATTCTCTTGAACACCTAAAGATGGCTCTGGCTTTTCTGAACCACCCACAGTCCAGTGCCATGCCACAATATCACCACGCGCATTTTTCTGCTCTCTTAACTCTGCCAAGAGACCATTGTAAACCAGTTGATACCAGCAATCTGCTGCAGCCCCACTTTTGGGTTGCCAACCACACACAACAAGCCGGTCTTTCGCCCGCGTCAATGCCACATATAACAAGCGGCGATACTCTTCACGCTCTGCATCATGGAGTTTTTCAAGTGCGTCTTTATGCCAGCCAGTCTGGTTCTCCTTTGCTGGCAACCAAACAAGCGAAGGAGCGGCAACAGACTTTTGGGCACGTTCTTTCTCCAGCACAACCGGGTTATGTTGGCTGGAAACGGGTTTGGCACAACTATCAACCAAAATTACGAAGGGGGCTTCCAAGCCCTTTGAACCATGAACAGTCATGATCCGCACTTGCCCCGTAACTGCATTTAGCTCGCGCTTAATTTGTGTTGGTGCTTGTTCAAGCCAGTTTATGAAACCTTCAAGACCTTGTATGCCGTTTTGTTCGCAGCTGATGGTGAGCGATAAAAATTCATCCAACACATCATCGACTTCGGTCCCCATCCTTTCACGAAATTTCAACCGGAATCCATCAGCACCCAATATTCTGGCATAAAACTCAAAGGGTGGCACAAAGTCCGCACGGTCACGCCATTGCTCGAGCCGTGCCCGGACTTGTTGCCACTTGCTCATGGCTGGCAGCTCACCTGTCTCTGACTTCTTCAAAAGCATATGCCATAGAGTCCCCGGTCTTGGACGCCCCGGCTCTTCATGCGCGATTTCAAACAGATCGTTGTCGTCCAACCCGAACAATGGGCTTTTGAGCACACATGCCAACGACAAATCATCCTCTGGCAACAGTATGAAGCGCGCTAAGGCTGTTAGATCTTTCACCGCTATATGGTCAGATAAAACCAACCTGTCAGCCCCGGCTACAGGAATTGATTGACGTTTCAATTCGCGGTTTAACGCTTCAACAAATGGGCCGCGTTTGCGAGTCAAAACCAACACATCTCCAGGCGAAGCTACGCCGCGCTTTGACCAGTCCTTTATTTGCTCTGCAATGCGCATTGCAACTTTAATCATAGGGTTGGATGTGCCAATCCGGTCGATAGGCTGGGTCCAATCTTCAGGCTCTTCAATTTGCGGCGCTTCCACCAATGGCCATATTTCAACAAGGCCCGCATCATGACGACGAATTGCCTCGTGGACCGGAGCAATATTATCCTGTGACAACCCCTTGTAAGTGTCGGGACTGGCAAAAACCTTATCCACGGCCCCAAGTACTTCAGGAGTGGAGCGAAATGACAGATTTAATTCAAGCCCCTCAAATGCATTTCCTGAGTTTTGCGCTTTTTGAGCAAAGTATTGACGCATATAAGCGAAATAAGCCGGAACAGCCCCTTGAAAGGAGTAGATAGACTGCTTTTCATCACCAACAGCAAAGATAGTACGCACTGTTTCGCTTGCGCCTGAGCCGACAAAGAACTCTTCTGCGAGCACACCAATAACCTGCCACTGGCGCGGACTCGTGTCTTGTGCTTCATCCACCAGAATATGATCAAGACCACGATCCAGCTTGTACTGAACCCATTGCGCAGCCTCACTGCGTGCAAGAAGGCTTGCACAGCGTACAACCAAATCTTCAAAATCCAAAAAACCACGGCGTGATTTTTCATTTTCGTAAAAGTCCAGTACAGCCTCTGAAAGGCGGAGTATGGCCTCGGTCCCTTGTAATGTTATCAAGGCACGTTGGCGCTCTAGAAGAGACAAAAGCCTTTGCTGCTCGTTTTCAAGCGCTTCAACAACATCCGGGTACGAGGTCTTTACTTTTTTTGTCGCCAGCGACTTACGGGCTTCAAGCTTACCTGTCAAAAAAATTGGTAACCAAACCGCCCGCCATCCTTGGTTATCTGTCGCTTGAAACGCCCTTGCAATTTTATCGGCACGTTCACAATCGGTTTTCGTGCCGCAACGCAGTGCTTCCGCATACGAAAGAGCTGTATTGGCATCAAAAAGACAATTTGAACGTAGCTCGTCTTCAAGGGAAGATAGGCTTTCTTGTTTCGCAATTCCAAAATCGCGTTGTAATGCATCTAAGGCTGCATCAAGTGAGCCTTCATCACCAACCCATTGTCGGATTTTATCACGTTTGCCGATAAGTTCGCCCAGCGCTTTATCAACACCACTATCAGGTAGCAGTGAGATTAAACGCGCCAACGCTTGTCCCAGTTGTGTCTCTGGTTCACTTTCTGCTTTACGTAAAACAAAATCGCGTGCTTGCTGTAAGAGTTCAGCTGTCGTTCTGTCATCAAGAACAGAGAAGTGGCCAGCCACATTTGCCTCGAGTGGAAACTGGTGCAGGATTGATTCACAAAAAGCATGAATTGTTTGGATTTTTAATCCACCTGGTGTCTCCAGTGCTTTTGCAAATAATCGCCTTGCTCTTTTTATCTGCTTTTCGCTCGGCGATTGACCTTCAATTTGCTCTAACTCCTTAGCGAGCGCTGCATCATCCATGCTGGTCCAGCTTGAGAGCACATCAAATACGCGCGTAGCCATTTCTGACGCTGCCGCCTTGGTAAATGTAAGGCATAAAATTTTGGCGGGGTTCGTACCAGCCAAGAGCAACCGAACAACACGACGTGAAAGCACAAATGTTTTGCCGGAACCTGCATTTGCACTTACCCAAGCCGAATTTTCAGGGTGTGCAGCCTTTTGTTGGCTATCTAGTGTTTTGCTTGGTATTTCCATTAGTTTTCGTCCCCTGCAACACCAAGTGACCACTCGTCCACACGTGCCAAATGATCATAGCCGCCTGCCCATTGGCGTTCTTGCAAGACCCTTGCTCGCGACAAATAGCCTTTATTGGGGTTTTCATAGGCAGCAACCAGTTTTTCCAAACGCTGCCAAGCTTCTTCTGCCAACTCATCAATGCTGGTATCTTTGGGTGTTCGCCGCTCAAGCTTAACCGGCTCTTTGCTCCCGTTGAGATGAATATAAATGAGGTCCTTCATTGGCAAGCTGGCAGGTAGATCGGCAAATGCTCCTCGCCTTATCATTGCCACTTCCAAAGGCAATTGCGGAGCAAATAATGTTTGCACCTGCTTTAGGGTTGGTGGCTGACCCGTTTTATAATCAATCACTGTCAACATTTGATCTTTTAGCAAATCAATGCGATCAGCTCTTCCTGTCAACAAAAACTCGTAGCCCGGCCTTTGCATTGCAGCAGTGCCGTATGTTTCTAAAAAGCGATCATAAATCTGCGGTGACCAATCGGCCTCTTTGGTAACGAACGCCGCAGCAATACGCTCAAAACGCGGCCACCAGAGCGCACGAATTGCCGGGAAAGCATCTAACGGGGCAAACAAACGACGCCCATGATCCAACAAACCGGCGACGGCTTTTTTATCAAAAGGGCCTTCAAACCATTCATCAAGAAAACGGGCCAAGGCTTCGTGTATTATTGTCCCTTTATCAGCTGCGTTGGGTTCACCGCCTATCGGGTCAACCTCGTCTAGGCGCAGCACTTTCTTTGCATATATTTCGTAGGGATCGCGTATCAGCGTCTCAACCTGCGTGACCGAGAGCTGGCGCGGCCTTGCGATAACCGCAGGTTTGGGCTCTGGCCGTCCAGCCGGTTTGGTTTGGGTCGGGGCGCGGTCGATTACATCACTGAGCTGCACATAGTTCATTCCACGCGCCAGCATATCATTAACACACGCCTGACCTGCGAGCGTGTTGATACGATTTAACCAGCGCGAAGCAACAGTTGGCGCACCATCCACACGTTGGGAGCGGGAAAGGACCACTTCTTTTGCCCCGATATTCCAAAGGAAATCATGGGCAGCAGTCCCAATTTTCCGCTCTGGCGGATCAAGGCCAATTTGCCCTTTCATGGGCCGGTTGAGCCAGGGGTCATTTCTTGTCTTTTGTGGCCAAGTACCTTCATTCAGCCCCCCCAGAACCACAAAATCATAATGTTGTAAGCGCGCTTCCATCGGTCCTAAAAGGTGTATGCGCGGGTCTGCCGGCAAGCGTGAGCGTACAGCTTGACCAGCAATTAACGCTTGAAAGACACCTGGCCAGTCTTCTGCAGGAATTTGTAGGCCAACGTCGTCAGCCTCTAGCAAACTCGCCAGTGTGGTGGCCAACGCCTCGCCATTTTCTCCTTTAAACAGTTCCGACTGGCTTCCATCAGGTTCTTGCGCAACTGCAAGTGTTGCCTCTACGTGGGCCCGAATTAGCTTTTCTACCGGTATATCGCCGCTTTCCATGAGCAACTGTTCCAGCGGTGCTAAAGCGGCCTCTAACCTATCTACCAGTTGGTCGATAGCCTGCCAGTCTTCATCAACCACTTTCTTCCACCTAGGCACCCTAGCATCTTGCTGAAGCAAACGCGCCGAGCGCACCGCTTCTTTCAAGCCAGAGATCCCCTGTCGCGGCTGCGGACCACGCAATACGCCACGCTCCAGTGCTCTTGCACTTGCCCGTATCTCTTTAAGTTCAAAGCCAAGCCGCGTAAGTGGGTGTTTTAATAGAGATAGAAGACTTACAGGCTCCAAACCATGTAACGCCAGCCGGGCTGTCAGCTCACAAAGCACCATTGGGGGCGTTCGCTCCAAAGGACGGCCTGCGGTATCATCTACGCTGATTTGCCACCGCGTCAAATCGGCAGCCACACGGCGGGCCAATGTTCTGTCCGGTGATACAAGGGCGCATGATTTTCCCTCTTCGACAGCTTCCCTCAAGCAAAGAGCGATAGCAAGTGCTTCTTGCGATTGCGTTTTGGCAACAATCTGCTTCACATTTTTAAAAGCAAATGCACGCTCTTGTGCAAGTTGTGAGGTAAAAAATTCTTGCCACTGCTCTGTTGTGTCAGCAGGCCTTAGAGCTTCATTCACAATTGCAAGACGGGTGACTTGCTCTTTTGTCGTTTGCCCCTGCCCCAACGGGGGTATTTGCTCACGTTTAACACCAAGAGACGCTAATAGGGCACTCAGGCTATATTGCGGATGGCCTGATATCTTCCTGCTGTTTTGCTGGCTAGCTAACAGTTGCCAACTCAGCTCATCCATATCATGATCCAGCCCAGGCAATATCAACGCGCCTTGCTCAAGGGTGAGTACGGTCTTTATAAGTTCTGCAGTGGCAGGAAACGACCCTGTAGCACCTGCGATGATTACCGGCCCTTCAGGTGGGTCCATAACGAGCTGTTTGGCTTCACGGCGAATAAGTTGCGAGCGCCGCTCTTTGGGGTCCATTTGCCCCATAGCTTTCAAAAACTCCGGCCATTTCTTGGTAACGATTTGCAGAAATTCCAATGTCATTTGCCAATAGGCTGCATGATCTTCAGGCACCAACCCTGTTAGCTTCTCCCAGTCGGCCTCTTCAGTCTGCACTTCATCCATAAGGTTTAACAGGTCCGCAGCCAACCATGCAGCATCTGCAGCCGATGCGGGAATAGCAGAGGTAAACTCTTCTTTATCGCCTTTTAACAGCTGTGCTCTGATATTGCCCTTAAAAGCCCATACAAGGCGCGTCATAGCCATTTTCCGGTCCATTGCAGCCATAGCAGGCGGCAATTTAAGGCCATCAGGCTTGCCTCTTATGAGTTGGATATCTTCTTCCACATCACCAAGCGGCCGAATAGAGGGCAACAAAACCGCCTGCCCCCCCAAGAGCTGGCGCAAGACATCAGGCAGAACACGCGCAGCACGCCTTGTGGGTACATATATTGTTACATTTGCAAGCGATAGCGGGTCATTATCCCACTTAAAGTTAGGTACCAGTTCGCCATCAAGCAAAGCCTTGAGCACACTCGGTAGAAACGGAACATCCGGAGAAACAGAAAAAATATTTGCAACTGACACCAAAACCTCCACCCCTGCAAACTGGTGGTTCTGTTATGCCTAGAGGCCCTGTGGGAATGCAAGTTATAATAGGCCTGTTTATCGCTAGCAGGCCTATTTAATATCAAGCCGCGCTTAAGGTAATCGCACGCTCTGCTTCTTCAAGGCCCTCTGGGGTCCCCACATGAAGCCAGGTTCCATCACCTTCCACCCCATAAAGGCGTTTTTTGGCTTCAGCCTGATCGAATACCTGCTTCAAGGAAAAGCCACCATCAGGCGTGTTTGCAAACAATTCGGGCTTCATTATTGCAATCCCGGAGTATATGTAGGGCGCAACTGCCCGTTCATCACGACTGGTGAGCCCCCCTTGCTTATCAAGCTCATAATCACCGCGGCCTTCATAACCAACAGCATCAACCGCCGCTGCCATAAGCAAAAGCACATCCATATATTCGGGCTTCCATGCTTCAAACAGCGCTGTCAGATTTGGCTTCACCCCTTCCAACCAGAAACTGTCTGAATTCATAACCACAAAGGGCTCCTGCCCAAGTTGCGGGAGCGCTTTTTTTATACCACCGCCCGTTTCCAACAGCTCGTCGCGCTCATCGGATATTTCAATTTTTATGCCAGTGGCCTTGCTTGCGTGAATCTCAACTAAATCTGCTAGATAATGCACGTTTACAACACACTTTTTTATCTGCGCTTCTTTCAGGGTATCAATAGCTCTTTGTAGCATTGATTTTCCAGCAACATTAATAAGCGGCTTTGGCGTTGTGGCCGTCAACGGGCGCATTCGCTTTCCATAGCCTGCAGAAAGGACAATTGCAGCCTGAGGGTGTTGAGAGCCTTTAGATTTCATCAATCGTTTTCCATTCCTAATAAACTTTAGCGGGCACAGCTTTTGCTATTATGCAACAAAAAGAGTCACTTAATTATGACATTGAGAAGCTGTTTTAAGCCAGACAAGTCCGGATGGTTCACAGATCGTTGCAAATAGCGCTCAACCCGCGGCACCAAATTCAAATATTGGGCTTTTCCATAGGCGCGGTCAAGACGAACAAAGCCCCCTAAAATTTTAGTATTACGTTGTGCCGCCAGCAGAGCAACTTGTGCATGGCATGCTTTTACATCAAAGTCTGGCTTCGCCATTTTTCGCAATTCGATGTAGTAACTGGTGAGTTCTTCTTGCAGCTCTACCGGCATTTCGACCCGTACATCATAAATCAAAGATGCAACATCATAGGCTTGAGGGCCAATAAGTGCATCTTGAAAGTCAATCAAGCCAAGGCGGCGTATCCCCTCCTCATCAGGTTGCCACAATATGTTTGGAGAATGAAAATCGCGTAAAACAAGCGATGTTGGAGCCCCTTTGAGCCCAGCGAGCAATCGTTGCCACTCATCTTTGAAATTTTGTTCAAGTTCAGGAGGAAGCTTATCACCCTTTTTGTAGGGAAGGTACCAGCGCAAAAAGAGCGCGGCTTCATGGTAGAAAGCTTCGCAGTCATACTGCTGGACTGTATAGTCACTGTGCGCTGTAATCGCTACCTTTTGCGGCCAATCAATTTCATGCATATGGGCTAGTAGCTCAATAGCCGCACGGTACCTGCTGGTAATTATTTCACCACTTGGGCTGACTAAACCCTGCGCACCTAAATCCTGCAGTAGAGCTATACCTTTTTCTGTATTCACGCCGAACAGATCAGGCGTTTTAAAACCATGTGCCTTTAATAGTTTCCCGATAGCCAAAAAAGCTTCGTTACTTTGTGCCAAATGAACCTGCTGGCTATAAGCTTTTCCCGCCGTATCCGCGGGCTCATTGTTACGCGCCGGATTGTCCATTAGCAGTGCCGTTGAGCCATCTTGCTTGACAAGCTTGATATAGCTGCGTGCTGAAGCATCGCCTTTCAGCGGCAAACGCTCAGCACTTTGCCAATGGGCATCTTGTAGGCATTGGCGGCGGGCTGCCAGTCTCTCAAGGCGTTCGATCCATTTCGGCTCGCTTGAACTTACATTTATTATCCGCTCAACAGGGCTCGCTGTTTCTTTTATTGAAAGATGTAGAGCATGCGGCCAATAGCTTTCGTCTCCCATCTGCGGCCATTCGATTAAAGCAGCACCAACTTCCAGATAATCCTCAAGCCCGAGTTCCTCTAGCTCTTCAGGTTCTTCCAAGCGATAAAGGTCGTAATGGGCAATTGTTAGCCGCTGCAATTCGTAGGCTTGCACAAGTGTGAAGGTCGGGCTTGGCACCTCAAGCATTTTATCATTTGCCAAGTAGCGCAACATAGCACGAGAAATCGTTGACTTGCCCGTTCCTAGATCACCCTGCAATGTGACGACATCACCTTGTTGTAAAAATTCAGCTAAATCCTGTGCAAACAGCTCGGTTTCATGCTGGGAGGCAAAAAAGAATTGCATGGGGTATCCAGTGGGTTATGTCGGGTTTGTTTTACTCGGCTGCTTCCAACTGTCCAGTCGTTGGCGTGAGCGGAAAAATGCAGGTCACAGTTGTGCCTACACCTTCTTGCGACGTAATTTCAACCTTGCCACCATGCAATTCGACAAAACTTTTCACAATTGCCAGCCCTAAACCTGCGCCTTGCTTACCGCCACCGTTTTCTTGCGTCACAAACCTGGAAAATACGCTGTCCAGCATCTCTTTTGGAATGCCAACACCGTAGTCGGTAACCGTAAATGTAACGCTTGATGCATCGCGCTGACAGGCAACCAGAACCTCGCCGCCCGTTTGCGAAAATCTAATGGCGTTCGAAATAAGGTTAAACAATATTTGGCGTAACCGGCGGGCATCGGCTTTAAACACACCCAACCCCTCAGGAAGCTTTGTTTGTAGTCCTACACCACTTTCTTGCAAGCGGTCACGTAAACCCTCGGTGGCTTCTTGCACAGTATTTGCAATATCAACCTTCGTGATATCCAGCTCCATAATACCGGCATCAACAGTCGCCAGATCAAGAATATCGTTGATTATCGTAAGCAATGTTTCCGAAGAGCTTTCAATATACTGCAAATACTCTCTCTGCCGCTCCGAAAGCGGCCCAAAGGTCGGATCGGCCAGCAACTGGGTAAAGCCAATAATATTGGTGAGCGGCGAGCGCAGCTCATAGTTCACATGCTCAATAAAGGCATTTTTCAGTTGGTCAGCTTTTTGAAGTGCTGCGTTTTTATCTGTTAAAGCACGCTCTACATTAACACTATCAGTCACATCAACGAATGTTAATAGCGAGCTACCATCCGGCAAAGGCACGGCAGCATAATCAACAATGACACCATCAACGCGCTCCATACGGCCTGTAAGATTGGTGCGTGCTTCAACAAGGCCAGTTATTCCCCCAGCCATGCCCTGCCATGCTTCGTTTTCGGCAAAAAAAGCACTACTCTTGGCGATTAACTGGGAAATATGTGGCTCATCTTGCAGGTGCTCTGCCGGTAACCGCCAAATACTTGAAAATGTAGGGTTCCAAAGACGCAAACGCCCGTCAGACCCGAATACAGCAACGGCCTCACTTAAATTATCAAGGGTTTCGCCTTGCACTCTGATCAATGCGTTATAACGGCTTTCAAGGTTTAACTGCTCGGTAACATTTTCAAATACGTACGTTACCCCACCCTGAGGATGTGGACTGGTAATTATTCGGAGAGTTTGGCCATCGGGCAAATGCCACCAGTCATCTTGCGGATCCGGGGCCTGATAGGCTTGCAAATGCTTGTCACGCCAAGAGCGGTAGTCCGCCTGTTCAGGCAACTTGCGATTAGCTCGAATTGTATCAAGAATTATCTCTTCTGTTGGGCAGGTTTCCAGTAGCGCAACATCCAAATCAAACAAGTCTGCATAAGCTGCATTATAAAATTGCAGTCGTCGATCTGCTGTAAAGATAGCAACGGCTGTACGTAATTGATCCAAAGTCCGTGAATGATAATCCAGTGTACGGCGTAATTCTTTTTGGGCCTGCTCTAACTCGCTTATATCAAGTGCAAGACCAGCAGAACCGTTAGTGCGCTTTACGTCAGTAACATCAAAGATACGGCGCTCACCACCGGTTACAACTGGCATCGGCGCATTGAAAAGGCCATTACCTGATCGTAAACCCGATAGCCTCTGGCGGCCTTTTCCATCAAGCAGCTCAATTTGTTTTTCAATAACCTCAGATAAGCCTGTGGCCTCTACAGCCTCAACATAAGCTTCATTAATCCAAATCAGTTTATTTTCATCGTCTCGCTGCCAAGCCGGACCTTTAAAGCAATCCAGCAGAGAACGCAGCGATTCTTGTTGCTGCTGAAGTAAGCTATTGCGGTCATTGAGCTTGGCACTTAGCTCTCGATCATCACTTAAATCTCTGAGGCGGACCACCACACAGGCTCCAGCTGGACACCCTGTCACTTCCAGATAGGTTCCATCTAATGTGGTCAATATTACTCTGAAAAACTCTCCGTGTGCCCTTAAATGCTCTAGGCGTGCTCTTAGCGCTTCAGCAGATACCGGCTCCAGCCACTCTTCAAATTCCAGAATTTGCTCAAGTCCAATAGGTATTTCCGCTGTTTTAATCGCCTGCCCAAGCAGCCTAGGTCTTACATTCCCTTGATCCCATACCAGCGTTAAGCTTTCTTCTGTTTCCAGCAAGGCCTCCAGGTTGTCGATTTTGACTTTTGCTTGAGCGTATTTATTCTCCAAATTAGAGAGCTGTAAGTTTACCCGTCGGCTGTACGTCAACCATAGATATCCGCAGATAACGGCAAACAAAAGTGCGCCGGCTAATGAAGCCAACCATAAAATCTGAATTGGATTTGTTGATGTTGACTCGGGAGACGGCAGGGCAGCCACTGTTGATGAAAAGCTGATGGCAAGTAAAAGAGCAACGGAAAAAATTCCTAACGCATAGACAAGTTGATATTGCTTCACCCGCCACAACGCATAACCGCGTGTGCCCGTGTGCTTTAGTCTTGGCATTCATGCCCCCAAATTTTGCCGCCGCTTCACTCTATTCAGAGCATTGAACCGGTTACTCATGACCCCTGAACCGATTCGAATTAACCATAACCCGATTAGTGTGTGTGTATAAGGCCCTGTATGTTTTCGACAGGGTTTTCCCCGTAGCTCTGTGACTAATCCGCATTAGCTAAAAAAGAAGACGGCCCCGCATAAGGCCGCCTCTGCTATTCCTGTCAGTATCTGAAGTTTTTATTCTAGTACTTGTAGTGCTCAGATTTGAACGGTCCGCTTTTTTCAATACCCAAGTAAGAGGCCTGCTCATCGCTAAGTTCTGTTAGTGTTACACCTAGCTTTTTCAAATGCAGGCGAGCCACTTTTTCGTCTAGCTGCTTTGGCAGTACGTAAACTTCATTCTTGTAGTTATCGCCATTTTTATACAACTCGATCTGTGCCAAAACCTGGTTCGTGAAGCTGGCAGACATAACGAAAGACGGATGACCTGTTGCATTACCAAGGTTAACGAGGCGGCCTTCTGACAATAGAATCAATCTCTTACCATCTGGATACTCGATCATATCCACTTGTGGCTTCACATTACGCCATTTGTAGTTTTTCAGTGCGGCAACCTGAATTTCATTGTCGAAGTGGCCAATGTTACACACAATTGCCATGTCTTTCATTTCGCGCATATGATCGGCACGAATAACGTCTTTGTTACCGGTACAAGTAACAAAGATATCGCCTTCTTTAACAGCCTCTTCCATGGTTTTTACTTCATAACCATCCATAGAAGCTTGTAGAGCACAGATCGGGTCGATTTCGGTCACAATCACCCGGGCACCGGCACCCACTAAGGATTGAGCAGAGCCTTTACCCACATCGCCGTATCCTGCAACAACAGCCACTTTACCAGCCATCATAACATCAGTGCCGCGGCGAATACCGTCAACAAGCGATTCGCGACAGCCATAACGGTTATCGAATTTAGACTTGGTTACACTGTCATTGACGTTGATTGCAGGGAAAGGTAATTCGCCGTTCCGCTGCATTTCATAGAGACGTAAAACACCCGTAGTCGTTTCTTCTGAAACGCCCTGAATATTCGCTTTAACCTTAGAATAGTAACCTGGATTACGCTCAAGACGTTGTTTTATAGTGTTAAACAGCGCAACTTCTTCTTCGTTGGAAGGGTTGTCCAACACCGATGGGTCTTTCTCTGCTTTTGCACCCAGCAAGATCATCAGCGTGGCATCGCCGCCATCGTCCAAAATCATATTGGCCGTTTCGCCATTTCCCCAATCAAAAATCTTATCAGCATAAGACCAGTATTCTTCCAGTGTTTCACCCTTTTCGGCAAAAACAGGAATGCCCTTGGCAGCTATCGCAGCTGCAGCTTGATCTTGAGTAGAGAAAATATTGCAAGAAGCCCAGCGAACTTCGGCACCCAAGGCAACCAGTGTCTCAATTAACACGGCTGTTTGAATAGTCATGTGCAACGAACCGGCGATGCGTGCACCTTTCAATGGCTGCGAAGAACCAAATTCTTCACGGCAAGCCATAAGGCCTGGCATTTCGGTTTCAGCAATTTCAATTTCAGTACGGCCCCATTCGGCCAAGGAAAGGTCTTTGACTTTAAAGTCAGCAGTGATTGTCATGATAATTAGGTCCTTATAACAGCATCTCGACGATCACGAACTCTGCCGAGCCGAATAGTCCAGAGTAGCAACTCAGAATCAAAATGCTTATAGACCAACTTTCATATCGATGGCAATAACGATATAAAGGTATCTTTATATGGTATTATGAGATTACAAATCTACAATCTGCTAATTCTCAATCCCTCTCACCAAAACCATCTTCAACCAACGCTGAAATCGCATCCAAGGCTTGTTGGCTTTGCGCCCCGCTAACGCATACTTTAATAGAGCAGCCAGGAGAAGCAGCGAGCATCATCAACCCCATTATGGAAGTCCCACCCACTGTTTGACCGTCTTTTGAAACATTCACCTCGGCGTCAAATGTTTCTACCAGTTTCACAAGTTTTGCTGAAGCGCGCGCATGCAGCCCGCGCTGATTGACAATTGTCAGATTGCGTTCAAGCAAGTTTTTTTATTCCTTTTCAATGCCCTACGATTGTCCGGATAGTACCTGGCTAGCGACTGATATGTACTTTTGTCCCGCATTGCGTGCTTCTTCAACGGCATCTGCAAGCGATAGATCACTACGAACACTGGCTAGTTTGATGAGCATAGGCAAATTAACGCCCGCCACAACTTCAATAGAGCCACCTTCCATAACGGAAATGGCTAAGTTAGACGGGGTGCCGCCAAACATATCGGTGAGCAAAACAACGCCTTGCCCCTGATTAACCGACTGTACCGAATTGAGGATGTCCTGGCGCCTTTGCTCCATGTCATCATCAGGCCCAATACAAATTGTAGCTATTTGCTCTTGTGGCCCGACGACATGCTCAAGCGCCGATTTAAACTCTTCGGCCAAGCGACCGTGGGTAACAAGGACCAGACCTATCATATGTACCGCAAACCCTTTATCTTTGAAGATAATGCCAATTACTATCAAATCAAGCCACGATTGGTCCGATAAGAAAGTTGACAGCTAACAAGGATAGCGCATTTTAGTCTTCGTGTGAAACGGCTTCTAGTGCCTGTAACAGTAATCTTGCCGCAAACTCACTGTTGTTTGCTTCTAGCTGTTGATAAGGCAGAGTAATACCCAAAACGCTTTTATGCTTATTATCTTGCTCTGGAAAACGTTCTATATCGTTTTTATGGGTCAAATCGACAAGGAAGTGTATGGGAGCTTGCCGTAAAAAGGGCATTTTTATTAGCCCGAGCCCACGCAGCTCTAATAGGCCAAGCAAGGGCTTCGGGCATTGAGCCAATAGATGGTTATTGATCGCTGTTAAATAGCACCTATCATCCGCAATTAACGCTGCATATCGCCCATTTAACTGAGCCATCTTAATTAGTGAGAGTGCTAGAGAGCTTTTTCCAGAGCCAGAATTGCCACGAATCAAGATGCCTTGGCAACCAATAGCGAGAGCCGTAGCATGCACTGCTTGTGTTTCCGGATCCTGCTGAAAGGTCAAGACATTACCGGGTTGCATCATGACTTAGCTATATACTTTGGAAACGAGACGTGAAAGCGTGCACCTTCAATTGTATCTGAAGTCGCGCTAACTCTGTTTTTTGAGGTAATCTGCCCACTATGGGCTTCAACAATTTGCCGACATATCGACAATCCCAAACCCGAGTTATTGCCAAACCCTTCATTCTCTGGCCGATCCGTGTAGAAGCGCTCGAAAATCCTCTCCTGAACTTCCGGGTTGATGCCAGGCCCAAAATCATCCACATCAACTTCCAAGGTTTCTGCTGTTGCCCTTAGAGAAACAACAACCTCGGCATTTTCGGGCGAAAAGGAGCGGGCATTATCGAGCAGATTGTTGAATACCTGACCTAAGCGCTGGTCTGCCCCCAACATCAAGTAGTCCTGAGATTCTTCCAGGTTTTCCGGCCCTTTACCATCAACGAGAAGCTTGATTTTAACTTCCCCGCCGCGACTTCTTTCATTTGCGATATCGATTAGTGTTTCTAATAGGGTCGCAAGATTAACTTGTTGGACATCAGACCGCGCCATCTCCGCATCAATACGCGATGCTTCAGAAATATCTGTTATCAGGCGATCAAGGCGGCGAACATCATGACCAATGACTTCCAAAAGGCGATCACGCGATTGTTCAGTCTTTGCAAGCGGAAGTGTCTCAACTGCACTGCGTAAAGATGTCAAGGGGTTTTTCAACTCGTGAGCAACATCTGCTGCAAAACTCTCAATGGCATCCATACGTGTATAGAGTGAGGAGGTCATATTTCGCAGTGCATGCGCCAAGTCGCCAATTTCATCGCGTCGATCAGGAAATGATGGAATTTGCTCTCGGCTATTAATGCTGTTTTGCACGCGCTTTGCCGCCTCCGACAAACGGCGCATGGGCCCAGCAATTGTACCGGCCAGTAATACCGACATAACCATAACGACAACAGAAACCACACTGAATATCTTGATAATTCCATTGCGTTCTGCAGTTACGATATCATCAATGTCCCCACCTTGGGTGGATAGCAATAAAGCACCCAGAACACCGCGAAACCGCTGGACGGGCACAGCAACAGAAACGATCATCTCCCCGCGCTTTGAAAGGCGAACTACCGAAGCGGGCGAACCGGAAAGTGCTTTTTCTACCTCCGGATAGCCTTTTCCTTCCAGGCGGCCAAGCTCTTGATAAACGGGTAACTCGCCACGGCGCATCCAAAACTTCATTTCCTCCCACATTTTTAGTAGGAACGAAGGTTCTTCTGAATTAGGCGGTGGAAGATCAAAGCGGAAGATTTGCCGACGGCCATAAAGCTGCCTTGAATCCAGCAGTAAGACGCCATCGGGATCATAAATTCTTGCTCGTGTTTTGGTGGGCGAAATAAGGCGACGTAAAATTGGCCCAACCATCTCCGGATTAATCGGAAAATCCAAACTACCGATACTATTGCGAGGGCTGGCACTTTCGCCTGCTTCCAGTCTCAGCAATTGCTCTGGGTCCACCATAAGCGAACTGTGTTCGGTTGCTGCACTGGCGGCTATGGCTCCGGCAATTATTTCACCTTGTGTTAATAGCGATTGGACACGGGCGTCAATAAGACCGGCGCGAAATTGATTGAGATACAAGATGCCGGAAACCATGGCAGCAAGACCAACCATGTTCAAGATGAGAATTCGGCGTGTTAAACTTGAAAAAACGTAGGTCCCAACAAGCCGTCCCCAACGCGACAAAACTTTTTGGCGAACACGCCTTCGTGCCAACCACGAAAATGCCCCACCACTTTTTCCATGTGGTGGTGCACTGTTATCATCCTGCTCCCTGGCGGAACTGTGCTTTTCTTCCTCAAGCATGCCGAACTGGTTTAGTTTTCACGAAAACGGTAGCCCACACCGTACAGTGTTTCAATCATATCAAAATCATCATCTGCCGATTTGAATTTCTTACGTAGTCGTTTGATATGGCTATCGATGGTGCGGTCATCCACATAGACTTGATCATCATAGGCAGCATCCATCAATGCATTGCGGCTTTTCACAACCCCTGGCCGTTGCGCCAGAGCATAAAGGATAAGAAATTCAGTAACAGTCAGAGTGACCGGCTTATTCATCCAGGTACATGTGTGACGTTCACGATCCATTGCCAAATTGCCACGCTCTAATATCTTGCTGGCATCAGTTGGGGCTGCTGTACCGTCTTTTGCCTGAGAGCGGCGCAAAACTGCTTTTGTTCGTTCAACTAGCAAACGCTGAGAAAAGGGTTTTCGTATAAAGTCATCTGCTCCCATTTTTAAACCAAACAGCTCGTCGATTTCATCATCTTTCGAGGTAAGGAAAATAACAGGCAAGTCAGAGGTCTGACGTAAACGGCGTAATAGCTCCATCCCATCCATACGCGGCATTTTTATATCAAAAATTGCAAGGTCAGGCGGGTCATTTTGCAAACCTTCCAATGCAGACACGCCATCATTATATGTCAGGACCCGATAGCCTTCCGCTTCCAGCGCTATAGAAACTGAAGTGAGAATGTTGCGATCATCATCCACAAGGGCAATTGTCGGCATTGTTTACAGGGCCTTTTCAGGTTCGAACGTCAAATCAATTCGGCTTTATATTCTGCATATCCGATTGTGCATATAAGAGCAATTAAAAGCCAATTGAGGCAAAAGACTGATGCAACCGCGACAGATTAAAGGCGTCAACAAGTTGAGCCTATAAAAATGCTCCTGCGGGTGCATTACGATGATTATCCACCAGTCAGGAATTCTTTAAAATTCTTATAAGTGATTCTCTAATATGCACTCTATGCGCTTTTCCAAGCGCCCTTTCCATGAGTTTTGACCTAACTTGTTTAAGCAAGTGCAAGCAGAAAATATAATTTTGGCCACAAAAATAAAACAAAGCTCTGAATAGTTTTTATTTCAATCGTTTTAAAGAACAAAAGTCGACTTGCTTGGCGCTGCAAACTCATTTTAGGGTTCAAACCAAGTTGAACGAAGCGAAATATTTAAGAGTTTTGCTTCTAAACTTACTACTGAAGTATAATGTGCGATCAGCTTAAGGATTACGGCGATGAGAGAGTTCGGATTTAGAAATTCCGAATTAGGGAGAGAAACTCTCACACTAAAAGATGCTCAATCTGTGTATTGGAATCTCACAGAGGCAGAATTGTATGAGCAGTCCATTGCCCGGAATGAAGCCAAAATGGCAGCTGGTGGTGCTTTAGTCGCGCTAACGGGCGAGCATACCGGCCGGTCACCAAAGGACAAGTTTGTTGTTAAGGACGCAACAACAAAAGACAGTGTTTGGTGGGATAACTGTGGGGCAATCACTCCCGAGCAATTCGATTGCTTGTTGGCAGATGTGCAACAGCATGTGGATGGCAAAGAACTATTTGCGCAAGACTTGTATGGCGGTGCAGATAGCCAAAACAGGCTTGCTGTTCGGGTTATAAACGAGTTTGCTTGGCATTCTCTTTTTATCCGCAATATGTTGCTTCGACCCACACGCGACGAATTAAGCAGTTTTAGTGAAGAGATGACCGTCATTGATCTGCCAAGCTTCAAGGCCGATCCTGCACGTCACGGCTGCCGCAGTGAAACGCTCATCGCATGTGATTTTACGCGCAAGATTGTTATCATTGTCGGGACTTCTTATGCGGGAGAGATGAAGAAGTCCGTGTTCACTATGTTGAACTTCTTGCTTCCTGAATCGCGCGTTATGCCTATGCACTGCTCTGCAAATGTGGGCGATAAGGGTGATACTGCTGTTTTCTTTGGTCTTTCAGGGACTGGTAAAACAACTTTATCCGCTGATCCTTCACGCACACTCGTGGGTGACGACGAACATGGTTGGAGTGAGGACGGCGTTTTCAACTTTGAAGGCGGCTGTTATGCAAAGACCATTCGTCTTTCCCAAGAAGCAGAACCGGAAATCTACGCCACGACGCAGCGTTTTGGTACTGTTTTGGAAAACGTTGTTCTGGACGAACAACGCCGCCCCGATTTTGACGATGGCTCGCTAACAGAAAACACCCGCTGCGCCTACCCTATTCACTTTATTCCCAATGCTAGTGAAACCGGTAAAGCACCGCATCCAAAGAATATTATCATGCTCACCGCAGATGCCTTTGGAGTGTTACCCCCTATTGCCAAACTGACCGGTGCACAGGCAATGTACCACTTCCTATCCGGTTATACCGCAAAGGTCGCAGGCACTGAAAAGGGTGTGGTGGAACCACAGGCAACTTTCTCCACCTGCTTTGGTGCACCTTTCATGCCGCGTCATCCATCCGTTTATGGTGCGCTGCTTAAAGAGCTGATCGAAAAGCACAATGTAGATTGCTGGCTGGTAAACACCGGCTGGACCGGCGGTGCTTATGGTACTGGGCATCGAATGCCGATTAAAGAAACCAGAGCTTTGCTTGCTGCTGCGCTTGATGGTTCTTTGAAAGGTGCCCAATTCCGTCTAGATGAAAACTTTGGCTTTGAGGTGCCAACATCTGTTCACGACGTGGACACACGCATTCTTGATCCGAAGACGACTTGGGATGACAGTGCTGCATATGATGCTCAAGCGCAAAAACTTGTTTCTATGTTTGCAGATAACTTCCAAAGCTTTGAAGCATATGTTGACGGTGAAACGTTGGAAGCAGGCCCAGCCCTGCGCGATGCAGCGGAGTAATCCCCCCTTCCTGGCGGACCTTTGACAGGCTCCGCACCTTGCAACTTGGCGCCGGGCTCATCCCCCGGCGCTCTTTTTTTAATCACTTAAAGCAGTTTTCATTAGTATCTGAAAAGATTGGAAATCGAGAATCAGTTACACATAATTAAGATTCATATTAATTCTAAGGTTATTTTATTACCTGGCACATGCTAAATATTTGAGTATATTACACGACCTTGCCAACAGATTATCGATAGAATAAAAAAACCTTAATTCCCCTAGTTTTTATTAAGCATAAACCTTGTTCTTTTAATTTTTCCTAGCATTTTCCCAATTTAGCTACTATATTTTTACGGATGCTCCTGTGGTTGCTGCAGTAATAAGCGCACCATACGTATGATGAGCGAACACTTTTTCTCAGTTTGTAGCCCATAAGTGTTTCCTGATCGAAGCTGAAAAGCTCTCAGGTTAAGCATTATTGGGTTTTGAAGTAAGGAACAAAAAAATGATCGGTCAAATAATGCCCAAGCCCGGACAATGTAAATGGACTGAAGGGGATAGCGGTAGCTACCATTTCCCATGTCAAAATAAAGCGTCCGAAGGTGGCTCCTATTGCGATTACCACCGCTCAATCGTTTACGAAACACCAGAACAGCGTAAGAAACGTGCAGAACAAAATAAGTTCGTACCGAACCGCAAGCAAATTGCTGCTTAATCACCTGTATTCAAAAGCTATCAAAATCATATCAAAAATGGTTCAAAGGCTACGAATACCGGTTCAAATTTACATGTTCTGATCTACTAAGCCAGATCGGCCATGAAGCATTGCTGTTATTCAGCGTCGACAACCATGATGCTTCACCAGACCGCTCCACAAGCCTTTGTTTGATATGACTGCATTTTGATGAATTCAACTCATAAAAAAGCCCCGCCGAAGCGGGGCTTTTTCTTTTTCAAATTTCATCTCAATTTAGGCTGAGGCAATTGCTTGCTTCATCTCTTCCAACTGAGACAGAATCAATGACGCTTTCTGTCGAGTTTCATCGTCCTTGGCGTCGGCAACATCTTCCTCAGCATCTTTAATCTGCTGATCGATGAAGTCCGCATTCAGGTCACCCATAGGAATGGCCTGCTCGGCAAGAACGGTGACGCCGGTAGCTGAGACATCGGCGAACCCACCACGCACGAAGTACTCATGTACTTCGCCATTGTCGCTAGTAGCTTTTACAACACCAGGACGCATGGTTGACAGAAACGGCGAGTGACCGGCACCAACACCAAATTCACCTTCTGCACCCGGTAATACAGCTGATACTACCTGAGCCTCTAGCAAAAGGCGCTCTGGAGAGACCAGTTCAAACTGAAATGATTCAGCCATTTAACTCATCCTCTGTCTTATCCCGTGAACCGGTGACAAGTCACCAGTTCAACTAGGAAACGTGGGTTATTAAGCAGCGTCTGCAGCCAGCTTAGCGGCTTTTTCGACAGCTTCTTCAATGGTACCAACCATGTAGAAAGCTGCTTCTGGCAGGTGATCGTATTCACCTTCAACCAGACCTTTAAAGCCTTTAATGGTGTCTTCCAGCGCAACCAGCTTACCGGATGTACCGGTAAACACCTCAGCCACGAAGAATGGCTGGGACATGAAGCGCTCGATCTTACGGGCACGAGCCACTGTAAGCTTATCTTCTTCAGACAATTCGTCCATACCAAGGATGGCGATGATGTCCTGCAAAGACTTGTAGCGCTGCAAGGTTTCCTGAACCGCTGTTGCAACATTGTAGTGCTCTTCACCAACGATAAGCGGGTCGAGCATACGGGAGTTGGAATCAAGCGGGTCAACTGCTGGATAAATACCTTTTTCCGAGATGGCACGGTTAAGAACCGTAGTCGCATCCAAGTGGGCAAAGGTGGAAGCAGGTGCCGGGTCAGTCAAGTCATCCGCTGGTACGTACACAGCCTGAACCGAGGTAATAGAACCTTTGGTTGTGGTTGTAATACGTTCCTGCATGGCACCCATGTCGGTTGCCAGAGTTGGCTGGTAACCCACAGCTGAAGGAATACGACCCAACAGCGCAGACACCTCGGAACCGGCCTGTGTAAAGCGGAAGATGTTATCCACGAAGAAGAGAACATCTTGTCCCTGGTCACGGAAGTGTTCCGCAACAGTCAGACCAGTCAAAGCGATACGTGCACGCGCCCCTGGGGGCTCGTTCATCTGACCGTAAACAAGCGCAGCTTTAGAACCTTCGCCGCCCTTTTCTTTGTTCACGCCAGATTCAATCATTTCCCAGTAAAGGTCGTTACCCTCACGAGTACGCTCACCCACACCGGCGAATACGGAGTAACCACCGTGGGCTTTCGCCACGTTGTTGATCAGCTCCTGAATCAGAACGGTTTTACCAACACCAGCACCACCGAAGAGGCCGATCTTACCACCACGTGCGTATGGCGCGATCAAGTCAACCACTTTAATACCAGTCATCAGAATTTCAGCTTCTGTAGACTGTTCGGTAAATGCAGGGGCATCCTGGTGAATACCGCGCTTGGTGTCGTGGTTGATTGGACCAGCTTCATCAACCGGCTCACCAACCACATTCATGATGCGGCCCAAAGTGCCGTCACCAACCGGCACTGCAATCGCATCACCAGTGTCGTGTACCTTTTGACCACGAACAAGACCTTCGGTCGCGTCCATAGCGATGGTACGTACGGTGTTTTCACCCAGGTGCTGGGCAACTTCCAGAACCAGACGGTTACCGTTGTTGTCTGTTTCCAGCGCGTTCAGAATAGCAGGCAAGTGCTCGTCGAATTCCACGTCGACAACAGCACCGATGACCTGCTTGATCTTTCCGACTTTCATGTCAGCCATTGCTTAACATCCTTGTCTCAAATCGGTCAGAGCGCTTCAGCGCCCGAGATAATTTCGATCAGTTCCTTGGTGATCTGTGCCTGACGCTGGCGGTTATAGCTCAAGGTCAGTTTGTCGATCATTTCACCTGCGTTGCGGGTAGCGCTGTCCATAGCAGACATACGCGCGCCCTGCTCGGAGGCGGCATTTTCAAGGATTGCACTGTAGATTTGAACCCTGATATTGCGTGGCAGCAGAGTCTCGAGGATCTCCTGTTCGCCAGGTTCATATTCGTAAAGTGCGTTGTCAGCCTCGCCAGCGGCCTGCTCGCTCACGGTTTCCAAAGAAGCCGGAATGAGCTGTTTCGCTGTTGGGACCTGACTGATCACCGACTGAAACTGCGCGTAAAACAATGTGCAGACGTCAAACTTTTCGTCCTCAAACATTTTGAGAACCAAATCGCCGACCGCCTTGGTGTCGTTGAACTCGATGTTCTTCAGACCGCGCAGCTCGATTTTCTCAATAATATGCTGGCCAAAATCGCTTTTGAGTGCATCAAAGCCCTTTTTACCAACGGTAATGATTTTGACATCTTTACCTTCGGCAAGAAGTTTATTGGCGTGTGCACGCGCCAGTTTGGCAATTGACGAGTTGAAGCCACCGCAGAGACCACGCTCTGCTGTGCAGACGAGGAGCAGATGAGACTGATCCTGTCCTGTGCCCGTCATCAGCTTCGGCGCATCGTCCTGTCCTTCGAACCCAGCGGCCAGATTGCTCAGCACTGCCCCCATGCGCTTGGCATAGGGACGAGATGCTTCTGCGGCCTCCTGAGCACGACGCAGCTTCGCCGCGGCCACCATTTGCATGGCCTTGGTGATTTTCTGCGTCGCCTTGACCGAAGCGATGCGGTTTTTTAGGTCCTTAAGGCTCGCCATGGGCGCTCCCGTTCCTTATCCCGTTGCTTCGATTAACCGAGGGTCTTGACGTATGCGTCCAGAGCAGCTTTCAGCTTTTCTGTCAGCTCTGCGTCGAGAGCTTTCTTCTCCCAGATAGCGGAGAGAAGGTCGGCATGCTCTGCGCGGATGAAACGCAGAAGGCCTTCCTCGAACTCACGAACAGCATCAACCGGACGGTCGTCCAGATAGCCGTTCACACCTGCATAGATCACAACAACCTGCTCTTCCGTTTTCAACGGAGAGAACTGAGGCTGCTTGAGCAGTTCTGTCAGGCGGGCACCACGGTTCAGCAGCTTTTGCGTTGCAGCGTCCAAATCGGAGCCGAACTGCGCAAATGCAGCCATTTCGCGGTACTGTGCAAGTTCACCTTTAATCGGGCCAGCAACCTGTTTCATTGCCTTAACCTGAGCAGAAGAACCCACGCGGGAAACGGAGAGACCCACGTTCACAGCAGGGCGAATACCCTGGAAGAACAGATCTGTTTCCAAGAAGATCTGACCGTCGGTGATCGAAATCACGTTGGTCGGAATGTATGCAGACACGTCGTTCGCTTGCGTTTCGATCACAGGCAGCGCGGTCAAGGAACCGAGGCCATGATCTTCGTTCAACTTAGCTGAACGCTCCAACAGACGGGAGTGCAAGTAGAACACGTCACCTGGGTACGCTTCACGTCCTGGTGGACGACGGAGCAGCAAGGACATCTGGCGGTAAGCCACAGCCTGCTTGGAGAGATCATCGTAACCGATCACGGCATGCATGCCGTTGTCACGGAAGAACTCACCCATGGTGGTGCCCACGAACGGAGCCAGGTACTGCAGTGGTGCTGCGTCGGAAGCGGTTGCAGAAACAACAATGGAGTATTCCATTGCGCCAGCATCTTCCAGCTTCTTCACAAACTGTGCAACGGTGGAGCGCTTTTGGCCCACAGCTACATAGATGCAGTAGAGCTTGTCGTGTTCGTTATCAGAAGTGTGCAGCGGCTTCTGGTTCAAGAATGTATCCAGAATGATCGCTGTCTTACCTGTCTGACGGTCACCAATCACCAGCTCACGCTGACCACGCCCGATCGGAATCATGGCGTCGATTGATTTAAGACCGGTAGACATTGGCTCGTGAACAGACTTACGAGGCAGAATGCCTGGCGCCTTTACGTCCACGCGACGCTTTTCGGTTGACTCGATCGGGCCTTTGCCATCGATCGGGTTACCAAGTGCGTCAACCACGCGGCCCAGCAAGCCTTTGCCTACTGGTACTTCCACGATGGCGCCGGTACGTTTTACCGTATCACCTTCTTCAATGCCCTTATCGCTACCAAAGATAACGACACCAACATTGTCACTTTCAAGGTTGAGTGCCATCCCCTGGATGCCACCAGGGAACTCAACCATTTCACCCGCCTGGACGTTGTCCAGACCGTAAACGCGGGCAATGCCGTCGCCTACAGAAAGAACCTGACCTACTTCTGATACTTCGGCTTCTTGACCGAAGTTCTTGATCTGGTCCTTGAGGATGGCGGAAATTTCCGCGGCCCGAATATCCATCAGCCGACCTCTTTCATCGCGAACTTAAGAGAGTTAAGCTTCGTGCGCAGTGAAGCATCGACCATCCGGCTGCCGATCTTAACGATCAAACCACCTATAATGGATGGGTCTACTTTCGCTGCGATATTCACGTTTTTGCCCTCAGAAGCGTTAATCGCTTCACGGAGCGTTGCAATATGCTCGTCAGACAATTCCTGTGCTGTGGTTACATGTGCTGTAACTTCACCACGACGTTCAGCAAGCTGAACACGGAAGCCGTTAATCATACTACGTAGAGCGAAGAGTCGCTGGTTCTCAGCAACAAGCTTCACAAAATTTGCGGTCAGGCCAGTTATACCGGCCTTTTCCAAAACTGCTGTCAGTGCTTTAAGCTGCACTTCGGCGGTAAAAGCGGGGCTCTTGATCAACCGGTCCAAATCTTCACACTCGTTCATGAGTGCTTCAAACTTGTAAAGACCAGCTTCCACTTCTGCGATGACACCCTGTTCCTCTGCCAGGTCTATCAATGCGGAAGCGTAACGCAAGGCCACGCCTGAAATGAGAGATACGTTGTCAGTCACTGGATCCGTGCTCTCCGGCGCGCTCAGAGTTGAAAACAAGACTTGAGGTCCCACCTCCAACAACCTGAAAAGTCGCGTCTTATTGTATGTGGGAGGCACAATCAAACCAACTGTGCCCTTAAAGCCGCAGTCCGCATAGCACAGCGCTAGAGCGCTTGCAATACAGACTAAGTATTCCACCCAATTCATATAACTATGAGGATAACGCGCCAATACCTATAAGAAGCTTTGCGGATCGACATCGATTTGCACCCGAACGCCCCCCCTTGGTTGTGGTGCATTTGCCAGCCACTGTCGTAAAAAGCCTTGTAAATTAAAAGACCTACGCGTGATTACCAATAAACGGAACCGATATTTGCCACGCACCAGTGCCAGTGCAGCTTCGGCTGGCCCCAAGATGCTCACTTGATCGTTGGGGGGAGAATGGCTGACTAATACTCTAGAATAAGCTTCCGCTTCTGCACGATTAGCTGCGGATATCACAAGCGCAGCCATTCGACCAAAGGGGGGGAGGCCTGCATTTTTTCTTGCCTGTGATTCCGTTTCGTAAAAGCCTTCCGCGTCCCCTTTCAACAGCGCGTTCATGATAGGTTGTTCGGGATTATAGGTTTGCAAAATACCTTTGCCTTGCCCGCAAATACGGCCCGCACGCCCTGTTACCTGCGCCATTAGCTGATATGTTTTCTCCGCGGCGCGTGGGTCACCATTGGCCAGTCCCAGGTCGGCATCCACCACCCCAACAAGGGTGAGATTTGGAAAGTTATGCCCCTTGGCGACCAGTTGGGTTCCGATGATAATATCTACCCGCCCCTCCTCAACCAGCTTCATTTCTTCCTTGAAGCGCTCAGCTCCGCCTGGCATGTCTGACGAGAGCACCAACACCCTTGCATCGGGAAACAAATCACTGATATCTTCGGCAATACGCTCAACTCCCGGACCGCAGGCAACTAAGGTATCGGGCTTACTACATTCAGGGCATTTTTCAGGAATCGGCTGTGAATATCCGCAGTGATGACAGACCAGTTTCCCCTTGAAACGATGCTCGACAAGCCATGCAGAACAGTTGTCGCAGTGGAAGCGATGACCACAAGTTCTGCACAGGGTGAGCGGTGCATAACCTCGCCGGTTTAAAAACAACAGCGCTTGTTTGCCCTGCGAAATTGTGGCGTGAATGTCTTTCACCAGCTTGGGAGCAAGCCATTTTCCCCGCTCCGGGCCGTCTTGGCGCATATCTATGCACTCAATACGCGGCATGGCCGCTCCGGTGGCACGTTCTGGCAGGGAAAGCAGTTGATAGCGGCCCTCCTGAGCATTGATGCGACTCTCGACCGACGGCGTTGCACTGGCAAGTACCACCGGAAACTTTGAGAGATGACCACGCAGCACTGCCATATCGCGCGCATTATAAACCACACGGTCGCCTTGCTTGTACGCACCGTCGTGCTCTTCATCCACCACGATAAGGCCCAGTTTTTTAAAGGGCAAAAACAGTGCGGAACGCGCACCAATCACCACTTTGGCCTCACCGCTTGCCACAGCACGCCAGGTACGCTCGCGGGTTTTAGGGGTTATCTTTGAGTGCCATTCGGCCGGCCGTGCAGCAAAGCGTTTTTCAAATCGCTCTAAAAACTGGTTGGTGAGCGCAATTTCCGGTAGTAGAATCAGTGCCTGTTTTTGCTGTTTCAGCACGGCTGCAATTGCTTCAAAATAGACTTCTGTCTTGCCGGAACCGGTCACACCGTCCAATAAAAAAGTCTGTGGATTACTTCCGACAGCCTCGATAAGTTGATTCGCAGCCGCTTGCTGCAAAGAGGTAAGCGGGTGCCCTTGCAGGCTCGGATCGGGCGGTTTGCAAACCGGAGGAGGAGGGAGTAACAGCTCTTGCAAGACCTGTGCTTGCTTCAAGCCCTCAACAACCGAGGTGCTCACCCCCGCCGCACTGGCCAGATCAGCCTTGCCGAGCAACGCGCCCTCGCCAACCACATCCAGAACCCGTTGACGTGCTTGTGTCAGCCTTGGAAGAGGCGCTGCGGCATTGAACTGCAAACAAACTTGCGGCGGCTCTGGCTGTAAGGCTTCTTCCGAGCGCAGCACCATGCGCAGCACCATGCCGGGGGCGCTCAAGGTCCAGTTGGCGACCCAATCGACAAATTTGCGCAGATCATCGCCCAGCGGCGCACAATCATACACATGGACGATACCCCTGATCTTCTTGGGGTCCAGTTTGGTATCCGCCACACCATCCCAGACCGCGCCAATCACCAGCTGCGGGCCCAGCGGGACTTTGACTATGGAGCCGGGACGTACAGCCATACCCGCAGGCACTTTATAGGTATAGGGGCGCTCAACAGCCACAGGAACGAGAACCTGTACAAGGGTTGGCGCTTCGTTCTCCTGCTCATGTGCTGTGAAAATGTCGGTTTGCACTGCCTCTTGCTCTCCTTTTTCCCGCATTGCACTTTTTGGGCTGTTGTTTGGGCAAAACCTCGTTTAAACAACTGATATACAGCTGATATTCGCCTGCATTTCGATATTCCATTGCTTCGCAGGCAGCATAAGGGAGCCGACAAGACATGAAGTTCTTCGTTGATACCGCTGATACCAATGAAATTAAAGAGCTGGCAGCAACCGGATTGCTGGACGGGGTAACCACCAACCCCTCTCTTATTATGAAGTCTGGCCGCAGCATGAAAGAAGTTGTTGCGGAAATATGCAAGCTTGTGGACGGTCCTGTTTCTGCCGAAGTGGTGGCAATGGATTTTGACGGCATGATGAAAGAAGCCGACGAGCTGGTTAAGATTGCCGATAATATCTGCATCAAGCTACCCCTGACACTTGAAGGGCTAAAGGCCTGCCGTGCCCTGAGTGACAAAGGCGTGCAAACCAATGTCACCTTGTGCTTCTCGGCCAATCAGGCGCTTTTGGCAGCCAAAGCAGGCGCAACATTCATTTCGCCGTTTATTGGCCGTCTTGATGACATGAACATTGAAGGCCTCGATTTGATCGCCGAAATTCGCCAGATCTATGACAATTACGGTTTCGAGACAGAAATTCTTGCCGCGTCCATTCGCAATGCCAACCATGTGAAGGATTGCGCTTTGATCGGCGCTGATGTGGCCACAATTCCACCTGCAACGCTCAAAGCTCTGGTGAAGCACCCACTCACAGACAAAGGTTTGGAAGCCTTTATGAAGGACTGGGAAAAAACCGGGCAAAGCATCGTTTAGCCTCTAAGTACCATAGGCTATGTTTTTAAAGGCGCGGCACATGCTGCGCCTTTTTACTAAATATTTTGCAATTGCGTTAACACAAACACAAGCTTCGTGCGTCATAGGTACAAAACAAGAACTTATTATCCTTGGTTTTAGGTGACCTATGAAATTTCGAATTATGTTTGCGCTATGTTTCTTACTCGTGCCTTTTGGCGCAAGAGCGGAGGTTACCTTCAACTTTGCCAAGGCAAAAGAGTACCTTGAAGAAATAGTTTACGCCAATGCCCCCCAGCGGGTGACCTTTTATTGTGGCTGCCAATATGAAGCAGACAAGGACGTGAATGCCGCAAGCTGCGGATACGAGCCACGCAAAAACGCCAAGCGCGGCAAACGCATTGAATGGGAACATATCGTACCAGCATCACGTTTTGGTAGTTGGCGCAACTGCTGGCAGCAAGGTGATAGCACTTGTGTAACCCGCAAGGGCAAACACTATAAGGGCCGTCGCTGTTGCCAAAAAGCAGACCCGCAATTTGCCCATATGGAAGCCGATTTGCATAATCTGGTACCTGCTGTGGGTGAGTTGAACGGCGACCGTTCCAACCTGCGCATGGGCAAAGTGGCCGGAGAACAGCGGCAATACGGTGCCTGCGACTTTGAAATTAACCGCAAGGCGCACATTACCGAGCCGGGCGACAAGATTCGCGGTGACGTGGCGCGTGCCTACCTTTATATGCACCAGACTTACAACATGCCCTTAAGTCCACAAGAACTAGAAATGTTTGAGTTATGGTCCATGCTGGACCCCATTTCGCAAGAGGAATTGCGGCGAAACCGGCTGATTACCGAGATTCAAGGGAACTCCAACCCCTTTATATCACAGGGTTTTTAATACCACACTATGCCATTTAATTATTAAAACCACCCGTTTTTTACCGGCCCGAACAAAATGCGGGTGGTTTGCCCTAGGACACTCTGATATCGTTTCCGCTGCGTTATTATGAGTTGGGGTTATTGTCATGGCAGTCATGAGCGAGCACATAAAGTTTTTTGTCGGTCCACGGGATGTACTGGCACAAGAGCTTTATAATCCACTTGATGATCTGGAAGCAGCCATTGTGGATTTTATTGACGGGGCCGAGCGCTCGCTCGATATCGCCATTCAAGAAATTGATAGCATTGCCATAGCCGATGCCATTATACGCGCCGCAAAACGCACATATGTAAATGACAGCGGCAAAACCCGCCGGTTACGTGTACGGGTTGTTGGTGAGGCAGACTACTTAAGCGTTGATGAGCCTGCCGAAGATCCGCACATTTCCGAGATGGACGAAAAGCACGAAATAAACCGCCTGCTTCACGCCGCACTACTTCGTGCCAAGGTTTGGGTGCGGACCGATTTTAACCCGCGCATCTTCCACCAAAAGTTCATTGTGCGCGATAACGACAGTGTCTTAACCGGCTCTACCAACTTTACCCATACGGGAACCCATAGAAACCTCAACCACATTCTTATTGTTGAAAATGAAGAGTTTGCCAAGATATTTGCCGTGGAGTTTGACGAAATCAGCAAAGGGCATTTTGGCAAGTACAACGTAAACACAAGTGATGTACCGCGCGAAGTGGTGGTGGATGATATACGCCTGAAAGTCTGCTTTGCTCCGGACCATGCCCCGGAAATGGAAGTGGTGAAGCAAATGACCAAAGCCAAAGAGCGCATCGATTTTGCAATTTTCACTTTTTCCAAATCATCTGGTATTGATGACGCCATGTTGCTATGCATGGATGCCGGTCGGCGCGTGCGTGGGGCACTCGAGCGCAAACAGGGCGGACAGGACTGGGCGGCAACAGTGCCGCTAAAACAGGCCGGAGCCGAACTTTACTTTGTGCACCCGACCGAGAGTATTGGCAAACTCCACCACAAACTAATGGTCATTGATGACAGTGTGATTGTATTGGGTAGCTTTAATTACACAGGATCGGCCAATAAGTTTAACGATGAAAACATTGTGGTTTTGGGCGATCATACCAACCCGAGTGATAACCAGTTACAATTTGCCAAAGCGGCTCGTGCAGAGATAGACCGCATTATTGTTGACCATGGGCGCGTTGTAGAAGTGTATGAGCGCGACGATGGCAGCCTGCGGGCGCGTTAGCTGACACCCAGTACGCATTGATTGCTTTAGATGGTGCGTTCAATATGGTTGCTTTCAGCTGGTCTATCCAGGCATAGTGCCATTATTAGATATTTCAGCTGAATCGAAACGTGTAACTATGTTTAGTGAGAACTTTCGCCTACCGAATGTACCAGGACGTATCGTATCTGCCATCATACTTGTTGGCTGCCTATCAAATACTTCCCATGCCAATGAGCTTCTGGATACAGTTAGGAAACTGGAAAATGAAATAGGGGGGCGGATAGGTGTTACTTTACAACACCCTAAGTCAGCTTGGTCTATAGATTACCGCTCTAATGAGCGATTTCCGCTATCCAGCACATTCAAGCCACTTGTTTGCGGCGCTATTCTAGCCCGAGTAGACAGGCATGAGGACAGCCTAGAAAAGATAATAACTTACAAAAAAGAGCAACTTGTTGCTTACTCACCAGTTACTAAAGAGAATGTTTCATCGGGAATGAGTATCGGCCAACTCTGTGAAGCAACAATAACTCTAAGCGATAACAGCGCCGGAAATTTCCTTTTAAAGCATATTGGCGGGCCTGAAAAACTAACAGCATTTTTGCGCGGCATCGGAGACGCCCGAACCCGTCTTGATCGCTGGGAAACCAAATTGAACGAAGGAAAACCCAAAGATCCGCGCGACACAACCACACCCAATTCAATTGCGCGAACTCTTAACAAGCTTCTCCTTACTGATGTTTTAAAACCAAAATCAAGGCAACAATTAAAACAGTGGATGCTAGATGATAAAGTAGCTGATGCATTAATCCGTAAGCATTTGCCAACAGGGTGGCGAATTGCAGATAAGACAGGAGCCGGAGGTTATGGATCACGCGGGATCATTGCAGCCATTTGGCCTAAAGCCGCTGAACCGTATTTTACCGCAATTTACATGACAGGTAGCAATGCCGACATTAAGCAGCGTAATGCTGTAATCGCCGAAATTGGAAGGTCGATAATCTTAGAAATTGAAAATCATGAAAAGGCAAAAAAAACAAATAATGCATTGCGATAACACTTATTAGCAAACAATGTGCTATTGTTTCGCCTAGACCAAACGGATACATTCACTTTAATTGTGCTTTGCTAAAGCACTGAAATAGCATAGCAAAATGTGGAACAGTTTTGGACGCATGGCTACACAATACGACAATACCGACGACTTTTTAATTATTTGCAAGCCAGATGTGAATGCAGCTATTGGCGATTGGCTCGACCATTTAGGCAGCGAGCGACGCCTTTCCGAGCGCACTTTAATTGCTTACGAGCGAGATGCCCGGCAGTTCCTTCGGTTCATGACCGACCACTTGGGAGGGGCCCCTGCCCTGAATGATTTGCGCGAACTTCGCCCCGCTGATTTTCGTGGCTTTTTAGCAAAGCGCAGGCGTGGCGGCGCACAAACACGGACACTGGCACGTGGACTTGCCGGCGTGCGCTCGTTTTTAAGCTTTTTAGAACAACGTGGTGAAGTGAATGCAGCAGGTGCCGGCGCTGTGCGCACCCCCCGCTTACCGCGCAGCCTGCCTAAACCGATTGATATTGATGATGCCAAAGCCATTATCAATAAGGACTTATCGTTTGAGGTAACCCCTTGGGTGGAGGCACGAAATGCTGCCGTTTTTACCATGCTCTATGGTTGCGGTCTGCGTATTTCCGAAGCTCTCAATTTAACGGCCGCGCAAGCACCCGTTAAAGGCACTAAGACCATGCGCATTATTGGTAAGGGCCAAAAAGAAAGAATTGTACCCATTTTGCCTGTGGTAAGTGAGGCGGTTGAAGACTACATTGCACAATGCCCGTTTGACCTTGAACCAAGCAAAGCACTGTTTCGCGGGGTGCGCGGCGGCAAGCTCAACCCGCGCCTTATTCAATTGGCCATGCAAAAATTACGTGGCGCACTTGGTTTGCCGGATACGGCAACGCCACATGCATTGCGACACTCTTTTGCTACCCACCTGCTTAGTGAAGGCGCTGATTTGCGCAGTATTCAAGAACTCATGGGCCATGCCAGCCTTTCCAGCACGCAGATATATACAGATGTGAGCAACTCTCACCTGCTTGCAGCCTACGATAAGGCCCAGCGTCGTAAATAATTCAGCCGGTACAAAATAGTTTTGGTGCAAAAATCATTTGAAAACTTGCAGAGAAATTTCAGGCTGCGTAAGCTTGAATTTGTGACACGGGGTGCCCACAAGGGCTGAGATTATACCCGCATAACCTGATCTGGATAATGCCAGCGAAGGGAGCGTTCACTTGATTTGCGTTAGCCAACTGCCCACTGCAAATATTCTAGCATTGCCCCAAACAGTGCGCTTGCGCTCCCGCTTTTACGGAAGACACCATGTATCTCATCGATAATTCTTCGCAGGTTTTGGCAAAACTACGCCAAACTGCCCCCCTAGTGCATAATATGACCAATATTGTTGTGGCCAATACTACAGCAAATGCCCTGCTGGCGCTTGGCGCTTCGCCTGCCATGGTTGATGGCCCGATAGAAGCGCCAGAGCTGGCAGCTGTTGCTGCAGCTTTGGTTGTGAATGTGGGTACCGTTACACCAGCGCAAGGGGATGCCATGCTGGCGGCAACTAAAGCCGCCCACGACGCTGGCCGCCCGTGGGTGCTTGACCCGGTAGCTGTGGGCGCTTTGAGCTATCGCACCGAGTTATGCAAGCAATTACTGGCCAACAAACCCGCTGTTATTCGCGGTAATGCCTCGGAGATTATGGCACTGGCTGGTGCAAGCAGCGGCGGTAAAGGTGTGGATTCAACGGACCGCGCCGAAGCCGCACTGGCAAGCGCACAAAAACTGGCCCTTGCCAGCAACGCAGTTGTGGCGGTTTCGGGGGCTTGTGATTATATTACCGATGGTGAACGGGTGATAACCGTTGCCAATGGCGATGCTATGATGCCTTATGTAACCGGACTAGGCTGCACCGCAACAGCTCTTACCGGTGCGACTTTGGCGGTATGTGATGATGCCTTACTGGCAGCCGCCTATGCGCTGTTATACCTCGGCCTTGCTGGAGAGCTCGCCGCCCAAAACACCGCAGGCCCTGCGAGTTTGCAAACCGATATTATTAATGGTTTGTATCATCTGAATGAAAACCAGATTACCCAGCATGGACGGATACGCTTTTATGAAACTCAAACAGCTTGACCTTTCTGTTTATCTGGTTATCGGGCCGCAAGATTGTGGCCCTCGTAACATTTGTGAAATTGTACGTCATGCGGTAGTTGGCGGGGTTAGCGTGGTGCAGCTACGCGATAAAACCGGCAACTCCCTCGCACAGGTAGAGCTCGCGCGGGCATTAAAAGAAATTACAGCCCCTGCTGGCGTACCGCTCATTATCAATGACCGTGTGGATGTGGCGTTGGCAGTCGATGCCGATGGTGTGCATGTGGGACAAAGCGATATGCTTGCTGCCGATGCCCGGCGGTTAATTGGCCCTGACAAACTGCTGGGGCTTTCAGTTTCTAGTGAAGAGCATCTTGTAACCGACGCAATAGCCCAAGTTGACTATTTGGGTATTGGCGCTTGTTATCCTACCATGAGTAAAGGTGATGCCGATGCTCTTGGTATGAATGGCTTTACCTTGCTAAGAGCTAAGGTTGGCCAAGACTGGCCACACCTGCCTGTTGTAGGTATTGGCGGGATTAACCTGATGCGTACTCCTGAGGTGATAAAGGCGGGTGCTGACGGGGTGGCAGTGATTTCACAAATTTGCCAAGCTGAAGACCCAAGAGCGGCCAGTGCGCAATTGTTACAAGCAGTGCAAAAAGCGACACCCTGAGCCGCTGGTTTCCTCTTAATGCCATAAAGTGCAGCCTGCCCTAAGGTTAAATGTATAAACCATAGGGCAGGCTTTTCTTTTGCTGTTTTATCTTTAAACTACGCTTAAGCAGTTTGTTTGCGTGCTGGTGTGACAAATCTGCCCTCATCTGTGCCATGGCGTATCTTTAACCAACACCGTTTTTGAGTTTACAAAGAACCGTAACATGCACCGGAACTGTTTTTTATGAGGCCAAGCTCATGATAACAACCCAAATGACACTTCGATATATCATCGTGTTTTGTGTTTGGATGACCGGGTTTTCTATCGGCTCCGTTGCACAGGCGGCAAGTAGCTCGTGCCGACCAAGCGAGGCCGGAACATGGGTGAATGAACAAGCCCGACCCAAGCAACTTTCTGGTTTGCAGATTGAAGCGCAATGCAGTGGTATTGATTTAAGCTTTCGGGCAAGAGCCTTTACCCGCTGTGCCCCGCGCGATTGCAAATGGGGCTTTACTAAAGGAAAACGCCGCCAGGACGGGGTTTTGCAGTTTCTTTTTACCGGTTTCTTTTCGAGCAAAACCATCGTGGTTCGGCCCATGGGGCAGCGGCTGGAGGTTAGTGTCACCACACATTTTGACGACCCGAGCAAACCCCAAATACTAGAAAACTATATCCTAGAAAAAGACTAGATAATTGTGCAGAGAACAGCAACCGCGGCTCTCCCGCCCTAACACAAACGCTGCAATTACACATAATAGATGCGGGTTTTAGGGACGCAGCCGCTAAACTAAGCAATATTTTTTAAATCAAACGGTGGCCGAGCCATATAATTACTAAAAAAACCCGCGGCTAATGAGCGGTCAATTGTTGCAGAAATATAATTAAACAGCTTCGTTGCATTGGCTTTGGTCATTTTGGACCCACCATCAAACTGGTTCAGGTTCAATTGCCAATGAACCACTTTAGGTGCAACCTGCCAGTTTGGTTGCAGCAAAATCTCATTGGTTATTTGTAGTGTGACGAGGAAGTCCGGTTGTGGCGCATGGGGGAGTGCAAAGATATCCCATGATTTCGGCTCCAGGCCTGCCTCTGACAGGCCCTGTTCGAACAAAATTTTCTTGGCAGACTTACTGATGGCAGAGGCAGGTGCAGGACCTGCAGAAAAAGCACGAATTTCGGGGCCAGCTATACTATTGCAATAGGCCTCGGCTAGTAAGCTCAAAAAAGCATTCGTTTGGCATACAAAGAGCAAATTTGTGGCCTGCATTTTCCATACTCCAGTCAGAACAAAGCAGCGCAATAGAATTATTTCTAGCGCTTTTTACTGATCGGCTTTCACGTGGGGTTAATAACCAAATGTTGTTATCGCTTTCGTGACAAAAGCAAGGAATGATTGCGGCAAACCCAGCTTTGTTTAGCTGGTGCCTTAGTTAGCGAAGAAACACACGGCTTGCATCTAGTAAATATAGGGTAGTCCAACTGCTAGAGACTATGCGATTCCCTATAGCACAATTTATAAATATACTATGAGATAACGTAGATAAAACTATACAATTTAACAGTTCAATATAAAACTATAGAGGTAATGATGACATTTTCCATTTATTCAATTCTTATATTTGCATTAATTGCAATGTTTGCTATGGGGAATGCAAAATTTACAAGGAAATTCGACAACTCGAACCCCAGAGATCCTGAATTCTGGCGCGCAGGATTTGCAGCAAGGGCCAAGGGGGCACACCAAAACAGCCTGGAGATTTTCCCGTTTTACGCCGTCTCCGTCATTATTGCCAATTGGCAGGGTGCCGCTGTTGATTTGGTTAACATTCTTGCTGGCGTGTTTTTAGCGTTACGGCTCGCTTTCATTTATTGTTACTGGACTGACAAAGCCAGCTTGCGCTCAGCTATTTGGGGACTTTCCTATATTTGTGTGATTGCCATTTTCACAAGTCCCAGCTGGTCTTCCTAGCTTTTAAGCGTTGGCAGGAACTGCCCACTTGAGGAAAAAGCGATCTGCTTGAGAAAGCACGTCTCGCTCATAAGGGCTTAGTCGCCTTGTTTGTAACGACGGCCCCGCCTCCAACTCCGCCAGAATCAAATCGGCAATGGCGGCGGGCAGCTTTTCCAGTTCAAACAGCTCGTTGTTTGACTGACGCTCTAATAACTCTTGCATCTCACCGACCAAAACAGGCCGCAAGAAGGTTTCTTCAATTAATTCCGGCAGGCTTGCCGGTGGGATGCCTTGTAGTTTGTTCTGTGAATACCACCTCAGTGATAGGGCTGGCTTTAGCATGGAGATAATGCGCTCGGGCAACATTTCACTACCCACACCGCCTTCAAAACGGCGGCGATTCTTTTGCAGGACTTCCAAATGATGGCGAGCAAAGCGTAGCGAGGAAGCATTTTCCTGAGCAAAGTTCACCAATGCTGCTGCAAAGCTGTGCTGGCAATACTGGTTTTGAGCTTGCCTGACCCAGTCGAGTGCAGTTGGGTTGCCCCGCAAAATCGAGATCAACACCTTTTTCAAATCCCACCCATTGAAAACGATAGGATCAAGATCGATAATTTCCAAGAGCTCTTCTTTTGGGAAAAGCGATAGGTATTGCTCAATAGAACGTGTAAAAATAAAACAGGATTGAGTGTTGGCCAGCTCCTGCGAGCGGCGCAAAAGCAGGGCCTGCGGATCGCAAGCATAGAGAACTTGTAGGCTGTTCTCTTTTTCCAAACGCTGTAGCCTTTGAGAGATCATGCGCCGATTGACGTTTGATCTCTCAGAAATTGGGGGGCTTTGCTGCTCAGATATGGCAGGTTCTTCCGGCACCGGCACTCTTCCTTTATTCATTAGTAAAACGAATAGCCGTGAGTGAAGGCACGGGCAAGAGAAGCCATGAAGAAACCCGCATTAATATGCAGCATTCATCGTAAACCGTGTCGATTGTAGCGCACACGCCCTATTGATGCATCAAGAGCAGTTTATTTTGAAAACTCGTCAAAGGCCGAAAGTGCTTCGGCGCCGTACATGAGTGAAGGGCCGCCACCCATATAAACAGCAACACTTATTGTTTCCATAATCTCTTCACGAGTAGCACCATATTTAACCGCAGCTTTAGTGTGGTAACCAAGGCAAGCATCGCAACGTGCAGCAATACCAACCGCAAGTGCCATAAGTTCTTTGGTTTTGGAATCCAACGCACCGGGTGCTATGGCAGATTTTGCCATTTCTCCAAAGCCCTTCATGGTACCAGAAATACCTGGGCGAAGCTCTGCCAAGCGGCCATCTGTTTGCTTAATAAATTCCTGCCAGTTTTCTACGGCCATGGGACTACTCCTTTTGTATTAGGTAAATCTAATATTTATTAAATTAGCAATCGCTACATTGATATAAATCAATAATTTGACTGTATAAAAAGCAAAAATGTAAAGACGGCAGATATATATGCGCCTTACCTTATGGTAAGATAAATTCTCGGGGAAGTTGTAGAAACACTTGAAGTAAATTGTGTCAGGCGATGACTTGAGGTGTATCAACACCATAAATGCTGTGCGCATAAATGAAATGACACGAACGAGGCAATATGTCGACTGCAGAGGTACTCACCGCACAAGGACGAGCGAAAGACGTTTTACGTGCAGCCAAGGCAATTTTTTTGCATAAGGGCTATAAGGCGAGCTCTATTGCAGAAATTGCCGAAACCTCTGGCATATCTATGGCTCATATCTATAATTTTTACAAAAATAAAATGGAATTGGCCTGTGCGGTGGTTTCGGCCGAATACGCTATGTTGGTGGCGCGGCTGGAAGCTTCTGCTGACCCGAATGCCAGCGCCAGCATTCGCCTAACCAATTACTTACTTATGATTTTTGATGAGACAGCCCGCTTGCAACGGGAATATAGCGGCCTCATGAGCTGCCTTGAATTGGTGAAAAACAAACGGCCTCACTTACACGTGGCACACGAGGTTATGCTGCGCCAACCACTCATTGTACTAATTGATTCAGGGAAGCTTTCTGACGAGTTCAAATTACAAGCGAGTGAGCTTTGGGCGCAAGCATTGCTGGATGCCACCGAACAGTTTCGCTTTACCCCTATTCAAACACATGAAGAAATGGTTGCCTATCGCGCCCGTTTGAAAACAGTGATCCAACTTTGCCTTAAAGGGCTGGAGCGCTGAATAGCTATTGTTGTGTTTCAATTGACTTCTGCGATATCTCGCACCCCTCAAAACGCTCATCACAATGTTGATTGAGGTATTTACTCAGTATTTATTCACTGAACGGCTGTATATAAAAAATAAATCAAATTGTTTAATTCTGCCCTAGAGTAAAGCTTAGGTCCTTGAGGGAGGCAGAATATGCCCCAGACAATAAAAATAGTTTTGTTTATTCTTTTCCTATCCTTCTCCGCTAAAGGGTTTGCACAGGAACAGATAGAAGGGGATGATACTTTTATCGACCTTTCCTCCATCGATTTATCATCGAAGCAATGGGAAGGCTGGTATATGGGTTTACAAGCCGGCTATGCACACATTGATAGTGAGGACCGGTTTAACGAATTCGACGGTTTCGATGGCATTATTGGCGGCATATTTGCCGGGTATAACTATGTCTACAAGAATGTTTTCTTTGGTCCAGAGTTGGAAGCCAACTATTGGAATTTTGACCAATCCTCCGGCACTTTTGTAAAAGTAGATAGTGATTACATGCTCGCAGCTAAGCTGCGTGGTGGTATTGTTTACGGTCGCATGCTTGCATATATTTCGGCAGGCGTGGCGCTGTCGCAGTTTACAATCGAAAATGAAAGCCTGGGTCCTGGCAGTGATTCGCAAACCGTTGCCGGCCTGTTACTGGGCGGTGGGGCTGAAGTCATGATCGCCAAGAATTTGGCAGTTCGACTGGATTATTCGCATATTGACTACAATGACCAGTCATACACCATCGGAGGCACACGCTTCCAAGAAGAAACTTCCGCCGATATTGTGCGGGTTGGCCTTAGCTACCGTTTCCACAGTGCAGAGTATTTAGATGGCGGCGGAGCTATGAAACCAATAGAAATTGATGCACCCGATTGACATAAACCGACATCGCCAACCGCCAATACTTAAAAGCAAAAGCCCGTCGCAAATGCCACGGGCTTTCTTTCATTTGATTGAGTAGCGCTAGATTAGACCCGGCGCTCAACCATCATTTTCTTGATTTCCGCAATTGCCTTAGCTGGGTTCAAGCCCTTAGGACAGGTTTGCGTACAGTTCATGATGGTGTGACAACGGTAGAGGCGGAATGGATCCTCAAGATTGTCAAGGCGTTCGCCCGTTGCCTCATCGCGGCTGTCGATAAGCCAGCGGTAGGCTTGCAACAACACAGCAGGGCCGAGGTAACGATCGCCATTCCACCAGTAGCTTGGGCAAGAAGTGGAGCAGCTGGCGCACAAGATACACTCGTACAAACCGTCAAGCTTGGCCCGGTCCTCTTTCGATTGCAGCCATTCTTTTTCCGGTGCCGGTGTTGTGGTTTTCAACCATGGCTCAATTGAGCGATGCTGGGTGTAGAACTGTGTCAGATCCGGCACCAAATCCTTAACCACCGGCATATGCGGTAGTGGATAGATTTTAATCACTTCGCCCGAGCAATCGTCACTGCCCTTGGTACAAGCCAGTGTATTGCCGCCATCAATGTTCATGGCACACGAGCCACAAATACCTTCACGGCAAGAGCGGCGGAATGTGAGTGTTGGGTCCACATGGTTCTTGATATAGATAAGGGCATCAAGAACCATCGGGCCGCATTCATCCTGATCGACATAGTAGGTGTCGACCCGTGGATTGCGCCCGTCTTCGGGTGTCCAGCGGTAAATACGGTACTCGCGAATGTTGGTCGCGCCTTCCGGTTTGGGCCAGACTTTTCCCTCTCCCATACGGGAATTTTTAGGTAGCGTCAGCTGAACCATTTTGCATGCTCCGCGTCTAATACAACAGATGGAACGGGAGTTTCGTTCAACATCTGTAAGGTGCCAGCTTTTGGCAGGGCACCTATACGGTTAGGAATACAGCTACTGTTTCTCTCCCGGCGGCTTATTGCCAGACAATAACTGCTGCAAAAACGGGCTCCGGCAAGTGCACCGGAGCCTGCGCATTTTTTAGTAGACACGCGCTTTAGGCGCGATCTTCTTCATGTCAATGCCACCTTCTTCAAAGGTGGTGAGCGGGTCGAGCACAACCGGACGATAGCTCAAGGAAACCTTGCCCTCTTCATCCACGTGCGAAATGGTGTGCTTGCGCCACTCATCATCGTTACGACCGCCCAGCGGACCGTCCTTGTAATCTTCACGCGCATGGGCACCGCGGCTTTCCTTACGCGCTTCCGCACCCACAACAGTGGTGATCGCGTTGGCCATAAGGTTGCCAAGCTCCAGCGTTTCCACCAGATCGGAGTTCCAGATCATAGAGCGATCGCTGACCTTGATGTCTTTTTGCTCGCCCCAGATTTCTGCCATGCGCTCGCAGCCCTGCTCCAAGCTTTCCTGCGTACGGAACACCGCTGCATCTTCTTGCATGGTTTTCTGCATTTTCAAGCGCAGTTCTGCTGTCGGAGTGGCACCGTTTGCGTGACGCAAGTCATCGAAGCGGGCCATGATCTTGTCACAAGCAGCTTCGTTCGGGGTTGGGATCGGCGCTTCGCGGTCGATGACCTCACCAGCACGGATGGCAGATGCACGGCCAAACACCACAAGGTCGATCAAGGAGTTGGAACCAAGACGGTTGGCACCGTGTACGGAGGCACAGCCTGCTTCACCCACGGCCATCAAACCCGGCACAACTGCGTTCGGGTCATCTTTGGTCGGGTTCAGTGCTTCGCCCCAATAGTTGGTTGGAATACCGCCCATGTTGTAGTGCACGGTTGGCAATACCGGGATTGGCGCTTTGGTAACATCGACACCAGCGAAAATCTTCGCAGATTCGGAGATACCCGGCAAACGCTCGGCCAACAAATCAGGATCAAGGTGATCGAGATGCAGGAAGATGTGGTCTTTGTTTTTACCAACACCACGGCCTTCGCGAATTTCCATGGTCATACAACGGGAGACAACATCGCGCGATGCCAAGTCTTTTGCTGATGGGGCGTAACGCTCCATGAAGCGCTCACCCTCGGAGTTGACCAGATAGCCGCCCTCACCGCGTGCACCTTCGGTTATCAAACAGCCTGAGCCGTAGATGCCGGTTGGGTGGAACTGTACGAATTCCATATCTTGCAGGGCAAGGCCCGCACGGGCCACCATGCCGCCGCCATCACCGGTACAGGTATGGGCAGAGGTTGCCGAGAAGAAGGCACGGCCATAACCACCTGTTGCCAACACCACCATTTTGGCGTTGAAGCGGTGAATGGTGCCGTCGTCCAAATTCCATGCGATGATACCCTGACACTGGCCATCGTCGGACATGATCAGATCAAGCGCGAAGTATTCGATAAAGAATTCGGCATTATGGCGCAAAGACTGGCCGTATAGCGTGTGCAAGATAGCGTGACCGGTACGGTCAGCTGCTGCACATGTACGTTGTACGGGGGGGCCATCGCCGTAATTCTGCATATGACCACCGAACGGACGCTGATAGATCTTACCGTCTTCTGTGCGTGAGAACGGCACGCCGTAGTGCTCTAGCTCATAAACCGCTTTAGGAGCTTCTCGAGCGAGATATTCCATCGCGTCAGTATCGCCCAGCCAGTCAGAGCCTTTCACGGTGTCGTACATATGCCACTGCCAGCAATCGGGCGTCATGTTCTGCAAGGAAGCTGCAATACCACCCTGTGCGGCCACAGTATGCGAGCGGGTTGGGAATACCTTGGTCACACAGGCGGTTTTCAGGCCCTGCTCTGCCATACCCAATGTGGCGCGCAGACCGGCACCACCGGCACCTACCACGATCACATCAAAATTATGATCAACATATTCGTAGGTTCTGCCGTTAATTGCGGTTGAAGCGGCTTGTGTTCTTTCAGCCATACTCTCACGCCCCCAAACTTATTTTTATAATGGCCACCACAGCTGCCAGGGCAACAAAGGACGAAAAGAAAATATTGCCAATGATTGCTAGAACTTTGGTGAATTCGCTATGAATATAATCTTCAATAATCACTTGCATACCAAGCTTCATGTGAAAACAGCTAACTAAAACAACTGCGAGAAGCATGATTGAGGTAAACGGGTTTTTAACCGCTTCAACGAAGCTGGCATAATCCGCACCCTGCATGGTGATTATAAAAATCACGAAGAAAGAAATCAGGAAAACATTGGCCAATGCACTTACGCGCTGGAGCCAAAAGTGGCCTGTTCCATCTTTTGCTGAACCAAGACCGCGGACTTTTGAAAGGGGTGTACGTAAATCACTCATAACGGCCTCCTTAAGCGACAGCGTAACCAATGATCCATAGGATCACAGTTAGGCTTACAGAGCCAATAATGGTAGCCTTGGCCAGCCATGTGCCAGCTTGCTTGGAAAGGCCATAGCCACAATCCCAGATGAAATGGCGCAAGCCGCCAAGCATATGGTGCACCAGCGCCCAAGTGTAGCAGAACAAAATAAAGCGGCCGATAAGTGAACCAAACAGGTCCATGGCAAAATCGTAGCTCTCTGGTCCAGCTGCAGCTGCGACTAACCAAAACACAACGAGCACACTACCAAAATACAAACCCGCGCCGGTTATACGTTGGATAATGGACATCGCCATGGTGATAATCATGCGATAAACTTGAAGGTGGGGCGATAACGGCCGATTGGCCCTTAATTTCGTATTCGCCATAATCTCTCTCCCTACCCATTGATAGAGTAACGTTTACGTTAACGTAAATATATCAAGGTGTTTCCTGCATTTGTAATAGCTCTAGTTTTGTGGTGCGTCAAAGCATCCTATGGTGTAACGTCGCAGGATAAACACGGTTTTTGAGGAAAACTGCCAATTTTTGAGATATTTTTTTTGAATAACTCATGTTTCCATTCATAAAAAAACTCATAATTGTGAATTATGTAGGCAAATCCTGAAAAATACCTGGATTAGATGAATCACGATTTTTTTCAGAATCATGATTTCCCATAGGAAAGCACAGGCATACCAATGAAGCTAGTGCCGTAATCCTGCTTAGACAAGGTGCTTCGTAAAATAGGCGACAGTCTTGTTGCTTTGGCTCAAGGTAGCTTTTCCTTGCTGCTCAAACCCCAGTTTTTGATGAAACTGTATCGAAATCGGATTTGGAGGGTCCAAGTTGATTTCGCAACAGATATGTTTATAGCCTGCGCTCTTTGCGACAACAAACAGGTCTTCATAAAGCGCTTTCGCCAGCCCTTGGCCACGCATTATTTTTGCGATAACTACCCGATCAATATATACGAATTTATCTAAGCGATTTTTAAACCACAAGAAGTTCGGGCTATTGTAAGGGGCACTCTGATCGAACCCCAGCAAAAAACCGGCTTCTTTTTCAAGTGCCCTTGCATAAAATGAGTCATTGCACATTTTGCGAAACTCAGTGCAGGTTACAGATGAAAGTTCTGTTGCGTGTTGTTGGTTCAGCTGGTGCGCCCATGTCAAATCGGTATTATTAAGTTGCTGTATTTCTTTCAATTTTTTTTACTCTATTGGCAATAGTTAGCGTAATTTAATCATATGTATTTGTGCATGTATGACTTGAAAAAAGAGAGCACATCCGCCATCTAAAGCACAAAGTGTTATCTGGGAAAAGTTTTATTCATGTTTTCTTTAGCTTTACGGTCCTTTAACCAGCTATTATCCCCCGAGTATCGTCCATATTTATGGCGAAGTCTTGGTCTTACAATCGGTGTTTTGTTTTTATTGTGGCTGGGGATTGAAGGCGCTGTCAGCATGTTGGTTGACTACTTGTCACTCAAATATGCCAGCGAACTGCCCGCATGGGTTGACTGGGCAATTTCGTTTATTACCGGCATTGGAGCCATTATAGGCTTAAGCTACCTACTTGCCCCTGTATGTGCTGTGGTGCTGGCCTTTTTCCAAGACGATATTGCATTGCGCCTGGAACGAAGCGACTACCCGCAGGACCCAGAGGGAAAACCGCAGCCTTTTAACACTGCATTAGCCTACGCGCTGCGTTTTGCTGCCGTTGTTTTGCTGGCCAATATACTGGCATTACTCTTGTTACTCGTACCAGTGGTGAATATGTTCGCCTTTTTTGTCATTAACGGTTACCTGCTGGGCCGCGAGTTCTTCGAGTTTGCCGCCATGCGCTACATGCCACCAGAAAAGGCAAGGCAACTGCGCAAGGAAAAATCTACGCCTGTCTTTATGGGGGGGCTGATTATTGCGGTGCTGCTCTCTATTCCGATACTCAATTTGTTCACCCCCCTATTCGCAACTCTCTTTATGCTACATGTATTCAAAGACATGAAGGCAAAAGGAAAAATCGCGATTTAGAGCTTGGTATAGCACTCTGTACTTAACCTTGATCTCTGTTTGCAATGTTACGCGGCAACGAGATATAAACCTGCAAACCATGGCCGGCATTGTCGCCCAGCGTAATTGTGCCGCCATGTTTTTCGATAACTTGCTTAACAATGGAAAGCCCAAGGCCGACAGAAGAAGAGCGCACACGCTCCACATTATCTGAACGGAAAAACGGTTCGAACACTTTTTGGTGCAAGTCTTTTGGAATACCCGGTCCAGGGTCCGAAACGATTACATACAAATAATCGGGTGAATGGGTTTCTAAGGTAATGTGGGCTGCACCGCCATACTTGATTGCGTTATCAATTAAATTGGTGAATGCACGGCGCAAGCCCGCCGAACGGCCTTTCATGACTGCACGCGTTTGTAATTTGAGCGATACAGTCCCGCCACCCCCAAACACACTTCGGGTCTGGTCTGTTCTTATTTGATTGGTAATATCAAGGCGAACACACTCACCCATGTCAGCATAATCATCACAAATTGATTCAAGAAGTGAGGCTAAAGACAAGTCTGTTTCTTCTTCGTTGCTCGCTTCAAATCGCAAGAAATCAAGGCTTGAGACAATAAGCCTTGTCATTTCTTCAATGTCGCCCACCATTTTGTCACGCAGTTGATCATTTTGCACCTGCTCTAAACGCAAACGTAATCTGGTGGCTGGCGTACGTAAGTCATGGCTAATAGAGGCCAACATGCGGGTCTGCTCAGCCAGCATATTTTCTTTTTGCTTGGCGTCATTTTCAATACGCTCCGCCAGCTTGTAAGCTTCTTTACTTACATAGTAATCCGGCAGCTGAGTATGCCCTTTTGCAAGCATCTCAAAAGGAATACTTATTGCTTTCGAAATACCGGTAACAATGTAAGCAAGCGCACATAACAGTAAAATAGCTGCAATAAACACAAAGGTTTCTGGCAATCTGTCTTGCCACAGACTTGTAGCATCTACCAACAAAGGCGGACGCTCATCGCCAAAGTTTATAAATAGCCTGGCAGCCAAGTCTTGCCTTGTAATGCCTTGGCAAAGAGCTGCAAGCCGCTCAAATGAATCCGGCAAAACATGTGGCGGAGTTTGCAGTAAACCCGGCAGTGGAGGTCGAGCGCTAAAAAGTATTGCAGCCCGCAACCGATGCCCCTTGAATTTAATAATTAAAGGCACCGTTTCTTTGCTTATTGGCGGGCGACTGGTGCTTAAACGGGTAAAGGTGAGCAACGATTCTGCAGATACCGGCTCTTTTTGATCAAGTAAAAGGGCTTGTAGCTTATTACCAAGTTCATACCCGGCGGTTTGTGAAGCTGATATCGCCCAATGCCTTGCGCTTATGGCATTAAACGTAACGGCAACTAATAGAGCACTCAAAGCTATTGAGAGAATAAAAATAGTCGTTAAGCGCTTTTCCAAACGTTTTGGTGGAAAAGCGCTGAGAAATGACTTTATCCACAGCAGGCTATGAGTTGGCATTCGATAGACGTTCTATTGGTAGCGCCATCAAATAACCTTGATGGCGAACTGTCGAGATATAATCAATTGAACTATCTGTTTGCGCCAGCTTTTTTCGAATACGACTGATTAATATATCAACACTTCTATCAAGTGGATTCAACCGCGAACCGCGCAAACTGCTTGCTATGGTGTCACGCGATACTGGTGCCTCGGGACTTTTTAACAGCAGCAGCAAGGTATCTAACTCTGATGATGATAGATGAACCACAACACCATCAGGAGCGACTAGTTTACGCGCTGTTTCATCCAATTGCCAGCCGGCAAAGCGGTACACAAAGCGCCTTGACACCTGCCTGTTACCCGCATCTTCTGCCCGTCTTAAAACCGCAGAAATTCTTGCCTGCAATTCTCTTGGGGAAAATGGCTTCTCCAAGTAGTCATCAGCACCTAACTCAAGGCCAGAAACCCGCTCATTTTCGCCAGTAACAGCAGATACGATAATTGTAGGCAAGTGCAGCTTAGACTGCATGCGCTGACAAAAACTCAACCCGCTTTCACCCGGTAGCATCAAGTCCAACACCATAAGGTCAATGGTGTTGGAAGCTAATGTCTTTTCTGCCTCTTCCGCAGAAATTGCTGTAAGTACTTCAAAACCAACAGATGAAAGATATTCAGCAGTAAGCGCTGATATCTCTTCGTCATCATCTACGATCAGCAGTTGTTTGGAGCTATGTCGCATCAATTTCTTATGAATATTCTAGAGTTTCTTTAGGAAAGGAGAGCTTATACCACTCTGCTAGAGTGAGCAATACTCAGCTTCATTACCCAATTTTAACATTTTGAAACATTTTCGTTGATGCAAAATATATCTCTACGGGAATATGATTAGCATACCAGTAAAGGTGAGGATTACTGGTTATTGGGAGGAATATCAATGAAATCTGTATTATTAAGTAGCGCTGCTGCTCTGTTTGCGCTCGCCTCTACAGCCAATGCACAACCCACAGCCGAAGTATTACACTACTGGACATCTGGTGGTGAGGCAAAAGCTGTACAAGCATTGAAAAAGGACTTCGAGGCAAAAGGTGGTAAATGGATTGACGCACCGGTTGCCGGCGGGGGCGGCGATGCCCAAGCAGCAGTTTTACGCGCACGCGTTCTTTCTGGTGATCCGCCTGCAGCTGTGCAAATTAAGGGTGTTAATATCCGTGATTGGGCCGAAGCGGGAGCGTTGGCCGATCTTAGCGCGGTTGCCAATAAGTACCATTGGGACGACATTCTACCAAAACAATTGCAAGATATTGTAAAGTACGAAGGCCACTATGTTGCCGTTCCAGTGAACGTGCACCGCGTAGACTGGATATGGGCAAACCCGAAAGTGCTTGCCAAAGTTGACGCAAAAGTACCAACAACATGGGAAGAGTTTAACCAAGTTGCCGAAAAACTAAAAGCCGCTGGAATTATTCCACTCGCTCATGGCGGTCAGCCATGGCAAGATGGCACCGTTTTTGAAACTGTTGTTTTAGGTATTGGCGGTCCAGACTTTTACAAAAAAGCATTTGTAGACCTTGACCCCGAAGCATTGAACTCTGACACAATGGTTAAAGTGTTTGACGAAATGCGTAAGATCCGGGGTTATGTGGACCCAGATTTCCCTGGACGTGACTGGAACCTCGCAACCGCAATGGTTATGCGCGGCGAAGCAGCCATGCAAATAATGGGCGATTGGGCAAAAGGCGAGTTCCTTGCTGCAGGTAAAGTTCCCGGTAAAGACTTCATTTGCGCCAGCACTCCATCGGATAAGGGCTATATCCTTAACTCTGACAGCTTTGCCATGTTTAAAGTGAAGGGCGATGATCTTGTTCAAGGTCAGCAACTGCTAGCCTCTCTCATTCTTGGTGAGAAGTTCCAGGAAACCTTTAACTTATTGAAAGGCTCTGTTCCTGCAAGAATGGGCATGGACCAGTCCAAGTTCGATAGCTGTGCAGTTAAGTCTATGAATGACATGAAAGAAACTGCGAAAAACGGAAGTCTCGTGGGCTCCATGGCCCATGAGATTGTGCAGTCCGGTGCCGTTCGCGGTGCAATTTTGGATGTTGTCACAGAGCACTTTAACTCTGACATGTCTTCCAAGGAAGCAGCCAAAAAGCTGGCAGAAAACGTTGCGTTAGCGCAATAAGTGCTGGTAGGAACGGGCGCGGGGTTCTCTCCCCCACTCACCCGCGCCCGCGACGTAAGTGCTTAAGCGTTTCAACTGTATCAATGCACCAGCTGTTCATGCAGCTGGCGCCCCTTGGAATTCATGAGAATTAAAACATGCCAAATAGAGCTCAAGAAAGAGGTCGGCCTAAATTGCTGGACCGTCTGGCCGAACGACTGCCACAAATAGTTGTCGCGCCCAGTTTTCTGCTCATCCTTGTGTTTGTTTATGGCTTCATCATTTGGACAGGATATGTTTCCTTCACCAAATCGAAAATGTTGCCAGTATACAAGCTTGATGGCTTACGCCAGTACACGCGGTTATTTTCCATGGACCGCTGGGATGTCGCCTACTCAAACCTATTTGTTTTCGCCAGCCTTTTCATAATTGTTGCCATTATCATTGGCTGCCTGCTAGCCGTTCTGCTTGACCAGCACATACGTGCAGAGGGTGCACTGCGCACGATCTACCTCTACCCAATGGCCATCAGCTTTATTGTGACAGGTACAGCTTGGAAATGGATGTTGAACCCGTCTTTGGGACTGGAAGCATATTTTCAATCACTTGGCTGGGAGAGCTTTTCGTTCAACTGGATTGTCGATAAGGATATGTCCATCTACGTGGTTGTGATTGCTGCAGTTTGGCAGGCATCCGGCTTTGTTATGGCCCTGTTTCTTTCTGCGCTACGTTCTGTCGATCAAGAGATCATCAAGGCAGCTTATCTAGATGGTGCCAGCAATACCCGCATTTATATGGGCATCATACTCCCTTCCATGCGTCCTGTTTTTCTATCGGCATTTGTTATACTCTCGCACTTGGCCATTAAGAGCTTCGATTTGGTCGTAGCCTTAACGGGTGGTGGACCGGGATACGCCTCAACCCTACCGGCGAATTTTATGTACGAGATGACGTTCCGCCGTAACCAAATCGGAATTGGTGCCGCATCAGCCATGATGATGTTGGCAACTGTTGCCGCCATCATGATTCCCTATCTCTACTCCGAGTTGAGAGGTAAAAAGAATGGCTAATCGCGATCGCCTTCCAGGAACAGACGGTAAGGGGCGTTATATCGGCCGCTTTCTTATCTACTTAACACTCGCAGTTTTTGCGATATGGTATCTTGCCCCTCTTTATGTGGTGGTTTCGACCTCATTCAAAGATTTAGCCGAAATCCGTGGCGGTGCCTTGTTGTCGTTACCGCACGAATTTAATGTCTCTGCTTGGCATAAAGCCTGGTCACAAGCTTGTATCGGCGTGGAATGTACTGGCCTGAAGCCATACTTTATCAACTCTATCTCCATGTCCGTTCCGGCGGTACTCATATCCACCTTCCTAGGCTCAATAACTGGCTATGCACTAACCAAATACCGCTTCCGCGGCGCAAATATTATTTTTTCACTCATGCTGTTTGGATGCTTTATTCCGTTCCAGGTGGTCATATTACCTATGGCACAAACACTCGGAATGCTTGGCATAGCCAATACAGTAAACGGCCTCATTTTAGTGCATGTGGTTTATGGGCTTGGATTTACAACGCTGTTTTTCCGTAATTACTATGTGAGCATACCCGATGATTTGGTGAAGGCTGCCACGATTGATGGCGCAGGCTTTTTCAGAATTTACTGGCGTATCATGCTGCCATTATCACCACCAATCATTGTGGTGACGATTATCTGGCAGTTTACACAAATCTGGAACGACTTTTTATTCGGGGCAAGCTTTACAACAGGTGGTGCACAGCCGCTGACCGTTGCCCTGAACAACCTCATCAACACAACAACTGGCGTGAAACACTACAACATTGATATGGCTGCCGCGCTCATCGCCGCCGCCCCAACGTTGTTTGTTTACATTGTCGCAGGACGTTACTTCGTCCGTGGCCTCACCGCTGGTTCAGTTAAAGGTTAAGGGGCGCTACCATGGCTACGCTCACAATTAATAATGCAGGTAAAAAATACGGCTCGGTAGAAGTTTTAAATGACATTTCTATGGAGTTAAACGACGGCGAACTGGTGGTACTGTTAGGTTCATCAGGGTGCGGTAAATCTACCTTGCTCAATATGATTGCCGGTCTTGAGAGTATCTCCAGTGGCGATATTCGAATTGACGGTGAAATCGTTAACGATATCCACCCGAAAAACCGCGATATTGCGATGGTTTTTCAAAGCTATGCGCTCTACCCCAATATGACTGTTGCCAAAAACATTAGTTTTGGCTTGGAAATGCGCGGGGTGGAAAAAGAAAAACGCGACGAGTTAGTCAACAGCGTTGCTAAAATGTTGCAAATTGACCATCTGTTAAACCGCAAACCGGCTCAACTATCCGGTGGTCAACGCCAAAGGGTGGCTATGGGGCGCGCCTTAGTACGCCGCCCTAAAATCTTCCTGTTTGACGAACCGCTTTCTAACCTTGATGCAAAACTACGGGTAGAGATGCGGCACGAAATCAAAAAGCTGCACACTTCGCTGAAAGCCACCATGGTTTATGTAACCCATGACCAGATTGAGGCAATGACGCTTGCCGACAGAATCGCCATATTGAAAGGTGGTGTTGTACAGCAATTTGCAACACCAGCCGAAATCTATTCGCGCCCGGCGAATATGTTTGTGGCCGGTTTTGTCGGCTCCCCTTCTATGAACTTCCTTCCTGTAACGGTTGCCCAACAAGGGAATGAAATAGGCGTACACTTGGCCGTTCAATACCAAGGAAAGAGCGAAAACCAGTTTGTACCCATGCGAAATAACGACAAGCTTTCGCAGTTGCTTGGGCGTGAGGTGATTTTGGGTATTCGTCCAGAAATGATTACGCAACTGGAAAATGCCGAGAAGGACTTAGCGACACTTCACTGTGATGTTGAGGTTGTAGAACCAACCGGCGCAGATACCTTGTGCATTATCAAATTGGCCGGGAAAGACAGCATTGCCCGAGTATCCCCAATCCACGCATGTGCCCCTGGTGAGTCTATGGGTTTTGCGCTGGATATCTCTCGGGCCTGTTTGTTTGACCCTGTCACCGAAGAGCTTATTTCCTAATTACAGGTTGGCTCGAAAACATCCAGAAATGGCGTCAATGCAAATTGGCGCCATTTTTATGAGAGTTATCAGGCTGTGGATGATTCTGTGATTTGTAAAATCACACTATAATTACACAGTGGCAAATAAATCCTAATAATAACATCTAGATACAGATTATTAGGGATTGAAAAATACGGGGGAATGCTCTTAGAGCCGCACAACAATACCATTTCAGTATGCTATTTTGCCATTTTGTTGACTTTTCTTCGGATTAGTTCTTTCTGTGTTTACCATTTTATTGCAACCTGTCGTCGAGCGACGGCTTATTAAGCTTAACGAATCCCTAAGGACTAGGAAAATAGATATGAATCGCAGCATGACAATCGCGCTTGTATCGTTACTAGCCGTGTCAACAGCGGCCTGTATGCGGACCAGTTACACGCGCAGTTATGTCTCCCCACTACCGGCGACCCCTGTACCAGCTGTAACACCTGGTGAATTGCAGCCTGTGTCACCCGCTGGCCAGCCTGTGCAGGCGGCTGCTGCCCCTGAAACACAAATTGCCAGCGCACCGCCAGCTACTCAAAGAGCCGGTTTGGGCCGCACCGACCTGCTTGGCGGCTGGACAGTTGCCTCTGGCGGTGACAACTGTAAGCTATTCATGACACTTACCACATGGAGTGGCGGTTATCGGGCTAACACCCGCGGCTGTAACGACCCCAGCCTATCTTCAATTGCTGCATGGAACCTCAACGGCAATCAAGTGGTATTGAAAGACGCAGCCGGTGGTAATTTGGCAACCCTAAGCGGTGGTGGCGCTGCATTTTCCGGCCAAACTGTTGGTGGTGCCCCAATTAGCTTCCAACGTTAGATTGAAGCCCAAGCGCCTTGTTTAATGAGTTTATGAACGAGCTCGGCAATCAGCCGGGCTTTTTTTCTTGCCAGAGTTACCTTACCTCCAGTATTTCAGGCAGGACATTTACTTTTGTGATCGGAATTTTATATGACCTTTGTCATTAATCAGAATACTGTCATGAGCCGATATCAAGAATTGGTCGCATCGGGAAATATCTCTCAAGACCCCGCACAGCTTGAGGTTATAAATAGGCTAGACCAACTTAATTTAAGGCTAGCAGAAAAACCGGCGGCTCAACAACAAAGCTTTTTTTCCAAATTATTTTCTAAAAACAAAAAAGAACAAGACATCACCAAAGGTGTTTACATTTGGGGCTCTGTGGGCCGCGGTAAAACCATGCTGATGGATTTGTTTTTTGACCTTGCACCTACGGAAGGTAAAATTCGCTCCCACTTTCATGAGTTTATGGAAGACATCCATAACCGCATGAAGCAGTTGCGTGCAGAAATATCCGAGGGCAAACGCAAGGACACCGACCCTGTGCTACCTGTAGCCGATGCGGTAGGTGAAGGTTTACAACTCCTGTGCTTTGATGAGTTTACCATCACCGATATTGCGGATGCCATGCTCATTGGCCGCCTGTTTTCACGGTTATTCGAACATGGGGTGGTGGTCGTAGCCACTTCCAATGTGGAGCCGGACAACCTCTATAAAGATGGCCTGAACCGCAGCCACATCCTGCCTTTCATTGATATGATCAAGCAGCAGGTTGATGTCGTGTGCCTTGACTCGTCAACTGATTATCGCCTGGAAAAACTCGGGGATGCAGAAGTCTACTTAAGCCCGCTAGGCCCACAAGCTGATCAAGATATGGCCAACCTATGGGCATCTTTAACCTATGGTCTTCCAGCTCACAGCGAGACATTGCACAACAAAGGTCGCAATATTGCCATTTCAAAAACGGCAAGCGGTGTTGCTTGGTTCACGTTTGATGAGCTTTGCGCCCAACCTCTGGGGGCATCGGACTACTTGAGAATAGCCCACGCATACCACACGATCTTTTTGGAAGCGGTACCAGCACTGAATGAATCGCGTCGCAATGAAGCAAAGCGCTTCATCAATTTAATTGATACGCTGTATGATAATAAAAACAAATTGGTTATTATGGCGGCTGCACAACCACAAGAGCTTTATCAGGCCAAACAAGGCACTGAAGCATTCGAGTTTGACCGCACAGCCTCACGGCTCATTGAAATGCGTTCGAGCGAATATCTTTCCCAGCGCAATGATTCGCCAAACTGAAAAAAATAGAATTTTTTCAGTTGCTGTAATTTAGACAGATTCGAATTTTACCCATAATTCATTGTCCAAAAGAATTAATTGAGGCTTTTTGAGCGTATTTCACTTGCACCCATACGATAAAACCGCTACTCCACTGCGACAAATAGGCACGCTAGGTGCTTGGTTTACGTTAAGGGGAGCTTAAAAATGGCACGCAACAAAATTGCTCTAATCGGCTCGGGCCAGATTGGTGGAACACTTGCGCACCTTGCAGGACTGAAAGAGTTGGGAGACGTTGTCCTGTTCGATATCGCGGAAGGCGTACCGCAGGGCAAGGCACTTGATTTGGCAGAATCATCTCCAGTTGATGGTTTTGACGCCAAGCTTTCCGGCACCAACACCTATGAGGCTATTGCCGGTTCTGACGTGGTGATTGTTACCGCTGGTGTACCACGCAAACCAGGTATGAGCCGCGACGACCTGCTTGAAATTAATTTGAAGGTTATGGAGCAAGTGGGTGCGGGTATTAAAAAATACGCGCCAGACGCATTTGTTATCTGCATCACCAACCCGCTTGATGCAATGGTTTGGGCACTACAAAAATTCTCTGGTCTGCCTGCAAACAAAGTTGTTGGTATGGCTGGTGTTCTGGATAGCGCCCGCTTCCGTTACTTCCTCTCCGAAGAGTTCAACGTGTCTGTAGAAGACGTCACCGCATTCGTGCTTGGTGGCCACGGCGACACTATGGTGCCGTTGACACGTTACTCCACAATTGCAGGTATTCCGCTCACCGACCTTGTTAAAATGGGTTGGATCACCGCTGAGCGCTTGGAAGAAATCGTACAACGCACCCGTGATGGCGGTGCCGAGATCGTTTCCCTGCTGAAAACCGGTTCCGCTTTCTACGCACCTGCTGCATCCGCCATTGCAATGGCAGAAAGCTACCTGAAAGACAAAAAGCGCGTACTGCCATGTGCCGCTTACCTTGATGGCCAGTACGGCCAAAAAGACATGTACGTGGGCGTTCCAACCGTTATCGGCGAGAATGGCATCGAACGTATTGTAGAAATCGAGCTGAACAGTGACGAAAAAACCATGTTCGACAAATCTGTCGACGCGGTAAACGGCCTTGTTGAAGCTTGCAAAAAGATCCAGCCCGCCCTCGCTTAATTGCGGCATGAGGTAATGGACCAATCAGATTTGCTGGCGCTTTTTAGTGCCAGTCATCTCCTTGAGACATTTAGGCAGAGCAGATGAACATTCATGAATATCAGGCGAAAGCCGTTCTAAAAGAGTATGGTGCGCCGGTTGCTGAAGGTGTTGCAATCTTTACAGCTGATGAAGCTGAAGCCGCAGCAAAATCCCTTCCCGGCCCGCTTTGGGTTGTGAAATCGCAGATCCACGCTGGTGGTCGCGGTAAAGGTAAGTTCAAAGAGCTGCCTGCAGAATCAAAAGGCGGTGTACGCCTCGCATTCAACCTGGACGAAGTAACTTCCCACGCAAAAGAAATGCTGGGCAACACTTTGGTCACAGCACAGACCGGTGACGCTGGTAAAGTTGTGAACCGTCTCTACATCGAAGACGGTGCCGACATTGACCGCGAGCTCTACCTCTCCTTGCTGGTAGACCGTGCTTGTGGTCAGGTTGCTTTTGTTGCTTCCACTGAAGGCGGTATGGACATTGAAGAAGTTGCACATGCAACTCCTGAAAAAATCCTCACGCTGCCAATCGATCCGATTGAAGGTGTAACTGCTGATAAGGCAAGCACCCTTTGCGATACGCTGAAGCTGGAAGGCGAAGCCCGCGAAGACGGCATGAAGCTGTTCCCGATCCTTTACAAAGCTTTCGTTGAAAAAGACATGGCTCTGTTGGAGATCAACCCGCTGATCGTTATGGAAAACGGCCGCCTGCGCGTTCTGGATGCGAAAGTTTCCTTCGACGGCAACGCCCTTTTCCGCCACGAAGACATTGTTGCCCTGCGCGATAAAACCGAAGAAGACGAAAAAGAGATCGAAGCTTCCAAGCACGATCTGGCTTACGTTGCTCTTGATGGTAACATCGGCTGCATGGTGAATGGTGCGGGTCTTGCCATGGCAACCATGGACATCATCAAGCTGTATGGTGCCGAGCCTGCAAACTTCCTCGACGTGGGCGGCGGTGCCACCACCGAGAAAGTAACTGCCGCGTTCAAGATCATCACTTCTGATCCAAACGTAAAAGGTATTCTGGTTAACATCTTTGGTGGTATCATGCGCTGCGATGTGATCGCGGAAGGCGTGCTGGCAGCCGTGAAAGAAGTTGGCTTGCAAGTGCCGCTCGTTGTTCGCCTTGAAGGTACCAACGTAGAGCTTGGCAAAAAGATCATTAATGAGAGCGGCTTGAATGTTATTCCAGCTGACGACCTCGATGATGCAGCTCAAAAGATCGTTGCTGCTGTGAAGGAGGCCGCATAATGTCTATCATCGTCAATAAAGACACCAAAATCATCGTTCAGGGCCTGACCGGTAAAACCGGTACCTTCCACACAGAGCAGGCTTTGGCATACTACGGCACCCAGATGGTTGCTGGTGTTCACCCGAAAAAAGGTGGCACCAACTGGACTGGTACTGTTGCTGGCGAAGAAAAGTCTTTGCCAATCTACGCTTCTGTTAAGGAAGCGAAAGAAGCAACCGGCGCCAATGCATCTGTTGTTTACGTGCCGCCAGCAGGTGCTGGAGCTGCGATTATCGAAGCGATTGAAGCCGAAATTCCGTTTATTGTCTGCATCACCGAAGGTATTCCGGTTGCTGACATGGTGAAGGTGAAAGCCCGCTTGGAGAAGTCCAACTCCCGTCTGCTCGGCCCGAACTGCCCAGGCGTATTGACCCCAGAAGAGTGCAAGATCGGCATTATGCCGGGTTCTATCTTCAAAAAGGGTTCTGTGGGCATCGTTTCCCGCTCTGGCACCCTCACCTATGAAGCTGTGTTCCAAACAACACAGGAAGGCCTTGGCCAAACCACAGCTGTTGGTATTGGCGGCGACCCTGTGAAAGGCACCGAATTCATCGACGTGCTGGACCTGTTCTTGGATGATCCGGCAACCGAATCCATCATCATGATTGGTGAAATCGGTGGCTCTGCGGAAGAAGAAGCTGCTGAATGGCTGAAAGAGCAAGCTGCCAAAGGCCGCAAGAAACCAATGGTTGGCTTCATCGCTGGCCGTACAGCGCCTCCAGGCCGCACCATGGGTCATGCCGGTGCTGTGATTTCTGGCGGTAAAGGTGGTGCGGAAGACAAGATCGCTGCAATGGAAGCGGCCGGTATTTCTGTTTCACCATCTCCTGCTAAGCTCGGTAAAACACTGGTTGAATTGCTTGCCAAAGAAAGCGCCTAGCGCAATGGGCAGGTGCAGGGAGGCATCTGCTTTGTAAAAGTGGATAATCGGCACAAGTGTATTACACCCGTGCCGATTTCATCCCATAGTAGTAATGTGGCAACTCGTCGCAAGTTGCCCATTTATAAGCGCAGTTGAAATACAACTGCAAATCGCGGGACCGGGCAGGCGGTTGCCAGCCCAAACGAAAGAAGGCGGGTCAAAAGCTCGCTGAACAGAACATGGCACGGCAGGACGCGAACAACATTTTCGCGCTGACGTCGTTCCTATACGGCGCCAACGCTTCTTATATTGAAGAGCTTTATGCTCAGTACCAGCAAGATCCCAACGCTCTGGACCCAGAGTGGCAGGATTTTTTTGCTTCTCTCAAAGACAACCCGCAGGACGTGCTCAAGGAAGCCCAAGGGGCCACTTGGCAACGTGCTGACTGGCCAGTTCCTGCCAACGGCGAGCTCATTTCCGCGCTTGACGGGCAATGGCCAGCCGAGGCTGTTGTTTCTAAAAAAATTAAAGCCAATGCAGAAGCTAAGGGACAAACCCTCTCTAATGAGGATGTTCTGCAAGCAACACGCGATAGTGTTCGCGCACTGATGATGATCCGCGCCTATCGTATGCGCGGCCACCTGCATGCCGAATTGGACCCATTACGCCTTGCCACACCGGGCGACCATGAAGAGCTTCATCCTGCCACCTATGGCTTCAAGGAGAGCGATTGGGATCGCAAGATTTTCCTTGATAACGTTTTGGGTATGGAATACGCCAGCATTCGCGAAATGCTGGAGATATTAAAGCGCACCTACTGCTCTACCCTCGGGGTGGAGTTCATGCACATCTCGGACCCTGCCGCAAAATCATGGATTCAAGAACGCATCGAAGGACCAGACAAGCACGTTGCCTTTACACCAGAGGGGAAGAAGGCAATTTTGAACAAACTTGTCGAGGCAGAAGGTTTCGAGAAGTTTTTGGATGTAAAGTACACCGGTACCAAGCGCTTTGGTCTTGACGGCGGTGAAGCACTCATCCCTGCCCTTGAGCAAATCATCAAACGCGGTGGTGCACTTGGCGTGAAAGAAATTGTTCTTGGTATGGCCCACCGTGGCCGTCTGAACGTGCTTTCACAAGTAATGGGCAAACCGCACCGCGCCATTTTCCACGAATTCAAAGGCGGCTCTTACGCCCCTGATGATGTGGAAGGTTCGGGCGATGTGAAGTACCACCTTGGCGCTTCCTCCGACCGTTCGTTTGATGGCAACAATGTGCACTTGTCACTGACTGCCAACCCTTCGCACCTTGAAATTGTCAACCCTGTTGTGCTGGGTAAGGCCCGCGCAAAACAGGACCAATTGGGTGATTGGCAAGAAACCACCGAAATCGATCGTGAAACCGTATTGCCGCTGCTGCTGCACGGTGATGCTGCATTTGCCGGTCAAGGTGTTGTGGCTGAGTGTTTTGGTCTATCTGCGCTGCGCGGCCACCGTACCGGCGGTTCGATCCATGTGATCATTAACAACCAGATCGGCTTTACCACCAATCCGCGTTTCTCCCGCTCTTCACCATATCCAAGTGATGTTGCGAAGGTGATTGAGGCACCGATTTTCCACTGTAATGGTGATGATCCGGAAGCCGTGACCTTTGCTGCGAAAATCGCAACCGAATACCGCCAGAAGTTTGGCCGTCCGGTCGTGATCGACATCATTTGTTACCGCCGCTTTGGTCACAACGAAGGTGATGAGCCTGCGTTTACCCAGCCGATCATGTACCGCAAGATTCGTAAGCACGAAACAACCTTGCAGATCTACGCCAACAAGCTGGTGAAAGAAGGCCTGATTTCGGCAGATGAGTTGGAGCAGTTTAAAGCTGACTGGCGTGCCCATCTTGATCGTGAATTTACCACCGGCCAAGAGTTCCGTCCAAACAAAGCCGACTGGCTTGATGGGAAATGGGCTGGTCTGAAGGCGGCCAAAGAAGCGGACGAGCCACGCCGTGGTACCACCGGTGTGCCAATGGACGAGCTGAAGGAGCTGGGCAACAAGCTCTCGACCGTACCTGAAGGCTTTAACGCCCACCGCACCATTCGCCGCTTTATGGATAACCGCGCCAAGATGATTGCATCCGGCGAGGGTATCGATTGGGCAATGGGTGAAGCGCTGGCATTTGCTGCCTTGGTGAAAGAGGGCCATCCGGTTCGTTTGTCCGGTCAGGACTGCGAGCGCGGCACCTTCTCACAGCGCCACTCGGTATTGTACGATCAAGAAGATGAAAACCGCTACATCCCGCTCAACCACATCAGCGAAAAGCAGGGTCGCTATGAAGTGATCAACTCCATGCTTTCCGAAGAAGCGGTATTGGGCTTTGAGTACGGTTACTCCATGGCCGAACCAAAAGCACTGACCATGTGGGAAGCGCAGTTTGGCGATTTTGCTAACGGTGCACAGGTGTTGTTCGACCAGTTCATCTCCTCTGGTGAACGTAAATGGCTGCGCATGTCCGGCCTTGTTTGTCTGTTGCCACATGGCTACGAGGGACAAGGACCTGAGCACTCATCTGCACGCCTTGAACGCTTCTTGCAGATGTGTGCAGAGGACAACATGCAAGTTGCCAACTGTACCACCCCTGCAAACTACTTCCACATTCTACGCCGTCAGCTGAACCGCGACATTCGTAAGCCACTGGTGTTGATGACACCTAAGTCGCTGCTGCGTCACAAGCGTGCGGTTTCCAAACTGGAAGACTTTAGCGTTGAAACCTCGTTCCACCGTCTGTTGCACGATGATGCGCAAACCAAGCCGGGCTCCACAGTTACGCTGAAAAAGGATGAAGACATCCGCCGCGTGATCCTGTGTACTGGTAAGGTTTACTACGATTTGCTGGAAGAGCGTGAAAAGCGCGGCATTGAAGATGTTTACATCCTGCGTGTTGAACAGCTTTATCCATTCCCGACCAAATCGCTTTGTGTTGAAATGGCCCGCTTTAAGAACGCCGATGTTGTCTGGTGTCAGGAAGAGCCGAAGAACATGGGTTCCTGGTTCTTTGTCCAGCAATACATCGAGTGGGTACTGGAGCATGTAGGTGCGAAGGTTGACCGGCCACGTTATGTGGGCCGTCCAGCTTCTGCGGCGACTGCAACAGGCTTGATGAGCAAGCACCTTGCCCAGCTGCAAGCCTTCCTGGACGACGCATTCACCATTTAACTGGATTGTACGGGGTCGCAAGACCCCGGCTCTCCGTGAATGGAGAGCATGAGAAACTGGAAAGATATAGAACATGGCAACGGAAATCAGAGTACCCACACTGGGCGAATCCGTGACCGAGGCAACCATTGCACAGTGGTTTAAAAAGCCGGGTGACGCTGTTAATGCAGACGAGCCATTGGTTGAGCTGGAAACAGACAAAGTAACCGTAGAAGTTCCTGCACCTGCTGCTGGCACACTTGCGGAAATCTTTGTTAAAGAAGGCGATACTGTTGAAGTTGGCGCATTGCTTGGCAACCTTACCGAAGGCGCTGGCGCTGCACCTGCCGCCGCTCCTGCAGCAAAAGCCGAGGCTCCTGCAGCTAGCGCCGAAATTATTGAAGTGGTTGTACCAACCGCTGGTGAAAGCGTAACCGAAGCTGAAGTTGGCGAATGGTCTGTTAAAGTTGGCGACAGCGTTAAAGCCGACGACATTCTTGTTGAGCTGGAAACAGACAAGGCCGCGCAGGAAGTGCCAAGCCCTGTTGCCGGTAAAGTGGTAGAAGTGCTGCAAGCCACCGGTGCCACCGTTAACCCGGGCATGGTACTGTGTAAGATTGCAGCTGGTGAAAGCGCTGCTGTAGCCCCTGTTGCTGCAGCCCCTGCCCCACAAGCAGCTGTTGCGGCTCCTGCTTCTTCCATGCCAGCAGCTCCTTCTGCCGCTAAAATGATGGCAGAAAAAGGCCTCTCTGCAGATCAGGTTGCCGGTTCTGGCAAGCGCGGTCAGGTGCTGAAAGGTGATGTGATCGCTGCTGTTGCAGCTGGCGCAACTGCGGCACCGCAAGCCACTGCTGCGCCAGTTTCTGTTCGTGCGCCTTCTGCGCCTGCTGATGAAGCACGCGAAGAGCGTGTACGCATGACCAAGCTGCGCCAAACAATCGCGCGTCGTTTGAAAGATGCCCAAAACACAGCGGCGATGCTGACCACTTACAACGAAGTGGACATGAAGCCGATCATGGACTTGCGCAAGCAGTACAAAGACATCTTTGAAAAGAAACACGGCGTTAAGCTTGGTTTCATGGGTTTCTTCACCAAAGCTGTAACCCACGCTTTGAAAGAAATTCCTGCTGTCAACGCCGAGATTGATGGCACTGACATCATTTACAAGGATTTCGCGCATATCGGTGTTGCTGTTGGTACACCTAAGGGCCTCGTTGTGCCAGTGGTGCGCGATGCTGACCAAATGTCGATTGCTGATATCGAAAAAGAAATCGGTAACCTCGGCCGTAAGGGCCGTGATGGCAAACTGTCCATGGCTGACATGCAGGGCGGTACCTTCACCATTTCCAACGGTGGTGTCTACGGCTCGCTGATGTCCTCGCCTATCTTGAACGCGCCGCAGTCCGGTATTCTTGGCATGCACAAGATCCAGGAACGCCCGGTTGCTATTAATGGTCAGGTTGTTATCCGCCCGATGATGTATTTGGCGCTGTCCTACGACCACCGCATTGTTGACGGTAAAGAGGCTGTAACCTTCCTTGTTCGCGTTAAAGAGAGCTTGGAAGATCCGCAGCGTCTGGTGCTGGACCTCTAAAAGAACTTTTAGTGCCCGGCCTTAGCGCCGGGCATAGATTTTATTATTCAACGCACATTGCCCCATTAGCTATTGTCGGATTTGAAAATCGAGGTTCAATCCATGACCGGTATTGTGAATAACTCTCAAGAGAGCGAGCAGGACGAACGTGAAGATAGCTTTGTGGGTGAAGCAAGTCGTGAGGTTGAGCAAATAGCTCAAACTTTGCCCTCGTTAAAAGGGCAGCTGATCAAATGGCTCATACGCTCACTCATCGCCTATGGACTAGCGCAAGCGTTTATCGCTTGGCGTGGTGGACCTGATTGGCTGATGCCGATCACATATCTGTATATCGCGATATCCTTGATCTTTGCTTTGGTGATCTGGTGGGTGTCGTTCCGTATGATTACCAAGGTGCGCCGGTCGGTTGACGAGACAGACGAAATGCTTCGTGACAATCTTGATGAAATCGATTCTGGGCAAAGCACGCGTTGAATACATAAGCTGATGTTGGGCAATTTGCCCCTGAACTAAGGAACGAGGAATATGTCCTACGATCTCATTGTAATCGGCACTGGACCCGGTGGCTATGTTTGCGCTGTTAAAGCTGCACAACTGGGTATGAAAGTTGCCGTTGTCGAAAAACGCAAGAGCCATGGTGGCACCTGCCTCAATGTGGGCTGTATCCCTTCTAAAGCATTGTTACACGCCTCAGAAATGTTTGAGGAAGCCAACCACTCCTTCGAAGCTCTCGGTATTAAAATCGGCAAGCCGAAGGTAGACTGGAAGGGCATGCAGGCCCATAAAGACAAAGTCATTGAAGGCAATACTGCCGGTATCGATTACTTGTTCAAGAAAAACAAGATTGACATTTTCACCGGTACCGGCCGCGTTTTGGCGCAAGGCAAAGTTGAAGTGCTGGCTGAAGACGGCTCTACCCAGATTGTCGAGTGCAAGAACATCGTTATTGCCACCGGTTCTGATGTGATGCCACTGCCGGGCATCGAGATTGACGAGAAAACCGTCGTCTCCTCTACAGGCGCTCTTGAGCTGGACAAAGTGCCGGGCCGCCTGCTGGTTGTTGGCGCTGGTGTGATTGGGCTTGAGCTTGGTTCTGTTTACCAACGCCTTGGCTCCAAGGTGACCGTTGTTGAGTTCATGGACAAAATCCTCGGCCCTATGGACGGCGATGTTTCCAAACAGTTCCAGCGTATGCTGAAAAAACAGGGTATGGAGTTCAAGCTCTCTTCCAAAGTGACCGGCGTTGATAAAAAAGGCAAGGCACTGGAAGTAACCGTTGAGCCTGCCGCTGGTGAAGCTGCGGCCGAAACAATGGAAGCTGATGTTGTGCTGGTTGCTATTGGCCGCCGCCCTTACACAGAAGGTCTTGGCCTTGCAGAAGCCGGTGTGAAGCTTGATGAGCGTGGCCGCATTGAAACTGACGCTCACTACAAAACCAATGTAGATGGCATTTACGCAATCGGCGATGTGATCAAAGGCCCAATGTTGGCGCACAAAGCCGAAGACGAAGGTGTCGCACTGGCAGAAATTCTCTCTGGCCAAGCGGGACACGTGAACTACGAGGTTATTCCGGGTGTTGTTTACACCTCGCCGGAAGTTGCTTCCGTTGGTAAAACCGAGGAAGAGCTGAAAGCTGCTGGCATTGCCTACAAGGCCGGTAAATTCCCGTTCTCGGCCAATGGCCGCGCGAAAGCCATGCTCAAGGCAGATGGCTTTGTCAAAGTGCTGGCAGACAAAGAAACCGACAGGGTTCTCGGCGTTCACATCGTTGGCCATGGCGCTGGCGAAATGATCCACGAAGCTTGCGTGCTGATGGAATTTGGCGGATCCTCTGAAGATCTGGGCCGCACATGTCATGCACACCCGACCATGTCGGAGGCAGTGAAGGAAGCGGCACTAGCCACCTTCGCCAAGCCAATACATATGTAAATTAAAATATTCTAGGCCGCAGTTTACTCTGCGGCCTTTTATTACCCTAAGAAATATACCAATATAATTTCTAGATTTTTTCTATAATCACAACAAACTTATCCTAAGCTTCTTCACACCACTGTAATAAAAATTAGCCAGCCTGTTTTGGATCATGATTATTACAGGAGGGTAAGCAGTAGCTGTGATAAAAACAGTTTTATGTATCGTCGGAACACGCCCAGAATGTATTAAAGTTGTCTCACTGGTTCGGGAGTTGCGTCGACGCGAAAATGTCCGCTGCGTCTTCCTATCGACAGGCCAACACCGCGAAATGCTCGAATCTGCATTTCAGGATCTGGATATCCATCCAGATATTGACTTACAATTAATGGAACCAAATCAAAGCCTTGCTGGACTTACTTCTCGGCTGTTCTCATCATTGGATACAACTTATCAAGAAATACAACCGGACTGGGTTGTTGTACAAGGCGATACCACAACTGCCTTTGTTGGTGGGACAGCTGCTTTTTATCGTGGCATAAAGGTTGCTCATCTAGAAGCAGGCCTTAGAAGTTTCGACATAAGCGCCCCCTTCCCGGAAGAATTCAATCGCCGCGCACTCTCACTCATTGCCGCAAAACATTACGCACCAACCAGTCAGTCCCGCGATAATTTGCTCAATGAGCAAATCCCTTCAGAAAAAATTATAATTACCGGCAATACAGGTATAGATAGTTTACTACATACTGCAGTAAAGGTGCGGGGTGACAAAATCCTCACACAAGAAATTCAAGATTTTATAGAACGCTACCCGAAATACGTTTTAGTTACCGCTCACCGCCGCGAGAACCACGGTGAAGGAATTAATTCTATTTGCGATGCGCTTATTGAGCTCAGTCACCAGCATCAAGATATCGGGTTCGTTTTGCCGGTTCACCTGAACCCAAAGGTACGCGAGATAATTCACAGCAAGCTGAACGATATCGATAATATCATGCTCACAGGGCCGCAATCTTATAAGCCTTTCATCGCCTTAATGGATTCATCTTGGATGCTACTTACAGATTCTGGTGGCGTACAAGAAGAAGCCCCCAGCCTAAGCAAACCGATTTTGGTAATGCGGGAAACTACAGAACGGCCAGAAGGGATTGAAGCCGGTTGTGCCATGCTTGTTGGTAGTAATAAAGCCAAGATATGCGAGCAGACCAACTTGTTATTAACTGACCAAAAACACTACAACTGCATGGCATTGGCAATAAATCCTTATGGGGATGGTAGCGCATCAAAGTACGTTGCTGACGATTTACTCGCCTGAAGTTATTCATCATACCGTTTCAAGAAATACAAAATCCATTTCAAATTTTGTTAGCAGAGCTTCGTAATAAGGTTTATTTTAGACAGCCTTAGTAAATTTTTTTACTTAAAGTTAGTAGATAAAACTCCACTGTGCAGGGGTAGTACACAGTGGAGCGTTCTTGGGAGGAAGCTTTTCTGCTTACGGATTGAAGATAGCGTGTGACTTCTTCAAGATACTGTCTGTTTCTGCAGGCAGATGCTGGTAAACGTTTTCGTTAATGTCTTTATAAAGAGCTACATTTTTATCTATAGGCATAAAGACATCACGTGAGTGCACCATGTTTTCAACCGCACTTTGGCGATCTGGATAAACACCCAATGCAATGGCTGCACAAATGGCAGCGCCAAGGCTTGCCGAACCGTTCACTTTATTACGGTAGGCAGGAACGCCATACACATCTGCAAAGATTTGCATGAACAATTCACCATTGGACCCGCCACCACTCACAATGATTTTGCTTAGCTCAATGCCGCGCTCATCCACCATTGCTTGTGTGTGGTTCTTCATGGTCATGGCGATGCCCTCAAGCACCGAACGGAACATGTGCGGACCTTTATGGGAGCCATTAAAGCCAATCATCATGCCGCGTTCATGCAGATGAGACGGGCGAGCCAACCAATGCAGTACGGTATAAAGACCTTCACAACCTGGTGGAACATCTTCAGCCGCAGCCTTATTCAAGTAGGCTTCTGGAGAGATGCCAAGCTCTTGTGCTGCCTTGACAATATCACCACCAAGCAGGTCTTTAATCCAGGTAACCGTTGCCATACCGCGTCGGATACCGCTTGATTCATACAAGAACTCACCGGGAACAGCGCCAGGGTTGCTCCAAAAGTCCGTTGTATCAAAGCGGTTCTCATCACCTACCATCATGGAGGTGATGTAAGTACCCAACGATACCAGCGCGGTACCATCATTAAGTAGACCAGCACCCAGCCCCTCAACAGCTTTATCGTTTGCGGTTGAAACAACTGGCAAACCCTCGGGAATACCTGTTGCTTCACAAGCAGCCTTGGTAACTTGACCCAAAACAGTTGCCGGATCGACAAGGTCGAACAGCATCTCTCTTGGTGTGTTGAATGAGGCGAATTTCTCTTCGTCCTCAAACCACTCCAGAGTTATCGGGTCGATTGGCCACGGTCCAACATAGTTCGCTCTTGTGTCTTTGGTCTCGCCTGTTAAACGATGCGTGAGATAACCGGTTGTCGTGGTAACATACCTGACATTGTCATCTTCATGCTCGTAAGGTTTGGAGAGACGCAAATCCATCCAGCTTTGCACTGGCGAGGCCAAGCTGCCATCTGCCTTCAACAAGGTACGGCAGCAACGAATTGAACCAAGACCAACCCCGATAATATCCGATTTGTTGCCGTTGAATTTTTCAAAGACACTTTGACAGGAAGCTTGCAAGCTGTCCCACAAATCGTCATCGGGGTGCTCAGCCCGGCTATCGCCATAAAGAACCATAGGACGCAACTTGACTGTGTGCGCACAAATCTCGTTGCCTTCCAGATCGAAAATGGCGGTTTTGGTGCTTTGTGTACCGCCATCTATGGCCAGTATATATTGTTTTTGCTTCGTCATAATTGAGCGACCCAAATTAACGCATCAAGTACCCACCGTCGACGGTCACTGTGCTACCGTTGACATAATCTGAAGCCGCACTGGCCAAGAAGACAGTTGCGCCCATAAGATCGGCTGTCCAGCCCCAACGGTTTGCAGGAATGTGAGCCAGAATCTCTGCATTGCGTTTTTCATCGCTGCGGGTGATTTCAGTAAGCGGTGTTGCGAAATAGCCTGGCGCAATCGCATTGACCTGGATGTTCCATTGGGCCAACTCATCGCACATGGCTTTTGTCATACCCACAATACCATGCTTGGTTGAAGCATATGCAGGAGACCATTGACCGCCAAGGAAGGAGAACAATGATGCAATATTAATGACTTTACCGCTGTTTTGCTTGATCATCGGCTTACAGCATTCATGTGTCATTTCAAACGCTGCAGTCAGGTTGACCGAAATCATTTTGTCCCACTGCTTGCGGCCAAACTTGGTTACATCTTGCTCGTTGATGCAGATACCGGCACAGTTGACCAAGATATCCACGCTGCCCCATGTTTTAATGCACTCGTCTACAACACGCTTACATTCGCCATCGGCTGTAATATCTGCCTGCAAGAATTTGTATTCTACGCCGCAGTCTTCAACCATTTTTTGGGTGCTGCCATCATCTTCTGCAAGACTTGGGACCATAATATTAGCGCCAGCTTTTGCCAGAGCTGTAGAAAATGCTTGCCCAAGACCTCCGTTACCACCAGTAACAATTGCATTCTTACCTTTTAAAGAGAAGAAGTCCATATTGAAATCAGTCGGTTGCATGAGAATTGTCCTCCATTATTTTTTTGAGCATTTTGTCAACAAATGTGGCCGCATCGCCGTGCACAACGATCTCTGATAGACTGCAAATTGGTGCATTCACATTCGTGTTGACCGAGATTATATGTTCCACCCTCTCAAGAGCCACAACGTGTTGTATTGCGCCGTGTATCCCGAGTGCCATGTATAGGCGCGGGCTGACAGTTTTTCCGGATTGCCCAACAAGTGCACTCCGGGGGATGAGGTCTCTATCTAATATTGGCCTACTGGCGGACACCTTTCCTCTCAGTGCCTTAGCCAGAGGCGCTAAGGCCTCAAAGTGTTTTGCGATTCCACCGCCTCCAGATATCAGAAGCTCACAATCGCTAATATCGTTGTTATCTACATTATCGTGCCGACTAATCTGGCGAATGCCGCCGGCTTTGAATTCTAAGTCACTCAGCTTTATTTGCTTGGTCGTCTTTTCCTGAGAACCATCATATTGAAAGGTATCTGGCCTGACGGTCAGAACAACAGGTTTGCCCGCTTTAGCCTTTATAACACCTATGTTTTGCACCCCAGCTTCTGGCGCAATAAACTGAGGTTGGCTGTCAGCATCGTGCCTCACAGCGGTTATCTCGCTCACAAAGGCAGCGCCCAACCGTATGGCAACACGTGGTGCGAGCGTGCGTCCAAAATGAGAGGCCACAAACAACAGATGGTCAAAATCGTAAGTCTTACAGAGGGTGGAAACCACATCCGTTAACGCTCTTTGGTCATAGGGCTTTAAAGCTTGATTTTGAACATCGAGAACGTAATCAACCTTACCCTGACAGACCTGCCCATTACCGTTTATAGTAAGCGCATAACACTCAAAGGCCTCATTGCCATAGAGTTGCCGCAGTACTTCAAGCAGCTGCACAGCATGCTGGCAATTTTCTTTCTCGAAGTAGACAAGGGCGCGATGCATTTCAAATAAACCGTTTTTCTTTCAGGAAGTTATAGACGTATTCGATACCTTCAGAGTCTGTGCCAACAATGCGCTGCTGAGCTGTTTTTTTACGCAATGCCTGCACGCTTATTGTTTTGGTTAGTGAGCCCTTTGGGCCCACTTCCCGTTCTTCAAAACCCAACACACTGTTGTCTATTACTTGCAGCCTGTGCCCTACATCCATCCTGCTGTCTTTTAAGCGTACATAAGGAAGTTTATGTCCGCATTTTTCTGTAAGACCCAGAAAGGCTGGTGCCGACAGCTCATAGGTTGCCATGGCCTTTTCTTCTTCGACCTCAACCAGTATTTTTGAAGAACTGAAAGTGTCCTCATCGATGCTGGAGATGCCAGAGATATAGTTGATATTGAGTAACTCGCTTACTTGAGGAGGCAGCTGGTTGATTTTGCTATCATCACCAAAACTACCCGCCAGCAGGTAATCGTAATCGATACTCTTGAGGTACTTGCCAAGTATTCTGCTCGTGGTTGCTGTATCACTACCAGCAAAAATACCATCGGAAACAAGTGTTCCTCTATCAACTCCAACCCGTAAAATGTTTTCCACCAAAGGGGTAACTGACAGCGGTGCCATTGTGACAACTTCAATGAAGAGGTCTGGATTTTGCTTTTTCAAATGCAATGCAAAACCCAAGGCATAACCATCATCCGGATTGAGTTTCATCCGGCACCCCTGCCAGATAAGCTTTTGCTTTTCGTGATTATCACCAAAGCTTTGCTTATCTGGGGTGAAACCTATGACACAGACCAGTCGCATTAGCTTTCCAGCGCTGGATTGGTTTCTAGTTCAGTTGCAGGTTTGCTATTGATCCGGCTATGGACCAGCGCAAGTAACGCACCTACAACACCAAAGCCCGCGCTAATGAGGAAGTAGGCTTCATAACCGCCGGTATCGCCAAAAGTGTTCCAAAGGTATGTATTCATCTGCGGTAGAATAATATCTGGCAGATACCCAAGGAAAGATATGACGCCAATAGCTGTGCCCATCATCGCGGCGCTAATATTGCATTGGCCGAGAAGTGACCAATAAGTGCCACGGATAGCGTAGAGGAATGCACCCAGTACCACGATAACTACATAGAACATTCCGGTTGATGTTACTGGCATAAAGGTAAGAACAACCAGAAGCGTAGAAGCGCCAGCGATTGCACCAAAAATCGTTTTCGAGCGACCAATCCGGTCTGCCAGGAACCCGCCAAGGAAACCACCGACAGGGCGCATCCATAAGACAATTGCGGTGACAGTACCTGCTGTTACAGCGTCAACACCCACGTTGGTTTGCAAGAAACCACCAAGGTAATAAACAGTCCAATAAACAGTGTAGCCCATGAAAATGATGCTCGCCATTAAGAAGACATTGCCGTTCTTAAGCAGCGCGCCAACCATGCTAAACTTGAACTTTTCCTCTTCTGTCCGCTCGCCGCTGTTTTCTGCGTGTGCTGCGAGGTTCTTGTCGCTATCTACAAAGATAATAACAAAGACTGCAGCTGCCAGTACAATGGCTGAGTAAACATTAATCACGGTCACAAGTGCTGTGGTTTTGTCGGCGACTTCTGTGCTGGTACCCAGAATAGAGGCAAAGATTGCCAGGCCGATAGTACCCATTAGCGCTTCTACAACGCCGCGGCCACCATCGAGAATCCCAAAGAAGCGCCCTTCTTCACTTGCACGTGCCAACATCTTAACAATCTTCATATGGGCACTCCAGAATGTGAATACGGAGAAGAAGCCCCAAAGTAGGAAGATGATGCGTACTTGCGCCGGGTCTGGAACTGTACCGAACCAGAAACCACAAAGCGAAGTCCCTAAAAGCGAAATTGCCAGTAGCCACTTAGCCGAGAAGCGGTCGCTTAATAGTCCGCTTGGGACATAACCGATAACAAAGGTCATTCCCAAAACAGAATAGAAGTTATTCAAGTCTGGCTGCGCCAGGTTAAATACTTCCAATATTGTCACCTGATAATTGGTGCGCAGATAAATAACTGGATAGATAGCGCCCGCCGCCATCACAACCAGAAAAAACTGGAAATAACGTCTCAAGTCACCCTTGGACATATTAACCCCCCAAAATAGTTGGAATAAGTGACCCGGTGAGGAACCCGTTTCCCCTTGCCCCACCGGATCTTTCTTGCTGCTGCCCTTGGCGCCTTAGTCTTGCTGGTAGATGTACTTTTTAACTTCTTCCGGCTGCGGGAATATGGTACCGTGGTTCATAATTCCCTTTGGATCAAAGGCTTCTTTTAGTTTTTCGAGCATGAAGTAAGCGGTGCCATGCTCTTCCAAGGTCCACTCACTGCGGTATTTACCAATGCCATGGTGGTGACACATGGAACCGCCGTATTTGAGTGTTTCTTCAACGATGATTTTTTGAATTGGGTGATGGTAAACGAGTAACTCGTCTTCCGGTGCACAGTTGATTGTGTAATTGTAGACGAAGTACATGTTCGTCCCGTTGAGATAGCTGTGTGATGAGTGGCCACCTAACATGGTGATTTCATCAGCACGGTCAAACTCTGTACGCACCCGGTTGATAACAGCGTTGTAGATGGTTGGAATGGTTTCCCAGTCCGCAGAAATTTCTGTTGTGTAACCAGCGTGCGAGTCTTTGGCCCGCATTTCGGCATATTCGTCATCAATGTGTTTTTGCGACCAGTTGAGGTGGTTGAACCAGTCTTCAATCAACTTGCTGTCGACTTGCTTAATGATGCCGTCTTTGAACTGCTCTACAGCTTCTTCAATAGCTGTGCCTGTTGCCTCAACAATGCCTTTTGGCCCTTCTGCCATAAACAGGACAATGCATTTACCTTCATGGAAATGATAGAAGTGCTGAGCGGCATCTTCTTCTGAGTACGCACGTGCGACGGAAGGACGGAAACCGTTTACCATTACTTCGCGCAGGATTTTAATGCCGGTTTCAATATCTTTCGTTAGGTAGCCATAAAACTTGTTGTTTTCTGGATAGTACTTGAAGATCTTGATTGTTACTTCAGTAATGTAGCACAAAGTGCCTTCGTTGCCGATTACGATGTGGCGGATATCCGGACCACCAGCGCGGCGGGATACGTTTTTAATGCGTGAAACGTGCCCGTTCGGGAATACGCATTCAAGGCCGACAACCATGTCTTCAATACCACCGTAGAGCGTCGAAAACTGTCCAATACTACGGGTTGCGACCAAGCCACCGTACTTGGCAACCGGTTTTGATTGTGGTGAATGGCCTGTTGTGTAACCAACTTTGCGCAGCTCGTCTTCCAGCACTTGCAAAGGAACACCGGCTTGAACGGTTGCTTGGCTGTTGTATGTATCAATCTTAACGATTTTATCAAAAAACTTAGTGTCCAGAACAATCGTTACCGGTTTCCAGTTTTCCAGCCCACCTTCAGTTGCTGTCATACCAGCACGTGGGATTACATTGATCTCGTTTTCGTTACAGAACTTCAAGATTGCGCTGACTTCCTCAGCGTTTTTCGGGTATACAATAGCAACTGGTGCAGGAACATCTAAAGCCTTACGTGCATAAGCATATTTTTTATAGCGATCTGCTGAGGCCTCGTACAAATCATCTGTATTTGTGTTTATTTGATCCGCTGTGACCAAAGTATTCAATTGGTCCAGTACACTGTTCTTGTCCAAGATTTCTACTCCCGCTCAAATGGAAATTTTCTACCAACTTTTCTATTGTGTAGCTCATAAATATGATTCCAACAACTAAAAAATGGAAATTTATCCGCTATAATGGATTTTATAGCATATATATGGAAATATTTCCATATTATCATTGGAAAATTTTCCATACCTATTGTGTTTTATGATCTTGATCTGATAGTATGCAAATAGAGAAGATTTTGGGATATACTATGATAAATATAGATCTAGAAGCATTGAATGCGCTTGAGCGCAGAATTCATGCAACTTTAACAGAGCACAGCAAGCAGACTGACAATTTACGGATTAAAGAAGCTTCCGAATTATGTGGCTGCTCAGTCTCTAAAATATCAAAGTTCGTCAAAAAACTCGGTTTCAACAATTTCAAGCAGTATCTAGACTTTCTTTATGACAGAGAAACGCCAGAAACCGCGCTTTCAACAGAACTACATAGGCTGCGACAATTTATCGATGGCTTTGATAGTGCAAAAGTGGACGAACTTGCCAAAATAATAGGGTCACATAGTAAACTTGTTCTTTTAGGGTACGGCCCCTCACACCTTTGTGCGCAATATTTTGAATATAAGTTCAAAACGTGCACCAACCGCCTTGCAATTGCTGTACCTGACGCATTATCGGCCAAATCCATGAGCGATGAGAATACATTGCTGCTCATTTTTACCGTCACCGGATCGTTTACTTCTTTTGAAGAGGTCTACAAAGATACCAAACAAAAGGGTGGTGATGTGGTTATCATTGTCGAAGAGTATAACCCGGAGGTTATTGCCCAATGCGACAAGACCTTTTTCCTCACCCAAGCTGCGCAATCAAACACTCTCCGCCCCTTCGAAAAAACAAGATCAATGCTTTTCATATTTATGGAGGAAGTGATCAAGAAGCTGATGGAGCGTTAACTACTCGTGTATTGCCGGTTCCCGATAAAGCAAATGCTAGGAGTCAAATGCGGAAGGTAAGGGCGTTAATAAACGCGAGCGATAAGAGCGCTCAAGATGAGCACTTATCAAATCTGAAGCCAATTGCGCATCTTCATTCAAAATTGCCTCGTAAATGGAGTGGTGTTCCTTATAGACAAGACGGTCGTGTTCTTTTTGTTCCTGCCATGTGGGACGGTTTGACAACATATCGTCGATATATTCGCCATAAAGGGCTATAATGATATTATTGCCAACTACATCCATTATTGCTTTATGGAAATTGCGATCGGTAATGGCAAAATCAGTGCTGCCAATAGCTTTGTAATTCTCATCGAGTCGCGCCTTGATATTGGCAATTTGCATATTGGTAGCTTTTACTGCGACTTCTTTTATAGCGCCGCTTTCAAGATACAGTCTTATTTGCTCCATTTGAGGAACAGTGTCGTTATCGCCGAGAGAATTGCGCATTTTTGATGCAGTAGACATGATAAAATCGGCAATACTGGGTTTGCAAACTCGTGCGCGTTTACCAGGCTCGCTTTTTGAGTATCCTTCAAGCTGAACCCTAAGCAAAGCTTCACGAATTACCGTTCTTGAGACAGAAAACCTCTCAGACAAATCTCGTTCAGTTGGAAACAAAGATTTCTCAGGTAGTACGCCGTGTTGAATTTCAGCGATTATAGTTAAGGATATTTCACTCGCATCGACTTTATTTCCCATAAAGCTCATTACGCCTCCTCTGGATATATCCATAATTATTTTCTAGTTTGCGCACGCCGTTGAGAGCAAATTATTGGCTTTAGTTTCTCCTCAGAATGAGGAAAAATAACGACATACCCTGCCTATGAGATGACATATTTCACATATACCATAACCAAATTGCCTGTTTGGTCTATAAAAATCAACCATATTGAACTAAATTTCTAATTTTGAAAACATTCTTGACTTTAGCGTCAACAATAATTATGTATGTGGTACACCATATTGTATATCTGGTTCGAATCACTGTATTAAGATATACAGAAACGGCGCATTAGGATGTGCTGCAGAATAAGAATAATATTGGGAGATATTATGTATAAAGTACTCTCTGGTTTACATGTAGCACTACTAACTGGCTTCGAGGATAATGGCGATTATTGCTCTAAGCGCCAGGAAAATATACTTGAATATGTTATGCGCCAGAATATTACCGGGCTTTTCGTGGGTGGTAGTAGTGCTGAAGGCGCGCTGATGACATTTGATGAACTCAAAGAACAGCAAATTCAGTGCCGCGATTACGCTAAGGGAACGAGCAAGAAACTTATTGCCCATGTAGGACAGCCCTCTTTGAGAGAAGCGATTGCATTGGCTGAAAGTGCAGCCGAACTCGACTATGATGGGCTCTCGGCTTTACCGCCACACTCATTCCCATTCAATCAGGACGAAATATTTGCCTATTATCGCGATCTGGCTGCAGCAACTGATTTGCCTGTGATCGTGTATGAAGCGCCTTTCCGTACCGGCCGCCCAACACCGATTGATGAAATGACCAAGGTCTTGGACCTGCCGAATGTTACAGGTTTGAAATTCACCAGCTCGGATCTGTTTGGCTTGTCATGCCTGCAAAAAGCCCGCCCAGAAATCGCGTATTTCTATGGTTTTGACGAGTTGCTATCCAGCGCTTATGCGCTTGGTGTTGATGGCGGTATTGGCACCACTTACAATGTACTGGGTAACCTTTACATGGCCATTCACGAAGCGGCAAAGGCCAATGATTTGGCTAAAATGCGCGAATTGCAAATGATTTCGCAAGACTATGTGCGTGCGATTATTCAAACCGGTGTTATGCCAGGCACCAAATTAACCCTTGAAGTCCTTGGCGTTGATTGTGGTCCTTCACGCGCACCATTTAGCCTGCGCGGCGACAACCCGAGAAAAGTAATCGAAGACGCTGTAAATGCACCGGCCTTTAAAGACTGGATTGCCAAGTAAATTGAAGACTGGGCAGCACAGCTGCCCACCTGTCTTAAATAGCGCTTTATAGAATTAACGCGTTTAAAGTATTTTCATGATTTCATTGGGAGGTAAATCATGAAAACTAAATGACTATGAATTAAGCCCCCCAAAGGTATCCAAGCATAGTCATTAATTCTACCTCCGCTCTAAACAGCCTCAACTTTAGATCACGGTCTAAGTTAGGGGTTTGAAATAACAAATTGTTTTCGTGATCAACTGATGCGAAACAAGATTGCTATGAGGTTATGAGATGAAATTCACTAAAATCGCTGCTGCACTGATTGGTATGACTATGGCAACTGGTGCCTACGCAACAACTTTGCGTTTGGCTGATACAATGCCTGAAGGTGTGCCGAACGCGGAAGGTGTTAAGTTCTTCGCCAAGCGTGTGAATGAGTTAACGAACGGTGAAGTAACTGTTCAAGTATTCTCCAACGGTATTCTAGGAAATGAGCGCGAAAACGTTGAGCAGGTGAAGCAAGGTGTGCTGGATATGGCACGTGTCGCCTCTTCAACGCTGGATAGCTTTACTAATTCTGTGAAGCCTGTAACGCTCCCTTACGTTTTTGCAAGCACGCAGCACCTGATTGACTCTATGAACGGTGAAGCCGGCAAACTGATTTTTGATGGTATGGCAAAAGACGGCATTATTGCTGTCAATTACTTTGTTATCGGTCCACGTAGCTTCTACACCAAAGATAAGCCAATCTATAAGCCGGATGACCTTAAAGGTATGAAAATCCGTGTGATGAACAGTCAGATGGCGATCAAAACCATGGAACTGTTGGGCGCGTCTCCAACTCCGCTACCAATGGGCGACGTTTACACTGCTCTGAGCCAAGGTGTTGTTGATGGTGCAGAAAATGCTGTTCAAGCGCTGATCGAACACCGTCATGGTGAAGTCGTCAAGTATTACTCTTGGGATGAGCACTTCAATTACCCTGAATTCATCATTATGGGTAATGCGACAAAAGCCAAGCTCACCGCCGAGCAGCTGAAAGCCGTTAAGCAAGCTGGTAAAGAAGCAACCGAGTATGAAATCGGTTTGGCAATGAACGTTGTTGACAAATCTGTCAAGGAAGCAACAGAGCGCCAAGGCATCAAATTCAACGAAGCTGACAAAGCTGCTTTCCAAGCTAAAGTGAAACCAATCTATGACGAACTTGTTGCTGAACAGCCAGAAGCACAAAAAGTTCTGGATGCAATTGCGGCAGCAAAAAAGTAAGTAAAGGTTGCGCCCGACACCCTGTCGGGCGCTGCTCCAATGCGTGTTAAACGCTAAAACAAATACAAATTACAATCTTGTCGGTGAGGTCTGGCCTACGACAAGCTCTGTAGGATGGCCCCATGAAGAAACACTTCAACTTATGTATGGAGATCCTGCTTGGCTCCATATTTGTGCTCATGTTGTGCCTAACAACTTGGCAAGTCGTCTCCCGCTTTATCCTGAATGATCCGAGCACCTTTACAGAAGAAGCCCTGCGGTTCTCTACGATTTGGCTGGTCATTCTTGGTTCGGCATATGCCACATACAATGATTTGCACTTTGGTATGACATTGTTGACCGGCAGTTTACGAGGCATGAGCGCCAAACTTTCCAAACTGTTTACACAAAGCGTCATGTTGGTTTTCACGCTGAGCGTTTTCTTATACGGCGGCTATCAAGTTTTTATCTCCAACTTATCGCAGGTGTCTCCGGTTCTCGGAATCTCAATTGGCACTGTTTACAGCGTCTTCATGATCTCCGGTGTGTTGAGCGTTGTGGCAATTATTGTCAAACTTATTGAAATCATAAAAGAATAAGCGGGGCATTGTCATGGATATCACACAACAAGCCATTATGATCCTGATTGGCGTTTTTGCTGCACTACTCATAACAGGCATTCCCATCGGTGTCGTTATGGTGGCATCGGCGTTGCTCTCTATTGCTGCTTTTATTCCTCTGGAAAGCTCGCTTTATATTGCAAGTCAGAAGATTTTTTCTGGCCTCGATAGTTTCGCATTGATTGCCCTGCCATTTTTCATATTTGCTGGTAATATGATGAACCGCTCCGGTACAGCTCAGCGATTGATTGATTTCTCAAAGTTGATTGCCGGCTCTATACCCGGGGCACTGGCAATTACCAACATCATCGGTAATATGATCTTTGGTGCAATCAGCGGTTCGGCAATTGCCTCAGCAACAGCTATGGGTACGACATTGACCCGCGCCCAAAGGGATGAAGGCTATGATCCTGCCTTTGCGGCAGCCACGAATATTGCCTCGGCTCCAACAGGAATGCTGATACCTCCGAGTGGGCTGTTTATCATCTTGTCTTTGGTAAGCGGTACCTCCATTGCCTCACTCTTTATGGCTGGTTACATCCCTGGGATTTTGATGGGCCTGGGTTGTATCATTGTGGCGGTTATCGTTGCCAAACGAAAGGGGTATCCGGTTACACAGTTCCCCGGCATACGCCAAGCTTTCTTGATCACTATTCGCGCTATACCCGTTTTATCACTGGTTGTGATTGTAATGGGGGGTATTGTTTCCGGTGCATTCACTGCAACTGAAGCTTCGGCTGTTGCTTGTGTCTATTCGATATTATTGGCTATTTGCTATCGTGAAATGAGCCCTAAAGAATACTGGGATGTGGTGATTGCAACGGTTCGCGGTTCGGTGCCGGTGCTGTTTATGATCGCGGCATCCGGTATTATGTCCTGGGCATTTGCGCTGACCGGTATTCCGGCACTCGTGAAAGATATGGTATTATCGATCCCGAACCCGATCTTGATCTTGTTGGTGGTAAATCTGCTGCTGTTGATTATCGGGACATTTATGGACGCTGCACCTGCACTTCTAATTTTTACACCAATCTTTATGCCGATAGCGCTTGAAGTGGGCATGGATCCAATCCAGTTCGGCGTAATGATCGTGTTCAACCTTTCTATAGGTATTATTACACCGCCGGTTGGAACGCTGTTGTTTGCCGGATCTGCAGTGGCTGGTGTACCGGTTGAAAAGGTTATTAAAGAACTCATCCCATACTTCCTCGTGCTGTTCGTGACCTTGATGATCGTCACCTTTGTACCGGCTGTGAGCACCTATTTGCCAAGCCTGTTGTAATTGTAGCCCCCGAAGTCTCGCAGGAGAGCCCAGGTTCTCCTGCTTCTCTCCCCTTCCTTCATTTGGTGAATATCATGACAAAAATCCGAGTTTTGCAGCAAAATGTTGTGAACCACATTAGCCGCAATTTCGATGCGATTGGCACGGGTAATCCAAAAATTGGCGGTGCCGACTTTAAATGGCAAATGTGCGAGCCGGGTTACTGGGTTGCCGGTTTTTATGTGGGTGAGTTGTGGCTTGCCTACCAAATTACCGGTGACGAGCGGTTTAAGAACCAGGCGCGGCAGCGTAATCCGTTTTTCCAGCACCTCTTGCATGTACCGGAATTGCTGAACCATGATCTCGGTTTTTTGTTCTCGCTTACACAAGTGGCCGATTACAAGCTGACTGGTAACCGTGAAGCGCGTGAGCTGGCTTTGCGGGCGGCGGAGGCTTTACGGGCGCAGTACCAGCAAATGGGCGAATTTATTCAGGCGTGGCCACTGACAAAAATCAACACTGAAAACCGCAACGAGTTGGCTGCAGGCCGGATGTTGATTGATAGCTTCGAAAACCTTGCGCTATTATTCTGGGCGCATCAGGAAACCGGCATTCAAAGTTTTTACGATGTGGCGTATGCACACGCAAAAACTGCTGTGAAGCACTTGATCCGCGAAGATGGCACGACGTTCCATACTTTCAAGTTTGACCCGTCCACTCAAGAGCCGATGTATGGCCAAACCCTACAAGGGTATGCGGACAGTTCCTGCTGGTCTCGCGGGCAATCATGGGCGGTGCATGGCTTGACACAGATTTATGCCTATACCAAGGATAAAGCCTTCCTTGATGCTTGCGAAAAAGTCACCGGCTTTGCATTGGCCAATTTGACGGAAGAAGGCATTTGTCCATGGGATTACACATTGCCTGAAGGCAGTGAGGTGATTTGGGATTCTTCGGCCACTGCGATTACCTGTGCCGGTGTGGCGGCGCTTTCACAAATTGAAGGCTATGAACATTATCGGGAAAAAGCTGCCGCGATGCTCAATGGCTTGCAACAGCATTGTGACTTAACTGGCAATGCAGAAGCGGAAGGCCTGTTAGACCATGGGGCGTACTTTGTAACACGCGGTGATAAGCGGGCAATGCTGCCCTATGGCGACTACTATTATTTCGAGGCGATCCGCCGCTTGAATGGCGAGAGCAACTTCTTCTGGTAAATCATGCCGGAGCATTCAATTAAATGTACAGGTTGGGCAGCTAATATGAGGTATTAAAAATACCTACACCATGAGCAATTATTAAAGTGTAATGGGCCACTTCTTCTTGAACAACGTGACCCATTACTAAAGCATCCAAACTATCCATAACCGTGATTATTGATATGACTTTAATTGAGAGCGAGTGAAACTCAGATATTACAAACTAACTAAGAACAGTGGCAAGACATTCAGATCATTTTATATTTCAATATCTCACATATGAATGGCAATTCTTTTCCTATCGTACAGTATTAATCTGGATCCACGAAGCTAACAAAATTCCTTTACTGCCCCAAATTCAGGAAGGTGTTGGACCGCGTTGCAATAAAGCCATTGTCTGCTTGGAAGTGCGGGAATTAAACGGCTATTTTATATAATGGGGTACAAAGCGCGATAGGTCCTTGGTTATCCGCGAGTGGTCTTCTCGAATACCAATTCCTGCCGCTTCATCGCCAATTACCCAAGAACCGATAACGCAGTAGTCATCGCCAAATTTCGGCGGTGCGTGATAGCTTTGATAAATAAAGCCCTCGCGCCCATAAGGTCCTGAGGCCTGCTCCTGCACACCGTTTGGATCACACAGGGTCACGTTCGCCCCTTCGCGGCTGAACAACGGCTTTTTGACATACTTTGAGCTCAGTGCGCTTTTCTGTGCGTCCTCTTCAAAATAAGCGGGCAGTAAATTGGGGTGGTTTGGAAACATCTGCCAAAGCAACGGCAAAATACCCTTATTGGAAAGAATGGCTTTCCATGGCGGCTCAATCAGCCGGATATTGCTTTTGGGCAAAATCGGCCCGTAGGCTTCGCGAAACATCATCTCGTAAGGGTACAGTTTAAAAAGATTGTCGATCACATAACTATGTTGGTCGGCAAAACGGTGTTGCTCATCAACCCCGATATCTTCAAGGTAAACAAAGTGGCTTTGCAGGCCTGCCTGCTTGGCACAATCTTGCAAATAGCTTACTGTCGCCCTGTCTTCCTTCGCATCACTCACACATGTTAAGTGCAAATGCTCTTGCGGATCAACGATATCAGCCAAACGGGCAATTAGTTTATCTTGAAGCGAGTTGAACTGGTCGGCATCACTAGGCAGTTGTTGATTGCCAATCAGCTCTTCTATCCAGTTCCATTGAAAAAAGCCGGTTTCATATAAGGATGTTGGCGTATCCGCATTAAACTCCAACATCTTAGCAGGGCCATGACCATCATAGAGTAAATCAAAGCGGCCATAGAGTGCTGGCTCGCCTGCCTGCCAGGAACGGTTAATCCAATCCCAGTACGCTTCTGGTATTTCGAGTTTTTGAAGAAGCTGTTCGTCACGCAATACACGGTCAACCAGCTCAAGACAGCATGTGTTCAGATCTTCGGTGACGCTTTCCAGATCATTTTCTATTTGTGAAAGCGTGAACTCATAGGCTCGAGTTTCGTCCCAATAGGGTTGTCCATACATACTATGAAAATTAAAGCCCAATGCGGCCGCCTGATGCTTCCAGTTAGGCCGTTCTGGTAAAAAAATACGTTTCATACAATGATAGACCCTATTTTGCTTGCAGCAAGTAACCAGAGCATATTGGGAGGGGATCTGGATGATCCAGCCGTCTGCGTTACTCTCCAAGCTGTTCCAATTGGGAGCGGAACTGCTCAAAATTAATAATTACAACTAATAGGCACAAGTTTTACGTGTTATTTAATTGCTAATACTTGTAATAGCCTTTATATGTCAAATAATAAATAAGCATCTATAATTATCGTTTATTTGAGGAATAATCATATGAAAATCAATTATTCGCCTCATAAATATAAAATTATAAATATACTATGGTATAATAGTAATTACTTTAATAATTCACTTAATAAATACGGTTGACTATTTGAAGGGCCACCTCATTCTAGTTGCTTTAAGAGCTGGCAGCATAGAGCGTTCATTGTACTTCAACCTAATGCTTGCTCTTCGTCACTAACGCTAAATTCTATGGCTTGGCCGGTTATGCCTTCAATTACGGCACCTTAAGTTTTCATCCTCAAAGCACAGAAGCGTACAATGTTTAACTTTTTTCGAAAATCCAACAAGCAATCTGCCTTACCCCAATTGCATGGTATAACAATTGACAGAGCGGTAGCCATCGACAGTGTCGCCGTTAAAATATTGCCAGACGACAGCCTTATGGATGTTCCAACAACAGCCTTCAAGATTGTAGCACAAGGCCACTGCGATTTGGGGGAACAGTCGCACCTGCATCGCTTTTATCCCGATGATGACCGCCTCTTACTCCAGTTACAGGGGGGGGACGGCTTCAACGACGAACGCGTCGACGAGATCATGTTGTGGACCTACTATGACGTTCAATACCCCTCCTCCGAAGAACACTGGCAAGAAGTGCGCGACAGCATTTGCCTGCCATCCTTCACATTAGATGGGCCCAATGGTGCGGTTGTTTATGAGCGGGCCTGGTTTGGCAACTCCAGCCGTCATGAAGAGCCGATGCAATACTGGGAGCAGGTCTTTGAAGACGCCTCGGGTAAAAAGAGCCGACGTATTTTCCAAACCGCCATGCTGTTTGGCCGCACATTAAGCGATGGCCAAAACGAAATGCTGCTGGTGAACATGGAAGAAGATGAAAAAAGCGGCGAGCGCAGTGTGGCGTATATGCTGGGCCGCATGCTTGCCGAGCACGAGTTGAATATTTAGTTTTTGGAGTGAATCATGAACGAGATCTATCAATCCCTCTATGGGGTCCTCCCCTTTCTTTTGTATTTTAGTCTCTCCTTCATCATGCTGCTGGTGTTCATGGTGATTTACAAATTCATCACACCGCATGATGAGATGCAGCTTATTAAAGAAAACAATGGCGCAGCCTCACTTTCTTTCACCGGGGCTGTACTGGGTTTTTCTATCCCTATCGCAAGCGCTGCGGCCAACTCTATCAGCCTTATTGACTTTGCCGTATGGGGCGTGTTGGCCGGCCTTATTCAAATCATTACCTATTTCATCGTTCGTCTGTTTTACCCCAAACTGGCCTCGCGTATCGAAAACAACGAAACCGCCATGGGCATTCACTTGGGTGGTATTTCCATAAGTGTCGGGCTATTGAACGCCGCTTGTATGACCTACTAGTTTGGAGAGAAATATGAAGCGTTCTAGCCAACTAAAACTGGTTCTCATGGCTTCGGCCACCGCGCTACTGGCTGGTTGTGATTCTGACCGCAATCAAATTAACGGGCACGTTTTCAAAGATCTTGACGATTGCGTGCACTCGGGGGTTTACAGCTTCAACCAATGTAAAGTCGCTTTTAAGGCAGGGGATAAAATCGACTTTAAAGATGGCCCGCGTTACAAAAGCGAGAGACTTTGCGAAGCGCAGCACGGTTATGATGTTTGTGGTCGTTTCAATGGCGGCAGTAATTACGGCAGTTTTTATGCGCCCTATGCCAGCGGCTTTTTCATTGCCGATGAAGCTGCAGACCGGCGTAAATGGAAAAAGCGTGTACATCCGATTTATCCGGGTAAGGACGGGCGCTCCTATGACATTTACGGACAGCCCTATAACTTTACGAGCACCTCGAGCAAAAAAAGCTCCGGCATCAAAACCACCAGTGCTTCTGGTAAGCCGAGCAGCGTTTCGGGCAAACCGAGTAGTGCATCTAGTAAGCCTAAAAGCACCAAACCAAAGGCTGTGAAGAAACAAACCCGTACCTCGGTCGCCTCGCGTGGTGGCTTTGGCTCATCCTTTGGCCGCAGAGCTGGTGGCTAATGGGTTTTTAAAGAGGTGAGCCTTTACCCAGAATACTCAGGATAAAGGCTTGCCGTATTAATGGTTATCGCGTGGGATCCCTTTATGTGCAATTTTTTGGTACTTAACAGCCGGCTTTAACACCATGCCATTATCGAATTGATCGACCATGTCACGTTGTATTTCCTGCCAAGGTGTCTGACTCTCAGGGTATTCATATCCTCCTGCGTCTTTCAGCTGTTTTTGCCTTGTTGCCTATTCTTTATTGCTCAGCAATACATTTGCCTCACAGGTATTCAAATCTATGCGCACTACATCTCCATCTTGTAGCAAAGCAATACAACCGCCAGCTGCGGCTTCCGGCGCGCCATTCAAGATAGAAGGAGAACCAGAAGTGCCAGATTGGCGACCATCTCCAATGCAGGGAAGTGCTGTAATACCTTGCTTGTAAAGTGCTGCTGGGGGCTGCATGTTTACAACTTCTGCACCGCCTGGATGGCCAATTGGACCGGCACCTCGAATAACCATTATGGTATTTTCATCGATTCCGAGTTTAGGATCTTCCAAGCGTTCCCGGTAATCATCACGGCCATCAAAAACAACGACTTTACCTTCAAAGGCATTGAGATCATTCGGCTTAGATAAATACTTCTTACGAAACTCTTTAGAGATAACGCTCGTTTTCATAATTGCTGAGCGGAACAGATTTCCTTTAAGGCTGATAAAACCAGAGGCTGGTTTCAACGGATTATCGAAGGGATAAATAACGTCATAATCGTAAACTTCTGCCTCAGCGTAGTTTTCTCCAAAAGTTTTGCCGGTTACAGTCATACACTCTTTGTTGAGCAGATCTTTCTTCAAAAGTTCACTTACAACCCCGGGCACACCGCCCGCGCGATGAAACTCTTCGCTTAAGTATTTGCCGTTTGGCTGCATATTGACCAATAGTGGAAGGCCATGTCCATAATGCTGCCAATCATCATTACTCAGCTCAACCCCAATATGTTTTGCAACAGCGCCAAGATGAATAGGCGCATTGGAAGAGCCCCCAAGAGCAGAGCAAACTTTGATCGCGTTAATAAAGGCATCTTTGCTCATGATATGAGAGGGTCGAATATCCTCATGAACCAGACCAACAATACGCTCACCGGTTTTGTAAGAAATTTCCCCCCGCTCTCGGTAGGGCGCTGGTATAGAAGCACAGCCAGGCAGGCTCATGCCCAATACCTCTGCCAGAGAGTTCATGGTCGAGCCGGTGCCCATTGTATTACAATAGCCTGGTGATGTTGCCTGGGCAGCTGTTAAATCAAAATAGCCTTGGCGGTCAATTTTACCTGACGATAAGTCTTGCCGTGCTTGCCAAACAATCGTACCACAACCAACCGTTTGCCCTTTATGATACCCATTCAGCATGGGTCCAACAGTGAGGCAAATTGAAGGAATGTCTAAGGTTGCAGCAGCCATTAGCAACGCTGGTGTTGTTTTATCGCAGCCAATCGTAAGTACAACACCATCAATAGGATAACCGTGTAAAATTTCGACAAGTCCCAGATAAGCCAGATTACGATCCAACGCAGCAGTGGGTCGGCGGCCATTTTCCTGTATGGGGTGAACAGGAAACTCAAAAGGTATACCACCAGCATCACGAATACCGGCCTTAACGCGTTCAGCCAAAACCAAATGATGCTTGTTACAAGGGGACAAATCCGAGCCTGTTTGTGCAATACCGATAATTGGTTTGCCCGAGCGTAGCTCTTCCATCGTTGTACCATCATTTAAGTAGCGCTCGAAGTAAATGGAAGCCATGTCAGCATCTGGATGGTCAAACCATTCTTGGGAACGAAGCCGTTTTTTATGCATTATTCTCTCCCTAATGCGCTAAAAGTAGTTTTCGAATTCTGTCAATCAAATATAAAAGGTGCTGGTGCCAATAAACGCGAGCGATAAGAGCGCTCAAGGTGAGCACCCATCAAATCGGAAGCCAGTTGCGCATCTTCATTCAAAATTGCCTCGTAAATGGTATGGTGTTCCCTATAAACAAGACGATCGTGTTCTTTTTGTTCTTGCCATGAGGGGCGGTGCGACAACATATCGTCGATATATTCGCCATAAAGTGCCATAATGATATTATTGCCAACCACATCCATAATGGCATGATGGAAATTGCGATCAGTCTCAGCAAACTCAGGTTGCCCTATGGCATTGTAGTTTTCTTCAAGTCGCGCTTTGATTTTGGCAATTTGAGTATTCGTGGCTTTAACCGCGACTTCTTTTATGGCGCCGCATTCAAGATACAGTCTTATTTGCTCCATTTGAGGTATACTATCTATATCTCCGAGATGATTACGCAGCTTCACAGCAGCTGACATAATGATATCAGCAATACTGGGTTTACATACACGCGCGCGTTTACCAGGTTCGCTTTTTAAGTACCCTTCAAGCTGAACCCTTAGCAAAGCTTCACGAACTACTGTTCTTGAAACAGAATATTTTTCTGATAACTCTCTCTCAGTAGGTAATTGCAAATTTTCACATATTATACCATGATGTATATCATCGATTATTTTCAATGATATTTCATGTGCACCTAATTTATTCTCTATGAAGTCCATTTCTCCTCCCCGGATATGGTCATAGTTTCATCGATTGAGACTAAGTACCAAGGCTAAGTCTCATTGTCCGCTCAAGCCGTACCAATGGCAAAAAACTGAATTCACTCTTCACGATAGACGGAAATGCAAATTTGGTACTACTATCGCTATAATTGCTCGCCACCACACCTCACTAAGTTGCGCACACACATTGTATAGGCTACACATTTTTATTATTTGTCAACAATATTACAATAATTGGTGTACCATATTGTATATCAGTAGCGAATCAATTTATAGATATATGCAGAAGTTGCGCATTAAGATGTAATGCAGAATAAGAATAATATTGGGAGATATTATGTATAAAGTACTCTCTGGTTTACATGTAGCACTACTAACTGGATTCAAGGATAATGGCGATTACTGCTCTAAGCGCCAGGAAAATATACTTGAATATGTTATGCGCCAGAATATTACCGGGCTTTTCGTGGGTGGTAGTAGTGCTGAAGGCGCGCTGATGACATTTGATGAACTCAAAGAACAGCAAATTCAGTGCCGAGATTACGCTAAGGGAACGAGCAAGAAACTTATTGCCCATGTAGGGCAGCCCTCCTTGAGAGAAGCGATTGCATTGGCTGAAAATGCAGCCGAACTCGGCTATGATGGGCTCTCGGCGTTGCCGCCACACTCATTCCCATTCAATCAAGATGAAATTTTTGCCTATTATCGCGATCTGGCTGCAGCAACTGATTTGCCTGTGATCGTGTATGAAGCGCCTTTCCGTACCGGCCGCCCAACACCGATTGATGAAATGACCAAGGTCTTGGACCTACCGAATGTTACAGGTTTGAAATTCACCAGCTCGGATCTGTTTGGCCTGTCATGTCTACAAAAAGCCCGTCCAGAAATCGCGTATTTCTATGGCTTTGACGAGTTGCTATCCAGCGCTTATGCGCTTGGTGTTGATGGCGGTATTGGCACCACTTACAATGTGCTGGGTAACCTTTACATGGCCATTCACGAAGCGGAAAAGGCCAATGATTTGGCTAAAATGCGCGAGTTGCAAATGATTTCGCAAGACTATGTACGTGCGATCATTCAAACCGGCGTTATGCCAGGCACCAAACTAACCCTTGAAGTCCTTGGTGTTGATTGTGGTCCTTCACGTGCACCATTTAGCCTGCGCGGCGACAATCCGAGAAAAGTAATCGAAGACGCTGTAAATGCACCGGCCTTTAAAGACTGGATTGCCTAAAGGTAATATCAGCATACAGGAGTTCCATTTACAAAGCAGTTATAGAGAAAGAGGGGTAACTTCAGTTCTTTCTCAATAAAAGCTACGACAAATAAATTGAATCGTAGCAAACAACCGCAAAATTACTTGAAAAATTAAATAGTAATCTTGCGACAACCCATCCAACAGTAATCCATAGGAACGGGAGTCAACTTATGGGTATTAACTTAAAAAAAACAGTAGGATCAGCAGTATTCGTCTCTTCTTTGCTGCTCTCTTCTGCTTCTTTTGCTGCAACTTGGACAATTCAAACCAGTACTGTACCTGGTGATCCTGGTATGCCTGTTTACCAAGCATGGGCTGAAAAAGTAAAAGTAATGACAGAAGGCCGCGTTGAAATAAACGTCGTGCCACAAGATGCTATTGTACGCTACGATGAGTTGTTTAATGCTGTACGCATGGGGGTTGTTCAAGGACAAATCGCATCACCAGCTTTCTGGTCAGGTACAGAACCAGCTTTCGGCTTGATGGGTGATCCAGTCGGCGCATGGTCACAAGCACTTGATTTTCTTGATTATGTTTACAACGATGATGGTCTTAACCTGATGCGAGACCTCATGAAGCCCTATGGTCAGTATGTTGTAGGTATTCAGGTTCCAGGTGTTGAGGCTTTTGTTTCTACTGTGCCAATTCATGGTGTCGAGGATCTTAAGGGCCTAAAAATCCGTTCACCAGAAGGTATGGCGTTTGCAGCGTTTGAAGCTGTTGGTGCACAGCCTGTTCAAATGTCAGGTAACGAAATTTACTCTTCTTTGGACAAAGGCGTAATTGATGCAGCTGATGCGGCTGGTTTTGCAGCAAACCAAGCGTTCGGCTATCATGACATTGCGAAGTATCCAAACTTCCCTGGTTTCCACTCCACCACTCAGATGGTACTCGCAATCAACCAGAAAGCATGGGACAGCGTCTCTAAAGCCGACCAGTTGATTATGGAAACCACATTCCAAAACGTAGCCTACGAGTTTGAATCCATGATCCGCGGTCTTGATTTGAAAGCATTGGCCGAAGTAAAGAAAAATCCAAATGTTGAAGTGATTTCTTGGGCTCCAGAAGAGAACAAGAAATTCCGCGCGATCTGTAAAAAGATTTGGGCAGGCTGGGCAGAAAAATCTCCAGCATCTAAACGCGTTTACGATTCTCTACTCAATTACCTCACTGAGCGCGGCCTTATCTAATAAGCCCTCGATCACAGAGCCCCGTAAAAGCGGGGCTCTAGCTTTCTATCAGGTTGTTGGGGAATAAAATGACAACAGATAATGTTGAAGCCCAAGTAGAAGAAATTGTAGAACAAGACCCAGTTACCTTTAGCAACGATGTGGATGTCAAGCTTGATAAACTGCTCGGTCCACTCGGGTGGTTGATTGTAGCTGTTGCTCTCATTTCATTTTACGAAATCATATCCCGCTATGTGTTCGGTTCGCCAACACTGTGGGTCTATGAAACGTCTTACACACTCATTGGCGTTGTATTTTTGCTTTCTGGCATAAAAGCATTGGCAAGAAATACACATGTCCAAATCGACCTACTCGAACAGTTTTTGCCGCATAAAGCGAAAGCTATACTTCGCTTTATTAACCGCATCATCCTGTTATTAGTGACATATGCCTTAACATACATCTCCTCCATTATGGCATGGGCGTCACTTAATATGCGTCCGGGTGAACTCTTTTCACTTGAGCGTACTGGTACCAGTTTTAACTCTTTCGCTCCGGCAATCATCAAAACGACCCTGTTTATCTCATGTGTCGTTATGGCTGTTCAGGCGACATTCCAATTATATTCCCGCTATAAAGAATTGAAGCGGGAATTGTCAGCTCATCCTGAAGGAGGTGACAAGTAATGGATATTCAAACCGCAACAATCCTTCTGTTCACTCTCGCCTTTGCTATTCTCCTTACAGGTATTCCTCTGGGTTTTGCGACCAGTGCTGTTGCAATTGTATTTGCCTACTCTTGGTTTGGGCCGGACGCACTAACAATTGTCACAAGTCGTATGTATGGCATTGTTACTGAGCCAAGCTTAGGTGCGATCCCAATGTTTGTTCTTATGGCCTGTTTACTGGACCGCTCGGGCTTGTCGACAGATCTGTTTAACGGACTTCGAATACTTGCTGGTAAATTGCGTGGCGGTGTAGCTGTTCAAACCATCGCTGTAGGCTTCCTCATGGCTGCTATGTCTGGCGTTATTGGTGGTGAAACAGTACTGCTTGGCTTGCTTGCTTTACCTCAGATGCTGCGTTTGGGGTATTCCAAAAACATGGCAATTGGCTCGGTTTGTGCTGGTGGTGCTTTGGGTACAATGATCCCCCCATCAATTGTGCTGATTATTTTTGGTTTGATGACCCGTACATCAATCAGTGATTTGTTCACTGCAACTGTTGTACCCGGCACCATTTTGATGCTCTCTTATGTCGCCTATATCCTTATTTGGTGTTATTTGCGCCCACAAGATGGTCCGCCACTTTCCGATGAAGAGCTGGAAAAAATTAAAAATAGCGATGTTAGCCCGTTTAACCTTGTTATCCTACCAGCTTGCTTAATCTTCCTGGTTTTGGGTTCCATTTACACCGGTATGGCAACAATTAATGAATCTGCTTCACTTGGTGTTGTTGGTGCATTGGCCATTCTAGTCATTAAAAAGCGCTTTACCTACAAAATACTGGACGCCTCGGTACGTGCGACAGTGAATACCTGCGGAACAGTAATTTGGGCAGGTATGGGAGCTATCGCCATTGTTGGTATCTATAATATGATGGGTGGCGGTGCTTATATTTCCAGCTTGTTTGCAGGCATTGATGCCCCTCCAATCGTAACAATTTTGATCATGCTTGGCATTTTCTTCATCCTTGGCACCTTCATGGACTGGATCGGAATTGCCATGCTGACACTGCCGATCTTTGTTCCGATTGTTGTTTCCCTTGGGTATCATCCAATCTGGTTTGGTGTGCTGTTCTGTATCAACATCCAAGTTGCATTCATGTCACCGCCAATGGGCGCTTCAGCTTTCTTCCTAAAAAGTGTTGCCCCGCCAGATATCTCGTTGTTCGATATCTACCGCTCCTTCATACCGTTTATTCTACTGCAAATATCGGTTCTGGTTCTGGTAATGATCTTCCCACAACTTGCACTTTGGGCACTGTAAATAAGTGAAGGAGGGAGGAAACTCCCTCCTTTAGTAAGTAGTGAGAGAGCACATACAGCATTGCTGGAACAGCTTGCACTAGCAACCACCCTTTTCCTTCCCTGCTAAAGAAGTAACCCCATGCTTACCATCGAGAAAACGCGTAGTATTTTATTAAGTGCACCTTATGGAGCCGAAGGTAGTGCTGAAAACTTGCTCCACCTGCCACAGGATCAGCGTATTTGCTCCATGGTGGAGATAACACTTTCGGATGGAACAACTGGATTGGGAGAGGGGTACCTTGGGGTTTTTGCCCCCGAAGTTTTCCTAAGCATAACTGATCTGGTTGCACAGAACATTCAAGGCTGCTCATTAGATGAAGGTATTGCTCCTATTGTACGCAAAGCCCGAACAGTATGTGGCTACTGGTCATTACAAGGGGCTGCTCAGCACGTTGTGTCTGCATTTGAAGTCGCTCTGGTTGATGCCCTCTCCAAGCACAGTCAAATCCCGGCGGTTGAGTTGTTTGGCGGCACAAAAGTAAAATCTATTGAAATGTACGGCTCAGGTGGCGACTCTCTCCACCCTCGGTTTATGCGTAAAGAACTAGATGAGTTGCACAAGCGCGGTATCAAAACCATTAAAATCCGCGCGCGACACGATAACATTGCCAAAACTGTATGGACCATTAACGAGGCTGCAAAATACGGCATTAAAGTTGCTGTTGATATGACGCAAAACCTTGTTATGGAAGGTCAAACTGCACAGAATGTGATTGATTTCTGTAAGACCATTGAAAAGCTGACAGGCCAGCAACTCGTGTTTATTGAAGAATGCTTGGGTCTTGATAAACTTGACCAACTCCCCAACTTAACGAAGATTGAAGGAATTAATGTGGCTGGAGGTGAGATTGTCACCACCAAGGAAGAGCTGCTGGAGCGTATAGAGAGAAAATACTACGATATTGTGCAGCCAGATGCCTCAGTTTTAGGCGGAATTCAAAGTACAATTGATGTTTGCAATTATGCGCAACAAAACAGTGTGCGCCCTGTTGTCCACTCATGGGGTGGGCCTGTGTGCATGATGGCGAATTATGTAGCCGCATTTGCCACTGGTTGCGATTTAATCGAATATCCTATGCCACCATTTGCACTGCGACAAGCCATGTGTGATTTTGAAAGCCGTATTAAAAATGGGTACTTCCACTTAAAAGACGATATCGGCCTAGGCGTGAGCTTAACGCCGGAGATTGAGCAAAAATACGCTTACGACCCAGCAACAGTTTACCACTGCATGCCAAGCGATGCCAGCTTGCAACAACTCTCTCAAAGCCAGAAAAACTGGGAGTAAGCCATGTTAACGCCGAATAAGCTAAAGGGGAATTGGGCAACGCTCCTTTTGCCTCTTCACGGCGAAGATATTTTGTGGGAGATACTTTCAAAGCAAATCGGTTACTACATAGAAGCGGGTGTAGATGGAATTTACTCGAACGGAACGGCGGGGGAGTTCTATGCACAATCCTATGAAGAGTTTTGCAAAATAACCGAAATGCTTGCAATGGCCTGCCACGAAGCTGGAATGGCATTTCAAGTGGGTGCAAGCCACTGCCACCCGCAAAGCATGCTAAAGCGGGTTGCCTTTGCGGCCCGTACTAAACCTGCAGCTATTCAAGTTATTTTACCCGATTGGTTTCCTTGTAACTTAGAAACAGCGGCAACATTTTTGCAAAAAGCGGCATGTGTGGCAGAGGGAACACCGCTTGTTCTTTATAATCCACCACATGCCAAGGTAAACCTCGCGCCACATGAACTACGCGAATTGTTTGATGCGACACCCTCGCTCATTGGATTTAAACTGCCTCGGTTGAGTGATGAAATATGCGCTACAAACCTACAGAACGATGCTTCTATTTTTGTAGCCGGTCATTTTCTAGCAACAGATTCCTTAAAAGGTGCAAGAGGGTCATATTCCAATGTGTGTTGCTTAAACCCAGTTGCCACTCAAAAGTGGACTGATGCGTGTTTAGCATCGAAACCGGATGCGATTGAGCTTGAAGGGCGTATTCAGCTGTTTATGCGCAGTTACATGGCACCGTTTATTGAACAAAAGGGCTACTGCAACGCAGCAGTTGATAAGTTTATGGCCTCACTTGGCGGGTGGTGCCCAATAACACCGGCCATGCGCTTTCCCTATAGATCAATCCCCAAAGAAGAAAGCTTTTTTCTTCGCAAGAAACTCCAAACAGTACTTCCAGAATTCTGCTAATTATTACCGGGAGATAATAATGAACAAGAACAATAGTCCCAAGGTACATATCCTAAATCATGAACATGACGACTTGTCGCTAGAGCGGGATATTTTTTCAAAAGCTGGTTATGAGCTGGTTGAGGCCTTCGGTCGCGATGAAGAGCTTATTGAGCAGGTAAAAGATACCCGTGGTTTATTGCATATTTATGCCAATATCGATGCCACTTTCGTTAATGCTCTGACCCAATGTAAGGGCGTTTCGCGCCCGGGTACTGGCTATGAAACAGTTGATGTTAATGCCTGTCGCGCCAAAGGCATCGAAGTGGCGCATATTCCAGATTACGGCGATGGCGAGGTTGCAACACATGCAGCGGCTCTTATGCTTTCACTGCAACAACGTGTAAATGAGCATGCAAGTTATACCCGTGCTGGTATATGGGATTTTAAAAAAGTCATCGCACCAAGACGCATGAAAAATAGCGTATTAGGTGTTATCGGATACGGGCGTATTGGGAAAGAATTCGTCGAGCGAATGCTACCGTTTGTACAAAAGGTAATCGTGGTAGACCCTTTTGCTGTAAAAGAAAGGCTACCGGATCGGGTCGAATTGGGAGGCCTTGATGATATTTGCGAACAAGCGCACATGATAAGTCTGCATTGCCCATTAATGCCAAGTACGAGCCATATTCTAAATGATGCAGTTTTTGAAAAGATGCAACAAAAGCCGATACTCGTGAATGCGTCACGCGGCGGGCTTATTGATACCGATGCATTGATTAGAGCACTCGATGGCGATTTATTAACTGCTGTGGCCCTAGATGTTCTTGAGGACGAACCCAATATTCCCCAATCACTTAAAGAGCGTCAAAATGTAATTATAACACCGCATGTGGGCTGGTTTTCAGCAAGTAACATTATTGAAGTCCGCACTCGAACGGCCCAAAACCTAGTTAGTATGCTAAGAGGCGAAACACCAGACCGGCCGGTACCAATGCAAGAGGGCTAAATCTGTAGCATGTAAGAATACGCTTTCTTACAGAATTACCTCAGACTTGAAACCGTAGGGTTAGGTACACACAAAGATCAAGCTTATTTGCGGTATTTGGTCCATACTTACCGCCTTGAATACGTGCCGATCAGGTATCGTCCACTCAACTCTGGCGAGAGCTTAGTCTTGTAAATCATGAGTATGACTTAAGCCAGAGTCAGTTACTAGCACCTCTGTTTTGTACCCGAGATTATTGCCCACTATACAACGCTACTAGTCTCCAGACCAACTACAAAAGTTTCTGGCGGTTTTCTCGATGCTTCGCAATTTCTTTGTTCTTTCTTACCAACAACGTAAAATTATTGGCGCTTGGCGAATAGATAATCACTCGGTAATCTCCCCATTGTTGAAGGAGCTTTGGCGTAGAGTCATGCTGCCCGTTTTAGTTTAGTGGCAGGGGGAGTTTCTAAAAAAGTTTAAGGATGGGGAGTTCACTTTTACAACTAATAACTAAAGGCTAAGTGCATTTTACAGGGTACCTGAACTGCAGCAAATAAAATGTATTCAGGTACCGACAGAGGTAGATTATTTGAGTAACTTTATTGTTAGCAAAAGGAGTAACGCAAATGAGAGCGAAAGAGCAAGAATTTGGGACAATTAATTGTGAGGACGCATTACTAAAGCTTAATAAACACTATGAAGAATTAAAAATAAATAATTGTAGTATAAATGTTATCGATAGAATGCTCGAAAGACGTTTTGAGCTGATGGATTTTTATAATGAACTAGATAATTTAGCCAATTCTAGAGAGGACGTAATATATCGTTTTATTGAAAGTATTTTATTGGCTGTAGCCCATTGGGGTCCGGAGGAAAGCGCGAAAGCCCGCGAAGCTAAAAAGCGTTTAAAAGAGATCAATGCAGATATTGCAAGAAAGGCTGCTGAGTTAGCCTCGCTCCTGGATGAACGATTAAATATTGATGGTTTATCTGGAGTTTCTGATAATACTAATAATTGTGTTTGCCAAACCCTAGAAATTGCTGCCCAAGCAAATGAAAATTATTATTACATATTTCATGTTCAAGAAAAAGTTAGAAGACTATATTGTCAATATGACTATAAATACTGGCCTACGCTTAGCGAGTTTATATATGAGGTTGCGCGAGATGCTGAGTGCGCCAAAATTGATAATACGAACGAAGTTACTGCTGAAGCCACGTTTGGTAAAAGAGGCTCTGATAAAGACTTTCTAAGGGCATTAACACAACGTATTAAACTAGAAAATGTTCCCGACCTACCTCGAATACCATTACTCAAGGATTTTTCAGATAAGGCTGTTGCATCATTAGTGAACTGTGTTCTTGATTTGCAGCCGGAAAAACTGAAAGACGCGGCATATATCAAACGATATCGTCAGGGCGAGCGTGAGAGAAAGCGAAATTTAGATAGCATATAAATTGTTATTGTATCGCTATTATATAATAATCTTTAGGAAGAAAGTTGGCTGGGGTGGTAGGATTCGAACCTACGGTACACGATACCAAAAACCGTTGCCTTACCACTTGGCTACACCCCAATGCCGTTTGAAGCTGTCCACTTGGTGGCGCTCCATCGCGTCGGTGAGGCGGTTTATAGCCAAAACCATTTGGGGGCGCAATATCTAATTTCGTGTTTCCTGTGTGAAAACTGTTTTTGAGGATCAATTTACTGATTTTATGGTTGTTTTTCAACAGGTTCACGCTACTTGAAACCATAGGAAACCCCTCGATTCTTGCTATTTTTTGCAATCTCATCAAGTTTTTTTTAACAGATGCAAATTCTGGCAGATAATTATTCCCAGTTTTTCCAAGTGGTTTGTGCATGCGACCTTTTATTCGGTATCTGCTGTGCCTATTGTGCGCCCATAAAGAGCGTAAAGATGAGCATTTACTAAATGAACAACCAAGCTAACTATGTGCTGACCCTTTCCTGTGGCGACAGGAAGGGAATTGTGGCCGCAGTAGCCAACTCGATTGCCTCGCAAAACTGCAATATTTGTGAGAGTGCCCAATATGGCGACCCTGAAACGCGCCGCTTTTTTATGCGTGTTTCTTTCGCGGCACCTGAGGGCATGGCGCGGGAGCAGTTTGAAAGCGGCTTTGCTCCTGTGGCAACGGCCTATGATTTCGATTGGCAACTACACGATTTAAGCCGCAAACCGCGCGTGCTTATTCTGGTCTCGAAAATGGGCCATTGCCTGAACGATTTGTTATATCGAAACTCTACCGGTCAATTGCCGATGGATCTTGTGGCTGTTGCGTCTAACCACACCACTTGGCAAAAACGAGTTGAACACGAAGATATTGCGTTCTACTATCTTCCAGTCAGCAAAGAAACCAAGCCGCAGCAAGAAGCGCAAATTCTGCAACTCGTAGAAGATCAAAATATCGATTTGGTCATTCTGGCGCGCTATATGCAAATTCTATCCAACGACCTTTCGGAGAAGCTCGCAGGTAAGGTGATTAACATTCACCACTCCTTCTTACCGAGCTTTATCGGTGCCAAGCCGTATCATCGGGCCCATGCGCGTGGTGTAAAAATGGTTGGCGCAACTGCACACTATGTGACCGCGGATTTGGACGAAGGGCCAATTATCGAGCAGGATGTGAGCCGGGTAGAACATGCCCACACCATTAACGAATTGATTGCACAAGGGCGTGATACCGAGAGCCAGGTATTGGCGCGTGCGGTACGTTACCACCTTGAGCATCGTATATTGTTAAACGGCGATCGCACCGTGATCTTTAAGTAATTCAGGCCGCAACTGCGGCCTTTATCTTTGACAGGACAACACAATGAGCGAACCTTTTATAATTGACGGCAAGGCGATTGCCGCCTCAGTAACCGACGAAATTGCCAGTCGTGTCGCGCGACTCCAAAAGGAAAGTGGTGTCCAACCAGGTCTGGCCGTAGTGCTGGTGGGCGAAGATCCGGCAAGCCAGGTTTATGTGAGAAACAAAGAACGCATGGCGTTAAAATGCGGCATGAACTCGATAATGCACCGTTTACCCGAAACAACAAGCGAAGCTGAGTTGTTAGCCTTGGTTGCTGAGTTGAACGCAGATGAAGCTGTACACGGCATTCTGGTACAGTTGCCACTACCAAAGCAGATTGATGAGGGGAAGGTGCTAGAGCTTATTCGTCCGGAAAAGGATGTTGATGGCTTCCACCCGATCAATGCGGGCTTGTTAGGTGCTGGCGCGCTGGATAAAGCGCTTTTGCCGTGCACACCTGCGGGTAGTGTATTGCTGGCCAAGCGGGCCTTGGGGCAGGATTTATCGGGTAAGCATGCCGTGGTTATCGGGCGTTCCAACATTGTTGGTAAGCCGGTTGCACAATTGCTGCTGCAAGAAAATTGCACGGTAACGATTGCCCACTCACGCACGCAAGATTTACCAGCCCTTGCAGCAACAGCAGATATTCTGGTCGCCGCAGTTGGGCGTCCACAAATGATTAAAGGGGATTGGGTTAAAAAAGGAGCTACCGTCATTGATGTGGGGATCAACCGCATTCCCGCGCCAGAAAAGGGCGAGGGTAAAACCCGCCTTGTTGGTGACGTTGATTATGAGGGTGCGCTTGCAAATGCCGGTGCTATTACGCCGGTTCCCGGCGGTGTCGGCCCCATGACCATTGCCATGCTCATGGGCAATACTCTTATTGCTGCACGTCGCCAGTTGGGTTTGGCTGCAGAACCGGCATTATTCTAGAGTTTGAAAGGGGCATTGCAGTGCCCCTTTTGTCTTAACCTGATAAGCTTGAATTGTGAATGAGGGCTACTTACTGTTTCAGTTTTTCGGCCATAACCTGAATGGTTTTGATATAAACTCCGGCCTTGTTCCACGCGCGAATGACCTCATAATTATTCGTGCCCGGCCCCCATGGCTCCCCGGTTTGCCAGCCATATGCCATCATATAGGCTGCGGTTGATCCCAGTACATCTGGTACAGAGTGCAGGAGGTCCCGCTTGCCATCGCCATCATAATCAACAGCAAATTTAACATAGGAAGATGCCAGAAACTGTGTTTGTCCAAGCTCGCCAGCCCACGCACCTTTCATGCGTGATACAGCAAGGTCGCCTTTTTGGATGATGAGCAAAGCATAGTACAACTCATTACGAAAAAAATCTGCGCGTCTACAGTCATACGCCAAGGTGCTCAAAGCCCGGAGGGTGGACATTTTACCAATATTTCCACCGTAGGAAGTCTCTAGCCCCCAAATTGCAACGATGATTTCTCTGGGAACGCCATAGTCACGTTCAATGCGATTAAAAAGAGCATTGTGTTTTTTTATTAAGCGACGCCCTTTATTAATCAAGGCGTTATTCACGCGTAACTTGTAAAAATCTTCAAACGATTTTTTGAAGGATTTTTGATTGCGATCGTACTTAATCACTGTTGAATTGTAGGTTTGGTTGTAGAAAGCGCTGCGCAATGTAGCCTCTGTTATACCAGCTTGCTTAAGAGTTTGTGCGTACTCTTGTTGCCATGCCTTAAAGCCCTTTGCCGTATTCCCACAGGAATTGGCACTAGAAAATGCGGGCGATGCTATCGCGACCGCGACCAAAAACGCTGCTGATATGCGTATAACTTTTCTTATATTAGTCACTCTATAAACCTTATAACGAAATTATTATGACCACCTACTCTAGGAAATATTTATTAAAAACTATCACAATAAACAGGTGCATGTAATCTTCCTTGAATTATTTTGCATGTAATTGCAAAAATACTCACTTTGCACCTTGCGGATACGCCTAGCTTATGGCCTTCTATACTTATCTGTTAAAAGTGTAACGGAATCCTGACTGGGAGGCTAAAAAATGAAAAAACAAACAATCAACTATGGACTTTCCTAAGGTAAGTTGTGCATTTACCCTGTGTGATTTTATTTTCGTTCAACGAAAGTAGAATCGCCTTTTTGTTTGCAAACTTTTTTAGTTTGTCAGGAAAATTTGTTAAAACATCTACGAATTCTGGAGGGTTGGGGGAATGAAATTCCTGAAGACTTTGGCAACAGGTGCTATTGTTGCATCGACAATGGTTGCAACTAGTTTGGCTGCTGAGATCTCACCAGCTGTTATTTTCGATATGGGCGGCAAGTTTGATAAATCCTTCAATGAAGCTGCTTATCGAGGTGCAGAAGCATTTAAAGAAAAGACAGGTATCAAGTACCGTGAATTCGAAATCACCAATCCGTCTCAACGAGAGCAGGCTCTTCGTAATTTCGCACGTCGTGGTATGAATCCGATTATCGGTATTGGTTTCTCTCAGGCATCAGCTATGGAGAAAGTTGCCAAAGAATTTCCGGATACAAACTTTGCTATTGTTGATGCGGTTGTCGACCAGCCCAATGTCCGTTCAGTTGTTTTCAAAGAGCAAGAAGGCTCTTATTTGGTTGGAATCATTGCTGCAATGGCCACCAAGACAGGTAAAATTGGCTTCATCGGTGGCATGGATATTCCTTTGATCTCGGCCTTTAGCTGTGGCTATATCCAGGGCGCTAAAGCCACCAAGCCAGATATTCAAATATTTGAAAACATGACTGGCACAACGCCATCTGCCTGGAATGATCCGGTTAAAGGCGGCGAGTTGGCGAAATCGCAATTCTCTCGTGGTAGTGATATTGTGTTTGCTGCTGCTGGCTCTACCGGCCTTGGTGTGCTGCAAGCTGCTGCTGATGAAGGCAAGTTATCCATTGGCGTGGATTCAAATCAAAACCACGTACAGCCTGGTTCTGTTTTAACCTCTATGGTTAAAGGTGTTGACGTGGCTGTTGAAGATGTCTTTACAGATGCCATGAATGGCAAATTTACTGCGGGCCTCAACCACCTTGGCTTGGCAGAAAATGCTGTTAGCTATGCGATGGATGAGTACAACAAAGACTTGGTAACCCCGAAAATGATTGAGGCAGCAGAAAAAGCTAAAGCTGCTATCGTTGCCGGCGAAATTAAGGTCCATGATTACCGCAGCACAAATAGCTGCCCCTTCTAAGCCGCTTTAAATGAAAAGAGTGAGTCTGGCTTGTTCAGGCTCACTTATATTAAACTAACTTATGCTAATGGCTCTGTTGTGCGTGAGCTATCGTGGCGTATCAGAACCTCATCTAATAGCTGCAATGCACGTTTGAAATTCTCTTCCGATTTGATTGTTGCAAGTGAAACGCGAAGACCGCCACCTTTAGGCACGTGCTCACCGCTTATATGGTGCGCTTGATGAAAGTGGTGAGCGGCTAATATGCGTACGTTATGTCTTGCGCATTCTATTTCCACTTTAGCGGCATTTATATGCTCTGGCAGTTCTAACCAAATAAAGGGCTTTTGTGTGCCGCCTGCAAACTGCCAGCGTTTTAGTATTTTACATGCGCTCTGGTAACGGCTTGCTAGAATTTTACTTTTCTCTTTCACCACTAAATCAAGGGTGCCATTGTTAATCCAGTAACTTGCTATTGCGGCACAAACTGGCGACGCCATCCAAACACTATCACCAATTGCGTTCTTTAAAGCGCGTCCATATCTTTCCGGTGCTCGAATATAACCTATTCGTATACCAGGGGATGCGAGCTTAGATATACTGGCAATACTAACTGTTTGAAAAGGAGCGTACTTGAAAAACGGCATCCGGTTTTCCGAAGCACTAATAAATGGTGTGTAGGGATCGTCTTCAATTATTATTAGGCTATGTTTTTGGCAAACACCCGCTAAATCCTCGGCTTCTTCTTTCGTCATGGTGTGTGTTGTTGGATTCTGCACACTCGGCATAAAGAAAACACCCCGCACAACATGCGTTTGGCAAGCTTGATCGAGTGCAGTTGGGTCCATAACAGTTGGTATGCCCCTTTCGTTTTCAAGCATTGCAATAGGTAATAAGCGCCTTCCTGCATGGGGAATTATATTCAGTAATGAAGGGTAGGTCAGGGCGTCAACAGCAATCATATCGCCGCTATTGAACAGACCTAAAATGGTTGTTTGAACAGCATGTTGTGCTCCGCAAGAAATTATGATTTCTTGCTCATTTGCATTGATACCATAAAACTTTGAAAGAAAGCGTTTTGCAGCAACCCTATGTGCTTGCAGCCCGGCTGAGGGTACGTAATTGTTTAAAAAATCCAAATCAGGTTCATTGCTCAAAGTCTCAAGCGCTTGTGACAGTGGCGGATTAAGGTGCGGCAATGCAAAGTTGCGCCCTAAATCAAGCTCTTCTTCATTTGCTTTCTCGCTGGGTATTAATGGAGAAAGGGCACGCTCTGTTGCTTTAATAAATGTGCCACGGCCAGTTTCCCCGCGAACCAAGTTGCGCCGTTCCGCTTCTTTATATGCTCTCGTTACGGTGCCATGTGTAACGCCGAGCTGATAAGCTAGCTCACGTTGAGGGGGAAGGCGATAGCCCTCAGCTAAGTGGCCTGCTTTGATGTCGGCCTCCATAACCTTGACGATTTCAAGATAAATGGGGCCCGCAGATTTGCTAAGTTTGGGTAGCCAAATTGTATCCATGACAATAAAACAATTGCTCGTGATTGTATCTATTGTATTTATATAGGCCTATTGTAAACGTATCAAGGATTATCGCCATGTTCGATAGTACAACAATGGGCGCCTTTGCGAGTTTTGTTATTATGATGACGGGAACACCAGGCCCGGGAAACCTTACATTTATGGCAATCGGCTCGGCAAATGGTTACCGCAAAACTTTTCCTTTAATAATTGCGGCAATGCTTGGGGGTATTGTTTTGCATGCGGCTGTTGGGTTAGGGCTAGGGCAATTGTTTTCCGGGTCAGGCCCATTTGTAACTATGTTGAAGCTGGTTGGTTTTACGTATATGGCTTATCTGGCCTATCGCATTGCTACTATTAAACTTGGAACGAGCGATAGAAGCCGACAATTAAGTATGTGGGAGAGTTTTCTCATCCATCCACTTAGCCCAAAAACCTGGGCTATGAGCTTGGTTGCGTTCACCACCTACTTTGCTGCGAATGGACAAGCGCAAAGCTTAAATACTCTTGTCGTCATTATCAGCTTTTCTTTAGGTGCTTTGGTTTTTCACTCACTGTGGGCATTGAGTGGTGCGTCTATACTGCTTATGCTTGGACAAGGCAAAACACTTCGTATTGTAACCGTAAGCCTGTCATCAATCATGCTTGGTACAACAGCGTACTCGTTGTTTATGACAGCTTAAGACCATAAGTGATGGCATTGCCCCGATTTACATATGACGAGAGAGGGGCAATTGCTACAATTTCTTGGAGAAGGTTTTCTCCCAACACCAAAACACAATTTGATGAAGTGCCTGGCAGGAAGTTTCAAATGAATTGAGGTTTGCCAACCCGCCAACCGTAGATACCGAGGTGCTTCTACCACTCTTTGAGACCTATGGGGCCAGAATGCTAGAAAAACTAGATGGTTTTTATAGTGGTATCATTTTTGATAGAGCTACTGGGCAACTTTTTTGGTGCGAAGATAGTGTTGGTAAAAAACCACTTTTTTGGCCACAGATAAGCAACATATTTACCTGGCAAGTGAGCTAAAATCTTTGCCTCAAATTACAGGGTTCAAGGCCCTAGAATCTGGTTTTGGAGAACTTGATTTAATTGTTACAAGGGTGCATTAGTCTCCCCGTTTGACGAGGGCTGCTTTTTCCGGATCGTAAACATAATGAGAGATCGAGCCGTCTTTGATTTTCTCAACCGCTTCGTTGATGATGAACAAAGGCACAAGGAACCATTCGCGCGGGGTGACCGGTTTGCCGAAACGGTCTTTAATCTCGATATCCAAACGTGCGGATGAAAAAATCCGATGAATGAGATTTTCTAATTTATTGCGGTTGATATTGTAGAGCTCATAGGTGGCGACGATTTCGACATCAGCTAGAAGGAATGTGGGGTCATTGCTGGCATTGGCAATGCGTTTTTCGACAGGGCCACTCGTCACGCCGATTTTGTGAAGCACCTCGCGGTTTTGGGCCACAACAGAATGATCTGCCTTGCTGCGCAATACATATATTGTACCGCTGGCTTCATCGCCATCGACTGATTGATCTGCAAACAACGGCCCTGCGGTTGGTTCGGAGATACGCCGCCCGGCTTCGTCTTTATATAGGGCGCGCTGAAGGGAGCGTAACAATAAATTACTCTCGGTTCCATTGGAAAAAATTGCTCTCAGTCGGGCGTCAGTCTCACCGTTTGGTGCTTTAATTGTTTCGCCAACTTGCGCCACATAGGTGGTTTGGCCGTTAAGGATAAAAAACTCGCCAACCTTGATTTCGGCCTTTGTAAAGCCTGCATCCCGAACAAAAGGCCTTGTGGTGCGCAAACCGTTTTTCAGCTCAGCTTGGACCTGATCGAACAGCGGTTTGAATTTGGCAAAATCCTCGCATTTTTCACGGTTGGCAATTTCTTCGGCCGCCTGCTTTTCGGCAGTGGAGCGCACATGTTTGAGAGTGGTGATGTCAGAGGTCTCGGCTTCGACACCCAGCTCAGCAAGCAATGCAGCATCATCCAGATCGTCTGAGGTGATTTCTGATCGTGATGCAGCGTCCTGTAAAAGTCCTTGATGGTCAAGCTCTGTTACTAGAGCGCAGCATTCTTCCTGCTCGCGAATACGATCTAAGCGCACGGCATACAAGCGCTCGAATATATCTTTATCTTCGCCATGCTGGGGAGCATGACCATGCTCTTCTACAAAGCGCTGGATTTCTTCAAAACCGGCAATAATACGCTCTTCGCGGGGCGTACGTTTCGCGGCCTTTTTGGCTTCAACCTCAACGCCCAACTCGGCAAGTAGTGCGTCATCTTCACTTGTAAATTTAGCCATTTGCTGCCTCTGCCTTCATGCGAGCGAGAAACGCAACACCTTCAGCCATGCGCTTTTCCCAAGCATCTGGAGAAGTGATGGAAGGCAAACGACCACGTTCCTGCTTGAACTTTAAAGCACGTTTTGCAAGGTCTCGCGCCTCTTCCGGTGTTAGCTTCACTTTCTTACCTGAGATTACAGCAGCAACCTGCTTAAGGCTCTCTTCGCTCATTGTCTTTCCAAGAATAGCATATGCTTCGCCAAACGGGTTAATGCGGTCTATCAAGTCAATATCGAGCTCGCGCACATCCATGGCGATTTTACGAACACCTTCAATGAGCGCTGTGTTGCCTGCGGTGCTTTCACTTTCATCTGAATTCACAACGGCCTTGGCTTGCTGCGTGAGATTTAGTGCGGCAACCGCGTGCTGGCGAACGGCCTCTTGGTCTTCGTCGTCCAGTTCGGGGAATTTTTCCTTAATAATTTTGCCCATCCGCACTTGGGTAAGCTCTTCTGGTACCAGCTCCTCATCAAACAAACCACGCTCAATTGTTGTTTTGTCTTGCACGAAGCTGGTAATGACCTCGTTCAGGTCTTCTTGGCAAATACGCTGAGCCGCTTGGCTTTTAGGGGGCGTGAGACCTTTAATTTCAATCTGGAACTCCCCGGTTTCCTCGTTAAAGCCAACATTGCATTTTTCGCTGTCATAGCCGCCCTCGCCATAATCAAAGCCCTCAATTGGCGTTGAATCGGCTTGCTTGGGTGTAAAATTAAAGCGCGGGGCAAGCACTTGCTCCATAAGCAAACTGGCGGCAATGGCTTTCAGCGTATCGTTAATCGCTTCTGCTACTAAATCTTCAGCGGCGTCCGGCTCGGCAATCAGGTTGGTAAATCGCGCACGGGTTTTGCCCTTGGCATCGCGGGTGGCGCGGCCAATGATCTGCACGATTTCAGTTAAGCTAGAGCGATAGCCCACGGTGAGTGCATGCTCGCACCATATCCAGTCAAAGCCCTCTTTCGCCATGCCCAGCGCAATGATGATATCAACGTGGTCGCGATTGTCTTTTTGCGAAGGATCTTTCAGCGCAGCCGATACCTTATCGCGCTTATTGGCATCATCGTCTACGAGATCGGCAATCTTAATAATGCGGCCATCATCGGTTTTTACAAGTTGGAAGCCGGTTTGCGGGTCCGTGCCCTGCCAATCGCCCAACTCTTCGATTATATGTTCCACCTCTCTGATTTTATCTTTTGTGCTCTCGCGCGAATTGACAGAGGGAATGTGGATGATGGTTTTCTGATTGGGGTCGAGCACTTTCAAGATGTGATCGGAATAGGAGTCGGTGTAGAAATAGTAGCCGATGTCGAGCTGCTTTAGATACTTATAGCCGTTGAGCTGCTCATAATAAGTGTAGGTGACAGTTTCGAACTTCGCTTCATCTTCGGGCTGTAATACCGGTTCGGCATCGCCGCGAAAATACGAGCCCGTCATGGCAACCATATGCACTTTATCACGTGCAATAAACTGGTTTAAGTGCATACCCAATTTATTATCAGGGTTGGCAGAAACGTGGTGGAATTCATCCACGGCAATCAAGCGGCCATCAAAAGCTTCAATGCCGAATTTATCGACGGCGAAGCGGAAGGTGGCGTGGGTGCAAACCAGCACGTGCTCATCGCTATTTAGGAATGACTTGACAGAGTTGACAGTACCGCCATCGGTGCCCGGCGCGTTGCACAGGTTCCACTTGGGAGCGACTTCCCAATCCCAATAGAAACCGAATTTTTTAAGCGGTTCGTCATTGAAGCTGGAGCCAATAGACTTTTCCGGCACAACAATAATGGCCTGCTTAATGCCTTGGTTGTTGAGCTTATCCAGCGCCACAAACATTAGGGCGCGGCTTTTGCCCGATGCGGGGGGAGATTTAATCAGCAAATACTGTTCGCCGCGTTTCTCATAGGCGCGCTCTTGCATGGCGCGCATACCAAGCTCGTTAGATTTGGTAGAGCTGCCATTTTGGGCATAGGTAACGGAAACGGAGGGAACATTTTGATAAGTATTCATTTATTTGCCCTTGAATTATGCCCAAATCATCAAATTGCGCCAGTTCTCTGGAAAACCCATTACATGTGGCTTAACCTGTGGTGTGTCTTCAATCAAACTGACAAGGTGCTGCTTCCATTCGCTATTAGGTGAGATGATGCACATCAACCTATTAACTAACACCAGCGTATTATAGACCCGCCTTTGCGCGTACTTATCTTGATTGAAATTTATCGACAAGTCAGTTGGCGTTTTCGGTAGCCTAAGCGTCACCGTGAACTGTCGATTCCATAAGCGACCATGGTGAGCACATATGTTTCTAATGTGCGTCAAATGGTGGAGAAAAGAACCAAGTACTCGATCATCAAGGCCGTATGGTTTGGCAATTGCCTTTTGGTCTGCACGTGGCTTTAGTGCCTTATACCATTTAGACAGCTGCCCAAGAGACAAGAGCTCTGACACCATCCAGATTGGCGGATCCACCGGCTCGGTGTATTTACTTGTATAGTGCTTGATAAAAGTATCTTTTGAGCGGCTTATTTCTTCTTGCAAAATATCTAGCAAATATGAATGTTGTCTTTGATCGTGTAAATTGGTTTGCAAATATCCGTGTGGCCCATGTCGTAAAGCCATGGTTTGCGACCAGCTTGTGCGAAATGATACTTCGATACGCTCGATAGCGTCTATCAAGAGCAATCTTAAATGTCGATCAAACTCGTAGAGCGCCAAGACATCTTCAAATTTCGTCGCCTCTCTAAAAGCATGATCGCCTTCATCTACCGCAGGCACTTCGTAGGGCATCCAGTAGGCCCGTAACCGATAATAACTGATATGCTTTAGAGAGTGTTCAACCAATGCCCTATTCGAGCAATCCATACCGCGCCGTTCCAGCAATTCAATTTGTTTGTCACGGGTAAGGGCTGGCTTTACATATTTCATCGAGACGCAATCAACTATGAAATGATAAAGGAAACTGATGCCTAGATACAAGTAACCCGCCATGGTGCGCAGTGCGAAGGTAAACCTTCGCCCGAGGCGTGGCGGGTATTGTTATTTGCAAAGTAGGCCCAATGGGCCTAGATTGCAAGATTAATCCTGTTAATTCCAATGCAAATCGAAATCTATCGCAGGTTTCTTATTTATCTTTGGCTTTTCTTTGGTCATTTTGGTGTAGAGTTCGAAGAGTTTTTCCAGTCGTTCGGTGTCGTTGCGAAAGCGGCGGCCGATGTAGATGCGCTCTAGAACCTCATCATTACGCGCGTGCGCGGCGCGCAGGTCGGCGGGCATTTTTTCTGGATTATAAAGCTCGGCAATGGTGGCGGGGAAATGCGCTTCGCGCGCCAGCAGAATATCCGCGGCGCAGCGGGTGAGATCGGCTTTGTTCTTCTCGGTGAGTTTTGGAACGGGAAATGTGTTCCAGCCCATAGTGTTTGAATAACGGAAATCTGTTTTCAACTTACCGCAAACCGTGGTGATCCAAACTAGATGCAAGCGAGAAACGAGAAGCGCCATGTTCCAAGCGGGGGCATCGTATAGGGCAAAGCAAAGGTTGGTAATAGTGGATTTTCCATCTATTAAACCAGCTGGAAGATATGCTCTATTCTCAGATGAGACACACGGCATTGCGACTGTTTGTGTTGCTCCAATATTCATTTCCCGCATTTGGTGGGCGCGTTTTGCCATCTCGTTTGCGCTTTTATCGCGACTTGCAAGGCGCATTGTGCGAGTACCTTCTATGCGTTGTCTGATGCCCTCAATTTCGTTGGCTTCTTCGAGATACTCGTCTTCGATCCATAAACAGTAACGTTCCAGACCCCGAATGAATTCAGCGGAGCCATATATCCGCCGGATAAATTTACTATGCTGCTGTTTGGTTAAGCAAAGAGCTTCAACCTCAGCTTTAGATAGTAACAAGTTACCACCATCGACGGGCTTGTTTCCAAAACTCATGCCAGCCAAATCAGAGAGTGGTTTTGCAGACTTTTGAATGGTTACATTCGTGCCTGAAACCAAGTAGGCGTTTATGTTGTCGGCTTCTTTAGTCAGAGTGGTGCTGCCCAAGCCATTGGAATAAAGCTTCCTTAATTTACCACGCTCAATGGCAATACCTACAATAACAACGGTTACACCTGCATTGTGACTGGCAAGGTTTGCCCATTTGAAAGAAGTGTGAGCGAATGCAATGTGGTGGCCGCTATTAAAGATTTCGGGCCACAGAATGGGCACTTGCTGGCCTTGGCAGATGGAGTTGGTGGACACGAAAGCCGCCACGCATTGCGTATGCTGGCCGTAGTCTGCCGCTTTCATGAACCAGCCTGCAACATAATCGAGCGACTTCCAGCTTTTAACGCGATGGGCAAAGATGGCCTCAAGATCTGCCTTTTGCTCTTTACTTTGCCACGTTGAGCCTAAATACGGTGGATTACCGCAGATATAGGTTTCGCCGCCTTCATTCTCGAAATCGATCTCTGCCTGATCGAGCGGGGTGCTAAACAAATCATCGCCAAGCATTTTTACCCCTGTGCCGGTGGGCGGGCAGATGCTCAGCCAATCTAGCCGCAGGGCGTTGCCGCAAGTAATCCAGTTTTTTGAATCCAGCGGCAGGAATTCGGCCAATGCCTCTTTTTGGCCGCGATAGGTGACATCGCACTGATACTCGGCAATAATAAGCGCCAACCTTGCAATTTCGGCGGGGAAGTCGCGCAGTTCAATGCCTCTAAAATTGGTGAGCGGGATTTCTGTGCGGCGCTCTGGTTCATCGCGCCGTTTGTTGATTTCCACTTCGATCTCGCGCATTTGCTTATAGGCAATAACAAGGAAGTTGCCCGAGCCACAGGCGGGATCGAACACCCGTATGCGCGCCATGCGGCCACGCAAATTAAGCAGCTTGCGGGCGTTATCTCCTGCTTCCTCAAGCTTTTCGCGCAGGTCATCGAGGAATAGCGGATTTAGCACTTTCAGGATGTTTGGCACGCTGGTGTAGTGCATGCCAAGTGCGCCGCGCTCGTCATCATCCGCCACCGCCTGAATCATCGAGCCGAAAATATCCGGGTTGATTTTCTGCCAATCCAGATTTCCGATATGAATGAGGTAGGAGCGGGCGATTTTTGAAAAGCGCGGGACTTGCACACTGCCCGAGAACAAGCCGCCATTCACATAGGGAAACTGGTCTGCCCAACGAGGGAGTTTTGCGGCTTTGCGATCGTTGATCGCTGTGTTCATGGCGCGGAACAGCTCGCTAATGATTTCGTGGGTATTAGCGGAATCCTTGGCGCTCATTTGCTCTATGGTTTGGGTGAAAACACCCTCGCCGTTGAAAATATCGGTATCCTCGGCAAAGAAGCAGAAAATCAGCCGCGCCATGAAGTGGTTCATATCATGGCGGCGCTTCTCTGTGCCCCATTCGGGGTTGTCTTTAAGCAGCTCGATATAGAGGCGGTTCAGGCGGCCTGTTGCTTTGATATCAAAAGCGTTTTCGCGGATTTGCTTAACGGTGGAGATGCCCGCAAGCGAGAGGAAAAAGCCGAAATGATTGGGGAAATCCTTGTAGTCACAGACCACCACTTCGCCGCTGTTCATATCTTCGGCGTGGAAGTCTATACCATCTGTCGCGAGTATGAATTTGGCCTTGGCTTTTGTGGTGGCCGGGCTTTGCTTGAGTTGGCTCAGCGTGGCTGCGGCCTCGCCCGTGGGTGCGACTTTGATATGGATGTTATTGGCTTGCAGTACGCCGCCAAGCTCTGACTTGTTAGTGGTGCCGCTTTTTAAGCGCTTGAGGGTGGTTTCCTTGTTACCAAAAGCCTGCAGGAACGCAAAAGGGAACTCAGAGGCATCAAACGGCTGCGCGGCAAGTAAAGAGATTGCTTCTTCTATTTCAACGGCATTCATGTTGCGTCCACGGCCCCTATCATTCAATGCAGAACTACATTTACTTAAAAGGAAATGATTTTCCAACCGTATTCATGGGCAGAACGGGAGAGTGAACAGATCAGCGCTTTATGCGCGTTAGAGATTAGCATAGTGCGACGCGAAAGCAGGAAAGTAGCACGAGGTTATTTTGGGGAACGCTCAGTTTTTTGATATAGTTTTATATATAAATGATAGTTTTGATAGGCAATAATAGATCACCAGTTGGTGTTATGATTTATTGATGATATGCTATTATAGATCGTATCTAACAATTGATGCATAAAGGCAGATCATGATGAGCTACAAAAGCGAGCACATAGCCGCTGCCTTAAAGCAGGCGCGAGAAGATAAAGGGTTAAGCCAGCGCGAGTTGGCCAAACGCTGCGGCGTGCCGCAATCGCATATCTCAAAGATTGAAGGTAATGCAGTTGATTTGAGAATCTCCAGCCTAACTGCGCTGGCCCATGCGCTTGATTTAGAACTTATGCTGGTGCCGCGTATAGCTGTACCAGCTGCTCATTCAATTATTCGCAGTATGAGCGGGGCAAATAGGCGGCTTGATGCATCGTCCTCTGAGACTCAAGAGAGCAAGCCTGCCTATAGCTTGGATTATGAGGAGGAAAATGATGCCTGATGTTTCCATTCTCAATGTCGCGCTTTATGGCAAGCCTATTGGCACGCTCACGGTCGTGCCCGGTGATCGCAGCCTTTTTGCTTTGGGCACTCGGGCAAGACCTTCCTGGTGCAGTGACAATCACCCCCGCCAATGGTGATGTCTGGCCCCCCGAGGTCGCGCAATCTGAAGACGGCACCGCGCTAGATAGAGACAATATACTGCGCTTCTCGCTTGCAGGTGTACAGCTGAAGTTTTCGGCACTTGAAAGTGCCAGTGGCGGGCTTACAATTCCGGCATCCGGTATGGGCGGTGACTGGATCGTCAAGCTACCCTCGCGCGAAGATACAGGTGTACCGGAAAATGAGTTTCCCATGATGCATCTTGCCAGTTTGCTTGGATTGGATGTGCCGGATATTGGCCTGATTGATATCGACAATATCTCCGGCTTGCCAGAGGGAATGCAGCGCTTGGGCAAAACGGCTTTTAAAATCCGGCGCTTTGACAGGCAAGCCAATGGCGAGCGGGTGCATATGGAAGATTTTGCGCAGGTGTTTAGCGTTTATAGCGATGACAAATACAAACGCGCCAGTATGCGCAATATTGCCAGCGTTATAGCCAGTGAGACAAACGATAGGGATATTCGCGAGTTCATTCGCCGACTGGTGTTTAACACCTTGATCGGCAATGGTGATATGCATTTAAAAAACTGGTCGCTAATCTACCCTGACAAACGCAATGCTGCACTTGCGCCAGCCTATGATTTCGTTTCAACCATTGCGTATATTCACGGCGATAGCTTTGCACTCAAATACAGCCGTAAGCGAGAGTTTGCAGATTTGGATTTTGACGAATTATCGCACCTAGCGGCCAAAGCCACCCTACCTGAAAAAATGGTTATAGACACCGCCCGCGAGATGACGGCTGAGTTTCTAAGCCACTGGGCGCGTGAGAAAAAGCATCTACCTATGCTTGAGGGTGTGCGCACAGCGATTGATGAACTGCTGCCAACTTTGCCACTCGTTACTGCTGTAAGCTGATAGCGAAAAAGGGTCATGTTATATAAACGAATTGCTTTTCAACTTAATCATGATCCTTTTACCTGCCACTTTCACGCCTGCGTTCAGCAGGTAAGGCTTATGTCCTGAATAGCACCGAGGTCGTGTGCTTCGGCAAGGAATATGAGGCCAAAGCGGGTTTGCGAGAATGGTTTGCGCTCCTCCGGCGTCGCATAAGAGCCACTACTACTTACCAAAGGACCGCTATGTTCATAGCGAACAGCGTACACGGATTTTGATTTGATCTGCTCAATGGCTGCCAGCAGTTCATCCAGACTATTGATGTTCTGGTGCTCGTTAATGGTAAGCTTAATGCCTTGTGAGTTGATTTGCATGGGTGATCCTATCTTTGCCAACTAAATGATTTTTTGGGTTGTTTGGCCTTTGTTATTGCTGGAGCTTTCGTTTGTGCGTTTGGCTTCACTCGACGTTGCGGTTCAGCTTTTTCTGAATGCTCTGGGCTAGGGTCATTGTCTCGCTGAGAGATTTGGCGTGTTCTTCGAAGTTTGATGGCTCTGTGAGCAAGTTGATCAAGACCGCGTTGAATTGAGCCTGCGAGTTGATTGAAGCGCTTAAGCAGGCCTGCAGATTGTCCAGCCGTTTGTTCAGCAAGCCTGTCGAGCGCTTCTCCAAGTCGGTGAGCACGCTCTGTGAATGCTCCAATGTTTCGGTTAATTGCTGCACGTAGCTGAGGAGCTCGCGCTCCATCGGGCTTTGAACCGAAGTGGCGTTGTGGTCTGTCATGGCTATGCCTTTCTGTGCTTAAGGTTGTTGCGGTTACGGTTGATTGTTGGTTGGTGGCTGAGACAGGCCGCTGCAGACGATGGTCTTCTGCCTGTCTTGGCAGCTGTGGCTGCGGCCTGTTTGCAAATCGATCAGGAGGTAGCGATTGCCGCTCGCTGGTTTTTTCTGCGGTAAGGGCTGGGAGCTCGCTGGCACTATTGACGCTTGCGGCGTGTTGGGGTTTGGAGAGAGCGGGCTTTGAGAGATCAGCAATATGAGCAGTATTGCCGTACTGCACAGGCTCACAAGCAAGTACACCGCAAGCAGCACTTGCCACTTTTTCGTTCTCGGGGGTTCTGGCCAGCTGTATTCCACCTGCTGGCGTTGTTTGAAGATGTGTAGCCGGTGCTGCAAGTCTGCTTTGATGGCTTTGTGATGGTCGGCCATATCGTTGGCGATTGTATTTCGCACGCCGTTCAATATGGCTTTGATATTGCTCTCGAAGCTCGCATTGGCTGAGGCCAGCAAGGCGGCTTGGGCTTGCTGTGCCTGTTGCATGCTCGTTTGCATGTTGTCTTTGAGCCGCATGCTGAGCGGTTTTTTCGCGGGTCCATCCTTCATGAAAGAGGGTTCCTTTCAATCGCCAGCGGATGTTTGTTTCCGGATCTTTTACGGTGAGATAGTTTTTGCCCGCGCGGGGGATTTCAAAGCCCGCGCTTTGTAAGGAACCGATCATTTCAGTGCGGTTATTTATGCGCCCTGCTACAATCAGCTCTTCCAGCCAGTTTTGAATTTCTTCGCGGCTGCTGGCGCGTTCTTTATGCTCTGGGGTGCGTTTGGTTTCTTGTGCGCGGGCGGGGTCTTGCGGGTCTGCCCAGCCATGGCGCTTATTGAGCATATCGCGCAGGCTATCCATGGCCCGCATATAACCGGGCGGCGCGATATTGAGGCTGTTGCCGGTGGTGAGCTCTAGGCGCGGCGTACAAAAATGCAGTGTTTCAAAATAAAGCGAACTTCATTTTCGTCATTTTGGCAATATAATCTTTATGGTATCTAAGACTAAACGATCAACTCTTGCTGATCATACTGCAAACACCATAGTGTAATGAGCATTACTATTTATTTTTAGCAGGTTTTCCAGAGGTCGAACTTTCTGTAGCAGGAGAAGGCGAAGTACCATTCGTTTTGGACGTATTGCTCTCATGAGCCGGAGCTTGGTTACTTAGACTAACAGGAGGGGTAAATGCCTTATCAATACTCTTAGGCGGCACAAATGACTCGTTTAATAGTTTTTTATCTGACATATTTTGACCCTTCATAACAACACTAATTACAACGGCAGTTAAAATTATAAAAAGTGAAATTACAAACACAATTTCAGCATATTTATCTGTTCGTCTAGCTTTATCGAAATTATTTTTTGCACACACTGTATCTCCACCAATTGCTTTATCACAACCCTCTTTCGCAAATCGAACTGAGATAATCATCAATGTGACAACAATTACGAAGCCTATCAAGGATAATGCCATCATGCACTGAGCTTTTATATTCTCAGAATAGTCAAGTATCGCCTTAAATAACAGCGGGATTGCAAGAGTGGAAACTGAGAAAAGCGCTTTATTTAGAAATGATTGATTTTCCTTATAAAGATCAATAAGTAATTCTTGGTATTTGTCAGGTGCCATACTTCCTCTTCACAAACGGTTGAGCACAAGCGAAGTTTTTTAAGAACAATACTTACCACTTTCGTTTTTTAATTAAAACCTAGCAGGTTTTAGAGGAACGAATATATATCGAGAATGCGCGCTAAAGCGCTGCAAATCCGGAAAACATCCGGAAGCCACTTGACGATACAAGGGCGGATCATCAGTTAAGTCATTGAAAAATATGGCGCACCCGAGAGGATTCGAACCTCTGGCCTCTGCCTTCGGAGGGCAGCGCTCTATCCAACTGAGCTACGGGTGCTTGGGGCGTTTTTTGCCCGAAGGTGTGCTCTCTTTACCTGATGCGTGCGCATTGGGCAATCATCATCTGTAATTTATTCTTGTTATGTGGAAACCACAGCATAGCTTAGCGCCATATGCTGTTGATTTCCGCTGTTTTGGGGGAGGCTTCATTTGGGGGGCCTGCCCGCTGCGTTCGCAAGACGATCCTCTCGCTGCCCTCATTGCTCACGCTTTTTGTGTTTGCCGCACCTCAATAGGTTGCCATGCCAGTTTCTCTAAAGGCAGTGAAAGAGTTTGCAGTGCAGTTTTTGGGAAGCTGAACCAATAACCACCGCCATTGGGCTGGTCGTGTGCGCGGGCAATAGCGGTATTGGCTAAATGGCATTTGAGCAAGGTACCCACGCCGCCATGGCCAACGAAAAGCACGCTTTCGTTATCTACGGTATCTTTGAGCACGCTAGTTATTGCTTTCACAATGCGGTTTTGCGCGTCCAGCGCCCGCTCCCACCCACGAATATTCACCGCAGGTCGGGCGAAGAACTCATCGGCCACTTGCTCGAACTCTTCCTTGGGTAGATATCCCGTGGCATCGCGGTTGTTTTCTTGCAGGTTCGGGGCGGTGGTCAGCTCCATGCCCAAATGCCCCGCAAGCACCTGCCCCGTTTCCAGCGCCTTTTTCTCGCTACTGCAAACAACATGATCAACTTGGGTGAGCCATGGCTGAGAGAGGCCCTGCTCTAAACGGGCGCGCCCTTTGTCGGAAAGGTTCCACTGGGAAACAGGGCGCGCGGGGTCAATATCAACATTCGGGTGGGTAAGATAAATGCAAAAAGTCATTAAGCCTCCAGCAATTATGGCGGCTTGATACTTAGTGATCACCCGCCCTTTGCAAATAGTTCCATTAAATAATAGGCAATAGAAATGTCAGGGGGGCCGTAAATACCTTCTTCAGTTGGGCCATTCATGATTTTTATCAGTTCATCACGATGAACCCAGCGGCAATCCTGCATTTCATCATAATCTATATTAAGGGTAGTCGATCTTGCTTCGCCATGGAACCCCATCATTAGACAGGATGGAAAAGGCCATGGTTGCGAGCCTTTGAAGCTGACCTCGCCTACTTCAATACCCGCTTCTTCAAAAACCTCGCGGCGTACCGCTTGCTCGAAGGTTTCGCCCGGCTCCACAAAACCAGCCAATGTGGTGTAGAGATTCTCCGGTAAATGGTAGGGGCGACCCAACAAGCACATATCACCATGGGTGATGAGCATAATTACCGCTGGGTCGGTTCTTGGGAAATGAACTGCATTACACGAAGGACAATCGCGGCGGTATCCGGCTTCAGCCATTTGTGTTGGTTCACCGCATTTGGAGCAGCGCGGGTGCGAGGTGTGCCAATTTTGCAGGGCTTGCGCTTGGGCTAATACACCCATTGTGCTGTTGGTTTGGGTTTTGGCCATGGCCAAGGTGCGCAGCCCGATGGGCTGATAGATACGCTGCTGGTTCGGCATTGCAAACTGCCCCAAGTGCGTTTCCAGCTCTTCTTCATCGCCCATGAAGTAGTGTTGCAGCGAGAAGACGGGTGCATTGTTATTTTGCTTATCCAGCCCCAGCAACACCGGGTTTTCCAGCACAACACCGAGCTGCTCTAAATCCTCAGAAGTTAGGAACGGGCTCATTTGCTCTGGCGTTCCGGCAATAATGAACTTGCCCGTGCAGGTAACAATATATTTGGCATTGTGGGCATTTTGCAAATCGGCCAACCACGCTTTATCGCTGCGTTTGGGGGCCGATCTATCGAGCCGGTTCTCGGAGAAACAAAGGTAGTGGGATGCTTCGATAGGATCGTATAAATCAATAGTCAAGGGTCATCCAATCAAGTTCATTTTCTGCTTGGCGCAGGAATAGCCGCAGCTTTTAGGGGGCAAGTCATTGGGATTTTGCATATGCAAGGCAAACCACAAGACTATTTCGTGAACTGCGATAATTATCGGTTGTCACTCAACCAGCGCAGTTTAAAAAATGCAAGTGCAACATCAGCGCAGGTTGCAACTATGGTATAAAATAATACCCTATTTAGTTGATAGCTGTTGAATGGACAGCTTGGGTATATGTGGAAGAGCTTGCCCATTGGTGTGTATTGCCGGGGCTTTTTAACAATAGGACTTGCAATTATACCGGAAATTGACCATATAGCCCCTCGGAAGGTTGGTGGTGGACGAACCACTCGCCAATCGGGTCAGGTCCGGAAGGAAGCAGCCCTAACGAGCATGGCGCGGGTCATCGTTCCAGCCTTCCACCTTTCTTTTGCATTTCCCCCGCCTTGATCTCGACAAGCGGCCGGTCTTCGTCTTGAATGGCCGGGCGATAGGTTTTTCTATATACTTGCTGCAAGCAAAGCAGGATGGGGCATGATGGACGAGCAAACTCAAGAAACAACAGCAACGCTTTCCGCAAGTTCCACGGGCGACTCCGCAGCTGCCAATAACAATAGCAGCGGTACCTACCGGGTTTTGGCACGCAAGTATCGCCCCAATTCATTTGAAGATCTTTATGGGCAAGAGCCCATGGTGCAAACGCTAAAGAATGCCTTTGAAACAGGACGGATTGCGCAGGCATGGATGCTTACCGGTGTGCGCGGGGTGGGTAAAACCACAACGGCACGGATTCTGGCCCGCGGGCTGAACTACGCACTTGCCGATGGCACCAGCCAACCCACCATTGACTTAAAGCAGCCCGGTGTACATTGCCAAGCCATTATGGAAGGGCGCCATGTTGATGTTATTGAAATGGATGCCGCTTCTCATACCGGTATTAACGATATCCGCGAGATAACCGATTCTGCCCGTTACCGCCCGGCCAGTGCCCGCTATAAAGTATATATTATCGATGAGGTGCACATGCTTTCGACAGCCGCGTTTAACGGCTTGTTGAAGACATTGGAAGAGCCGCCCGAGCATGTGAAGTTCATTTTTGCAACGACCGAGATCCGAAAGGTTCCCGTCACCGTGCTATCGCGGTGTCAGCGTTTTGATTTGCGCCGGATTGACAGCTCAACCCTTGTGCGCCTGCTACGCGATATTGCTGCCAAAGAAAACATAGAAATTAGTGATGAGGCGCTGGCGCTGATTGCCCGCGCCGGTGAAGGTTCGGCCCGTGATTCGCTTAGCTTGCTGGATCAGGCCATTGCCCATGGTAGCGGACGCATTGAGGCGGATGCCCTGCGGCATATGTTGGGGCTGGCGGACCGTAGCCGGATTATTGACTTGTTCGAGCATGTGATGCGCGGCGATGCGGCGAGTGCATTGGGTGAATTAAAAGCCCAGTATGATGTGGGGGCTGACCCCGCGGTTGTGCTTTCTGATCTCGCAGAATTTACCCACCTTGTTACCCGGATGAAGGTTGTTAGTGATGCGGGCGATGAAGGCGGCACCAGCGAGATAGAGCGGGTACGTGGCCGCGAGTTTGCCAGCAAGCTTTCCATGCGGGCATTATCACGTACGTGGCAGATTCTTTTAAAAGGTACGCAAGAGGTGCAACACGCACCAAAACCGCTGCCAGCTGCCGATATGGTGCTGGTACGACTTTGCTATAGCGCCAATTTACCTGATCCTGAAGAAGCTTTGAAAAAACTGCAAGCAGGCGCTTTTTCTGGCGCGAGCGGTAGCACTGGCAGCAACAGCCCTACCGCTGGTGGTTCTGGTGGCGGCAATTCCGGTCCACAAGGTGGGGCCCCGCGTGCGGTGGCGAATGGTGGCGCAGCCCAAGCTTTGAATGTGGTGGCCAATAGTGCCCCTATGCAGGCACAAGCAGCCCCGCAAACACAGGCAAGCGCTGAAGAGAGCGAGCGCATAGCCATTCGTAGCTGGCAGGAAGTGGCCGAACTTGCCAAGCAGAAAAAGGATATTCCGCTAAAAGTTGCGGTTGAACGCAGTTTGCGGCTGGTGAACTTCCAGCCCGGGCGCATTGAGGTGCAACCCACCAAAGATGCAAGTGCCGATGCTGCTGGTGATTTGAGCCGTAAACTCACAGATTGGACTGGTCGGCGCTGGCTGGTGGCTGTGAGCCGCGAGCAAGGGCGCCCAACACTCTACGAAGAACAGCAGGCAAATAAACGGCAACTGCTCAATGATGCGCAGTCAGACCCTGAAGTAGCCGCTGTTTTGAATGCTTTTCCCGGCGCTAAAGTGGTTGATGTAAAAATCTCTAAGCTAGAAGAGCATGAAAACGTGTCCGGTGGCGGTGATGTCACGCAAGATGATGCGTTCAATGAGGATAGCTGGCTTTAAACTCACCTGTTTTTGCTGTTGCCTAGAGGCACACAATATGGCACAGCAGCGCTAATACAAAATATGGCTTGGATAGCCGCTTTTGCAAACCGTATACAGGAGATGTCCCGTGGACTTTCTTAAAATGATGAAGCAGGCCAAGGAAATGCAGGCCAAAATGGGTGAACTTCAAGAAAAAGTGACCGAGCTTACAGTTGAAGGAAGCGCAGGAGCCGGACTTGTGAGCGTTACCTTGAACGGTAAAGGCGTCATGCAATCATTAAAGATAGATAGCTCTTTGGTAAAAGCGGACGAAGTTGAAATTCTTGAAGACCTGATTATGGCAGCACACAACGATGCCAAAGCCAAAGGCGAGGCCATGGTACAAGAGCAGACACAAGAATTGATGTCTGGCATGGGCTTGCCTGCAGGTATGAAATTGCCATTCTAATTGATCGCAATTGTTTAGTGGGGCTGCTGACCAAATCGGCAGCCCTTTCTTATATGGTGTCCCCTTGTGCCCTTGCATATTGGCGTTGATACCTTGCTAGATCTGAAAGCTTACCCCTATGAAGTCTCGCAGTATTGCCGGCCCCGAGATTGAACGACTTATTCAACTACTCGCCAAACTACCGGGCTTAGGGCCACGCTCCGCCCGACGTGCTGCACTGCATTTGATTGAAAAGAAAGAGCAGTTGCTGGCACCATTGGCAGAAGCAATGGGGGTAGCTGTGGAGACTGTGGGGATTTGCAGCAACTGCGGTAGCGTTGATACCTGCGACCCCTGTTCGATTTGCGCCGATAGCAAACGCGATGGTGCTACAATTATTGTGGTTGAAGATGTCGCTGATTTATGGGCACTGGAACGCGCTGGAACCATGAACGCGCATTACCATGTGCTTGGCGGGACCTTGTCGCCGCTTGATGGCATCGGCCCGGATGATTTGAATATCGGCAAGCTTGTTGAGCGGGTCGAGAGCGGCGCAGTCAACGAGGTTATTCTGGCGGTAAATGCCACGGTTGAAGGGCAAACCACAGCTCATTATATTACCGATATGTTGTCGGCATTTTCGCATGTTAACATTACCCGTTTGGCGCATGGAGTGCCGGTTGGCGGCGAGCTGGATTATCTGGATGAAGGTACACTTGCGCAGGCGTTAAGAGCACGCACCAAGTTTTAGAGCGAATTCTTGTCGCTTGATTGCATTCAGGCAAACGGAACGTACTCTAGCTTATGCTAAGGTATCATATCGGCCTTATGTTCTTTATCTTGCCCCAAAGGGCTAGTATCGACATTCGCCTAAGCATTAAAAGGCCCCTAAATATTTAAAGGATGAGAAGTTTGATAGAGTTTGAAGAAGGCCCTGGGGCAAAAAAAGCGAATGAGCCCTCCCCACTCGTTAAACTGAGCCTTGAAATGGGGCCACTGGCGGTATTCTTTTTAGCAAACTCCAAAGGTGAGCGCCTTGCCGAATTGTTTCCCGCGTTAGGGGCATTGGGTGAACCAATTTTTATTGCGACTGCTGCTTTTATGGTGGCAATTAGTATTTCGCTGAGTGTTTCGTATGTTCTTACAAAAACACTTCCGGTTATGCCCGTTGTCTCTGGTGTTGTGGTGCTGATTTTTGGCGCTCTTACACTGTACCTGCATAATGATTTGTTTATTAAGCTTAAACCCACAATTGTGAATGTGCTCTTCGGCAGCATTCTGCTAGGCGGTCTGGCCTTTAACAAATCGCTGTTGGGCTATGTTTTCGACAGTGCGTTTCAACTTGATGCCGAGGGCTGGCGTAAGTTGACTTTTCGTTGGGGGGTGTTTTTCTTTGTGCTGGCCGGGATTAACGAATTCGTTTGGCGCACATACTCAACCGATTTTTGGCTGAGCTTTAAGGTATTCGGCTTTATGCCGATTACTCTGGTATTCACGCTGGCGCAGTTACCGCTGATAACTAAGCACTCGATTGATAAAACTCAAGAAAAACCCGAGGCAGGCTGATTACAGCCTGCTTCCGTGGTTAACATCGCTAGATTAACGCGGTGCCCGTTTTGCCAAAATACGCTGTAGTGTGCGGCGGTGCATATTCAAGCGGCGTGCTGTTTCTGAAACATTGCGATCGCAAAGCTCATAAACCCTTTGAATATGTTCCCAACGAACACGGTCAGCAGACATTGGATTTTCGGGGGGCGGCGCTTTTTCGTTTGGTAGCCGTGTGAGAGCTGCGAAGATATCATCGGCATCCGCTGGCTTTGACAGATAGTCAATTGCACCAAGTTTCACCGCTGTTACTGCTGTGGCAATATTACCGTAGCCTGTTAATATAATGGCACGGGACTCCGGCTTTTTCATGCGAATAGCTTCAACAACATCCAAGCCGCTGCCATCTTCCAAGCGCATATCAACAACTGCGTAGTCAGGGGCCTGAATTGCTACTTTACTTAGTGCCTCTTTAACGCCGTCTGCTGTCTCAGTTTCAAAACCACGCTTTTGCATTGCGCGATCCAACCTTTGCAAAAACGCGTGGTCATCGTCTACGATCAAGAGGCGGCCCAGGGGAGCTACTTCATTTTGGTTCATCGTTTAGGGTCCGACTTTAGTTTATTCGGTTTAACATTTAGCTTTTTATTTTTGACTTCATTTCATACTAAATATCAATTTAGAATGAATGAGGAAAGTTAAATTAAGAATAGGAATCCTTAATTCTTCTTTATTCTAGTTCTCCACCAGTGCTCATCACTTGATCCATCGCATTTCTTGGCCACCTAATACGAACTATTGCACCTTTTTCTGGTGCTCTTTTGTTATAAAATGCCAATCGCGCACCTGATCTTTCCAGAAGTGTCTTGGCAATAAAGAAACCAAGACCAAGGCCACCACCTTTTTGCTTGCTTTCGCGCTCGCTTACTTCGGATGGTTTTTTATGGCCAAATCGTTTGGAAACGTAAGGCTCACCCATTTTGTCGATTACATCCGAAGCAAAGCCAGGACCATCGTCGGAGATAATAACTTCAACGCGTTCATCATCCCATACCGCACGCATAACAACCTTCATATCGGCAAAATCGACGGCATTTTCCAAAATATTACCTAGGCCATAACTCACAGCCGGATCACGCAGACCTACCGGCTCGCTCTCCGCACCTTCCAATTCGACCTGAATATCAACCCCTAAACCCCGGTGGGGTTCGGCTGTCTCTTCAAGCAAGCGCGATATGGACATTTTCTGGAAATGCTGATCGCTATCGCTAGAAAGCGAAGATAGCTTTCGCAGGATTTCCCGACAACGCTCAGCCTGTTGATAAACCAGCTCGGCATCTTCTCGTAGCGGGTCACCCTCTTCAAATTCCGAGGATAATTCTTTGGCCGTTAAGTAAATAGTACCTAACGGCGTTCCTAACTCGTGGGCTGCAGCCGTTGCCAAGCCATCGAGTGCCGATAGGTGTTGCTGGTGGGCTAGAACCATGTCACTGGCAGCCAACGCCTCTGAAAGCTGCCTAGCTTCCGAAGCAATTCGCAGAGAGTAAATTGCCATAAAGAACATGGAGCACATGAGCGAAAACCATATACCCACCATATAAACAGGGGGCAGGCTAATGGGAACGCCAGCATACCAAGGTAGAGGATAATGATAGCTTGTCAGGAACGTTACTATTGCCGCGGTCAGGGACGCCAGAATAATTGTATTCTTTGCTGAAAGCGCAGTTGCAGAAACCATAACCGGGGCGATAATGAGAAAACAAAAAGGATTTCCCAAGCCACCTGTTAAGAACAACAAGCCACCTAACTGGGAAATATCGTAGGCAAGCTGTAAAGTTGCGCCGTTTTCGGAAAGTCTTGTGCTGGAAGGCCAGCGTATTTTAAGTATAACGTTGAGCCAGGCAGATGTTGCAATAAGTACATAAGCATAGCCAATTGGTAGATCGAACTCAAAACCATAATAAACAACCAATAGGGATATGGTTTGACCAATAACTGCCAACCAACGCAACCTAACAAGCGTATCCAGCTTGACTTGATGGCCGAGCAAGTGTTGCTGGCTAGCAGGTGTGCGCTGCATTTATATTTGCTCCTTGGGTACTCTGTAATCCATCACTCATTAATCACCCTGCGACTTGTTGCCAATGGTAATACTACGCATTTTTCTCAAACTGTGCCAATTCAATTACACTGCAAGCCTTGTTTCTATCTCAGGGGCATGGTAGCCACACACTGGTTATTAAGGTGGGGCAAGATTAGCGGTACTGCTGATGCGCTCCCATCTCATTTTTTGAGCCGTGAAACGGGATTATCACTATGAGCGAAAATGAGAACGGACAAGCCGAAGCTGCGGCTCCTGGTATGAATGTCCTTGCCCAATACATCAAAGATCTATCTTTCGAAAATCCGAATGCACCAAAGTCTTTGCAGCCGGGTGAACAGCCAAAGCTGGATATCAACGTTAATGTTGGTGCCAACCCAATTGGTGAAGACCAGTTTGAAGTTGTACTTACTTTAAACGCCAAAGCCAATACAAGTGAACAGGTATTGTTTGCTGTTGAGCTGGTTTACGGCGGCGTGTTCCAGATTACCGGCGTTCCGAAAGAACACATGCACCCGTTCATTTTGATCGAATGCCCTCGCATGCTGTTCCCATTTGCACGCAACGTACTTGCCGATACAACACGTAATGGCGGCTTCCCACCATTGCTGTTGGATCCAATCGATTTTGCTGCACTTTACCGTCAAAACCTTGCTCAAGCGGCACAGGCTGCTGAAGCAAACGATCAAGTGCCTAACTAAGCATTATTTTAAAATTATGGCCGCTACGGGAGATCGTAGCGGCCTTAATTGCTTAAAGCACCGATGCGATTTGCTCGACAATTTCCTCCGCAGCTTTGCGGCGGTTTTCTGCCTTCAAAATTGGCCGCCCGACAACCAGATAGTCGGAGCCTGCCGAAATTGCTTCCGCCGGTGTCATAACCCGCTTTTGATCGCCAAGAGCAGCCCCTGCCGGACGTACACCTGGTGTGACAATAACTAGGTCTTTACCGATTTTTTGCTTCATACTGGCCGCTTCTATTGGCGAACAAACAATACCGCCCATTTTTGCAACCGCAGCATCTTGCGCGCGCTGTGCTACCAAGTCAGCTATCGGGCCTTTATAACCGGCGGCTGTTAGGTCTGCTTCATCCATAGAGGTGAGAACTGTTACCCCTAAAAGGCATAGCTCTTTGTTATCCAATTCTTGCAGCACGTTTACAGCAGCGCGCATTGTTTTGGGGTAAGCGTGCAAGGTCATGAAGCGCATGCCCATTTTGGCAACATTTTTTACCGCGCTGGCAATCGTATTGTCGATATCGAGTAGTTTCACATCCAAGAAAATTGAATGCCCCTCTTTTGCCAGCTCTTCAGCGAAAGCCAGACCACCTGCAAATTGTAATTGCATACCGATCTTATAAGTACCTACTGCACCCTTTGTCTGTGCCACTATTTCGCGGGCTTCTTCCACACTTGGAACATCTAAAGGCAGAATTAGGCGATCTGTCGGGCTTTTGGGCCGAAAAGACATGGCAGGCTCCGTTGTTACTTGATTGATTTGCATTGATTTGCGCGGTTTCTAACAGTTTCTGCCAACTCATGCCAGCTTTGTGAGCCTTTTCAGGCTTTTTCTTATTCCCCCCTTTGCAGGAAAGCGACATACTGCTAAAAGTGCGCGACTGTGATTAATAAAAACAACAATTTCACAGAGTTTGGACTTATCTATTCCAGGGATGAAATATGCGTCAGGCTACGATTTCGCGTGAAACCAAAGAGACTGAGATTGAAGTTTCTGTAAATTTAGACGGAACCGGAAAGTACGATATTAAAACCGGTGTCGGCTTTTTTGATCATATGTTAGAGCAACTCTCTCGTCATTCCTTGGTTGATATTACTATTCGTGCCAATGGTGATACGCATATTGATGACCACCACACCACCGAGGATGTAGGTATTGCACTTGGGCAGGCGTTTAAAAAAGCGCTTGGAGATATGAGTGGCATTAACCGTTACGCCGATACTCACCTTGCTATGGACGAAGCGCTGACACGTTGCGCGCTTGACGTTTCCGGACGGCCTTTCCTTGTTTATGATGTCAATTTCCCAAGGGATAAAGTCGGGAATTTTGACTGCGAATTGTTTGAGGAGTTTTTCCGCGCGTTTACCATGAACGCCGGATTTACACTTCACCTTACCAATATTTATGGCAGTAACTGTCATCATATTGCCGAAACATGTTTTAAAGCTGTTGCCCGTACAATTCGTCATGCTATTGAGGCCGACCCTCGTCAGGGTGGGCGCATACCGACGACCAAGGGGCAGCTCGGCGGCTAAGCTGCCATAATACGGGAGAGTGCCATGTCAACTTACCTCGTTTTTAAGCCAAGCGGTTTGCAAGCAGATAACTTACATAGTGAGGATGCTTTGCGCATTGCGTTTGTGCGTGACGGCTTTGCCTGGCTGGCACTATTCTTCCCGATACTATGGTTTTTATTCCACCGTATGTGGCTGGTTTTACTTGGTTACCTCGCATTGGTCGTGGCGTTTCTTTATGTTGAGCCTACGTTTAATGAAGGTGCTACCGGCTTAGTTTCGCTTGCATTTTCAATTCTCGTGGCTTTTGAAGCCAATGCACTGCGTAGCTGGACATTGAAACGCAAGAACTTTGAACTGGCAGGTATTGTCAGCGCCAGAAATGCAGCAGAAGCAGAAATACGCTTCTTTGATCAATGGCTTGCAAAGAGTTCCCATAGTGCGCAGGAGGGTATACAGCCCCGACCTGCTCCACAAAACGCGGATACTACAAACTATTCTAGCCCGACTGAAAGCAAATCATTTTCACTGCGTACCAGCGGCGACGATGTGGTTGGGCTTCCTTCTTCCCCAATGAGATAACAGGAGTAACGCCCATGCGTGTTGCAATAATTGATTACGGTTCCGGCAACTTGTGCTCAGCTGCCAAAGCTTTCGAGCATGCCGCCCATAATCATTTGCATCAGCATGATGTTATTGTCACGTCTAAAGCAGAAGACGTTTTGAATGCAGACAAAATCGTGTTGCCGGGTGTAGGCGCATTTGCCGACTGCCGGCAAGGCTTGCAAGCTGTTGAAGGCATGGAAGATGCACTTCAAGAAGCCGTCATCAATAAAGGTCGGCCATTTTTTGGCATTTGCGTGGGTATGCAGTTACTAGCGACACGCGGGCTAGAGTTTAAACAAAGTGAAGGTCTGGACTGGATTGGTGGTGATGTAACCGCCATGAAACCAAGTGATCCGACTTTGAAAATTCCGCATATGGGCTGGAATACAATCAATCAAAGCCAACAGCACCCAGTGCTAGAAGGGATAGAGACTGGCGAAAACGGCTTACATGCCTATTTTGTCCATTCCTATCACTTTGCGGTTGCCAATGCTGCACATCAGATTGCTTCCTTTGATTACTCAGGCACTTTCACGGCAATGATTGGGCGCGACAATATCATCGGCACCCAATTCCACCCCGAAAAGAGCCAAAAGCTTGGGCTGCAACTGATCAGTAACTTTTTAAGCTGGGCCCCTTGAGCCGACACCAGCAGCGACTTACCAAGGACAACCATCATGATTATTTTTCCTGCGATTGATCTGAAAGAAGGTCAGTGTGTGCGCCTGAAGCTGGGTGACATGGCGCAAGCAACCGTTTTTAACGACGATCCGGCCGCACAAGCCAAGTCGTTTCAGGACCAAGGCTTTGAATGGCTGCATGTTGTGGATTTGGACGGTGCCTTTGCTGGTGAAAGCAAAAACGGCGCGGCTGTTGATGCGATTTTGGCGGCAACAAGCAACCCCGTCCAGCTTGGTGGCGGCATTCGCACCATGGCGCATATCGACAACTGGCTTTCAAAGGGCGTTGCCCGGGTGATTTTGGGCACTGTTGCCTTGCGCGACCCTGCACTGGTGAAAGAAGCCTGTAAGAAGTACCCCGGCCGCATTGCAGTAGGCATCGATGCCAAGGGCGGCAAAGTTGCTGTTGAAGGCTGGGCCGAAACCTCGGAACTGACTGTTGTCGATTTGGCCAAGCAGTTTGAAGACGCTGGTGTTGCAGCGATTATTTACACCGATATTGACCGTGATGGTGTGTTGAAGGGCTTGAATATTCCTTCAACACTCGAGCTTGCCAATGCTGTGAGCATTCCAATTATTGCTTCTGGCGGACTGGCCTCGATTGACGATATCAAGAGGTTGGCTGAGCCTGACTGTGATATTCTGGAGGGAGCGATTAGTGGCCGTGCACTTTATGACGGCCGCTTGGACCCTAAAGAAGCCTTTGCCGTTATTAAAGCCAGTCGGGAGGGGACAGAATGAGCCTAAAGGCACGCATTATCCCCTGTCTTGATGTGAAAGACGGCCGGGTGGTTAAAGGGGTTAACTTTGTTGACCTTATTGACGCTGGAGACCCTGTGGAAGCGGCGAAAGCCTATGACGCAGCTGGTGCGGACGAGCTGACCTTTTTGGATATTACCGCCTCCAGCGATAACCGCGAAACCATTTATGATGTGGTGAAACGCACTGCCGAAGCCTGCTTTATGCCGGTTACCGTGGGCGGCGGCGTTCGCACGACGGAAGATATTCGCAAGCTGTTACTGGCGGGTGCGGATAAAGTCTCGATCAATACAGCTGCGGTGAAAAACCCCGAGTTTATTCGCGAAGCTGCCAACAAGTTTGGCAGCCAATGTATTGTGGTGAGCATTGACGCAAAGCGAGTTTCTGCGGAAGGTGAAAGCGAGCGTTTCGAGATTTTCACCCATGGCGGGCGCACAGCAACAGGTATTGATGCCATTGAGTTTGCCCGTAAAGCTGTTGAGCTCGGCGCAGGTGAATTACTGGTAACCTCTATGGATCGGGACGGGACGCAAGAGGGCTATAACATTCCCCTCACCCGTGCCATTGCCGATGCGGTGAGCGTGCCGGTGATTGCCTCTGGCGGTGTTGGCAATTTGGAGCATCTGGTTGAAGGTGTGCGCGATGGCCATGCTACGGCGGTTCTCGCTGCCTCTATTTTCCACTTTGGTACATACAGTATTGGCGAAGCCAAGGCCCATATGGCCAAAGCAGGAATTCCAGTACGCCAAGACCAATAATGCGACATGTTTGAAGCGGTTATGAGATGAACAGCTACAGTATTACTGGTTAATGCTGGTTATTTTAACACATATGCGATAACCTAATTAAAAAGCTACGTAATCAACATAATCGCTTACATGCTCACAATTCAGGCTCTAATCTAATGACTAAATTTACCCTTGATGATCTTGCCGCTATTGTTAGTGAGCGTGCCCAATGTGCAGATGAAAATTCTTACACACGTAAGCTGGCCCTTAAGGGGGTGAGTAAATGTGCACAGAAGTTGGGAGAAGAAGCCGTTGAAGCAGCGATTGCCGCTGTTGAGGGCGATAAGGACGGGCTGACCGGTGAAGCAGCTGACTTGCTGTATCACCTGCTTGTTGTTCTTGAAGTGAGCGGCGTTAAACTTGAGGCGGTAATGGCAACATTGGCACAGCGAACCGGACAAACCGGCCTTGAAGAAAAAGCATCAAGACAAAAAGACTAGCCAATTTACCATTCCGAATAATAGAAGGCGCATTTTAAGCGCATCCCAGGCCATGACTGATTCCAATGCTGTGATCGATGAAATTGACTTGTCTCCGTACACCGTGTTCTCTGAAAAGGAGTGGGCGCGGCTGCGTGCCAACACACCTTTAACGCTGACACAGCAGGACATTGAGGAACTGCAAAGCCTGAACGACTACGTTTCGCTGGAACAGGTTGAAAATATTTACCTGCCACTCTCGCGCCTTTTAAATTACTATGTGGAAGCGACCCAAAACCTCCACTATGCGACCCAGCATTTTTTGGGGGAAAATCGCAGTAAGACCCCTTACATCATAGGCATTGCCGGTTCTGTTGCCGTGGGTAAGTCTACCACCTCACGTTTGCTGCAAGCGTTGCTTTCCCGCTGGCCCAACAGCCCAAAGGTAGACTTGGTGACAACCGATGGCTTTTTGTATCCCAATGCCGTTCTAGAGCAAGAGGACTTAATGCGAAAGAAAGGCTTTCCCGAAAGCTATGACCGCATGAGTCTCTTAAAATTTTTGATTGATATCAAGGCTGGCAAAAACAACGTCCGCGCGCCTATATACTCTCACTTCCACTATGACGTGATGCCGGGGCAATATATCAGCATCAATCAGCCTGATATATTGATCATCGAAGGCGTGAATGTTTTGCAAACTTCACAAAAGATACGCGAAGCCAAAGAAGTGCCCTTTGTCTCTGATTTCTTTGACTTTTCTATCTTTATTGATGCGAAGCAATCTGTCATCGAGCGCTGGTATCTGGAGCGTTTTATGCGTTTGCGTGAAACAGCGTTTCGTGATCCCGGTTCATATTTCCATAAATTTTCCACAATTTGCGACAATAACGCTAAGGAAATCGCTGAGGACCTTTGGAGCTCTATAAATCTGGAGAACCTCAGACAAAATATTTTGCCAACGCGGCCACGCGCCGATTTGATCCTAACCAAGGGTGAGGGTCATTTGATTGAAAAGATTGCGTTGCGCAAAATTTAACAGGCTACCGCCGAGGTGCAATGCTAATGCATGTGCATCAACTGCACTCGCGGTTTGAACCTGCGAGCATCATATTGGCTCGTGCGCGATAGGCCACGCCCCATAGTGATGCTAGCGACAGTGTAAAAAGGCAAACTGCGCTACCCATTCTTAGAACAAGCACCGAATGCCGGAGCCCAGCTCTGCTGCATACGCTTGCTTTGTGCTCGCTGACAGCTTTGCGGCTGCGCGTGAATGGTAGCACTTTGCCCAAACTGAGAGAAGTGTGCCAAATGTTAAAGGTTTTACTAGCGAGCTTAGCTTTATTCGTCGCCAATATGTCGGTAAATGCTGCTCCAATTGAGTTAGAGAGTTTTGAAGAGTCTGTTGCGCCTAAAAATACACCGGTTGAGCTGCCACAAAACTCCCCTATTACTGATGGTAATTACATTGCCAGCAAGCCAATACTTGCGCAATACTGGGCAGCCCCCCTGCAACCGAACCAGGAAATGCAGCAAATTGTCATTCCAGAAGGAGCCAGCTTAACGGTCCTTAACTGGGTAGAAGACGACGAAAAAGGCAGCTTGGTTCGCATTGGTATCGAAGCAGTGGAAGGTAGTGATCTACCCACCGATATTTATATCAGCGCTGATGCCTTCGCCAAATTTTCATTAAAGGCGGCTCCAAAGCTGAGCCTTATGGATGAAGATCTGTTAAACCTTGATGAAGACAGCATCTACGACGAAGCCATTAGCGATAAATACGCATCACGTAGAAGCAGTGCTCGCTCTCGCAAGCGGCGGCGCGGAATGACCTATTGCTACCGTTATGTGAAAAAGCACCTTCTTAAAAACGGGCTTGTGAACACATACCTCCCCGGTGGCTCTGCTTATATGGCTAAAAACACACTGCCAAAACATGGTTTTAAGCGTTTGCATGTCAGTAACCCAACAAAGGCCCCGAATGGAGCAATTTGTGTTTATGATCGCGATGGCCGCCATAGACATGGCCACATTGAAGTGAAAAAGAGCGATAGCTGCTATTGGTATGGTTATGGCTGTAAAGCAAACTCAATGTACGGCAAAAGAAAGTTTGTTGATTGCTACGTTAAGGGTGGCAAATCATATCGCACTGCTAAGAAATAATTTTACACAATCTCGCGTTTTCAAACGCTTGGTATCAGGGGCTGGCATAACCAGCCCCTGTTTGTTGATAGAATATGTTAATGGCGATTGCACAACTCTGCCAAAGTTGCCGAGGCAACCGAAAGGCGCGAAACGCTTAATTCAGCATCAAGAATATCGTTTAATGCCGATAGAGAGCGTTGTGCACGTTGCTCATTGCGTTTGAGCCAAGCTGTGAAGCCCTGCTCTTCTGCAAGTGCCTGACTTGTTAGTTCGCGAAGAGAAGCTGCCAACTGCATTCGCGCTCTGTCCAAGGCCAACCCGTCGTAATAGTCACGGATTTCAAATTCGCGGGCCAACTCTTCAACCTCATCAAAGCGGAAGTGGTTTGACACCATAAAGTAGGCCTCTGCCACTTCATCGAGCGTGCGATCCGTTTTTTCTGAAACCATAACAATATCAGGTATTAATGTTTCACCCGATAAGCGGGCTATGCGGGCTGCAGTCATGATTGGTACACCCGCTGCAACATATTTGTCGGTATCTTCAGTGAGACGCGCTTTAGTCTCTTTAGAAATATAATGCTCCAGCCGTGGTGAGAGACGTTCAATACTTGCTGCGAAACGATCGACTACCGAAGCAATGCCTTCTTCAAACGACAAGTTGCGTAAGAACCAAATAGTTTGCGAGAGTACAAGTTCTTGAACTGCCGCATACAACTCTAATTGAACATCACCAGAGACTAAATTGTCGAGTGCATCAATTTCTTCGTTCAAATTGGTGAGACCGTACGAATCGCGCACCGCTGCAAAAGCTTTTGCAATTTCTTCCGGGCTCGCTCCTGACTGGTCTACAATTCTGGTAACAAATGTGGGGCCACCACGATTTATGATGGAATTCGCGAGCATGGTTGCGATGATCTCGCGGCGCAGGCGATGTTCGTTTACCTCAGATAAATAACCACTATTCATCTCTCTTGGGAAGTAACGCGCTAACTCACGACCTAGATATTCATCATCTGGGACATCGGAGGACAGCAAAATGTCGTAGAGCGTAAGCTTACCATAAGCCATAATCACACCGATTTCTGGCCTTGATAATACCTGCCCCTGCTTTTCCATTTCCTCAAGTGTAGCATCCGCAGGCAAGAACTCGACAGCACGGTCCAAATGCCCTTTTTGCTCTAACTGGCGCATCATGCGCACCTGATAACCAAAGTCTTCTATTCCAAGGCGCTGGCTAAGGGAAATTGCAAGCGTTTGCAGATAGTTGTTACGCAATACCAGCTCAGCTACTTCATCAGTCATTTTTTCGAGCAACTGGTTGCGGCCGGTTACATCAAGCTTTTGCTTTTTAATTGCAGTGCCCAGCGCGATTTTAATGTTGACCTCCATATCCGAGGAGTTCACGCCTGCACTGTTATCAATGGCATCGGAGTTACAACGGCCACCGTTTTGTGCAAATTCGATACGGGCTTTTTGCGTAATCCCTAGGTTTGCACCTTCACCAATGACTTTGACGCGTAAATCCGCTGCTGTAATACGAATTGCGTCGTTGGCACGGTCTCCCGCTTCCGCGTTGGTTTCGCTGGTTGCGCGAATATAAGTGCCAATGCCACCAAACCACATCAAATCGGCTTGCATCTTCAAAATTGCTGTCATTAGCTCTTGCGGTGAACAAGCATCAACTTGCAAATCCAGTAGCTGCTTTATTTGAAGTGTCAAAGGTATTGACTTGGCTTTTCGTGAGAATATGCCGCCACCTTGTGAGATAAGCGCTTTATTATAGTCTTGCCAACTCGAACGGCCCAATTGGAATAACCGCTTACGCTCTTCAAACGAAGTGGCTGGGTCTGGATTGGAGTCGATGAATATATCACGGTGATCAAAGGCAGCCACTAGCTTTGTGGCACGAGAGAGCAGCATTCCGTTGCCAAATACATCGCCGGACATATCGCCCACGCCGCATACGGTAAACGGTTCTTTTTGAATATCACGATCCATCTCGCGGAAGTGGCGCTTCACAGCTTCCCAGGCACCACGAGCGGTAATACCCATCTTCTTATGGTCATATCCAGCGGAACCACCAGAGGCAAAGGCATCACCGAGCCAGAATTTCTTCGCTTCCGAAATGCCATTGGCTGTGTCTGAAAAGGTTGCTGTTCCTTTATCAGCGGCAACAACCAAGTAAGGGTCGTCGCTATCGTGGCGGACCATATCAAGTGGAGGCACAATGGCCTCACCATCAATATTGTCGGTCATTTCCAAAAGTGAAGCAATAAAGGTTTTATACGCAGCTGTACCTTCAGCAAATACCTCTTCACGGCTGCCATTTTCTGGCAATTTCTTCGGTAGGAAGCCACCTTTCGCACCCACAGGAACAATAACCGCATTTTTAACCTGTTGCGCTTTTACAAGGCCCAGTACTTCTGTTCTATAGTCCTGTGCCCGATCTGACCAACGTAAACCGCCTCTTGCCACACTGCCAAAGCGCATATGCACGCCTTCGACGCGCGGGCTGTAAACAAAAATTTCACGGTAAGGGGTTGGTTTTGGCAAATCATCAACTTTATGCGAATCAATCTTGAAAGCAAAAGTTGCTGCTGGCTGTCCAGCTTCATCAACCCGATAGAAATTAGTTCGCAATATCGCTTCTATTAGGTTTGTGAAACGACGTATAATACGATCATCGTCCAGCGACGACACCGTATCCAGTGCCTTCTTTACGCATGCATCCAAACTTTCTTGTTGATTGCTGCGCTCTTCTTCTTGTAGTGCCGGATTGAACCGTGTGTGGAACAACTCAACCAGCAACTTAGAGATCTCTGGGAAGCGGTTTAACGTCCCCCACATATAATCTTCTGAATACAAAATACCCGTTTGACGCAAATAACGGGACAGCGCTCTTAACATGGCAATATCACGCCAACCCATTTCCGCCGTCAACGCAAGGGCATTATAGCCATCACTTTCCGCTGTGCCAAACCATGCTGCCAAAAATACGGCGCCCAAACGGTCAATATCGTCAGCGCTAAAACTCTCTAGCTTTTGAGGATCAACCCTCAATGTGGTGTCATGGAGATAGCAAAGTGTCTTTCCTTCTGGACGGACCCTATAAGTTCTTTCATTTATGACGCCAAAGCCCATATTTTCGAGTATTGGCACCCTCGCACTTAATTCAATAGGCGCGTTTTGATGGTATGTGCGTAAACTCAGGTTGATGCCATCATCAATATTTTCTCTTTGGAACTTGATGATGAGCGGGCGCTTATCCGACAATTGCTCAAACTGGCGAATATCGTAGACAGCCATCTGGCTGCTGGTACCTGCTGTATATGCGCCATCAAACGACTTGGCATAATGCTGCATTATGTGGCGGGCTTTTGCTGCGCCATATTCAGTTTTTAAAGCTTCATAGAGATTGTCATTCCACGTACGAACAATGTGCCCAATACCATCTTCCAGTTGTTTTTGGGTCAAACTTGGCGTTTTGCCCTCATTGCGGCCAATGATAAAGTGGACCCGAACCAACGGGCCTTCAAGAAACGAGACATACCAAGCAGATACGCGACCTTTATATTCATTTGCTAGAAATGCGCCGATTTGCTTACGTACTTTCGTAGAGAAATGATCGCGCGGCACAAAAACCAGAACTGAAGCAAAACGATCAAACTTATCAATTCGTGTGAGGACGCGCAGTCTTGGCCGCTCATTCAATTGCAGTATATCGCTGGTAAACTGGCAAAGTGTTTCAACATCAATCTGGAATAAGTCATCGCGCGGGTATGCCTCCAGAATATTACGCAGTGCCCGCCCCGAATGGCTCTCTGGATCATAGCCATGGTAATCCATGGTTTTTGCGGTTTTCTCACGTAAATATGGAATTGATAGTACCGACTTATTATAGGCCGTGGAGGTGAATAGCCCTACAATACGCAACTCGCCCGTGAGAACACCTTGTGCATCAAACAGTTTTACGCCGATATAATCCATATGCACATGGCGATGAACCCGGCTTTTAACGTTTGCTTTGGCAACAAACAATGGTTCTGGTTTTAACAGGAACTCACGGATTTCCGGGGACATGACCACAAATTCCGACCCAGCACGCATGACACGCACTTTGGGATCTTTCAAAATTCCAAGACCAGACCCATCAACATGAGACAGATCGCCTTTTTCGACGCCACCTTCGAAGATGTATTCGCGCATTCCTAGAAGGGTGAAGTTATCATCCGCCATCCACTGAAGAAAATCGACAGCCTCATGGAGCTGCTCTTTAGAGAATGGAATTTTTTGCTTCTGGTAATCCTCAATCGCAGTGGAGAGGCGCGTACACATTGGCTTCCAATCTGAAACCGCATGTTTGACGTCTGAAAGAACAAGCTCAATCTGCTGTTTTAAATGTGTTAATTCCTCGGCATTGGCTAGGCGCGGTATATGGATATGGATGAGGCTTTCACGCTGAGCTTGCTTGTTACTTGCATTAACAGTGCCCTGAAACGATTTCAGCAAACCGCCACTTTCGCGCTCAACAACAAACAAAGGATGCAGGACTAAACGAACATCAAGACCTTGTTCTTGCAACTCCCCCATAACTGAGGAAACCAGAAAGGGCATATTGTCGTTGAGAATTTCTAAGATTGTAACGTCTTCAAGCTGTGAACCCAATTTTACCTTGGGGGGATTAAAGACATTTACGCAGCTTGTACCATGTGAATGATTTTGAAACAGTTCCCATGCGGATGTTGATAGGTGTGCCAATTCATCGGCATGATATAAACATAAATCCTGAGCATCAGCTTGAGCAAACATATCTCCTACAAATTTTGCATAGTGTTTATCGGAGATATTTGAGTTCTGTATTGCTTCTTCAATCAAATTATTTTTTTTAGTTTGTAATTCTGCGGACATATGCTGCGTCCCTCATCCACTGGTTAGAAAACCACACTCACAACTGCGACAGCATGTCGCGTGTGGCATGTGCCTATGTAAGTAATTTCCAGTTTTTTTTTCAATAAACTGTTGAACTAGGCCGGTACTTATCCTCCATAGATATTCCTCTCAGCAAGATACTGTCTCCTACATACATGCCTGTGAAATATTAATACACTTTTGTATAATGCTTCTCTGGACCCTATGACTATTAAGCATGGAAAATTGGCTGGCTAACTGTCTCCCTCAATCATTATTGAAAAAGAGACAGTAAAAAGCCACTCAACAAAGATAGCAAATTCCTGTATGTGTCATTGAAATCGTTCATATTCATTTTCAAAAGGAAATAGGAGCATACAATGTCAGCCAAGGTTTTTATAGATGGTGAGGCTGGAACGACCGGGTTACAAATTCGGGCTCGACTAGCTGATCGCGCTGATATTGAGCTTCTTTCCATAGCACCAGAAAAACGTAAAGATTTAGATGCCCGCAGAAAACTGCTGAATGATGCGGATATTGCCATATTATGCTTACCGGATGATGCGGCAAGAGAAAGCATGACGCTTGTCGAGAGCAGCACAACCCGGGTTATTGATGCTTCAAGTGCACACCGCGTGACAGAAGGCTGGGTTTATGGCTTTGCAGAGATGGATGCAGAGCAAACTGAAAAAATTGCAAATGCCAGGCTGGTGACAAATCCCGGTTGTTACCCACAAGGGGTTATTGCAACTTTAAGACCACTCATAAAGGCTGGATTGTTGCCCGCTGACTTGCCAATAACCGTTAACGCCATCTCTGGCTATAGCGGAGGAGGCAGGGCTATGATGCTTGCCTATGAAGATCAAAAGGATAAAGCGGCGGCCTATATGCCTTATGGGCTTGATTTTAACCATAAGCACTTACCTGAAATGCAAAAATACGCATGCTTGAATCAGGTGCCGCTATTCCAGCCTAGTGTTGGAAATTTCGTTCAGGGTATGGTTACTGCAATACCCTTGCAGCTTTCTCAATTGTCAAATGCGCCTAAAGCGGCAGAATTGCATGCAGAACTGGAGCGCCATTTTTCGCAGTGTAAAGGCTTTGTTGAAGTTGCACCCTTTGAGGCCGTTTCTAAACGCGCCGATTTGGAGCCGCAAAGCTTTAATGGCACCAACATCATGCGCTTGCATGTTTTTGCAAATGAGGACAAGCAGCAAGCATTATTGATGGCCGTATATGATAATTTAGGTAAGGGTGCATCTGGCGCGGCAATCCAGAATATGAATTTGATGCTCGGCATCGACCAAACAGAGAGCCTTTAAGGGGTCCCGAACTTTAAGGCACAAACTCGAGGAGACACTCGTGGAAAAGTTTCAAAAGGTAACTGGTGTGGCGGCACCATTGCCGCTTGTGAATATCGACACCGATATGATCATCCCAAAGCAGTTTTTGAAAACCATCAAACGCTCCGGATTGGGCACTGCTTTGTTTCATGAACTACGCAGCAATGAAGATGGCTCGCCTAATTCAGAGTTTATATTGAATAAACAAGGCTACGAAAAAGCCAGCATCTTGGTTGCTGGTGATAACTTTGGTTGTGGCTCATCTCGTGAGCATGCCCCCTGGGCTTTGTTGGACTACGGTTTCAAAGTAATCATTTCGACCAGTTTTGCCGATATCTTTTTTAATAACTGCTTTAAAAACGGTATCCTGCCTATTGTTGTAAGCCAAGAAGACCTTGACAAGCTTATGGATGATGCCAGCCGTGGAGCCAATGCAACAATAACAGTTGACCTCGAAGCCCAACAAATTTCAGGACCTGACGGTGGGACTATTGCATTCGACGTAGATCCGTTCCGCAAACATTGTTTGCTCAATGGTCTGGATGACATTGGTTTGACACTTGAGAAAACCGATAGCATTGACAGCTACGAGGAAAAGCTCAACGCCGAGAAGCCTTGGCACTAAGGCCACTTGTTTGTTAGCTTTTACAAGCTTTTTAAATGCGCTTAAAGATCAGCTTTAAGCGCATTTTGTTAATTATATAATGTTTGATCGTGCTTTAGGCCATTGCCTCGGCAATTGTTGCATCAATATGTTGCTTCAAGTCTTCAGGTATTGCCAAACGCGCCGCTAACATTTGCAAATAAGCTTTTTCTGCTGGTAAATCCGGCTCTATTGCCATGCGTGATGCCGTGTAAAGCTCTATAGCTGTTTCCTGATCCGTGGCGGCCGCAACTACTTTTTCCAAATCTAACGGGGCACGCATTTCGTCAATAACGAAAGCCTTTTCTTCAACCCCTAGGCCTAACTCATCAATACGATCAAAAATTCGTTGCTGTTCATCAGTATCAATGTGACCATCAGCTTTCGCTGCTTGCAACATAGCTGTTAATATTGCACGGGCAAAATTCTGATCTATTTTATGCTGGAAGTCAGCCTCTGTTGCCATTTTTTCAGGCGTTGGTGATATTTGATAGCTTGGTATTTGCCCTTGCGCAGGCTGCGGCTGGTTTGGTTGCGCCGTATTCGTGGTGCCCGCTTTTGAAGTATAGTCTTTATACGCCTTGTATGCTAAGCCACCAACAACCGCCATACCGCCGTAAGTCGCGGCTTTTGCACCCATTTTACGGGCTTTTTTACTTCCCAGCAAAATACCTGCCAAACCACCAGCAAGCGCCCCACCTGCAAGACCCGCCGCATTATTTTGGGCAAAATTCTTACCCTTATTAATTATATCCCCGGTTTGTCCCGTTTTAGCAGAACCGACAAACTGATCGAGCAAACTCTTTGCATCAAACACTGGCACCTCCAAACCTGTTATGTTCTTTTTTCATATTGGAAGTATTCTTGTTTTTTAAAGAGGCAAACGCCGTTTTATTGCAATTGTCAGTACTCGATCTCTTTCATTGCTGATTATTTCCGGAAATTTTCACGACTTAAGTTATCAATATACTGTAGACGCCGACCAATGCGCGCGAGCTCGACAGAAGTTTGCTGGAATTTATTTGCCCGCTCACGAAATATCTCTTTTGCTGCATGAGGAAACTCCTCCAGCATTTTTAAAAAGGCCGTTCTCCGGATAAGAATCAAATCGCAACGCCCTAAAGCTACAGCTTTTGAAGTTCGCACACCTTCACTTAATAAGGCGCTTTCTCCCAGTAAAGTGCCAGGGCCATAAGGCCCATGAATTCGTGTGCGATTCCCCTCGCCTGTTTCCAGTTTCACGCGCCCTGCTGTTATAACCAAAGCATGGTCTGCTTTCTCGCCAATAGCAAACAGCTGTTTACCGCGGCTGGCTGTCATGGCCTCGCAGCCAAATGCAAGTACACGCAACTCCTCATCATTAAATCGCGAAAGGAGCGGCACTTGCCGCAGTGAGCTTATATCCGAGGTTACACTCATTATTATTCTACCAATATTATTAGGGCACCAGCTTATATCCACCAGCTTCTGTCAGGAGTAAAGTCGCATTTGAAGGGTCACGCTCAATCTTTTGCCTGAGCCTGTAGATATGTGTTTCTAATGTATGCGTTGTCACGCCAGAGTTATAACCCCACACCTCTTCCAACAGCACATCACGTATTACCGGCTTTTCTCCCGAACGGTATAGAAACTTTAAAATGGCGGTTTCTTTTTCTGTTAACCGCACTTTAGAGCCGTCACCAGCAACAAGTAATTTGGCAGAAGGTTGAAAAGAAAAACGGCCAATTGAGAATACAGCCTCTTCACTTTGTTCATGCTGACGAAGATGTGCCCTAATGCGGGCAAGGAGGACGGCAAATTTAAACGGCTTGGTGACATAGTCGTTAGCACCAGATTCCAGACCTAAAATTGCATCGCTATCTGTATCATGCCCTGTCAGCATGAGTATTGGAGCCGTGAAGCCACTCTTACGCAATAGCTTTACAGCTTCGCGTCCGTCTATATCGGGTAGCCCTACATCCATGAGCGCAATATCAAACGGTTCCTGTTTGGCCAAACGCAAGCCTTCCGAGGCATTTTCAGCCTCTGTGATAATAAACTCTTCATATAGGGAAAGCTGCTCAACCAATGCCGAGCGCAAATCCTCATCATCATCAACAATTAGTATTTTTTTCGTTGTCATTTAAACTCACAGATGCTTTTGAAGGCCGTTTGCTGCTTGAGCAACCTATTTGCAATGGCAATATACCACGACCATTTACAACAGCGAAGCCAACACTCGTTTAACCATGTAATTTTTGTCGTAACTTCAAATCAAATAATTGTTATAGGTAGGTCCACTATTCTAAACTTAGCAATTGATAGTCAAATGCCAAATAATAGGACACGCCAGTATGGCGAGAATGACAGCACAACTACTTTGAAAGTTCATCCCCTAAAAGATGATGGAACTAAAGGCGTCCTCACATTTGGAGCCATGCAAATGATATGCGCACTTGGACGGGGTGGTATTCAAACGAAAAAAGTAGAGGGGGATGGTGTTACACCTAGTGGCGAATATCTTTTAAAGCGCGTGTTTTACAGGGCCGATAGAGGTAGAAAACCCCTTACAAAATTGCCTATTTCGGCTATTTGCCCAACTGATGGCTGGTGCGATAGCCCCAATCACGCAATGTATAACAGACCGGTACGGCTTCCGTTTGCTTATAGTCATGAAAAAATGTGGCGTGAAGACAACCTTTATGACATCGGCGTTATATTAAGCCACAATTTTGAGCCCGTGCAACGTGGGGCCGGTAGTGCTGTGTTTTTCCATCTTGCAAAACCCGGCTTTCTTCCCACTGCTGGATGTGTTGCGATTGAGCGTCACCCAATGCTGCATTTACTCGCCTCAATTACCCCAGAAACAAGAATGAGGATTGATGTTGAGGCTATTGATTGTCCACGCCGCTTGAGAAAAGCAGCTCATTTGACTGCTATTTAGCGGTTTGATTGAGGTTTTAATGGAAATATCAATGCATTTACGGCATAAGCGAAAAAGATTAAATAAACCGCATGCAAAGTATTATAGGTGGTTGAGGTAGCATAGTGGCCGAGAAGCGCATTCCATTTTTAAAAATGAACGGTTTAGGCAATGATTTCGTGGTGTTTGACGCCCGACAAGACCCGCTTGCCTTGAAGCCGGCGCAAATTGCCGCTATCGGCAACCGGCAAAGCGGTATCGGTTTTGACCAGATGGTGACTGTCGAACGCTCTACCAATGGTGGCTATGCTTTCATGCGCATTCACAATTGCGATGGCAGCCAAGTCGATGCTTGTGGTAATGCCACGCGCTGTATTGGTCGCTTACTCCTGGGTGAAGCTGGCTTGAAAGCCGTTACAATAGAAACCAACGCCGGTTTGTTGCAGGCCTTTAGCCGCGAGAGTGAAAGCAAAGTCGCAGTTGATATGGGTGTGCCCCGATTGGGCTGGCAGGACATTCCACTTGCTGAAGAATTTGCCGATACCACGCAGATCGAGCTACAAATTGGGCCAATTGATGCCCCGGTATTGCACAGCCCATCTGTGGTGAATGTGGGTAACCCCCACGCGATTTTCTGGGTAGTAGATGTGAATGCCTATGAGCTTGACAAGCTTGGCCCCCTTTTGGAAAATCACCCGATTTTCCCCGAGAAGGCCAATATTTCTATTGCCCATGTGGTGAACAGGAATGAAATTCGCCTGCGCGTTTGGGAGCGCGGCGTAGGACTAACTGAGGCGTGCGGTACGGCTGCCTGCGCTACAGCGGTTGCTGCCATACGCAAGAATCTTTGTGAGCGCTTGGTGCAGGTTCACCTGCCCGGTGGCACCATAGAGATTGAATGGCGCGCTGAAGATGATCATATCATAATGACCGGTGAAACCGAGATCGAGTTCGAGGGACTGCTTGATTTGGAAACACTGGCTTTTGAAAGAACCGCAGCGGGAGACGCGGTTGCGGAGTCTGTAACTTGACGATTGATGTTGTAACCTTTGGCTGCCGACTGAACGCATACGAGTCGGAAGTGATGAAGCGCGAAGCCGAGGCTGCGGGCCTTGAAGACGCCGTGCTGATTAATACCTGCGCCGTAACCAACGAAGCGGTGCGTCAGGCACGCCAGACTATACGCAAAACACGGCGCGAAAACCCCGAGGCGCGCATTATTGTCACCGGCTGTGCTGCACAAACAGAATCTGCCACTTTTGCCGATATGGACGAAGTGGACCTCGTGCTAGGCAACAGCGAAAAGATGGAACGTGCCAATTATAGCAAAGTGGCGGCCTTTGGTATTGATACCAGCGAAAAAGTGATCGTGAACGACATTATGAGCGTACGCGAGACTGCCGGTCATTTGATTGATGGTCTTGAAGGGCGCTCGCGGGCCTTTGTACAGGTACAAAACGGCTGCGATCATCGCTGTACATTTTGTATTATTCCCTATGGCCGTGGCAACTCGAGATCGGTGCCAATGGGCGTTGTCATTGATCAAATCAAGCGGTTGGTGGACAACGGCTATGGCGAGATTGTACTTACCGGCGTCGATATTACCTCTTATGGCACCGACTTGCCGGGCACCCCGAAACTGGGGGATTTGTGCGCCAAGATTCTCAAGCTTGTTCCCGATTTACAGCGCCTGCGGCTTTCTTCCATCGACAGTATTGAAGCTGACGACGAGTTGATGGGCGTGATTGCCTCTGACATGCGGATGATGTCACATTTCCATTTGTCTTTGCAGGCTGGGGACAACATGATTTTAAAGCGCATGAAGCGCCGTCATGCCCGTGAAGACACCATTCGCTTTTGTGAGGACGTGCGAAAAATGCGGCCGGATGTGGTGTTTGGTGCCGATATCATTGCTGGCTTCCCCACTGAAACCGAAGAAATGTTTGAAAACACCCTACGCATAGTTGATGAATGCGGGCTCACACATTTGCATGTATTTCCGTTTTCACCGCGCCCGGGCACTCCGGCTGCGCGAATGCCGCAATTGGACCGCAAAATCATTAAGGAACGCGCGGCACGCTTACGAGCAAAAGGCGAAGCGGCTGTATTGGCGCACCTGAAGAGTGAAGTGGGCAAAACCCGGCGCGTGTTGGTAGAGCGTGAAGGCTTGGGCCGTACCGAACTATTTACCGAGGTTGAGCTGAATGCAAGCGAACCCGGTGTGTTTGTTGATGTGCGCATTACCGGTCATACCCACCGGCACCTACTGGCAGAAATTATTGACTAACAAGCGTTAGTGTGGCGTACAGCCAAGCTGTGCAACAGAATTTGAAGGAAAGCGATTCACATGAGCGAGAAAAAGCGCGGTTTTTTTGGTCGGCTGTTTGGTGGCAATACAGAGCCTGCCGAAGCTGAGCAACCTTCAGAAGAAAAAGCTGTTGCGGATGCCTCGCTTGTTGAGAGCAAAAGCGATTCTGAAACACCTAATGTGGATGTTGTAGAAGCAGCCACGGCAAGCAAAGAGCCGGTAAAGCTGGATACCACGCCAGATGTTTTGGTAGAGCCTGAGCATAATAACGGCGATGCCGACACCTTGCAGGCGGCAGATGAAGCCGAACAAGAGCTTGAAGCCATTACTACAGATGACGAAGCGCAACCAACGCCAATGGACGCGCTGGTAGAACAGGCCGAACCACCTCAAGAAGCTGCTGAGGAATTACCGCAGGAGCCTGCAACCGAGAGCCTAAGTTGGTTCCAGCGCTTGAAGGCGGGATTATCGCGCTCTTCCAGCTCGCTGACCGAGGGTATTTCCTCTATTTTCACCAAGCGCAAGTTGGATGCGCAAACACTTGAAGAGCTGGAAGATATTCTCATTCAGGCCGACCTTGGCATTGATACCGCTATGACCATTACCGAGCGTGTGGCCGATGGGCGCTATGACAAGGAAATTTCTGGTGAGGAAGTGCGCCGTATTCTGGCCGAGGAAGTTGAGGCCGTGTTGGCTCCTGTTGCCAAACCGCTTGACTTGAACACCGGTCATAGCCCGCATGTGGTGCTTATGGTGGGTGTGAACGGTACGGGTAAAACCACCAGTATTGGCAAGCTGGCGCACAAACTCGCCGGTGAAGGCAAAAAGGTGATGATGGCGGCGGGCGACACTTTCCGCGCAGCCGCGGTTGAGCAGCTCAAGGTTTGGGGTGAACGAACCGGCGCTGAAGTCATTGCACGGGACACCGGGGCAGATGCGGCCGGGCTGGCCTTTGACGCCATTGCAGCTGCAAAAGCCCAAGGGGCTGATGTGCTGCTCATCGATACGGCTGGCCGGTTGCAAAACAAGGCAGAGCTGATGGAAGAGCTTAAGAAAATCATTCGTGTGATTAAGAAGCATGATGAAACAGCGCCGCACTCTGTATTACTTTCGCTGGATGCCACGACAGGGCAGAACGCTTTGAACCAAGTGGAAATTTTCGGCAAGGAAGCCGGTGTTACCGGTTTGATTATGACCAAACTGGACGGCACAGCGCGCGGCGGTATTTTGGTGGCCATCGCCAAGAAATACGGCTTGCCTGTGCATTTTATCGGTGTTGGTGAAGGTATGGACCATCTTGAGCCGTTTGAAGCGCAAGACTTTGCCAAGGCCATTGCAGGTATGGCAGAGTAATATTGACGCAACCGTATCCAAGCCAGAGGTTGTTTAGCTCAAACTAAATTTGGCGGTTCACAATGTCTATAAAACGTGCTGCAATACCTCTTATTTTAGGAGTGCAGTAGATGAACCATCTTGAGCTGAAAATACCGCCAGTGTTTGTTTTTGCATTTAGTCTGTTAGCGCTTGTGGTGCATGACGCTTTTTTAGCGCATAACGGGCTATTGCGATTGCTACCAGCTTGGGTGCTTTACTCCATAATTGCTGCTCTGTGTGCTTTTGCCGTTTATCTGGCAGTTTCCAGTCTCTCTGGCATGCGGGCAGGAGGCACCAGTGTAAGCCCACGACAGCCTCAAAAAGCTAGTAAGCTGGTTATTCACGGGGCTTTCAAGTTCTGCCGTAATCCCATGTATTTATGTCTGGTAGTGGTGGTAAGTGTATTGGCTTTGTTAGCAGGGCATGTGCAATTGCTTATTTGGCCGTTGTTTTTGGCGTTGTATCTCACCCGCTTCCAGATCATTCCTGAAGAGCGCATTTTAACTGCGCTGTTTGGTAAGGAATACATGGATTACAAACGCAGAACACGGCGCTGGTTTTAGTGTTTGCCGGTTCTGCCTCTGTAATTGCACCAATTTCCCTAGTTACCAGAAGCGGTGAAGGCCTCTATACGAAAAGCAGCCGCCATGAGCTCGCGCGTATATTCGGTTTGCGGATTATTGAATATCTGCTCGGCCGAGCCGCGCTCTTGCACTTTACCCTGTTTCATCACAATAACTTCGTTGGACAAGGCGCGGACCACTTTCAAATCGTGGGAGATAAACAAATAGGCCAGCCCATGGCGTTTTTGTAAATCGCGCAGCAAATCAACCACTTGGGCTTGTACCGACATATCCAACGCCGAAGTTGGCTCATCCAGCATAACAAACTTCGGCTCCAGAACCATTGCCCGCGCAATAGATATGCGTTGGCGCTGCCCTCCAGAAAACTCGTGGGGATAGCGGTGGCGAATGGCGGCATCCAGCCCCACCTCTTCCAGAACATTGGCGGCTTTGCTATCGCGCTCGCTACTGGTGAGATGCGGCTGGTGGATTTTCAACCCCTCCCCAACGATTTCAGCAACCGACATTCGCGGTGACAGAGAACCGAAGGGGTCTTGAAAGACAATTTGCATATGCTGGCGCAGGGGGCGCATTTGCTTCCACGAGTATTTACTCGTTTCATGCCCTTCAAACTTGATTAGGCCTTTTGAGGACAACATACGCATGAGCGCCAAGCCGAGGGTGGTTTTGCCCGATCCGCTTTCGCCCACAATACCCAGTGTTTGCCCTGCTCTCACTTGCAGATCAATGCCATCTACCGCTTTGATATGGCCACTAACACGGCGCATAAAACCGGTTTTAATTGGAAACCACACTTTGATGTCTTGCGCTTGCAGCACCACCGGTTTGTTTTGGTCGGCTTGTGGTGGCTCGCCTTTGGGCTCTGCTGCCAACAGGTGCTTGGTGTAGTCGTGTTGTGGAGCCGAAAAGAGTTGCTCAGTTGGGCCGCGCTCGACAATTTCACCTTTTGTCATGACGCAAACATTATCGGCCAAGCGACGCACGATACCTAAATCATGGGTAATAAACAGCATGGCCATGCCGGTTTTTGTTTGCAGGTCTTTGAGCAATTGCAGGATTTGTGCTTGAACCGTCACATCCAGTGCGGTTGTCGGCTCGTCAGCTATCAGCAAATCCGGCTCATTAGCCAGTGCCATGGCAATCATAACCCGTTGGCGCTGCCCCCCTGAAAGCTGATGGGGGTAAGCGCTGAGCCGCTCTTGCGGGTTGGGAATACCCACTTTCTCTAGCAGATCGATAACACGGGCGCGGGCTTTGCTATCGCTATAACCACGATGGATTTTTAAAATTTCCGAAACCTGCCGCTCGATAGAGTGCAGCGGGTTGAGCGAGGTCATGGGCTCTTGGAAAATCATCGAAATGCGATTGCCACGCACTTTGCGCATGGCGTCTGGCTTGAGCTCCAAGAGGTCTTGCCCCTCGAAGTTAATGGAGCCGTTTGGGTGGCTGGCTGCCGGATAGGGCAATAACTTGAGAATGGAAAGCGCCGAGACGGATTTGCCCGAGCCACTTTCACCCACCAGTGCCAAGGTTTCGCCTTTGTTAATGGCGAACGAAATTTTGTTCACAGCGCAGCTGGTTTTACCATCCTGCGTGAAATCGACCGATAAATTATCCACTTTCAGGAGCGGCGTTGCATTTTCCATTATCTGCCCTCCTATTGCAGTGTTTTTCTTGGGTCAAAGGCATCCCGCACCGCTTCGCCGATGAAAATCAGCAGGGATAGCATGATGGAGAGAACCAAGAAGCCGGTGATACCAAGCCACGGCGCTTGCAGGTTGTTCTTGCCTTGCTTGAGCAGCTCGCCCAAGGATGCCGAGCCGGGCGGCAAGCCAAACCCTAAAAAGTCGAGGGCTGTCAGCGTGGAAATGGAGCCATTGAGGATAAACGGCAGGAATGTAAGCGTGGCGACCATAGCGTTGGGCAAAAGGTGCCGCCACATAATCACCCCGTTGGACACACCAAGAGCGCGGGCTGCGGAAACATATTCAAAGTTGCGCGCCCTTAAGAATTCGGCACGCACCACCCCAACCAGCGCAACCCATGAAAACGCCAGCAGGATGCTAAACAACACCCAAAAGCCCGGCGTAAGAACGGACGAAACGATCATGATCAAATAGAGCGTGGGAATGGCTGTCCATACCTCGATGAACCGTTGCAAGCCAAGATCGACCCAACCGCCGTAAAACCCTTGCACCGCGCCGGCGGCGATGCCGATGACTGATGACGCCAAAGTGAGCGCCAAGCCAAAAAGTACCGAGATACGAAAACCATAGACCAAACGGGCCAGCACATCGCGCCCCTGGTCGTCGGTTCCCAACCAGTTCCAGTTACCGAGTGTGCAATTAGGATCTTCAACGCCCAGCGGATAGCGCTCGCAGCGTTTCTCTTTACTCATCATCCACGATGGCGGTGCAGGTGCAGGCACAGGAATGTCGTTGTTCACCGTGCCATATGAATAACGCACCGGAGGCCAAAGCATCCAGCCATTGGATTCAATTTCATTCTGGTTATAGGGATCGCGATAATCGGTTATGGCCAAAAAGCCGCCGAATTTCTCTTCCGGATAGTCGACAAAGATCGGAGCCAGCAATTCGCCCTTATAATAGACCAGTATGGGCTTATCGTTGGTAATGAATTCGGCCATCAGTGTAAAGACAAACAGGAATGAAAAAATCCAAAGCGACCAGTAGCCCCGCTTGTGAGATTTAAAATTACGCCAGCGACGCTGGTTAAGCGGTGATAGGCGCATTTGCTTTTGTGGTGGCTGCGTTTGCTCGGGCAGTGGTACAACCGTTTCGAATGTTTCAGCTTCGAGCTTTTCTTCGCGTTGGTTTTGCATGCTCACACCTCCCGACTTTCAAAATCGATACGGGGATCAATGAGCGTATAGGTGACATCTGAAATCAGGTTCACCAGCAAGCCGATCAACGAGAAGATATAAAGTGTTGCAAACACCACCGCATAATCGCGGTTAATGATGGATTCAAAGCCCAAAAGGCCCAGTCCATCCAGCGAGAAGATTGTTTCGATAAGCAAAGAGCCGGAAAAGAAAGCCGAAATAAAGGCGCCCGGGAAACCGGCGACAACTATAAGCATGGCATTACGGAATACATGGCCATATAGCACTTGCCGCTCTGTTAGGCCCTTGGCACGTGCTGTTTGCACATATTGCTTGCGGATTTCATCCAAAAACGAGTTTTTAGTCAGCAAGGTGGTGGTAGCAAATGCCGACAATGCCATAGCCGAGAGCGGTAACACCAAGTGCCAGAAGTAATCCAATATTTGTTCATACCATGGCAGCTCACTCCAGCCTTCGGAGGTGAGCCCCCTTAAGGGGAACAAGTCTAAAAACGAACCACCTGCAAATAACACAATAAGCAATATGGCAAACAAAAACCCCGGTATCGCATAACCCACAATGATGACCGTTGATGTCCAGACATCGAAGCGGCTGCCATCTTGCACCGCTTTGCGAATGCCCAGCGGGATGGATATTCCGTAGGAAATCAAGGTCATCCATAGGCCCAGCGAAATTGATACGGGGAGCTTTTCCTTAATCAAATCGATAATAGAGATATCACGGAAATAGCTATTGCCAAAGTCAAAGCGGGCGTAATCCCATATCATGCGGCCAAAACGCTCTAGTGGTGGTTTATCAAAACCAAATTGTTTTTCCAGGCTCTTGATAAAATCAGGGTCCAGTCCCTGCGCGCCGCGATACTTGGAATTTATAGATTCGCTACCGGATGAAAGGGCAGCGCCGCCGCCCATATCGCCACCACCACCAGAAATGCGCGAGGTTGCCGAAACGCTTTGCCCCTGTAACTGGGCAATAACTTGCTCCACAGGACCACCGGGTGCAAATTGAATAATGACAAAGTTGATGGCCATGATACCAATGAGGGTTGGTATCATGAGCAACAAGCGACGCAGAATGTAGGCGCCCATTTATTATTTTTCCTTAATCGACCTTACCAATGCGGACAGCTTTTTCCAAGTCTACCCACCACAGTGATTCTATTGGGAAACCATAGACCGGAACTTCTTTCGGATATCCAAACATATCCCAAAAAGCTACCGTATGAACGGGCTTGAACCATTGTGGCACCCTGTAATGACCTGCTCTTAAAACACGGTCTAATGCCCGCGCTGCCACATTCATTTCTTCGCGGGTTTGGGCTGTAATGGCTTTATCAAGCAGCGCATCCACCACCGGGTCCTGTATACCGGAGAGGTTATAACTACCCGGTGTTTCGGCGGCTTTTGAGCCCCATATTTGCCGATCGCTATCATCAAATGTGGCATTTAACGAATAGTTCCTTCCTGCCACATCAAAATCAAACTCGTTCATACGCGATTCAAACTGTGCCGGATCAACCACACGGAAATTAGCTGTAATACCAAGCAAGGCAAGATTTTTAATGAAAGGCTGTACCACTCTTTCAAACGTCGATGTGTTAGAAAGAAATTCGAATGTAAATGGTTCGCCTTGCTCGTCTAACAGCTTTTCACCATCGCGCTTGAGTCCCGCTTGTGCCAGTAATTCACTTGCTTTGCGTAGCAGTTCACGATCTTGCCCCGAGCCATTGGAAACTGGCTGTATGTAGGCTTTTTCAAATACTTTTGCTGGAAGCTGTTCACGGTAGGGCTCTAACAAAGCCAGTTCGGCCTTTGTGGGTAGCCCCTCGGCTTTCATATCCGAATTTTCAAAGTACGATTGTATGCGGTCATAAAGACCAAAGAACAGGGCGTTGTTTGCCCACTCAAAGTCAAAGGCCATGCCGATGGCTTCTCGTACCAACGGGTTTTGGAATTTTTCCCGCCGGGTATTAAAGTACCATGCCTGCCCGCCATTCACACGACCATTTGGGAAGGTTTGCTTCACCACGCGCCCTTCTTGTACCGCCGGAAACTCGTAGGCTTTTTCCCAGTTGCGAGAGATGTGCTCATTACGAAAAGTAATATCACCTTTTTTGAAGGCTTCAAAAGCGGTTTGCGCCTCGCGGTAAAAGTCTATTCTTATAGCCGAGAAATTATGGTGGCCGACATTTACTGGCAGGTCTTTGGCCCAATAATCCTCCACCCGCTTAAACTCGACAAAACGGCCCAGCTCATGCTTACCCACCTGATAGGGGCCAGAGGCAAGCGGCGGCGTTAAGGTGGTCGCTTCAAAATCGTAACGGGTGTAGTAATCCTTGGAGAATATGGGAAGGGAAGCCACAAACAATGGCAGTAAGCGTGACTGCTTGCCCGAGAGCACCAGCTTCACTGTCAACTCATCGGGATAGCTGACTTCAACCACCTCATGCAGCGCCTGCGAAATCATGGGGTGGCCCTTTTCTTTCAGCAAATTGAAAGAGAACACCACATCATCGGCTTGCAGCTTGGAGCCATCATGAAAGCGCGCTTCTTCGCGCAAATGGAAAAAGTAGGTATTATGATCTTCGCTAATGGTGACATCTTTTGCCACCAAGCCATACATGGCATCCGGTTCGTCCAGCGCACTGGCCATAAGCGTATCAAAGCACAACTCCATGCGCGGCGGGGCATCACCCTTTAAAATGAAGCTATTGAAACTATTGAAGCTTTGCGGATTTTGGTTAAACATCCATGTGGGCGGTGTCATAGAAAAACGGCCGCCTTTTGGGGCCTCCGGGTTGGCATAGTGAAAATGCGTAAAACCGGGGGCATATTTCAAGCTACCGAAAGCAGAAATACCATGGCGGCGGCCGACTTCTTGCGCAAATGCCTTTGCGGGGACAATAGTCCCCAGTGCTGTGGAACCTGCGAGAAGAGCTGCCAAATGAAGGAAATCACGGCGGTTATAGTCGTGCATTAGTCATTCTCCTTCTTAACAGCAGCAGCCTTCTTTGCATCATACCACCAAATGGTTGGAAAGCCGATGCTTTGCTCTGGTAATGGCTGGGGATGCGAGAAGCGATCCCAATGGGCATAGAAGTCGCTTAATGAGGTCCAGCCGGGTATGATATAATGGTTCCATAGCAAAACCCGGTCTATTGCATGGGTAACGGCGATAACATCTTCATAGGTTTCGGCAAGAACCAATTTTTCAATGAGAGCGTCAATAATCGGGTTTTTAATACCGCCATAATTTGGGGAGGCCGGATTATCTGCCGCTTGGGAACCGAAGAAGTAGCGTTGTTCGTTACCGGGCCGCAAGGACTGGTTCCAGCCCAAATAAATCATATCAAAATCACGATTGCGGACACGGTTAACATATTGCGAGGTATCAACCGGGCGTAAAACGAGTTCAATACCCAGTTTGCGTAGTGATGTTTGATAGCGTAGAGCGATTCTTTCCAATTGGTTGCTGTGCATGAGCAATTCAATGGTAAATGGCTCACCTGTCTTTGCATTAACCAGCTGAGTGCCTTTTCGCTCATAGCCCGCAGCCTTAAGTAACTGTAATGCCTGCCGCAGGTTTTTACGCTCATCTGCCGGTTGGTTATAGCTGACATTTTTAAAGGGCTGGGTGAACAGCTCTTCCGGTAGCTGGTTTTGGTATGGTTTTAAAACCTCTAGCTCTTTCCCGGTCGGAATGCCTCTGGCGGCTAATTTGCTATCAAAAAAGTAGCTATCGATATGCGAATAAAGGCCATAGAAAATATCTTTATTCAACTCTTCAAAATTAAAGGCATAAGCCAACGCCTCGCGCACACGGATATCTTTAAACTTCTCGCGGCGCAGGTTGGGTATAAAGCCGCGCATTGTGCCAGAGCCTTTAGAGGCTTGGTCATAACTTTCTTTCACAACACTGCCGTTGTTTATGGCGGCAAAATCGTAGGCCGTAGACCAAATACGTGCAGTATATTCTTTGCGCCAATCAATTTGATCTGCTTTCAACGCTTCAAGCGAAACTGTTTGATCGCGGAAAACTTCAAAACGAATTTGGTCAAAATTATATTGTCCCACATTTACCGGCAGGTCTTTGGCCCAATAATCGTCCACACGCTCGTAAACAATAGAACGAGATGGCGTAACCTTGGCAATTTTATAGGCTCCGGAACCTAAAGGTGGCTCTAGCGTTGTTTTGCTGATATCACGCCGGTTTCCATCTGCATCTTTTCCTGTCCACCAATGCTTGGGCAGAACAAGAACCTGCCCCATAATGAGGGGTAGCTCTATGTTATCTTTTATAGAGAATGTGAACTTGACTTCGTGTGGCCCTGTTTGTTCGGCCTTGGCAACATCCGCATAGTAGCCTTGGTATTGCGGGTTGTATTTTCGGATGGTGTTGAAAGACCAAATAACATCTTCTGGGGTTATGGGTTTGCCATCGTGCCATTTGGCTGCCGGATTGAGGCGAAATTTCGCCCATGAGAGATCTGCTGGATATTGCAGCGCTTCTGCAATCAAACCGTATTCGCTACTTACCTCATCCAGACTAGGTGCCATAAGCGTATCATAGATGAGGTTGAGACTATGAAGCGGCAGACCTAATGGCGGTGTGCCTTTGGGCAGCACGGGGTTTAATGTATCGAAACTGCCGTAGTCCGGCATGCGAATCACACCACCTTTGGGTGCATTCGGGTTGACATAATCAAACCTCTTGAAGCCTTTTTTGTATTTTAACGCACCGACTGTTGATATGCCGTGATGCCACGGTAGGTTTTGTTCGACCTTTTGTTGAGCATTGTCGGGGTTTGCTTGCGATGAAGCTGCTAAAGCGGGCTGATTGCATATGAGTATGGATGTTAAAAAGAGCCACACCATTGTTCTTATTGTTTTTTTATGCAAGCTATCCCCCTATAATTATTGTGTTTTGTTAAAACAAACGCTGTGAGTTAAGCAATATTATGACAAAAGTGCAAATAGACTACAAACTAGCGCTTTTCATTTCCTATTAGTTATAGGTACCCTGAGGTTTTAGTGAAGCTATTAATAAGGGTAGCTAATAATAAAAAAGGCCAGCGTTGAGCTGGCCTTCTAAAAGTTGAAATTTATTAGTTATATTACTCAAGTGGTGCAGGGTTGTCGGAAAGAGAGCGTAAATATGCCAGCAGTGCGGCACGGTCTTTGGCTTTCTTCAAACCACCAAAACTCATTGCTGTGCCAGCAATGTAATCCTTAGGTTTTGTAATAAAGTGGTCGAGCTTCTCAAAGGTCCACGCCTCGTTTTCACCGGCAAACTCTTGCATGCTTGCAGAGTAGGAAAACCCTTCGTGGGCTGCAGGTTTACGGTTAACAACTTCCCAAAGGTTCGGGCCAACCTTGTTTTTTCCACCCTTATCGAAGGTATGACATGCGGCGCACTTTTTCGCCTGCTTTTCACCCTTTTCAACCGAAGCTGTTGGCAACAACATGAGTGCTGTTTCTTCTTGTTTCGCTTCTTCTGCACCACCTGCTTTAGCTGACGCATCTGCCAACTCTATTTCATAGCCACGCTGTTGTTCACCTATGGGTGCGAAGATGACATCTGACAACTGACCAATACCCAAGAACAAAAGAAGTGCGAGAAGAACTGCACCCGCAATCTTGTTCCATTCAAATGAATCCATGCTGACACGCTCCGATGTTGGCTAGGAATAGCTCTGCGCCCCGTTGAGCAGAGCCTCTGCTTAATTATAGAATTTTGGGGAAATTACAGGGAAAACTATTGTTTTGTCCATCAATTTATCAGGGTTTCTCCTAGGCGATACGGCTAAAGACCAAAACGCATGACAGGTTTGTGCAGAGGTTGACATATATTTTGAGTTAGAATTATCCCAAAACTGGCGGAAATTATTGTTTTAATGCATACGCACATATATTTCGTTGCTCAGCCGCCTATTATGAATGCGTCTGAAGACCCGTCGAAAAAAGGGGGATAAATTGTTGATTGTTGACGATAGCCCCTTAGCAATTAAGGGTTTTTACTTGTTTTCGTATAGGCATTTAAAAGCAGGACTGTTGAACTCTACAGTATTTTGCCTGTGTTTTACTCACCTGAACTATTAATAGGAAATAGTTAGTTTATGGTGCTTCGCGGTGATGCGAAGCGCTTGGTTTTATACACTAGTGTTTTCTTTGAGAGCGGTAAAATGAAATGACAGAACAACGGCAAATTGTTTTTCAAGGTGAGATTGGGGCAAACTCCCATATGGCCTGCAACAGCGTGTACCCTGATTTTCAGGCTATTCCTTGCGCAACGTTTGAGGACTGCTTCCAAGCCGTTGAAACCGGGCGTGCCGAGTTGGCGATGATTCCTATCGAAAACTCCGTTGCCGGCCGTGTTGCCGATATTCACCATTTATTGCCGCGCTCTGACTTGCATATCATCGGTGAATACTTCATGCCCATTCGCTTCCAGCTGATGGGGCTTAAAGGGGCCAAGCTGGAAGAGCTGACACATATTCAAAGCCATGTGATGGGCCTTGGCCAGTGCCGCAATATTATTCGCGAGAATGGAATAATGCCGGTTATTGGTGCCGATACTGCCGGTTCGGCCCGCCAAATCGCCGAGAAGAACGACCCCAAATGGGGGGCTTTGGCACCCGAGCTTGCCGCCGAGATTTACGGATTAGAAGTTATTGCCCGTAATGTAGAGGATGCTGCACATAACACCACACGCTTTGTTATTCTTTCCAAGGGCGATAAGCGGGTCGTGAATACCGGCCAGCCTGTTGTGACATCTTTTGTTTTCCGGGTTCGCAACGTTTCTGCCGCACTTTACAAGGCTTTGGGTGGCTTTGCGACCAACTCCGTTAACATGACCAAGCTGGAATCCTATCAGCTTGAGGGACAATTTTTTGCATCTATGTTCTATGCCGATATCGAGGGGCACTTAGATGACGATAACGTTAAACTTGCAATGGAGGAGCTGGCGTTCTATTCGTCTGAACTCAAGATTTTAGGCGTTTACAACGCTAGCCCTTTCCGGGCAAAAATACGTGAACCAGAGGCGAACCGGGCGTTACGCCCCTCACCCAACCAATAGTTGACCGAGTAAAGCACTAAAAGCTGCTTATACTACGCAAGGATCGTAGATGCCAAATCACACCTATGATGCACTGTGCATCGGCAATGCAATTACCGATGTCTTTTCTCATGTGGAAGAAGACTTTTTAACCGATCAGAACCTCGTTAAAGGCAGCATGCGCCTCATTGATACTGACGAGGCGCTACGGCTTTATAACCTTATGGGACAAACTACCCGCATTTCGGGTGGTAGTGCCGGCAATACCGCTGCTGGGCTTGCTTCTTTGGGCGGTAAACCCGCCTTTTTGGGCAAGGTTGCCAATGATGAACTTGGTGATAATTATGGCCATGATATGCGTGGCATTGGCGTGCACTTTGACACCCCTGCCCTACGAGATGATTTGGCATCCGGTCGCTCCATGATCCTGATCACACCGGATGGCGAGCGTACCATGAACACTTATCTTGGTTCTGCAACAAAGTTGACACCATTTGATGTGAACAAGGAAGTGGTTCAAGGTTCTTATGTAACCTATATGGAAGGCTATTTGTGGGACGAAGAGCTGGCAAAAAATGCTTTTGTGGAAGCTGCGAAACTTGCCCACGAAGCCGGACGTCTGGTTTCGCTCTCGCTTTCCGACAGCTTTTGCGTTGACCGTTTCCGCTCCGAGTTCCTGGAGTTGATCCGCAGCGGCACCGTGGACCTTTTGTTTGCCAATGAGCACGAGTTGAAAGCACTTTACGAAACTGCCGAGCTGGAAGCAGCTATTGCGGCAGTACGCGAAGACTGTAAGCTCACAGCGCTCACCCTTGGCTCCGAAGGGGCAATGGCCATTTCACGCGAAGAAACCGTTCATGTCCCTGCAAGCGAAGTTAAAACCGTTGTCGATCTAACCGGTGCCGGAGATTTGTTTGCCTCCGGTTTTCTATTTGGTTTGTCCCGCGATTACTCGTTGAGCCAATGCTGCGAGTTGGGCTGCCTATGTGCTGGAAATGTGATTTCACACGTTGGTGCACGGCCAGAGCGGCCACTGGCCCAGTTTGTCGAGCAAGAAGGTTTTCAGCTTTAACAGACCTGTATTTCCAATATAAAAAAGGCGGCTCTCGGGCCGCCTTTTTTGTTTCAGCTTGCAAAATTAAGCGCTTGCCAAGTCTTCTACAGAAAGGATTTTACCGTTTTCATCCAAACGGTAAATGACTGGCTTACCAGTGCCCAGTTCACGCTGCAAAATCTCTTCTTCAGACAGGCCTTCCAGTTCCATAATGATGGAGCGCAGGGAGTTACCGTGTGCAGCAACGATTACCCGATTACCTTCCAAAACTTTTGGCAGGATTTCTGCTTTGTAGTAGGGCAGTGTGCGCTCTGCTGTCATTTTCAAGGATTCACCACCTGGAGGCGGTACATCGTAAGAACGACGCCAGATGTGAACTTGCTCTTCACCGAACTGCTTGCGAGCTTCGTCTTTATTCATACCTGTCAGATCACCGTAATCACGCTCGTTGAGCTTTTGATCTTTGGTAACCGGCAGATTTTCTTGACCCAGCTGTTCCTGAATAAGCGCCAATGTGTTTTGAGCGCGTGTCAGGTCGGATGTGAACGCCATATCAAAAGACAGGCCAAGCTCTTTCAACTGTTTACCAGCTGCTTTGGCTTCTTCAACGCCCTGCTCGGTCAAATTCGGGTTTTTCCAACCTGTGAAAAGGTTTTTCAGGTTCCATTCGCTTTGTCCATGACGGACGAGGACCAAAAGGCGTTCCATATTATCTCTCCTCGGGAGGTTGAGAGGTTATTTAATCAAGACCGAGAACATCGGTCATGGTGTACATACCCGGTGCTTTATCGCGGGCCCAAAGCGCCGCTTTAACTGCACCGCGTGCAAATAGTTGCCGGTCTGATGCTTTGTGAGTGAGCTCAATGCGCTCGCTCTCGCTTGCAAACATAACCGTGTGCTCGCCAATCACAGAACCGCCGCGCAAAGTTGCAAATCCAATATCACCCTGCTTACGCTCGCCTGTGATACCATCACGGCTGCGAACAGCTTTTTGTTCCAGCTCTACTTCCCGGCCCTGTGCTGCAGCTTCGCCCAACAAATGCGCAGTGCCTGAAGGCGCATCAACCTTATGGCGGTGATGCATTTCCAAAACTTCGATATCGAATTCTTCATCCAATGCTGCAGCAGCTTTTTTGACCAAGCTGGCAAGCAAGTTAACTCCTAAACTCATATTACCCGACTTCACAATGCGGGCTGATGTCGCGGCTGCCATGAGTTCGTTGTTTTGCTCGGCTGTCATACCAGTTGTGCCAATGATATGCACAAGTCCATAGTGCGCCGTTAGTTTTGCGAATGCGAGTGTAGCTTCAGGCGACGTAAAGTCAATAAGCCCATCAACCTGCTGCAACGCTGTTGGCAAGTCGGATGTTACAGGAACATTTAAATGACCTAGCCCTGCAAGTTCACCTGCATCAGAACCAAGAAATGGGGAAGACTCCCGCTCGATAGCAGCACCCACGACCATATCGGGCGCTTCTGACACTGCTTTAACAAGAGCGCGTCCCATACGCCCACCAGCACCAACAACCGCGATACGCATTTCACTCATTCCCACCTCCAACATTTTGAAAGTTGGTATAACAGTTCGAATGAAACGGGGAAAGACCCATCACTTATATCCTTGCCGCGTTAACACACTGTGGTAATTGCATAGAACTATTGGCAAATCAGATCAGGCATTTTTATTGTGGGGTGGAAACAAAAAAGGCCAGCACCGAAGCGCTGACCTTAATTCTAAAGACTTTGCATTGATATTATGCTTTGTCTTCGTCTTTAGGAATTTCCTTACCGGTTTCCTGATCGACCACTTTCATGGAAAGGCGAACTTTGCCGCGCTCATCGAAGCCCATGAGCTTAACGAAGACTTTCTCGCCCTCTTTAACAACATCAGTTACCTTGGCAACTTTGCGTGGTGCCAGCTGGGAAATGTGTACCAAACCGTCACGTGCGCCGAAGAAGTTAACGAATGCGCCGAAGTCTACAGTCTTCACAACTGTGCCTTCGTAGATCACACCAACTTCAGGCTCAGCTGCAATGGAGTTGATCCAGTTGAGGGCTGCTTTAATTGCCTTACCATCGCTGGAAGCAACTTTAACCGTACCATCATCTTCGATGTTGATTTTTGCGCCGGTTTTTTCAACGATTTCGCGGATAACTTTACCGCCGGAGCCGATAACTTCGCGAATTTTATCCACAGGGATCTGGATGACTTCAATGCGCGGCGCGTGCTCACCAAGTTCGGAGCGTGCTTCGGTGATTGCTTTTGACATTTCACCAAGAATGTGAATACGGCCACCTTTTGCCTGCTCAAGCGCAACCTTCATGATCTCTTCGGTGATACCGTCGATCTTGATGTCCATTTGCAGTGCTGTGATACCGTTTTCAGAGCCGGCTACTTTAAAGTCCATATCGCCAAGGTGATCTTCGTCGCCAAGGATATCGGAGAGAACTGCAAAACGCTCGCCTTCTTTAATCAGGCCCATTGCTATACCAGCAACAGGTGATTTCAATGGCACACCTGCATCCATCAAGGATAGTGAGGTACCACAAACGGTTGCCATGGAAGAAGAACCATTTGATTCTGTAATTTCAGAAACCACGCGCAATGTATATGGGAAGTCGTGGTGTGCAGGCAGCATTGGGTGAACCGCACGCCATGCCAGTTTACCATGACCGATTTCGCGACGACCAGGGGAACCGATGCGGCCAGCTTCACCTACAGAGTATGGAGGGAAGTTATAATGCAGCATGAACGATTCTTTTTTGGTGCCTTCCAGCAGGTCAATGAACTGCTCGTCTTCACCTGTACCCAATGTCGCAACAACGAGGCCCTGAGTTTCACCACGTGTGAACAGGGAGGAACCGTGAGCGCGTGGCAAAATGCCAACTTCGGAAACAATCTGGCGAACTGTTTGCAGATCACGGCCATCGATACGAGAACCTGTGTCCAAGATACGGCCACGAACGATTTCAGCTTCCAGCTTTTTGAAGAGATCACCAACAACAGTTGCTTCAGGAGCACCTTCTTCACCTGTGACCAGCGCTTCAACGACCTTGGCCTTTACAGCATCAACAGCGTTTTTACGCTCTGTCTTTTGCATGATGGTGTAAGCTGCGCCAAGCTCTTCAGCGGCAATTTCTTTCACCTTTGCAAACAGATCAGAATGATCTGGCAGGTTCAGTTCACGTGGCTCTTTCGCAGCAGTTTCAGCCAGCTTGATGATGGCATCAATAACCGGTTGGAAACCAGCTTGACCAAAGACAACCGCACCCAGCATTACTTCTTCAGAAAGTTCCTGTGCTTCGGATTCTACCATCAACACAGCATCGCTGGTACCAGCCACAACCAAGTCGAGCTTGGTGTCTTCCATTTGGTCAACAGTTGGGTTGAGCACATACTCATCGTTGATGTAAGCAACGCGCGCGCCACCAATTGGGCCCATGAACGGAACACCTGAGATGGTAAGAGCTGCAGAAGCTGCAACCATTGCCAAGATATCTGGAGCGTTTTCCAGATCGTGGCTCAGAACAGTCAAGATAACTTGTGTCTCGTTCTTATAGCCATCAACGAACAATGGGCGAATCGGACGGTCAATCAGGCGGGATGTTAATGTTTCATGTTCTGAAGGACGACCTTCGCGCTTGAAGAAACCGCCTGGAATGCGGCCAGCAGCGTATGCCTTTTCCTGGTAATTAACAGTAAGCGGGAAGAAGTCCTGACCTGGCTTTGCGTCTTTTGCTGAAACAACGGTTGCCAGCACTTTAGTTTCGCCATAAGTGGCGATAACCGCGCCATCGGCCTGACGTGCGACCTTACCAGTTTCAAGGGTTAATGGCCGGCCAGCCCAGTCTACTTCCACGCGATGAATATCAAACATATCTCTATCCTACATTCGCTTGCATGCACTCATTTGCTTGCAAGCTGACATACTTATGCCTCTATCTGTCTACCCAAGCCCATTGGCCCGTGCGTTTACAGTAAGAAGCACTCTTTTCAGTCTGTATCCTGTGTGCCAACCCGACTGGTTGCACAACACAAAAGCAAGACAGCAAGAAGTTCTTCAATAAAACTACTTGCAATCGTGCTTTTTGCGGCCCGCTGATGGCCTTATCATCTTGAGCGTTAAAGCATAAAACGCGGCAGATTGCTCTACCGCGTTTAAAGAATCCTTAGCGACGAATGCCAAGACGCTTAATCAGGTCCTGATAGCGTGCTTCTTCTTTGCCTTTCAAGAAGTCAAGAAGCTTACGACGCTGGCTAACCATCTTCAAAAGACCACGACGTGAGTGGTTGTCTTTTTTGTGACCTTTGAAGTGTTCAGTCAGAACAGTGATGCGGTGTGTCAAGATAGCAACCTGTACTTCAGGGGAACCTGTGTCACCTTCTTTGGTTGCGAATTCTTTAATTAACTCAGCTTTACGCTCAGGAGTAATCGACATCGGTTTTTCCTTTTTGTTGCGCAGCATCGGCTGCTTTGTTTGTGCTTAAGCTGGCTTAAGCGTCGCATTGTCTGGGCCATGCCGAGATGTCGTCCAGCATGGTCTGACAAGCGAAGATAAGGGCAGAGTGCCCATACGGCGGGACTATGCCGCAAAACGAACTAAAAAACCAGTGGAAACGACTCACATTTAGTCGTTCTGCGGTTTTTAAGAGATGTTGAAGACGCGTTTTGGCTGGAATTTTCCCTGTGCAACCTCACCAAAAGCAAGAAGCTTACCGCCCGCAACCACGTAAATCTCTTCGGGACCAATTGGTGCGCCCGCCCCTTTCAAGATAATGGCGTTTCCGCGTTTTACCTTTGCAGCTGCATCGCTGGTAATAACCACCGAGCCCAACTGATACAAGGCCGTTTCTACGGGTAGGATTGTATCCATCAACTCCGGTTTTTCCAGCGGATTTTCCCCATCGTAGTCTTCGGAAATTTCCTTCAAATCATCCAGCGTGACCATATCGGCCTCACCAAACGGGCCAACAAGCAGCCGGCGCAGGTCTGTTACATAACCACAAGTACCTAGCCGCTCGCCCAAATCACGTGCCAGTGCACGCACATAGGTGCCTTTGCCACATTCAGCCTCGAAAACGGCTTTATTTTCATCTGGCATACTAACCAGATCAAGACGGTGCACCTCGATCGGACGGGCTTCAATTTCTACCAGCTCCCCGCCACGGGCCAAATCATAGGCGCGATTACCATCTATTTTAATGGCAGAAAAAGCTGGGGGGCGCTGCATGATTGTACCTACAAACTCTGGCAGCACTTCGCGAATACTTTTTTCATTCGGGCGCACATCGCTCGTGGTGATTACTTCACCTTCCGCATCATCGGTGTTGGTTTGTATCCCCCACGTCACCTCAAAGCGATAAACTTTACGCCCGTCCATCACATAGGGAACGGTTTTGGTGGCTTCCCCGAACGCAATTGGCAAGCAACCGCTAGCGAGTGGGTCAAGGGTACCCGCATGACCTACTTTTTCGGGGTGAAAAATCCGCTTTAGCTGGCCCAGTGCGTCATTCGAGCTCATGCTCAAAGGTTTATCCAGCACTAGCCAGCCGTTGACAGGATAGCGTGTTCTGCGTCGCTGTTGTCGCGCCATGCAACCTCGCCCTACTGTTCGTCGGTATTATCGTTATCTTCGTCAGCTTCAACATCCTGCTTCACCAATGGTGTGGCCAGCAGGTTGTTAATGCGGTCGTCGTCGTCAAAGCGGGTATCTGCCACAAAGCGGAAATCACAAGCGTATTTCATTTTAACCCGGCGCGAAATCTGGCCGCGCAGGTACTTTGTGTGCCGCTTTAGAGCCGTTAATATCGTATCGATATTCTCACCGCCCAATGGCATCACCATAACGGTAGCCCAACGCAAATCTGGTGACATGCGCACTTCGGGAATGGTGACAATCACGCGGTCCAGATCGGGGTCTACCAACTGGCCTCGACTTAGGATGTCGGAGAGTTCTTTACGCACAAGCTCGCCCACGCGCAGCTGGCGCTGTGAGGGCTGGCCTGCAAATTCATCGTGAGGTCTTGCCATTTTCTTTTCTCAGCAAAGGCGCCGGCACGGGGACCCGTACCGGCGCAATGTTATTTCCATTCTGGTGCATCAGTTAGAGAGAACGGGCGATCTCTTCTACCTGGAAGCATTCAATCACATCTCCAACACGCATGTCTTTGTAGTTGGTGAAGTTCATGCCGCATTCAACGCCAGATTCAACTTCTTTAACTTCGTCTTTGAAGCGCTTGAGTGTACCCAGTTCACCTTCGTGGATAACCACGTTATCACGCAGCAAGCGAACCTGTGCACCGCGCTGCACCACACCTTCGGTAACCAAACAACCGGCAACACGGCCCACTTTGGTGATGTTGAAGATTTCTTTAATGTCGGCGTAACCCAAGAAGGTTTCGCGGCGCTCTGGTGCCAACATGCCGGACATGGTGGACTTCACGTCGTCGAGCAGATCGTAAATCACGCTGTAGTAGCGGATTTCGACACCTTCGCGGCGGGCAGCTTCTTGTGCCTGCTTGTTGGCACGAACGTTAAAGGCCATGATTGGCGCTTTAGACGCAACAGCCAGCGTGATGTCGCTTTCTGTGATACCGCCAACACCGGAAGCAATGACGCGTGCACCGACTTCATCGTTGCCAAGTTCTTCCAAGGAAGAAGCAATTGCTTCAGCAGAGCCTTGTACGTCGGCTTTAACGATGAGCGCAAAGTCTTTGCGGCCATCTTCCTTCAAGCCTTTCATCATGGCTTCAAGTGAAGAGCGTGAAGAAGCAACGCGGGCTGCCATCTTGTCACGCAGCTGACGGTGACGGTACTCGGAAATTTCGCGGGCACGTGCTTCACTTTCAACAACAGCCACACGGTCACCCGCAGCTGGTGTTGCCTGGAAGCCAAGAACCTCAACAGGTTTGGAAGGACCAGCCTCTTTTACCTGTTTGCCGTTTTCATCGAGTAGCGCACGGACACGGCCCCATTCGGAACCTGCAACAACGATATCACCAACACGCAACGTACCCTTTTGCACCAAAATGGTGGCAACAGGACCGCGACCCTTGTCGAGTTTCGCTTCGATAACGGTACCTTCGGCAACACGATCCGGATTTGCACGCAGTTCAAGAACTTCTGATTGCAACAGAACCATCTCGATCAACTTATCGAGGTTTGTGCCCTGTTTTGCAGAAACTTCCACGTCGATCACATCACCGCCCATGCTCTCGACAACGATTTCCTCACGTAGAAGATCGTTGCGTACACGGGATGGATCGGCACCTGGCTTATCCATTTTGTTGATCGCAATGATAATCGGAACATCCGCAGCTTTAGCGTGTTGAATTGCTTCGCGGGTTTGCGGCATGACACCATCATCCGCGGCAACAACCAAGATCACGATATCGGTTGCCTTGGCACCACGAGCACGCATTTGAGTAAATGCAGCGTGGCCTGGCGTATCAATGAAGGTCACTTTCTGACCGTTCTGTTCTACCTGATAGGCACCGATGTGCTGGGTAATACCGCCAGCTTCGCCAGATGCTACATTTGCCTTACGCAGAGCATCAAGCAAGGATGTTTTACCGTGGTCAACGTGACCCATGATGGTAACAACCGGAGGACGCGACTGCAGGTTGCTTTCATCGTCTTCAATGTCAAAGACGCCTTCTTCAACATCCGCTTCAGAAACACGCTTAACAGTGTGACCCATTTCTACAGCGATCAGTTCAGCGGTATCCGCATCAAGGATATCGTTGATTTTCATCATCTGACCCTGCTTCATGAGCAGTTTGATCACATCGACCGCACGTTCAGTCATACGGTTAGCCAATTCCTGAATGGTAATTGCTTCAGGAATTGTTACTTCGCGTGAAATCTTCTCGCGCTGAACGGTTTGTTGGCCGGCACGTTTTTCTTTTTCGCGGCGACGACGCATTGAAGCGAGCGAACGGCTGCGCTCACCCTCATCGCTGGTTGCGCGTGCAATCGTCAGCTTGTTTGAACGGCGACGATCATCACCAGTGTTACGACCTGGTGTTTTTGGTGCAGCTTGTACCTTTTTCGCTGGCTTTGCAGCCGGCTTCAGGCCACGCTTTGCGCCTTCAAGCTCATTAGGAACTGGAACAGCAGCTTCGGCCATAGGACGACCGCCTGGACGTGCACCGCCACGAGCAGGTCCATCCAAACGCGGTGGCTTGCCATCACGCATTGGGCGATCATTACCACCTGGACGTGGAGGTCGGGCACCTGCTGGACGCGGACCACGATCTCCTTCACGGCGCGGACCACGATCACCACCTGGACGTGGGCCACGATCACCTTCACGACGTGGACCTCTTTCGCCTGCAGGACGTGGGCCGCGATCACCTTCACGGCGGGGACCTCTATCACCTTCACGACGTGGACCACGATCACCATCACGGCGGGGGCCTCTATCACCTTCACGGCGGGGACCACGCTCGCCATCGCGGCGCTGACCTCTGTCACCTTCGCGACGAGGAGCTTTTTCCGCTTGTGTTGGCGCAGCTTTCGCAGTTTCAGGAGCAGCAGCCTGCTTTTCAGCAGCAGCACTTTGCTCTTTCGCCTTAGCTTCGGCGGCTGCCTTAGCCTTTGCAGCTTCTTCTGCTTCTTTCTTTTGGCGCGCTTCTTCTTCCTGTTTTGCTTTTGCAGCTTCTTCAGCACGTTGTTTTGCAAGTGCCTCTTGGCGCTTAGCTTCGTCTGCGCGGCGCTTGGCATCTTCGACTTCACGTACCTGAGCCATACGCAGCGCTTCTAAACGCGCATCTGCTTCGGCTTTACTCAATGTTTTTTGAGCGGACGCAGACTGATTGTTATTACCGCGGCGATTATTATTACGATTACCGTTGCGGTTGCCATCTGAACGGCGTTGACCGCCCCCTTCAGAACGGCGATTTTCTTGCGGGCGTCGCTGTTCGTTCCGCTTCTCGCCACGTGTGCTTGAAGCCGCAGAGCCGGACGATGTTGTAGAAGCCCCTTCTTGACCGGGGACAACAACACGTCGCTTTTTCTTTTCCACAACGACAGCCTTCGAGCGGCCGTGGGAGAAGCTCTGCTTTACGGTGCCTTTTTCAACGCTCCCGGGCTTCAATCCCAGCGTTTTTCTTTCCCCGCCGGTAGGTTTGTCATTTGTGTTTTTGCTATCGCTCATATTGCCTTTAGTCCTGCGCTACTGCACCCTTTGCCTTGATCAACTCTTGCGGTAATGGAACTTCTCGATACTTCGCAAGCCTTTGTGCTTGCGCCCAGAAGTTTCTTCCCGCCTGACCCGGCAGCAGTGCAGCATGTATCACGTTTGCCCGCCCTAATGACAAACTCATTTGGGCCGAGGTAAAAAGACGAATCACACCTTGCAAATTCGTCTTGCTGTTTACAGAAGCGGCAATAGCCGCCAATTTTTTTGTGCCATCTTCAGAGGCATCAGTGGCATGTACCAGAGCTAAAACCTGCTCAGATCGAAGCGCTGCTTCAACCTTAGTAAAACCGGTAGAAAGATCTCCAGCTTTACGGCTCAACGACATTGCTGCCAATGCCATTTGCTCCAGCATATAATCCAGTTGGTCGGCCAAACCTTCTTCAGCTATTACCTGCTCCTTAAAGCCACGGGCAAAAACATTACGTTTTATTGCCTCTTCGACTTTTGATCGCTTTGCTGTGACCCATACTCCCCGCCCAGGAAGTATTTTTTTCACATCAGCAACAACGCTACCGTCGGGTGCCAATACAAATCTGACGAGCTGTTCAACCGGCTTCACTTCTCGTGTTACTGCACATGTGCGCTCAGTCGGTTCGTTTTTTCTTGGCACGCTCTTCGACAAGCTCCCGTCATTACCATGTTTAATCCAAGCTGTACCCAATCGCTTGGATCCAGCTTGGATATAAAATTCGACACTACTTGAAGCCTATTTACTCAGCCTTTGGGCTTTCAGCTTCTTCTGCAGCGTTGTCTTGCGCCAAATCTTCGTCCACGTCAACCGCATCTGCATCAAATTCGGCGTCTTCTTGCGACTCTTCGTCCTCAGGCTGATATAAATCGGCTTCATCTATCCATCCGGCAGCAACGCGTGCGCGCATTACGATGCCTTCCGCTTCTTCACGAGATAGATTGAAGCGACTTAATGCCCCTTCGACTTTAATCGTCTCATTCTTTTTGCGCTCAGTGTAACCAACAAGATCATCTGTAGAGCAGCCTGCAAGATCTTCCATGGTTTTGACATCGTCTTTACCGAGGGCAACCAACATGGCTGTTGTCAAACCGCTAAGCTCGGCAAGCTCATCGGCAACACCCAATTCCTGGCGCTCTGCAGTTAACTTGTCTTCCAACTCCTGCAGATAATCGCGAGCGCGCGCTTGAATCTCTTGCGCTGTATCATCATCGAAACCTTCGATTGAAGCAATCTCGCCAAGCTCAACATATGCGACTTCTTCAATCGTATCAAAACCCTCTGATGCTAACAGCTGGCTTACAGTTTCATCAACGTTTAGAGCTTCTTGGAACAGTACCGAGCGCTCTTGGAATTCTTTCAAGCGACGTTCGGATTCTTCTTGCTCCGTCATAATATCGATGCCCCAACCGGTTAGCTGGGAAGCCAAACGAACATTTTGGCCACGGCGGCCGATAGCCAATGAAAGCTGATCGTTTGGAACAACAACTTCGATGCGCTCAGAGTCGTCATCCAATACAACTTTAGCAACTTCTGCCGGTTGCAGCGCGTTTACAATAAAGGTTGCCGGCTCTTCACTCCAAGGAATGATATCAATCTTCTCGCCTTGGAGCTCGCCCACTACAGCCTGAACACGAGAACCACGCATACCAACGCAGGCACCTACCGGATCGATAGAACTGTCTGTCGAAACCACAGCAATCTTCGCACGGGAGCCTGGATCACGCGCCACAGCTTTAATTTGGATCACACCATCATAGATTTCCGGCACTTCCTGAGAAAACAGTTTTGCCATAAATTGGGGGTGTGTACGAGAGAGGAAAACCTGTGGACCTCTTTGCTCTCGGCGCACATCATAAATAAGCGCCCGAATACGGTCTCCATTGCGGAACACTTCACGCGGGATAAGCTCATCGCGACGCACAATGGCCTCGCCCTTACCGGTATCAACAACAACATTGCCGTACTCGACACGCTTCACAACCGCATTGATGATTTCGCCGACACGATCTTTGAACTCATCGTACTGCTGGTCGCGCTCGGCTTCCCGTACTTTTTGCACAATAACCTGCTTAGCAGACTGGGCAGCAATACGGCCAAAATCTAACGGTGGCAACGTCTCTGGCATGAAGTCGCCCAGCTCGATATGCGGGTTTTGCTCTTTGGCATCTACAAAGGCAACTTCGGTGGAGTAGTTTTCGACTACCTCAACGACCTGCAACAAGCGCTGCAAACAAATTTCACCCGTTTTAGGATTAATTTCCGCCCGGATTTCCGCCTCAGTTCCGTAGCGTGAACGCGCCGCCTTTTGAATCGCATCTTCAAGCGCTGCTATGACGATACCGCGGTCAATCGACTTTTCACGAGCAACAGCATCTGCAATCTGCAGCAGTTCAAGCCTGTTAGCGCTGATAGCCATGTCTCATCAACTCCTTGTATGCGCCACCCCTAACCTTGGCGCTACCATTGTTCCGACAAGTTACTCAATATCTTGTAGTTCGAGTAACCTAATGCTTATAATAGTTGTCGTCGTCTACGGGTTCGCCTCGTGCCGCACGCGCCGCTTTATCAGCTTTGAGCGCTGCATCTATCAGATCATCCGTAAGGATAAGTCTTGCCGATCCCATTTCGTTAATTGGCAGTTCCACCAGATCACTTTGTCCAGTCGCAACATCGCTCAACCGTAATTGGGCAGTATTATTTTCAGCACCAACTATACGACCGCGATAGCGCTTACGGCCCAATTGGGCCACACGCATTTCAATTTTCACTTCATGACCAGCCCAGCGGGTAAAGTCGCCAGAGCGCACCAAAGGCCTATCGATACCGGGGGAAGAGATTTCCAAATGATACGCTCCGGAGATGGGATCATCCACATCCAGCGCAGGTGATACAGCGTTTGAGATTTGTTCACAATCCTCGACACCCATCGTGCCGTCCGGGCGCTCTGCCATAATTTGCAGTGTGCAGCCATTGTTGCCATTGATCTGGATACGCACCAATCGATAGCCCAAGTCTTCGACAACTGGCTCTACAATTTGTGCGACACGGGCCTCTAACCCTTGTTCCTTAACAATTCTTGGATCGTTTACGTCCACTTTTCACCTTACCGAATGGCCATTTGGGTAACTACCCGACCTTGACCCTTTTTCACAGAGCTGAGAATACTTGATAAGCCTCAAACTCACGCCGTTTATTATGAAGCGCGCCATCAAAAATGAACCGTCAAATTCAATGGAACGTGGTCCACTGGCTTTAGGTAATAAAAAAGAGCGGGTCCGGTTTGCGGCCCACTCTCCCAACGCTCTACCGAGCCAACAGAGATTTATTGGATGGCAATATAGCCTTTTCGCAGAGGTTTGCAACAAAAAACATTCACCGTGTTTAATCGGGGCTATATGCACAGCTTTCGCACAAGGAACTAAATCCTACGGAAGGTAAGATATCGCCCTATTCGACCTTCTTTGTGCGCTTTGCGCTCATATCTTGTGCCCGGCCAATTAGCCCATGGTTTACGCCAATCATCCGCACACTGCGCAGTCCATTCAAATAGCGGGTGTTGGCGACAGTGAGAAAGCGTCCAATCAACATATGTATCAATATCACTCGCAAATCGATATTGCTGATTTGGCTTTAGCGCCCTCGCTATACGCGTTAGGTTTTTCTGGTTCACAAAACGGCGCTTCCAGTGTTTCTTTTTCGGCCACGGGTCTGGGTAGAGCTGATAAACCATGTCTAAAGATGCTTCAGGCAACCAATCTAATAAGTTGACCGCATCATCATCGTAGATCAATGCATTTTGTAGCTGATTGTCATAGACATTGGATATTCCCTTTACCAAACCACTTTGGAAAGGCTCAACACCAATAAAACCGATATGGGGATTTTCTTTGGCGCGATGAATGAAGTGCTCACTGCCACCGAAACCGATTTCAAGACATACCTGTGATACATCCGCCCTAAAAAGGCTTTTTATGTCTTGCGGACACGGTTTTGACATATCAGGGGTGATGGTCGGATAAAACTCTTCCAACAATTGAGTTTGGCGGGTGCTTAGTGGTTTACCAACGCGGCGACCGAAAAAGGATCCTTTATAATGGTCCGTCATTCTCTTTCACAGGGCCACGCAGCAGCCCAATCTTCCTAATTTACGACAAGGCAAAGTCACCAGTGCCTTGTTTACATCTACAAACCGCGCCCCGAAAAGCTGTTCACTTTATCAGTGCGCGGTTTTTTCATTACTCAGATAGTTCCTTAATAGAAATTACTTGAGATTTAAACGGCTAAGCAAACTCTTTTTGCACAACATCGCGTAGGGCATGCACCAAGTCTAACCGCTCCCACGAAAAGCCGCCATCTAGCTCTGAATCGCGGCCAAAGTGCCCATAAGCTGCAGTGCGGGCATATATTGGCTTATTGAGGCTCAAATGCTCGCGAATACCACGGGGTGTCAAACTCATGACTTCACGCAGAGCGGCTTCTACAGAGCGGGCCTCGACTTTACCGGTTCCGTGCAAGTCCACAAACACGGATTGCGGCTCTGCTATGCCGATTGCATAGGACAGCTGAATGGTACAACGATCAGCCAGATCCGCAGCAACAACATTTTTCGCCAAATAGCGCGCAGCATAAGCTGCCGAGCGATCCACTTTTGTTGGATCTTTCCCAGAAAATGCTCCGCCGCCATGCGGTGCTGCACCACCATATGTATCAACTATGATTTTGCGGCCCGTTAACCCGCAATCGCCATCAGGACCACCGATAACGAACTTACCTGTCGGATTGATGTGCCAAATCGTCGAGGGGGTAATCCAATCGGCTGGCAATGCTGCGCGGATATACGGCTCCACCACCTCACGAACATCTTGCGAGGTCATAGTCTCATCAAGGTGCTGTGTGGACAACACAATAGAGCTCACACCAACCGGTTTGCCGTTTTCATAGCGAACCGTAACCTGACTTTTTGCATCTGGACCCAGCGTCGGCTCACGACCGGATTTACGCGCCTCAGCCAGAAGACGTAAAATTTTGTGGGAATACAAAATTGGCGCAGGCATCAATTCAGGAGTTTCGCGGCAAGCGTATCCGAACATTATGCCCTGATCCCCTGCCCCTTCATCCTTATTGGAAGTGGCGTCAACACCTTGAGCAATGTCGATAGACTGGTCGTGAAGCAGAACCTCAATGTCCATGTCTTTCCAATGAAAGCCCTCTTGTTCATAGCCAATATCTTTCACGGCCATGCGGGCTATATGGGCTAGGTACTCTTTTGAGAGCGTTGCTGGACCCCGCGTTTCGCCAGCGATTACCAAGCGATTTGTTGTTGCCAGAGTTTCACAGGCAACGCGCGCTTCAGGCATTTCAGAGAGGAATGCATCAACGATCGAATCCGATACGCGATCGCAAACCTTATCGGGATGACCTTCAGAAACGGATTCTGAAGTGAATTCATAATTTTGACGAGCCATGGGCAAACGTCCTTCTGGGAAGATAATAGAATGAAGCGACGGATTGCCGCCGCTTCGACCTACATCAACCAAGGTTTTGCGGATACGTCAAGCCCAATCTCAGAAAGTTAGGGGCTACGATTTTTTAATCGGAGTCGCCTGCTATGCTACGTACTAGCTCAACAACCTTTTTTCTAACCTTCGGATCTTCAATCCTTACAAAGGCTTTATTCAGGGCTAAGCCATCGGATGATGACAGGAAGTCAACCACATAGCTGGTTTGTGGATTGTCACTAACACCTTGCACACTTTCGGGTGAGCCTGGCGCATCTTCAAAGAAAAAGGCAACCGGTACTTTGAGTATGGTGGCAATATGCTGCAAACGGCTTGCACCGATGCGATTGGTACCTTTTTCGTACTTCTGGATTTGCTGGAAAGTAATTCCTAGACTCTCACCTAGCTTTTCTTGGCTCATGCCTAACATCATTCGGCGCAGGCGGACCCTGCTACCAACATGGATGTCGATGGGATTCGGTGCTTTTTTGCTGGGCATTACGCTTGGCCCTCTTCTTAAGGTTCTTACGGTTGCTAGCCGAAAGCAGGTTACAGACCGTTCGGGTCCTTGTTTTTATCTATAAGTGCACTAGCAAGGCGCACTTTTATTCACAAGCAAGGCTTGGCGACTACTTGCAGATGCAGTGCAAACAGTATCGTCCCCTACGTAAACTCCTAGCTTGCATATCTTGACGATATTTCTTGGCGTTCGTCAATCTCTGCGCGTAGGTAATAGACCCTCAATTACCAATAGGAAACTAACAAAACCTAGAATAACAACCCCAAAAATGTAATTACCCCAACGTGCATATAATGTCGCTCCATTGTATTTCACTGGATGCACTGTGAAGAAACCCCTCGTTTCCACTTCTAGTTTCTCTAGGATATTTCCATGTATATCTATCGCAGCAGATATACCGGTATTTGCCGCACGAACAAGGGGGATACCTTGCTCTACGGCACGCATTTTCGCAAGTGACAAGTGTTGATAGGGGCCAGCACTGCTACCAAACCATGCATCATTAGTCAGGTTTGCTATAAAATCTGGTCTTTGTGTCACATTTAGGCGCGTTTCAGGGAAAATCGCTTCGTAGCAAACAAGTGGTTGAAAACTTAAATCGCCGCTGAGTTTTATAGGACGGTAGCTTAATCCGGGCGAAAAATCTTCTGGTAAGCTCACCAGTTTTTTTACACCTAGAGATGTAAGAAAGTTTCCATAGGGTAAGTATTCGCCAAACGGAACCAGATGAACTTTATCATAAACATCAATTATATTAGCATCTGTATCAAGCGCATATACAGAGTTGTAATATCTCACAGTATTCTCATTACGCTGGACTCGTATGGCACCAGCAACCAAAACAGCATTTGGGGGCAGGGTTTTCGCTATTTTTTGTAGGGCCTCCGGAGTTTGTGTAAGAACAAAAGGAAAAACAGATTCTGGCCAAATAACAACTTGCTTTTGTTTTGGGTCCGTACTTAACAGCGCCTTTTGAGTAAGTTCGAGATATAGCGGCAAAAGCTTATCGCGCATCGCTGGTGCCCACTTATCCTTTTGCGCGATATTGGGCTGGATAACGGTTATTTCAACAGGAAGCTCCACTATATCGCCAGTGCTTGTTACGCGCGAATAACCAAACCCCCAAAGAGCAATAAGAGATGCAAGGGCGCAGTAATTTATAAGCTTTGCTTTGTAGGGCACCACATTGATGAAGGCAGCTGGAGCTGAAAAAATAAATAGGACTAACGCACTTAAACTATAAGTACCGCCTATAGACAAAAATTGAAGTAGATAGACATTTTCTGCAAATACAGCAGACCATAAATTCCACGGAAAACCAGTAAAAAGGGTCGCTCTTGCAAAATCAGCGAGAGCCAGCGCAATTATAAAGACAAAAAATCTTGACGCGTTCAAACGCCACAGAAAACTTATGCTCGCTGTTATTATGGCTGGAATAAGAGCCAGAACGAGCGGCAAGCCCAATACGGCAAGCGGTATCATCCAAGCATATTTATCTGCCTCGACAAGGAATGCTTCGGCTATCCACCAAAGAGAGGCTACAAATAAAGCCGTCGAAAATGCTAATGATACATAAAAGAAATTCAGCCAACGCCGGCCCAACTTGCCTCGCGTCCCTGAGTAAGCGCTATCCAACAACCAAAGGTAAGAGGGAAGCGTTAACCACAAAACCGGAAAAAGGCCAAAGGGTGGAAACGCCAAAGCGGATAAGGCACCCATTAATGCTGCCAAAGCGAGACGCCGCACACCCCATGACAATACCAGTGGGCGTGCCCATTTATCTGCCAGGGTTATTCCGAATCCCATAGCCCCTCCACCTACCAATTACCTTAACTATTAAAACTAATTTGGTTTTATTACTCTGCAGCCTCAGGCCGACGCGTACGATTGCGCGTTGCACTCCCACGCTGATCGGCACGACGTCGATACACGCGTAGCCTTTTTATTCTGCGCGGATCAGCATCAACCACTTCAAACTCAAAGGCCGGCAGCTTTTTATTACATATCAACTCACCGCGTACCGGTACTCTATCTAATAATGTGAATAGTAGCCCGCCCAATGTATCGACTTCATCAGCTTCTTCGACAACCTTAAAGTTTGTCATCAGTTGCTGCTCCAAATCTTCAAGGTCGATACGCGGATCAACACTCCAAATCCCCTCGCCTACCGGCGTAATCATTTCCTCTTCATCTTTATCGTGCTCATCCTCAATATTGCCAACAACAGTTTCAACAATATCTTCCAGGGAGACGAGGCCATCTGTACCGCCATACTCATCAATTACAAGTGCCATTTGCACCCTAGTAACCTGCATTTTATTCATTAAATCCAAAGAGGACATCGAGGGCGGAACAAAATGCAATGGCCGGATTAGACCTGTTGCAGTTAACGGGGTGGATAGGTCAAGACAAGAGAAGTCCATAGCGCTTACCGGGCTATCATCCTTAGCGCTTTTTCTCTTTTCACTTAGTTTGGGAGTTTCGTTATTATCAACACGCTCGGCTTCTTTAGAGAAGTAAGACATCAAGTCTTTTATGTGCACCATACCGCGCGGGTCGTCCAGATTATCATGATAAACCGGCATTCTAGAGTGACCCGAGGATTGAAACAGCGATAGCACCCTATGTAGAGCCGCATCATCCTCAACAGCAATGATATCCGCTCTCGGGATCATAACATCTTCCACACGAGATTCTCTTAGTTGAAGAATATTCGTGAGCAATTCTTTTTCTGTTGCGGAAAATGCCGCCTCCGAGCCCTCACTATCGCGCGCCAATTCATCTTGTAAATCAGCTCGTAATGATGCACTCGCACTTTTACGAATTATTTTAAAAGGATTAATTTTCGACAACACACCCCATGATGCTTTCGTTGCCAGGGCTGAGCTTTCAGCCTCCTCGCTTGCAGTTTCGTGCAAATCCGGATTTTCAACGGGGCTTGTTGTTGGGGAGCTTGTACTCCCATCGGTACTTCGTGGTTCTGAAGCGTTCATTGTTTTCCTGTTTCACTCCATCCCGGATTGCGGGCAGGTGAGTTTACTCATCGATATGTAAAGGCATATCTTTATAGGGATCTGGAATTTCAAGAGCCGCGAGAATAATACGCTCTTCTTGCTCCATTTCCTCGGCCTCCTCGCTTGTCATGTGATCATAATCAAATAAATGTAATAGCCCGTGAATCATTAAATGGGTAAGATGGTGTAAAAAAGGAATAGCCATTTCCCTAGATTCGCGCTGTACAGTCTCCCAAGCAATTACGATATCGCCTAAAAGCGGCCCAAATGGCAGCGTATCACCTTCATCCCCTGGAAAGGATAGGACATTGGTTGGTTTATCTTTTTCACGCCACTGCCGGTTTAAAACGCGTATATTCTCATCATTCGTGAATACCAGCGATACTTCCGAGGCCGGTGCTATTGGCAAGTCAGCAACCAAAAATGCTTGTGCAAATGCTTTTTGGGCCAAGACAAGCAGCTCTTCCTCTTGCGGCCAACTATCTTCTTCTATGGTTACATCAATATGAACCGGGCATACAGGCTCACTCATCGATAGAGACTTCTTCTCGGTTTGCCTCGATATCGGCTGACTCTTTATGCAATTGATTTTGTAGAGTTTGTTGTATCATTCGCCGCTCGCTACGCTGACGACCATCTTCATCATAAGCGTGGACTATTCGCGCAACCAACTCGTGCCGAACAACATCGCTTTCGGTGAAATCAATTCGTGACACACCTTCGATACCAGTGAGTAAGCGCAAAGCCTCTTTAAGTCCAGAAACTTGGCCACGTGGCAAATCCACCTGCGATGGATCACCTGTTACGATCATTTTAGAATTTTCGCCCAAGCGCGTTAGAAACATCTTCATTTGCATGGAGGTGGTGTTTTGCGCTTCATCTAGAATAACAACAGCATTGGAAAGCGTACGCCCGCGCATAAATGCAAGCGGCGCAACTTCAATAACTCCGCTTTCCAGCCCTCGCTCTAGCTTCTCGGGTGAAAGCATTTCGTTCAAACCATCGTAAAGCGGCCGCAAATACGGGTCGACTTTATCTTTCATGTCACCTGGCAAGAAACCAAGGCGCTCGCCTGCTTCAACGGCAGGGCGCGACAAAATCATGCGATCAATTTGCCCCTTTTCCAGCAAAGCTGCCGCATAGGCTACCGCCAAAAATGTTTTACCGGTCCCTGCCGGCCCAACACCAAAGGTCAAATCTGCGCGGTCCATTGCTCGTATGTAGGCATCTTGCGAAGCAGTACGGGCAACAAGTGTTTTTCGCCTTGTCGTGATTTGGGCAAAGGCCATACGAGATTGCGGTTCAACCTTTGGCTCAGGTTTCTGGGCCTCTGCCGTTTCAGCCATACGAATGGCACCATCTACATCACCTGGATGTACCTCGTGACCCTTTTGAAGACGGTCATACAGGCTTTCGAGCGTTATTCGGGCCTGTTCGCAAGCAGCCTTTGCTCCGCGGAGCGTCACTTGATTGCCTCTAGCGACGGCATCCACCCCTAAGCGCTGCTCGATAAGGGCAAGGTTTTGATCAAACTGACCAAACAAATCGCCGATTAGGCGATTATCATCGAAAGCCAGTACAACATGCATTAAATCAGATGCTGCGACCGGCTTATTTAAAGCCCCAGATTGGGACTTCGACTGAGGGCTACCCTTCAAACAGAACCTCCGTGGTGTAGGTGGCCGAAAACACAAGACAACTATATTTAGTTATATGAGCGTTCAAAACGTCAAGACCACCAATAACTACCACAGATGCTATTTTTCTCAATACTAAGAGTGCCTAGTTTTGTATCAGTTTACCTTGCAAGCTATTTGCTGTTGCCGCGAGGATTTCGACCTCGGCAAATTCGCCGTACAACTCGCTTGGCGCTTCTACATGCACAGGCTGTAGCCACGGGGAACGCCCTGAAAGCTGCCCTTGCTGGCGGCCTCCTTTTTCAAACAGAACATTAATTTTCTGCCCTGTGAGCGAGTGATTAAATGCTGCTTGCTGGCTTGCCAGAAGAGCTTGAAGCTCTGCCAAGCGCTCCGATTTTACATCTTCATCAACCTGGTTCTCAAGCGTTGCACCCGGAGTACCCGGACGCGGACTATATTTGAAAGAAAATGCAGAGCCGTATGTTACCTTTTCGATCAAATCCATCGTATCGCGAAAGTCTTTGTCGGTCTCACCAGGAAAACCAACAATGAAATCACCAGAGAGCGCAATATCTGAGCGTACTTCACGTATACGATCAATCAAGCGGAAGTAATCATCTCTCGTGTGTTTCCGGTTCATCGCTTTAAGAATTGCATCTGAACCAGATTGAACTGGCAAGTGCAAGTAGGGCATCAAAATATCGAGATCACGGTGTGCGGCTATAAGTGCGTCGTCCATATCACGTGGGTGAGAAGTGGTGTAGCGCAGGCGATCAATACCATCTACTTCTGCGAGTTTGAATAGCAGCTCGCCAAGCCCCCATTCACGACCATCGCTTCCTTGCCCGTGCCAACCATTGACATTTTGGCCAAGCAAAGTAACTTCGCGCACCCCAGCGGCAGCCAACCTTTGTGCTTCACCTACGATTTGGTCCACACTGCGGGAGACTTCCGCACCGCGCGTATAGGGAACCACACAGAACGTACAGAACTTATCGCAGCCTTCCTGAACAGTTAAAAAAGCTGTTACGCCCCGTTTTCTAACCGCTTCTTTTGAAGGGGTTGCCAAGTGTTTGAACTTCTCCTGAATATCAAATTCAGTTTCAACCACTTTTTCACCACCAGCAGCCTTACCTAGTAACTCTGGTAAACGATGGTAACTTTGGGGACCAACAACTAGATCAACAACCGGTGCGCGCTTGGATATTTCCGCACCTTCAGCCTGCGCGACACAACCTGCAACACTCACCATCGTCTTTTTGCCAGCGTTGGCTCTGCTGTCTTTTATTTTTCGAATTCGGCCAAGCTCAGAATAAACCTTTTCGGCCGCCTTTTCACGAATATGGCACGTATTAAGAATAACCAGATCAGCATCTTCGGGCGTATCGGTCGGGATGTAACCATCTGTTGTCAGTGCGTCATTCATACGATCAGAATCATAGACATTCATTTGACAGCCATAGGTTTTTATAAAGACCTTTTTATCGGCTTTTCCCTTAAGAGCGTCAGGTGTCTTCTCACTGTTCATTTTTGTATTCTGATCTTCTAGTTTTTGTTCCATCGGTTCCTCAAGCACTGACATTGGCAGCGCCCTTTGCGCACATTTTGCTACTGCTGCTCGGCGAAGAGTTTTACGCAGCCAGCTTTAAGCTATTTTTTCCTTAAAGAGAAGCTTTAGTCGTGATTGATTAGTTTGCAATTTAGACCAAACTGCGGTCGTCGGCCAAAACAGGACAATTAAGCAATGCATTCGCTGTCATTTGCCGAACTTCTTGCTCAAGCCTGGCGGTAATTGCCTTGCGACTTGCCCCTTGATCTAGAAGGATAGGCTCACCCCAATGCAATGTGACATCAATACCACCCTCTTTCAAAATGTGCCACAAATGGCTTGCTAGCTCCATATCGCCATACCAGGCAACGATTGGCCGCCAATGACGCCCCATTGGAAGACCGTGAAAATGCGTATACGAAATTGAAAGGGGTTGGATATACGCCGCATTTTCTTCATCCCTACCAACATCCATGGCATGATGGACAGCGCCCACAAGCGCAGAGCGGAATGGTAGCACTTTATTGCCATTCGATGAGGTGCCTTCTGCAAACAGCAACATGGCATCGCCTTGAGCCATTCTCTCAGCAATTTCCTTCGCGACTTTGCCCGTTTCGGAGCGGCGAGAGCGATTTACAAAAACAGTTCTTTGCAATTTAGCGAAGAGGCCAAAAATCGGCCAACCCGACACCTCTGATTTGGCGACAAAACTAAGGGGCCCTGTTGATCCTATGCATAAAATATCCAGCCAAGATGAATGGTTAGACGTAACCAGAAGTGGGCGATTTTTTGCAATATTCCCAACTTGGCGCACGCGTACACCTAATGCGCGAAGCGCAACCCTATGCCAAAGCACGGGTATATAGCGTTGAAGTGGCCACTTAAATTTTGTCGCAAGCCATTGTGGCAGAATTAGCAATAAAGTTACCATTATTAGAATGGCAATGGCAATTGTGGCTCTAAGACGCGCCATTAAAATTTAGCCTTTGTCTTCATCTCCAAGCGGAACTCCATAGAGCTCCAAACGGTGATCCACCAGTTTAAATCCAAGTTTTGCTGCAACTTCTTCCTGCATAGTTTCTATTTCTTCACTGCGGAACTCGATAACATTTCCGGTACGAAGATCGATCAAGTGATCGTGATGCTCATCTGAAACGGTCTCATAACGTGAACGGCCATCGCGAAAGTCATGACGCTCAATAATTCCAGCATCTTCAAACAGCTTCACTGTTCGATAAACAGTCGAAATAGAAATTTTCGGGTCCAGAGCAACGGCCCGCCGATACAACTCTTCAACATCTGGATGATCTTCAGCCGCTTCAATTACTCCAGCAATTACACGGCGTTGATCAGTCATCCGCATACCTTTTTGGGTACACAGTTCAATTATGGTTGTTTCACTTTCTGCGGTCATCAGCCCCTCAACCCTTCAGTACGTGATCCTGAAATATTAAATTGAATCTTTTAGTACCACTTACAGCAAGCGGCATTGCATTACCAGTGCTGTTCCACTGCCTTTTGATGCAGCGTAATAACCTTTGCGCTCTCCAACTTGTTTGAATCCCAAGCGCTTGTAAAGAGACACTGCTGTTTGATTAACTTCATCCACTTCAAGAAACAAAGTCTCGACACGTTCCGAGTATAAACGAAACATCGCTTGCTGCATCAGCTTTCTACCAACACCTAAACCTTGATAGTTGGGATCAACAGCAATAGTCAGAACCTCGGCTTCACCGGCAATGCTACGTATAATAACAAAACCGCTTGTCAATTTTCCAATAAAGGCGCCTGATTGCCTCGCGATAAGTACGAAAACGCCTTTTTGCTGATAAATGGATTGAAGCTCAGCTGTGCTCCAGTAATGGGGAAAGCACGCCTGATGGATTTTTGATAGTCTGGTTAAATCTTGCGGTTGTGCCTCTCGAAATACAGGGGGACGCATCAACCAATGCTTCATATTCATAATCGCTGTACTTTGCCTTTTTGGCCTGGCACTGCATCTGGCGCTCTTAAATATAAAGGTTTTGGCGCTTCTTGTTTTATAGGTGCGCTTGCACCAAGTTTCGCAATGTGCTCAATGGATGCTTTTGTAATTTGTAATGCTACTATTTTTTGCTCATCACTGGCAAGCGCTACGATTTCTTGTGCTGCTGTGCCTGCGACAGCAATGCCATTTGTTAAATGCTCTTTGATATCATCATAGTTTGACACAAACGGCTGCGAGCACTCATTGCCATACTCATCAAATAACTGACAAAAAATTTCATTTCTTTTTGCATCCATCGCCACAAGCAGTGGTTTTTCGCAGAATTCGGCATGTCTAGCTTCATGTGCGATAGCTTGTAGCGTGGTAACACCTAGAACCGGTTTTTCCAGCACCAGCCCGAAGCCCCTTGCAATAGAAAGGCCTACCCTTAAGCCTGTAAAGCTTCCTGGACCGACATTAACCACTACCCGATCCAATGCCGTAAATGGTGTTGAGGCTTCTGCCATAACAGCGGCAACCATACCCATTATATGCTCAGCATGTCCCCGCCCCAAATCCTCACTATGAAAAGTGACGTTTTCGGAGTCGTTTTCAGATGTCAAGACAGCTGCCGCACAGGCGCTGAGGGCTGTATCAATAGCGAGTAGTTTCATATTACAGGAGTAACTCTAGACGTCTTTTCTGTCGACCAGGCTATTGGATTTACCCCTTTAGTCTGGCCTATATTAAAGGATTATAATTGAGGGCAACTACTGCCTATTAATTAATTTGTCTGACCTCTTGCACTTCCGGAATAAAATGACGCATCAGATTTTGAATGCCATGCCCAAGAGTTGCGGTTGAGGATGGACAACCGGCACATGCGCCACGCATGGTGAGGTAAACAATCCCCTCTTTAAAGCCTCTAAAAGTAATATCGCCACCATCTTGTGCAACAGCCGGGCGCACGCGGGTTTCTAAGAGCTCTTTAATGGTGTTGACGATTTCTTGATCTTCAGGTGCAAAAAATTCTTCGCCCAAATCATCGTCTCCAACGCGCTCGCCTTCTAAGATAGGCGCACCGGACATAAAGTGCTCCATAATAGCCCCCAATATAGCGGGGCGCATATGTTGCCAATCGGTTTCATCTTTCGTCACAGTGATAAAGTCATGACCGAAGAAAATTCCGGTAACACCATCAATTTGGAACAGGCGCTTGGCAAGCGGCGATACTGCGGCTTCTTCTGGGCTTCGAAAATCTAACGTACCCTCTTGTAAAACAATGCGTCCGGGTAGGAATTTCAAAGTTGATGGGTTTGGGGTCGCTTCGGTCTGGATAAACATCGATTGAATCCGTCGTCGTTGTTATTCTCCTGCAAACATTGCGGAGAAATTTTTATTATCTCATATACACCATTTTTCAAAAACGAAAGTGGCAGTTGGAATACTAATAGCTACCAAACTGCACTTATTGCTGTACTGCAATGTATCTAATCAATAACTATGGGCCGCTAATGCATCATTATTCAAGGTTGACGCATTAAGCTTGCATCAAGGATCCGAGGATTTACTCACTGCGATTTATGCAAGTGCGTCAAGTGCTTCATCGTCCAAATTCCCAGGGACAATTGTTATGGGTATCGGGAATGAACCTGATGATTTACCCGCAATTGAAGAAACAAGCGGGCCGGGGCCCTCTTTAGCTGTACCTGCTGCCAGAACCAGAATGGCGATGTCAGCATCGTCGTCTATCAACGTTATGATCTCGTCAGAACGATTGCCTTCACGAATAACAAGCTCTGGTTCGGTTCGAGCTGCAGAGCGAACTATTTGTGCCGCTTTTGCCAAGGTCGTTTCAGCTTCTTCACGTGCTTCTTCACGCATTATGTCTTCAACACCCAGCCAGTGTTGAAAATTACTTGGAGCGATTACATAGAGCAATAGCAGTACACCGCCCGTACGTGCTGCGCGTTTTGCAGCATAAACTAAAGCGCGCCCACACTCCGGCGTATCATCGACAACAACCAAAAATTTTCGGCGGTGTCCCTCTTCATTACTTTTTCGTATCGCAACCATGGAATCAAATTGCCATTAACTACAGAACACGGCAAGCCCCAAGAGATGCTATACCGTGTTCTTGCGCAACCAATGTGTGCAAAAATATAACGCAATTTAGAGAATAAATTGCGATAGATCGACATTCTTGGCCAATTCTCCGATGTTCTTACGAACATATTCGGCATCAATAACCAGTTTTTCACCGCTACTATCAGGTGCCGTGAATGAAATATCATCCAAAACCCGTTCCATAACGGTTTGCAGACGTCTTGCTCCGATATTTTCTATATTTGCGTTGAGATCTACCGATATTGTTGCAATTTCATCTATCGCATCATCGGTGAATTCCAGTTCAACCTGCTCGGTTGCCATTAATGCAACATATTGCTTGATCAAGCTGACCTCGGTATCTTGCAGGATCGAGCGGAAATCATCCTTAGTCAGTGCGCGTAGCTCGACGCGAATTGGCAAGCGCCCTTGTAACTCTGGTAGCAGATCCGAAGGTTTTGCCACATGAAAAGCACCTGATGCAATAAACAGGATATGATCGGTTTTTACCGGTCCATGCTTGGTTGTTACCACTGTGCCTTCAATCAACGGCAGTAAATCACGCTGCACACCTTCGCGCGAAACCTCTCCACCATGGCGGCCATCGCGTGCACAAATCTTGTCAATTTCATCAAGAAACACAATACCGGCATTCTCGACCAGCTCAATAGCTTCTTGTACAACCTGCTCTTCGTCAAGCAGCTTGTCGGATTCTTCAGCAAGTAAAATCCGATGACTTTCAGAAACCGATGTCCGCTTGGATTTAGTCTGATTGCCAAAAGCTTTGCCTAGCATATCGGAGAGGTTCATAACTCCAATGCTACCGCCAGGCATACCCGGTATATCCATGGAAGGCATTTGCGCCGGGGCTTGAACTTTTATTTCAATTTCGCGCTCGTCCAACTCGCCTTCCCGCAGTTTTTTGCGGAAGGTATCACGCGTCGCCTCACTGGCATTTTCGCCCACCAAGGCATCAAGTACGCGCTCCTCTGCCATCACATGGGCTTTGGCTTCTACTTCCTTGCGGGCTTTTTCACGCACCAATGTGATGCCGGTTTCAACGAGATCGCGTACGATTTGCTCTACATCACGCCCCACATAGCCTACCTCGGTAAACTTGGTTGCCTCCACCTTGGTGAAGGGCGCATTTGCAAGCTTAGCCAGACGGCGAGAGATTTCGGTTTTACCAACGCCTGTCGGACCAATCATCAAGATGTTTTTCGGCAGGACTTCCTCGCGTAAATCATCATTCAGCTGTTGACGCCGCCACCTGTTACGCAACGCAATAGCTACAGCCCTTTTGGCATCATTTTGGCCGATGATGTAGCGATCCAGTTCTGAAACGATCTCACGCGGTGAAAAGTTCGTCATTGTTCTGCTTTCTGATTTGTATTCACAGCAGGCACCAATTGTGCCAATTTTGTATTTTGAAATGGTTTCATGACAAATGTACGCAAAGGCACCCAACCAGCGCCGAGGGAGAGTACAAAAACGCCGAGGATTCCTAATGATAAGGCGAATATATTACCACCGCTTAGATCCAAATAATTTAATAGAACACCGATGGAGACTCCCACATAACCTAGAGCAGCAGCAAGCATGGCCCTGCGATCCAGAATAAGCGCGACAACACCCAGTACAGCAATAATCATGAGAGAAACAACCAAAGGGCACTCCCAATCATAATTATCTCTAATTATGGCGATGAGACCATGTACCAATAAGGGGGCCGCCAGTAAGTGGAGCCAAAAAGCACGGTCTGAGTTCAACGTTACTCTTTCAGTATCTTTTGAATCATAAAAAATAGCAGCAGCAAAGACGCAAATCCCTGAAAGAACGGATAAAATATTTAAATAACTAAAGGCATCAAAACCAACTGCTGACATTATCAATAGTATTGTAAGGATTAGGTGTCCTGCCATTAATGCAAGGATGATTGGTAGCTTAAATCTTAAGTGGTAGCCATATAAGATACCGCCAACTATGAGCGCCATAACAACAAAGAGACCTTTTTCATCCGTCGAAGATAGCTGAAAAAACGCCTCGCTGAACTTGATTGCCTTTGCATTGGCGATCAATAGCAAGCCCAGAATAGAAAAACTTATATAAGACATGATTGCAAGCAGTATGGATGGCAAAATGAGCCTTTGCCGTTTTGTAAAATACTCTGCAAGCAACCATAATGCTATTGAGAGGACAGCATAACAGACCGCTTGAAGGGCAGTATTTTTGTCTGTGAGTGTCGCGAATGCGACTACTGCCCCTATAAAGAAAAAAAGGAGTCCCATCGAGATAAAAATATCGTGGAACCCGCGAATAAAGCGGGTATTTTCGCGATCGGCTTCGCTCATTTGCGCTGCCGGTCTACTATCCGTCGTAGTATTTAAAAAATTGAATAGTGCGTCTGCCTGCTGCTTAGAAATGAGCTTTTCGTCAGCAGCAGCATATAGGCGCTCAAGCGTTATCATCCAGGCTCTCAACAGTTAGGTTATTGTTGGTGTATACGCAAATTTCTGCGGCAATTTCCATGGATTTACGGCAAATGGCTTCTGCATCTAAATCGCTATCAGCCAGTGCACGCGCAGCTGCCAGTGCATAGTTCCCACCTGAGCCGATTGCCATAATGCCATTTTCAGGCTCCAGTACATCGCCTGTACCGGTGAGAATGAGTGAAACTTTGGCATCTGCGACCAGCATCATTGCTTCCAAGCGACGTAGATAGCGGTCGGTTCGCCAGTCTTTTGCCAACTCCACGCAGGCGCGCATTAGCTGGTCGGGATGCGCTTCAAGCTTCGCTTCCAAGCGCTCAAACAAAGTGAATGCATCTGCCGTAGCACCAGCAAAACCTGCGATAACTTTACCCTTTGCTAGCGGGCGGACTTTGCGGGCTGTTCCCTTAATAACTGTTTGGCCCAGTGACACCTGGCCATCACCAGCAATAACGACCTTCCCGCCTTTTCTCACTGACAAGATTGTAGTGCCATACCATTTGCTGGGGTCTTTATGCTCGCTCATTTGTATTCCTGCCATCGCTGGTGATTATATCTTCAAGTTTAGCAACCTCCGATATTTAGGGTCTCTCAATGAGATTGCCAAGGCCTTGTTTATAACTATGTGCTGACAAGTTTATAGTTCTATGAAGCCCGCTTCTCGCACCAAACGCTTAGCAAGGGCCTGGAGCCTCGTTTTTAGTGCATCATCTTGCAAGTTGCCATCTTCATCATAAGCACTTCCGGCGTTACCAAGCGCTATCATTTCTGGAATAACTGTAGCACCAAGCCCAACTTCCATTAGGTTTCGTAGGTGCATAAGGCCACGAATGCCTCCCAGCCCACCTGGTGAAGCCGCTCCGAGCGCGAAAACCCTATTTTGAAACGGTGAGCGCCCATCGCTTTTCTCACGGCTCATCCAATCCAGCGTGTTTTTGAGTAACGGAGATATGGAGGCGTTGTATTCTGGCGATGTAATAAATACTCCTTGTTGCTGCAGCATAAATGCCCGCAACTTCAAAGCATGTTCAGGCACGCCTTTTTCCATTTCCAAGTCACCATCATATATCGGCATTGGAAAATCGCTCAGATTGATCAGCGAGACATCAGCCCCAAGCCGAGAAAAATAGGAGGACGCTAAAGCTGCCAGTTTCATATTTTGAGAACCAGACCGCTTTGAGCCAGAAATTACCATAATACGTGGTGGCATTTTATTCGTTCCTCCTCATTGGTACACTGAAAGTACCAGCCTGATTGACTATTCGTGCATGTTTTCTGCTAATTATGTGTTTTCGGTTTTCGTGTAGATCCAAACACGGGCAGGGGGGAAGTTACGCATAATCCAACTACTGTGCTTAGTTGTAAACGCCTTAGAGTTTCTTGCAATTGGCGATGATAAAGAATACGAAAATTGAATAAATGGTGCCCCCGGTTTTAAAAGTTCGAAGGCTTGAAACAAGCACGACAACCTGCGCTCTGTTGGTTGCGACAATAGTGGAAGACAAGAAACAACTGCATCCAGAGATCCTTGTTTAATAGCCGGGAGAGAGGTTTTTAAATGAAAAGCATCACCATGAACAACATCTGCATCCGGGTAACGTTTTCGTAGATTTTTCAAAAAAGTCGGACTGTACTCAAGCAAGGTAAGGTTTTGTTGCTCTATACCACGCTCTATTAGCGCTTCGGTTACTGGGCCCGTGCCCGGCCCAAGCTCTAAAACCCGAGTTTGCATTTTTGTTTGCGGACAGATAGGAATATAGCTGGCTATTTTATGCGCCAGATCTGGTCCAGAAGGTGTTACCGCTCCGGTTTTTAAGGGGTTTTGGAACCAAGCCCGGCTGAACCTCAATTCATCGACAAATTTTTTAATTATCTGGTTTGTTCGTAAATTAACGCCTGAAAACATTCTATACTCCAACAAGAGTGATAAGTAATACAAAGATATTACCTACCACTCAGATTGGATTAAAGACTTAAGTTTTCAAGTTGTCCAGAAACTCTTTTGCTCTGGCAAAGAAGCCTGTCGATTCTGGATGATTTTCACCTGAAGATTCCTGCTCGAACTCCGTTAACAGCTCGCGTTGGCGTTTCGTGAGCTTCGTTGGTGTCTCAACAACAACCTGAATATACATGTCGCCGTTTTGAGATGAGCGCATGACAGGCATTCCCTTACCTTTTAGGCGGAATTGCTTGCCAGTTTGCGTACTCTCTGGAACTTTTACCCGAGCAGTTGCACCATCAAGACTTGGAACTTCAAACTGGCCACCCAGTGCTGCCGTGGTCATTGAAATTGGTACACGGCAAAAAACGTCCGCTCCATCACGCTGGAAAAATTCGTGCGGGCGAATGGAAAGGAAGATATATAAATCGCCAGCAGGCCCGCCACGTAAGCCAGCCTCACCCTCACCACCTAGCCTTATACGGGTACCATCTTCAATACCTGAGGGGATATTGACCGAAAGTGTGCGCTCTTTGGTCGTTCGCCCTGTACCACCACACTTCTCGCAGGGGTCCGTAATTATTTCCCCGCGCCCCTGACAGGTTGGACAAGCGCGCTCCATTGTAAAGAAGCCCTGTGCCGCTCTTACGCGCCCAGCACCGCCACAGGTTGGACAAGTGGTTGGCTGAGTACCTTTTTTTGCGCCACTACCTGAGCAAGGCTCACAAGAGACTGTCGTTGGCACCTCAATTTCTACTGATTTGCCTTCATAAGCCTCTTCAAGAGAAATTTCGAGGTTATATCTAAGGTCTGCGCCTCTTTCACGACCAGATGAGCGGCGACCCGAACCACCACCAAAGAACTCATCAAAAATGTCGGACATCGCAGAAGCGAAATCGTGGCCTTGTGGACCGCCACCAAAACCGCCGCCATTTTCAAAAGCTGCATGACCATACCGGTCGTAGGCCGCTCTTTTTTGCGGGTCTTTTAGCGTATCGTAAGCTTCGTTAGCTTCCTTAAACATGGCTTCGGCTTCGTCATCACCCGGATTGCGGTCAGGGTGGTACTTCATCGCCATTTTACGATAGGCACTTTTAAGCGCCTTGTCATCGACCTCCCGCGCTACCCCCAGCACTTCATAATAGTCGCGTTTAGACATTCTATAATTCGCTCCAGCGGTGAAACGGCATTGCGTAATGAATTACGCTTTTAATTCAACATCTAACCATAGATACGTTGTTTACTTGCACCATTTTTGTGTCGCCACTCATCGTTTTAGAATAACGCCACGAAATAATGGGTCGCTTGCCGTCTCATTTAACGTCTGATTACGGGTTAGTTGCCGTAGTACATATAGTTGCTCGTATCACTTGCGTATAAACGCCGGCATCACAGATCTTTGCAGTAATGCTTGATATGCGATTCCGGCGTTTAAGAAATATACAGCGAAACGAAGCCGTAACTCGATGCAAATAGGGCGCATCATGCGCCCTATCATCAATTACTTCTTGTCGTCTTTAACTTCTTCGAAGTCTGCATCAACAACATCATCTACAGGTTTAGGCTCGTCGGCATCCGCTTCTTCGCCTTCTTCTGCTTGCGATGCTTGGTACATGGCTTCGCCAAGTTTCATTGAAACTTCAGCCAGTGCCTGGGTTTTCTCTTGAATATCTTCAAGACTTTCACCTTCAAGCGCTGTTTTGAGCGCAACCATTGCAGCTTCGATTGCAGCTTTTTCTTCATCACCCACTTTGTCACCGTAGTCTTTCAGTGACTTTTCAGTAGAGTGATGCAGCGCTTCACCTTGGTTCTTGGCTTCAACCAGCTCTTTACGCTTCTTATCTTCTTCAGCGTGAGACTCGGCGTCTTTTACCATCTGTTCGATGTCAGAATCGGACAGACCGCCAGAAGCCTGAATGCGAATTTGCTGCTCTTTGCCTGTGCCCTTATCTTTTGCAGATACGTTCACAATACCGTTGGCGTCGATATCAAAAGTCACCTCAACCTGTGGCACACCACGTGGTGCTGGTGGAATACCAACCAAGTCAAACTGGCCGAGAACCTTGTTGTCTGCAGCCATTTCGCGCTCGCCTTGGAAAACACGGATGGTTACAGCTGTCTGGTTGTCTTCAGCAGTCGAGAAGACCTGAGACTTTTTGGTCGGGATCGTGGTGTTGCGATCGATCAAACGTGTGAACACACCGCCCAAAGTTTCGATACCCAAGGAAAGTGGGGTCACGTCGAGCAGGAGAACGTCTTTCACGTCGCCTTGCAGCACACCCGCTTGAATTGCGGCACCCATGGCAACAACTTCATCCGGGTTTACGCCTTTGTGTGGCTCTTTACCGAAGAACTGTTTTACAACTTCTTGAACTTTCGGCATGCGGGTCATACCACCCACCAGCACAACTTCGTCGATTTCACCAGCAGCAAGGCCAGCGTCTTTCAAAGCTGCTTTCATTGGTGCAACGGTACGCTGTACCAGATCATCCACAAGCTGCTCGAATTTCGCGCGGGTCAGCTTCAAGGTCAGGTGTTTTGGACCAGAAGCATCTGCTGTGATAAACGGCAGGTTGATTTCGGTTTGCGATGCAGATGACAATTCGATCTTGGCTTTTTCTGCTGCCTCTTTCAGGCGCTGAAGTGCCAGTTTGTCGTTTTTCAAATCAATGCCTTGGTCTTTTTTGAATTCATCAGCCAAGTAATCAACCAAGCGCATATCGAAGTCTTCACCACCCAAGAAGGTGTCACCGTTGGTGGACTTAACTTCGAATACACCATCACCAATTTCAAGGACGGAAACGTCGAATGTACCACCACCAAGGTCGTAAACAGCAATTGTTTTACCGTCGTTTTTGTCCATGCCGTATGCAAGGGCAGCTGCGGTAGGTTCGTTGATGATGCGCAGAACTTCAAGACCAGCGATTTTACCGGCATCTTTTGTTGCCTGACGCTGAGCATCGTTGAAGTAAGCTGGAACTGTAATAACAGCTTGAGAAACTGTTTCGCCAAGGTAGCTCTCAGCTGTTTCTTTCATTTTTTGCAAAATGAAAGCTGAGATTTGGGAAGGGGAGTATTTTTCACCTTCAGCCGCAACCCATGCATCACCGTTTTCAGCCTTAACGATTTCGTAGGGAACCAGCTTTTTGTCTTTGGCAACTGTTGGGTCGTCAAAACGGCGACCAATAAGGCGCTTTACTGCAAATAGAGTATCTGTTGGGTTGGTAACTGCTTGGCGTTTTGCAGGTTGACCAACCAGTTTTTCACCGTCGTCAGAAAAAGCAACCATTGAAGGGGTAGTGCGCGCGCCTTCAGCGTTTTCAATAACTTTTGCGTCTTTGCCGTCCATGACGGACACACAGGAATTCGTTGTACCGAGATCGATACCGATGACTTTTGCCATTTTTACTTTCTCCTTTCGGCAGACCGACCGAACCCATAAGGCATTCGGAATAGAATTACCGGTCCCCATATACACTGAGAATCCGCCGCTTTAACTGAAAAGCAGCGTCAGTTTTATTGCTATATAAGTGTGGGGTTTCGACCCTGCAAGACCTGAAGGCAATATATCGCCATAAGATTTAAGCAATAACTTCCTTCAATGGGTCTTTAAAGGGTTTTCTTTGGAAAAATAATGGAAAAAGGAAGAGAGGGTTTGCCATAAGCGAGAAGAAAGCCTTCCCGCTTACTATTTGCTGTGATTTGCAAGCCTACGTACTTAAGCAACTTTGAGCTGTGGCCCTGATAGGAAAGAACGTACTCCCCCTGCAATATATTCAATACTTTTATCAAGAAGCTGTTCTTGCTCTTCATTATCTGCCGGATGCATAAGTTTTGCACCGGTCATAACGTAAATCGCTTCCAGCGTAGCACTGTGCATAAGCATAACGAGTAAATGTGACTGTTGTGAAGATAAAGGGGTGACTCCCATCGCTTCAACAAGTGAATTTGTAAGGCGCACCAGAACAGGAGAAGGTTCCCAGCCTGCCAAGATCTTTTGCCCCATTTCAGGATCTGAAAAAATTTGTCTTATTAGCACCACAAAAGGAACAAGGTCGCCCGTCTCTCTTGATATGCCATGCACCACCATAGGTTCCACAAAAGCCCTGCAAATTTCTTCTACATCAGGCTTACGTCCACCAGCTTCCAAGGCATCCATACGTTGCATACGCATGTCGTCTAATTCGCGTAAATGCCCCATTAAAACAGCACGGACCAAATCTTCTTTTGAGCCGAAATGGTAATTAACAGCAGCTACATTAGCCCCAGCTTTTTCGGTAATCATGCGAACTGATGTACCGGAAAGTCCAAATTGAGAAAGTAGTTTTTCGGCACTTTCTAACAATCGCTCACGTGTTCCAGGTTCCGAACGTTCAGACACGTTATACTCTCCGCTTGTTTCGGGTGTTAAACACCACACGGTAGCCGGATAAACTGACTACCCAATAAAAACAGTACAGATGAATTCAATTAAATTAAAATTTTAAACATAAGAGCAAGTTATTATATAAAATAAGAAATTCATCTGTACGGTGACAACATTAATTTAAATTGCGCCACCATTATGATCATTTTTAATTAATTCGTAAATATATTTGCGATGCTTTTTACTAGCGTGAGATATTTCGTAAAATCCATAGGAGCCAAATAGAACTATTTCTCAGCCTGTTACTTTTGAAGTATGCAAACCACAGGAATAAAATTTCCTGTGGGTGAGCGTTTAATACAGCTGCGAATTATACTTATGCTTTACATATATAACTGCAATGCTATTGAACCGAGCGAAAGAGCAATGAGCCAAAGGGCAATACGACCAGAGCGTGTGTGCCGCCCTTCTGCCCTACCAATAGCTTGTGTTGTTTGCTCATCAAAACGTAACCCGTTTTGAATCATTAACTCCATTTCATCTGTCAATTTACTTGCCCGCTCAGCCAGTAGTGGCAGGCTGGTTGCCATGCGCCCAAGTACACCAACGCCCATGGCAAGGTCGGATATACGCCCCATTGGACCAAGGTTTTTCTCGATCCAGCCTCGAACCACAGTATCGGCGGTATGCCACATGTCCAGGTTAGGATTGAGAGAACGACCGACCCCTTCCACAACGACCATATTTTTTTGCAGCATGATCAATTGTGTTTGTGTGTGCATATCAAACAGCTCGGTAACTTCAAAGAGCTGAGTCAAGAGACGAGCCATTGAGATTTCACTGGCATCATGCCCATGTATCGGCTCACCAATCGCGCGAATTGCCTGTGCGAAAATCTCAACATCTTGATGGGCAGGCACGTAGCCGGCTTCAAAATGCACTTCAGCCACACGGCGATAATTGCGGGTTATGAAACCGTAGAGGATTTCGGCAAGGAAACGCCTTTCGGCCAAAGACAAGCGGCCGGTTATACCCAAATCAACGGCAACCAGAGTACCATCGGCCTCCACAAACAAATTTCCTTGGTGCATATCGGCATGGAAAAAGCCATCACGGACCGCATGGCGCAAAAAGCTTTGAATGACGCGATTGCCCAGCTCTTCCTTGTTGTGGCCAGCTGCTTCTATGCCCTCGATATCAGAGAGCTTGACACCATCAATCCATTCCATGGTGAGAACAGATTTAGACGTGTGGGGCCATTTGACCTCTGGCACACGAAAATCATCATCGTCCTTAGTGTTTTCCGCCATTTCCGAAAGAGCAGCCGCTTCCATTCGGAAGTCCATTTCCAACTTGACGGAGGCTGCGAGGGTATCCACCACCGCAACAGGGCGCAGACGGCGCGAAGCGGGATCGATTTTTTCGATAATTTTAGCTGCCAGATAGAAACACTGTAGATCGCGGGTAAATCTGCGGGCGACGCCCGGGCGCAATACTTTTACCGCAACTTTATGTGTCTTACCGTGTTTATCCTTAATCACTGCTGGGTGAACTTGCGCAATAGATGCGGCAGCGACCGGTTCGCCAAATTCGACATACAGCTCGGCAATGCTTGCGCCCAGTTGCTCCTCAACGGTTTTCACCGATTGCACCATTGGAAATGCCGGAACATTATCTTGCAAAGAGGACAGTTCTAAAGCAGCTTCCTTGCCCACAACATCAGGCCGAGTGGCAAGAAACTGCCCTAGCTTGATGTAGGAGGGACCGAGCCTATTTAGCGCGTCGGTAAGCCTTGCAGCAGCGGCTTTTTTAGCAACGCCGCGGCGCTCCAACATACGTGCCATTCGAATGGCAAAGCGCGGTCCTGCGGGCAAATCAGGCAAGAAAACGAGCCCAAACACACCTTCACGCGCAAGCACAAAGCCTGCATAAATCAAACGAAAGAATGGCACGATGGAAGCAAGCATATCAGATTATATTTTCCAGCCAGAGTGGAGAGCAGCAATGCCACCGGTGTAATTGCGGTATGTCACCCGTTCGAAACCAGCGGTGCGGATCATCTGCGCAAAGCGCTCTTGATTTGGAAACTTGCGAATTGATTCCACCAAATAACTGTAGGGCGCACCATCGCCGGTAACGACTTTACCAATATGAGGAATAGCATGGAAGGAAAACAGATCGTAGACCTTATCCAGCGCAGGCATATCTACCTGAGAGAACTCAAGACACATAAATCGGCCACCACGTTTTAAGACACGGTGCGCTTCTTCCAATGCTTTTTGTATTTGCGGTACATTGCGAATGCCAAAAGCAATTGTGTAGGCATCGAAATGCTTATCTGGAAACGGGAGTTCCTCGGCATTGCCTTGAACGAATTCAATATTCTCGGAAAGACCCGCCTTTTGGGCCCGTTCCTTACCAACACCCAGCATGGAACCATTAATATCGCAGACAACCGAATTGATTGTGCGGCCGGATTTTTCGACAACGCGGGTGGCAATATCGCCCGTACCACCAGCTACATCCAGGTGTACCCAGTCTGCTGCTCCCAATTTAGGGGGATTGAGCGAAGATACCATGGCGTTTTTCCAAACACGGTGCATACCGCCAGACATCAAGTCGTTCATTAAATCATAGCGGTCCGCTACTTTGTGGAAAACATCATCCACCAAGTCCTGTTTTTCACCTTTTGCAACGGTTGTGAAGCCAAAACTGGTGGCCATTTCTGCTGCATCAGTGACGGAATTGCGGGATGAACTGTTGGTTTCACGCGCCATTTATCAATACACTCCAGTTGTGAGGCGAACATAGTACAGGTTTATTAAAAGCGCTATGTCTGTTGTTCGTAACTTCACGATTTCACGGGAAAGATATTAAGGGAGCATAAAAGATGCCAGAGTTACCCGAAGTTGAAACGGTGCGCCGGGGACTGGCACCGGTTTTTGAAAATGCACAAATTGTTAATGTGGTGGTCAATAGACCGGACTTGCGTTTCCCCTTTCCTGATGACTTTGCGCAGCGCCTTAAAGGACAATATGTCAATGCTCTCTCCCGCCGCGCCAAATACTTGCTGGCGGACTTGAGCAATTCAGAGGCTTTGGTCATGCATCTTGGTATGTCCGGCTCTTTTCGCATTAATGGGGCAGCACAACATGTGGCAACTGCAGTTCACTGCCCCGACAAATTACCTCAGCATGACCACGTGATTTTTGAACTTCAACAAACCGACGGCACGGTTGCAGAAGTTATTTACAATGACCCGCGCCGTTTCGGTTTTATGGACCTGGTTTCCCGACGGCGGATTTACGAATCTAAGTTTTTCAAAGGCCTTGGCATCGAGCCGCTTGGGAACGAGCTTAATGCAGATTATTTACAAACATTGTTTGCGGGTAAAAAAACAAATTTAAAAGCCGCTTTACTCAATCAAAAGAATATCGCGGGTTTGGGCAATATTTATGTCTGCGAAGCACTTTGGCGGACCGGCCTTAACCCAATGGATCCGGTGAATGTTATTTGTGGCGAAGATCCTCAAGCACAAAATCTAAGGCAAGATTTATGCCGTCATATTCGCGAGGTTTTGAGTGAGGCAATCGAAGCGGGTGGCTCTTCATTGAAAGATCATAGTCAGGCAGATGGCACACTTGGCTACTTCCAACATCGCTTTGCCGTGTATGACAGAGAGGGGCAGCCTTGCAGTAAACCCGGATGTGATGGCGAAATAATGCGTCAGCAACAAAGCGGCCGTTCCACTTTTTATTGCCCAATCTGTCAAAAATCACGGCTCTAGTAACGTTTGTAAAGGTTATCCCAAGGTGGTTTTGCATGGTCCCTGCGCATAAATGCATATCTTGAAAGGCATTGGTTAATATATGTTTTTAATATCAAGGCATAATAAAACGTCTCACCTAACCATGTTGTTATCATCGCGTTAGTGCGCATTTGTCTCATCGAACATATTTGCGTAGGGTGCCTTATCCGATCTAGGCATCTTGGTAGATGCAGCTTTAGCGTTTGTATTGCGTTTCTTTGAAACTCATCTTTGCATTTCGAAGAAGTGTTATAGCCTTTATAAATCCCAGGAGGATTAACCGATGAAAATTGGTGTCGTTGGTGTTGGTGCAGTAGGCAGCACAGCCGCCTATGCTATGGTGCTGAATGGCGTTGGTCATGAAATTGTACTAACCGATTATAACCCGAAGCTGGCGATGGCACAGGCCGAGGATATTCGCCACGCAACACCGTTTTCGAACCCAACTACTGTTCGCGCGGGTGACTATAGTGATTTGAAAGATGCTCGCGTGGTGGTCATTGCAGCAGGCGTTGGCCAAAAAACTGGTGAAACCCGAATTGATTTGCTGGCGCGAAATGCTGGTGTTTATGCCTCAATCATTCCCGAGGTATTGCGGTATGCGCCCAATGCAATTTTATTAGTTGCGACCAATCCGGTAGATATTATGACAAAGGTGGCCGCTGAAATTGCCGGCTTACCACAATCACGCGTTATTGGTTCTGGAACTATCCTAGACACAGCAAGGTTTAGAACCCTTTTGGGAACTCATCTGGGCATTTCTGCAAGCTCAGTACATGCTGATGTGCTTGGTGAACACGGCGATAGTGAAGTCTTGGTCTGGTCTGGTGCCCGCGCCGGTAACACACCACTAATTGAATTTGCCGAACAAACCGGCAAACCAATCACCGATGAAGTACGTGCACGAATTGACACCGGTGTGCGGCGAGCGGCCTATTCAATAATTGAGGGTAAAGGCTCTACAAACTTTGGTATTGGCAGCGGGCTTTCGCGTATTGTGCAGGCTGTAATCAATAACGAACATGCCGTTATTAGTATCAGCACTGTGAGCCGTGAAATTCTTGGCGTTAAAAATGTCGCGCTTTCGGTACCGCGTGTTGTTGGTGCTAATGGTATTGAAGCTACCTTATTCCCCACACTTGCGCCTGATGAAGCAGACCAACTGCGGGCCAGTGCAGTGGCTCTTGATAAAGCCGCTAGTGAAGTTTTATCCGCCACACAAAACTAACACCACTTTTAAAACAAGCTGGCGAGCTCCTATTGCCAGCTTGCTGTTTTGGCCCTTCGTTTATCAGTGTTTATTTGTGCGTTGGTATGCGCAAAATGTCTCTACGTTTACAAAAGCGTTATGCGAAGGCTTGGCTTTTACCCGTTTTTGCCATATGGCAACGGGGTGATTTTCATTAAAAAGCCGCAGATGTGGCATAGCGGCAGCAAAGCCGTATCCAGCAAGGTGTGAAGCGCGGAGTACGATTGATGACACAGGCAGACATTGGCCTTATTGGGCTGGGCGTAATGGGTGCAAACTTGGCACTCAATATTGCTGAAAACGGCTACAAAGTTGCTGTTTTCAACCGCACGGCTGAAAAGACAAAAGCGTTCATGGAAAACGCCGCGCATTTGAAAGACCAGTTTATCGCGTGTTACTCGCTTGAAGAACTGGTGGCCAACATTAAAGCACCGCGCCCCATTATCATGATGGTGATGGCAGGTGATCCGGTTGACCAGCAAATTGCTGCGCTAAAACCTTTCCTTTCCGATGGCGATATCTTGATTGACGCAGGTAACAGCGCATTTCACGATAGTAACCGACGTTATCGTGAGCTGGCCGATACGCCGTTTACATTCGTTGGTATGGGCGTTTCCGGTGGCGCTGAAGGTGCACGTCACGGACCTTCAATTATGGTCGGTGCTTCGCCAACAGCCTATGCCCGTATCGAGCCTATTTTAACCGCAATCTCTGCAAAGCATAACGACGAGCCTTGCTGTGGTTTGATGGGCCCAGAAGGCGCAGGCCACTTTGTAAAAACCCTGCATAACGGTATTGAATATGCTGATATGCAGATGATTGCAGAAATTCACGAGGTGATGAGCAAGTGCCTCGGCTTGAGTATCCCCGAGCAGGCTGGTGTATTCAAGAAGTGGAACGAAGGCCCGCTCTCTTCTTACTTGATTGAAATTACTGCCAATGTCATGGATGTTATTGACGAGGAAAGCGGTAAGCCAATTCTGGAAGTTATTCTGGATACTGCCGGTCAAAAAGGCACTGGCCGCTGGTCAGCTGTTGAAGCGCATATGCTGGGCGTTCCTGCAACCGGTATTGATGCTGCAGTGGCTGCACGTTGTATTTCTGCGGGGCGTGCTTTGCGTCAGGAAATTGCCAAGGTTTACCCTCAGGGAACTGACAAGCTGAGCTTTGCCGATAAGCAAGTTGGCATTGACGCCTGCGAAAAGGCCATGATTGCCGGTAAAATTGCAGCATATGCTGAAGGTTTTGATGTTTTGGCCGCCGGCTCGAAAGAGTATGGCTGGAAGTTGCCAATGGGTGACATCGCCCGCGTATGGCGTGCCGGTTGTATCATCCGTTCGCGTTTCCTAGATGAAATCGCCAGTGCGTACGACCAGAACCCTGAACTTTCTTCGCTCTATCTGGCTCCAACCATTGCCGAGCGTATGAAAGATGCGGTTCCTGGTCTTCGTGACGTTTTATGCAAAGCGATTATGAGCGAAATTCCAACACCAGGTCTTTCGGCTGCAATGGGCTCTTTTGACATGATCCGCCAGGCTCGTACTGCGGCATATGTGGTGCAAGGTCAGCGCGATTTCTTTGGTCAGCACGGCTTTGAGCGTACAGATAAAGAAGGTTCCGGCTTCCATGGCCCATGGCCTGCTGGTGGCGCATAAGCCATAAACAGTTATGGAGGAGGGCTACTGTCCTCTTCCTACTTGAATTTTTTTAAAACTCCCTCTAAGTATTTTCGCTTGTCATATATTAAATCGAGGTCTTAAGCGCCGTGTCTGTTAATTCTCCTAATGGTGCAGAAATTTATAAAATGCTTATAAAAGCAATCGAGACACGGGAATTAAAACCGGGTAACCGACTGCGTGAGGCGGAATTAGCCGAGAGGTTTGGTGTTAGTCGTACGCCAATCCGTGAGGGGTTGAAGCGGCTAGAGGCCCAAGGCCTGGCTGTACATGAGCCAAACAGGGGTATGGTCATTCCCAGTTTGGATCATAATCAAATTAGCGAACTATATTTCCTGCGTGAAGTTCTTGAAGGAACAGCCGGGCGGCTGGCGGCCCAGCACGCCTCTGAAGCTGAAATAGAGATTTTGCAAGAACTGCTAGAAAACGACCAGAAAAATTTAGCGGATGCGCAGCTTTTGATACGTACCAACCGTGAATTCCATCGCCGTTTGTACTTAGCCTCCCATAACCGCTATCTGGTTGAGCAAATCGACCATATGCGGCTTTCGCTTTTGTTGTTGGCAGGTACAACACTAAACGATGACGATCGCCGCAAAATTGCCATTGACGAGCATGAAGAAATAGTCGAAGCCATTGTCAAACGCGACTGCGAGCGTGCGGATAAAGCTGCTAGACACCACATTGCAGAGGCGCATAAAGCGCGCTTAAAGTTTTACATTTAACAGCCTTAGACGTGCTCAGCAAAAACATATCACATTAGTTTCATATGAACTGGATAGGTGTTCACTTTAAAATCATTGCGTAAAGTTGCAGGATTATGGTGGACACTCAATTAAGCGAACGGCAAACCAGTATTTTAAACAAGGTTCGTTCAACAGGTTTTGTCGGCGTAGACGAGCTTGCAAAAGCTTATGAGCTGACCACGCAGACAATTCGCCGTGATATCAATGTATTATGCCAATTGGGATTATTACGCCGCGTTCATGGTGGGGCCGAGGAAGCCGTTTTACAAAATAATATTAGCTATGCTGCAAGGCGAATTTTAAATCCGCAGGCCAAACATCTTATTGCGCAAAAAGTGGCTCATTTAACTCCTGAAGGTGCCAGCCTTGCCTTTTCAATTGGCACCACACCTGAAATTGTTGCAAAAGCACTTATCAATCATAGAAACCTTCGCTTTTTTACAAATAATATGAATGTTGCAATGGCAGCGCTACGAAACCCTCTTTCTGAGGTTACAATAGCTGGTGGTCGTTTAAGGCATGGCGATGCAGATATTCTGGGCACTAAGGCAGAAGATTTTTTTAATGGCTATAAATTTGACATAGGCATTATTGGTGTTGCTGGCATCGATAGCGATGGAACTCTTCTCGACTTCCATGAGGATGAGGTTGCTGCGCGCCAAGCCATTGTAAAGAATTGCCGTCAATCAATCCTCGTTGTAGATCAGAGTAAATTTGGCCGCCAAGCACATGTACGTGGTGGCTATCTAAATGAAGTTACTACAATAGTTTGTGACTGCAAGCCCAATGGCCGTTTTGGGAAATTACTTAACGAATTAAGCAACCAGGTTATTTATTGCTCCTAAGCAAAGCTGATAAGTGTGCATAACTATTGCAACAATAATTTTAGCTTGTTTTGGGCCAGATAATTAATTTATTCGTATTCCCGATTATTCTTGGGGCTATGAATGCGTAAAATAACTGTCACCATACTTTTTTTAGTAAGCAATTTGCTTCTAACCTCGTGCGCTGTTCTTTCCGTTGCCGATGCAACTGTTTCTGTAGCAGCAACGGCTGTTAGTACGACAGCTAAGGTTGGTGGTGCCGTCGTAGGCGGTGCTGTAGACGCTGTAACGAGCGACGATGACGAAACTGACGATGATTGATTCGAAATAACCTGACCTGATAGCTCAAGTTATCCACATAATTTGCCATATTATCTTGAGCTAATTAGTCATGTTATTTCAAAGTATTGCGAATGATTGTCATTATTATATGCTAGTGTTGACTTTCTAATAATCGCTAAGCAATTGACTTAACGCTGCAATTACGACCAAAACAGGGAAATTCCTATTGGGATTTTTATTTAGTTTGGTCAATCATTGGAGCCAGCATGTCTCGCATTAAAAACAGTCTCATGGTAGCAGCCGCTGCTTGTTGCTTATCACAGGCCGCTTTTGCCGCTACACCTACGGAAGTTATTGCCACATATGGCGATATTGCTCAGGCTGGCTATGAAGATTCATTGGTTTCAGCACAAAAACTATCGTCAGTTATTGATCAATTCCTCGCTCAACCAACTGAAGCCAACTTAAAGGCTGCACGTGAGGCATGGGTCGCAGCACGTAACCCTTACCAGCAAACAGAAGTGTACCGCTTCGGTAACGCCATTGTTGATGATTGGGAAGGCAAAGTGAACGCATGGCCGCTGGATGAGGGCCTGATTGATTACGTCGATGCTTCCTATGGCACAGAGTCTGAAGAAAATCCTTATTTTGTTGCCAATGTTGTCGCCAACAAGAAGCTATCTGTGGCTGGTGAGGAAATTGACGCAACACAAATTACCGCCGAATTATTAGAAAGCCTGCAGGAAGCAGGTGAAATTGAAGCCAACGTGGCAACTGGTTACCATGCAATCGAATTCATGCTGTGGGGGCAGGATTTGAACGGTACTGGCAAAGGAGCGGGTAACCGCCCTGCTAGCGACTTTGACGGTAAAAACTGCAGTGGCGGAAACTGTGAGCGCCGGGCAGCATACTTAAAAGCAGCTACCGAGCTTCTTTTAAAAGATCTTAAAGACATGGTTGCAGCTTGGCAGCCAAATGGCGCAGCACGCCAAGAGTTGGCCGCTAAAGGTGAAAATGGCGCACTTGCTACAATCCTAACCGGTATGGGGTCGCTCTCTTACGGTGAACTTGCCGGGGAACGCATGAAGCTTGGCCTAATGCTGCATGACCCAGAAGAAGAGCATGATTGTTTTTCTGACAATACACACCTGTCTCATTACAACGATGCACTGGGTATACGTAATGTTTACAAGGGCGGTTACACCCGTATTGATGGCAGTGAAGTGAAGGGGTCTTCACTCTATGATCTCGTTAAAGCACAGGACCCAGCAATTGCTGACGAACTCGCCGCCAAGCTTGATTTGACAGTTGCAAAATTCGAAGTGATGAACGAGCGCGCTGCCAATGTGGAAGCCTACGACCAAATGATTGGCGAGGGTAATACTGAGGGCAATAAAGTTGTTCAAGATGCGATTGATGCACTGGTTGATCAAACAGCGTCTATTCAACGCGCTGTGAAAACTCTGAAACTGGAAAAAATCGCCTTTGAAGGCTCTGACAGCTTGGACAACCCTTCAGCCGTATTTGAATAAGCAAGAAAGCCCCTGCACGCAGGGGCTTTTATCTCCTCTAGACTATGTGTTTATAAAATGATGATATTTGGTAGAGCCAAGCGCACAGTCGCTATCGCCACAACCACCTTAGGCCTGTTTGCTAGTACAGCAGCGGGTTTTGCTGCTTCTGGTGTGAGTGTAACTCATCGCACAGACCTTAGCGCTGAGGATAAGGTGAAAGTGGAACGTGTACTCCAATACACTGAAGACTTTTCTAAACCCGAAGCCTTTGAACGCATGCAAGGTGGAGCTGCTACCTCGCTTAAAAAAGTTAATCGCGATGCTTTTTCCCACCCAAGCGCAAACATTGGTTTTGAAGACCAGCAGCGTTTTCGTGTTGGCAATGGAATTTTCAGGAAGCTTTGGGTTTCCTCACCCTCCTCAACACAAGCATCCGATGGCTTAGGCCCGCTTTATAACGCTCGTTCTTGTCAAGGCTGCCATTTAAAAGATGGCCGCGGTCACCCGCCTGCACAAGGTGAACGTGCCGTATCAATGTTCTTGCGTTTATCGATAGCACCACAAACTGACGAACAGCTTGAGAAAATGGCTCGTGGTGAGTTGATGAGTTTGCCTGAGCCAACATATGGTGGGCAGTTACAAAACTTTGGCGTACCAGGTGTTGACGGGGAAGGCTCAATGGTCATTTCCTACGAGGAAGTGCCTGTAAAGCTGAATGGCGGTGAGACTGTTTATCTGAGAAAGCCCAGTTACAGCATCGACAAACTCGCTTATGGCCCTTTGCACAAAGACACACAAATTTCGCCCCGCGTTGCCCCGCCGATGATTGGTCTTGGTCTGCTTGAAGCTATTGCGGATGAGGATTTACGGGCTCAAGCGGACCCTGATGATGAAGATGGCGATGGTATTTCCGGCCGCTTATCGTTAATCAAAGACCATAAGAGTGGGTATACATTAATTGGCCGTTATGGTTGGAAAGCAAGTAATCCAACTGTTCGCGCTCAGTCTGCCGGTGCCTTTGCCGGCGATATTGGCATTTCCAGCCCAGATGTACCGAACCATTATGGCGATTGTACAGAAAAACAAGCTGCCTGTTTGCAAATGCCAACAGGTGTACAGCCACGATTGGGTGATACCGAGGCACCTGACCCTGTAATGGAGCTTGTGACTTTTTACTCTGAAAACCTTGCGGTGCCAGCAAGGCGTGATGTGAACCAGCCAAATGTTCTTGCGGGTAAGAAGTTGTTTTATGAAACCGGGTGCATTTCTTGCCATCGCCCCAAGTTTGTCACCAGCCGGTCTGCGGCGGACAAAAGCAAACAGTTTCAGCTTATTTGGCCTTATACGGATTTGCTCTTGCATAACATGGGCGAGGGGCTTGCTGACCACCGCCCTGTAGGCACGGCTGATGGTTATGAGTGGAAAACACCACCACTTTGGGGCATTGGCCTCACAAAAACCGTCAATAAACATAGCTTTTTCTTACATGATGGACGGGCACGTAACCTTCTTGAAGCCGTTTTGTGGCATGGGGGCGAGGCAGAACAAGCCAAGCAGAAAGTTATCGAGATGAGCCCAGATGAGCGCAAAAAACTCATAGCTTTTTTGGAGTCTTTATAAATGATTAAATGCCGTCATATTACCGCTTTTCTTGCCATCATAACTTCACTTTGGACGCAGCAAAGCCATGCTGAAAATCATTTTAATGCTTATGGCCACCAGTTCATAGAAAACTATGTAGACCCGCAAGTGGCGGCATTTAGCCAATCAGCCATAAAGCTGGACGATACCATCGCCCAACTTTGCCAACAAAATTCGAGCGCACATCAGCAGGCATTTCGAACGCAGTTTTCCTCGACAGTTGCTGCATTGGCGCGTGTGGACTTTTTGCGCCTTGGGCCGCTTAACAATAACAGTCTTGCCCAGCGGATTAACTTCTTTCCAGACAAGCGCGGCGTTACACAGCGGCAGTTGAACAAAGTTTTCGCCAAGCAAGACAGCTCTGTCACCACAGCCGAAAGACTTGCACGCAAAAGTGTTGCCCTGCAAGGAATGGGGACATTAGAGAAAATCGCATTCGACAAGGATGGAGCGTTGATACTGGGCAAAACGGCAACGGATGCTCCGTTTCGATGCTCCTTTGCCCAAGCTATCGGCACGCGCTTAGTCGTCAGTGCAACAGAGCTCGAAAAAGAGTGGCAAAATCCGAAAGGATACCGGCTACAACTACTTGAGCCTGATGCACAAAAACCAAACTTGAAAAGCCATCAAGAAGCAGCTGAAGCGATTTTTAATGCACTGATAACAGCACTGATAGTGAACAAGGATCAAATTGTCCTTCCCGCTATTGGCAAGTCGGCGCGTAAAAACACAGCATATAAAGCTCCCTTTGCCCGCAGCCACAACTCAGTTTTGTATTTAAGCACCAGCCTTGAAGCCATACAGAGCGCCTTAACCACAAGTGGTTTTCTCAACCAGTTGACTGATGAGCAGGCGTGGGTTGCCGATTCTCTACGTTTTGAAACTCAAAATGGTGTGAAGACACTGGCAAAGCTCAAAAGCTCTTTTAAAATGGCTGCAAAGGATGCGAACGAACGCAAACAGCTCGTTTATCTAAATATTGTTATTGGTAGCCTACGCGAAACTATGGCCACAACTCTTGCCGGTTATCTAGGGCTTGCCGGTGGCTTTAACTCGCTAGATGGGGATTAAGCCTTGCTTGCAATTTCACGCCGCGAATTCTTAGCTGGCCTTGCTGGTAGTAGCGCAAGTTTATTGATTGGTGCTTCCAGTGTGCGGGCCGAGACGCTCGCGCAATTACTTCTGGACGAGCCTGATGCTCTTTTGTTTGCCAGTGCCCGTAAACAAGAAAATGGCAGCTATAGCATAGCCATATTAACCGATTACGGTAGTGAGGTAGCCTCTTATCCATTACCCTCACGCGGTCATGGGGTGGCGTATGATCCGAACACACGTAAGTTGGTCGCTTTTGCAAGGCGTCCGGACACATTTGCCGTTGTTATTGATTTGAACCAACCTGATCTGCCATTCACTTTTCACAGTGCTTCCAACCGTCATTTCTACGGGCATGGGTGCTTTTCTCCTGATGGACGCTTATTATACGCAGCAGAAAATGATTTCACCCAAGCACGCGGTGTTATCGGAGTTTATGATATTAGCGGTGCTGCTCCTCAGCGCATTGGTGAGTTTGATAGTTATGGCGTTGGACCGCACGAGATCCTGTTTTCGAAAAATGGCCGCAGCCTAATTGTCGCCAATGGAGGCATTGAAACCCACCCTGAACATGGCCGCGACAAACTCAACCTGGCGCATATGCAGCCTTCAATAGCCTATATCGATCCGCAAAACGGAGATTTACAAGTAAAACACCAGCTAAGCGCAGACCTACACCAACTCAGCTTGCGCCATATGGACGAAGATAATAGCGGAGGCCTTTGGGTGGGTGCACAATATCAAGGCGCACCCGAAGAGCGCCCACCTTTGATTGCCCGTTTTGGCATACACGAAGAAGCGCAGCTATTTGATTTGCCTAGTTCTGTGAGCAACAGTTTGCAGAATTACGTTGGCAGTGTCACAGTTAACAACGAAAGTAGTTGCGTTGCCTTTTCTTGTCCACGAGGGGGAAAGGTCCTGTATTTTGATGTGCTCAAAAAAACATATTTAGGTGCTCAATCGATTTCTGATGGCTGCGGGATTGCGCCCATAGATGAAAACGTTTTTCTCATTTCCAATGGGCGCGGCGCAATACGCTATAGTGACAACCCATCAAACGCGCCAGAGCTACTTAGTTTAAGTGCGGGTTCGCGCTGGGATAACCACATGCGAGCTTTGCTCTAGTATTGGCTCTTGATTTGTCGCAGCTTTTTTATTTTTTACCCGCTCGTCCACTTGGTTTGGCTGGTCCAGAGTAATATCATCATTCAGCCAAGTGGGCCATTCTTGCTTATTCCCGGCAAGGCGCATCCGCTTGTTTTTCGTAGGCTCTTTTTTACGCTGGTTCTTTGAGAATGAAAAAACTTTAGTCATTAAAAATGTGAGCATGGGTCTCCCCCCCTAAAAGCATTTAATTGCTGTTTTAAGAATGGCCAATGATTATGCTGCAATAGTTTGTATTGGAATGAATGATTGTGACTGCTATTATTCATTTATGAATAAAGGGCTTTCCGACTGGCAGTTGATCCGAGTTTTTCTAGCAGTATCCGAAACCGGCAGTTTGAGTGCGGCGGCACTAAGCTTAGGTAGCTCACAACCAACTATTGGACGGCAAATTTCTCGCCTTGAAGATGATTTGCAACTACGGCTGTTCACCCGTCATCAAAATGGCTACCGCCTAACAGCAGAAGGCAAAGAATTGGCACGTGTCGCGCAAAGTATGCTTACCTGTGCCAGTGAATTTGAACGCATTGCAGAAAATACGCAACCAGCCCAAAGCTTACGGCCGTTACGCATTAACTGTGGTGAGCTGGGGCTCTATTTTCTTTCCCAACAGTTACCTTTGATGATTGCGGAAAATAGCCCCTTGCAAATTGAGTTGTTAGCGTCTTTCGAAAACTATCGATTATCGCGTAAAGAAGCCGATATGATGGTTCACAGCCACCCACCCCAAGAAGAGAATATGATTGTCGTCAAACTGGGGACTGCGCCAATGCATGTATATGCCAGCCCTGCTTTTTTAGAAAAGCACCCTGAAGCACACAGCTCTAAAAACTGGTGCAAATTAGACTGGGCTGGGTTTGGGGATACACGGCCCGAGCAACAAGGGGGACATGTGACCTCGAAAACTCTAGCGGGAGTGAACGAACGTTATGTGGCAAATCGCGGTTTTGGCGTGTTGCACTATGCCAACTCTGGTCGCGCTATTGCTGTATTGCCTTCATGGATCGCCGAGTTTGAGCCTTTACAGCGTATCAGCTCTTTGCCAGTAGCTACCCGAGAAATATGGCTTTCTTATACTCCCGAACTCCAGGGAATTAGCGAATATCGTATTTTGAAAAACAAAGTGGCAGAGTTGTTTCGCAAGCGTATCGCGCAAACCAATCAAAGCCTTGATCGCAGATAAAGCTAAGTAGCTTTAATGCGCACGCGGCTCCAGCATTTGTGTGCCCCACTTCAAATTGAGCATGCGCTGATCCAGCTCAAAACCATCCATCAACACATCCTGGTGCAAAGCCGCATGGGGATCGCCCGCCTTAAAAAGCTCCCCTTGTTTTAGCATATACACTTGATCGGCATAGGCTTTGACTAAATCCAGTTCATGGAGAACCGCCACCACGCATCCTCCTTTCCTCGCATAGCTTTTTGCAAGGTCTAATAGGGATATTTGATAGCGCAAATCCAAACTTGCTGTGGGTTCGTCCAGAAGTAAACAAGCAGGGCCATGTTGCGTAACAGGTTGCCAAATTTGGCAGAGCACACGCGCCATGTGGGTGCGCTGTTGCTCCCCCCCTGAAAGGCTTTGGTAGTATCGGTGCTCATAACCTTGCAAGCCAACTTGAGAAAGTGCTTTTGCTATGCGCTGGTTCGCTTCTTCCTTGGATAAAGCAAGTTGACTTGCTTTAACGCCAAGCATTGCAATTTCATGCACTTTGAAAGGGAAAGATAATTGTGAGGATTGCGATAACACCGCACGGTGCACGGCCAACTCTTGTGGCTGGTAATGCTTTAGGTCTTTGCCGTGCATAACAATATTGCCACCTGTTGGCGTCAACTCACCACTTAGGCAACGCAGCAATGTTGATTTTCCTGCGCCGTTTGGCCCTACGATAACCGTAAATTCGCCCGCAGCTGCTCGAAAGCTGATTGAATTGATGAGCTGGGTAGGCCCCACTGAAAATGACAGGTTTCTTGCTTCTAGCATCGTGCCTCCTTACAGATCCAATAGGGTTCGACGATTTAAAAGGATTGATAGGAAGACAGGTGCACCAATTAGGGCTGTAATAATGCCTATAGGAAGCTCGGCAGGAGCAACCAGCGTTCTTGCTAGGGTATCTGCGCTCATGAGGACTATAGCACCTAAAAGCGCCGAGAAGGGCAGCAATGTACGATGGTCAGCCCCCACAGCAAGACGCAGGACATGAGGCACAACGATACCGACAAAGCCAATAATGCCGGAAACTGAAACAGCCACGCCAACTGAGACGGATACAAGTATCATAATCGAGTACTTCAAGCGTTGGGTATTCACACCCAAGTAGTAGGCTTCGGCCTCACCCAAAACAAAGGCGTTTAACCCAAATGCAAGCTTATGGAGGCTTAAAACCATAACGAGCAAAACTGGGGTAACAATCGCCAGTTTCAACCACGTGGCACCAGACAAACTCCCCATGGTCCAATAGGTTATGTCACGCATTTGTTCATCAGTGCTATAAAACAGCATTGTGCCCGTTACAGCGGATGTGAGCGCAGCCAAAGCTATGCCAGCCAACAACATGGTGGCAATAGAAGTTTGGCCCTGACGGGTGGCAATTTTGTAAAGAAGAAACGTTGTTGCAAGACCGCCCACAAAAGCCGAAAGCGGTAAGACCAGTATTTGCAAATCAGCAGGCCAATGGGCTGTCAGCATAGGACCCAACACTATTGCCAATACAGCAAACATAGCTGAACCTGAAGATACGCCAATCAAGCCTGGGTCCGCCAACGGGTTTCTAAATAACCCTTGCATCATTGCACCGGCAACCGCAAGCATTGACCCCACTACGCCTGCGAGCAGAATACGCGGTAATCTGATTTCCATAATAATGATGTGAGCTGTCGAGATAGCTGCGCTTTCACTAGGTGCGAGTAAACCGATTTTTTGCTTGGTAGCATTTAAAATAATGTCGAGAGCTTGCAGGATATTAACTTGCCCCGGACCTATCGCGATAGAGGTGACGATGGCGCCACCCAGAACACAGATAAGCACGCATACAGCTAATTTACTTTGCATAAATAAGCCTATGTAAATCTTCTAGAGCTTGTGGTGCACGCGGGCCAAAACCTAATAGGTAAGCACCACCCATCACATAAACTTTTTTGTTCATGACAGCCGGTGTGCGCTTTAGCTGTGGCGTTGCCATAAGCGTTTCAACGCTTACTTTGCCATGACGACCCATAGCGACAATAATTTGTGGTGCGGCCTCAATAATAGCTTCTGCATTGACAGGTTTATAGCCGTCTATACCGCCAAATACATTCGTACCACCTGCCATTTTAATCATGGCATTAGCAGATGTATTATTGCCTGCAGCAACAATATTTCCGTTCATTGTAGAAATGATGTAGAGAACTGTCGGCTTCTCTTCTTGATTGTTAAGCTCTATCGCACTTTTAGTGGCGGCAAAATCGTTCTCTACCTTTGCAGCTAAACGAGTGGCTTCTTGCGATAGCTGTAGCGCGGCTCCTATCTGTTTTATTTTGGCAATCACACCTTCTGTTGTGAACTCGTCCTTGACCTCAACCATTTTAATGCCTGACGCCCTTAGTACATCCAGCACAGGTTCTGGACCTGATCCCTCTTGGAGGATGATTAAATCGGGTGAAAGTGCCATTACGCCCTCGGCGTTTAAAGCCCTAAAGTAGCCGACATTTGGCAATTTCGTAGCCTTAGAGGGATATCTACTCGTAGAATCTACGGCTGCAATCCTCTCCTGCGCTCCTAGCGCAAAAACAATCTCAGTTATTGAAGAGCCTAGAGTTATAATCCGCTTACTTTGTTCATTTGCCATTGCAAAGCTTGACAATATCACACTTAGTATAAATACTAACAAACTAATTGCTCTAGATGGTTTAGCCGCTAAAAACACAATGGCCCTCTTTGTATGAAACGCTTGACAATCAAGCGCATCAGAGTGGCTTTCGGCTTCTCTGGTGTGCTGTAGGAGATAATACATACATAATTGCATATATATGTTGACTTTCATATTCATATTTATTTAGAACGTCAACACCTTTCATCCTCAAATGCAAGGTTGTCAATCGCAGCCAGCAAGCCCTTTTCGGTCAGCCAGCTAACAAGCCCAAATGAGTTGATGTTTATCCTAGTGGAAACAAAGTCTGGCAAAATTTAAAAATCGCCTTGGCATCGCTCAGTAAGTCAATAGGATTGTTTGTATGTATATCGCCATGAACCGTTTTCGTGTTGTGCCTGGCAATGAAGAAGAGTTTGAGAATGTTTGGCAAAACAGGGAGCGTCGCCTTAGCACCGTACCTGGTTTTATTGAATTCAAGATGCTACGCGGTCCCAAAACAGAAGAATGCAGCCTATACGCTTCGCAAACATTATTTGAATCTTATGAGGCATTTGTTGGTTGGACTAAGTCCCAACAATTCGCTGAGGCACATAAAAACGCTGACAAGCGCCCGCATATGTACTTAGAAGGCCCACATTTCGAGGGCTTTGAAGTATTTATGCACGAGCCTAAGTAGGCCAATACCACAGCTAGATTAGCACACCATGCCGTGTCCTTGATGTTCGGACGCGGCAATTTATCTGTTAATTATAGCAGTGTGCAATTATATGAAAATGGCGACCATCATATAGGCGCATGATTTTTTCATGAGCTGCCTTTGCAAGTTCGCGCTTGGGCGATTGCATGGCTTCTTGCATTGCTTCATGAGATGGATAATCAATTTCTTGCATGAAGAATATTTGCGGAGCACCGTCATCAACCGCTTCTATACGGTGAATGCGCACATCAAGCACGTTGGGCATCGACTGCCAGACAGGTAGCAAATTCTCTTTTACCTCTTGATAAAACAGTTCTTCGCACCCTTGTTTTATCTTGCCTTCAAAAAAAGCTCGCCGCGTGATCATATTATTATTCCACTCATTTCATGATAGAAGGCAGCTGCGATTTACCTGCGCGCTGCCTTTTATTGGTTAGCTTGCTTGGCCATCAAGCAGTTTTATCATTTCGACAGTATCTTTATCGCCAAGACCTGCCGCCACGAGCAAGCGGTGGATCTCAACTACCTGCCCTGTCATTGGCGTTGGCGTTTTGGTTTTCATCGTAAATGCTTGTAGGGCATCAAGGTCTTTCAGCATGTTACCAATACGGCCTGTCGGGGTATAATCGCGCTCCGCGAATTTTACCATAAACTCTTGAAGGAGATTTGAATCAGCACGTCCACCCGCCAATGCTTGCGGAATGAGCTTAGGGTCAACGCCTCCTGCTTCTGCCACCTTCACAGCTTCTGCCAAGCTTTGGAAAATAACCGCGCAAAAGAGTTGGTTTATAAGCTTAGTCGTTTGCCCTGCGCCATTCGGGCCCATGAGGGTGAAGTTTGCGCATAGATCATCCATCACCGCTTTTGCGCGTGCGAAATCTTCCTGATCGCCACCAGCCATGACTGTTAGTTTACCCGAAAGAGCACCAGGTGCACCGCCTGAGAGTGGGCAATCTACCCATTTCATCTGGCAGGCATCATTCAGTTTTGTCGCAATGTCTACAGTGTCAACTGGATCAATTGAAGACATATCAATCAGCAATTTTTCTGCGCTGCCATTTGCTGCCACACCATCTTCACCAAGCACAACGGCCCGCACAATATTGGCATGATTAAGACTGAGAATTACATAGTCATTGTCTTGCACAGCTTTCGCAACAGAGCTTGCAGCTTTAGCTCCTTTGGAAACCAGACTTTCTACTTTCGCAGTGTCGAGGTCAAAAACCATCACAGCATGACCCATTTCCAACAAACGCGTGCTTATTGCCGTGCCCATGATACCCGCACCGATAACGGCTACATTTTGTTTAGTGCTCATTTTATCTTCCTTCTATTCTTCTTTATTGGCTCTTATCCAAGCAATTGCTTGTTGGACATTATCTTCAACTGGGCTATGCGCATTTAGCAAAATCGTATCTGGTTCGTTTAACGGGGGCTCATAAGCCTCATATTGGCTTGTTAGTAGACTGCCCGGCATGAAATGCCCCTCTCGGTTTTGCAAGCGCTTAGAAATCAGGTCACGCTCTCCCTCAAGGCATATAAACAACACAGAATGCTCAATATTATCCCTCAGATATAAGCGGTATTTTTCTTTCAGTGCTGAGCATGTAACGATACATTGCTCTTCCTCATTGGCTCTCTTAATTATATTTTTAAGCCAAGGGTATCTGTCTTCATCACTCAAGGCATAACCTTGAGACATTTTTTTAACATTACTTTCCGGGTGCAAGTCATCACCTTCGATAAACCGAAGGTTCATTATTTCTTCTAGTTTTTTCGCCAGAGTTGTTTTACCAGAACCACTGACACCCATTATTATAAATAGTGTTTTTTGTGGAAGCACCTTCGCATCCTATAATTGCATAGTATTTTTATTTAGTCATATGATTTGTAACTTACTTATTTGTAATCTCCTATTGCATTAGTGCTTATTGACAGCTGTGAAATAGATAGTATGTTGGCTTTATGTTATCGATACCATAACAGATTACAGGAAAGGGAACAAGATGGACAGACCTACGGCTTTGATCTTTGCGACAAGTGGTTGCCTTTATCAGCCGGAAACTGTCTGCCGCACGCTGCAAAGTAACTTTGACTGCGTCTTCATAAACTCTATTTCTGAACTAAGTAATACACTCGAGAAATACAAGCATAGCGCTGAAATCATTATTAATCTATGCGGTTACCCGATTGTAGGTGAGCTGGTTGAAGGGCTAAAGAAATTAAAATTAATTGTTGTTGCTTGTCCTAATGATAGGCAAATAATTGCACCTGAAACCTTGCAGGGCATACAAGTTATTGATTTGCGCCGCGATACGCTTGCCGATTTTGCTGAAAGTGCTTTGCTATTGCTATTGGAGTGTTATCATCGTGGCTCTTATAACTCGCGTGTGCTTTCCCGCTTACGGCGCAAACGTGTTGGTTTTGCGAGTATGGGTGCCACTAGTGAGGCGCTCGCGCGTTTATTAGACAGCTTTAACTGCGAAATAATCTATACTCATAGTAGTGTGCGTGACGATCTTCCCTACACTTTTGAAAGTAATTTCGATCGCCTGATAGAAGACGTTGAGATTTTGATCGTATCTGACAGCAGCTCTCTCATAGATGATAGTTACGCTACGCACTTGCAGTGCCATTACAGCCATTATCCCGACGTCATACTCGACCTATCTCAAGACGGTTCCGTTGTATCGCACTTGTTAGCAATTGAAAGTGCAGACAAACGCTCACAAAATTCAGGCAAGGTTGCTTATTTCACAACAAGCACTGGGACGAATGACTACAAAACAGAGCGCTCTTGTTTTGATATGCCATTTTCAAATGTTGGTTCAGAAGAAACACTGCGGCTGTTGGAAATGTCTTTATTTACCGCATTACAATGTTCTGCTCAGCCCACTCGGCTTGTTAATGCAGCCTAGTTTGGCCCGCAATTTGTTGCATCAAAGGTAATTGCAGGCTAAGCTATGCAGACCTCATAGTAACTTAATGCCTAAGGTATGCGTTTGCGACTTGCTGCTTTAATTTTTCTGCTTATATCCAGTCTGCTGCTCTTTGCACAGTTTGAAAAAGCAGCTGCACACATACAACCTGCGGCTTCTGCCAGTTATAACGTGAAGCATGAATTACATCACGCAAACAACAAAAATATAAATAAACCAATTAGAAAGCAGCATCAGGCCAAACTCACCGATGATGTTTCATGCTGCCCAAAGACCGTTGATTGTACTGGGGAGGCCGGTTGCGCTTTTCATTGTGGCCTTGCAATTGCGCCTGAGAAAGTACTTGCCTTGTCTGCTGCCACATTCAAATACATTGCTCCCAATATACAATCGCCAAATCTGGGTATTATATGGCCCCATTGGCGTCCACCACTAACCTGATCGAGTGTACTTTTAATTCAACTCAATCAGGATAATACTATGAAACTCCAAATTAACTCTGTTGTTGGCGGGCTTGTCGCCCTTATGCTTTCCTTGAGTGCGCAAACTGTGCATGCCGAAGGTGAAAACGTAACTGTATACAAAACACCATGGTGTGGTTGTTGCGAGGCATGGAGCGAAGCCCTAAAGCAGGCTGGATACTCGGTCAAAACAATCGATCTGGAAGATCTTGACGCAGTGAAGCAACAGGCACAAGTGCCAGATGAACTGCAAGGCTGTCATACGGCAATTATGGGTGAATATGTTCTAGAGGGACATGTTCCGCTTGCAGCCATTGATAAGCTATTAGCAGAAAAACCTGCTATTGCGGGCATTTCCACGCCCGGCATGCCACAGGGATCACTCGGCATGGGTAATGACCCAGATGCAAGCTATCACGTTGTTGCATTTAAAAATGGCAAAGCCTTAGCCGATAGCTTTTATGTTGTTGGGGAATAAGAACTAGCTTCGCTGGCAGGCTATCAGAATGTTTTTGGTAGCCTGCCACTGCAAAAGCTTTAAAAAAATGCTTGTAAACCAGTTTGTGCCCGGCCAAGAATTAACGCGTGCACATCATGGGTGCCTTCATAGGTATTTACGGTCTCTAGGTTCTGAGCATGGCGCATCACCATATACTCTTCCGATATGCCATTGCCCCCGTGCATATCCCGCGCCATACGGGCGATATCCAGCGCTTTACCACAATTATTACGCTTGACGATGGATATCATTTCCGGTGCCATTTTGCCCGCATCAAATAACTCGCCAACCCGCAGCGAGGCCTGTAGGCCCAGCGCAATCTCGCTTTGCATATCGGCCAGCTTTTTTTGGAAGAGCTGGGTTTGTGCCAAGGGCCTATCAAACTGCTTTCTATCCAATCCGTATTGGCGGGCACGGTGCCAGCAATCTTCAGCAGCGCCCAGTACACCCCATGAAATGCCATAGCGGGCACGGTTCAAACAGCCAAACGGACCTTTTAAACCAGCGGTGTTCGGCAGTAGAGCCTCTTCTCCCACCTCGACGCCATCCATAACGATTTCACCGGTTATTGATGCTCGAAGCGATAGCTTGCCTTCAATTTTCGGGGCACTAAGACCTTTCATGTTCTTTTCAAGAACAAAGCCTTTAATCTGGTTATCATGGGCTTCAGATTTTACCCAGACCACGAAAACATCCGCAATTGGGGAGTTTGAAATCCATGTTTTGGTGCCCGTCAGGCGATAGCCGTTTGCAGTTTTTACCGCTTTACTGCGCATGGCGGCGGGGTCAGAACCCGCATCTGGCTCAGTAAGGCCAAAGCAGCCAATATACTCGCCGCTAGCCAACTTGGGCAGATACTTCTGGCGTTGTTCCTCGCTGCCATAGGCATAAATCGGGTGCATCACCAATGATGACTGCACACTCATCATAGAGCGATATCCACTATCCACCCGCTCGATTTCGCGGGCAACCAAACCATAGGCAATATATGAAGCGCCAGCACAGCCATACTCGGCCGGTAAGGTGAGGCCCAACAGACCAAGCGCACCCATTTCCCTAAAAATATTCGGGTCTGTATGCTCGTTGCGATAAGCCTCTAGCACGCGTGGTAGTAGCTGCTCTTGAGCGTAGTTTTGGGCAGTTTGCATAATCAACGTTTCATCCTCGTTGATTTGCTCACGCATCAAGAACGGGTCTTGCCAGTCAAATTTTCCCATTTTTGTTTGATCTGCTTTCATTTTCTGTGGCGCTTCAGTCAACATCGAACTTCACCCCTTGTGCCAATGGTAAAGCGCCAGAGTAGTTGATGGTGTTGGTGGCGCGGCGCATATAGGCCTTCCAAGCATCCGAACCCGCTTCACGCCCCCCGCCGGTTTCTTTTTCGCCGCCAAAAGCACCACCGATTTCCGCGCCTGAAGGGCCAATATTGACATTGGCGATGCCGCAATCCGAGCCAACAGCAGAAGTGAACAGCTCTGCCTCTCTTAAGTCGTTGGTGAAAATTGAAGAGGAAAGCCCGGCCCCAACACCGTTTTGCATGGTTATCGCTTCCTCCAGGCTTTCATAACGCATAACATAGAGGATCGGCGCAAAGGTCTCTTGTAAAACAGGTCCAGTTTGCTCTGGCATCTCGACAAGGGCAGGGGACACATAAAAGGCGTCAGGGTATTGATCTTGCAATACACGAGCTCCGCCATGTACTTGACCACCCTCAGCTTGCGCAGCTTGCAGTGCTGTTTGCATATTATCAAAGGCGTCTTGGTCGATAAGGGGGCCAATTAACGTTGCACTGGCGGTGGGCACGCCGATGTTAACAGAGCTGTAGGCAGCTTTGAGCTTTGGAATCAGCGCATCATAAACGCTGGAATGCACAATAAGCCGACGCAAAGTGGTACAGCGCTGTCCTGCCGTTCCCATGGCTGCAAAGGCAACCGCCCGCAATGTCAACTCCAAATCGGCAGAAGGGGCCACAATAGCTGCATTATTGCCACCAAGCTCTAATATTGCACGGCCAAATCGTTCGGCAACTTTGGGGCCGACAATACGGCCCATACGTGTGGAGCCGGTGGCCGAAATAACTGGAATCCGCTTATCTTCAACCAATGCTTGGCCAACCTCTGCTGTACCTTGCACGACATGCAGCAAACCCGCTGGCGCTTGTTCGCCGTACTTGATGAGCGCTTTATTGAAGAGCGCCTCAACGGCCATCGCGGTTAGCGGGGTTTTTTCCGATGGTTTCCAGAGAACGCTGTTGCCGCAAACAAGCGCAAGAGCAGCATTCCATGACCACACTGCAACCGGGAAATTGAAGGCCGAGATAACGCCGACAACGCCGCTGGGGTGCCATATTTCCATCATTCTGTGTCCGGGGCGTTCGGTTGCTATTGTCAGACCGTATAACTGGCGCGACAGGCCAACAGCAAAGTCGCAGATATCAATCATCTCCTGTACTTCGCCCAGCCCTTCGGAGAGGATTTTACCCGCTTCAATGGAAACCAGCAGGCCCAATTCGTCTTTATGCTGGCGTAACTGTTCGCCCAACAGGCGCACCAGCTCCCCGCGCTGGGGGGCAGGAACACTGCGCCATTGCAAAAAAGCCTCACGCGCACTGACAACAGATTTTTCAACCTGTTGCATCGAATGGATTTGAACAGAGGCCAACTTCTCACCGCTAATAGGGGAATAGCACGATAATGGTCCCTGACTTAATGCAGCACGATCCACGCCCATAGTTTCCATCAGTGAGGTGGTTTCGTTTGCAAGCCGCGAAACATCCAGCGTCATTGTCATCCAGTATTCTCCCGAACCAGCTTAGATTTGTCTAAGGGAGAATCTAAGCAATCTTGCCTATCTGTCCATTGCCTATGAGGCCCATAGGCTCAATTGATTTTCACCAATTCATTCCATTTGAGAATAATATCCCCCTTGGGTTCTCTGGATAATCACGCTAGGTTTGACTTCAGGAGACGCGTATTTGAGGGGACACATGAAAAGAGGCTTTATTCCACCAATTGATTGCCTACTAGCTTTTGAGTGTGCTGCGCGCCATGGCTCTTTTACCAGAGCAGCTGAAGAGCTTTGCTTGACACAAGGTGCCATTAGCAAACAGGTTCGTTTGCTGGAAACGCGGTTGGAAGTCGAGCTGTTCAAACGTGTGCGTCAACGTATTGTGCTTACCGATGCAGGACGGCTATATTTACACGACATTCGCGGGACACTAGAAAAAATGACTGGTGCCACACGGCGGGTGATGTCGTTTGGTGGCAGTGAAGACGTGTTAAACTTGGCGGTTTTACCAACATTTGGCAGCCGCTGGCTCGCCCCTAGGCTGGCAGGGTTCCACCAGCAACACCCCAGCTCGAGTTTTAATTTTTCCGTCAAATTACGCCCCTTCGACTTTGAGGAAGAGCCGTTTGATGGTGCCATTCACTATGGCTCACCCACTTGGGCTGGTGCCATTGCCGAACCGCTTTTTCGAGAAGAAGTGGTTGCTGTATGCGCACCTAGTTTCTTGCAAAAACACAAAATTCAAGATCCGTTAGATCTCGCGGGCGTTATGCGTTTGCACCAAAGTACCCGTCCTGATGCCTGGCAGGAATGGTTTACCATGATGGACGTTGAAGCGCCCAATGCTTTTCAAGGACCGCGCTTTGAACAGTTTACAATGATATCGCAAGCGGCATCATCAGGGCTTGGGGTTGGTCTGATACCTAGATTTTTCATCGAACCTGAACTGGAAACAGGAACGCTGATTTGCTTGTTTGAACGTGCCTTACAAACCAGATCGGCCTATTATTTTGTCTATCCAGAACACCGCGTTATTCGTCCTGTGGTTCAAGCATTTAAAGACTGGCTCATGGTCGAGGCCGGCAAAAAACTATGAGCTCTTACTGGCTAATGGCCTATGACCTTACATAAGTCTTAGGCTTTCCTACTTGCTGTTTGGCTAAAGGCTAGCTGTTTCCCTTTTCGCTTCTTGCTTACATTCGACTTGAGAAGAATGCTTAGGAGGGAAGCAATTGACTTACGAATGCCTGATTGTAGAGCACATAAATAAAGTTGGGCTTATTCGCCTCAATAGACCAAAAGCATTAAATGCGCTTAATGACCAACTCATAAACGAGCTTGGGCACGCGCTTGATGCTTTTGAAGCAGAGCCTGATATCGGCTGCATTATTCTTACCGGTTCGGAAAAAGCCTTTGCAGCTGGTGCAGATATTAAGGCGATGGCCGAGAAAAACTATGTGGCAACTTACCTTGAAGACTTCATGAATAACTGGGATCGTGTAGCTGCGAACCGTAAACCGATTATTGCTGCCGTTGCCGGTTATGCGCTGGGCGGAGGCTGCGAGGTTGCCATGATGTGCGATTTCATTATTGCAGCTGATAATGCCAAGTTTGGTCAGCCGGAGATCACATTGGGTGTTATTCCAGGCGCTGGCGGTAGTCAGCGACTTACCCGCTTTGTTGGCAAATCGAAAGCAATGGACCTTTGCTTAACCGGACGCATGATGGATGCTAAGGAAGCTGAGCGAAGCGGTTTGATATCTCGTATTGTACCAGCTGATAAACTGCTGGATGAAGCGCTTGAAGCAGGCGAGAAGATTGCCAATTTCTCGTTACCTAGCGTTCTCATGACTAAAGAGTGCGTCAATAAATCCTATGAGATGACGTTAACAGAGGGGGTCCGCTTTGAGCGGCGATTATTCCAATCTACTTTTGCCAGCCATGATCAAAAGGAAGGAATGCAGGCCTTTATCGAGAAACGTAAACCCAATTTTACAAACAACTAATCACAGGTTATTACAGTATCAATGCTTTGAAATTGCTGGAATCGGTCTTTTTCTTTAGTGATTTCAGCTTTTTTATTGACGTGGCTGTCTTGCGACACTATAAGCCGTCCACAACCGATAGCGGGACTCGTCTCGCTATTGCATTCGTTTGACCGGGGCGGCTTTGGGCGGCCTCGTTCGCGATTTACCAGTGATAACTGACAGATCAGGACAGAGCCCATGGCCAATACACCATCGGCCAAGAAGGCAGCACGCAAAATTGCTAGCCGGACGGCCATCAACAAGGCTCGCCGTAGCCGCGTTCGCACTTTCGTTCGCGCTGTAGAAGAAGCAATTGCTTCTGGCGACAAAGATAAAGCAGCAGCGGCTTTTAAAGCAGCTATGCCTGAGATTATGCGCGCAGCAGGTAAAGGTGTTATGCACTCCAACACTGCTTCCCGTAAGGTCTCCCGTCTAAGCGCTCGCGTTAAAGCAATCGCATAAGAGCCCTTTTTGGTTTTAAAAAAGCCCGGCTTTCGAGCCGGGCTTTTTTTTGCCGACTAATAGACACCTTACCCCCCAGTATCATAGTTGTTAGTTACTGCCTGTGGATGAATCGTAATTCGTGACATAAAATATTCATAAAATTCAAAAGGTTATCATCAGGTCAGGAAAAACTCTTCACCTGAAACGGATTCCCTGCGAGTCAAGATAATCGGCTAAAATTATTTTTTTTTTCGGTTTTTTTGCTTGCGTTAACCATTCAGTTAGACAAAAAGTCTTTTTTTCATAGTTAGTTGGCATTATGTAGGCGGCATCGAATTAACTATAATTCATTTGCTGATATTGAATGAGAGCGAGATTGGATGTTAAAGACTGTTGCAGCTGAAATGGCTGCTGTGTATGTTTTCAACAGGCTTCAAACGGGAAATAATTACAAATACCTTTGAAGTATATCTCTATGAGAACAATAGGTAAAATTCGATTTTACTGGAATTTAGGTGGCATAATAAATGGCGCCTATGGTTTCCTGTAGACTCTTGCTGAATTTGTTCGGGATTTATTATTGAAAGCGGGTTTGTGTTCAATGAAACCGATTTTCAATTGATGCATTAACTGAGCATGGACTAAAACGGAAAAAAAATGGTCACTTCGACAAGTCTTGATTATGCAGGAGAAATAAATGTTGTTGATGCATTTAATGCGTTGAGTAATCAAGATAACGCCATCCTCGTTGATGTACGCACACAGGCTGAATGGTCTTTCGTAGGTTTCCCTGATCTATCTTTGATCAATCAAGAAACGCTTTTTGTTGAGTGGCAAAGCTTCCCAAGCGGCGAGCTCAATATAAATTTTGTTCAGCAACTTTCTCAGCAAATCGCGCAAAAAGAACTTGACCAAAGCGCTTCAATATATTTTTTGTGCCGCTCGGGTGCTCGTAGTGCAGCGGCAGCAGCTGCTATGACACAGCAAGGCTTTTCGAAATGCTTCAATATTACCGAAGGCTTTGAAGGCCCGCTAGATCAACATGAACACCGGGGAATGAGTAGTGGCTGGAAGGCATCAGGTCTTCCATGGAAACAAAACTAGCCCCTCTTTACTAGTTTTTCAGGGGGCAAGGCTCCCAGACGGGGGCTTTTGTCACCCTAATCTTAAGAAATATCGCTGCTTAAGCGTTTTGCCTATGATTGTTGTAAGAGGTTGGGACCTTCAACAATAAAACGCTAAAGCAGAGTTGGTTTGCTTGCGTAGCTTGCAGACCCTATCACAATAACAACACCCTTAGTGCTAGCTGCAGGTTACACTAGGAAAAAGCCGATTTAATCGGTCAAAACAGTTTTGGGCATCTGTGGCGGAATGCCCATACAAGGAGGCGATAATGCACGTTCAAGAAGCTTCGGGTACCGAACAATGGGATCGCGTTAAGAAGCGACTACGCGCAGAATTGGGTGAAGATGTATTCACCAGTTGGTTTGCGCGCGTTGATCTGGAAGAACACAGCAACGGCACCATTCGTCTGTCTGTACCAACACGTTTTTTGAAACAGTGGATCCAGTCGCACTATAATGACCGCTTAATGGGTCTTTGGAAAAACGAATGCGATGACATTCATAAAATCGAATTAACTGTTCGTGGCGCCGTTCGCCCTCGCCCTGCTGCACCAAAAGCAGTAGCACCCCAGCCCATGCATGGTAAAGCAGGCGATATGCGCCCTATCCATGTCAATGATCCAGTTGGATTGCGTAGTGGTGCACCGGCCATGCAAATGGGCAACCGCCCAGCAAGTCGTGCTGACATCGGCTCAACAAAAGATGTACTCGAAGGTGCCGCTCTCGATCCGAAATACACTTTTGATACATTTGTGGAAGGTGAGTCCAACGTACTTGCGCTAGCGGCAGCAAAGCAGGTTGCCGGCGGCGGGGTGGTCACATTCAACCCACTTTACCTTCATGCTTCAGTTGGACTTGGTAAAACCCACTTGATGCAAGCTGTTGCCAACCAGGCACGTAATGCTGGTCGCCGAGTACTATATCTGACAGCAGAGCACTTCATGTACCGTTTTGTGGCTGCATTGCAGGCCCAGTCTGCCATGTCATTTAAAGAAACACTTCGCTCAATCGACGTATTGTTGATTGATGACATGCAGTTCCTGCACGGTAAGCAGGTACAGCAAGAGTTCTGCCACACACTGAATGCGCTTATTGACGGTGCGCGCCAAGTGGTTGTTGCTGCTGATCGCGCACCTGCTGACCTTGAAAGCCTTGATGATAGGGTGCGCTCACGCCTAGCTGGTGGTTTGGTTGTCAATATTTCAGAACCAGACTTTAACTTGCGCCGTGCTATACTGGATGATCGCATGCGCGCACAGCAGCGCTCATACCCGAACTTTACCGTTCCTGATGCTGTTCTTGATTATGTTGCCCGCAATGTCACTTCATCCGGGCGTGATTTAGAAGGCGCTCTGAACCGCTTGGTTGCACATAACCAACTTACCAACTCACCTGTAACACTCGAAATGGCAGAGGTTACACTGCGCGATCTTATTCGTGCTGCCGAGCCACGCCGTGTGAAAATTGAAGACATTCAACGCGTTGTTTCCAAACACTACAATGTTAGCCGTGCTGATTTGCTTTCTGCTCGTCGTACCAGAACCATTGTGCGCCCACGCCAGATTGCTATGTACTTGGCTAAAATGATGACACCACGCTCCTTGCCGGAGATTGGCCGTCGCTTTGGTAACCGAGACCACACAACAGTATTGCATGCTGTTCGTAAAATTGAAGAATTATCAAAAGCAGATAACGGGTTAGCGCAGGAGCTGGAGCTTTTAAAGCGTATGCTTGACGCATAGAATTAATCCAGGAAATTGCTTTATGTCGTTGCTTTACAGCATGTAAAAGCAATTGCCCTGTGATTACCGTGGTTAAGGGGGTGTTTTCCGTAGCGCCCCCTTGATTTTTATGCGGTCAAGATGCAGTTTGTACGACCCAATTTATGTAGTTTATCAATTGTGGCCTTGTGCCCAGCAACAATGGACCTTTGCGATGAAGGCGACACTCGAGCGGACCGAGCTTTTAAAGTCACTTACCCATGTTCACCGGGTTGTAGAGCGACGCAACACTATACCGATCCTGTCGAATGTTATGTTGCAGGCAGAAGGCGGCAATATGCGCCTTAAGGCAACAGATCTTGATCTAGAGGTGGTGGAAACAATTGCTGCCATGGTCGAACAACCAGGTGCTACCACAGTTCCGGCACACATGATTTACGAGATTGTGCGCAAGCTACCCGATGGCTCGCAAGTCGTTTTAGAAACGTCAGCCGATGACACCACATTAGAAATTCGGGCAGGCCGTTCGCGCTTTGCTCTGCAAATGCTCCCGATCTCCGACTTCCCTGATCTTACAGCTGGCGAGTTTTCTCATAGCTTTACCATATCCGCAGGCGCTATTCGCAAACTCATTGACAGTACCCAGTTTGCTATATCAACTGAAGAAACCCGTTATTACCTCAATGGTATCTATGTACACACAGTTGAGACCGATGCCGGGATGCGTTTTCGCGCAGTGGCAACCGATGGGCACCGTTTAGCACAAGCCGAACTTGAAGCGCCTGAAGGCTCTTTGGGTATGCCGGGCATAATTATTCCGCGCAAAACAGTTGGCGAAATTCAAAAGCTGCTCGATGACCCGGAAGCGGAAGTCCAGGTAGAGATTTCAGAGGCGAAAATCCGTTTCAGCATGGGACCGATTGTCCTGACCTCCAAGCTGATCGACGGCACTTTCCCTGATTACACCCGCGTTATCCCGCAGAATAATGACAAGGATTTACGCGTTGATCGTGATGTCTTCAAAGAAGCGGTAGACCGTGTTTCAACTATCTCTTCCGAGCGTGGACGTGCTGTTAAGTTAGCTATCAGCGAAGGTAAGATGGTGTTAACCGTCACGAATCCTGAATCAGGTAGTGCGACTGAAGAGGTCCTGGTTGAATATGGTGCCGAAGAAATGGAAATCGGTTTTAACTCCAAGTATCTTCTTGATATTGCCGGTCAGCTTAACAAAGACACAGCACTATTTTGTTTAGCTGATTCTGGCTCGCCAACCTTGATCCGAGACGATGGTGATGCAGATGTACTTTACGTTTTGATGCCAATGCGCGTATAAGCCATTATCTAAATAGCCAATGACCAATTGGTCGTTGGCTTTTACAAATGGAGATTGTATGGCTGCGTTGGTGCCCGTAGCGCTAAAGCGCCTATCCCTTACCGATTTTCGTAATTACACGCATGCAACACTCCATTTCTCAAGTTCAATGGTTGCATTTTGTGGCCCTAATGGCTCTGGGAAAACAAATTTACTTGAGGCTATATCATTTTTTTCACCAGGACGCGGTCTACGACGCTGTGTCCTTTCTGATGCATCGAGAGCCAATGGTGCCGGCGGGTGGGCAGTCAACTGTCAAATGACTGGCGCTTTTGAAGAAACTCGTATTGGAACCGGGCTTACTTTGGGCGAAACAAGCCGAAAATTGCGCATTGATGGCGACGAGGTCCGAAGCTCTGAAGTTCTGCTTGAGTATCTACGTGTATTGTGGCTTGTCCCTAGTATGGACGGCCTGTTTACAGGGGCTGCTTCTGAGCGCAGAAAATTTCTGGATCGTTTGGTTCTTGCACTTCACCCCGGCCACGGGCGCGTGGTTTCAAACTATGAGCGTGCATTAAGACAACGAAATCGTCTGTTATTTGAAGCCGGCGGTGGCGGTTACCTGGATGCTATTGAAGCTCAGGTCGCCGAGCTTGGTAGTGCCCTGGCTTTAGCACGTAGAGAAACTGTTATGTTGCTGAGTGAAAAATTGCACCAGCAATGCCAAAGGGCAGGGCAACCTTTTCCAAGTGCCCTGGTTTCACTTAGCGGGGAATTTGAAGATGAAACCGCAGGGCTAAATGCCATAGAGGTGGAGAATGCATTCAAAGAAAGCTTGCGAGAGGGGCGTTTAAAAGACAGAGCTGCAGGTAGAACTCTTGTTGGCCCACACCGATCAGATTTAATAGTCTTACACCTTGAAAAAGAACTCCCCGCCGCACTTGCTTCCACTGGTGAGCAAAAAGCCTTGCTCATATCACTTGTTTTGGCTCATGCGGAACTGACAAGTGCCATTTCTGGCATGACACCAACCCTTTTACTGGATGAAGTTGCTGCACATTTAGACCCGATCAGACGCATTGCTTTATTTGAGCGCTTGCAAGCTCTTGGCGGGCAAGTTTTTATGAGTGGTACTGATGCGAGCCTATTTGTGGATCTACCTAGTTGTTCGGAAATCATTCAAGTGGAGAATGCTCGCATAATACAGTGAGTATTTCTAATAATAGTGCTTCATTTGCCTATCTGCGAGGCTATACGAAGCACTTATAATTCACTATGTTAAGTCCTTGTTTTAAGATACCTGTAAACTCCCCCGAGAGGCATTAATGGATTACATGAGTTTAAGTCTCTTCGCGACAACTTTACTCGTTGCAGCACTTATACCTGGACCGGGTATTACGGCGCTAGTAACTCATGCAATTGGTTACGGCTCTCGCACAGGATCGGCTTTTGGGCTTGGTATGATTGCTGGCGACTGTGTTTTATTTACCCTTGCCGTATTGGGTGTCGCCACGATTGCGAAGACGTTTGCTTTCGCTTTTTTCCTTCTTAAAATAGCAGGCTGTATTTATTTGTTGTATATAGCCTATAGCCTATGGCGTTCGGATGCACATGAGCAAACCATAACGAGCATAAAACCCAATGAGATTGGCCTAGGGAAAGCTTGGGTATCGGGGCTATCGTTGACCTTAGGTAACCCCAAACCAATAAGTTTTTATATGGCGTTAATGCCAACAGTGATATCAATAGATCAGGTCAGTTTTTTGGCCTATGGCGAAATTTTGGCAACTATAATTGTTGTATTAATTTTCGTCTGCTCGGTTTACGTGGCGCTTGCGACAAAAGCCCGAAGCTTGATGACAAGTGCACAAGCAATGAACCGCTTAAACAAAGGAGCAAGTATGATGATTGCAAGTGCAGCTGTCGCAATTGTCTCCCGTTAGGGTATTATCCCCAAATATAGAAAAACCTAGCTGATTTCGTGGGTTTACTAAGGTGATAAAGTGGAGACTAGTTGCCTCTTTACCCCAAGAACCTATAACAGCTAAGTGGTAGAAAAACCGAAGTGTAAAGTGATTCGGATGAGCGAAACGACCCAAGAGAAAAATAGTTCAGATATGCAAGAAGTCTCTCAGACTAGTGAAAGCAACCCAAGCTATGGGGCGGATTCAATCAAGGTCCTGAAAGGGCTTGATGCTGTTCGAAAACGTCCGGGTATGTACATTGGTGACACGGATGACGGCTCTGGGCTACACCATATGGTGTATGAGGTCGTTGATAACGCTATTGATGAAGCGCTGGCTGGCCATGCCGACCACGTGACGGTTACGCTAAATGCTGATGGCTCTGTGACTGTAACAGATAACGGTCGTGGTATTCCTGTTGACATACATAGTGAAGAAGGAATTTCAGCAGCTGAAGTTATTATGACCCAGCTCCACGCTGGTGGTAAATTTGATAATAATTCCTACAAAGTTTCAGGGGGTCTCCACGGTGTAGGGGTTTCGGTTGTTAACGCCCTTTCGACGACCCTTGATTTGCGTATTTTCCGCAATGAGAAGGAGCATTTTCTGCGCTTCCATCATGGTGAGGCAGAAGCACCGCTTAAAGAGATTGGTGCTGCTCCAGGGCGCTCTGGTACCGAAGTTACTTTCACCCCTTCACCAGAGACCTTTACCAAAATTGAATTCGATTATGAGACGCTTGAACACCGCTTGCGCGAGCTTGCTTTTTTGAATTCTGGTGTTCGCATCATTTTGACCGATAACCGCAATGTAGAGCCAGTCTCGGTTGAACTGCATTACGAGGGTGGGCTTGAAGCCTTTGTGAAATACCTAGACCGCGCCAAGCATCCGGTATTAGAAAACCCGATTACAATGAGCGCCGAGCGCGACGGCATTACGGTTGAAGTAGCTATGTGGTGGAATAATAGCTACCACGAGCAAGTGCTGTGCTTTACAAACAATATCCCCCAACGTGATGGTGGAACCCACTTGGCTGGCTTTCGTGCCGCACTTACACGGCAAATAACCGGCTACGCGGAAAGCTCGGGCCTATTAAAGCGCGAAAAGGTCAACCCAACCGGTGAAGACTGCCGTGAAGGACTTTCATGCGTGCTTTCCGTGAAAGTCCCAGATCCTAAGTTCTCCTCTCAAACCAAGGACAAGCTGGTATCATCCGAAGTACGTCCGGTTGTTGAGAACCTTGTGGGGTCAGCCCTATCGGATTGGCTGGAAGAAAACCCGGCACATGCTAAGTCGGTTGTTTCCAAGGTTGTGGAAGCGGCAAGTGCTCGTGAAGCTGCCCGCAAAGCACGCGAGCTTACACGCCGGAAAGGCGCACTTGATGTGGCCTCTTTGCCCGGCAAGCTGGCGGATTGTCAAGAACGGGATGCCACAAAGGCCGAACTGTTCATCGTGGAGGGTGATTCAGCTGGTGGCTCCGCCAAGCAAGGACGTGATCGCGGCAACCAAGCAGTGCTACCACTACGTGGTAAGATTTTGAACGTTGAACGTGCACGCTTTGATAAAATGATTTCCTCTCAGGAAATCGGCACGTTGATTACAGCGCTTGGTACCGGTATTGGCCGTGAAGAGTTCGATATCGAAAAGCTTCGTTACCACAAAATCATCATCATGACCGATGCGGATGTTGATGGTGCCCATATTCGCACGCTCTTGCTTACTTTCCTTTTCCGTCAAATGCGTGAATTGGTAGAAGCCGGTTACGTTTATATTGCTCAGCCTCCGCTTTACAAAGTGAAGCGGGGACAATCTGAGCAGTACCTAAAAGACGAGGCAGCACTCGAGGAGTACCTCATTAGTAGTGGACTTGATGATACTTCGCTATCATTAGCCAATGGCGAGGTGCGCCTAGGTGCTGACCTTCGCAGTGTGGTTGAGGAGGCGCGCGATGTTTCCAGTGTTCTTGAGGGCCTACATCCGCGTTATGACCGCGCCGTTGTTGAACAAGCCGCCATTGCTGGTGCCTTAAACCCAGAAACGCTTCAAAACCATGAAAAAGCCCAGGAAGCTGCGGCCTATATAGCTAGGCGCCTTGATATATTGGCGGATGAGTTTGAACGGGGCTGGCAAGGCGAGGCAACCATAGACGGTGATTTGGTATTTAACCGTGTTGTACGCGGCGTGAAAGAAGAAGCCTGCATCGATGCAGCGCTGCTGGACTCCGTTGACGCACGCCGTTTGAACTCGCATTATGAGCTGTTAAACGAGATTTTCTGTAAAGCATGCATCATGAAGCGCAAGGATAAAGAAACTGAAATTCGTGGCCCGCAAGCTCTATTAGAGGCTATCTATGCCCAAGGGCGCAAAGGTATTTCAATGCAGCGCTATAAGGGATTGGGCGAGATGAACCCAGAGCAGCTTTGGGAAACAACACTGGACCCGAATGTACGCTCGTTGTTGCAGGTAAAGATTAAAGAGGCCGACGCTGCCGATGATATCTTTACCAAACTGATGGGTGATGAAGTTGAGCCACGGCGTGATTTCATTCAAACCAATGCACTTACAGTAGCTAATCTGGATATATAATATCTTCTTAAAATAGGGCCTTCATTTGAGGCCCTATTTTTTATTTGGCTGTATTCGTTTAGTACTAAATATTTGCCGCGTCCTGCACAAACTCAGTAATGACTGCGTTGAGTTCATTGGTTTGAACCCTTACATTACCAGCAACTGTCCCCACAGTTTCGGCGTGCTCGTTCACAGCTCCTGCAATCTCGCTTAAGCCAGTGATATTTTCCGAAACACGTTGTGTGCCTGAGGCAGCTTCATTCACGTTGTTGGATATTTCGCTAGTGGCAACGCCTTGTTGCTCCATTGCACTTGCAATTCCCATGGTGAAAGCGTTCACATCTTTTACAGCCTCAGAGATGCTGGTAATCACTTCTACAGTCTCTCTTGTTGCCCCTTGGATTGAAGCAATTTGGCGTGCAATATCTTCCGTAGCTTTACCGGTTTGTGTCGCAAGCTCTTTCACTTCACTGGCAACAACAGCAAAGCCGCGCCCTGCATCTCCAGCTCTGGCCGCCTCAATCGTTGCATTTAAAGCAAGCAGGTTCGTCTGCTCGGCGATTTCTTGAATAAGAGTTACAATCGAACCAACATTATTTGCTGTTGTGGCAAGCCCACTGACTTTTTCATTGGCCTCTGTTGCATGAATGTCAGCTTCCTTAGAGACCTTAGATGCCTCAGAAACCTGGCGTGAAATTTCTTGAATAGACATAGAGAGCTCTTCCGTTGCTGTTGCAATGGATTGAACGCCCGCGCTTGTCTGCTCAGATGTAGCAGCCGCTTCGCTTGCCTGCATGTTGGCGTTTTGCGTAGAGTTTTGGAGCTCAATTCCTGTTGTATCGAGCCTTTCCATCCCAGCACTTACATTCTCAATTGCTTTGCCAACTTTTTGCTCAAAAACAACAACAAGCTCTTCCATATGCTTTTGGCGTTTTTCACGGGCAGCGTCAGTCTGCGACTTTTCATTTTCGAGCTTAATACGCTCAATTGCATTTTCTTTAAAAGTCTTGACTGCACGGTCCATATCGCCCAGCTCATCTTTCCGCTCGGCCATTGTTATTTCAACATCGGTTTCACCAGCTGCCAGGCTATTCATTGCATTCGTTAAAAGTGAAAGTGGCACCGTTACACGGCGCGTGAATAGAATTGCAGCGATAGCAACGACAAAAAACGAGCCAAGACCCAAAGCAATCATTTTCAATCGCAGCATTCTTACAGGAGCAAGAATTTCGCTTTCCTGCTGAAATGCAGTTACATGCAAATCAACACCTAAAAAATTTAAGTGCTTAACTGCTGCCATTAAATTTTTATCCAACTCAGGTGAATAAACATGAACAAGCTGATCGCTATTTGTTGACGCTCTTATAAGTTTACTCGAGACTTTTACTTTAAGGATATCATCTCCTTCTGTAAGCCTACTATCATTTCGCAATAACCCATCTGTTCCATAAAGAACCGTATCCCCAGTATTGCCTAGGCCACTTTTTTCAGAGAGAATATGCGATATTTTATCGAGAGGCATTTGATAGGCAATTGCGCCCAGAAGCTCGCCTTTCTCGTATACTGGCGATGCAATAAAGGCTGCTGCTGTACCATTGCTTGGGGCATAAGCTTCAAAGTCCGCAAAAAAGGCTTGCCCATCTTTTGACGTAAGCGTTTTTTTGATCAGTCTAGATAAGGAAGTGTTCTGCCATTTTCCAGTGTAAATATTTGTTGCATAATCACTTTCTTTAGCAACCGAATAGTTCATTGTGCCTTTCGCATCAAAAAGAAAGACATCATAATAGCCTCTATATTTGTCCAAGTTGACAAACCAGCTATTGTAGCGGTTATGAGCCACAACATATGGCGATTGCCCCGAACGTAATTCGTTAGCACGGACTTCTTTATCTGATTTAGATGCGTGGGAGTATTTTAACTTTAAATAGTTTGGGACATCTATGCCTTGCTGTTCCAAAGCTGCCCACCCATCGGCAAACCCTCTCATAGCATCGTGAATGACCTCATTATGTGCCATTAATTGTATGTCTGAACGAATACTTTCTAAATAAAATTCTAACTGTGCCTTCCTAGACAGCGCGACAGAGTTCAAATGTTCTGATGAAGTCTTTTCAGCATTTTGATAAGCCGCATAATAGCTTGAAATAGCTATCGTGATCACACTAAGTGAGGCTAAAGTCAATGTTAATGCTGGTAGCCTAAACTTCAAGCGATGGGTAGAGAAGTATTTTAACATAATTAAATCCTGAGTTTAGTTTTATCTGTATTAGTATTCCTTTAGTTGTATTAATGCAAACAGCTGGTAGTAAGTTATATTACTTAAAGACAGATACGCAAAGTAAATTTCCTATTACAAACAATACTCTAGGTAAGTGAGATATATTATACTGCTAATTTTCGTAAATTCATTCTTCCAATAATTAAACGCTGCTACTTCTCTGGGACTGCCAGCGCAAACCCTATAAAACATTTTAACTAATGCTTTGTTCACCGTGTTAATGCTGTTATTTCTAAGAGGTTAAATTACAGCGGAGCCCTATGGCATTTATGTCAACTGATAATCTAAAGAAAATAACCATGGCTGATGTTGCCCGTGAAGCAGGCGTTTCGACGATGACTGTCTCACGCGCATTGAATAAGGCAAATGTTGTCTCAGCAGCTACACTCTCAAAAATACAAAAAGCTGTCGATGATTTAGGTTATGTGCTGGATCAGTCAGCTGGTAGCTTATCGTCTCGAAAAACTGGCTTTGTTGCTGCAATTATCCCTTCAATTAACAACTCCAACTTTTCGGAGACCGCGCATGGCATTACCAAAGAGTTAGAAAAAAACGGCTTGCAGCTCTTACTTGGTTATACAGACTATATGCAGGAGCGGGAAGAAGAGCTTGTTGAAAGCCTGCTTAGACGCCGCCCAGAAGGTATTATTGTTACTGGGGGATATCATACAGACAAAACCAGACGGATGTTACATGCCGCTGCCATTCCTGTTGTAGAAATGTGGGATTTGCCGAAACAGCCAATTCAACACGTTGTGGGTTTTTCTAACTCGCGGGCCATCGAAAAGCTTGTTGAACATCTATACAAGGAAGGGTATCGGAGTTTTTGCTATTTGGGCGGTGACGATGCTGATGATACGCGAGGGCAGGACAGATTGCATGGCTATCAAAATCAGCTAAAAAAGTACGGATTAAACCACGAAAGAGTTGTAGAAATTGGGCAAACACCTCTATCCTACGAGGATGGCTCCCGCGGCATAAAAATTGCGCTTGAAAAATGGCCTCAAACCGACGTTATTGTTTGTGTGTCAGACTTAATGGCTTTTGGGGCACTGGTTGAATGCCAACGCAGTGGCTGGAATGTGCCACGCGACATAGCGATTGCAGGCTTTGGTGACTATGAGCTTTCACGAAACTGCTACCCTGAAATCACAACGATTAATGTTGATTGTTTTGGTATTGGATCGCAAGCCGCACAAATCATTTGCCAACAAATTCAATCACATAGTGAGAGTGAGTTTTCGAATAAAATCATCAAACAACCAATACACATTTTACCAAGGGAATCGACCTAGATTGCTTGAAGTCCGGAGCAGTAAGTAATATCAAGCTGCTCGCAGTGAGCAGGAAACCACTCACTGCATATAATCAACCTGATTATTCTAGCCCGTCGACATTACTCATTGCGTTTTCTAAAGCAATACAGGTTGCCTTGAGCACTTCTATGCGGGCATGGCGTTTATCTTCTGAAGAAACCAAGGTCCAAGGGGCGTACCGCGTTGACGTCCTATCGACCATATCGCCGGCAGCAATGGCATAGTCTGCCCACCTTAAGCGATTTCGCCAATCCTCCTCGGTGATTTTATAGTTTTTATAGGCAACTTCTTCCCGCTCTTTAAAACGCTTAAGCTGTTCACCTTCAGAAATCGCCAACCAAAACTTGCATATAATTATGCCACTATCAGCTAGTTCACGCTCAAAAGAGTTGATTTCATTATACGCGCGCATCCAATCGGCTTCCGAGCAAAAGCCTTCCACACGTTCAACCAGAACCCTTTCATAGTAAGAGCGGTCAAAAATTGTTGTGTGGCCCCGTTTTGGGATCCGGCGCCAAAACCGCCACAAGTAAGGGTGTAATTTTTCTTCTTCGGTTGGCGCTGAAATGGGGTGGACCTTGTAAAATCTTGGATCAAGAGGTGCGGTTAACCTACGGATTGAACCGCCTTTACCCGCTGCATCATTTCCCTGAAAAACACAAAGTAGAGAACGTTTCTTGAAAGCCTTAGAATCGATGAGATTTGCTAGTTTATCTTGCCAATCAGCTAGTTCGACCTTGTATTCTTCCTTGGGCTTTACTGGCGATAAGTCTATGGCTTCCACTGCATTTACACTACCAAGATTAGCAATAATAGCCGGGGCTGCTACTGGCCTTGCACTTTTTTGATCCAGCTTGCGCGACATTGATTCAGCTATCGTTTCAGCAAGGGCCAAATCCCGGTAATTTGAATTATGGGATGGAATGACAAACCAAGGTGCATAGCCCGTACTGGTATGTAATGCAGCTTTTTCGCCTGCAATCTCGGCTTTGCGGTGATTTTTCAAGCTACTCCACTCTTGCAAATAGTGGCGTTCGTTACGCTTGTTTTCTTTTAATTGTGTTAAGCGCACCTGCTGCTTTTCAAGTGGCAAAGTAAACCAGAACTTTAATAGCAACACATTTTCATGGGCGAGCATTTCTTCAAAGCGATTTATCGAAGCTAATTTGTGTTCAAGGCCATCATCGCTTAACTTGCCCATCACCGAAGCGCGAAGCGCTGGTTGATACCAAGACCCAAACACTATTGCAGTTTCACCGCGGGCGGGTAAATCACGCCAATAGCGCCACATTTCCGGCCTTAGTCTTTCTTCTTCTGTTGGGGGTTCTTGATAGGCATTACAGGCTAGGTATCGTGAGTCCATCCACTCATATAGTCTTGCAATAGCAGAGCCTTTTCCTGCACCATCTAAACCGGCCAATAAAATTATTGTTGCAAAGCTTTTATCAGTTTGCAAAAGATGCTGCACTTTTAAAAGCTTCTCTCTAAGATCGGGCAATCGGTCATGGTATTCTTTTTTGCTTATTTTTTGCGGTAGATATGCAGATTGAAACATGACAGAATCCTTCTCGAGCGGCTCAACTCAGGAAACACTTAATAGCTTAAAACCACTATGAGTATTATCAATATACATATACAACTAAAGGATAGAAGCTTTGTTAAATCAACATGGCTCTCTAGCTAGAATTGTGATTTATAGATAGCTACATATTGATCCTACGATCATTTCCCTAAGCTTTTTATTAACTAAAAACGCTAGGTAATTATAAAGGGTAGATTGGCAAGCATAAGCCAAGCAAAACAACAACTGCGGTGTTTTATCAATGGAAAGACAGAGGTTAGAATACGCGTGTATTGACTATAGCCTTTACCGCATAAAAATTAACTCACAACGCTTTAACACAGGGTGCCGCCTTGCCTATTGATTTTATAAGTAACTTTTTAAGTGGCATCGTAGATTTCATTGCTGCCAACCCAGCGTTTGCGGGGTTTATATGTTTTTTCGTCGCAATGGGAGAAGCTCTCTTTCTCATTGGGCTGTTTTTCCCAAGCACTGTCGTGCTGGTGGGGGCCGGTACGCTAATTGGCTTAGGCGAACTGGACTTTTGGCCCTTATTCATTTGGACAACAGCAGGTGCCGTTACGGGTGACGCTATTTCTTATTGGGTTGGTTATACATTTAAAGGTAGGCTTCGAAATATCTGGCCGCTCAACAAGTATCCAGAGTGGTTGCAAAAAGGTGAGGATTACTTTGCCCAGCATGGTGGCAAGAGCATCTTTATTGGCCGCTTTGTTCCTGGTGTAAAATCAGTCGTACCCGGAATTGCTGGAATGGCTGATATGAATTTTATCAGGTTTTCAGTTTTTAACGTGAGCTCAGCATTCGCTTGGTCTGCACTTCACCTTGTGCCTGGCGTTATGGCCGGTTCAGCCTTGTTTGCGGTAGGCGAGATTAATACAAGGCTCGCAATTGCACTCGGCGGTTTATGTGTTGCAATTTTTATCGCTGTGGTTCTTGTTCGTTGGTTTGTTCTCTTTATTCTTCCAATTTTCGGGGGCACTCACCAAGCATTAGTAAACTGGTTTGCTTCGCGTCCTGACCGCCCCTCTCAATGGATAGCCAAAACTTATGATACGGATAATCCTCGTTCCGTAGGTATGTTGGTTTCTGCAGTTGTCCTTTTGGTATTACTGCCTTTGTTTTTCTGGTTCATTGGTAATGTGACGCCTGGCATGACCATGGTACGCGCTGATCTGGCTATTAATAACTTTTTTGAACTTGTTCGTTCACCCAAGCTCGATGCCATTATGATTCCGGTCTATTTACTCGGTAGTGGCTTTGTCGTTCTTTGTGTCTCTTTAAGCGCGGGTATTTACCTCATTCTAAGAAAAGCTTGGCGACGTGGCATCGGGCTACTGATTACCATAGGCAGTTCAGCCGTTTTTGTTATGGTCATGAAGAGCTTATTTAGCCGTGGCCATAACATTGATTTGAGCAAAGGGCCTGACTACATTTCGCTAAGTTCTGGCCATGCAACAATAACCACTGTCCTTGTTGGTACTATTGCCGTTTTAATTGCTCATGAGCGCAGCCGAAAAATCCGGGCATTGGTGTTTTCATTGGCTGCATCCTATGCAATTTTAGTGGGCTTTGCCCGTATATACCTTGGTGTACATTGGACATCCGATGTTTTGGCCGGGCTTATTTTCGGTGCCGCTTTAGTTAGTGTTTTTGCATTTATATTCGGCCATATACACAATGAGAAAATTGGACGAAATGCTCTTGCAGCAATAACAATCGGTGCATGCACTATTGCCGGCTTTTGGTATGTGCCAAAACATTTTGAAAATACAGCTCACCTCTACCAACCACATCATAAAGTTAAAGCATTAAGGCTTGCCAATTGGCTAAATGAAGGCTGGGAAAAGCTACCCATGCAAAGGGTTAGCTTATCTGGTGAGTTAGAAGAAGACCTTATTCTCCAGTGGTTTGGAAAGTTATCTTCCTTGCAGGATTCGCTCAGTCAACAAGGTTGGCAGGCCGCGGCCAGCTGGAATATACCTTCCTTTAGCGGATACTTGGAAGGGCAAACACCAATAACTGCTCTACCCCCCGTACCTCACACGCATATGGGTTATTTGCCCGCACTCGTTATGGTGCGCCAAATCGATAAAGAGCATCGCCAAGTTCTCTGGATTTGGACAACGCAATTCAAGATACAAAGTGAAGATGACAAAGCAGCGCCCTTGTACGTTGGGGCACTACAGCAGGAGAAAACCCTACGCCCCTTTGGAGAGCTAAGCGCATTAACACAGGAAAAAACAAAGCCAAATGTTGCAGCTTTGTTAAAGTTTTTCCCCGGCGCTCTTCTACATCAACGCACAAACGGGGTCGACGTTATTCTAGCTGGTGACAAGCCGATACACCGCTGAGTGCCAACTCTATCACGTGTTGGTGCGCTTACCCGATAAGGTTCTGCTAGCAAATACCCGTTAATTCGTTGCTTTCTGGTGCACAATAGAGGCCATACAAGGTATTTAAGACAGCTTCAATTTCACTACTGGCAAGAGAGTAATAGATCGTTTGTGCTTCGCGTCGCGTATTCACCAGATTATTGGCTCGCATTTTTGCAAGATGTTGGCTTAATGCTGACTGGCTTAAATTAACACTCTGTGCCAAGTCTCCTACAGCACATTCACCTTGCAATAGTTTACAAAGCACCATCAAACGTTTTGGATGCGCCATTGAAGAAAGTAGTTTTGCTGCTTCTTCTGCGTTTTGCTCCAATTGCGCTATATCCATAGTTTCCAATTTTCTTATCCTGTTCTGTAGGTCGCAAGCCCGACAATAACTCTTGAAAGAAATCACCTGAAGGAAACGACCTGTAATGGCAATCTAAATGAGAACACTTTCCACATACCACTTGACTTTGCCACATTAATTCCGTCATGACAGGCTTTAAATGCCAGGTTCCATCCTAACAGTATAACGTGGCGAAGTTGTGTGCAGTTTTAATACAAGTTTTTTGTATTCCCAACAGCTTCAACTGACCTAACTTGAATCCTGTCATATTCCCTTTGCGTACTTAGGTTTAATCACGTATTGTAGCCTAAAATGGCTGTTGCTGAAAGAGAACAAAATTGACAAATTTCACCAGTCTTGGAATATCTCGTCCGCTAATTCTGGCACTTGAAGCAAAAAATTACTCTTTGCCAACACCCATCCAAACGCAAGCAATACCAATAATACTTGAAGGTAATGACCTTGTTGGGCTTGCTCAAACCGGTACCGGGAAAACAGCTGCCTTCGGGCTGCCATTATTGCAGCGATTACACGAAAGTAATGTCCGGCCAGCCCCACGAAGCATACGCAGCCTCGTTTTAGCGCCGACAAGAGAGCTTGCCGAGCAAATAACCAAAAACTTGAAAGAATATAGCAAGCGACTCAATATGCATGTTGCCAGCTCGGTTGGTGGGGTACCTATTGGCCCCCAAATTCGAGCATTGCAGCGTGGACTGGATGTTCTTGTTGCGACACCAGGCAGACTATTGGACCTTTGCACGCGCAATGCTGTTAATTTTGAAGAGCTTGAAATTTTCGTTATTGATGAAGCGGATCAAATGCTTGATCTGGGTTTCTTGGCGGAGCTTGAAGAAATTGCCTACCAGTTGCCTGTAGAAAGACAAAGCTTGTTTTTCTCAGCCACAATGCCAAAAGAAATTGAGCAGCTGGCTAAGCGCTTTTTAACTAAGCCTAAACGCGTTGCGGCAAATCCACCTGCTACAACCGTTGAGAAAGCCGACCAGTTAATAGCTCATGTTAGAGCAGAGCAAAAATTTCCCCTTTTGAAAGACCTATTGAATCGCGATCACGTTACAAAAGCATTGATTTTTACCCTCACCAAACGAGGGGCGGCCATTTTATGCCGTAAATTGCAAGCTGATTCTATCGCGGCCGCTGTGATTCATGGTGATATGAGTCAAGTTGAACGCAACAAAACACTGGAGCAATTTCGTCGTGGGCATTTGGCCTATCTCGTTGCGACTGACGTGGCTGCACGCGGCATTGATGTTCAAGATATTAGCCATGTAATAAACTATGATATGCCCAATGTAGCCGAGAATTATGTCCATCGCATCGGGCGTACGGCTCGTGCCGGGATGAGTGGACAAGCTATTTCGTTCTGCTTACCTGAAGAGCGCGGTATGCTGCAGCAAATTCAAAGCTTGATACGCAAGAAAATTGCTGAGCACCCAGACTATGCCTACTTTAAATCGGCACAAGAGCCCAAATCGCTTCGCAAAACCGGTAGCTTTTCAAAAAGGCCTCAGGTTAAGAAAACTAGAACGGATAATAGTGGTCCATCAAAGAAGCCTGCGAAGGGGAATAAGAACGCAAATAAAAAAGCTATGATTGCAAAGTCGACAAAAGCGACTAATGCGCCTGCAACTACACCGAGTTCACCAAATGCGAATGGTTATTTAAGGCGTAAAAAAACAACTTAACCGTTGCTTGATTGAAAATGTGATCGTTTTGAGTATCCCCCAAGGCGCTCACCAAGTCGGCATGTATTTTGGATTCATTTAGGGTCTGCAATAGCCGCAGTGCGCCTTACTCAATAGGTATACTTGCCTTGCAATACTCCTATACTTAATCTTGCCCGCTCTTGTTTTCATAGCTGCCCTACTTAAATAACGTAGGTGCGAAACAGCTACCCCCCTGCATCAATTCCCTTAATACTTTGATTTATTTTATATAATTACCACTATTCAATCTAATGCATTCATACCTACAGTCCACATTGTCTTTAAAAATAATGACGCACATCACTAACCTTGAGATTTGACCTAACTTTATCCACTGACTTTAGGTCAAATAATGTTTGATATATATATTTTTAGATTTAATAATATCTTGAGTTAGAAAATTGCAAATCACCAAACATAAGAACAATAAGTTCTTTTACAAAGAACATTAAGCAATCCTGGTATTTCGAGTACATATCAAAGAGTTTCTCCTGAAACTTACTTAAGGAGTATCACTCGAGGGGCTGCTTTATCGATTAAGTGGAATACAACATGCACGGTGTGTTATCGCTGTCTACATTAGTCAAGACTGCTAGCTCCAGACTTCAAATTAAAATAAAATCTTTCCTTTTTTTTAGCCTACTCAGTATTGTTCTTTGCTTTGGCTCTCCTGCAATGGCAGGGAATTACGATCTTGTTTTAGACGTGACTGACGGGGCATATGACCCATCTCCTGCAGGCGATTACATTAACTACGATGTAACAATTACCAACTCTCCTTTTGGCGTGGGCTCAACTCCTTCTAGCGCAACAACTCTCGAGGTTGCGGTCCCCGATGGAGCGCGGCTAACTGAGATAACCGGTTTGAGTTGTAAAAATGCGCTACCACTGGACGGGCCAATTCTTAATAGCTGCGATATTCCCGCGCTGGCCATTGACGAAGTTATTAGCTTTAAAATTATCATGCGTGCTCGGGCTGAGGGGTCCATTAATCTTAAGGTGACTTTGCCAAACGATGCCGACAGCTTTGATCGCAATAATAGCTGGACGGAAGGAACGACCATTATTGCAGGGCCCGGTATTCCTCCGGACCCAGATCAGACAGATCTTTCTTTGGCTATCTCTGGTCCAGTAATCGCAGCTAGCGGTGCTATCGTCGATTACACTTATAAAATCACCAATAATGGCCCGAAAGATTCAAGGCAAATGGAGTTGCAACTGCCAGTAATCGACGGTTTTTCCTACAGCAATGTCCCTGTTGGCTGCCTTGCCAATGGTGATGGTTCTTATTCCTGTAATATTTCGAGCGCCCTTGCAAATGGTGCAAGTAAAAGCTTGCATATTTCTGGGCGGGTAACCAAGCTGTTCAGCCTTGGTGCAGAGTACACTTTAAATGGCACAGTATCTGCAAAGGGTACAACTGATAACAATAATGCTAATAACTCGGCATCCCATAGCGTAAGCGTAACTGATGGGACAGATGTACACGTGGTTCTGTCCAACTCTGTTGGAACATTGGGGTTGGTAGGCGAAACTGCTACTCTTACTGTTAGTGGGACCTACACAGGTAGTGCCCCCCAAGGCTTACAGTTTCAAACAACGCTTGCAGATGCCTATAAAATTAAAGGTGTAAGCTCCTCTTCTGGTGGGTGGAGTTGTAGCTACAGCGGTCAAATTGTCGAATGCTCCCGACCTTCTGATGCACTTATAGGCGGCGAAAATATGCCGCTAGGTAGTGTCGAAATTTCTGCCTTAATCACCAAGACGGCAACAGACATACAAAACTACGTTGTTATGGGTGGTTTTACTCCCGATGATCCGGATTTAACCGACAACGATGCCTACGATATCAAACACAAACTAGAAGATCCGGTTGTCCAACTTTCTGTATCAAAATCAGGACCTTCGCCAGCGCTATTAGCGGTTGGTGAAAGCTATAAATTTAAGTTGCAGGTAAAAAACAATCGCAACACTTCATTAAAAGAAAAATTGAGCCTTACCGACCATTTACCAGCAGGCCTAGAATATACAGGGTTTGCAGGCAATGGCTGGACGTGCCCGGCAGGACCAATTGCAGGGCCTTCAGATATTACTTGTTCAAAAGCCTATGACGCCACCAACCCACTAGCTGTGGGGACCTCTTCCACACCGCTTACACTTACAGTAACCGCCACCGCTGCTGGTGATGCCAGCAACACGGCTACAGCTAGTACTCCTTCGTGGCCAGATGGCCATACAGGTGGCCACTATGATTATAAAGTCCATGATGCTGTAAACTATGCCGATATTACTGTATTGAAGACAGCCGCACACGATCCATTGGCAGTTGGTGGTGTGCAGACCTTTGGCATTGAAGTGGTCAACAATGGCCCTGGAACGTCTACCAATGTGCGCATTACTGATCACTTGACAGATTTGCTAAACAGCAGAACTGGCGATACAGCAGATACTGGCTATCTAAAATACCAAATGCAACTCAATTCAGCCTTAGCAGGAGGAGGTAGTTGTACTGAAAAATCCGGGGATCGACGCGTTGAGCTTGACTGTACTATCGCCTCAGTACCCAAGTGCTCCACTGGTGTTGATTGCCCTAAAGTTCTAGTGGATGTGCGGCCTGCATCAGGACTAAACAACGGCAAAATCCTTTCTAACAGCGTCACGGTTCTTTCCTACGGAATTGCCGATCCTGATTTAACCAATAACGAAGCAAGTATTTCCTATAGTGTGTCGCCTGTTACAGACATTTTAACGCAATTAACAGCCAAGGCCTCTTCACCAGCTGGCCAAAAAGTCAGTTTTACAACTACAGTTAGCAACCCGACATCGGATCGCTATCTTAGTTATGCTGATAACAGTAATGTTAGTATTACCCTACCAGAGGGTGTTTATTTCAACTCACTTACTTCGGCCGGCACCTGCAGTACGTCATTATCAAATGGCGAGCTGATTACATCAGCGAACAAAACAGTGATCTGTGATCTAGGGACTATCAGTACTGGAGGGTCCAAGAAAACTGTTATCACCGTTGAGCCACCGGAGGCGATGCAGGGTATTGCGATAGTGGCGAGTGCCGTGGCTACCACCAGCACAGCTGAACTGCCATATTTGAGCAATACGGCTAGCAAAAGCGTTCAAGTTACAGCACCTAGATTTAACCTCATCGTGAATAACTCCGATGATGTTGACCCTTTGGAAGTTAACACAAGTACTCATTACACAATTAAAGTGCAAAATGTAGGACCATCATTTGCCGAAAATGTACTACTAACCTATAGCTTACCGCCAAATCTTTTGTCATTTCAGTCTCTTACCAGTACAGGTATTGATTCAGGCGATATTATATGTGATCCGCTACCAGCCGTTGGCAGTTACGGAGGCGTATTAACCTGTCGATTTGCAAGATTTGATAGCGGAAAAGTGTATAGCCTGATTGTCAAAGCACAAGGCGAAGACAAGGGCACGATTACAACAACCGCTGCATTAAGCTCTGCAGCTATGACTGCTGGCTCTGATACCAATACTGCCAATGACAGTGCTAGTGAAACCACTACCATGCTAACGCGCGCAGATGTGGAAGTAATTAGCAAAGTCCCCTCTAAAGCTGAGGTGGATTTGAATGAGCCATTCACTTACAAACTCACATTGCATAATAAAACGGGTCCCGGCCTTCGTGAAGCAGATGGGGTAATTGTCTCAGATAAGCTGCCAGCCGGAATGGTGCTCACTGGCTTACCATCTATTATCTCAGGTACCAGCTTTGTAACCTCAACCAAATGTACAAATACAAGTGATTGGGCATCTTTTAAGTGTAACCTTGGTACCTTTGAAAGCGGAGGTACTGTAGAAGTTCTCATTCCTGTAAAAATAAACAGTAAAACTCAGCTCTGGAAAACATCGAGTAATACTGCCTCTATCAAATCGAAAAAGTCATTCGATAATGACCATGGCAATAATACTGCAACGGGCAGTGTGACTGTGGTCGCTTCATCCATTGCGGGGACTGTCTCCTATGATTTTGATAATGATGGCACTTTAGAAGCGGAAGATTATGGTGCGAGCGGCATAGCTGTCAGCCTTAGCGGCACCTCTTTGGAAGGCGCAGCGGTTAATCTTTCAACCACTACGAATGCAAATGGCACCTATCTGTTCAAAGATATTCCAGAGGGTACCTACAAGGTTACGCGAGGCTCAACAGCTGAAGGCTTCCTGGTCGACGGGCTGAGCCGGGCAGGCTCTTCAGGTGGTATCAATACAATTGCAGATAAAGTGAGCGCCATTACGCTTGCACAAAAGACAGATGCGACAGGCTATGATTTTACTGTCATTCCGCAGGCGCGTGTTGGCCTTGCGCAATATGTCAGTGCAGGGCCTACCATCGCGGTGGATGGCTCGTTTACATTTACCACCAGCTATGTGTTGGAGAACTTCTCCGTTGATCCGCTCAAAAGCGTTGCGATCACATCTGATCTAACTGCGGCCAGTGATGCGTTGGGGAGTTATCACAGTTTCAGCGGCGGGGAAGACCCACGCACCGCGCCAATGGCAAACGGCAGTTATGCAGTGTTGAGTGCGCCTACGGGCAGTTGCGTTGGCCTACATGGTGGCTTTAACGGGAGCAGCGATAAAACCTTGGTATCGGGGGGAACGTTGGCAGCTGCGAGCAGCTGTACGTTCACCGTTGAGATGCGGGTTATGCCGGCAACCAAAAGCGCAGGAAGTACAGCTTCCAGCTTTAGTTACAACACCCAATCCTATGTGGAAGCGCTGGGTGCGCTCACTGGCCAAGTGGATTCCGATTATTTCTTGCTGACTGATTTAAGTGATAATGGCACGAACCCGGACCCAAACAGCAATGGTCGCCCGGATGATAGCGGCGAAGATGATCCAACACCGATCAGCGCAGCGCATACTGCGGCTGTGACACTGGTTAAAACCGCAGATACTTCAGCTGTGTCGCTTGATGCGAAAGCCGGAGAGGTTGTCACCTACGCCTACGCCATCACCAATAGTGGTAGTGTTACGCTGAAAAACCTTGTTCTACAAGATCCGATGGCAGATCTTGTGCTGACCGGTGCTCCGATCGCCTCATTGGCGCCGGGCAGCACCGATAATAGTAGCTACAGTGCCAGTTACACCCTCAAGCAAACTGATGTGGACCGAGGCACACTGACCAACCGTGCCACCGTGGAAGGGATCGATCCTTTCGGCGGAAAAACCAAAGATGTTTCGGGAACCAACGCAGGCAATGATACGCCAACTGTGACCGTGCTCGGGCGTGCCCCGTCAGTGGCGCTAGTCAAAACAGCCGATACCAGTGCCTTGAGTAACCCCGCAAAGGTTGGTGAGCAGATCCGCTTTACTTTCGAGATCACCAATACGGGCAATGTGGAGCTTTACAATATCTCGGTTGCCGATACGCTTAGCGGTGTTGTTGTAAGTGGTGGCCCGATTGCGACTTTGGCACCGGAGGGGCGTGATAGCACCAGCATCACAGCGACATATGCCCTTACACAGGCTGACCTTGATACTGCAAGTGTTACCAACAGCGCCGTTGTTACAGCGTATGATAGCAGTTCCACGCCCTACACAGATATCTCGGGAACAGCGATAGATAATGATGAACCAACAAAAACTACAGTTGGGATCCAGCCAGCGATTAAGCTGGTAAAAAGGGCGGATACCTCTCACTTGCACCATAAAGGTCAGGTCGAGGCTGGCGACGAGATTTTCTACACCTTTGAAATTACAAATACCGGCAGTGTCACACTCAACAACGTGCGCCTCAGCGACCCGCTGCTCGGCGCGGGGTTAAGCGGCGCACCGATCGATGGCCTTGCGCCGGGTGCAACAGATAGCACCAGTTATACCGGTAAACTCCTTGTCGATGCTAGCACTGCCGCATTGGATAGTCTTAGCAATACAGCCACCGTCACTGGGACTTACGGAAGCTCGTCAACCGGCGATCCGCTAGAGGTGATAGATAGCGATACGGTTGAAACAGGTCTTGTGTTTATCGAGGCGCATCCTGAAACCTATCCGCCTATTTTCAGCAATGGGGGGACAACAACTACGGTTTTAGCGTCAGATCGCTTGGGCGGCACACCTGCAACCTTGGCCAATGTAACGCTGGCACAAGTTAACGCGGATGACGGGCTTACACTTGATGTTGCAACGGGGCTGATTACTTTGGCACCCGGTAAGCCTGCTGGCGACTACAAGCTCTCCTATCAGATTTGCCGCAAAGACAATCCGGCAATCTGCGCAAGCGCGACCGAGACTGTTGTACAGGCGGCAATTGATAGCCTTGAGGTGACGACAACGCAGGTGCTTCGCGACAATGGTGACGGTATCGATGGGGTCGCAGACGTTATTACCTACACAATCACAGTTGAAAACACAGGCAATACGCCGCTGCAAGGGCTCGCTCTTTCAGAGGTGTTTACAACACTTGATGGCAAAACAGAGCTAAAGTTAGACCGCATGCCAGCATTTGTCAGTGCGTCACTCGGCTCTTCCGCTGGTCGGCTCAAAATCGCCGAAACAGCAACGTATACAGCATCATTTACTCTAACCGCAGCAGCAGTGGACGGCACAGGCACACATTTGCAGTCAACTGCAACAGCGTTGCCAATCTACGTTTTAGTTATTCCTCGTAACCCTACACTGATTACGGACGCATCAGATGATGGTGATGACCTTGATGGTAACACAACCGATGATCCAACAGATTATCCTTTGGCACCTGTTGTTCTTGATAGCTATCTGGAGCTAACAAAAACCACGCGTGTTCAAACGGTAGAGCGCGGTGCAGTGGTGCCGTACACCATCACCATTCGCAGTAAACTGGCGCGTACCACCGGACCGATGACCCTGCTTGATATCATGCCCGCTGATTTTGCTTTTGTGAAAGAAACAGCAATGGTCGATGGGGCCAAATGGCCCGTAACAGTCAATGGGCGTGTAACCACTCTGGATAATCTGTACATCTCGCCTAATGCGACCATGACAATTACGCTTAATGGGCGGGTTCTTATCTCAGCACATGCAGGAGAACACACCAACCAAGCCGTGTTGAAACATAGCGTTACGAAAGAGCTGCTCGCGCCTAAAGCTAAGGCAACAGTACGCTTACTGCCCGAGCATGTGTTTGATTGCGGCGATGTTTACGGAAAAGTCTTTCATGATGTGAATGAGGATGGCTATCAAAATCCACCAAGAAAAGGCGTTGTCGAAAAAGGGATGCCAGCTGCCCGCTTGATGGGCGTTGATGGCACTATTATTACCAGCGATTCTTTTGGGCGCTACCATGTACCTTGCGCCATGCTTCCTAAAGGCCGTGGCTCTAACTTCATCTTGAAGCTGGATACACGCTCGTTGCCGAAAGGGTTCTATGTAACTACCGAGAACCCAAGGGTTGTACGCCTCACTCCAGGTAAAATGAGCGAATTAAACTTCGGTGTTGCTCAATCAAAGCGCGTAGTCATACGCGTTGGTGGTGACGCAGTACGAGGTAATCGCCTTAGCCGCCCCCTACGAAAAGCCCTAGATCGGCTATCGCAGCAACTTGAGGCCAAGACAGCTCTTATCAAGCTTGAGTTTATGTTGCCACGTGGTGAGCAAACTGCCTCACAAAAAGAACGTGCTTATAAGATGCTGGCTGATGTGGAGACTTATTTGCGATCTCGAACCGGCAACACTGCGCGCCTCACCTTTGAAAAGTCCCTCTCCAGTACTATGTAGTTGTAAAAATGAATAAGAATAATAAGTTTTGTAATCGCTTACTTGGCTCAACTGCGAAAGTACAGTTGATATTTACCACAGTAATTACCTCTAGTTTTTGCTATAGCGGATTTGAGGCGCATGCTTCGCTTCGTGGGCAAGATTTCTCGATTATCTTCGAAACTACTGAAACCCTAAATGCTCCCCAAGATGTTGAGGAGCATTCGAGGGCTGATACCGCTCATTTTGAGACACAACTCAAAGGAACAGAAGTAAACCGGTACCTTGCAATTACGGTGGAAGATGAGCGAATTCACTATGCCAATGGTGAAACCATTACCTTTTCTGCAAAGCTGAATTATTCCAAATTTATTAATCGGGCCGAAGTAATCATTCGAGAACCCAATGGTGTTTTTACACGCGAACACGCGGTATTGCCCCTTACGGCTAACTATGAAGCTTCGTGGAAAATACCGACTTCCAACTCCGCACAGTACAGCTATAGCGTACGTGTGTACGATGCCGAGGGTCGGTACGATGAAACCGCACCGCAGACCATTTCAATATCAGACGAAGTTGCACGAACGAAAACGAATAATAACACTGAAAACACAGTAAACCAACAGTCAACAACTGATCAGACGTGGCGTCGTGGCATCCCACTTATAGGCGGAATGCTGGTTGTAAGCGGCCAGGTAGACCCTGATAGTCCTCTCAACATCATGGGTGAAACAGTTCTTGTAGAGCCTTCCGGAGACTTCCTTTACAGTCGTAATTTGCCTGCAGGCAACTACGAGGTAGAGATAAAGTACGTCTCTTCTGGCCAGCAGCGCTATAAGACCTTACCAGTCGAAATTCCCAGGTCTGAATGGCATGGCGTCGGTATTATCGACGTAACAGCATCCCATAGCCTGCAAAACACCGCGAGCGAAGCTGACCCACTTTTTGAAAAAACAAAAACAGAAGGACGGGTTGCCTATTACATAAAAGGCAAAACAAAGGGTGGTTGGACGATTACTTCTTCAGCAGACACTGGAGAAGGAGACCTGGAAACGATTTTCAGGCGTCTGGATGAAAAGAACCCGGATGCCTATCTGGATCGCTTAAAATCTGACGACCTTTACCCGACCTATGGCGATGACAGCACCAGCTATGACGACACCCCCAGTTCTGGCCGTGTTTATGTCAAGGCCGAGCGCGGTGGCACTTCAGCGCTGTGGGGAGATTTCAAAACCGCGGGCAACAACACTCAGCTACTGGATAGCAGCCGCAGCCTCTACGGAGCGGAGTTTCGCAGTGAGAGCGCGGATCGAACAGCGGGCGGAAAACCTCGCGCCACTATTTCCGCCTATGGTGCCAAGCCCGATACTCTACCACAAACCGATGTGCTGCGCGGAACCGGGGGATCGGTTCTGTTCCTTTCGCATCAAGATATCAATGTGGGCTCGGAAACAGTCTATATAGAAACCGTTGATCCAGATACGGGGCGCAAAGTGGCAACACAACCGCTTACCGCCTCAACGGACTATGAAATCAACTATACGCAAGGAATCATCAAGCTTGCAAAACCGCTGAACTCTAGCAGTTCTGATGGGTCGTTGGTCAGCGGTGCCGCCGGTGCCTACGATGTTAATTTGGTCGTACGCTATGAGTACACACCCAGTTTTAGTGATGTGGAAGGGTATTCTTATGGCGCCCGTGCTGAAGGCTGGCTGAGCGATAATGTTCGCATTGGTGCAACTGGCATGGTGGAGACAACCGGGGCAGCAGACCAGAAAATGGGCGGCGCTGACCTGACTGTCAAACTGGGTGAAGTCAGCCACATTACCGCAGAGGTGGCAGGCAGCCATGGGCCGGGATTTGGCCTTGCCCAGTCTACGGATGGCGGGCTTAGCATCACCGAACAGCTTAGCAAATCGCGAGGTACAGCGATGGCCTATAAGCTGGATAGCCAATTGGATTTGCAAGAGCTGGGCATCTCGCAAAGTGGTCTGGTCAATCTCTACATGGAAAGCGCAGAGGCTGGCTTTTCTACGCTTAGCCGCAACATCGAAAAAGATGAAGTCCTGATTGGTGGGCGGCTGCAGACAAAGCTAAGCGAGCGCCTAAGTGCGGGTGTTGAAGCCGAAAGCTATCGGCAAAAGGGGGGAGAGCGCAAGCAGAGTGTGGCCGCTGATTTTGCATACGCCTTGAACCAAAAGTGGAATCTGGAAGGCGCTGCAAACTATTTGAAAGCAGATAAGCTGAAAGATGCAAGCAAATCCGGTGAGCGGCAGGATGTAAGCGCCCGTGCGACCCGCCTTTATGATGAGGATAGTAAGCTGTGGCTGTTTGGGCAGGCGACAGTTTTTCGCCGCGGCGGGTTGGAGCGCGCTGATCGCCTTGGTGTTGGCGCACAGACGCGCTTGAGCGAAAAACTGCTTGTTTCGGGGGATGTCTCGGGTGGCAGCAGCGGCTTGGGCGCATCGGCGCTGCTAAACTACCAGCAAGCGCAAGACCGCGAGTTCTATATGGGCTACACACTCGATCCGACGCGCACGCTGGACAGTTACAAACTGGTTGGAACAGATATGGGTAAGCTGGTTCTGGGTAGTAACTATCGCTATTCGGAGGCAGCAAATGCCTTTGCTGAAAACACCTTTGATCTATTTGGAAAGAGGCAATCGCAAACCAGAGCCGCCGGACTTACCTATACACCTTCACAGCGTTGGAGCTATTCCGGCGCAATAGAGAGTGGCCGGGTACGCGATCGTAACAACGGTGATTTTGACCGCGATGCGATTTCGCTTGGTGTCGCTTTCTCCGATGAAGAGGCTTTGAGCGCCCACGTGAAGGGGGAATACCGGTATGAGGATGGGACCAGCGGAACAGTTGACACATGGGCGCTGATCAGCGGGTTCGAATACAAGCAGTCAGAGGCCAGCCGTTTTATCGGTAGTGTTGATGCGCTTTTTTCCAATAACAATCAAAGCACGATTGCTGATGGCGACTATGCCAAAGCGAGCCTTGGTTATGCGTTCCGCCCGATTGAAGACGAGCGGTTGAATGTGTTGTTCAAATACACGTATCTGCATGATCTACCAAGCAAAGATCAGGTGAATGCAAGCGGTGACAAAGACGGCCCTTCACAGAAAAGTCATGTGTTTTCCATTGATGCGGATTATGATTTGAATAGCCACTTCACATTGGGCGGCAAGTATGGTTATCGCCAGTCTCTCGTGGCGCAGCGGGGCACACAAGATTACAAGAGCAACACGGCGCATCTGGGCATCGCGCGCCTAAACTGGCACGTGGTGAACAACTGGGATGTGATGAGTGATGGCCGCCTCATGTACTCGGAAGAGGATGAAACTTTGTCCTTCGGCGCGGTGCTTGGCGTTTATCGGCATATTACTAAGAATCTGAAAATCGGCATTGGTTACGAATGGGGCCATGTCTCGGAAGACATGACCGAGCTGGACTATCGCAGTCAGGGCATCTTCGCCAATATGATTGTGAAGATGTAAGCTCTTCACAAACTATAATTGCTGGTAAATGATTTTGAATGACGTTAGCCATCATTTACCGGCAATTGTTTTAGTTGGAGCAGGAGCCGAACTGTTTTTCATAGGCTTTGGCAATTATTTCAATCAAATTACCTGCTACATCGTTTTTATTCATTTTTGGCAGACTGGTCACCTCATCACGGGTAATTACGTGTACAGTGTTCTCGTCTCCCCCCATCACATTGTTCTCATGGCGTACATCATTCGCAACTATCATATCCGCTTGTTTTCTGACCAGCTTTGACTGGGCATTCGCTATGAGGTCGTTTGTTTCTGCTGCAAAACCAACAACATATTCGGGTCGATTTGTTGTTGAGCTGGCGATATTGCGCAAGATGTCGGGATTTTCAACAAGTGCAAATGATGGCAGAGTACCCGTACCATCCTTTTTTAACTTGTTCTGACCACTTTCTTCAGTACGCCAATCCGCCACCGCTGCTGCCATAATAGCAATATTTACCGGCAAAGCAGCTTCAGATGCAGTGAGCATTTCGCTAGCAGTTTCCACTGAAACACAAGTGACGCCTTCTGGTGCTTTCAAATTAACTGGACCGGAAACAAGTGTCACCTTAGCACCCGCTTCTCTGGCGGCTTTAGCAAGTGCATACCCTTGCTTGCCTGAAGAGCGATTGGCGATATAGCGAACAGGGTCAATTGGCTCGTGTGTTGGCCCCGCAGTTATAAGCACATGCTTGCCTGCTAGCGGTTGTTTTTTGGGTACAAAAAAAGATTCAATAGCAGCCACTATTTCTAGCGGCTCTGCCATGCGGCCCACACCAGCTTCATTTTTTTCGGCCATCTCTCCGCTATTGGGCCCGATGAAGTGATGCCCATCTTTTTGTAATTGCAAATAATTACGTTTTGTGGCCGGATGCGACCACATTTTCGAGTTCATTGCTGGGGCAAGTAAAACTGGCTTGTCGCAGGCAAGTAACATACATGAAGCTAAATCATCAGCTATGCCATTTGCCATCTTGGCCATCATATTGGCTGTTGCTGGGGCGATGACGACAATATCTGCTTCTCTTGAGAGGCGAATATGCCCAACATCATGCTCCGCATCACGGTCAAACAGCTCAATAAATACTTTATCTGCGCTTAGGGCCTCAACTGCCAGGGGGGTGATAAACTGGCATGCGCTTTTTGTCATGACAGTTCTGATCGTGGCTCCACGTTCTTTCAAACGCCTTATCAGATCCAGCGATTTATAGGCGGCAATCCCTCCTGTGATAACAAGAAGAATACGTTTACCCTGCAGCATATGATTTGCTCCCTGTTGAGGTGGTAGCTATTAGCCACTAGCAACAAGGTATTATCGGATAATTCGGTTGTTTTCCAGAGAGCATAATCCCCCTAACTCTAATATTAGGGGGATTTGTTAGATAGGTATAGAGCGCTTAGAAGTGGTTTGAGAACGTTCTCGGTGCCGGTGATACAACTTTTGCAGCACCTTTGCTGGAAACTGCATAAACTGCTAAGCCCCGCTGGATAATGCCATCTTGCCTGAAGCGGAAGATGCCATCAATTCCAAGAAAACCGTCTTGGTTGGTGAGTACACGAGGTGTGAAGCGATCAGCACCAGCCGAACGTACCAAGCCAGCGGCAAGAATGGCTGCATCATAAGCAAGCGAAGCATTGCGCGGTGGCACCTGACCATAGGCTTGCTGATAACGTTCCGCAAAGCGTTTAAAGTTTTGATCGTCAGGAGCAGGGAACCAGCTACCAGCCATGACAGGCGATTTTAACAGATCTGGTGTATTCCACAGACCACTACCAAGGATTTTAATTGATCCTGTTGAAGCACCGTTTTCTGTCAGTACCTGCATTACAAATGGCGGTACGCCACCACCTTCAGGTATAAATAGCGCATCAACCTGAGAGGCCAGCTTGCCAATTTTGCTTGCCTTTGCCCGGATATCATCCACATCACCTGGTGTATACCGTTCAATAGTGACTATGCGCCCACCAAAACTACCAACAGCCTGCCGGAAGGAGGCCTCAACGACGGCACCATAAGAATTATTCGGCAACATGGCTGCGTAGGAAACGCGCTCTTGCTCATGGGCAAACGAGATGATGCGTGTGACATCTGATTCAGGCAAGAAACTTAGCAAATATGTGCCTTGGCTTGCTGCATTGGTATCTGAAGAAAAGCCGATCACAGGTACACCAGCTCTGCGTGCAATGCGCGAAGCCCCTTTCACTGCCGGGCCATAAATTGGGCCAATCAACAGTTCTGCGCCTTCAGATATAGCTGCTCTGGCTGCTGCCTCAGCGCCATCTTGTGTCCCTTGGGTATCTTTTACAAGAAACTGAATATCTGCTCCCTGGAAATCCGTAAGAGCCATTTTCGCAGCATTTTCAAACAGATTAGCAACTTCGTTTGCTTGAGTTCCTGTTGTTTGCTGGGGGTAAGCTGATACATTTTGAGCTACAGCAACAGGCGCTTGCTGTTGCGAGGCTTCCAACTTGGAAAGAGGCAGCAGTAAGCCAACACGAACTGAACCTTCGCCAATCGTACGGCCATGGACTACAGGGTTTATGGTTTGCTGTGCATAGTTAGGCCCATCATAAACAGCGGGGTTCATACACCCAGAGACCAAGCCAACCATTAAAAGCATTGCAGCTGATAGCAGCTGTCGAAATATTCGTTTGTTAAGCGCGAAGCGAATTCCGCTCATATCTACCCCATCCATTCCGGCAGTGCCTGCTCTTGGTATAAATAGCAGGGTCTTTTTACACTATCGGGTGCAGTTGCGTACTCACTGGAACATAGAGTACTGTTTTGTACTGGCATTTCCCGTTTCAATACTGTTTTTACAGATACAGAACAGTTAATACAGCCTGAAACCACCCTAGGGCTGGAATTTTGCTCATTTTATGTCAAAAATCACCCATCAAGGGCCTAAGGTAGACCCATTTCACAAGTGATGCGCCCTCATGCTTGTGCAAAACTTAAGACTAGAGATAAAGAAATGCCTATCGAAAGCTCACAGGATGACAACCATTATTTTATTAAAGATCATCAGTTTTCAGCACCCAGACAACAAAGTGGTCTGTATATTGTAGCTACCCCTATAGGTAATCTTGGCGATATAACAATACGAGCACTCGAAACACTCGCATCTTGCGATATTATTGCTTGCGAAGACACACGTATTACTGGTGTGTTGCTACAAAGATATGGCATTCGTTCTCGTATGATTAATTACCATGAGCATAACGGGGAAAAGCAAAGACCTGTTATTCTTGATGCCATAAAGGCCGGTAAAGCTGTTGCTCTGGTTTCTGATGCTGGAACCCCCTTAATTTCTGACCCTGGGTACAAGCTTGTGCAAGCAATTCAGGAGGAGGGGCTCAAAGTATTTCCTATACCTGGTGCCTCGGCGTTATTATGTGGGCTGGTTGCCTCTGGCTTGCCATCTGATACCGTAATCTTCGGGGGGTTTTTACCGCACAAAAGTTCTGGCCGAAAAAAGCGGCTTAATGAGTTGAAATCTCTTAGCGGGACCATCGTCCTTTACGAAAGCCCCCACCGGCTTGTAGCCTCCTTAAAAGACATGATCGAAGTGTTTGGTCCCCAACACCAAGCTGCTGTCACCCGCGAGCTCACAAAACGATACGAGGATATTTCGCGCTGCACTCTACAGGAACTGGTTGGTCAGTATGAGGGAGATCGGGTAAGAGGAGAAATTGTTATACTGCTTGAGCCCTACACAGCGCAGGAAGATACAACAGCCGATTCGACAATGCTGTTGCAAGAGGCTTTAAAGACACTGCCAATTAGTGCGGCTGCAAAGCAGGTTGCAAAAGCAACGGGAATTGACCGTAAAACGCTTTATGCAAAAGCACTTGCTATGAAAGAGACAGGAGAAGATGGCTGACCATGCTCCCCTAAATGACAAAGACTACCGAATGCTGACCAAGAGGGCCGCGTACACAAAAGGACTGAATGCTGAAAGCCTTGTAGCCCAAAAACTACAGGATATGGGATGGCAGATAAAAGGTACGCGTTACAAAACCAAGTTTGGCGAGGTTGACCTTATTGCAGAGAATTTGGACACAGTTTCCTTTATAGAAGTCAAAGCCCGCAAAAAAGTGAATGAGGGTTTGATTTCTTTAACAAAGCGCAGCCAAAAAAGGATTATCGCTGCGGCAAGAGTTTGGCTGTCACAGTATAATGATATTTCTATGAAAACCATTCGGTTCGATTTGGCTGTTGTTTGCGGAAATCGCTGTTATTTATATGAAAACTACTTCCAAGACGATGCTGATTTTTTCTGATTTTCGCTTTCAGGCAGCCGCCATTTCATCGTCAACTTGAAAGAAGTAGAAAAATTTCTTTGACATCTGACGCCATAGGATTATTGATCGACTTTCTACGATCAATATGAGTTCATCTCATAAATCGAAACCGCCAATTGTGTATATGACGGAGCTGTTCATGCCTTTAAAAATTGCTGTGCAGATGGACCATATTTCTTCCATCAATATTGCAGGAGATAGTGCATTTGCACTGATGTTGGAAGCGCAAGCGCGCGGGCATGAGCTTTACCATTATACACCGGAGCGGTTGGCTTTATGGGGCGAGCAAGTCATGGTGAGTGTGGACCCTGTCACTGTAAGAGATGAGGTTGGCAATCACTACGAGTTTGGCGATCAAATTCGTGTTGATTTGGCCGATATGGATGTTGTTCTGATGCGCCAGGACCCACCTTTTGACCTTTCATATATTGCAGCAACACACATGCTGGAAAAGTTGGAGGGTAAGACGCGCGTCATTAATAATCCGGTTGCTGTTAGAAATGCACCCGAGAAGCTGTTTGTTACCCAATTCAGCGATTTAATGCCGCCAACACTCATTAGCCACGACCGCAAAGAAATTGACTTATTCCGTCAAGAACACGGCGATATCGTAATGAAGCCATTGTTTGGGCATGGTGGCGCTGCTGTTTTTCGTGTGACTGAAGATGATTTGAACTACGGTTCTCTCTATGATTTTTTTGCAGCTACATTCCGAGAGCCTTGGGTGATTCAAAAATTCTTACCCAATGTGAAACATGGCGATAAAAGGATCATGTTGCTTAACGGCGAATTTGCAGGCGCCATTAACCGTGTGCCCGCTGCTGGTGATTTACGATCCAATATGGTTCGAGGCGGCGCTGCTGAAGACAGTGAGCTTTCGGATCGCGAGCGGGAAATATGTCAAAGAGTTGGCCCAGCACTGAAAGAGCAGGGCCTTATGCTCGTAGGTATTGATGTGATTGATGGCAACTTGACTGAGATTAATGTTACCGCACCAACAGGTATAAGAGCTATCAAGCGTTTGGGCGGTCCTGACATTGCTACTCAGTTCTGGGAGTTAATCGAACAACAAGAATGCGCAAAGTAATGTAAGCTTATTATCTGGTTTCTTTGTTATTCCGGTCAAATAATACCGCTATTATTCAAGTGTTTCATTGCGATAAATGACAATTTAACCTAGCCTCTAACTTATAAAGAGGCTGGATATGTTTGCTAGAGTCGCAACAGTTGCTTTCCAAGGCATCGAAAGTGTCGGGGTTGATGTGCAGGTGCAGATTGGCCCCGGTGCGGTACAGTTTACACTCGTTGGACTCGCAGACAAGGCCGTTACAGAAAGTCGCGAGCGTGTCCGCGCTGCTTTAGTTGCCTCGGGGTTGGCACTCCCTGCCAAGCGCGTTACAGTTAATTTAGCCCCTGCTGATTTGCCAAAAGAAGGATCGCATTACGATTTACCCATTGCTCTGGGTTTAATGGCTGCTATGGGCGTAATACCTGCGGATGTGCTTGGCCAGTATGTAATTATTGGTGAGCTGTCGCTTAATGGTGAAATCAATGCTGTCAACGGTGCGCTGCCAGCAGCCATATATACAAACTCGATTGGTGCCGGTTTAATTTGTCCTTCTGCTAGCGGTAGTGAGGCCGCTTGGGCTGACCCAGAAATGGATATCCTCGCGCCTGTTTCGCTTAACCAGCTTGTGAACCACTTTAAAGGTGAACAGGTTTTAACGCGCCCCGAGGCACAGCTTTCACCTCAACCACGATTTATTGAAGATTTAAGTGACGTCAAAGGGCAGGAAAGCGCGAAACGTGCGCTAGAAGTTGCTGCTGCTGGTGGACACAATATGTTAATGGTGGGACCGCCTGGTGCCGGTAAATCACTGCTTGCAAGCCGGTTACCCGGGATACTTCCCAAGCTTTTGCCTGAGGAGCTATTAGAGGTTTCTATGATCGCCTCTATCGCCGGTGAGTTAGAAGAGGGGCAACTATCCCCTTATCGCCCGTTTCGCTCACCCCACCATTCTGCATCAATGGCAGCTCTTGTGGGAGGGGGTATAAAAGCAAAGCCAGGGGAGGTTTCGCTAGCTCACCATGGGGTTTTGTTCCTTGATGAACTGCCGGAATTCCAGCCACAAGTCTTAGATAGCTTGCGCCAACCAATGGAAAGCGGGCAAGCTATTATCGCTCGTGCAAATAATCGTGTCTCCTATCCTTCTCAAGTCCAAATCATAGCTGCAATGAACCCTTGCCGGTGCGGCTATGCAGGCGAGCCCGGGCATACGTGTAAACGGGGCACACGTTGCGCCCAAGATTACCAAGCAAGAATTTCAGGCCCCTTCCTTGATCGTATTGATATCCACATTGATGTTCCTGCTGTAACTGCGAGTGATTTAATCCGCTCTAACATTAGCGAAACCAGTAAAACGGTTTCTAATAGGGTGCAAAAAGCACGCCTGATACAGCTTGAAAGGTATAAAAGCAATCGCAACTGCACGACGAATGCACAGTGCCCTGCCAAAGATATTACCGAGATATGCGCACTTGAGGACAAAGCACAAAAGCTTTTTCTAAATGCTGCAGAGCAAATGCACCTGTCAGCAAGGAGTTACCACCGCATTTTGAAAGTTGCCAGAACTCTTGCGGATTTGGATTGCCAAGAACTCATTGCAAATAACCACATAGCCGAAGCTATCAACTATCGTTCTAGTAAGCAAGCAGTTGGTGTGGATGTAAATTCGCATTCACATCATGAAGTACAATTATAATTTAATGTTTGAGGTCTGTTTTGTGTATTCCGTCAAAAATATTTTTCATTTCAAATAGATTGCATCGCTTATTACTTATCTCATTTGCAATAACTTCTCTCCTGCTCTCTTTAAGTATTTATCTCTTTCTACGAGAAACTGGATACAAGCTAAGCAGCTATACCACTATGTTGTTTTTAGGATTACTTATTACTCTTTTCACACTTCTTTGGCTTGCCGTTAGAACGCATTACAAAACAGCAATGAAGGTAACAGAAGCGAAAGGCGACGTTGAAGAAGTAACTACCAGTGCTGTGAAGTTTGAAGATAGTATGCAAAGCACGCAATACCGTGAGAAAATATTCGGAGCTGCTGAAGCTGATAAAATGGATGCGGTAGTTATCCGCTGTGATGTTAAAGGCAAGGTACTTTATATTAACAAAGCTGCTTGCAACATTTTTAGAGACGAGCATTTGCCACATCAAGGTGAAATGCTCTCGTTGCCATTGATCCCTGCCAGCAATCATCCATTACACGAAGTTGATATTTCCAATCAAGAAATGGACTACTTTACCAAGGAAGTCGCTATGGAGACCCGCTTTGGTATGCGGTGGTTTTCGCGATTGGACTTGAGTATCAAAGACGAATACGGAAATCCTTCTATCGTACAGATCGTATTAAAGGATATCAGTCTACGACGTGAGCTTGAATACCAGCTTCGCCAAGACAGGGACAAGGCAACCCATGCAAATGAGAGCAAAACACGTTTTCTTGCAATGATCAGCCATGAGATGCGTACACCGCTAAACGGCATAATCGGAATGGCCGGTTTAATTAAAGACACTCAGCTTACGCCTGAACAAAGCACCTATGTTGATGCAATAGATACCTCTGGCGATACCCTACTCAAGTTAATTGATGAGCTTTTGGATTATTCCAAGATTGAGTCTGAACGTGTCGAAATTACACCAGAAACGATTGAAGTCCGGCATTTGGTTGACGATGTGGTAGAGCTTATGGCACCCAAAGCCCATGATAAAGGGCTGGAAATCGGTGCCTATGTAAATTCCGAAATACCCAAAACACTGGTAGTCGATGGCGCAAGGCTTAAGCAGATCTTACATAACCTCATTTGGAATGCTATCAAATTCACTGATAGGGGTGGCATTGCACTAAAAGTAGGTAGCGCTGCTTTAAACGAAAAGTACCGGGGAATTTTGTTTTCGTTACAAGACACCGGCCCAGGTCTTTCAACGACTGACCCCGAACGATTATTTGTTGAGTTTGAACAGTTAGACCATGGCCCTTCTCGAAAATATGGTGGTGCGGGGCTTGGTTTGGCCATATCCAGACGTCTTGCAAAATTGATGGGGGGAGATCTTTCAGCTCTCACGAAAGAAGATGGCGGGGCAAACTTTACCCTCTGTTTGCCTTTAATTAGCAATGAGAGCCAACAACTTGAAACAGAATTGTTTGCCAGTTTTATGCAACAAGTTATACCCCAGGAGCTTGACTTTACCGGCTGTACACAAAGAGCATTGTCACATTCACAACCCCTTAAGAATGCAGCATTTATACCTGCGCTTGGACCTCTTGCCTGCATCATAACAACGCGGCAACTCGAAGCTAACCTATTGGAACTTTCACTACGTGATTTGGGATTTCAAACACAAGTCTGCTCTGAGAATGCTATACACAAGTGTCAATCATTCACGCAAAGCAGTGTATATTTAATCGACTACAACAGTTTTGAAGAGGCCAGAGAGTGGCAGGATTTCATCACCTCCCAAAACCCCATAGCGAAAACGATTATTTTATTACCCCCCTCAGAACGCACTAAAATACCTGCGCTTAAACAACTCGGCTTCTCAGCTTATCTCATACGCCCAATTAGATCGCGCTCATTAACCAGCATCTTGAATATGTTAAATGAAAGTACCGACCAATTGGCTGCTATTACGGAACCCACTATTATTAATGAGGGTATTCTTGAAAGTGGCTATAGTAGTGTATTGCCGCAAAAATCTGATGATTATGAGAAAATCCATCGCCGCCTGCGTGTTCTTGTTGCGGAAGATAACCAAATTAACTGGATGCTAACCGAGGCCCTCCTTAAAAAAATGGGGCATCAAAGTGAAAGAGCACAAAGTGGTATCGAAGCAATTTCAGCAATAAACGAAAGCACCTTTGACTTAGTTCTTATGGACTTACATATGCCAGAGATGGATGGCTTGGAGGCAATTAAACATATTCGCCGTACTGGAAACCAGGTACCTATTATCGCCGTATCAGCTGATATTTTGAGCGAAACACAAGAGAGTGTTTTTGCAAGTGGCGGAAATGGCTTCTTAAAAAAGCCATTTGACGCTAGCCATATACGAAAAGAAATTGAAAAGATATTTCTAGGCTCTTTATCTGTTACCCAATAAGCCCAGCTGTTTGGTTTACTTATTACCCGCCGAACAAGCGTTGCAAAAAGCTTTTTTGATGTTGGCTAGGCAATGGCTGCGGCGGTATGGCAGCTGTCGCATTGTTATGCGTCTCTGGGTAGGTTCTCGATTGGGCAACGGGTAATGGTGCCTTTTGACCGGGTTTTGGTAGCATGGGCATGCTCGCAAACGTCAATTCATCAATACCCGGAATGGCATTTGCAGCTAGTCCATTGTGCTGATTTACCATCGCTTGATGCCAAACCTTAGCGGGTAAGCTCCCCCCTGTAACCTTTTTCATGGGTTTATTATTATCATTTCCCAACCAAACAGCGGTTGTTAAATATCCGGTATACCCTATGAACCAAGCGTCCTTAAAATCTTGACTTGTACCAGTTTTACCGCCTGACGGACGGTCTGGTAGTCTTGCCTTTTTTCCAGTGCCCGAAACCATTGTTTGCGCCAGCATATAGTTTAAATTTCTCAGGTTACTTTTTGCTATAACGCGCCCTTTGCCGCTTCCCTGACGTTTGTATAGAACTGTTCCGTCTTCGCTTATAATTCGATTAACGATGTGTGGAACAACTCCATAGCCACCATTGGAGAAAGGAACATAGGCCGTTGCTATTTCCAATGGCGTCACTTCAGATGTGCCCAATGACAATGAAAGGTTATTACGAAGCGGCGAGGTGATACCAAGTCGCCTTGCCGTATGAATGACTGTTTTGGGACCAAGAAAATTTGTTAGTTCGGCAGAGATCGTATTCAGTGAAAATGCAAGTGATTGTGCTAATGTCACCGTACCATGGTAGCGACCATCATAGTTTTTTGGTGTCCACTTTTTGTAGCGTACCCGACGGTCGTTCAATACGCTTTCTGGCTGAAAACCATTTTCCAATGCTGCTAGAAATACAAATGGCTTAAAAGATGATCCGGGTTGACGTTTGGCATATACAACCCGATTGAATTGACTGCGGGCATAACTATAGCCCCCAACCATCGCACGTATGTCACCCCTTCTATTCAGAGTAACAACAGCACCTTGCGAAACACGGTGCGTTTTGCCTGCTGCATTTAGTGTCGAAACCAATGCATTTTGCGCTGCATATTGCATTTCTCTGTCTATTGTCGTTTCAACAATGACATCACCTTTTAGACTACCTATGTAACTAGGTAGTAAATCCATAACATAATCAGCTGCATAATTGAGCGAACCGCCATTGTGCTTATCCGCAAGCTCTGCTGGTGTAATAAGCGCTATTGTTGCTTCTTCAGCAGTGATAAAACCAGCCTTATGCATGGCAGCTATAACAACTTGTGTCCTGCCTTCTGCAAGACTAGGATTTCTAGTCGGTGCATATTTTGAGGGTGCTTTTAATAGTCCCGCCAGAGTTGCCGCCTCAGTTAAGTTGACCATGCGCGCTGATTTGCCAAAATAACGCCTTGCTGCAGCATCAACACCATAGGCACCAGCACCAAGGTAAACCCTGTTGAGATACATCTCCAATATTTCGTCTTTACTGTAATGGTACTCTAACCACAGCGCCAAAACGACTTCTTGCATTTTTCTTTGCATCGTGCGGTCGGGCTTTAAAAACAGGTTTTTTGCCAACTGTTGTGTAATTGTTGAACCGCCTTGGACGGTCCTTCCACTTGTAAAGTTTACAAAAGCCGCTCTTAGTAATCCGATTGGATCAACACCAAAATGATAACGAAAGCGCCTATCTTCAATAGCTATCACCGCATTTGGCAAATAAGCTGGCAATTGCTCTAAACGCACAGCTTCGCCACCCGTTTCTCCGCGATTTGCCAGCAGCGCTCCATCTGCTGTTAGGATGCGAACATTTGGTGGTCGCTCCGGAACAGCCCATTCTGAAGCTGGAGGAAGGTGTGCAGCGTAATATAATAAAATACCTGCAACTGTTATCCCCCCCCATAGGCCAAGGACCAAGCCCCAATAAGCCAAGAACCTGAATGATTTCACCAGCCATTTTCCTAGAAAACCAGAGCTACGTTTTTCCATGGAAGCGAGAGAGCGTTTACTTTGCTTTTTGGGGCGCGGTGTAGGGTTTTGAATATTTTTTTGCTTACCTGGCCTTTGCTGTCCGTTAGGGCGTGGCTTTCGGTTCGGTGTATTGCGTGTATCTTTTGAATTAACCTGTTTACTATACGTTTTTTCTAAAGAATGTTGAACACCATTATTGCTGTTTGGCTGTTGCCTGCTTCGCTGTGTTGCTAAAGGCTTTGCTCTGGTCGCTTTTCCTTGAGTATGACTAGGTGCAGAAAGCGGCTTATGTTGAGAAGCTGAGTGTTCTCGGGGGCCATTATGCTTTGAGTTTTGTTGCGACGCTGTTTTTTGCGGAACTTTAACTGGCGCTTCAAAATAGGGCTCTACCTTTGGCTTTTGACGCGAAACCTGCCGCTTGCCTCCGGATTTACCCTTGATCATTTTACAAAATACCCTTTTTAAAGATTATGCGTAAACTAACACTACTAAGGTTGATCAGGGGTTAACTAAAAACACTCTTTGGGTTAACGGATATTTATTCGGGTATGCAGATTAAAAAAAGCCCATCATCTTATGATGAAAGGCTTTTTCTAAATCCATTAACCCATCAGTATCAAGGAATAACTAGCTAGAATAGCGGCTAGCATCCAAACCGAAATAATTGATATGACGAGAATTCAAGCGTGAAACAGGCATGATAATTAATACATCGGTAGTACCAAATTGTTGATCAATCACAGCACCATCACCAATATAAGCACCTAAACGCAGGTATCCTTTTATGAGAGGAGGTAGAGCCCGCAAAGCGGCCTTTTGATTTACCTCTTCCTTTTTCATTAAATTCATATTTACATATTGATCAGGCAGGGCTGAAACATTCCATTCATCAGGAGCACCACAATAGTGGTGAAGAAACGACAACTGCTCCGCCAACTCTTGCGGATTTGTACCTTCAATTGATGCGCAACCGATCATCACATCAACATTGTGCATAAGAACATAATGCCAAATTGCATACCACAACAGCTCAACTGTTTTTTTTGTGCGATAAGGTTTTAGTACGCATGAGCGGCCCAGTTCCATAAAGCGTAGATTGGAATTGGCTTTCATCACCGGTGCAATGTCGTATTCACTGGCTGTATAAAAGCCATTATGTTGCTCGGCAACGTCCTGCCTTAGAACACGGTAAGTGCCAACAATTCTTGGCACTGCTTTGGTGAACGGTTTTCTTTTAACGTGATTATCGTGATCAAAAACCAGAATATGATCACAAATTCTATCATAAGCGTCTTTATCTCGGCGTGTTAGCTGGGTATGTGCATCTGCAATTGCCGACATTTCCTTGTAAAAAACATTATAACGTAAGCGTTGCGCTTGCCTTAACTCTTTACCGCGAGACATCAGCTTTGCCTCAAGTGAACCGACACGCCCCAAGCTCACTTCATGCTTATTTTTGCTACGCATACGAGGTGGAAGCCAAATTGGCGCTTTACCAGTGTGCAACATATGTGGCGCAAACTTTTTTACAAGCCCCATTGGATTAAGGCGTCCATTACCAGCCATCTTTAAATCATCTCCCTAGATCTGGCATAACAACCAGCTCTTTGATGAACATTAATCATGTCCGCTCATTATTATATAGCTCAACCGATCTGGCTTTTTGCTAGTGCAAAGCTGTCTAACAACTTTACAGAACAATTAGATGACAGTTTAGCATGAAACCACCTCGGCTGACCCACCCATTGGTTGCATTAGCTAAATATGCAATGCGCCCGTTTTATGTTATTGTGTCTAAATTCTTTATTCATTCAGTATACCAGCTCACGGCAGCTTTATTAATTAAATTCATTCATCGAATTTCTGAGGACTTCAATCGCAGTAGAGGTTTTTCTGTTAAGGCATTGTATTTTATTGCATAAATAATTGATAATGACTCTCAATCATCTAAGCGATCAAGTGAAGTTTAGATCCATTCATCTTTAGCCATTTTTGTGCATTTGTTGTATCCGGCTCAAGCCAATGGCAGAGTTGCCAAAAGCTATCGGAATGATTCATGTGAACCAAGTGCGCCATTTCATGAGCGACAACGTATTCAAGCACAAACGGAGGCGCAAGTATCAAGCGCCACGAGAACGATAGGTCCTTATGTGCTGAACAAGATCCCCAGCGTGACTTTGTATCTCGAAGCGAAAACTTGCGAGGCATACATTGCATTTTATTGCCATAATAATGAATGGTTTTTTCTATATCACCAGTCGCTTCTTGCTTAAAAAAGTCCTTCACACGCCTTGAAAAAGCTGCGCTATCTCCCGGAACAAGCAGTAGTGGCTTGTTATGCTCACAAAGACCGGTTGTTACTTTTCCACGCAGTGCACCTGAAGGCTTGAGCATATGCAACTGACCACGTAAAGGAACTTCACTATTTGGTATTAACGGAACTATTTCGGGCTGACTTTGTAATTTTTTTTGTAGCCAAGCAGACTGTTTTTGCGCAAATTCTTTGGCTGTTGCCAGTGTCCCACCCCTAGGAATCGTGAGGGTAGGAATATTCTCATTTACAGGTAACCGCAGAACGTAACGTTTGGCCCTTGCATTTCTTCGTAAGCGGATTTGAAGCTGTTCACCGTCAAGGGAGATCGTGATGTGGTCCGGTACTAGTTTTTGTGAGGGAGCTCGCATGATGCGGTACCGGACCTTTGAAATAATCAATTAATTCTTATTGGCAGAGTAGTAACTAAACTTTTAGAAACTAGCAACACTTAGGGGCTTCGTTGCTTTCTACAAACGCCAAGGAGCCGGAAGAGTAACCCCTTCCGGCTTCAAAAGAACCAATGAGACTAGATTAGATATTATCACCTGCGTTGGCTTCCGATTGTGAATTGCGACGTGACATAAAGCGATCAAACTCTTCGCGATCCTTTGCCATTCTCAAATCACGCATATAGTCGTCAAAGTCTTTGCGCATTTCTTCAAGCTTACGGCGCTCTTCCTCCAACCGTTTGAGTTCTTTTTCACGGAACTCATCAAATGCTACGTTACCTGAACGCATTGGTGCCCCCATATCTTCCATTGCCTCTTTAAAACGGCTTGTATCCCATTTGGCCTGCGCATGATGCTTAAACTCATGGAGATTATCTCCCCACAAAATATAGGCAAGCATTAGAAGCCCCAAAGGCCAAGCAATAATGAATCCGAGCACCATTAAGGCGACGGTTGCTGGAGTCCAATCCGGTCTTATCATTGATTTTCCAGCAGAATAATTACGACACATCATGGTTTTATCCCTCATGAACATCACAACTATTCAGTTGGTATTGCTTATTTGCAGTTTCAAGACGAAACGTATTTATTTTTACTGTCACTACTGAAAATTTAATTTATCACGATATTTTTCTTAGTTTAATTTATTAATAAAATAACTCTAGCACATGAATTTTATTAGTATGTGCTAGAGTTTTAATTCGTTTGCTAACTGTTATAATTAGCATTATTGGGATATGATTTAATAAAATCAATTATTCGTGGTGCTATTTCTGAGCGATACCTAGAGCCGTTGAAGATACCGTAATGCCCGACGCCTGGTTGTAAATAATGAGCACTCCTTTCTTTGGGTAGGTTTTGACATAGTTTATGAGCGGCCTCAGTTTGCCCAATACCCGATATGTCGTCCTTCTCGCCTTCAACTGTAAACAGTGCTGTACCTGTAATGGCTTCAGGCTTTATAAGCTTACCGTGGTGTGTCAATTTTCCCTTTGGCAGGCTGTGCTCGATAAATACATGCTCAACCGTTTGTAGATAAAACTCTGCTGTTAAATCCATAACAGCCAAATACTCATCGTAAAACTCACGGTGCGCTTCGGCGCTTTCGCCATCACCTTCAACCAAATGCTGGAAGAATTCGCGATGTGCGACCATGTGGCGGTCCAAGTTCATACTCATGAAGCCTGATAGCTGTAAAAAACCTGGATACACTTGCCTCATATACCCTTTGTGAGGGAATGGGACATCCATAATAACATTACGACGAAACCACTCGATGCCATTTTCAACTGCCAAATCATTTACAGCAGTAGGGGCTTCTCTTGTGTCAATTGGTCCCCCCATTAAAGTCATCGTTGCTGGAGAACAACGATTCTTATTTTCTTCCATATGCGCCACCGCCGCCAGAACCGGAACAGAAGGTTGGCAAACGGCTAATATGTGGGTGTTAGGACCTAAAAATTCCAGCATTTCAACGATATAATCAATGAAATCATTTAGATCAAAATGCCCTTTGGATACCGGTACATGGCGGGCGTCCTGCCAGTCAGTTATATAAACATCCAGATCTGGCAATAATGCTTTAACGGTACCACGTAACAAAGTTGCAAAGTGTCCAGACATGGGCGCAACCACCAAAATTTTTGGCTGATCTGCAATTGTTTTGGTTAGCTTTTTGCTCTGACCATTCGCGGCGGTACCGATGGTTTTTTGAAAGTTTATCAGTTCACAAAACGGTTTCTTCCATACGATTTGTTCTTTCACATCTGCTTTTATGCCCGAAACAGTTGTTTGAGAGAGTCCAAACTCAGGTTTACTGTATCGTCTTGTTACCCGTTCAACCATCTCACAGGATGCTGCAAGCGTACGCCCCCACTGGGTTTCCGAGACTGGGTTTAACGGGCTTTTCAGTGCTAGCCTTGTGATATCACAGGCGGCCCGCATCGGCGTAATCATGGCATGATTGAACTCATATAATTGATAGAAAGTCATCTTGGCCTCCGGTGAATTCAATCACATTCAATTCTGGTTTTCGCTGCAATGCAACAATATAGGTCATCTATCTAAAATATCACAAGTTCGACAGAAGTACTAATAATTCAATAGATAATACTTTTGTCGGCAAACATTATTCTAATCAGGTGTGACTTTAGTGTAGCAGAATTAATATAATATTGCACTGCACAATTTTATAGTAATATAAAAATTAGTGCTTAAAAATGATAGGGAAGTAATTTCGTGTCATAAAACCGTATAAAATGACTTTTCTAATCTATTGATAAATCAGTAATAATTGCATTAAGTAATGGTCTGGCCTTTTCAGTAACCTTTAGCCTATTATTTGAGGCCCACTTTATAAAACCAAGCTCTTGGAGGTTGGACAGGCGCTTATTATTGAAAGAACGTCCCGAAAGGGCTTCATAACGAGCGACGTCTATTCCCTCTGCTAAACGTAAACTCATTAATAAATATTCATCTGCTTGCATTACAGATGCTAATAGTTCCTGCTCTTCGATAGAGTGCCCAGCATTTTCAACATTCAATAGCCATTCCTCAGGCATTCTATGGGTGGTTGTTGCCCATTTTTGGCCATCGGGCATTGTGATACGCCCGTGTGCGCCCGGACCAACGCCTACATAATCACCATAGCGCCAATACACCAGATTATGCTGGCATTGCGCCCCTTGTGCTGCATGATTCGATATTTCATAGGCAGGCAAACCACGGGCACTAGTGACTTCCTGCGTTATGTCGTACATATCCGCCGCATAATCCGGATCCAGCATCTCAAGCTTTCCAGCAGCGTAGAGCTTATGGAACATGGTGCCTTCTTCAATGGTTAGCTGATACATTGACAAATGATCTGCTGCCAAATCGAGGGCACGGTTTAATTCGGTCCGCCAGCCCGCATGGGTTTGCTCGGGCCTTGCATAAATAAGATCAAATGAAATACGTTCAAACGTGTTGCGGGCAACATCCACCGCCTGAATGGCTTCAGCTACACTATGCTGGCGACCAAGCCTTTTTAGCTCCACATCATCGAGTGCCTGAATACCAACGGAAAGCCTGTTGACACCAGCACTGCGATAGCCTGCAAATCTATTTGCCTCAACACTGGTCGGGTTGGCTTCCATAGAAATCTCTGCACTTGCTGGCAAGTTCCAAAGAGAGGCGATTTCATCAATAACAGCCGCAACGGTTTGCGGCTCCATCAAAGAGGGCGTACCGCCCCCAAAAAACACCGAGCCAACTGTACGCCCTTTTGTGTACTGGGCAAAATAACGCAGCTCCTGCCTTAAAGCGTTTGCATACTGGAGCTGAGAAGGGGCCTGATGGCGCACATGGGAATTAAAATCGCAATAGGGGCATTTTGCGAGGCAAAACGGCCAATGCACATAAATTCCAAAGCCGCCATCAGGTGTTGTTGTCATAATTCTACTCGGTTTGACCCAGCCGACAGCCTAGAGGCATTCGCTTTTGAATAAGGCAAAAGCCCGCGCACGATGCGAGAGCGGTTCACCATTAGCCAAGATATGCTTTTCGTCCTTGCCCATTTCACCAAAGGTTCTTGTTTCACCCTCTGGTGCAAAGATAGGGTCATAGCCAAAGCCTTCCAGCCCACGTGGTGGCCAAACAGCAGTGCCATGAACCTCGCCACGATAAAACTGGGTATGGCCATCCGGCCAAGCAACACACAAAACCGCAACAAAATAGGCGCTGCGATCAGCTGCATTTATTGCCCCGGTAGCTTGCAGCCCGTCCTCAACCTTTTGCATCGCGATTGCAAAGTCTTTGTCTGGACCTGCCCAGCGGGCGGAGTAAATGCCCGGATCATCAGCAAGGGCTTTGACACAAAAGCCACTATCATCGGCCAAAGCTGGCAATCCGGTGGCTTTCGCTGCTGCAAGGGCCTTCAAGGCAGCGTTGGCTTCAAAGGTGGTACCGGTTTCCTCTGGCTCGGGTAGGTTCAAATCACCCGCACTGAGAACCTCATAGCCAAATGGGGCAAGCATAGCCTCTATTTCGCGCAGCTTACCTTTGTTGTGGCTGGCCAAGACCAGCTTTCCCGGTTCTAACTTGCGTTGGCTCATTGCACTATCCCAGCTTAAAGGATCGAGAGCTTTTGCAGCTCTACCAGTTTGCTAATGTTGGTTTTGGCAAGGTTCATCAATTGTGCGAACTCTTCTTCAGAGAAAGGCTTACCCTCTGCAGTGCCTTGAATTTCAACAATGCCGCCATTGCCTGTCATGACGAAATTGGCATCTGTTTCTGCTGCGCTATCTTCCAAGTAATCCAGATCGGCCACTGGAACGCCCTCATAGATACCGCAGGAAATCGCAGCAATATGATCTTTCAGGACCGCATCTTTTTTCACCATATCACGTGCTTCCATCCACGCCAGACAGTCGTTCAGAGCAACCCATGCACCGGTAATCGACGCGGTACGGGTACCGCCATCTGCCTGAATAACATCACAGTCAATGGTGATCTGACGCTCGCCTAAAGCTTCCAGGTCAACAATTGCGCGCAATGAGCGACCAATTAACCGCTGAATTTCTTGTGTGCGGCCAGACTGCTTGCCAGAAGCTGCTTCACGGCGCATCCGGTCATGCGTTGCGCGCGGAAGCATACCGTATTCTGCGGTTACCCAGCCGGAGTTACGTCCACGAAGCCACGGCGGAATGCGCTCTTCCAAGCTGGCAGTGCACAGCACATGGGTATCACCAAATTTCACAAGACAAGAGCCTTCGGCATGTTTTGTAATACCACGCTCTAAAGTAACGGGGCGCATTTCTTCTGGAGTACGTTTCGACGGACGGTTCAAGCTCGGCTCCTATATTTGCCTCAAGTGAGAATAATAGCTTTATGAGTTGTCTTGTAACCCCGCTCGGGTATTTGTGCAAAGAAACTGTTGCGCTGCACGCGTTTTTTTAAAGATTATTAATGTTATAGTTTGTCCCTCTTGCTGTGCTTGGCATAAACTATCCGAAACTAGCGTTTTTTGTGGACCCTTAATTAACCCGTGGAGCCAAAATTTGAGTGGTCGTGTTCCCTCTGTACCGCTTGAAAATCTCGATCAACGCTCGCGAGAGATCTTCAAGCATATTGTCGAAAACTATTTGGAAACCGGTATTCCGCTTGGCTCACGCAATTTGTCGCGTGAACTTTCCAAGCCGCTTTCTGCTGCCTCAATTCGCAATGTTATGGCAGACCTAGAGCATATGGGGCTGCTTTATTCACCGCATACCAGTGCGGGGCGACTACCAACAGAAAGCGGACTACGTTTGTTTGTAGACGGTTTCCTAGAGGTTGGGGATTTAAGTAGCGAAGAACGCGAGCGGATTGCTTTACAAGTAAAAGCAAAAGGTGAGGAGCGAACACCTGAGCAAGTGCTGACTGAAGCCAGTCAAATGCTCTCCGGGCTGACACGCGGTGCCGGTGTCGTACTTTCCCATCGCCAAGAGAATACAATCCGCCATATTGAGTTTGTGCGACTTGATCCTCTGAAAGCTTTGGTCGTGCTGGTGGCTCAAGATGGTTCGGTGGAAAACCGCATTATCCATCTCCCCCCCGGATTACCGCCATCCGCGCTCACAGAAGCCTCCAATTACCTTAATACCATCATTCAAAACCGCAGCCTTGAGGATGTACAAAAAGAGTTGAGCCGCCAACGTGAAGACAATAAACGCGAGCTTGACGAGCTGACAGATAAGTTAGTGGAACAGGGGTTGGCCGTATGGGGCGGCGGAGCGCAAGAAGAGGGCACGCTTATTGTTCGTGGCCGTTCCAACCTTTTAAACGATGTGGGCGCAGCAGAAGATCTTGAACGCATTCGCTTGCTATTTGATGATCTTGAAAGCAAGAAAGACCTCATCCAGTTGCTAGACCTTGCTGGAAATGGTGAAGGGGTGCGGATTTTCATTGGCTCGGAAAGTCGGTTATTTTCGCTCTCTGGCTCTTCGCTCATCGTATCCCCCTATCGGGATCATGACCAACGGGTGATCGGGGTTCTTGGGGTAATAGGCCCCACACGGTTGAATTACGCGCGGGTCGTGCCAATGGTGGATTACACTGCAAAACTTGTAAGCCGCTTGCTTGGCGAGCCGTAAATGGTTACAGCTTAAGTTAGCAAAATAAGAGTTAAGTAATGGAGTTGGCTGTGTTATCTGCTGCAGAACTGGAACGCTATGCCCGTCATATTGTCCTGCATGATGTGGGCGGTCCTGGACAGCAAAAGCTCAAGAATGCACGTGTTCTGGTTGTAGGTGCTGGTGGTCTAGGTGCCCCAGTTATACAGTACCTCGCAGCTGCCGGCGTGGGCACGCTTGGCATTGTGGACGATGATTTTGTATCCCTCTCCAATTTACAACGCCAAGTTATACACGCTACCGATGCGCTGGGCGAGCCGAAGGTCGCTAGCGCTGCGGAAGCTATTGCCGCGATTAACCCCCATGTGAGCGTAGAGCCACACCCCGTTCGGCTTAATGGGCAAAACGCCATGGCGTTGATATCAAAATACGATCTTGTTGTTGACGGTACTGACAATTTCTCTAGCCGATACCTGATTAGCGATGCTTGCTTTTTTGCACAAAAACCACTGGTCAGCGCTGCGGTGGGGCAGTTTGATGGCTCGGTCACCCTTTTAAAACCCTATGAAAAAGCCGGTGACGGGAAGTACATGAATCCTAGTTACCGTTGCCTATTCCCGCAAAAACCGGCTGCGGGTTCCTTACCCTCTTGTAGTGAGGCCGGGGTATTGGGCGCACTCACCGGTTTGGTTGGCTCTTTACAGTCCCTTGAGGCTATAAAGGAAATCGTCGGGTTTGGTGATGGACTATTGGGCCGCCTGTTGTTGATTGATGCCCGCTCGATGCACTTTGAAACGATCAAATACAAACGCTCTGCTAAAAATCCTCTGAATGGTGAAAACCCGAAAAGTTGGGCTGACTTGCTTGAAGAAGAGAGTTCGTAGGTCTATCTCGCTTAAGTTTAGAATTTACAGTTTCACTATTCACGACTTATAATTACCGTCATAGGTGCATAAGGTGTTGTTAGTTCACTCAATGGCAAACGCTTAGCTTCACGGCGGGCGAGTTCCAAAATTTTATGACAAATGCCATTCTCATAGTAAATAGTATCCGCTGTTTGCAGCACACGTAAATCGCGCAGCGTTATATAATCAGCCCCAGCTTTGGGCGCATGGACATATTGTGCCATCGGCTGCGAGATCAACTCGGCACCAGCATCGCTTTCAGCTAGTTTTTTGAAAAGAGCCGTTGTGGTGGACGCATTTAAGAGGGAATTACTGCTCTTTTCCGTCCAGATATGGGATGTAAAATTATGCCAGAAACGTCGTCGTTTGGTGCTTGTCGAAAACCTATCCATAACCATGGGCCGCAATGATTGTGCAAGCCGGGCGATTTTAGCAAGATGAAGCGGTAAAACGGCTTCCAAACGTTGCCGAATGGCCTGACCGAGAACCGGAGCAGCACCTGAGGTGGAAATGCCCACCACACATGGTCCGCGATTCACAATCGAACCGAACTGAAAATCACAGCAGTTCGGCTGATCGATAATATTTACCAATAAATTGTTTTTTTTTGCTGCCTCATAAAAAGCCTGTGCGGCGCCTTGCTCGGTTAAATCGGCCAGAGCAAAAGCTTTTCCGTTAAAGTCATTCTCTTGCCAACCGCGGTTATATAACCGCGCTCGCGGGCTATTATCCACCAGCTCTTGCAGTTCTTTGCTCGTCTTAACATGCCCGGTTACAAGTTCAACACGCGCCCCTGCGGCAAGAATTAATTCCAGTTTCCATTGAATGGCATCACTGGCACCGACCATGAGTACGGTACTACCTTGCAAATTAAAGAATACTGGTAGGACAGAAAGCTTATCAATACGTACCGGACGATGCCTTGCACCCGGTGCAGCCTGCTTCACATCGGTATGTGCCAGCTTGTTATGCATGTTGGTGTTGATCATCGAGCAACCTCCCCAGTTCTGTACGACATGAACCGCAATTACTGCCAGCACCTGTGCAAGTGCTTAATGCCTCAAGTGAATTTGCACCATCTTTAATGGCCGCCTCCAGTTGGTAGCGCCCGACACCCTCGCAGGAACAAACAATCGGCCCCTTAATCGGTTGATCTCCAGCAGGTTGACCGGCCAACAACTGATGACGATCTAAGCCGCGAGGCAAAAGCTGCGTCAGGTGTTCGGCAATGTAATCGCGCTGCACCGCAATTGGCTGGGCATCGCTATAAACCAAAGCTTGCAGGGCCTGTGAGTTACTAAGTCCAAATCGTTCTCCGCCTTGCGTACTGGTGTAGCTGAAACTCTCCAATTGTGCTGCGACCAGTTTATCCAGCCCGAGCAAATGCAAGACCTCTTGCTTCTCCAAGTGACGATGATGTGCAAACTCCAGCCGCCAACCACCAGTGCAGGGCACAGCCGCCGCATAATCAACTGTTTGCACCCGCGGGCGATGCCGACTTACAGCAAAACCATAGACAGCCCCTTCGTAGCGCTTTAATTGCACTTGGCTGTGTTTAAACGACGGTTGGCCGGATATCGGGCAAGTATTTGGCTGAACCAGCTTATCTATGCGTGCATTGCTGGCAAACTGGTCACTCCAATGTAAAGGAACGAAGACTTCTCCGCTCTTTTGTGCGTCGCTTTTCAAAGCACGGAGCCGGACCACACCAAGCGCATTTGATAGGGTAACCACATCACCCGCTTGCAATCCGAGCCCGTCAAAATCAGCTGGAGACAACGCTACAAAGGGTTCGGGTAGGTGACCGCAAAGCCTTTCAGATAGGCCAGAGCGCGTCATGGTGTGCCATTGGTCACGTAAACGTCCCGTATTTAGGTGAAAGAGTTTTTGGCGCTGTTTCTGGCGTGGCTCGCCATAATCTTCAGGTGGCGCTGCACAGATAAATCTGGCCTTGCCGTCTGCGTGATAAAACCAACCATCAGCAAAGGAGCGCTTGTTTGAGTTATCGCTTAGCTGTTTTCGAGCAGGCCATTGAAATGGCTCTAACTCATTGTAATTGCCTCCACTTACTTCTTCAAAGAAGCTGATATCAAAGTCTCGCTCATTGCCGTCTTTCAGTGTATTTTGTAACCCTGATAATGCCGCATGCTCGCGAAAAATTTGCGCCGGGCTACTGTAATCAAAAGCATGAGCGAAGCCCATGCGCTGCCCCACTTGCGCAAGCTGCCAAAAGTCTGGCATCGCTTTGCCCGGCGTTGACATAAATGAACGTTGTCGCGAGATACGTCGTTCAGAATTGGTAACAGTGCCCTCTTTTTCACCCCAAGCGCTGGCGGGCAACAAAACATGCGCAGAGCGGGCTGTGTCTGTATTTGCAGTAATGTCCGACACCACCACAAACGGGCAGGCTTGCAAGGCTGCCTCTACCTTGGCGGCTGCTGGCATGCTAACCACCGGATTGGTATGCATAATCCAGAGTGCCTTGATCTTGCCTTTACGCACCGCCTCGAACAGCTCAACAGCCTTTAGCCCTTGTTTTTGTGGAAGTTTTGGCGCATCCCAAAACGTCTTTACAAGCTTGCGATGCGCTTTGTTTTCCAAATCCATATGCGCAGCCAACATGTTGGCCAAGCCGCCAACTTCGCGCCCGCCCATGGCATTGGGTTGCCCTGTCATGGAAAACGGACCGGCCCCGGGCCTACCAATTCTCCCGGTTGCCAAGTGGCAATTGATGATGGTGCCAGCCTTCTCGGTTCCACGGCTTGACTGGTTGATACCCATGCTAAACACGCTGACCGTTTTTTCATGGGCCGCAAAAAGGGCGTAGAACGCATCAAGTTGCGGTTGGCTCAGGCCTGTTGCCTTACGGACGGCGCCTTTATCCCAGTGTTTGGCCGCCGCGCGTGCAGCCTCAAATCCCTCTGTATGACCTTTGATGAAATCCGCATCGCATTGGCCATTGGCGACGAGATAATTGAGCAGCCCGCAAAAAAGCGCCGTGTCACTATCTGGCAAGATGGGCAAATGCACATCAGCCAGATCAGCGCTGGCGGTGCGGCGCGGGTCTATCACTACCAGTTTTTGATCTTTTCTCTTACGCACGGCTTCTATGCGCCGCATCAGCACCGGGTGGCACCACGCGAGGTTTGAGCCAACCAGCACAATAAGATCCGCCTCCTCCAAATCCTCATAGGTGCAGGGAACATGGTCGGCACCAAAGGCTCGTTTATGCGCCGCTACGGCGGAGGCCATGCAAAGCCGCGAGTTGGTATCGATATTGGCTGAGCCAATAAACCCCTTCATCAACTTGTTGGCGACGTAGTAGTCTTCGGTGAGCAGCTGGCCTGAAACATAAAACGCGACAGAGTCCGGCCCGTAACTGGCAATCGCCTCACTGAAGTTGCGGGCCACCAAATCCAGCGCATCGTTCCAATCTGCCTTACGCCCGTAAATACGTGGTGTGAGCAAGCGCTCTTCAGTGCCAAGTGTTTGCGCCAAAGCGCTGCCCTTGGAGCACAGCCTGCCATAATTGGCTGGGTGCTCTGGGTCGCCTTTAATCTCAACCGTCCCATCGGCCTGTACGCTTGCCAACACCCCGCACCCAACCCCGCAATAGGGGCAGGTGGTCTTTACCGGCGGAGAGGTCGCTTCAGTGTGTTCATCCATCGGCTTCACCGGCATAACTGGCCAAGGGGCTGGTACATAGCCGGATAACACCGTCTACCACTTCAACGGGATAACGGCTAACCGCGCCTTGATCTGCCCCTTGGGCCTCTCCGCTACTTAAGGAAATCACCCAGTTATGCAATGGGCAGGTCACGCAATCGTCATGCACGATGCCTTCGCTCAGTGGCCCTGCATTGTGAGGACAGCTATCCTCCAATGCAAAGACCTTGTCATTGGCGCTACGAAACACCGCAATCGTCACGGATCCCAGTTTGACCTTGCGGGCACCACGCACGGGAATATCCTCTAGACGGCCAATTTCCAGCCAGTTTTTACTTTGGGCATTCATTCTGCAGCCTCCGAGCTGATGGTGGCAAGGGGGGTGAACTCATGCGCATCGTGGCCGCTCACCCGCTCCTCCCAAGGGTCCACTTGGGCTACTTTTTGCGATTGGACGAACCGCTCAAAATAGGCTTTGCGCGCTGTGGCATCATTCATTAACCGATCACGGATTTCATCGAAGCCAATGCGATGGGCCCATTTATAAATTCGCTCCAGATAACGGGCCTGCTCGCGGTACATCTGGGTTAAGGCCACGATGTATTCCAGCGCCTCATCTTCGCTCGGGACAGTGCACAGCACTTCAGTTCCGCGAATTTCCAAGCCCGCCGCGCCGCCAAAGTGGATTTCATAGCCGCTATCAACGCAGATCACGCCGATGTCTTTGCACGTCGCTTCGGCACAGTTGCGCGGACACCCAGACACGGCAAGTTTGAGCTTGGCCGGTGTCCATGAACCCCACATGAACTTTTCCAGCCGGATACCAAAGCCGGTGGAATTTTGTGTACCGAAGCGGCACCAATCAGTACCAACGCAGGTTTTTACCGTCCGCAATCCCTTTGCGTAGGCATGGCCGGAAACAAATCCCGCTTTGCCCAAATCCTCCCAAACAGCTGGCAAATCATCCTTGGCAATACCAAGCATATCGATGCGCTGACCACCGGTGACTTTCACCGAAGGGATGTTGAATTTATCGACCACATCGGCAATTGCACGCAATTGATTAGAGGAGGTCATCCCGCCCCACATACGCGGCACAACGGAGTAGGTTCCATCCTTCTGGATATTGGCGTGAACGCGCTCGTTAATGAAGCGGGATTGATAGTCGTCTGCATAATCACCCGGCCAAGCGCAAACGAGATAATAGTTCAGTGCCGGGCGACATTTGGCACAGCCGCATGAACTTTTCCACTCCAACTCCTGCATGACTTGCGGAATGGTACGCAGCCCCTTTGCGATAATCAGCCGCCGTACTTCGTCGTGACCCAAATCAGTGCAGGGGCAAACCGGTGTCACAGCCTGCGGGTTGTAACTATCGCCTAACTGATAGGCGAGGAGCTGTTCCACCAAACCAGTACAGCTGCCACAAGAGGCACTGGCTTTGGTGTGGGCGCGCACCTCATCGAGGCTTGTTAAGCCTTTGTCTTTGATCGCACTGCAAATAGTTTGTTTGGAAATGCCGTTACAGCCACAAATTTCGGCGTCATCCGCCAAGGCTGCAACGGCTGACATGGGGTCCACTTGAGCGCCCCCCTGATAGGCTTGCCCAAATATCACCGTTTCGCGCATTTCGCTAATATCGGTTTGCTTCTTGAGCATATCGAAGAACCACGGTCCGTCCGATGTCTCGCCATAAAGCACCGCGCCGATAATACGATTATCCTTCAAAACCAACCGCTTGTAGACACCGGCACTGGCATCGCGCAAAACAATCTCCTCGCGGTCACTGCCTTGCGCAAAATCACCCGCCGAATAAAGGTCAATGCCGGTTACTTTAAGCTTTGTCGCCGTTACCGATCCTTGGTAGTTACCTGCCTCACCGAGCAGGGTTTTGGCCAGTTCCTTGGCCATGTCATAAAGCGGTGCCACGAGGCCGTAACACATGCCGTTATGCTCGGCGCATTCTCCAAGCGCGTAAATATCGGCCACGCTGGTTTGCATGGCGTCATTTACAATAATACCGCGGTTCACTTCGCAGCCAGCATCCTTAGCCAAGGCAGCAGAAGGACGAATGCCCACCGCCATGATCACCATTGTGGTTTCCAGGACGCGACCATCTTCCAGCTCCAAGGCGTTGACACAGCCATTCTCGGCAATAATACGCTTGGTACTGGCCTTAGTGAGCACATTAACTCCTAAGCGCTCAAACGCTTGGGCAAGCAGGTAGCCCGCGGCCTCATCCAACTGCCGTTCCATCAAAGTTGGCATGAGGTGAAGAACGGTGACCTCCATGCCTTGTTGCTTTAAGCCTGCGGCCGCTTCCAGCCCCAACAAGCCACCGCCAATAATAACAGCATGACCACCGCTTTGAGCGGCGGTTAGCATGGTTTCCACATCGTCCAGATCGCGGTAGGTGACAACCCCGTTCAAGTCTGCCCCTTCAATCGGCAGAATGAACGGAGAAGACCCTGTGGCGATAACCAATTTATCATAGGCGGCAATGCGTCCGCTCTCGCTGATTACCTGCTTGGTCTCGCGATCAATTCGAGTTATTTTTTCCCCTTTATGCAAGCAAATTCCGTGTTCAGCGTACCAAGCGTCATCGTGGGTGATGATTTCTTCGTAGCTCTTTTCTCCCGACAATACGGGAGAAAGCATCAGGCGGTTGTAGTTTACCCGCGGCTCACTATTAAAAATAGTAATGTCAAAGGCGTTGCTGTCCATTTCCAACAGATGCTCAAGCATGCGCCCCGGCGCCATGCCGTTGCCGATGATAACCAGTTTTTGGCGATTGTTTACTTGTGTCATTGGGCTGCCCCCAAATTTGCGTTTTGTCTTGCAATACGTGCGGCGCGTTTGGCCGCTATAGCTTCCAGCTGTTCTGGTGCCGGGTTGGCACCTCCTTCGTACGCTTCCAGGAATTCCAGCAGTTCCTCGCGATAGGCGTAGTAATCGGGGTGTGCCATGAGTGCCTTACGGGTGCGAGGCCGAGGCAGATCCACCTCCATAATGTTGCCAATAGTGGCATTGGGTCCGTTGGACATCATCACCACACGGTCAGCAAGCAAGATGGCTTCGTCCACATCGTGGGTGACGCAAATCGCCGTTACCTTGGTCTTGCTCCATACGTCCATGAGCAAATCCTGAAGTTCCCAACGGGTGAGGCTATCAAGCATGCCGAACGGTTCATCCAGCAGCAGCACCTTAGGAGAAAGCGCAAAAGCGCGGGCAATACCAACCCGCTGCTTCATGCCGTTGGAAAGGTCACGTGCCAGAGTATCTTTCGCGCCAGCGAGACCCACTTTGGCGAGATAATAGCTGCAGATTTCATCACGTTCGGCCTTGGTTTTATTTGCAAAGACCTTTTTCACCCCAAGCGCGACATTCTCATAGGCACTTAGCCAAGGCATCAGCGAGGGGGCTTGGAAAACCACCGCTTTATCCGGCCCTGCCTTGGTGATAGCTGTACCATCGAGCGAAATTGTGCCTTTTGTAATCGGATTTAGCCCCGACACCATGGAAAGCACAGTGGATTTACCGCAGCCCGAGTGACCAATAAGCGAGATAAACTCGCCTGATCTAACATCAAGCGAGAGATCATCTACAACGGTCAGCGGGCCTTTGGGCGTCGGGTAGACCTTGCTGATATGCGAGAGTTTTAAAAACGCATCACTTCCTGCTGTTACAGCCTTCGCGCTGTGGGCAGAAAACTTTGCCAGATCAAAAGCGGTTTCTTTTTCTTGTACATAGGCACCTGCCGATTGCTTTTGCGGCAATGCCACAACTTTTTGCGTTTTTTCAATTGCAGGCTTACCAGTATTTTCTTCCTGCAAGAGTAAGAAGTCGATGATGTTGGCACGCAGTTCAATATAATCGGCGTTGGAATTAAGGGTGCTGCGTTCGCGCGGGCGCGGCAGCGTGACCTTGAACTCCGGCCCTAAGTTTGCCCCTGGCCCTTTGGTGAGCGGTATCACCCTATCGGCCAGCAGCAATGCTTCATCCACATCGTTGGTAATGAGGATCATGGCGCGTTTTTCAGCCTGAGAAATCTGCGCAAATTCATCCTGCAGTTTTGCGCGGGTGAGGGCATCAAGTGCGGATAGCGGTTCATCAAGCAACAGCAATTCGGGCTGCATAGCCAAGGCACGTGCTACGGCAACCCGTTGTCGCATGCCGCCAGAGAGTTCGGCCGGCTTGCGCTCTGCTGCATGGCTCAGGCCAACCGTTTCGATATAACGCGCGACCAAAGCATGACGCTCTGCCTTTGTAAGCTTGGTATGAACGGCATCGGCTGCAAGCGCTATGTTTTGCCGAACACTGAGCCACGGCAACAGGGAGTAGGATTGGAAGACAACGCCGCGCTCCGGCCCCGGTCCGTCAATCTCCTTGCCTTTGTAAATCACACCGCCTTCGTCAACCGATATCAAGCCAGCCAGTGCCGAAATGAGCGTGGTCTTGCCGCTGCCAGAGAAACCAAGAATGGCAACAAACTCTCCGGCATCGACCTTAAGGTTGATGTTATCCAGCACTGGGCGCACAACATCGCCCGCCTGAAAGCTTTTCGAGAGGCCAGATATTTCCAATAGGGTCATGGCTGGCTCCTAAGTCGTTTCTGTGTAGCTGACGAGGTTTTGTAGCGCGTACATGAGCCTATCGAGCATGAAACCAATTAGTCCGATGGTGAGCACCGCAAGAATAATCCTTGCCAAAGACTGGCTGGACCCATTTTGGAATTCGTCCCATACGAACTTGCCGAGGCCGGGGTTTTGCGCCAACATTTCTGCAGCAATCAACACCATCCAGCCCACACCGAGTGACAGCCGAAGGCCGGTAAAAATTAGTGGCAGCGAGGATGGCAGTACAAGCTTGCGAATGGTGGTGAAGGTTGAAAGCTGCAAAACCCGGCCCACATTCATCAGGTCTTTATCAAGCGAAGCCACGCCAAGCGCCGTGTTTATCAGCGTGGGCCAGAGCGAACACAAGGTTACAGTTACCGCAGAAACCAACAGGGACTTTGGCATAAATTCCCAAGGCTGCGCATAAGTCGCACTCACCACCATGGTCACAATTGGCAGCCATGCGAGTGGCGAAACCGGTTTGAAAATCTGGATAAGCGGGCTCATGGCACCATTGACCAAGCGCGATAGGCCACAGGCAATTCCGAGCGGGACCGCAACAACGGTTGCAATGATAAAGCCTAGAGAAACAGTAAACAGCGACGTGACAATCTGGTCCAGATAGGTGGGTTTACCGGTGTATTTGCGTTGCTTCACCTTATCAGCTTTGCCAGCTGCAATAAGCTTGGCGTTGCGGGCATCTTGGCGCTCATAGAATGCGGCTGCTTTATCCCGTTCACGCTGATGATCCTGCCAGAGGTTTTCTGCTTGCGCCCAAACGGCTGCCGGGCCGGGGATTGCACCAAGCGATGTTTGAATGCGCGGTGCCATGGTGCCCCACAAAAGCAGAAAAGCAAGAATGCCAATGAGAGGGAGCAGTAAAACTCGGGACAGCTCTATGCTTTGTTGGCGCGGGTTTTCGCCAGCGCCCATGCGAAGCACAGGGACAAGAAAGCTAATACCAAGGCGCTCGCAAACCATTGCGGATTTACGCATAACCGTTTGCAGTTGCGGTACAAGTTTACTTTCGGCCGTTTTTGTACTTGAGGTCGAGGATGAAACACTCATCACGAAGTCCTTCCGATTTAATAGGATGGTGACGGGCATAGGCCCGCCTGCCTTGGCTATTTATTGGCCTTCGGTTACAACGCGCGCGTTCTTGACGGTTTGACCAGCCTTCAGGCCGATTTTCATACTTTCAAGATATGCATTGGGCTGGCGACCATCGAAGCCAATGTTATCGAGGAAATCTTCAGCAGGTGTTGGTGCTTTGTAGCCATCGCTTTGCCATGGAAAGTCTTTTTCGCTTACATGCCCTTCCGCGAGAAGTTCTTTGGCCGCTTTGAGGTAAATATCTGGACGGTAGACACTTTTGGCAGTTTCGTCATACCAGCTATCATCCTTATGCGTGCTGATTTGCCCCCAGCGACGCATCTGCGTTAAGTACCAAACTGCATCTGAGTAGTAAGGGTAGGTGGCAAAATAGCGGTAGAACACGTTAAAGTCTGGAACAGCGCGAATATCACCCTTCTCGTACTCGAAAGTGCCTGTCATCGAATTAGCGATTACATCCACATCCGCGCCCACATATTCTGATCGGGAGAGAATGACCACCGCTTCCATGCGGTTAGCATTATTGCTCTCATCAAGCCATTTTGCAGCGCGGATCAAGGCTTTGGTGAGTGCCAGTGTGGTATTCGGGTTCTTCTCGGTAAACTCCTTAGTAAGACCAAAAACTTTCTCCGGATTGTTCTTCCAGATTTCATAGTCGGTGATCACCGGCACGCCGATGCCCTTAAACACTGCTTGCTGGTTCCATGGCTCTCCGACGCAATAGCCATGAATAGTGCCTGCTTCCATTGTTGCCGGCATTTGCGGTGGCGGGGTAACCGATAAAAGTGCATCGGCCTGTAGCTGACCACTCACATCAGTATCCGAATAGAAACCAGGGTGCACACCACCAGCTGCCAACCAATAGCGCAGCTCGTAGTTATGGGTAGAAACAGGGAAGACCATGCCCATTTCAAAGCTTTTGCCTTCATCTTTCAACTTTTCGATGACCGGCTTAAGCGCTCTTGCTGAAATTGGGTGCTTGGGTTTGCCGCTCGCATCCTTGGCGATATGCGGTAGCATTTCTTGCCAAATCTCGTTGGAAACAGTGATGCCGTTGCCGTTCAAATCCATAGAAAACGGCGTTACAATATGTGCCTTGGTGCCATAGCCAATTGTTGCGGCTAGCGGTTGACCGGCCAGCATATGGGCGCCGTCGAGCTCGCCGGTGATGACACGATCTAACAGGACTTTCCAGTTTGCTTGCGGCTCGAGTGTAACAAACAGGCCCTCATCCTCGAAGTAACCTTTCTCATAGGCTATCGCCAGCGGAGCCATGTCCGTTAACTTGATAAAGCCGAGCTTAAGCTCGTCTTTCTCCACGTCTAAGGGAGCGGCAAGGCTTGGGCTAGCCATTGCAACCATGCCCAAAAGTGCCGTTGAAAGGGATAATCCATTTAAAAACCGTTCTGCAATTCTTCTCATTTCGATATCTCATGGCTCTCTACAAAGGGCGATAAAGAACGCGGTAACTGCATGTGGGTAGCTCTCATGCAGCTATTCGCAGTGACGGGGCCCATTGGTGAGATGTGCGCCCCGTGAGATATCTAGCAATTGCTATGCCATACGAAATTATACTTAAATCACAATAATTTAAGCTTTTACTTATCTACCAAAAAGTACTTATTGACTATTTCATAACCTGAAAGAGATTAAAATTGATGCACTAAATATTTTGCCAAATAAATGGGCAACTCTGACGCCTTTCTTTATAATACTCAGAGTTTTTATTTATATAGAACTTAACAGTAGGCTCGTTTCACTGTTCAACACACCATCAATCATACGAACTTCGCGTAGAATTCGGTCGAATTCTGCGAGTGAACTTGTATTAACTTCTGCCACTAAATCCCACGCGCCATTCGTTGTGTGCAACTTGGTTAGCTCCGGCATGCCACGCAGTCGCTTTACCACTTGCGTGGTTGATTTGCCGACGACCTCAATGAGCATAATCGCACGTATAGTGTTTTCGTCGTAATCCTCGCGTACCCGTATGGTAAACCCCAATAGAGCCCCACTGGCCAAAAGGCGGTCTAAGCGATTTTGAACCGTGCCACGTGACACTTTGAGAATGTCGGCCAGCTTTGCAAGCGGCGCACGTGCATCATTGCGCAGTAGCGATATTAGCTCTCTATCCAATGCATCAAACTGATGCTTTGCGTCACTCACCATTACTTCCCTTCATGATTCAATTGTCATTTTTATATTTTGACCTAGCAATTTTTATAGTAATTGCCAAAATATTTGTTTTTCTTTGATATGTTTTTTGAAAATGACCGTTTTTAAGCTCTAGGCAACACAAGTTTTATAAAAAACAGGAAACCCAATGGCTATTACCCCACCAAAAGGCATTAATCTGGTTCCATTTGTCAGCGTTGACCACATGATGAAACTGGTCCTGACCCTTGGAATCGATCGTGTTTTAACCGGAATTGCTGAATTCATTGAGAGTGATTTTCGCCGTTGGGAGCTGTTTGATAAAACCCCCCGCGTGGCCTCGCACTCTAAAGAGGGTGTGATAGAACTGATGCCTACCAGTGATGGCGAGGTCTATGGCTTCAAGTATGTTAACGGCCACCCCAAGAATATGAAGGAAGGGCTACAAACCGTCACTGCATTTGGTGTGTTAGCTGATGTGGATTCCGGTTATCCGCTCATGCTTTCAGAAATGACCCTATTAACAGCACTTCGCACTGCCGCCACATCTGCTGTTGCGGCTAAATATTTAGCGCCGCAGAATTCCAAGGTCATGGCGATTATCGGCAATGGGGCACAATCTGAGTTTCAAGCACTAGCGTTCAAAGCGATTTTGGGTATTGAAGAGTTACGCCTCTATGACATAGATCGGGTGGCAACTGAAAAATGTATGCGCAACCTTGCCGACTATGGCTTGAAGATGACTGCCTGTAGTTCGCCAGAAGAGGCGGTAGAAGGCGCACAAATTGTCACCACAGTAACCGCGGACAAGCAGTATGCCACCATTTTAACCGATAACATGGTGGGTGCGGGCATACATATTAACGCTATTGGCGGTGACTGCCCTGGTAAAACAGAACTGCACAAAGATATTCTGTTGCGCTCGGATATTTTTGTTGAGTACCCGCCGCAAACGCGAATTGAAGGCGAAATACAACAACTACCGGATGACTACCCTGTTAACGAGATTTGGGAAGTCATGTGCGGTGCGAAAGTGGGCCGAAAGGATGCGCGCCAAATAACACTGTTTGACAGTGTGGGCTTTGCGATTGAGGATTTCTCGGCACTTCGGTTTATTTACAGCCAATTAAAAGAAACCGGCATGTTTGAAAATCTGGATATGATTGCAGACCCAGATGAACCACGGGATTTATTCGGTATGCTGTTGCGAGCTTCTGCGCAAAACAACGATTTACCATCACCTACTTTTTAAGCCCGCCTAAGCCTGCACAGGAGCCAAAAGAATGAACCTTACAGCACCGCTTATACGCCCTTCAGTCCAGGCTCCTGCCGCTATTGTTATGATCAGGCCCCATCACTTTAGCGTTAATGAGGAAACAGCCTGTGATAACGCCTTTCAACGCGTAGCTAATGCCAGTGCACACTTAGCACAACAGGCTTATCAAGAAATAACCGTTGCGGCACAGACACTCGAAAAGCACGGGGTAAGGGTTCATTTGTTTGAAGACGAAGGCACCAAGACCCCTGACTCTGTTTTTCCCAATAACTGGTTTTCAACGCATGCTGGCGGTCATATTGCCATTTACCCCATGCATGCTGAAAACAGGCGAAAGGAACGCCGCACAGATATTATTGAAATGCTCAAGCAGCAGTATCGTGTACAAGATGTCATTGACTATTCCGGCCTTGAGCCAGATGGGCTTTTTCTTGAAGGTACAGGTGCCATGGTATTGGATCATATTGACCGGGTTGCCTATGCCGCTGAATCTACTCGTACCGATCCAATCGCACTGGAGCGCTTTTGCACCCACTTTAATTATGAGCCAATGGCCTTTGCCAGTGTAGACGAGAGGGGTACTGCGATTTATCATAGTAATGTGATGATGTGCATCGCCACAGATTTTGCCATGATCTGCCTTGATTCTATTGTTAATCCCAAACGGCGCGAAGAAGTTGCAGAGCGACTACAGGCGTCGGGCCGAGATGTGATAGCATTAAGCCATGCACAAATCGCCAATTTTGCTGGTAACGCTATTGAACTACAAGGAAGTAGTAACCGGCTGTTAGCCCTTTCCAGCAAAGCTCTAGCTGCATTAACAGCCGACCAAAAGCAAATTCTTGAGAAAACAACCGAGCTGGTTCCCCTGGATATATCCAGTATCGAAATGGCTGGCGGCTCGGTGCGCTGTACAATTGCAGGCATTCATCTAACCAAACGAGCTTGAACAATTAAGCTACTGAAATAATAGCGTACTATCCTAGGGTAAATTCTGGTTTGGCTTAGCTACTTGCTATTAGCGGCATTCATCGGCCAAGCAATATCTTCAAAATTATCGGAAAGTTGCTTTTGTGTCTCAGGCTCCATGAGATCTTCATCCTTGGCATCAATTGGCTCTTCAGTTGATGCCATAGTCACCTTAGGCACATAAGTTGCGGTTTCTTCCAAACGCTTTTTGGGAAGGGTTAAAGAAAGCGCTGCTTTTTCTTGCTTGGCATTATTGATGAGTAAAGCTGCTGCAAAGCGGGCATCTTCCGCCGCGCCTTTAAAAGTGCCGACTTGCGCCGAAGCAATTGCCCCTTCTTGTAGGATAAGTATTTGTCTTGCGATCATTGCCGGTTGTTTAAAGTCAGCCTCAATTGCCAAACTATGGTAATAATTCAATAAATCTTGCTTGTTATCTTTGGCAATTACCTTAGCAAAGCTATCATCCTTTTGAAACTCAGAGACAGCTTTTACCAGCATACAGCCTTTAAAGGCAGGGTCTTGAAACCATTCCTCCAATGCATCGAAAACGGCGAGTAGTTGCCCACTTGGTGTTGAAGCAAGTTGCTTAACTCTTTGCTTGAGCCACCTACGGAAATTATGGTCTCTCAACTTTAAAGTTGCCGCTATGAGTTCATCTTTTGAATTAAAATGATTGTATATTGATGTTTTGGAAATGCCGACCTTTTCTGCCAACTCGTCCATTCCAGTCGCGCTAAAACCGTTTTGATAAAAAACCTTGAGGGCAGAGCTGATAAGCAGATCTCGTTTTGTCGGCCGCACTTGTTTCTCCCAAGGATTCTTGATTATGAATTTTATTAATCTCTTAGCAAAATATCCTTTCACAAACCCTACTTTTTTATTCATTACTTTAACAGCGAAAACCTTTATTGTTCTAGTATCTTATAGTTTACTGATCGGTACATACATAATAAAACATGTTTACCGACCGGTTCATTTTCATGTAAATTTTATATTATATTTACTTCTATTTTCACCGCTGTTTAATTTGTATGTATTAATCACTATTGATATAGAAAAACCTCATTACTAAAAAAATATCTATTTTACTAGTACGTATTTAAATCATAACTTCGTCATATTAAATATTAAGGGTTCACACTGAGCAATCAGATAATCAATATAAATATTTATATTACTTGAAGCTATATGCAGAGAGCCAAAGATATGAAGTCTTTTCGTAGTTTCGTAGCTGTTGCCATAGGGCTAGCAGCCAGTATTTATTCAGTACAAAGCTTGGCAGAGACGAAAATTCGTATTTGTTCAGGTTCTGAAAACGGCAGTTATCATCAAGCCGCACTCATGTACCAAAAGGCATTGGAACGTGCGGGTTTAGATAGCGAGGTGCTCTTCGACACTGGGGGCTCTATCGGTAACAAGGATATGGCACTCAATGATGAGTGCGAAGTATTTCTTGCCCAACCTGATGTAATTGCCAACTTAAAACGTGAAGAACCCGTTGAGGCCAAACGGCTCATGACACTCGCCTCATTGCATGACGAGTATATTATCTTGCTAACCCATAGAGATGGGAAAGTTAATGAGCTAAGTGATTTAGAAAGTTACGGGAAAGAAGCAAAAATTGTTGTGGGGGATGTTTATGCTTCTGGTGCGGCGGCAACTTGGGCGAACCTAGTTGCTGAGGATAGCGACTATGGCGAGGTTACGATTGCCACAGAAGAAGATGATGCCGAACTCGCTTTAGAAGAGTTGGTACATGGAAATGTAGATGCCATTTTGCTTGTAACTGGTATGCAGGCCAACCAAGTGTTGATTGAAGCCCAACACCTTTCGGATGATATTATGATAGCACCGATGGATGATGGCGATGTGGATGATGCAAAAGATATTGATGGCAACAAAATGTTGTTCTCAGCTGGTGTCCCTTGTAACCATTTGACTGAAGGGCTTACCTCTTGCACCTTTGGCAAAACAAATACCTACAAGATGACCGCACAGCTTTATGCATTGCGGGACAAATTCACCAAAAAAGAGCTTAAAAAACTGCGCCGCGCGGCAAGGGCTTCGGCAAAAGTAATTCGTAACGCTTTGAACTAAATAAATCGCTGCGAAAATTAAATAACCCCGGCCAAACACCGGGGTTTTTTGTTTGAGGTTATTTTTTATAGAAGCTAATGTGCCTCGTCCCAGTTACTAGCAGCTTGCGCGTCAACCTTAAGCGGAACAGAGAGTTGAAGTACTGGCTCGCACGCATTTTCCATTATGGCTTTTACAACCGGAATGGTGGCGTCAACTTGCGCTTCCGGCAGTTCGAAAATCAATTCATCGTGCACTTGCAACAGCATCAGCGCTTCCAAATTGGCGTCTAAAAGCGCTTGATCCATGCGCATCATAGCGCGGCGAATAATATCGGCCGCCGAACCCTGTATGGGGGCATTAATTGCTGCACGCTCATAGAACTGACGCATATTGGGATTTTTAGTGTTCACATCGGGATAGTGTGCACGGCGTCCAAATATGGTTTCGACATAACCATTGGCGTGCACAAACTTCTTTGTTTCCTCCATATACTCCTGAATGCCTGGGAAGCGCTGGAAGTACATTTTGATATAATCACTCGCTTCACCGCGCGAGATACCTAGCTGATTGGCTAAGCCAAAGGCTGAAATCCCATAGATAATACCGAAGTTGATGGCTTTAGCCTGTCGGCGCACCATGGGGTCCATCCCCTCAATCGGCATGTCAAACATTTCCGAGGCGGTCATGGCATGAATGTCCAGACCATCAGCAAATGCGTTCTTTAGCTGCGGGATATCTGCCATGTGAGCCAGAACACGCAATTCAATTTGGCTGTAATCTGCTGAAATCAGCTTATTACCTGCACCCGCTACAAATGCCTGACGGATTTTACGGCCATCTTCTGTACGCACCGGAATGTTTTGCAGGTTCGGCTCGGAAGACGACAAGCGTCCGGTTGTCGTCGAGGCCAGAGAGTAGGAAGTATGAACACGGCCAGTTTCATTATTGATAAAGCCGGGCAGCGCATCGGTGTAGGTTGATTTCAGCTTTGCCAGCTGGCGCCATTCAACAATACGGCTTGGCATTTCATGGCCCTGAGCGGCCAAATCATCCAGTACTTGGGCAGAAGTAGACCATGCACCTGTTTTGGTTTTTTTACCGCCGGGAAGCCCCATTTTGCCAAAGAGAATTTCCCCTAGTTGTTTGGGGCTGGCGATATTGAAGTTTTCACCAGCCAAACTGTGAATTTCAGATTCTAGCGCTGCTGCTTTTTGGGCAAAATCACCAGACAAGCGAGATAGCATTTGCCGGTCGATACTGACACCGCGTTTTTCCATAGTTCCCAGCACCTGAACCATTGGCCGTTCCAAGCGCTCGTAAACTGTTGTGACTTGCTCGGCAGGCAAACGCTTTTTCAATATATGCCAGAGACGCAAGGTAACATCTGCATCTTCAGCTGCGTATGCCACCGCCTTTTCAATTGGTACCTTATCGAAGGTGATCATCGACTTACCAGAGCCGCACACCTCTTTAAACGGAATGGGTTTGTGGTTCAGCCAGCGCTCGGACAACTCGTCCATGCCATTGCCGCCTCGGCCAGCATCCAGTGCATAGGAAAGCAACATGGTATCGTCGTAGGGGGTGACTGTGATGTTGTATCTGGAAAGGACCAGCCAATCATATTTCAGATTCTGGGCGATTTTTAAAACCGCTGGATTTTCCAAAAGGCCTTTGAGAACCGGTAGGGCTTCATTCATGGCAATTTGGCCGGGCAGCAAACCACCACCACCTAGCAAATCCCCTTCACCATCAACATGGGCCAGCGGAATGTAGCAGGCCTTGCCCGGCGCCAACGCCAATGAAACACCCACCAGTTCTGCCTGCATCGCATCTAGCGATGTTGTTTCAGTATCAACAGCCACATAACCTTGAGCAATGGCTGCGTCGACCCATTGTTGCAGTTGTGCCAGTGTTGAAACTGTTTCGTAGCTTTGTGTATCAACGGGAATAGCTGCTTGCTCGGCTTGGGCTTGTGCAGCTACTTGTGAAGCTGTCCAGCTTGCTGAAGCGCTATTGCCCTGCGTGGCTGTTTCTTCCTGTTGTGTCTCAGTTGGTACAGTAGCCCAACCGGCAATTTCAATCTCGATTGGTTCTATTTGCGCCACATCCGTAGCTGTAATCTCGGCAACTTTACGGGTGAGCGTGTTCAGCCCGATGGCTTTTAAAAAACCGATTGCTTTAGCACCATCGAGCTCGGCAACAGAAAAATCTTCAACCGGTGTTTCTACTGGTACGTTTTCTTCCAGCTTAACCAAACGCCATGAAATGCGGGCCTGCTCGGCGAATTCAATAAGGTTTTCGCGGCGTTTTTTTTGTTTAATCCCTTCAGCGCTGGACAGAAGGTTTTCCAGATCACCATATTCGTTGATTAAAAGCGCAGCAGTTTTAAGTCCAATGCCCGGTACACCCGGCACATTATCCACGCTATCGCCGGCAAGCGATTGGACTTCCACCACCTTATCCGGTGCCACGCCAAATTTTTCTTCGACTTCAGGAAAGCTAATTACTTTGTTTTTCATGGTATCAACCATGCCGATTTTATCGGTCACCAGCTGCATGAGATCTTTATCGCCCGACGCAATAGTTACCTTCGCCCCTTGCGCTGCCGCTTGGCGCGCATATGTGGCGATCAAGTCGTCTGCCTCATAGCCTTCCTGCTCAATGGCCGGGACATTAAATGCTCGCGTAGCTTCTCGAATAAGGCCAAATTGCGGGATCAGGTCTTCCGGTGGCGGTGGGCGATGCGCTTTGTAGTCTGGATAAAAGTCGTTGCGAAATGTTTTGCCCGATTTATCAAAGATAACTGCCAAGTGTGTTGTGGCGTGACCAGTTTCTTTTTCAAAACCCGATTGCAATAGCTTCCATAGCATGTTGCAAAACCCGGAGACCGCGCCAATAGGAAGACCATCCGGTTTACGTGTGAGTGGGGGTAGCGCATGATAGGCGCGAAAAATGAAGGTAGAACCATCCACCAAAATCAGGTGATCGTTCTCGTTAAGAGCGGGGGCAAGACTTGTTTTTGACATGGTGCGATCATGCCCGCCAGCGCTGACAATTAAAAGAGCATAATACCACTATTCAGCATTGTTTTTTTTCTCTTTTAAGCTGTCGATTATACGAGATCTAAATTGTCCATAATCAACAGCGCCATCTGGAGGAATAAACTCAAACAAGTCCTCATTAAGCGTGTTACCGAGATACCAATTCTTGTAGTGCAAATGTGTTTGTGGTTGACCCTTCAAGTGCTTGTGGGTCAAGATTACATACAATGGCAGCAGTGTGCGTTCATCTATCCAGATTTGCCAGTCAATTTCCTTATTAAAAAAAGCAAGGTGATGAGCGATGCCCTCAATTATTTTCTCGCGGCCAATGTAAAAGGCTGATTGCGTGTAGTTATCTATAACATTGCTGGTATTTCGCTTTAGGAGCTCAACACCGGGTAGACGTAACTGGAACTGGTAGGAAAGCTCATCCATCAATCCTCCCAGGGTGCCTTCATAATTTCCCTGAGTGTACAAATTACGTTTGGCATCAAAATATGTCACGATACCATGCGCATAAATCAAAATACCCTTGCCACTTGCTTTTGGGAATGTGAGGCGTATCTTACTATCGCCCTCGACGGCTACTTGATATTCGTAGACGAAATTTATTGGAATATTACCTTTAAACACCCTCTCATCACTCACAAAAACATCTAGCTTCATCGCTTTTTGTTGCTCAAGCTTCAGTAGTGAGGATTTAAGAAGGTCAATTGCTTGTATATCCCTTCTTTGCGGGATTTTTTTTAAATTTCTCTCGGTGTTTTCATTCGTCGTTGCCTTAATTACCGAGTGAAATTTGTTGTGATTTTCTTCCTTAGCTCGCGCATTACCAATTGCTACAGTAAGGTATAGGAGACTTATAAAAAGCAAGACCCACCAACGGGATAAGGTAACCATATAATGTCATTATCCTTTCACAAGTGGTGTGATACTAGGGCTACTTGCCCACTATTATAAAATAGTTTTACAAGGATCCTTTGAAGACAAATGGTCAATTTTTCATTGATGTATGTATTATCACAGGTCTGAAAGCATTAATTGAAAGAGTAAAATGAAAGTCACATTAACGGCCTATCTCTCACTTGGTCTCGCAATAATCATGGAAGTTGCTGGCACATCACTTTTAACTGTTTCAGAACAGTTTAGCCGCCTCTTACCTTCAATTGGTGTTACCGTTTGTTATGCGGCCTCGTTTTATTTCCTATCCATCTCACTTAGCAGCTTTCCGGTGGGTATTGCCTATGCCATTTGGAGTGGCCTTGGCATTTTGCTTATCAGCTCAATCGGATATTCTTTTTTCGGACAAACACTTGATATTCCTGCAATTATTGGACTTGGCTTTATTCTTGTTGGCGTGATTATTGTTAATGTGTTTTCCAAATCATCCTTGCATTAGCCAAAGGCTACTTTTTCCAAGGGCTTTCATCATCGTTATTATCAGTATCTCGATGCCATTCGCTCTCTTGCAAATCAATTGTTTTATGATTGTCACGATTGCTTTGATTGCTGTTACGGTCACCACCTTGCATTTTTATATTAACTTCACGAACTTTTATGTTCTTTTTCATGGTTGCAATAATAGCCGAGCGTACAGCGGGTATAAAAAGAACCAGGCCAAGTGTATCGCTAATAAAGCCCGGTATTAAAAGCATAATACCTGCAAGGACGATAAACGCGCCGTGGAATAACTCTTCGTTTGGTACTCTGCCTGCATTCATCTCACCATTTATTCGCATCAAGAGAGACAGGCCCTGTGTACGTAGCAGTATAGTGCCAGCAATAGCCGTGAGCACCGTTATTAAAATCGTTGTTAATGCACCAATTTCGCTACCAACCTGTACGAACGTATAGATTTCCACTGTAGGAATAAGAATGAATGCTGCGAGCATTACAAATGGTGCGGACATGGGAGCGCCTTGTTTTTTGGGTAATTGGTACCAGTTATTTACAATGTTACATTATATTTGTCCGCCAAACAGAATTGCAATGTGATATAAGTCAAATTGGCTAATACAATGTGATTTTGGCCACAGGACAATCAGTATAACAAGAAAGACTGGTGGAACTGCTATAAAGAAACCTTAAATTAGTGACAGCAACTACATATATAATGTAGAGCAAGCTATGAGGGTAACTTCTCACAGTGATTATGTGAGGCTTATTAGCGCAACGATAACAGGAGCGTTCGGTATCGCGGCATGAACGACATTTTTGACATCTATAATATCGCCCTGCTTATTATCGCAGTATTAGTTTTTCTTAAGTTGCGGTCTGTTTTGGGGCAACGTACGGGTAATGAGCAAACACCATACGACCGCTTCTCAATGCAACAGCAAGAGAAAAACGAGGCGCAAAAGCAAGAACAAGCCAAAACTACCGGTGATAATGTAATTCAACTTCCTGGTACCGAGGAAGCACAGGCACCTGTAAACATTGACGATATAAAAGAGCGTTGCAAAACAGCTATTGATAAAGTTGCTCAACGCGATAGCACTATTTCCAACCAACTTCATGAGCTGCTTGAAGTCGAACCACAATTCCATATTGGCGAATTTCTAGATGGTGCTAAGGCCGCCTATGAAATGATCGTTATGGCTTTTGCCGAGGGTAATAAAAAAGCGCTACAAAACTTACTCTCGCAGGACGTTTTTGATGGTTTTGTCAAAGCGATTGATGAACGCGAACAACGGAAAGAGCGCGTTGAAACTGTTTTTATTGGTATTGATAAAATTGAGATCGCGAATGTTGAGCAAAAGGACGGCCTTGCCAAAATTAGCCTACGCTTAAAAAGCCAGCTCATTACTGCTACACGCAACCAGCAAGGCGAGGTTGTCGAGGGTGATCCAGCGCAAGTGACGGAAGTAATCGACCGCTGGACCTTTGCGCGTGAAATTGGCAGCAGCAATCCTAATTGGCTCTTGGTGGCAACCGAGGCTGTGTAGTTTTTTGCTAAATGATAACAAAAAGCGGTTCAGTTTGCTTTTGCAAGTGGGTACCGCTTTTTTATTTGCACTTTGTTTGGGAAGCAGCTTTGCAATAGCCAACGGAAAGCAAAGTATGAGTTTATTATTGAAAGTGCTCCCTGAAGCGATACCGGGCTGGGCCTATGAGAACCATGCAGCAGCATACAAAGCACTTAGACAACAGTGCAAGCAGAGGCATAGTTCACTAAAGAAAAATGAAGGCATTAAGCAGTTATGCCATACGATTATTAAGCGTGGCTCCTTATCAGCAAATGAAGCGAAAAAGTTTTTTGAAGCAAGTTTCGACTTTTATAAGAATACACAAGCCGGTTTTGTAACAGGATATTTCCAGCCAGTAATTGAAGCCTCTCTCCACGCTGATAGCGAATATACTGTTCCTCTTTATTCCCTACCCCGTAATATGCAACAGCTGCCCAGCCGCGGCGAAGTCATGGATGGCGCCTTAAAAGGGAAAGAACTTGAACTGGTTTTTTTGAAGAACCCAATTGATGCTTTTTTTATCGCCATTCAGGGGTCAGCACGCCTACGTTTAAAAAATGGTAGAGTTGCACAGCTCAAATATGCTGGTAAATCCGGGCATCCGTATACTCCAATTGGCAAGCATTTAATTGCATCTGGCGAAATCAATTCTGCAGATATGTCGATGCAAGCCATTCGTAACTGGTTGATCAATAACCCTGAAAAGCGCGATAATTTACTTAGACAAAACCAGTCCTATATATTTTTCAGTCTTGATTACAACACCAGTACAAGTAGTGAACCAACAGGTGCTGCCGGCATTCCTTTACAAAGTCTTCGTAGTTTGGCTGTTGACCCTAAATACCACGCGTATGGCTCTTTGGTGTTCGTTTCTGGAAAGCTTCCTTTTCTTCGGGATGACAAAACAATTAAAAGCGTTGAAACCGGGCGAATTTTCCTTGCCCATGATACAGGATCCGCCATTAAGGGACGCGCAAGAGGTGATATTTATTTTGGCAGTGGAGCAAAGGCAGGAAATTTAGCCGGAAGCGTCAAACATAAAGCAAGCTTCTACGAATTACGTCCAAAGCCGAGTAATCTAACCATTAAAACCCATGGCCGAAGTTAATGAATACTAATAAAAAAAATAGACCATGGAAGACACTCAGCAAAGGTGACCGGGAGTTATGGCATAAAGTTACATCAACACTCACGCCGACAAAGCGAGACCGTGTCCCTTTTGCCTTTGGTAATGAAGTTGACTTTTTAACTCAATCAATCCCCAAAGCTAGCCATGACCCCAAAGCTTCTTTAGTCAATAAAAGTGAAACGACAAAAGCCACCCCAAAAAATGGCAGTGGTTTACCCCCTTATGTACCTGCAAAGCCCGATAAACCCAGTGCACCTCCTCTTTCACCTCTTTCTCGGCGGGAACGTAAAAAGCTTATTCGCAGCAAAGGGCGCTCTTTTGACGGGCGGATTGATTTACATGGCATGACACAGCACCAAGCCTATGAGCGACTGCGCGGTTTTTTACATCAAAGCCAAGTTATGGGACACTCAATCGTTCTGGTTATTACCGGTAAGGGCTACACTGGCGGGTTGCACCATATCGGCGAAGGGCGCGGTGTTTTACGGCGTATGGTTCCTCAATGGTTGTCACTTCCTGATATGCGTCATTATGTTATTGGTTATGAGATTGCCCATATTAAAGATGGTGGCGAAGGTGCGCTATATGTACGAATTCGACGCCGCAAAGGAACATCCAGAGATTACCCATGACCCCTTTTGGAACCAAACTTAGGGAACTAAGAAAGAAGCGTAACATTACAATGAAAGAGATGGCGGATGCGCTATCTGTATCTAGTGCGTATCTTTCCGCCCTTGAGCATGGCAAACGTGGCTTGCCAACTTGGTATATGGTGCAACGGATTATAACTTATTTTAATGTGATTTGGGATGAAGCTGAAGAACTGCAACGCCTTGCCGAAATATCTAATCCAAAAATCACAATTGATACTGCCGGGCTACACCCCAAAGCAACAGAGCTTACTAATCAACTCGCCCTAAAGATTAATGGACTATCTGACAGCTCGCTTGAGCATTTGTTGCATCAATTACGTGTGGTTGCTGCCAAGGACAATATTTAGGCATTCAAACACATAAATGCCTAAGTTTTCAGTTTGGTTATTTTCTAAGCATTCGGTAATCTTGGTCAAATTGCCCTTTTAAATGGACAGGGAAAATGAAGCCAGAAGCGTTAATTGCAAAACAATGTATCGACACAGATCAATTAATGGGCGAGTTTGATCAATTATTAGCCCATCATAAGAATGCACAATCTCTTAAATTACGTAATGCCCTATTATCCCACTTAAAGGATTTTTATCAAAAATCCAGAAAACATATTGAAGAGCAATTACTTGAAGATGGCGCAGGGCGTCATTGTGCTGAGCGCCTCTCCTTATTACAAGACTTAATCATTACAGCCATCTATGAGTTTGCAGTAACAAAGGTATACCCCATAAAAAACCCAAGTACCGCTGAGCATCTAGCTGTTATTGCTGTTGGCGGCTATGGTCGTGGTACTTTGGCTCCTGAGTCTGATTTGGATCTTTTATTCGTATGGCCCTATAAACAAACTCCCTGGAGCGATCAGGTCATTGAGTATATTTTGTACCTTCTTTGGGATATGGGCCTAAAAGTTGGGCACGCAACACGCAATATTGAAGAATGCTTGCGCCATGCCCGTGACGACATGACCATCCGAACAGCCATTTTAGAAGCGCGGTATATTTGTGGTGAACAAGAGCTCTATCAAAACCTCCTAAAGCGCTTTGATAAAGAACTTGTGGCCGCAACCGGCCCCGAGTTTATTGCAGCTAAGTTAGAAGAACGTGATGCACGCCATGAAAGACAAGGGGCGTCACGCTATCTGGTCGAGCCCAATGTAAAGGAAAGCAAAGGCGGGCTACGTGATCTCAATACCCTTTTTTGGATAGGTAAGTACTATTACCGTGTCCGCAATGGTAATGATCTGGTCAAGCTAGGTGTTTTTTCGCGCCGTCAATTGAATCGATTCCGCAAGGCCCAAGACTTTTTATGGGCAGTACGTTGCCATTTGCATTTTATCCGCAAACGGCCTGAGGAACGGTTATCATTTGATGTACAACAAGAAATAGCAACCCGACTTGGGTATACAGATCACCCGGGGATGCGAAGCGTTGAACGTTTCATGAAGCATTATTTTCTTGTAGCAAAAGATGTGGGCGATTTAACACGAATATTTGCCGCTTCGCTAGAAGAAAAGCATGCCAAAGCAGCGCCAGGTATTTCACGCTTTTTAGAATCTATCGTTCCTGGAAAGTGGGGGCGCAGACAAAAGATTAAAGGCAGCAACGATTTCCAAATTACGAATGGCCGCATAGTCGCTGTAAATGAAGATATTTTCAAAAAGGACCCAGTTAACCTAATACGCGTTTTTTATCTGATAGATAAATGTAATGCAGATATTCACCCCGATTTGCTCAAACTTGTTCGCTGGTCTCGGCGTCTCATTACACCTCAATTTCGTAAAAATGAGCAAGCCAATCGTATTTTTTTGAAAATACTATGCTCTCGTAATGATCCCGAACCTGTTTTGCGCGCCATGAATGAAGCGGGTGTGCTTGGCAAGTTCATTCCCGAATTTGGCCGTATCGTGGCAATGATGCAGTTCAACATGTATCACCATTATACGGTTGATGAGCATCTCATACGCTCTATTGGCGTGCTTTCTGAAATTGAGCGCGGTATGGGTGGTGATGAACACCCGCTTTCCACCGAACTCATCAAAGAAATTCCCAACAGGCGCGTTTTATATGTTGCAACTTTACTGCACGACATAGCTAAAGGGCGGCCGGAGGATCATTCAGTTGCTGGTGCAAAAGTGGCGCGCAGCCTATGCCCACGGCTTGGTCTTTCTGCTGCGGAAACAGATAGTGTTGTCTGGTTAATCGCCCACCACCTTGAAATGAGTACAGTTGCGCAGTCTCGTGACCTTTCTGACCCACAAACTATCAAGGACTTTTGCCAGAAGGTACAGAGCCTTGAACGTTTGAAACTGCTACTAATTTTAACTGTAGCTGACATCCGCGCTGTGGGGCCCGGTGTGTTTAACGGTTGGAAAGGCCAATTGCTGCGGACCCTTTATTACGAAAGCGAAACCATTTTGAGTGGCGGTCATAGCAACCTTAGTCACCGTCAACGCGTTGAGCATGCCAAACAAGAACTCCATGACGCACTAAAAAATTGGCCGAACGACGTAAGAAAAAAATACTTACAGCGTCATTATCCGGCATACTGGTTACGGGTTGATTTGGAGCGTAAAATCAAACATGCCAATTTGATTTTAACAACTGACCAAAGCAACGAGCACCTTGCAACTCTTGTGGAGCCACATGCTTTTGAAGGTGTTACCGAGATAACTATTCTTGCGCCAGACCACCCGCGTCTCTTGTCTATTATCACCCAGGCCTGTTTTTCCGCAGGTGCCAATATTGTAGATGCACAAATTGACACAACGACCGATGGGTTAGCCTTGGACACAATCTGTATTCGGCGCGAACTACCTGAAGATGCTGACGAAAAGAGGCGGGGTGAGCGGATTGGTCAATACATATGTGATGCTTTACGTGGCACAGCCCCTGTTCCAGAACCGAAGCGAAACCACAAGAAAGCTGCGAAAAACAAGAGGACCTTTAAACTTGAAACCAGCGTATTACTTAGCAACTCTTGGTCAGCAAAATATACCGTTTTAGAAATTACAGGCCTTGATCGTGCCGGTCTCTTGTTTGATTTAACAACTGTGATGTCATCGCTCAACCTGAACATTGCTTCTGCACATGTGGGGACATTTGGTGAGCGGGTTGTGGATGTTTTTTATGTAACCGACTTAACGGGACAAAAAATTAGCAATGTTGGCCGTCAAGATGATATTCGCAAGAGATTAAAGGCAGCATTCGATGCTGTTCCGGTTGAAAAAACTGCCAATCGGACTAAAAAGCCGCGTCACAAAATTGCGAGTTAAATGTATTGTCCAAGCTGATAAAGAACTTTGCCAAAGTTGGTAGTGCAACCCTGTTAAGCCGTCTGCTCGGCTTCATTCGTGATGTGATGCTGGCGGCAACCGTTGGTACTGGGCCGGTAGCAGATGCTTTCGTGGTTGCCTTTCGCTTACCCAACCTGTTTCGGCGCTTGTTCGCGGAAGGGGCATTTAACTCTGCCTTTGTGCCGCTGTTTGCCCGTAAGTTGGAAGAAGAAGGCCAGCGCGGCGCACGGCAATTTGCCGGTGAAGTCGGGGCAGGGCTACTAAGCGTTTTGCTGTTAATTACGGCATTGGCACAAATTGCTATGCCTCTGTTGGTGTTGGTTCTTGCGCCAGGCTATAGCAGTGAAGCGGACAAGTTCGCACTCACCACGCTTATGGCGCGCATCACCTTTCCCTATCTGATCTTTATGTCCCTCCTGGCCTTTGTCAGTGGTATTTTGAACAGTCTTGGGCGTTTTTTCATGGCTGCCCTGGCGCCGGTGATGCTGAATGTCGTTATGATCTGTGTTTTTGTGATTGTTTGGGCTTTGGGCGATCTTTCAGACCGCAGCACCGGCATATTGCTCGCTTGGGGCGTTGCTGTTGCCGGCGTGGTGCAGCTGCTTTTGGTGCTGGTGGATTTGCGGCGGGTTGGCTTTTCCGTTCCGGTGTTGCGACCACGCTTTACCAAAGGGGTTAAGCGCCTACTTGTGCTTGGTGTGCCCGGAATTCTGGCGGGCGGGATCACGCAGATAAACGTCACTGTGGGCACGATTATCGCCTCGTTGCAGGAGAGCGCCAACTCTTATCTGTACTATGCCGACAGGGTCTATCAATTACCACTTGGTGTTGTGGGCATTGCCATAGGGGTGGTGCTGCTGCCAAGCTTAACCCAGCAACTACGCGCGGGCGAACACAAAGCAGCATTGCACGCGCAAAACCGATCTATGGAGTTTGCGCTTGCGCTCACGCTTCCAGCTACGCTTGCCCTACTGATTATCCCTGATGCAATCGTGGCTGTTCTTTTCCAGCGCGGGGCCTTCAGCGCTGAGGCTGTGGCGCAAACGGCAGCGGCTCTGCGCGCCTTTGCGTTTGGTTTGCCTGCATTTGTGCTGATTAAGATGCTATCTCCAGGTTATTTTGCGCGTGAAGATACCAAGACGCCAATGCACTTTGCAGCAGCTTCCATGGTGGTCAATGTGGGGCTTTCGCTAGCACTGTTTCCATTGCTTTCCCATGTAGGTATTGCAGTTGCTACCGCAGCTGCGGGCTGGGTAAACGCTGCGCTGCTGGGTGTGAGTTTGTGGCGGCGAGGACACTTTCAGCTTGATGCGGCTCTGATGCGGCGGGTGCCACTGTTACTGCTGGCCAGCGTATTGATGGGCGGGGTTGTGTATTTGCTTGAGGGGGCCCTAGCGACTTATCTGTGGCAAGGTGTTTTTGCTGTCCGCTTTGCGGCGCTTATGGCGCTGGTGCTGGTTGGCGTTGCCTCATTTGCATTGTTTGTACAGCTGAGCGGCGCTGTTGATCTGTTGGGGCACACGAAGCGCATAGTGCGCCGATGACGCGCACTCCCATTTTTTCCAGCTGTGGAACCTGCCTGCACTTGCGAAAAGCGGCCAAACTCGCCATAACAACCACGCAATTTCCAGCCCACTTGAGGCCCTTCCAACAGGCCGTAACCTAGGGATTATTCAATGACGACCATTCAAAGTCGCGTTTTTTCCGGTGTTCAACCCACCGGTAACTTACACCTTGGCAACTACCTTGGTGCCATCTCACGCTTTGTGCCTTTGCAAGACCAGATGCCTTCCATTTATTGTGTCGTTGATTTACATGCAATTACTGTATGGCAAGACCCAGCAGAGCTGACCCGCGCCACGCGCGAAGTTACCGCAGCTTATCTGGCAGCCGGCATTGACCCCAAAAAGGCAATTATCTTTAATCAGAGCCAAGTACGTGAGCACGCTGAACTGGCTTGGATTTTCAACTGTGTCGCGCGTATGGGCTGGCTGAAACGCATGACGCAGTTTAAGGACAAAGCCGGAAAACACGCAGAAAATGCTTCTGTTGGTCTGTTCGCCTATCCCAACCTGATGGCAGCGGACATTCTGGCTTACCGGGCGACGCACGTGCCGGTTGGCGATGATCAAAAACAACATCTGGAGCTGACCCGCGACATTGCGCAGAAGTTTAACAACGACTTTGCCGATCAAATCAAGGAGTTGGGCCTTGGTGTACCGAACCCTGAACCAAGCCATGAGGCACCGGAGGAAATTTACTTTCCTTTGACCGAGCCAATGATTGCAGGGCCAGCAACCCGCATTATGAGCCTGCGTGATGGCAATAAGAAGATGTCCAAGTCTGATCCTTCGGACTTGTCCCGCATCAACCTAACAGACGATGCCGACACAATTGCCAAGAAAATCAAGAAAGCCAAGACTGATCCTGACGCGCTGCCAAGCGAAGTTGACGGGCTGGAAGGTCGCGCCGAGGCCGATAATCTTGTGGGCATTTACGCTGCGCTTTCCGGCAAAAGCAAAGCGGATGTGCTGAGCGAGTTTGGCGGACAGCAGTTCTCGGCATTCAAGCCTGCGCTTTCTGAGCTGGCAGTCGAGAAGCTCGCCCCTATGAACGGCGAGATGACCCGTTTGATGAACGATGCTTCAGCTATCGATGCGGTGCTGAAGGACGGCGCAGAGCGGGCCAGTGCCATTGCCGAACCGGTACTGCACGATGTACGCCGTATCATGGGCTTTTTAGAAAGCCGCTATGGTTCGTAAACACACCATTTTTCTAGGCCCTTTGCTTTCATTGGGCCTAGAAAAAACGGCTGCATTATCGTTAGTGGTCGAATGAGAGGTAGTTCAACCACGCCTGCATACGCAGTAATATACGGCGAATAATTTGCAGCGGTACAAGTGTTTCTGTGTAAACAGCAACATGCGCATATGCACCGCCTGGCAAATCGAATTGTGACATATCATCTTCAATTCTTATTATCGCATTTATTCTCCCTGGAGCTGCACGTGTTTCGGGCGCAATTAGTGTTCCAGTAGGCTCGAGTTGGCCTGCGGCGATGTAGTCGACCAACTGATAGATTTTCGCTTTGAAGATTCTTCCCGGAATACCAATAAAAGCAACTTCCACTTCATCACCCGGTTTTAGCTGCTGCATATGAATTTGCAAAAAACTTGCAACAACATCCCGGCGTTGCTTGCTAATAAACACCATTGAGGGGAATAAACGACGCGCCATAAACCCCGGTTTTATTGCAAAATTAGTCGCATAACCATCTTCCGGAGCAAATATCGTTGCATGCTTGATGTTCCATTCTTCTTTTGCAATTAGCGCATCAATTTCTTCTATTTCAGCAACTGTACCATCTGCAACTTTTGTATTCACAGTTATTCTGGCAGTTTCTCTGGCTGCATATGCACTTTGCAGTGCCGCGAGTGCGCTTTCTAATTCTTGCTCTCTAAATTGGACTGCGGCAACTGTACCAACATCTTTTGTCGCTAAGTCTCGAGCGTCATCAAAGCGTATTCGCGCTAACTCCAAAGAGGCCTTTGCCGTTTTAACTTGTGCCTCTGCCTCTATAAGTGCTTGTTTCTTTCCCTCATAGTCAGCAACCACTTGTGCCCGGCGGGCTTTTAGCGTTCTTAGCTGAGTTTCAAAGGGAAAACTGTCAACTGCAAACAGCTTTTCTCCCTTATGAAGAAGTGTGTTGGGCTTCACCCAAACATCGACCACCAGTGCCCTATGTGTGGAAATAATTGGTGTGGTTCGATAAAAAGTACGTGCCACTGTTGCTGTTGGGTGGCTGTAATTCATGGCAACAATAATTGCCCCCACCAATAAAAAGCCACCAATCGAGGCTGTTGTAACCGTGTATCCGGTGACTGGTATTTTAAGCACCTTAAATGCAACCACACAAAGAGCTGCATAGGTTAACAGCATGAGGGTTTCCATTAGAACTGATCTCCCTCTTTCTTGTTTTCTTTTATTTTTTGCTGAAGGTTGCTCATTTGGCTTTCAAGCTCACTGAGTTTTTCATCTAGTGATTTTTCTTCACCTTCTTTTGCTGCAGCAAAACCAAATCCGCGGTTGGGCTGATAGGCCATGGCCCAAATCCATAAAAACGGCCACAAAGCATGCAAGGTAAATAACGATACCCACCCTGCCGCATGAATAGCATCAGCATGTGGGTGATGTCTTTTTTCTGCGATTTTCGCTGGAATGTCATGAATAAACACAATTCCATAGACAAAAACGAAAAACACAAAAAAAACAATCCCAAGAGCAAGCCAGCTTAATGCGTCGTACACCTGTACCTCCGTTTTTTGGGATAACTAAACACCGGACAGGTTAGTATTTTACTGAAGCCGCATAATTTCTGGCCTTAATAGTTTGTATGGTTATCTGAAGGTTTACTGGTCTAAATTGATTTTACTATGCGAAGAAAGGTAATAGTTTTGAAATTACAGCCTATGAATTCTTGAAGAAAACTTCGGATTTGCGGATATAAATTATTCCTTTAAATTAGGTGGTTTGATTGACAGAACAGGTATTAGGCTTCTACATCAATATACCTCACTATGAGGTTTAAGTATTCTACTCGCCATGGCTGGAAATATGACAGAAACTCGAATTGATCGCCGCTTTGCAAAGCTTAAAGCAGAAGGACGCGCCGCACTCGTTACATTTATCAGTGCTGGTGATCCAGACTTGGAAACATCACAGGCCATTCTTAACGCTTTGCCTGCCGCTGGTAGCGATATTATCGAACTTGGCATGCCATTTTCAGACCCAATGGCCGAGGGCGTTCCTATTCAGCTTTCCACCCAGCGGGCATTGGCGCAAGGGCATACCATGGAAAAAACCTTTGCCATGGTGCGTAAATTTAGAGAGCAAGATCAGGATACCCCAATTGTTTTAATGGGTTATTACAACCCTATCTTTGTTCGTGAACCCGCAAAATTTGTTGAAGAAGCGAAAGCTTCTGGCGTTGATGGGCTGATTGTTGTTGATTTGCCTGCGGAAGCTGATGATGAATTATGTATACCGGCGCTAAAAGCCGGGGTGAACTTCATTCGCCTAACAACACCCACAACTGATGATAAACGTTTACCCGTAGTACTGGAAAATACGTCAGGTTTCGTTTACTACGTTTCTGTCAACGGTGTTACGGGTGCAAAAGGTGCGCAAACCAGCGAAATAACAACGGCAGTGAATAGAATTAAATCACATACGTCGCTACCGGTTGCTGTGGGCTTTGGGGTTAAAACCGCCAAGCAGGCAGAGGACATTGGGGCGCATGCTGATGGCGTTGTTGTTGGTTCGGTATTGGTTGAAGCTGTTCGTAAAAGCCTTGATGAAAATGGGCAAGCAACAGACACAACCTTGCAAGCTGTAACGGATGTGGTTAAAGAACTACGCAGCGGCGTAAATAGAGCCACAAAATAGCCTTTTGATTTTTTAGTTGCTTGGCGTTAGGGTCAGGCACGATGATTTGATAACAATAGCAACAACTGGCGGGCTGCCTGTGAACTGGATTAATAACCTTGTTCGGCCGAAAATCCGCAGCTTTCTTGAAAAGCGCGACGTGCCGGAAAACCTTTGGATCAAATGCCCAGAATCTGGCGAAATGGTCTTCCACCGTGATTTGGAAGCCAACCAGTGGGTTGTTCCTAATTCTAATTTCCATATGCGCATAGCGGGGAAAAAACGGCTTGAGTATTTCTTTGATGGTGGCAACTTTGAAAAAGTTGAAACCCCGGAAGTCGCCGTTGATCCGCTAAAATTTCGCGATCAACGGCGCTATGTAGATCGTTTGAAGGATGCCAAAGCCAAAACAGAGCTGGAAGATTCCGTTCTGGTGGCAAAAGGTAAAGTCAATGGCTACGACTTAACTGCTGCTGTTCAGGATTTTGCCTTTATGGGTGGATCGCTTGGCATGGCTGCAGGTGAAGCTATCATTTGCGGCATGGAAACAGCTGTAGCCAACAAGACACCATTCGTTATGTTTGCAGCTTCCGGCGGCGCGCGGATGCAAGAGGGTATTTTGTCTCTCATGCAGTTGCCACGCACTACTGTTGCTGTGCAAATGCTACGCGATGCCGGCTTGCCTTACATTGTGGTGCTTACGAACCCGACAACCGGCGGTGTTACTGCATCCTATGCTATGCTGGGTGATGTTCATATTGCCGAACCGGGCGCACTTATCGGCTTTGCTGGCCAGCGCGTGATTGAACAAACCATTCGCGAAAAATTGCCTGAAGGCTTCCAGCGTTCAGAATATCTACGCGACCATGGTATGGTGGATATGGTTGTGCATCGCCACGACATGAAAGAAACCATTTCCCAGCTTTGTAACTTGTTGATGAAGCGGGAAACGCTTTTGCCAGAACTTCCTAAAGAAACTTTGGCGCTGTCTGCACCGCAAAGTGAAGCTGGTCAAGAAAGCTTTGGCGCTTAAATCTATTTTGCGCTTGATGAACAAAGTCCGGCAATTTGCCGGGCTTTTTTATTGTCCTTTTGAATAATGGCGAAACAAGAGCACGATATGTCCACTTTGAAAGAATCACTTGCCGGTTTCATGGCTCTTCACCCCAATGAAATCGACCTTTCTTTGGACAGAATGAATCGCTTGCTCGAAGCTTTGGGGCGTCCCCAAGACAAACTACCCCCTGTCATTCACATTGCCGGTACAAATGGCAAGGGTTCAACAGGTGCGTATATTCGTGCATTATTGAGCGCTATAGATAAGCGGGTACATGTTTACACATCTCCCCACCTTGTGAATTTCAACGAACGTATTCGTTTAGGTGTAAGCGGTGCGTTTGTGTCTGATACACGTCTGTTAAAAGCGCTTGATGAAGTTGCAAAAGCTAACAATGGTGAGGAAATCACTTTTTTCGAAGCCACAACAGCCACGGCATTGCATATTTTTGCGCAAGAACCTGCGGACTATTTAATCTTAGAGGTTGGCCTTGGCGGGCTTTATGACGCCACAAATGTGGTCGCAAAGCCTGCGGCCTGTGTGATTACACCGATATCGCGTGATCATGAGAATTTTCTAGGTAGTGCCCTTTCTGGCATTGCCAAAGAAAAGGCAGGCATCATTAAGCATGGTGTACCTGTGATATGTGCCGAGCAGGTTGAAGAAGTCGAGGCCGTTATCGAGCGGCAAGCGGCACGCCAAGCTGCCAGCTTGAAAATTGCCCAACAACACTTTTCTGGCCACCTAGAAGCCGGGTCACTTGTTTTTCAAGATGATTACGGCCTAATGGACCTCAACCCACCGCGTTTGGCCGGATTGCATCAGCTACAAAATGCCAGCCTTGCCTTAGCAACACTGCGCGAAATCGGCTTGCTACGCGAACCAGATGATGCGGATATCATCAGCAAGGCATTGAAAGAAACAAAGTGGCCTGCACGTTTGCAGCCTATTTTTGACGGGGCAATTGTAGACGAGTTACCGCTACGCAGTGAACTTTGGCTTGATGGTGGCCATAACCCGGATGCGGGGCGTGCTATTTCGTTATTCCTTGCGGATTTACAGGAAAAGGCATCGCGGCCAACCTACATGATTTGCGGTATGCTCAACACAAAGGACCCGCAGGGCTATTTCACGGCGTTTAATGGCCTTGTGCAAAAGGTTATTTGTGTTCCCATCACAACAAGTAGTGTGGGTATTTCACCTGAAAAGCTCTGTGAATATGCGCAGGAAACAGGGCTTGAGGCCATCGCCGTTTCTTCGTTGGAAAGTGCTTTGCAGGAAATTCGCGGTTTCTCGCTAGACGGGGCAGAAGCTCCACGTGTGCTTATTGGTGGTTCGCTTTATTTAGCGGGAGAGGTGCTGGATAAAAACGGCACGCCGCCAAGGTAGGCAAAAGAATTGCCTACCCTTGTCTTGATCAAGGTTTATTGGATCCTAGCCTTCCAGGCCATCAAACAATGCGGTTGAGAGATAACGCTCTGCAAAGCTTGGAATAATAACCACAATGTTTTTACCAGCCATTTCATCACGTTGACCAAGCTCAATTGCGGCTTTTAAGGCTGCGCCAGATGAAATCCCCACAGGTACACCTTCGGTTTTGGCGAGTTCACGCGATGTCGCAAAAGCATCGTCATTAGCGATTTGAATGATTTCGTCATAAACTGTCGTGTCCAACACGCCCGGCACAAAGCCCGCACCGATACCTTGAATTTTATGGGGACCGGGTGCGCCACCAGAGAGAATTGGTGAGGCTTCCGGCTCAACTGCAATCACCTTTACCTCTGGATTGCGTTGTTTGAGTACCTGCGACACACCGGTAATCGTGCCACCTGTACCAATACCAGAGACGAAAGCGTCTACTTGGCCTTGTGTATCGTTCCAGATTTCTTCAGCTGTTGTATTGCGGTGAATTTCAGGGTTCGCAGGGTTTTCGAACTGTTGCGGTATGATTGAGTTCTCAATTTCTTTATTGAGTTCCTCAGCTTTTTGAACCGCTCCCTTCATACCTTTCGGACCTTCTGTCAGGACCAGCTCTGCACCGAGCAACTTAAGCATTTTACGCCGCTCTATAGACATTGTTTCAGGCATGACCAAAATCAGGCGATACCCCTTGGCAGCAGCAACAAAAGCCAAGGCAATACCGGTATTACCAGAGGTTGGCTCAATCAAAGTGGTTTTATTGGGCGAGATTTTACCTTCTGCTTCCAGAGCTTCCACCATAGCAACGCCGATACGGTCTTTCACACTGGAAATCGGGTTAAAAAATTCTAGTTTTGCAAGAATGTTTGCCTTCACACCATGCTGCTTGGCGATCTTATCAAGCCGTACAAGCGGTGTGTTACCAATCGTTTCTGTAATGCTATTGTAAATTTTGCCCCGACCATTTTCGAATGAACTCATCACGCTCTTCCTTGGAATCTATAGACTGAATATCTTTGGTTGTAGGGATATTAAGAGACACCAATTGAAGAAACGAGACTAGCTAACCTAAGGATAGGTAATGTTATAGAAAATTTTTCTATAATAGGTGTTTTATATAGAAAAAATGCCATAAGCAAAGAAAGCCATGGCATTAGTTTTCATATTTTCGAATATACTGTATCGATATTAAAATATTATTCTGAACTGTCGCTCTGCACGCCTTCATCAGCCTTTAAGCCTAATAATAACGGAAGCTCAGCCATATCTGTAAAAGGTATCCCCCCTAAATCACGCATCCGGTTTTGATCGGTCATGGGGTCTGCACAATAGGCAAATACCTTCATACCTGCAGCAACACCGGCCTCAACTCCTGGATAGCTGTCTTCGATAACAACACAATCCTCGGGCTTATTCCCCATAGAAAATGCAGCGTATAGGAAGATATCTGGTGCTGGCTTGCCGTTTTTACAGTCTTGTGCGGAAAAAAGCCGTTTTTCAAAATACTTGATAAGCTTTGAGGCTCCCAGCGTAACATTCATTTTCTCATAGCGCCCTGAAGAGCCTACACAAAATGGAAGATTTGCGCTTTGTAACTGCTGGATCACAGCTTCAACGCCAGGAATGGCATCAACACCAGCTTTAAAAGCTTCAATATCACTGGCACGAACTTTATCGGCCCAATCATCCGGTAGCTCTTGATCTGTCAGCTGCTGCACTTCTTCAAAGCAGCGCTCCATTGTCTTGCCGGTGAATTTCCTATGGCACTGTTCGGGTGACATTTCGATACCAAGCTCGGCAAGTTGTTGCGAGAAGATTTCATTCGCTATGGTTTCGGTGTCGACCAATACCCCATCGCAATCAAAGATGACCAGTTTAGGTTGCTGCATATTATTCTTTCTTATTGATTTCACTTTAAACCAGAGGAGCCAAAGCCACCTTCGCCTCTTTGCGTGTCTGATAGCGATGAAACCAAGGATAGTTTTACTTGTTGCACTGGCGCTATAACCAGCTGGGCAATACGCATACCATGCTCGATTACAAATGGTTCACTACCGAAATTAACCAGTATTACGCTCACTTCACCGCGATAATCACTATCAATCGTTCCTGGAGAGTTTAACACAGTTATTCCGTGTTTTATTGCCAACCCAGAACGTGGCCTTACTTGCCCTTCAAACCCTTCGGGTATGGCAAGCTTTAAACCAGTTGCAACCAGTGCCCGCCCATTGGGCGCTATGGTAATGGGCGTGCGTAATGCCGCTCTTAAATCCATTCCTGCAGCTTGGCTGGACTCGTAAGCCGGCAAGTCTAAACCTTGCGCATGATCCAGTTGGATGATTTTCAGTGTCGGTTCACTCATTTTATCTCACAAGCCGTTAGTGTAGATGTTTCATAGCAGTACCGCCTTGAGGTATCCACACCTAGATTTTGCATTACTCTTATAGTTTATTGAAAATTAACCTTGTTTCACATGAAACACCTGTTAGCCAGCTTACATTCACAAGGTCTACCCATTTCAATAGCTCTCGTTAATCGATGTTGCTTTGTTTTCTAGCTAGTTTTAGCTGATATAGCGCTTCCAGTGCCTGCTTCGGTGTCATGTCATCTGGGTCCAAGCTATCTATCTGCTCAAGCAGAGCACTGTATTGTTCTGGCGTACCATCCTCTTCAATGGTAGCCAAATCATCAGCAGCACTATCAGTTGCAAAAGCTGCAAAAAGTGGCAGTTCTTCGGCAACACTGGTTTTCTTGTCGTCTTTATTCTGCTTCTCCAACATTTTGAGAAGCACATTGGCCCGTTTAACAACAGAAGCTGGCAAGCCAGCCAGTTTGGCAACCTGAATACCATAGGAACGATCGGCCGCGCCTTTAACTATTTCGTGCAGGAAGACAACTTCGCCTTTCCATTCGCGGACACTCACCGTTGCATTGTCCAGCCGCTCCAGTTTTTCCGAGAGAACAGTCATTTCATGATAGTGCGTGGCAAACAGCGCCCTGGAGCGGTTCTTATCATGCAAGTGCTCTATTGCAGACCAAGCGATTGAAAGGCCGTCATATGTTGCTGTGCCTCGGCCAATTTCATCAAGAATGACCAGCGAACGCTCCGTTGCCTGATTCAAAATCGCTGCGGTTTCTACCATTTCAACCATAAAAGTTGAGCGGCCTCGGGCCAGATCATCGGCAGCGCCCACACGAGAGAACAGGCGATCGACTATGCCAATATGCGCTTTTTCAGCGGGAACAAAACAGCCCACTTGAGCCAAGACAGCGATAAGGGCATTTTGGCGAAGGTAGGTCGATTTACCCGCCATGTTCGGGCCTGTGATCAGCCATATTTGCCCAAGACCAGCTTCTTTGAGAGGTCCCAATTCGGCATTATTGGCTACAAAGGCCTCCCCGGCTTTTCGCAGGGCTTGCTCGACAACCGGATGGCGACCACCTTCGATATGAAACGCCAGTGTTTCATCAACAACAGGTCGAACGTAGTTTTCAGCCTCAGCTAAAACAGCAAGAGAGCTACTTACATCTATGATAGCCAATGCCTGCGCTGCCAACTTAAGGGCCGACCCAGCCTGGATTATTTGCTCTAATAGGCGGTCGAATATTTCCATTTCGATGGCGAGTGAACGCTCGCCAGCACTAGCAATTTTCGATTCCAGCTCGGCCAGCTCGGTCGTTGTAAAGCGCATTGCACCGGCCATGGTCTGCCGGTGAATAAACCGCTCTGCATTCTCCTTCATCGGCTCACACTGGGCTGTTGGGGCTTCGATAAACCAACCCAGTACGTTATTGTGTTTTATTTTTAGCGAGCGAATTGAGAGTTCTTCAGAAAGGTCCGCCTGCATTTTGGCAATGACTTTCCGGCTTTGGTCGCGCAGTGCTTTTATCTCGTCCAGCTGCTGGTTATAGCCAACCGCCACGAAGCCACCATCACGCTTGAGTAGCGGAGGTTCTTCAGCAATTGCCTTACCAAGCTCTTCACCCAGTTGATGCGGCGCATTTTGTAAAGCTGCCAACACCTCTTTAATCTCTTTGGGGCTTTGCCCAGCGGACGCAATAAGGCCCGAAATCTCGCGTGCGCTGGCAAGCGCCGTTGCAATCGCCTGCATATCGCGCGGTCCGCCGCGCCCAACCGTTAGTCTTGAAAGAGCACGCGACATATCCGGCGCTTCTTTGAGCAAAGCGCGCACATCATCACGCAGCATTGTATCCTGTGCGAAAAAATCCAGACTGTCGTAGCGCTCTTGTATCTGCCGGGTATCTGTTAGCGGTCCGGCTAAGCGGCTAGCCAATAACCTAGAACCAGCTCCGGTGACAGTTCTGTCAATCGCTGCCAGTACCGAGCCACGTCTTTCACCAGACATGGTGCGCGTGAGTTCAAGACTCATCCGTGTTGCCGGATCAATGAGCATCTGCCCCTTGGCAGATTCCCTTTGAGGGCGATCAAGCGGAGGTCGCTCGCCAAGTTGGGTTTTATCAATATAGGCGATGATGCCTGCAGCCGCGGCAAGTTCTGGTCTGGTAAACGCGGCAAAGCCATCTAGCGTTTTAACACCAAAGAAAGTTGCCAGTCGGTCGTTTGCGGTTGCGCTATCAAAAAAAGCTCTTGGTACAGGCGAGAGAGCCGCCTTGGTGCCTTCAAATATCGCTCGTAAATCCGCTTCTTGTAACAAACTATCTGCAACAATTAATTCGGTTGGCGATATACGGGCCAAGTCAGCGCCTAAATTGACATCATCGGTTTCACAGAGGCGAAACGTTCCCGTGGACATATCAATCCACGCCAAACCGTAGAGGCAATTCTCTTTCGCACTACCAGCTTTTAAGCGCGAAACAGCAACAAGGTAATTGTTTGCGCGAGCGTCCAGCAAACGTTCTTCCGTGAGTGTGCCGGGTGTGACAAGGCGCACCACATCACGGCGCACCACTGCTTTGGCACCGCGTTTTTTTGCTTCTGCCGGATTTTCTGTTTGCTCACACACTGCCACCCGGTGTCCTGCACCAATTAGCTTTTGCAGATAATCATCGGCCGCATGCACTGGCACACCGCACATGGGAATATCATTGCCCTGATGCTTGCCGCGCTTGGTGAGAGTAATGCCCAGTGTTTGCGAGGCGATTTCGGCGTCTTCAAAAAACAGCTCGTAAAAGTCCCCCATCCGGTAAAACAGCAAGCTGTCCGGATTTGCGGTTTTTATCTCGATGTATTGCGCCATCATGGGGGTCACTTTGGACGTATCCACAGAGGCTTTAGCAGTGTTTTGTTTCGTCATGCGGGGGACCTTAGCAAAATGGACTATACGTTTCACCGTTTGTAATTAGTCTTTCAATCTTGAGGTCATGTTTTTTCGGGGATAAGGTCAGCCACAAATTTAGGTAATTGAGGGGGCTGAATAGCAGCATATGCCAGAGACCAAAAAAAGTGCAGGTAACAATTTTAATTTAACCGATCAAGAAGCACTCCAATTCCACCAGCAAGGCAAGCCGGGTAAGCTGGAAATTTCCCCTACAAAACCTATGGCAACTCAAAGGGATTTGAGCCTTGCATACTCTCCTGGTGTTGCTGCGCCTGTTCGAGCTATTGCTGAGGACCCAAGCCGTGCTTACGATTACACGTCCCGTGGCAACATGGTTGCTGTTATCTCTAATGGTACCGCTATTTTGGGGCTTGGCAATTTAGGTGCCTTGGCTTCCAAACCCGTAATGGAAGGTAAATCCGTACTTTTCAAGCGCTTTGCCGATGTGGACTCCATTGACCTTGAGCTCGATACAACAGATGTGGACGCATTTATTGAGGCTGTGCGCTACATGGGGCCTTCGTTCGGTGGCATTAACCTTGAAGATATTAAAGCACCAGATTGCTTTATTATCGAGCAGCGCCTGCGTGAGCTTATGGATATACCTGTTTTCCATGACGACCAGCACGGTACCGCAATTATCGCCGCTGCTGGCCTGATTAATGCACTCCATTTAACAAAGCGCGACATTAAAGAAACCAAAGTTGTTTGTAATGGCGCGGGCGCAGCAGGTATTGCTTGTATCGAGCTAATCAAAGCACTCGGTGTGCCTCATGACAATGTAACTCTTTGCGATACCAAAGGTGTGGTATTTGAAGGCCGCCCTGAAGGCATGAACCAGTGGAAAAGCGCACACGCAATTAAAACCGAAAACCGCACGCTGCTTGAAGCTCTGACAGATGCTGATGTTTTTCTGGGGCTTTCAGTTAAAGGGGCGCTTACTGGCGAAATGCTGGAAGCCATGGCACCTAACCCGATTATTTTTGCCATGGCGAACCCTGACCCGGAGATTACTCCGGAAGAAGCACACGCCATTCGTGATGACGCCATTGTGGCAACAGGGCGCTCTGATTACCCGAACCAAGTTAACAACGTTCTCGGCTTCCCGTATATTTTCCGTGGAGCGCTGGATGTGCAGGCCACAACCATTAATGAGGATATGAAGGTAGCTTGTGCACGCGCTTTGGCTGAGTTGGCACGCGAGGATGTGCCGGACGAAGTTGCCTCTGCCTATCGTGGTTCACGGCCGAAGTTTGGGCCGGAATACATCATTCCCGTCCCGTTCGATCCCCGCTTGATTTACACTATTCCTCTAGCTGTTGCACAAGCGGCTATGGATAGCGGCGTTGCCAAACGACCTATTGTTGATATGGCTGCCTATGAAGCACAACTCAAAGCACGTCGTGACCCGATTGCAGGAACATTACAACGAATTGTTTCCAAGGTTCGCCAAGCACCAAAGCGTATTGTTTTTGCTGAGGGTGAAGAAACACCAGTCATTCGCGCAGCTTCAACTTTTGTTGCTGAAGGGCTGGGAGAAGCCATTCTCATTGGCCGCGAAGATGAAATTCGCGCAAACGCTACCTCTGCGGGGGTAGATATTAACCGCGCGGGTATTCGTATTGAAAACGCCCGGGTTTCCAACAAGAATACCGATTACGCCGAGTTTTTGTATTCGCGCCTTCAGCGTAAAGGTTACTTGCAGCGCGATTGTCAGCGCTTGGTGAATAATGACCGTAACTACTGGGCCTCTATTATGGTGGCACGTGGTGATGCCGATGGCATGGTTACCGGCTTAACCCGTAATTACTCGGTTACGCTTGAAGTAATCCGCGATTGTATTAACACCAAACCCGGCCACAGGGTTATAGGTGCCACCATGGTATTGAGCCGTGGTAGAACTGTACTTGTTGCTGATACCGCTGTGCATGAATTGCCAAACTCGGAAGAACTGGCAGATATTGCCAGCGAAGCGGCACATGTAGCACGTCGCCTTGGCTATGAACCGCGCGTGGCGATGCTTGCTTACTCAACCTTTGGTCACCCGCATGGAGAGCGTACAGAGCGCCTACAAGAAGCTGTAAAAATTCTGGATCAACGCCGTGTTGATTTTGAATATGAAGGTGAGATGGGAGCCGATGTCGCGCTGAATATGGACAAAATGTCTGCCTATCCTTTCTGTCGTTTGTCCGGCCCTGCCAATGTGCTGGTAATGCCTGCGTTCCATTCGGCCGCAATTGCTACACACATGCTCCGCGAAATGGGGGGGTCTACACTTATTGGACCACTGCTGGTGGGGCTGGATAAGCCCGTTCAAATTGTTCCTATGGGTGCAAAAGACAGCGATATATTCAATATGGCTGCGTTAACCGCCTATAACATTACATAGCTTGTAAACTATTTAGATTGATAGTTAACAAAAGCTCATAAATAGCAAATGATTGCAGGCACTTAAACAAGTGCCTGCTTTTATGTCTTGGCATGAAGCGCTTTACATCAACTGTAGTTTTCTCGGTATATAGGCAAGGTATCATCATGTGACATTGTTGATACAATCTGATTTAACTACATAAGTTAGCAGGTATTCACTCCCTTTGTGGCTATCTTAACATGATCTAAGGAATAAGCCGTGTCGCAGCTCAAGATTAAAATATGTGGCCTAACCACAACCGATATTATTGACAGTGCGTTAGCGGCAAATGTTGATATGATCGGCTTGGTGTTCTTTCCTAAAAGCCCACGTAATGTGAGCTATGAGCAAGCACGCAAATTGGCTGATTATATGAAAGGGCGCACCAAGATTGTCGCGCTCACAGTGAATATGCCGCTTGACGAGATGGAGAAGCTGGTTCGCACTGTGCAACCTGACATTTTGCAATTACATGGTCATGAAAGCCCAGAGCAGTGTTTGAAGGTCAAGCAAGCGTTTCAATTACCAATTATGAAGGCATTTGGTATTTCAACGCGTGAAGACCTGGAAAAGGCAAATAACTATTCAGCAGTTGTTGATCGCTTCCTGTTTGATGCCAAGCCGCCAAAGGGTGTCGATGTACCAGGTGGTAATGGCGTGAGTTTTGATTGGCGGCTGCTGCAGAATACCCCCATTACCAAACCTTATATGCTCTCGGGTGGGCTGGATTGTGATAATGTAGCGCAAGCTATCAAGCTTTCTGGCGCCAGAGAGATTGATGTATCCTCTGGTGTTGAAAGTAGCCGTGGGGTAAAAGATCCCGAATTGATTTCTGCATTTGTGCGTAACGCCCGCTCTGCACTATAACTGAACTTAAGGTGACAACATGAACCAACAACACAATACGCTGCGTTCTGGCCCTGACTATCGCGGTTTTTTCGGAGAATTTGGCGGTCGTTTTGTTGCCGAAACTTTAATGCCGCTCATTTTAGAGCTTGAGAAAGCTTATAAAGATGCCAAGAATGACCCAGAGTTTTTGTCGGAAATCCAAAAGCTCAATACCCATTATACTGGGCGTCCTTCGCCGTTATATTTTGCCGAGCGCTTAACCGAAGAACTTGGCGGTGCTAAGGTTTACTTCAAGCGTGATGAGCTAAACCACACCGGCTCACACAAGATTAACAACTGCCTTGGGCAAATTCTGCTCGCGAAACGCATGGGCAAAACCCGTATTATTGCCGAAACAGGTGCGGGTCAGCATGGCGTCGCGACAGCTACTGTTTGTGCACGTTTTGGTCTTCCATGTGTTGTTTACATGGGCGCAACAGATGTAGAGCGGCAAAAGCCCAACGTTTTCCGTATGAAGCTACTTGGTGCTGAAATTGTGCCGGTCACAGCCGGTGCAGGCACGCTCAAAGATGCTATGAACGAAGCATTGCGTGACTGGGTTACCAATGTCGAGGATACTTACTACCTCATTGGCACAGCAGCAGGACCACACCCATACCCAGAAATGGTGCGTGACTTTCAAGCGGTTATTGGTGAAGAAACCAAAAAGCAGCTCATGGAAGCGGAAGGTAAGCTTCCTGATGCTCTCGTTGCCGCTGTTGGTGGCGGATCTAACGCCATTGGGCTCTTCCATCCTTTCCTCGATGATGAATCTGTCAGCATTTACGGCGTTGAGGCTGGTGGTAAGGGCCTTGATGGTGATGAACACTGTGCCTCGTTAAACGCTGGCAAGTCTGGTGTCTTACACGGTAACCGCACTTATCTTCTTCAAGATGACGACGGGCAAATTTTGGAGGGGCATTCTATTTCAGCTGGCCTTGATTACCCAGGCATTGGGCCGGAACACTCTTGGCTCAAAGAGACAGGCCGCGTGAATTATGTACCCGCAACAGACAGTGAAGCTTTAGACGCCTTTCAGCTACTAACCCGTGTTGAAGGTATCATTCCTGCTCTTGAGCCTAGCCACGCTCTTGCGCACGTGATGAAACTTGCTCCGCAAATGGACAAGGATCAGGTTATTGTCATGAACCTATGTGGACGCGGCGATAAAGACGTGTTTACCGTTGGTGGTATGCTCGGGTTCGATCTTTAAGAGTTCGTAGGGCGGAGATAATATGCTTCGCCCAACATTTGGAATGTAAATGCGATGCTTAAACTCTACAGCGCTATTGGCTCCAATAGTTCAGAACGGGTCGAGTGGGTTTTGCAATATAAACACCTTGATTGGGAACGTGTAGAAGTCTCAAATGAAGAGCTGGCAAATAGCTATCGCCAATTCATCAATCCTTTTGGATTTGTACCCGCTCTGGATCACAATGGCTTTATTCTAAGCGAATCCATGGCGATAATTGAATACCTAGAAGAGCTTCATCCTTCCCCTTCTGTTTTTGGGGAAAATACAAAGGATAGGGCACAAATTTGCTCTATTTGCTCTTACATCGGCACGACAATACACAGCCCGCAAAACCGGAGTGTTCTTCGTTTTTTCAGGCCGGAATTAAGCCCAAAAGATAAAAAAACACTTCGAGCGACATGGATTGCGAAGGGTCTTGAAAAAGTAGCCCCGTTATTATGGGGTCATAGTGGTTTTTGCTACGGTCACGCATTTAGCCTTTCGGATATTTTTGTAGCAACTATCTACCGAAAGTACTTACAGCATGGCGCTACTCCACTACCAGCCTATGAAGAGCATAGACGGTTTCTTCTGGAGCAAGACCTCATACCAACCAATCTATTTTAAGGGAAGCGACCCTTGCCCTTGGTCTGCCATATCCAGCACACCGCTAATGCCTGCTTCCCAGCCTAAAATGGCTCGTTTACGGGTTAAGCCCCAGTGATAGCCACAAAGATTTCCTGATTTACCCAATACACGATGGCAGGGCACAACAAAAGAAATCGGGTTTTTACCAACAGCTGTACCTACAGCACGCGATGCTTTTGGTTTACCTAAGTTTTTGGCGATATCCGAATATGTTGTGGCTGCGCCAAGCGGTATTTTCAACAAGCTTTCCCACACTCTTATTTCGAAATCTGTACCAATAAAAATCAGTTTTAGCGGCTCTTCAGCCCGCCATTGATGATGATTAAATATTCGCTGGACATAGGGTGCTGTAGCCGCTTGATCTTCAACAAATTCAGCAGCAGGCCAACGCTGGCACATATCTTCCAAAGTTTGCGCCTGGTTGTTGTCATCTGCAAATGCAAGGCCTGCAAGACCGCGTTCAGTCGCCATAACAAGTGCCAGGCCAAAAGGGCAGGGGTGAAACCCGTAGGAGATGGTTATACCTGCGCCACGGCGGCGATAATCACCAGGTGTCATAGCTTCGTGCGTCACGAATAAATCATGCAAACGTGCCGGACCAGATAGACCAAGCTCATATGTGGTATCAAATACAGAACTGGCATTTTGCAGCATTGCCCGCGCATGGTCGATAGTAATTGCCTGCAAAAACTGTTTTGGTGTTAACCCTGCCCATTTGCTAAATAGCCGTTGAAGTTGAATGGGTTGCATTGATACAAGTTTAGAAAGCTCTTCTAAAGAGGGTTGTTCACGCCAGTTTTCCGAGATGTACTGCAATGTGGTTTGGACAGTTTTATAGTGTTCGTTTGAATAGTCTGTTACTGTTTTGTCCATACTGCCATTACATCCTATTTTTTAAATTGGCACATTCATTGATATCTTTTAAAAAGCTAGAGGTATACTAAGGTGCGTTGCCAATGTTGACGACCCGATTTGCGAGCACTTGGTATTTCCTCAAATACCATCACGCGGATTTGCGCGTTTTCAATAGCCTTGCTTTTGGCGGGCGAATAACACACTGATCGTGAAAGTATTGTAACACAATGACTTCTCGTAGTACCCAAAAAGTAAAAGCAGCTCCAGCACGCAGATCCAACAAAAGCCGTTATTCAAAAGCTGAAATCAAGCAACTCTTTGACCGGTTTTATGAAAACAATCCCGAACCAAAGGGTGAGCTGGACCATACCAACGATTTCACACTGCTTGTGGCTGTTGTTCTATCAGCACAAGCAACAGATGCAGGTGTGAATAAGGCCACCAAAAATCTCTTTATTATTGCCGATAGTCCAGAAAAAATGGTTGCTCTGGGTGAGGACAGAATTCGCGAAGAAATTCGTACAATTGGCCTTTATCGCAATAAGGCAAAAAACGTTTATGCCCTATCAAAGAAATTGATAGAAAAGCATAGCGGGGAAGTACCGCAAACGCGTGAAGCCCTTGAAGCACTGCCCGGCGTTGGCCGTAAAACTGCTAATGTCGTTCTTAATATTGCCTTTGGTCAGCCAACCATTGCTGTTGACACTCATTTATTTCGTATTGGAAACCGTCTTGTGCTTGCACCTGGAAAGACGCCGTTGGAGGTAGAGCGCAAACTGGAAAAGCTCATACCTCGCGAGTACATTATGCAAGCACATCACTGGCTTATCCTGCATGGCCGCTACATCTGCAAAGCAAGAAAACCGGAATGCGCAAAATGTATTATATTCGACCTTTGTAAGTCGAAAGAGAAAATTGTTTAACCCCAATGACCGGCTGATGATTAAGAACAGCCGGCTTAAATGAGAGCGCACATTAGTTTGCTTTTTTCCTTAGGCGAACAACAACATCAACCCGAGTAATTTCCATACCCTCCGGTGGCTGAGGCAAGTCATCTAAAGTAACGCCTTTACCGGGGATATCGACAACGATGTTTTCGTCCTCGTAAAAGAAATGCTGATGCTCGTGCGTGTTGGTATCAAAATACGTTTTGGTACCCTCAACGGCTACTTCACGCAATAAACCAACCTCAGTAAACTGGTGGAGTGTGTTGTAAACGGTTGCCAAGGAAACAGGAACATTGGCAACAATAGCTTCCTCATGGAGGTTTTCCGCTGAAATATGTCTATTCCCTTTTGAGAAGAGTAATTCAGCAAGCGCTACGCGTTGTCTCGTTGGCCGCAAACCCGCGCCGCGTAACAATCCTGTTACATCTTGGCTTGTATTTTCTAAATGCATGGTCATTTACCCACTGTCACTTTAAGTTTTAAGCTACTCTACTGCATTATACCCAATTGATTTTAAATGACTGGGTATTATTGTTGTGTGTATCCGTGTTTCGAAGACAGCACACCTTTTGCCTTAAGTGTTGCAGCATGTGGCTGCTATTTTACAGAACAATTTGCCATTCTGCTTTACAATAATAATAAGAATAGAATTTGTCTAAGGCAACTGCGCAAATTGGGCACACGCAATCTCACATATTGTGCCCTTTCGATATTTATTCGCTTGTGCTAGGAAGGCGCGGATAGGAAACAAACAAAACCATCGTTTTGAGGGTATGCGGGTACACATTTTCCCTGCGGCATTCTTTAAAACGAACAATTAATGCGGGAATAGAATGCAAAACAGGCGTTCCAGTTTCAACTACGAAGATCTCCTTGCTTGCGGTCGCGGCGAGTTGTTTGGGCCAGGCAATGCTCAATTGCCAGCTCCTCCAATGTTAATGTTTGATCGCATCACCGAGATTTCCGAGGATGGCGGCGAGAATGGCAAAGGCCATATCCGTGCAGAGCTGGATATTCGTGATGATCTGTGGTTCTTCGAGTGCCATTTCCCTGGCGATCCGGTTATGCCAGGCTGTTTGGGTCTAGATGCCCTTTGGCAAATGACCGGCTTTTTCTTGGGTTGGCTTGGAGAGCCGGGGCGAGGCCGTGCTCTTTCTGTCGGTGAAATCAAATTCACAGGCATGGTTACACCGGAAGTAAAACGCATTGAGTACGGTGTAGAGCTAAAACGCGTCATGCGCTCAAAACTCAAACTGGCTATTGCTGACGGTTGGGTAAAGGCAGATGGTGAAACCATTTACGTTGCTAAAGATTTGCGTGTTGGTTTGTTTCAAGACGCTGAGTAATTAGCTGAACTTTGAAATGACACAATCACAAGGCACTTTAGCCTTGTTTATATGTAATTGAACCAAGCCGCGCTACACTAGCGCGGTCTTGGTGTATTTCCACGGGAGTCTTTCATGAGGCGAGTGGTCGTTACCGGTATGGGGATCGTATCCTCCATCGGCAATAATCCTGAAGAAGTTATGGATAGCCTGCGCGAAGGCAAGTCCGGGATCGTTGCAGCAAAAGATTATGCTGATCTTGGTTTTCGTTGTCAGGTGCATGGGGAGCCCAAGGTTAACCCATTTGAAGCATTAGATCGGCGTACGACCCGCTTTATGGGTGCAGGTGCTGCTTGGAACTACATGGCAATGGAGCAAGCAATTGCTGATGCTGATTTGCCTGAGGACATGGTTTCCAATGAGCGTACTGGCTTGATTATGGGTTCTGGTGGTCCTTCAACCAAAGCAATTGTTGAAGCTGCCGATATTACCCGTGAAAAAGGCCCACGCCGCATTGGCCCAACAGCTGTTCCAAAAGCAATGAGTTCTACAAATTCAGCTACTTTGGCAACACCTTTTAAAATCCACGGCGTAAACTATTCTATCTCTGCTGCATGTGCGACAACCAACATTTGTATTGGTAACGCCTTTGAGCTCATTCAATGGGGCAAGCAGGATGTGGTATTCGCCGGTGGTGGCGAAGAGCTGGATTGGTCGCTATCAAATCTATTTGACGCTATGGGGGCTATGTCCTCAAAGTACAACGATACACCCGAAACAGCTTCACGCCCTTATGACAAAAACCGTGACGGTTTTGTGATTGCCGGTGGTGCTGGTGTACTGGTTCTGGAAGAGCTGGAACACGCTAAAGCACGCGGTGCCAAGATTTACGCTGAAATCGTGGGTTATGGCGCAACATCCGACGGCCATGATATGGTAGCACCAAGTGGTGAAGGTGCCGCTCGCTGCATGAAGCTTGCTTTGAAAGATGTTGATTGCGAAGTGGATTATATTAACCCACATGCAACTTCAACACCTGTGGGCGATATCAAAGAGATTGAAGCAATTCGCGAAGTATTTGGTGATAAAGTACCGCCAATTTCTGCTACAAAAGCGTTAACAGGGCACTCTTTGGGGGCTGCTGGCGTTCAAGAAGCAATTTATTCCTTGTTAATGATGCAAGGTGACTTCATTGCCGCTTCAGCTCATATTGAGGAAATTGACCCTGAGTTTGCAGATATGCCAATTGTTCGCGAACGCGTAGATAATGCTGGCTTGAATTGTGTGCTTTCTAACGGGTTTGGCTTTGGTGGTACCAATGCAACTGTCGTCTTTAAGCGCTACGCTGACTAATTGAAACAATACTGAAGCCAGCCTTGATTGCATGGCTTCCTTTTAACAAACAGGAGTTTCACATGAGCCAGCTCATGAAGGGCAAGCGCGGTCTCGTAATGGGTGTTGCTAACGATCACTCAATTGCCTGGAGCATTGCCAAAACTCTTAGCGATCACGGTGCAGAAATGGCTTTCACCTATCAAGGTGATGCATTTGGACGCCGTGTTAAACCGCTTGCTGAAAGCGTCGGTTCATCGCTACTGTTGCCATGCGATGTTGAAGATATTGATAGCGTGGATGCAGTATTTGCTAAATTGAAAGAAGAATGGGGGTCTATCGACTTCCTCGTGCATGCGATTGCTTTTTCCGATAAGAACGAACTGAAGGGAAAATTTGCCGACACTACCCGGGATAACTTTTCCCGCACGATGCAAATTTCCTGCTTCTCATTTGTTGAGGTCGCAAAACGTGCTGCAGAGCTTATGACAAATGGCGGCTCAATGGTCACTTTGACTTATGGGGGCGCAACACGCGTTATGCCTAACTATAATGTTATGGGCGTTGCAAAGGCTGCTCTTGAGGCGTCTGTACGCTATCTTGCGATGGACTATGGGGAACACGGCATTCGCGTAAATGCGCTTTCTGCTGGTCCTGTACGTACATTGGCAGGTTCCGGTATTTCAGATGCCCGCTTGATGTTCAATTATCAGCAAAACAACTCACCATTAAAAGAAACGGTAACTGAAGAGCAACTGGGAGGCTCAGGTCTCTACTTACTCTCAGATCTGTCCGGTGGTGTAACTGGCGAAGTTCATTTTGTTGATTCTGGCTACAACATTGTTTCCATGCCACGCTTGGATGCTCTTAAGCAGGCAGATAAACTGCTTCGAGAACAGAAAGCCGAAGCTTGATCATAACAAATGATCGGAATGCTAAAAAACCCCGTTAGTTAGCGGGGTTTTTTATTCAAAATTTTCGTCACTGTAGACGCCAAACAACTTGGTTTGGTCCACCCAGCCTTCAAAATCTTTACCCGAGACGTGGCAATAGCCTCCTTGGCAGCCTAGTACTCCTGCCAAAACATAAGGTTTTAAATAGGCGATTATTCTCTCATTTGGGCCGGGGCGGCGTAATAAAGGTGTTTTTTCTGGCGCTTTATTCCATGGTGTTATCAGCGCGGAGCGATAACCAGTTAAAAGAGATTTAAAAATCCAGCCAGTTTTTCCTTCCCAATCGCGAATACGGCGCCAGTCCCCATATTCTTGGGTTATTTCAACAGGTAATCGTGCGCGAACAAATGTCCACGCAATATCGTAGTCTCTTCCCGGGCCGACTCTCACATTAACGCGATCAGACTTTAGGCTGATAAAACGAGGAACGGGATAACCGCTAGGTCCTATTTTTTGTTTTTGAGCCCAAGCGTTACCTCCTAAATATGCTAGTGCAAACAATAGCATAATACCAGATAGTAAATGACGCGTCTTAAAAATACATTTGCTTAACATAGCTGTACCAAGTTCGTGCGTTTGTGCCTAGGAGTTAGCCTATGTGGTTAGTGACTATTTTACCTTATCGGCTAGGATGTGCTTAATATCGCTGCTAGTGTAAATAGCCTTAATTTACAAGACTTGTTTTACATGCACCATCTGTTAATGAAACCATGAGGGCTGTCGGCAAAGCACTTCAGCAACTCGATAGTGGGTGGAAGAGGATTAACATATCCTCATTGGTTTTTCAAAAGGGCAGGAACTATGCCAAAAAAGAAGCCCGTTGTGGTCGTTACGCGCAAATTGCCAGATGTTGTCGAAACAAGAATGCGCGAGTTATTTGATACTAAGCTTAATGAAGCTGATAGACCTTTTACACAAGCTGAACTTGTGGAAGCTGTCAAGACAGCCGATGTTCTTGTTCCAACAGTTACAGACCGCATAGATGCTTCAATTTTGGCACAAGCCAATCCAAGTCTAAAACTGATTGCCAACTATGGTAACGGTGTTGACAGCATTGATGTAGCTACCGCAAATAACCGCGGGATTACTGTTACCAATACCTCTGGCGTAATGACAGAGGATACCGCAGACATGACCATGGCACTAATGCTGGCTGTGCCTCGTCGATTGTCCGAAGGTATCAAAAAAATAGAAAATAAAGAATGGGCTGGCTGGTCTCCCCAATGGATGCTAGGCCGTCGCATTTGGGGTAAGCGTCTTGGTATCATTGGTATGGGGCGTATTGGGCAAGCTGTTGCGCGGCGGGCAAAAGCGTTTGGTATGTCCATTCACTATCATAACCGCATTCGGGAGCCTTTAGAGGTTGAAGAAACCCTTGAGGCAACTTTTTGGGAAAGCCTGGACCAAATGCTCGCGCGTATGGATGTGGTGTCTATTCATTGCCCTTACACACCAGCAACCTACCACCTGCTCTCTGCACGGCGCTTAAAACTTATGAAACCGGATGCTTATATCGTGAATACAGCACGAGGTGAAATTGTTGATGAAAACGCGCTTATTCGACAAATAGAAGCGGGTGAGCTGGCTGGTGCTGGCTTGGATGTTTTTGAGTTTGAACCTGCGATTAATAACAAGCTACTGAATAACGAGCGTATTGTGTTGTTACCACATATGGGCTCTGCAACAATTGAAGGTCGCATTGATATGGGTGAGAAAGTAATCATCAATATTAAGGCATTTATGGATGGCCATAGACCGCCAGATAGAGTTTTACCTTCAATGCTATGAATAAAGAGCCCCTGAAAAGGGCTCTTTTAATCACCTTTACTCATGACATAAATAACCCGAATAATTAGGAAAGTAGCCACGATTCCACGAATGCTCTATCCCTGATTTAGTTATCTAAATCGAGAGTATTTATGTGGGTACTAGAAAAATTATTCTATTACCTTGCTAATGTATTAAGTGCTGCGTTGCATTTCGGGTATATATTTGTTTTCTTAATAACAGCTGTTGGCCAAACAGCTGCACAAGAGATTAGTGCAATAAAACCAGTAATTGCTCGTGACCAAAGCTATTATAGACCCGGTAATGAAATATATGAGTTATGGGCCAGCTTTTACAAAACCAATTCAGCAGACCCATCAACTGGTAGTAGCCAGCTAAAAGAGCTTGAGCACTTAACACCAAATGACCCAACGGTTTATAGGGCTCAGGTCTACTTGTTTTTGCGAACTGGAGAAAAACGCAAAGCTCTTACAGCGGCTAGAAAGTATTTGGCACTCCAACCAGATGATATCCAAATATCCCTGCAAACAGCGTATTTACTCAATGATATTGCACTTCCTGAAATAGCAGAAATGCAATTTGAAAGCTTGCTAACTGCAAAAGATGAACAAGTCGTTGATATAGCTTGTAGCTCGATTGCTAATATTCAAGCAAACAATCGTCCAATTACACAAGATCCTTGGTTTGGCGAGTTATATACCGCGCCAAGTTATAGCTCTGACATCAATGGCCTACTTTTTCCCATGCGTATTCGTTTGGGACAAAAATTGGAACATAATATCCGCCTATATGGTTTAGCGCGTGTGGACGCAGACACCGAATCAACAGGCGGTAAAAACGCTGTTATCTATGACATCAATCAAGCAGTTGTTGGAGTAGGTGGTGATATCAGGCCATTTGAAGAGTATCCAATTGTGATTTATGGAGAATTGGGAACAGCTTTTGATCTTATTGACCGCAACCGAAACAGAGCTCAATTTCATTTAGAGGCAGGGGTAACAACATTTTGGCAATCAAAGCCACCTAACTTGCCGCCTTTATTTTCCGACTGCCTTCAAAAGGAAACCTCATTTCCTCTTGAAATGTTCACTGACTTTTACGGTAATGTCGCCACATACTCACGCGAAGATTACAATGTTATCGGGCAAATTCGTAATCGCTCTGGGCTTGTTTTGTTGTCACATCCTTTTGGCGAATTGAGGAGCTACCTTATTGGCGAAATTGGCTTCGATCTTGCTGATGATGATTTCAACAACTATTACGAAATAGGGACCGGTGCTGTCTGGCATTTTCCCGGTAGTTATAATAGCAGCTTACGTACTGAATACTTAGTTGGCTCGCGTTTTGATGGTTCCCGCGATTATGGAGAATTTAGAGTTGAGCTTTCCATTTTCAAATTGTTTTAATCTAACTATTTCAATATTTTATATACAACCCTCTTTGTCTTTGGCTTCTAAACTCTGATAAATACTATGCCTATTAAAAAGCGCTATATGGAATTTTAAAGATAATAGTTGTGGCCAACCAAAAAACTTAGGGCCTTCAAAAACATAACGCTGCAATTGGGGAAAGTGTTTTTGATAGGTTGCTATTTGGTCAAATAACTCTGCTCCAGTGGCTGGCCTTGTTGTTTTATCATGATTTGTTCTAAAACTTTCCGTTATGATTATGAGGCGTTTAGTACCTAACTTTTCATGAAGAGCAGAAATAAGTTTAACTGAATTTTTTAAAGTACGTGAATGCGCACCCACACCATCTTGCCACAACACCCCGACATCTTTTGGGAGATTGTTTAATAACCATCGTGCAATTCGCCTAGGATGTTGTGCTTTTTTTATACCAGCATAAGCGGATATCCATAGTGGGCGAGGCAAAGCGCTTAAGCTTTTTTTTAAGTTTGGCATATCCTTCCAACTAGGATCAATTTCAACTGGAAAATACCACGCGAATGGTTGTCCCAAATACGCATTTTTCTCAATATAATCCAAGGAGCTTTGAACAAGGTGATCGAAGTTCTCTCGTGCCTCTGCTTCTTGGTAAATACCTGATAGGCCCACAATAATATTGCATTGTCCTGCTTGTGCTGCCAGCGTTTGCCATGATGTATTTGCCCCTAACTTTCCAGGCCAAACAATTTCAGCACCTTGATTTCCCCTAGCGACAACAGATCGAACCTTTCCAAATTGAACCATTATTGTTTTGGAACCAGCCGCTGCCCATGGTCCATATGGTAATTGCCCATGAGTTAATCCTTCCATCGTTTGGAAATCAGGTTGCCAAATGACACCTGCAAACAAATTATATTTTGGAGTTAAGTAGATCAACCATATGAGAACTAAACCTACAAAACTAAAAGCACACGGAAACGCGAAACCAAGCCACCATAAAGTCCGGAATTTATACTTTACAGCGCATTTTTGTCTGCCAATCATACTAGCGTCTTACTTTTCTCAGTGAGACTAGAAAACGAATGATAACGACAATTGCCAGGAAAATAACAATGAATAACACTGAACCTAGCAACAGCCAGTAATGGGGTAAGTCCAAAGTTAAAGAAAAAATTTCTGCCTCAACTTTATCTGTATCAAGTTCAATAAAGCCGACACTTGAGGAAAAATATAGCAGCTCGATTCCATCTGAAATAACAGGCAAATACGATGGAAGCTGCTCAATTAGCTGCTGTAATGAGTTTTCGTCAGATGCGATTATCTGATAACCAGTACCTGTAAGAGCAACAAAAACACCTTGAATATTAAGGGGTGCATGAATCCTTGATTGATTTTGGATACTAAGTTTATTGAACTCATCTGGGTCAATAGTGATGGACAATGTGGCATCTTTCTTATCTGCTGCCAGCTTCATATCCAAGCTACTATTTGGTGCTAGAAGCTTTACTGTAATGCCACTCAAGGTAAGGAGCGTTGCGAACGCAACTGAATTATCATTCAGATAAGATATCGGGCGCACAACGAGATTGGTAGGTAAAGCGCCAATACCTGTCATTGGTCTGGGTTTAATTCCCAATTTGCTGGTATCTGCTTTGATTTCCAGAAAGGCAGCATTACCCGGTAGGCAATCATCATTTGATATTAGGATAGGATCAAAACTCAACGATAAATTTCTTAAGGCCGTATTGAGTTCTACATTAAAGTTTGCAATTCCCTCGCCTTGGGTAATTTGCGTTAAATCTATCGAACCACTCATTTGGTTATTAATCAAGAAATCCAAAGCCGAACCCCGTCTTAAACCTGCCCGACTTTGGAACACAATATTGGTGATGCCATAGGGCTCAAACATATGCCCTGGGGGGGCTGTTACCAAATAGGTCGCTTGTTTTCTTGAAAGCCTTATGTTCGACATTCCATAATCTGATAGGCTCTCAAACTTGCGGTAATATCTGGCCTTTTCTTCAGATACTTCACGTTCAATAAATATTTGAGGCTTATTGAGCTGGTTTCGATACTTTTCTGATATGATTGCATACTTAGCCCATTTGAGAGCTTCTAGATCTCGAAATGTGATACGCAAACGAGCAGGCTTTTGATAGTTTGATAGGCTTGTTTCGCCATATAATGAGTAACCCGGTGGATTCCAACGCGGATACACAGAAATTATGGCCGGTGTCTTTAATAATGGACGGTGTTCTAATTCTACCTCAAAATCTACCCTTTTACTAACTTTTCGTCCTGGAGGAGACCATAGGATAGTACGCCCAAAACTTCCAAGAAATGCGGCAATCTCAATAGCTACTTCCTTAGTCGGAATATCTTTGTGATCCATAATCATCATTGCATTAAGGACTGTATCCTCTTCCAATGAGAACAACGGTTCAGGTAATGAAGATATTGCTATGGGTAATACGCTTACATAGTCTGCCAACAGTTCAACCTGTTGCAACTGCATGAACGGTATATCTTGCAACAAGCAATTATTCAGATGACGTAGATTTGGTGCTAAGTTGCCATTTGAAGCAACAAAACTAATCGAATGAAAACCATCTTCAATGTTTCCAAGTGATATTGCATAATCTTTGTAAGGTAATACCTCTATGCCTTCAATCAACTCACCATCAAGAAAAATAGTTAGTGATGTTTGTTTTGCGCCAACGGCACGAAACCGTAAATAAACATTTTGCCAGCGGCTATTCTTACGTATGTTGAAGAATCTTATTTGCCTATCAGTTTGCCCAGAAAGTGTAATTGATGAAATTCGCTCCTGTGTTTTTCCATGATAATTAGCATCAGCTATAGCCTGAGCACTCCCGACATTGAGCTGCATTGAATAGATAATCAGTACGAGGATGAAAGTTAGTAATAATCTACAATGCAGCTTAAGAGGGCACATTGGTTTTATACCTTTAATCATTTTCATCTGATCTCGACGTTTTTTCCCAGTTCATGCCTCTACCTGTTAAATTATCCTTGATGGTTAAGTAAACAGCACGAAGAGCGACAATAATAAATAACTGAATATATGTAACGTATGAAATAACTGCATAAAAATATAAAATACTTGGTGCTCTTTCCACTCTCAAAGTAAAAAAAGACTGAAGAACAAAAAGTATAAATGACATAGCCCATAGTATTGAGTAGGGACCTTTGACAGAAGTGTTTAGTAATCCCAATAGGCCACCATAAAAAATGACATGACTAAACACCAATGCTGGTAAAAAAATTATATAGCTGAACACACTGTGAAAGATCTCCATTCCCACACTTTTGGGGCGAGCGAGCCCAACGGGCAGGTATTTTTGCAATACATATAAATTACCCTGAGACCAACGCGTTCTTTGTTTGAGCCAAACATTAAAGTTCTCTGGTTCTTGTTCCCATGTAACAGCATAGGGCACCCAGCGGATTTTTTTTTCACCTGCAAAAATTCTAAGACTCATTTCGGTATCATCAACCAACGAGTTCTCGTCAAAGCCACCAAGTGTATCGAGAACATTACGCCAGATAGCATAGTTGGTACCCATAAGCGTTGATAGGTTGAGCCAGTACCAACGCCCCGCCTGAAACACCCATTGCGTAAAAATAAACTCGATCGCAATAAACCTTGTAAGCCAACTCTGGTTCCAATTACGGGTTCTCACTTTACCGTTCACAGCAACCAATTCAGGCGATTTGATCAGAGTGTATACCAACCTTTTTAGGCAGTTGGATTCCGGTGTGTTGTCGGCATCATAGACAACAATAATTTCGCCTGTTGCCTTTACCAAACCATTATTTAGTGTGCGCGATTTGCCCTTACCTCCCATATCTTTAGGGATATTGTAGACTTCTATTGTTCGGGATTGATTGGCAAAGCCCTCAGCTATATTTTTAGTTGCATCTGTCGAACCATCATTCACCACAATTATTTGTAGCTTCTTTTGATCGTAATCCAGCTGCTCCATTGCTGATAGTGTGTTCGCTATTACAGCTGCTTCGTTGTATGCTGGTATAAGTATTGTCACTGTAGGCCATTCAGTGAATTGATTTATCCCCTCTAGAATTTTATTATTACGGTTACGAAAATATACAGCAACACTGCCAATAGATAGGAGATTCCAGTATAGCTGAGCACTCCAAATACCTAAAAATCCCAGGATAAAGAAAAGGTCGTAGCTACTCATTTACCCAGCCTTCCTGCAACTAGGGCAAAAAATAGCAAAACGGTAGTAACTGCACTTACTACCACTGCTAACCAACCAAATAAGCTAGAGAGTAATTCAGAGGCCGAACCAACAGGCAATACTATGTAACTTAGGAAATAGGCTGAAAATGCCACAGCAGCCAAAACCAGCTTACCCCAGAAATCTGTTGTAATTGAATCAGGACCACTTTCGAAGTCTGCCCCTAAAAATCGCCATTTGTAAGTATAGGTTTCGGGCTGAAAGTTAGTTTCATTCGGGTTTACTTGTGTACTTGCCTTCGCACCAACAGCTATTGAAGTATTAAAAAAGACAGGGACGACACTTCTTTGCTTTTCTTTGATTATCATTGGATATAATTCAGGATAATCAGGTGTTTTTTTTGTGAAAAGAATTAATCCATCAACAGGCCTGCTGTATGCTGCATCACTTGCTATGAACATAAAGCCGCTAACAGGTAACCCTAGGCCAGCCAATAATAATGCAGATTTATAACGCTTCGCTAATTCTATTTTTTTTTGAGGCTGTACTGCGAGTGCACCTACTTTTACCAGTTCGTACGTCTCTCTTAGTTTTTGAGGAGAACGATATAAAATAAGTGGGCTTTCAGGCAGTAGAAATCCCGGCCTAATGCCATTTTTTAGTGCAACTTGTGCTATATTTAGCTTCTTCTTATGTTCAATATGCTCTGGAATGACAAGCCAACTACGATTTGGCTGCTGAAACCAATAGGGCACTTGATCCAGCGGAGCTATAATTTTTCTCTTATCAACTATAACTGATTTAACTGGACGCCTTGTGTCTCTTGCATATTGTTGAAGCCATATATTGGAAGGCTGCTCCTCTATTGGACCGTATAAACCAGCGCAGATTGAAATAGCTTTGATTAATTGGCTCATTGTAAAGCCTCTTTACTATCAAGTCTGCTTTGGTCTGTGATCTTGTTGGCTTTAATTTTGCAATTCAATTGGTGCCGACATTGCTCTTGCTCTTTGATACTAAAACCTGAAGATTTTTCTTGAGCTAACACCAAATCTATTAGTTCATTTGGCGTTATTGCGTCAGATTGCAATTTAACAAGGGCGAATAAATAGTGAGTTTTTGTGTCTACAAAAACTAGATAGCCATGCTGGTCAACCAATTGCTTAAGTTTATCTAAGAATATTCTAAGTCGTTTTTCAGCTACTGTTTTTCCTAGTAAGCCACTTATATCGCTATAATTTTCTACTAAATACCAATTTATTGTTGGTGACTTGTTTTCTGCTGTTTTCGTCAAGGCCGAAAAATGATCAGACAGCATTACGGTTGTCATTATTTTTGTTTTGGGATTTATAAGTAGCTCGTAGTTACGCTTGACTTCATTGAATTGTGCAGTTTCAGCAAGCAGATAAACACCAGCTTTAATTGCTGAAGAGGTCATCGGAGCAAGAGGAATAAAAATAAATGCTAATATAATTATTGCTGTTTGTCCTTCGCTGAACATGCCCAAGAACAAACCTATAATAGCAGCAAGAAAGGTAATAACTCCAAGCGCAATTGCAAACGGTGGTTGCAAGAAGGCACCCAATATGAATTCTATTATGATCAACGCCCATAAGCCGCGTAGATGGGCTTGGATCATTTCAAATCCTATCAAACCCAACATTGCGATAACAAGCTGTATCCAAATGAGTAAAGTGAGAGGTTTCATATCGGCTCAACAAGTGGACTTTGTCCAATCATTGTAGCTCAACTCAATTTATTTATTTGTTATAAATCGCTGCTGTAATTATAGTATTTTCACTAGAGTATATTAATTGTATTGATACCTCCTCTACTCATATCAATTTTGATTACATATATTTTTTCCACAAAGGGTCAGCTTTCATAGCGCTGATGAATTGCTGATGCTGTTCGATATCCTCGGCTGTTAGGCGTGAAACGAGTTTGGTAGAACGCTGCTTAGCTGGTGCTCTTTCAATTGTGCCTTGCTCATCAGCTTTGCCGCTATCAACTTCATCTGGTGATAGAATAAGGTTCTTTTGCTTCCCACCATTCAGCTCAAGATAGACTTCGGCCAAAAGCTCGGCATCAAGTAGTGCGCCGTGTTTGGTACGCTTAGAATTATCGATACCAAAACGGCTACACAGCGCATCAAGAGACGCAGAGCCCGTTGGGAATTTGCGTCGCGCCATTTTCAAGGTATCAAGAACTTGGGTATTAGATATCGGCGGCCGGTTGATGCGGCCCAGCTCCATATTGATGAACCCCATATCAAATGGGGCGTTGTGAATAACCAAGCGGGCGTCACCAACAAATTCCAAGAAATCATCGGCAACTTCGGAAAACAAGGGTTTATCGGCCAAAAATTCAGCAGATAGGCCATGAACACGGTAAGCTTCCTCAGGCATATCGCGCTGGGGGTTGATATAGACGTGATAAACACGGCCAGTTGGAACCAGATTCATTAGTTCAACACCACCAATTTCAACAAGGCGATCGCCATCTAAAGGATTCAAGCCTGTTGTTTCGGTGTCGAAAGAAATCTCACGCATATTATAACCTTGCTTACAATTTTTGGCTCTAGGAGAGCGCCTTTAGTATGGCATTAACCTGTTGTTCTGCCGCTTTCAAACCACGATCTGTATGCACTATGAAGTGTGCTTTCAACCGCTTTTGTGCATCCGGCATTTGTTTGCTTAAAATTGCCTGCATTTTATCAGCGGTCATGTTGGGTCGGGCTAAAACACGTTCACGCTGTAACTTTTCATTCGCTGTAACGACAACAATTGTGTCTACGCGGTCTGCAACCGGCTTTTCGAGCAGTAAGGGTATATCCAGCACAACGAACCGACGTTTTTGCTCCCATGCACTTTGAAGAAAGGCCCTTTCTTCCTCTTGAACGAGTGGATGCACAATATCCTCAAGCCTTTTAAAAGCCTCAGGATTGCCAAGCACCAGTTTACCCAGTTCTTGTCGGCAAATGGCACCCTCTTTTATGGCTGATGGAAAAGCGGCTGCTATGGCAGGTACAGCCTTTTCCTTGTATTGTTTATGGACTGCGGCATCGGCGTCGTATACGGCAGCACCTGCTTTGGCAAACATCTTAGCTGTCGTTGATTTACCCATGCCGATTGAACCGGTTAAGCCAATAATGCGCATTATCAACTTTCCATTTGCTCGATTACCAGTTGGCGCAGTTCTGCTGTGACTTCCGGTTTTACACCAAACCACTGTTCAAATCCGGGTACAGCCTGATGCAGCAGCATCCCTAAACCATCAACAACCGTGTTTCCTCTATCTTGGGCCGATTTCAAGAGATCAGTCATCAAAGGTGCATATACTATGTCAGTAACCACTGCACTTTTTGACAGGTTATCCAGTGATAACTCTAGGTTAGGCTGACCTTTCATACCTAGTGAAGTCGTATTGACAAGAAGTTGGCAGTTATGCAGCTCTTTCTCACGATTTTCCCACAGGGTTATAAAAATATTTCTACCGAAATGATCCGCAAGTTCCTCTGCTCGTTTTGCTGTACGATTAATTATGTGAATTTCTTTGAAACCGCGCTGAAGAAGTGCCCAAATAATTGCCCGAGCTGCCCCACCGGCACCTAATACAACTGCTTTTTTCCCGCAATTATCACCAGATTGGGAATCCCAGCCAGGTGCATTTTGATCCAGATTACCCAGAAAGCCCAGAGCATCGGTATTTGAACCATTCAACGTGCTATTTTCATCCAGCCATAAGGTGTTTACCGCCCCAATTGCTTTTGCAGCATCATCCAACTGAGCCGCCGCTTTAAAAGCACTTTCTTTATTTGGTATGGTAACGTTACAACCGATTAGATTATTTCGGGACAGATTTTCATAGAAATCTATTGCTGTTTCCGGCGCGACTTCAACAACGCCATATTCTCCCTGCAAACCATATTTTTTTAGCCAATATCCATGGATTACCGGGGATTTGGAGTGTGACAGGGGATATCCTGTTATTGCAGCTTTTCTCATGTTTTTAGATGTCCCTCAGATCGAAGAAAGTTAAGCAATTGTAATAGGGGAAGCCCAAGAATAGTGAAGTAATCACCTTCAATTTTCTCAAACAATTGAATGCCGATACCCTCTAATTGGTAGGCACCAACACTTTGTAAAATACTCTCACCACTATTGTGCATATACCAATCTAAAAACGCCTCTTCCAGTTTTCTAACAAACAGGTTTGCAGTAGATGTTGCTTGAAAAAGGGAGGTCCCATTCAGAGCCACGCATATTGCTGAATGGAGCTGATGGCTTTTGCCTGAAAAATCCCTGAGACGCTGTTGAGCTTCCGCCATATTTTTTGGTTTGTTGAGGCGGATATCTTCAAAAGAAAGCACCTGATCGGCACCAATAACCAACTGTTGAGGTTGCCTTTTAGAAACATGAATTGCCTTTTCCTTGGCGAGTTCCAGCGCAATTTCTTCAGGGCTTGCACCTTTTTCAGACAGTTTTGCCTCAAGTGAACGCTCATCAATATCAGCGGGATCAATTGTCAGTGTCAGGCCCGCATTTTTTAAAAGGGTTGCCCTTATCTGGCTACCACTTGCAAGAACCAAGTTGCTCATCGAGTTACCTATTTTGATTTTATTAGATCGTTGAGATCTAGTTTTCCTGCTTTATGCAAGGTTAAATACTGGATTATTTCGGCAGCGGTTTCTTCAATAGAACGCCGTGTAACATCTATAAGCGGCCAACCATTTTCTTTACACAATGTCCTGCACATTTTTATTTCCTGCGCAATTAATTTCCGATCAACATAACGTTCATTATCTGCACCTGGTGAAATTGAAAGAACACGATTTTGCCTGATGTCGCGTATTCTTTCAGCTGTGGCCATCAGTCCAACAACAAGTGGTTTTTTTAGCTTAAACAAAGCGCGAGGCGGTTTTATTTCAGGTACAAGCGGTACGTTAGCAGCTTTTACCCCTCTATTTGCCAAGTAAATACAGGTGGGGGTTTTGGAAGTACGACTTATACCGACCAAAACAACATCTGCCTCCTCCAAATCATGCGCAATTTGGCCGTCATCATGCATCATCGTGTAATTCAACGCTTCCATACGCTGAAAATACTCTTCGTCCATCATGTACTGACCACCGACTTTCCAGGTCGGCTGGACTTTCAAGTAGGCATTAAAAGCCTGATGGACCGGATCAAGTATATTTACCACCGGCAGTGAAAGCTCTTTGCACTTGGCTTCCAGCTTTAGCGCTGCATCTCTTTCCACCAGCGTATACAGCACGATACCGGGTGCAGATTCAATTTCTTCTAATACCCGATCCATCTGCTTATCTTGCCGGATTAAGGGATAAATGTGCTCAATAGGAGCAATTCCTTCGTATTGAGCCGTGGTAGCACGAACTGCAGTGAGCAGTGTTTCACCTGTAGAATCTGAAACCATATGTAAATGAAAATATTTAGCTGAGTTACCCAAGATTTAATCCTCAAGTACGAGCGCACCTGTGTAAGAAACGGGCATTTTGTGCCCAAGCGCGATTTTTCTCCCCGTATCACCAAATTCATTCACATTGCTATGTTTTGAGAACATTACTTATGAAACGATTTGGAAAACTAGGATTACACATTTTAAACCCAGAATATGCACAGCGTGCTCTAGGTACAATTCAAAAATATCAGCCGCTCTAAAAATAATTAGGCCGTTGAATATTCATTACTTTTGTAATGTTATATACAGCTGTTGATGGATCGTTACCAAATGGTTAATGAGTTTATCCCATATGAGTTTTTCTTTGGGTAGATTGTGTGTTCTCAATGATCCTTGTAATCCACTGCCTAATAGAAAAAACAAATACCCCTAAAGGGGATTCTTTATTTTAGAAGAACTGTGAAAGAGAAACGCATCATGCAATCGAACCAACGTGCTGTTATGAGAGTCTTATCTGGCGAAAAACTAGAAAGACCGCCAATTTGGATGATGCGTCAGGCAGGACGCTATCTACCCGAATATCGAGCTGAGCGAGCTAAAGCGCCAAACTTTCTTGATTTTTGCTATAATCCAGATTTAGCAACTGAGGTAACACTGCAACCGATACGCCGTTATGGCTTTGATGCATCCATTTTGTTTTCAGACATTTTTGTTGTGCCAGATGCATTGGGATATCCGGTTCGCTTTGAAGAAGGGAAGGGACCAGTCCTCGATCCCCTTTCACGTGAAATAATCGAGAAGCTTGATCAGGCTCGAATTAAAGATCATTTGAAACCAGTTTTAGAAACCGTTGGTCGCTTAAGAGCGCAGTTACCTACTGAAACCACTTTGCTTGGCTTCTGCGGGGCTCCGTGGACCGTTGCTTGCTATTCTGTCGCCGGACATACAACACAGGAACAAACAGCAGCGCGAATTGGCTCTTTCCAGAACCCGGATTTATTGCAGGCGTTTATTGATGAGCTGGTAACAGCATCAATCACGTATCTGGTTGACCAGCTTGATGCTGGTGCTGATGCTGTACAGATTTTCGATACATGGGCAGGCGTACTGGATGATCTTGGTTTCCAGCGTTGGTGTATCGAGCCAACAAGACAGATTGTTTCCGGTGTTAAAAAACTTCGTCCAGAAGCGAAAATAATTGGCTTCCCAAAGGCTTCATCATCACGACTTGTTAACTATGTTAAACTAACTGGTGTGGATGCGGTTGGGCTTGACTGGACTGTGCCTGCTGAAATTGCTGTTAAAATTCAGGAAATGGTACCTGTACAAGGCAATATAGATCCAATGCGGTTGGTAGCCGGTGGTAAAGCGCTGGATGAAGGTATTGATTATGCTTTGAAGACCTTTGAAAACGGCCCGCATATTTTCAACTTGGGTCACGGGGTTGTACCACAAACACCACCTGAGCATGTGGCGCAAATGGTAGCAAGGGTTAAAGGCAAGCTTTAATTATTTAGGAGACGGGGCGATGGATATTTATAGCTGGGTGAAATATTTACATATCATTTCGGTTATAGCCTGGATGGCAGGCTTGTTTTATTTGCCCCGACTTTTCGTCTATCATGTAACAGCCGAGATCGGCAGCGATAAAAGTGAGACATTCAAGGTCATGGAACGTCGCTTAATGAAAGCGATAATGAATCCTGCCATGATCTCATCCTGGATTTTTGGTCTTTGGACAGCCTATGAATTGGATGTTTTTACTGACTTTTGGTTTTTAATGAAATTATCCCTAGTTTTAATACTGAGTGGCTTTCACGGATTACTCGCAGCTCACTTGAAGCAATTTGCGCAGGATAACAATAAAAAGAGTGAGAAATATTACAGGATTATAAATGAATTACCAACTTTGTTAATGCTAGGAATTGTCTATTATGTGATTTTTAAACCCTAATCATATTCACTAATTAGTGATTACTGCTAGTTTTCATCGAAATATATTGCGGATTGACTCTTGCCATATGGGTTTGCAGCCTGTATGTTCTCGCCAACTTCACATCCTGTAGTGATCAATAAATATTGGCTATGCACTTTACAGGTGCAACACACGAATGTTTATTGTAGCTGCAACTTCTCCAAACAAAATTGAGTTCTCTTAGCCTTGAGTGAAACACATCCAAGTATAGAGCCTGTAGAGCCATCTGATGCACAAATGCGTTCGATGAAGCTCAGCGCCCTCAAATCCAAAACCCCTACCGAACTGCTCGCTTTTGCTGAAGAGCATGAGGTAGAAAACGCAAGCACAATGCGCAAACAAGAACTTATGTTTGCTATTTTGAAACGTCTTGCAGAACAAGATATCGAAATTATCGGCGAAGGCGTCGTCGAGGTATTGCAAGATGGTTTTGCATTCTTGCGTTCTCCAGATGCCAACTACCTTCCTGGGCCAGACGATATTTACGTTTCACCTTCGCAAATCCGCCGCTTTTCTTTGCGTACCGGTGATACTGTTGAAGGACAAATTCGTAGTCCAAAAGAAGGTGAACGCTATTTCGCTCTTCTCAAAGTCAACAAGATTAATTTTGAAGATCCTGAAAAAGCCCGTCACAAGGTTCATTTCGATAACCTGACACCTTTATATCCTAATGAACGCTTTAATCTTGAAATAGAGAATAATACTTCCAAGGATATTTCCCCGCGTATCATTGATCTGGTTGCACCACTTGGTAAAGGCCAGCGCGCTTTGATTACAGCGCCGCCACGCACCGGTAAAACCGTTTTCCTACAAAATATTGCCAAATCGATTACGACCAATCACCCTGAGTGCTATCTGATCGTGCTGCTGATTGATGAGCGGCCGGAAGAAGTGACAGATATGCAGCGTACGGTTAATGGTGAAGTTGTTTCTTCAACATTTGATGAGCCAGCAACCCGCCACGTTCAAGTGGCCGAAATGGTTATCGAGAAGGCCAAGCGCCTTGTTGAGCATGGCCGAGATGTCGTTATTCTGCTTGATAGTATTACCCGCTTGGGCAGAGCCTACAACACCGTTGTACCTTCCTCTGGTAAAGTTTTGACCGGTGGTGTGGATGCGAATGCGCTCCAGCGTCCTAAGCGCTTCTTTGGTGCTGCTCGTAACATTGAAGAGGGCGGTTCCTTGACAATCATTGCAACAGCACTGATTGATACCGGTAGCCGCATGGACGAAGTTATCTTTGAAGAATTTAAAGGTACTGGTAACTCCGAAATTATTCTGGACCGCAAGATTTCTGACAAGCGTGTGTTCCCTGCCGTTGATATTCAACGTTCCGGTACACGTAAGGAAGAACTGCTGGTACCTGCTGACAAGCTTAAGAAGACCTTTGTGCTTCGTCGTATCCTCAACCCGATGGGTACTGTGGATGCCGCAGAGTTCTTGCTCGATAAGTTGCGTCAGACAAAATCGAATGACGAGTTTTTCGATACAATGAACACTTAAAGGTTTACACCTTGCAGTGATTGTTTTGATTATCTAACATTTAGACCTCGGTAGGTGACTACCGGGGTTTTTTTTGTAGGAGTTTATATGAAATTGCGAGTTCCTGTTTTAGAAACCGAGCGTTTGAAGTTACGTGCCATTGAAGGTCGTGACTTAGATTGTTTTTTTGAGATGTGTAGTGATCCAGCTGTGATGGAGTTTTTTCCTTCTGTTATGACAAAGGACGAAACTAAAGTTATGATGGAGCGTATGATTGCCCGTGCACAGCTCAATGGTTTTTGCTTTGAAATGGTTGAAGACAAGGTAAGTGGAGAGCCCTATGGATTTGTTGGGCTTAATATTCCGCATTATCAAGATGAGTTGCATTTTGGGCCCTGTGTAGAAATTGGCTGGCGATTGAAACGCTCTTGTTGGGGGCAGGGGATAGCTGTTGAAGCAGCGAAGGCATGGCTTGGCTATGGATTTAATGAGTTAGAGTTAGATGAAATTGTTGCATTAACAGCCAAAGGAAACTTAAAATCGCAACGTGTGATGAGTAAACTTGGCATGAGTTATAACCAAGAGGATGACTTTTTACACCCCTTAGTGGAAAAGGATCACCCTTTGGCAGAGCAAGTTTTGTATCGATTAAATACATCCTCATGGACTAGCTAGTGATATAATTTACTTAAAATTTTATATGTTGAATATTGCTTCAGTTAATACATGCTAAGGGCTATTTGAGTGTGCGTTTTCTGAAGAAATGAATTTCTAAGTGTTTCACGTGAATCATCTTCCGGCTATTGTTGCGCAAAATAAGTGTGTCGATACGGACTATTGAAGCGAGATACTCTATGCCTAACGTGAGCACCCAAGAAACTATTTATGCTCTTTCTAGCGGCAGCTTACCTGCGGGTGTGGCTGTTATTAGAATTTCTGGCACTCAGGCAGGGGAGATACTGCGGCAACTAATTAAGGGGCGGTTTCCTGTTTCTCGTGAATCTGCATTGAAAAAAATATACGACCCACGAGATAATAGCGTTATCGATCATGCTTTGGTGTTGTGGTTTGAAGGACCTAAAAGCTTTACCGGTGAAGATACGGTAGAAATTCACTGTCATGGTGGACGTGCAGTCGTTGCAGCCCTTTTGGATGTTTTGGGCCAATTCCCCAATAGTCGTCCTGCAGAACAAGGTGAATTCACGCGTCGGGCCTTCCATAACAACAAGTTAGACCTGACAGAGGTTGAAGGGCTGGCTGATCTCATTGACGCTGAGACAGAAGCGCAGCGTCGCCAAGCTCAACGTCAAATGCAAGGAGCATTGGGCGAGTTGTACGAGAGTTGGCGCAAGGCGCTAATCCATTCTCGTGCCATGATTGAAGCTGAGCTGGATTTTTCGGATGAAGATGATGTGCCAGATTCTGTTGCCGAGCAGGTTTGGCAAGAGCTTGATATCATCAAGCAGCAAATAGATAGTCACCTGAAAGATTCCAGGCGAGGGGAGCGATTACGTTCGGGCTTGCAAGTGGTTTTGTTAGGATCTCCTAATGCTGGTAAGTCCAGTTTAATGAATCATTTGGCTAATCGCGACGTGGCAATTGTAACGCCAGAGGCTGGGACCACTCGTGACGTTTTAGAGGTTCATCTTGATTTAGGAGGGTATCCGGTAACTCTGCTAGATACTGCTGGGCTGCGGGAACAGGCCGGTATTGTTGAGCAAGAGGGGATACGCCGAGCACTTTCTCATGCCGAACAGGCTGATTTGATTTTATGGACACAGGCGCCACAATCGGCAGAGGGTGTTGAGCATGAGTTGATGACTGCGTTCTCAGGTGAATTATGGGTATTGCAAACAAAAGTCGATTTGCAAAAGAGTTATAGTAATCCACCACAGGCTATTGCTGAGAATTCCGTCCGCACCTTACAGTGCTCCGTAAAGGCTGAAGGTGGCATGGATCGGTTACTGTGCGAGCTAACAGAGTTTGCAGAAAAGAATATGGGGCTTAATGAGGCTCCAGTTATTACCCGCGAACGACATCGTCACTATTTGAATGGTTGTTTGGAGAATTTGAGGCGGGCGATTTCGATGGATGGATATCCAATCGAATTACGTAGTGAAGAGCTACGCGCAGCAGCCAATCAGCTTGGGCGCATCACAGGCCGTGTTGATGTTGAGGATTTGCTGGATGTGATTTTCGGCGATTTTTGCATCGGAAAATAGTGAGTGTTTCACGTGAAACGTTTTTGTTGCCCATGTTATGAAATGTGCAAATCATTGTGAGTTATTTGGATAATAGGGGAGAGGGAGAGCCGCTCCTCTATTTTTTATTGAAAGCAGGCTCGTTGGTTTTCTTTGACCAAATGCGTAGACTGCTGTATCTGTAAGCGAAAATAATCAATTCATAGCCATAACTTGCAAAACATAACGACGCTCTATTCAAGAAGAGGCGTTATGGCTGGTTGCTTGAGAGTGGAAAACAGGACCTCTATGTCTGGAATTAATCTTGCTTTTGATGTGGTCGTAATTGGTGGCGGTCATGCTGGTTGTGAAGCTGCAGCTGCAGCTGCCCGTATGGGGGCCAAAACCGCATTACTTACACACCAATTTGCGAGTGTTGGTGTTATGTCGTGTAACCCTGCTATTGGTGGTTTGGGTAAGGGGCATTTGGTTAAAGAGATTGATGCGCTTGACGGTTTGATGGGCCGTGTGGCCGATGCTGGCGGAATCCAGTTTAGAATGTTGAACCGCCGCAAGGGACCTGCTGTGCAAGGTCCACGGGCACAGGCTGATCGTGAACTGTATCGTGATGCTATGCAAAGCGAGATCAAGTCGATACCAAACCTTCATGTTGTGGAAGGGGAGGGTGATGACCTCATATTCGAGCAAGGTGTTATTTGTGGTGTTCGTTTGTCTGACGGGCGCGAGTTAGCTGCGAAGGCTGTGGTGCTCACTACGGGAACTTTTTTACGCGGTTTGATTCATATTGGTGAGAAGAAAATACCAGCAGGCCGTGATGGCGAAGCACCTGCTTTGGGATTATCTGAGACGCTGGAAAAATTGGGTTTGCGCTTGGGCCGCTTAAAGACAGGCACACCAGCACGACTTGATGGCCGTACCATTGATTGGTCGCAGTTGGCTGAGCAGCCGGGTGATGATGATCCGCAGCCTTTTTCTTACTTGTCCAAGGCTGTCTCAACAGATCAAGTCTCTTGCTACATCACTCGGACGACTTCCGAAACGCATCAGATTATTCGCGATAATATTCATCGTTCGGCCATGTACTCTGGCGAGATTAAAGGGCGGGGGCCGCGCTATTGTCCTTCTATTGAAGACAAGATTGTTCGGTTTGGCGATCGTGACGGGCACCAAGTTTTTCTAGAGCCAGAGGGACGGAATACAGATAGTGTTTATCCTAATGGAATTTCGACGTCTTTGCCTGAAGATGTTCAGATAGAATTTTTGCGGACTATTCCCGGCCTTGAAAAAGTCGAGGTGTTTAAGCCTGCTTATGCCATAGAATACGACCATATTGACCCGACAGAATTGCTGCCGACTTTAGAGCTGAAAAAGCAAAAGGGTTTGTTCTTAGCTGGGCAAATTAACGGAACTACCGGTTACGAAGAAGCTGGTGCACAAGGTTTGGTTGCCGGATTGAATGCAGCTGCTCAAGTTGCCGGTGGTGAAGAAATTGTTGTGGGCCGGGCTGATGGTTATATAGGCGTTATGATTGATGATCTTGTGACACGCGGGATCAGCGAGCCGTATCGCATGTTTACCTCGCGTGCCGAATATCGCTTGTTGTTGAGGGCCGATAATGCTGACCAGCGCTTAACGCCGCTTGGCATTAAATGGGGCTGTGTCGGCGCTGAACGTCAGCAGGCGTTTGATGATAAGCAGAAGGCATTGATAGAAGCAAAAGAGTTGATGCAGTCTTTACGCTTGTCCCCTAATGAGGGCCGTAAGCACGGCCTGCCAATCAATCAAGATGGTGTTAAACGCTCCGTCTTTGATTTGCTGTCGTATCCAAATATCAGTTTTGGTCAATTGTCTGCTATCTTCCCTGAGCTGACAGAAATAGATGAGAAAATTGCAGAACAGGTTGCTGTTGATGCAATGTATGCTGTTTATTTGCAGCGTCAGGCAGCGGATATTGAAGCATTAAAACGCGATGAGGAATTAAAGATACCTCACGATCTGGACTACAAGTCTCTCTCTGGTCTTTCTAATGAAATTTGCCAGAAACTGGAAACGGTAAGACCGGCAACTTTAGGACAAGCTGGGCGGATTGATGGCATTACGCCGGCGGCGTTAACTCTATTGCTTGCACATATAAGACGTAATGGTTTGGTAGCGGCTGAATGAACGGGCCTGATATTATGATGAACGATCAAGAACAATTAAAATTTGTCCAAAAATTATACCCATCTGTTTCACGTGAAACATTTTCAGAGCTAAGTAAATACGTTGATTTGGTGCGGAAGTGGCAACCAGCGCAAAACCTAATAGCACCATCGACTATGGGTGAAATATGGCTTCGCCATGTGGCTGACTGTATTCAGATTCAGCAGACGCTACCAGAGGCAAAGTCTTGGATTGATTTTGGCAGTGGGGCAGGTTTTCCGGGTTTGGTAACGGCAATTTTATTGCGCGATCAGCCAGAGGCAGTTGTTCATATGGTTGAAAGCAATCAGCGGAAAGTTGCTTTTTTGCGTACTGTTGCACGTGAAACAGGTTGCAATGTGAAAGTACATGCAGGACGGATTGAAAAGGTAACTGCCGGTTGGCAAGAGCCAATTGATGGAGTTTCAGCTAGGGCTCTGGCGAATTTAAAGATGCTCTGTGATTTTTCACATCAGTTTATTTCTAGGGGTGCACGCGCTGTTTTCCACAAAGGTAAAGATTATCAGCGAGAGATTGAAGAAGCATCTCACTTCTATGAGCTAGATCTGATAGAAAAAGAGAGCCTCATAGACCCGTTAAGCCGCGTACTAGTTATTTCCAAAATGGGCGCGCGCGCACCAACCAAATAGGGGTTTGTCGGATGAGTTTACTACCACAAGCACCGCGTGTCCTGACCATTGCCAATCAAAAAGGTGGTGTCGGCAAGACAACGACGGCGATTAATCTTGGAACTGCTCTGGCTGCTATTGGCGAGCGTGTTCTGATTATAGATTTGGACCCGCAAGGCAATGCCTCTACTGGTTTAGGTATTGATCGCCGTGCGCGTGAATTCTCGACCTACGATATTATGTGCGGCGATTGCTCGTTAGGGCAGGCTGTACAAGAAACGGCTGTACCAAGATTATGGATTGCGCCGTCGACTATGGATTTGCTGGGTGTTGAGCTGGAAATATCATCTGCTCCAGATCGAACTTATAGAATGCGTAATGCCATAAATGGTTTGGTTGAGTATTTAGAAGGCGATGCGAATGAGAGCTTCTCGTATGTCCTTGTTGATTGTCCGCCTTCTCTAAATCTACTTACCATTAATGCATTGGCAGCGTCGCATAGTATTTTGGTGCCGTTACAGTGCGAGTTTTTTGCACTTGAAGGTTTGAGCCAGCTTTTGAGTACTGTTGAACAGGTGAAGCAGACGCTTAATCCTGAGCTATCCATACACGGTATTGTGTTGACCATGTATGACAGCCGTAACAACCTTTCTACTCAAGTTGTTCAAGACGTTCGAGAAACTATGGGCGATGCAGTATATGAAACGGTCATTCCTAGGAACGTTCGTGTATCGGAGGCTCCCAGTTATGGTAAGCCCGCATTGCTTTATGATTTAAAATGTTCTGGATCACAGGCATATTTACGGTTAGCCTCAGAGATTATTCAACGTGAACGTGATATGCGCATGGCTGCCGCTTAGTGAGCTGAGCGAAAGAGACGTACTATTTGAATTTATAATAAGCAACGTGGTGGATTGATATGGCGAAACCTGAAGAAGGTGGCAAAGGTAATAAGCGGTTAGGGCGTGGTTTGGCCGCTTTGATAGGCGATGTGAATGCTGAGCCGATGGTTGCGCCTGACCGGACACGCGATATCAAGAAAGTACCTATTGAGTATTTAAGCCCTAATCCACGTAATCCGCGTAAATCATTTACTGAAAGTGATTTGGAGAGCTTAACCGAATCTGTGCGAGAAAAGGGAATTGTCTCGCCAATTCTAGTGCGGCCAACACCGGGAAAGCCAGGTCATTTTGAGATAATTGCTGGTGAGCGGCGTTGGCGTGCAGCACAGCGGGCCAGCTTACACGAAGCACCTGTTATTGTGCGTAATGTGACCGATCAGGAAGCGCTTGAACTTGCGATTATTGAAAATGTCCAAAGGGCAGACTTAAACCCGATTGAAGAGGCGTTAGGCTACGAGCAGCTGATTAGCGAGTTCTCATATTCTCAAGTTGAGCTTTCCAAGGTTATTGGCAAAAGTCGCTCTCATGTTGCTAATACTCTGCGGCTTTTAAAACTTCCAAATTCAGTTAAAGACTATTTGGCAGAGGGATTGATTACAGCAGGGCACGCGCGTGCTTTGATTACGGTTGAAGACCCTGCGACGATTGCTGATTTGATTGTCGAGAAGGGATTAACTGTCCGTGATGTCGAGAAGATCGCCCAGGATCCTTCTATTCTTGAAAAGAAACCACCGCAGCCTAAGCCTGAAAAGGATGCTGATACAAAGGCACTTGAAAAACGCTTAGCTGATGGTTTGGGCTTAAAGGTTAATATCGCTCATAAGGCAGAAAAAGGCGTTGGTGAGCTTAAGATTAAGTACACCAGTGTTGAACAGCTTGACGAAGTTTGTCGATTATTAGGAATTCAAAACTAGCATCTTCTACATAAAATTTGCTTATGAAAGGGGCTTAAGCCCCTTTTTTTATATCCAAATTTCTTAGAGCGTATTCCTGAAAAGTGATAGTGATTTCGGGTAGGAATAGCCGTGAATGGAATAGGTTAAAGCAGTTTGATTGCTACTATGAAGCCGCAAACTGCTTTAGTGCGTCAATTAATGGTGGGACTTTGCGCTTACATGCTTTGCAACTTGTGCAATTGCCAAAAATGTATGAGAGACGACTGAGCGACCAATAATCGGGCCATTTAAGCGAGCCTCTTTTACAGCTTCATCCAGCCTAACTAATGCGCGTTCCAGTCTGCTACTATTCCAAATAGTGAGTTGTCTTTGAACGAGTGATTTACGTTTCCAAAAAATAGGCGGGCGTGCTTTAGAGATGACGCTATCAGGGGTTTGGCCCCTATCGATATTAGTGCGTGCTAGATGTAAGAACTGGAAGTGGCGTAGCGCATTGTTAGCGATGACGCCGGCGTCCATGCCGGTTTCTTTCAAGCGTTCCAGGCCGTGGTCTAGCTTGTCGGTTAATCCAAGTGCGGCGGCATCTATGAGTTCATCTATGGCAAATGCCGAGGCATCGCCGATGATTTCATCAATATGGTGATGTTCGATACGACTGTCATCTTTGGCATAAAGGCATAATTTGCGGATTTCACCACGGCTGGCCATCCTATCAGCCCCCAGGAAGGCGTGTAGAGATATGCGCGCTTCACGAGATATTTGTAGACCCATAGATTGGGTTTCTTCATCAATCAAGTGATCAAGGTCTTTAGACGCATCCGAGTAGCACGGAATAGCGTAGGCAGTCGTACTGGCTTCGATCTTTTTTCTGAGTGGATTTGTTTTTTTAAGGTCGCCAGATTCAATAATGACCAAAGCTTCAAAGTCAGGATTTTTAATCAGTGGCTCAACAGCAGGAAATATGTTTTTTGGGCTATTGTCTTTTACCCAAATACACCGTCGCCCACCAAAAAGCGGTATGGTGAGCGCTTCATCAATCAGGCGATTGGGATCGCTGGTTACTTCAGAGGCGTCGAGCTTGATGTTGGTAAACGGATCAGAATTATCGTCACTTACAGATAAAAATAACTTCTGACAATGTTCGCTTACAAGACCAGTGTCGGGACCATAGACCAGTATCAAGTTTACATTTTGTGGCGGTGACGAAACAAAACGTTCTATCTCAACTGGTTTTAATGCAACCATTAATCCTGGGCTTTCTCGTGTGTGGCAAAATAGGAAGCCAGGCGTACTTGGATATCTTTTGCGACAACTTTAACCGCTCTGTCTTCAGCGTTTCTTTCGGCACGCTCATTAGCAAAGCGCTGCGAAGAGAAATCATAGGAGGCTTCTGCAAATGAGCGACCTGTATACAATGTTTTTTCTGTCTGGCTATCAACCAAGATAAAACTTGTATTTATGGTAAGGCTGTAAGCAGATGGTACATCAGCTAATGCTTGTACACCTACCGAACTAATGATTTTATCAGCCTGAATTTTTAGGTCGTACTTTTTATGGGTTAAAGGGTGAGCACCCCGAAAACCATAGGTGAGTTCGTTTTTCATTACCTGTGTGGCGCGATCGATACCACTGGCACTGGCATAGCTTGAGATTGCAATATCTACCGAAGCTAGTTCTTGCTGTACCGTTCCGGTTGCTTTGCCGGTTTGGTTGCTTGTTGGCAACTCACCATATAACGGACGGAACTGGCAGGCGGTTAAAGATAACACACCAAACACAACAGCGGCTCCGCCGGTTATAAACCGGCGGGCGCTGCTAGGAGTAAAGCGAGATCTGTTAGATAACGACATTCACAATCCTTTGAGGTACAACAATAATTTTACGTGGTGCATTGCCACCAAGAGCATTTTGTACACTCGAGTGAGCAAGAGTTGCGGCTTCTACTTCTTCTTTAGAGGCATCTCTTGCAATGTTAAGTTCACCCTTCTTTTTGCCATTAATCTGGATTGGCAATGTGATGGAGTTCTCGACAAGCAAGTCTTCTTCTAAAGTTGGCCACGCAGCTTGTGATATTATGCCCTCATTACCCAATGTGTTCCAGCACTCTTCCGCAAGGTGTGGAGTAATTGGACTCATAAGCAACAGCATAAAGTTTGCTGCTTCGCGCAGAGCAAAGCTAATATCCTCTTGGTTGAGATCAGACTGAAGGGCCTTAGAAATGACATTGGTGAATTCATAAAGGCGCGCTACAGCCCGGTTGAATCCAAGCCCTTCAAAGTCTTTGGTAATAGCAGACAGTGTTTTATGAGAGGCGCGGCGCAAGGCAGTTGCTTCATCACTAAACTTATCCGGCTTAGTAGTTGCCTTGGATTTTTCTGCCACTTCACCGATAATGCGGTGAACACGTTGTACATGACGCCAAGCACCGAGCACACCTTCTTCTGTCCAGATAATATCGCGCTCTGGGGGGCTATCTGAAAGAACAAACCAGCGGGCGGTATCGGCACCGTAGGTGTCGATGATATCGGTTGGATCGACCACATTCTTTTTCGATTTGGACATCTTCTCGATAGAGCCAATGATAACCGGTTCACCCGTGTCCAAAAGCGTTGCAGTACGGCCTGTGTCCGTTTGTTCAATTTTGATATCGGCAGGAGAAACCCAGCGGCCATCAGAAGATGCCTTGTAGGTTTCGTGGTTTACCATGCCTTGGGTAAACAGGCCCTTGAATGGTTCTTTTAAGTCCAAATGACCGGTAATCTGCATGGCGCGAGTAAAGAAGCGCGAATACAGCAAGTGCAGAATCGCGTGCTCAACACCACCAATATACTGATCTACCGGCAACCATGCGTTGGCTGCTTTCGGGTCTGTTGGATTGGTGTTTTTCGGGTCGGTAAAGCGTGCGAAATACCAAGATGAATCGACGAAGGTATCCATGGTATCTGTTTCGCGTTTGGCTTCCTTACCACAGTTTGGACATGTGGTTTTGCCCCAAGTGGGGTGACGATCCAGTGGATTGCCCGGACGATCAAAACTCACATCTTCCGGCAGTTTGATTGGCAGGCTTTCAACCGGCGCATGTTGGACGCCACAATCATCGCAGTGGATGATAGGAATTGGACAGCCCCAATAACGCTGACGGGAAATACCCCAGTCGCGCAGGCGGTAATTGATCTCGCGCTCACCTTGAGGTTTACCATTAGCAACTTGTTGTGAAAGCTTATCGGAAACGGATTGTTTCGCTTCCGAAATAGATAAGTCTGTCAGGAATTCAGAATTAAAGATGGAACCGTCGCCTGTATAGGCTTCGTTTTCGACAGTGAATGTTTCTGGGTTTTCACCCTCGGGAAGGACAACGGCTTTCACTGGTAAACCGTATTTACGGGCAAAGTCCAAATCTCGTTGGTCATGGGCGGGACACGCGAAAATCGCGCCTGTGCCGTAATCCATCAAAATGAAGTTGGCGACATAGACCGGTAATTCCCATGAAGGGTCGAGTGGGTGTTTCACACGCAAGCCAGTATCGAAACCTAGCTTTTCTGCGGTTTCAATCGCTTCTTCGGTAGTGCCGATTTTGCGGCATTCGGTAATAAAGTCTTGCAGTTCCGCGTTGTTTTCTGCCAGTTTTTGTGTGATCGGATGATCTGGCGACAAACCCATAAAAGAAGCACCGAACAGGGTATCTGGTCGGGTGGTGAAGATTTCTAGCTCGGTATCACCGGTTGGAGCAGCCTCTACCAGCTCAAAGCGTACTTTGAGCCCCTCGGAACGACCGATCCAGTTTTTCTGCATCAAGCGTACTTTTTCTGGCCAACGATCAAGAGTTTCCAAGCCCTCCAAAAGATCCTCGGAGAATTCGGAGATTTTAAAGAACCATTGTGTCAGTTCTTTTTGCTCAACTGTAGCACCTGAACGCCAACCTTTACCGTCAATTACTTGCTCGTTGGCAAGTACGGTCATGTCAACCGGATCCCAGTTAACTTTTGACTTCTTACGGTAAATCAAACCTGCTTTAAGGAAGTCAAGGAACAAGCGTTGCTGTTGTGCGTAGTAATCCTCGTCGCAGGTAGCAAATTCACGTTCCCACTCTAATGAGAGACCCATGGATTGTAACTGGCCGCGCATGGTGGCTATGTTTTGATAGGTCCAGGTTTTCGGGTGGCCACCGTTTTCCATTGCAGCATTTTCTGCGGGCATGCCGAATGCATCCCAACCCATTGGGTGGAGGACATTATAGCCAAGTGCGCGCTTGAAACGTGCTACAACATCACCCATCGCATAATTGCGCACGTGGCCGACGTGGATGCGGCCAGAAGGATAGGGGAACATTTCTAGCACATAGTATTTCTCCCGCGGATCATCGTTGTCCGAGGTGAATACTTTATTGTCGTTCCAAACCTTTTGCCAGCGCGCTTCAGTTTCGCGCGCGTTGTATCGCTCCGTAGCCATAAAATTCGCCATTCTTACTATTTTCATTCGGGCCACAGGGGCCACTATCTCTTGTAAGGACTGTCACCAGAAATTGCCTCGTTGGTCAAGCTAAGAACCGATTAATTTCCAAGTAGGGCTTGATAATTTTCCCATCAGTCTTGAGAATTGGCACAGATATGGTGGAACCAAAGTAAAATGGGCTTGCAATCGCGATTTTCAAAGCGCATGTGAACGGGAAATACATGTTTGCGGAGTGTGATATGTCTTCAAAAGCTAATGAGTGTCTTAATGAGGTAAAAGCTGCAATTACTTTGGCAGAAAAAGAAGCTGGACGTGCCAGCGGGTCTGTTTGCCTAATTGCAGTGTCGAAAACATTTGCTGTTGAAGATATTCGACCTGTGCTTGAAGCTGGTCAACGTGTTTTTGGCGAGAACAAAGTGCAGGAAGCTATGAAAAAATGGGCGGAGTTACGCTCGGATTACACCGATGTAGAGCTTCACCTGATTGGACCTTTGCAATCAAACAAAGCAAAAGAGGCTATAGCGACTTTTGATGTGATTCATAGTGTGGACCGTGAAAAAATAGCCCGTTCTTTGAAAAGCGAAATGGATAAGCAGGGCAAACAAGTTAGGCTGTATATTCAGGTCAATACTGGCGAAGAAGAGCAAAAGGCCGGTATTGCTCCGCAAGACACTGATGCATTTATCCAGTTGTGTCGCGATGAGCTGGGGCTTTCAATCGAAGGTTTGATGTGTATTCCTCCTGTTAATGAGGCGCCGGGCATGCACTTTGCGTTGCTAGAGAAAATTGCCAAGCGCAACGGTGTTGAAAAACTCTCCATGGGTATGTCAGCAGATTACCCAATAGCTATACAGCATGGGGCGAGCCATGTACGGGTTGGTTCTGCCATTTTCGGAGCGCGCGATTACAGTTAGTGCAGAGCTGTTTATTGCAAGATTTTACCCAGCCAATCTATAGTTCGTTTTGAAAGTGGAATGGTTGTATTCGGGCTCGAAACTTTCCCCATAATGAGATGGTTGTTTTCGTCGGAGGAGTTTGTCACGAGTATGCGCTCTTTGGCGGCTCCCCAAGTTTCATAGGCGAGGTCTGTTGCGGCTGCATCGACCGTCTTGTCTTGGGGAGAGTATATAAACAGGGCAGGGACCTGTGCTTTTTCAAAGGCTAGTGTTTGCACATAGGCAACCAGTTCAGCCATGGGGAAAACAGCAGAGAAGGGATAGTTCATTGTCCAACCATGCTGCTTTTCAGGTGATTGTTTCGTATCCGTGTTTCTTTTGCTACCAAGAATAAAGGGTAGGGCATCGCGTGTTATCGGGCGGGTGAGTAAAGAGCTGCCTGCAGCCTTGATAGCGAAGTTGGGGGAGACAAAAACAATTGCCACCACATTGCTTTTCTTTAGTTTTCCGGTAAGCGCGGCCCATGCAGCCAGTGTTCCGCCGGTAGATGTGGCAATGAGTACTGTTTTGTTACCGATACGATTGCCGATTTCCAGAGCTTCCAAAGTATCATGCATCCACTGCTCAGCAGTTGCCTTGCCCATTGCAGCGCCTCCACGTCCATGCCCTGAAAGACGTTGGTAAAACAAATTTGCCTGATAATGCTTTGCCAGCAAATCGGGGTAGGGTCTGATTTCTTCTTTGCTAGCGCTAAATCCATGTAGATAAACCAAGGCTAGATTGGTTTTTTGCTCAGGCGCATCGGCCCAAATAACCTGTTTATCTAGTCCGCTGCGAATATCTGAAAACTTTGCTTCACTTTGAGCTAGATATTGTGTTGTGGTGCCCGTGACTTGCGGTGGTTTTAAATAAGCAGGTTCATTAGTTCTTAGTGGTTGATCAAAATATAAGTAAATGGCTGAGACACTAGCTAAAATCAGAAAAAGCTTTTTCATAGGAACTCACTTATCAACCCATTTAAAATATATCTGAGAGCATCTAGTTCATAGTTATCATTTACTGAAGACAATGAAATAACGGAGTGCTGGGAATATAATGGTGCTATAGTTTTTGTTGACTTTTGGTCGCTTTACTTATAAAGGCAAGGCAATTCCACGATTGGATGACATAAGAGTAACTGACTGGGACCCGCATAGGTATAAAGAGATCCCGGAGGTCAACACCCGACAGCGCGTTGCGCCCTCGGGTGCTTTTTTGCTATGAGCTGTTGGTAGGCCATGCAAATTCGGGCGCTCTCGTGTGATCTTATCGTGAAATAGAGAGCGGCATGCCGGTGGCTAATAATCTGTGTGTCAGCAATTTAGAGATTTAAAAGGGACGCTATGTTCGAGAACCTGTCAGATCGCCTTGGCGGCATTTTAGATAAGCTCACCAAACGGGGCGCGCTTTCTGAAGCCGATGTGAATGAAGCGCTACGCGAAGTTCGCCGTGCTTTAATCGAGGCCGATGTGGCATTGCCGATTGTTCGTTCCTTTACCGATAAAGTACGCAACCGCGCTGTGGGTGCCGAGGTGGTTAAATCCATTAAACCCGGGCAGATGGTTGTTAAGATTGTTCACGATCAATTGGTGGAAATGCTTGGCGAAGAAAGCCAGAGCATTGATTTGAATGCGCCGGCACCGGTTTGTGTGATGATGGTGGGTCTGCAAGGTGCAGGTAAAACCACTGCAACGGGCAAAATTGGTCTGCGTCTGACCAAGCGCGACAAAAAGAAAGTCTTGATGGCTTCTCTTGATACACGCCGTCCGGCTGCGCAAGAGCAGCTGCGCGTTCTTGGTGAACAAAACGAAGTTGATACGCTGCCGATCGTTGAAGGCCAAGATCCTGTCGATATTGCTAAGCGTGCAATGACCGCTGCCAAGCTTGGCGGTTATGATGTTGTGATGCTGGATACAGCGGGCCGCACGCATATTGACGAGCCGTTGATGCAGGAAATGTCCGACATCAAAAAGGCGGCTAACCCGCATGAAATTTTGCTGGTTGCTGATGCCTTAACCGGTCAGGATGCTGTTAATCTGGCAAAGAACTTTGACGAGCGTGTTGGTATCACCGGTATCATGCTCACCCGTATGGATGGTGACGGGCGCGGTGGTGCTGCGCTTTCCATGCGTGCTGTAACCGGCAAACCGATTAAAATGATTGGTACTGGTGAAAAAGCCGAGGAACTTGAAGAATTTCACCCAAAACGGATTGCTGACCGTATCTTGGGTATGGGCGATATTGTTTCGCTGGTTGAAAAAGCCGCAGAAGCGATTGATGCCGAAAAAGCTGCCGAGATGGCACGCAAGATGCAGAAAGGTCATTTCGATCTTAACGATCTTGCCGAGCAGTTGAAGCAAATGGAAAAAATGGGTGGTATGTCTGGCCTTATGGGCATGTTACCCGGCGTTGGCAAAATGAAAAAACAGCTGGAAGCAGCGAACCTTGATGACAATGTCATTAAGCGGCAAGTAGCGATTATCCAGTCTATGACCAAAAAAGAGCGTGCCAAGCCTGACCTTTTGAAAGCGAGCCGTAAAAAACGCATCGCAGCCGGTTCCGGTATGCAAGTTGCGGACGTTAACAAGCTTTTGAAAATGCACCGACAGATGGCCGATATGATGAAGGCTGTGAGTAAGGGCAAAGGTAAAGGCATGCTTGGTAAAATGATGGGCGCTATGGGGGGCGGAATGCCCGGTATGGGCGGCGGTATGCCAAACATAGACCCAAAAGCGCTGGAGCAAATGGCTAAAAGTGGCCAACTGCCAGGCGGTATGGAGCTGCCAAAAGACTTTACCAGTTTACCAGGTGGTGCAGGGGCACCCAAACTACCTGGACTTGGGGGAGGCGCCGGATTACCCGGTTTAGGTAAAGGGAAAAAGTAATTGAGCGATATCGACAGCACAGCAAAAGCCCAGCAGGTTCTGGGGGGATTACGCAATAGCATCGATAATATCGATGCAGCACTGGTTCATATGCTGGCGGAACGATTTCGCTGCACACAGGCTGTAGGGGAGTTAAAAGCAACCCACGGCCTACCCCCGGCTGATCCCAACCGGGAAAAAGTTCAGATCGAACGTCTGCGCCGCTTGGCAACTGACGCCAACCTCGATCCTGATTTTGCCGAGAAGTTCCTGAACTTCATTGTGAAGGAAGTCATTCGGCATCATGAAGCTATCGCTGCCAATCGCAGCGCAGACTAAAAATTCTAGGAGAAAAACATGTCTGTTAAAATCCGTCTTGCCCGTGGTGGTGCTAAGAAACGTCCTTTCTACCGTATCGTTATTGCTGACGTACGTTCCCCACGTGATGGCCGTTTCATCGAAGTAGTTGGCCGTTACAACCCAATGCTTCCTAAAGACGCTGAAAACCGCGTTGAACTGAACGAAGAGCGCATCAAGCACTGGCTTTCCAATGGTGCAAAGCCAACCGACCGCGTACACCGCTTCCTGGATACAGCTGGCCTGTTGAAGCGTGAGCCACGCAACAACCCGAACAAAGCGAAACTTGGCAAGAAGGCTCAAGAGCGTCTTGACGAGAAACTGGCTGCAGAAGCGGAAGCAAAAGCAGCTGCTGAAGCAGAAGCTTCTGCTGAATAAGAATTGATTGGGCCAGAGGGGGCTTTATGACACACTCAGCGAGTGATAAAATTCTTCTGGCCCAAATTGGTGCCGCTCATGGCATCAAAGGCGAGGTGCGGGTTAAGCCGTTTGGCGATGACCCACTCTCGTTTTGCGACTACGGTAAGCTGGAAACAGAAGACGGCAGCCGTAAGTTCAAGATCAAGCGTGCGCGTATTCAAAAAACGGTTGTTGTGACCAAGTTTGAAGGCGTGAATACACGCAATGAGGCAGAAGCGCTGAATGGCGTGAAGCTTTATATTCCTCGGGACCGCCTGCCGGAAATCGAGGATAGCGACGAATTCTACCATTCCGATCTGATTGGCTTGAAAGCGATTGATGCCGATGGAATAGAGATTGGAACTGTACTTGCCCTACCGAACTTCGGTGCGGGTGATTTGATTGAAATTTCTCCCAAATCTGGCGCCCCGCTTCTTTTGCCGTTTACTAAAGAAGTGGTACCAAACGTGGACCTTGAGGCCGGTTTGGTGCATATCGTCATGCCCGAAGGTATGCTTGAAGAAGGTGAGCGCGAACCAGACGCTGACATTTAAGTGCGTGTAGATTTTTACTAGGAGAAGATAATGGGCTTTAAAGCCAGCGTTTTGACGCTCTATCCCGATATGTTTCCCGGTGTTTTAGGTCAAGCTCTCTCTGGTAAGGCCCTTGCGCGTGGTGACTGGTCTGTTCAAGCCCATAACCCGCGAGATTATGCCACTGACAGGCACCGCTCTGTTGATGATACACCATCAGGTGGCGGTGCGGGGATGGTGCTACGTGCAGATATTCTTGCCAAGTGTCTCGATGATGTGGCTCCTGTCAATGATGAGCGCCCCAAGTTGCTTATGAGCCCACGTGGTAAACCGCTGACACAAGCCTATGCCCGTGAATTGGCTGAAGGACCCGGTGCTGTTATTGTTTGTGGTCGTTTTGAGGGTATAGACGAGCGGGTGATAGAAGCGCGGCAACTTCAGGAAGTTTCGATTGGCGATTATATCCTTTCGGGCGGCGAGGTTGCTGCGACAGTCCTGCTCGATAGTGTGGTGCGGCTTTTGCCCGGTGTTATGGGTAATAAAGAAAGCGGTGAAACCGAGAGTTTTGAAACCGGTTTGCTGGAGCACCCCCATTATACCCGTCCCGCCGAATTTGAAGGGCGGACGATTCCCGATGTCTTGACAGGTGGTAATCACCGCTTGATTGACGAATGGCGATTGGAACAGTCTAAACGTATCACCCAAGAGCGGCGGCCTGATTTGTGGCAGGCTTATCTGGAAAAGCAAAAATAACGATTTTCGTTGAATTTTTGGGTGACATTCTCCCGAAAAAGGGCTAATAACCCGCCAACCGGAGTCTAGGGTTGGTCTGCTAAGAGCAGATTTTACAAACCTTGGTCTCTACTTCCCGGCATATTGCCAAGGCTTGGTGAATTCGTCCCGTTCGGCTGTGATCGGGTGTGGACGCTCTGACCAAAAGTTTATGAATGGAAGAACTGCCATGAATATCATTGAGCAGCTGAACGCCGAAGAAATGGCGCGTATTGAAGAGAAGCGTAAGCTTCCTGAATTTTCTCCTGGTGATACTGTTCGCGTTTCAGTTCGTGTGACCGAAGGTACACGTACCCGTGTACAGGCTTATGAAGGCGTTTGTATTGCGCGTTCTGGCGGCGGCATCAACGAAAACTTCACTGTTCGTAAGATCTCTTACGGTGAAGGCGTTGAACGTGTATTCCCAATTTTCAGCCCAATGGTTGAAGGTGTTGAAGTTGTTCGCCGCGGTAAAGTTCGCCGTGCGAAACTTTACTACTTGCGTGAGCGTCGCGGTAAGTCTGCACGTATTGTTGAAGCAACAAACGTACGCGCGAAACGTCTTAACGAAATTGACCGTGCAAACGCTGCTGCAGCTCGTGCTGCGAAAGCTGCTGAAAAGAAAGCCGAAGCTGCTTCTGAATAAGAATAGTTTTTGTTTTAAAGGTTTTGAAAACCCCGTCACTTGTGGCGGGGTTTTTGTTGTTTTGACTAATACGAGGCGCATTGAGAGAAACTCAATACTTGAAAGGCTTGTGATTTTTGCAGAACTGGTTCAAGAAATAGGGTAAGTGAAGGGCGGTTTTTGCTTTTCACACCTGAATTCTAAACAAAGCGGGATACCGCATAAAAATCGATCGTCACACGTACTACTGCCCGTTTGGACACTTCTTGAGCGCGATATAAACGCGAACTAGAATGCGTACTGTCAGATCGTTTCCAGGAGAAGCGCCATGTCGCAGGCCAAAACACTCTATGATAAAATCTGGGATGCCCATGTGGTTGCAACCCAAGAAGATGGTACGAACCTGTTATACATTGACCGTCACCTTGTGCATGAAGTAACCAGCCCACAAGCATTTGAGGGCTTGCGCATGACAGGGCGTAAGGTTCGCCACCCTGAGCGCACTTTGGCTGTTGTTGACCATAACGTGCCGACAACCGATCGTAGTCAGGGTATTGATGATCCTGAAAGTGCGCTGCAGGTTCAAACACTTGCTGATAATGCCGCTGAATTTGGCGTTGAATATTATTCCGAAATGGATCATCGCCAAGGTGTGGTACATATTGTTGGTCCTGAGCAAGGCTTTACATTGCCGGGCATGACGATTGTATGTGGTGATAGCCATACTTCAACTCATGGTGCTTTTGGTTCTCTGGCTCACGGTATTGGTACTTCCGAAGTTGAGCACGTTTTGGCAACACAAACTCTCATTCAGCGTAAAGCCAAAAACATGCGTGTTACTGTGAATGGTAAGTTGCCAGCGGGTGTAACCGCGAAAGACATAGTTTTGGCAATCATTGGTGAAATCGGTACTGCTGGTGGTACTGGTTACGTTATCGAATATGCTGGTGAAGCCATTCGCGAATTGTCCATTGAAGGGCGCATGACCGTTTGCAACATGTCCATTGAGGCAGGTGCACGTGCGGGCTTGATTGCACCAGATGAAAAAACATTTGCCTACATGGACGGGCGGCCTAAAGCACCAACCGGTGAAAACTGGGAGGCTGCTGTTGCCTACTGGAAAACCCTGTTTAGTGATGAAGAAGCAGTGTTTGACAAGGAAATCGTATTGGATGCGGCTTCTCTACCACCTATTGTCACTTGGGGCTCCTCTCCAGAAGATGTTGTTTCGATTGATGGTGTGGTGCCAAATCCTGCCGAAATTGAAGAAGAAACCCGCCGCGTTTCTAAAGAACGTGCTTTGGAATACATGGGGCTTGAGCCTGGTACAAAAATTACCGATATCAAGATTGATCGTGTTTTTGTTGGTTCTTGTACAAATGGCCGCATTGAAGACTTACGTGCTGCTGCGAGCGTTGTTAAAGGCAAAAAGGTTGCTGACAGCGTCAGCGCTATGATCGTACCTGGTTCCGGTCTTGTAAAAGCGCAGGCAGAAGCCGAAGGGCTTGATAAGGTTTTTGTTGAGGCTGGTTTTGAATGGCGTGAGCCGGGTTGCTCTATGTGCTTGGCAATGAACGCGGACAAGTTGAAGCCGGGCGAGCGCTGCGCTTCAACCTCGAACCGTAACTTTGAAGGCCGCCAAGGGTTTAAAGGGCGTACACACTTGGTATCTCCTGCAATGGCAGCAGCGGCTGCAGTAGCAGGCCATTTTGTCGATATTCGTAGTTTCTAATTTAGATTGGGCGGATACTAATCAAGGTATCCGCCTCTTCTGCACAGATTTTTTTGATTTAAGATATATCTAGAAAACAATCATTTAGCTTAGTGATTCGCTTAGACTAACACTGCAAGAACGCACAGTTATACGCTTGTGCCTTCACATAGCTGTCATTTGCTGCCTAGTATATTGCAACAGCTCACGAGCTTCGAGTTCAGGTTTTTAACCAACTCACGAATTCAAGGAGCAAGTTGTGAATGTTGCAGTTACCGCTGGTACCTATCCTTCATTGGTACTGAATGCTGACTACAGACCACTTTCTTATTATCCGCTTTCGCTTTGGTCGTGGCAGGATACCGTGAAAGCTGTGTTTCTCGATCGTGTGAATATAGTTTCGGAATATGACGTTAGTGTTCATAGTCCCAGCTTTGATTTTCGGTTGCCGAGTGTGGTTGCGTTAAAAAACTATGTAGAGGCAGAACGTAATCCGGCTTTCACCCGATTTAATGTTTTTTTGCGCGATAAATTTGAATGCCAATATTGCGGTTCGCCGAAGGATTTAACCTTCGATCATCTTATTCCGCGTTCCAAGGGCGGGCAGACGACTTGGGACAATGTTATAACGGCATGTTCACCATGTAATTTGAAGAAGTCCAATCGTTCCTGGCAAGAAATGGGTATGAGACCGCGGCAAATGCCGTTTAATCCTAGTGTCTATGATTTACACAATAATGGTCGTCATTTCCCGCCTAACTACTTACACGAGAGCTGGATGGACTTTTTATATTGGGATACGGAGCTGGAGCCGTAAACTCCATAATAGATAACTATTATTTTGACGCGTATTCTTATCCGAAAACCGGGAGCCACTTTTCAAGAGTATGCCCTAGCATTATAGCCCCGCGTAGCTATGGGATACGCGGGGCTAATACTGTTTAAGCGTCTTCGCTTCTATTTTGGCGATTATTAATCAAATCGCCAACGACAGTTGGATCTGCAAGTGTGGAAGTATCACCGAGATTATCAAAGCTATCTTCGGCAATCTTACGCAGGATTCGACGCATAATCTTACCTGAGCGGGTTTTAGGAAGTCCTGGCGCGAACTGGATTAGATCGGGTGATGCAATTGGACCGATTTCGGCACGAACGTGCTTAACCAGCTCCTTATGCAGCTCTTCGGATGGTTCTTCGCCTTCCATCAAGGTCACATAGGCGTATATGCCCTGCCCTTTGATGTCGTGTGGATAGCCAACAACAGCAGCCTCGGAGACTTTCGGGTGCGCGACGAGAGCGCTCTCGACTTCTGCAGTGCCCATTCTGTGGCCAGATACATTGATTACATCGTCAACGCGGCCGGTAATCCAATAGTAACCGTCTTCATCGCGGCGGCAACCGTCGCCAGTAAAGTAAAGGCCTTTATAGGTGGCAAAGTAGGTTTGCACAAAACGCTCATGATCACCGTAAACGGTGCGCATTTGCCCTGGCCAACTGTCTTTAATGACAAGGTTGCCCTCTGTTGTCCCTTCCAAGAAATTACCTTCGGCATCTACTATTGCCGGTTCTACGCCGAAGAATGGACGTGTCGCTGAACCTGGTTTGAGCGGAGTTGCGCCAGGTAGCGGAGTGATAAGGATACCACCGGTTTCTGTTTGCCACCAGGTATCAACAATTGGACAACGCCCCTCACCTACTGTGTTATGATACCAGCTCCAAGCTTCCGGGTTTATTGGTTCGCCAACAGAACCAAGAATACGAAGTGATTTCCGGCTTGTTTTGGTGACAAACTCATCACCTGCACCCATGAGTGCGCGGATTGCAGTAGGTGCTGTGTAGAAAATGCTCACATTGTGCTTGTCGCAGACCTGCCAAAAACGTGAAGCGTCAGGATATGTGGGAACACCTTCGAACATGAGTGTGGTCGCACCATTGGCCAGCGGGCCGTATACGATGTAGCTGTGGCCAGTTACCCAGCCCACATCTGCGGTACACCAGTAGACTTCCCCTGGTTTATAGTCGAACACATATTCATGTGTCATGGAGGCGTAAACCAAGTAGCCCCCTGAAGTGTGCACGACCCCTTTGGGCTGTCCAGTAGAGCCAGAGGTATAGAGGATGAAAAGCGGATCTTCTGCGTTTACTTCCTCTGGCGTACAGATGCTTGAAACTTTCGCGGTTTCATCGTCAACCCAAACATCGCGGCCATCTTGCATGGCTACATCTGAGCCAGTGCGGCGCACAACAAAGACTTTATCAACGCCGCCGCAACGCTCGATAGCTTTATCTGTATTGACTTTTAGGGGGACTTTACGGCCACCACGCAACCCCTCATCAGCTGTTATAACAAAACGAGAGCTACAGCCTTCGATACGTCCTGCTAAGCTATCGGGAGAGAAACCGCCGAATACGATAGAGTGAACGGCCCCTATACGAGCACAGGCGAGCATAGAGTATGTTGCTTCTGGTATCATAGGTAGGTAAATGGTGACACGGTCACCTTTTTTGACGCCGTTTGCCTTCAACATATTGGCAAACTTGTTCACTTCTTCAGAAAGTTGACCATAGGTGATTGTTTTTTGCTCACTTGGGTCATCACCTTCCCATATAATCGCTGGCTGATCAGCTTTTGTTGCCAAATGCCTATCAACGCAATTGGCCGATACGTTTAAAGTACCGTCTTCAAACCACTTAATGTCGACATTGTGGTAATCGTAGGAGGTATTTTTAACTTTTGTGTAGGGTTTTATCCAATCCAGACGTTTGCCATGTTCGGCCCAGAAACCTTCCGGATCGGTTATTGAGCGCTGGTACATTTCCTGATAGCGATCATTATTAATTAATGCACCTGCAGCGATATCGGCTGGTACAGGAAAAACCTCTGATGTCATATTTATCCTCCCGTGTTGCTGGAAAGCCAGCAGCATTTGTTCCCGGTGGCATTATGGTTTGCTCTTGCTGCGACGTCCAGCCGCAGGACCTATAACTTTCGTCGTTGGAAAGAAGTCTTCCCACTTTATGCTAGTGGACAACTGACACAGCGTCTTAAGGCTGTTAGAGAGAAGAGGCAAAAACAAAAATGACTGCTTGTAGGAGCAAAACCCCAAGCCAATGGCCTGAATCGATAATAAGTAAGGCTTTCGGTGCTTTTTGAAAGCTATAATTGATTGTCATGACTGACAGGACAAAGCCAAGCCAAACCGCAAAAGCAATAAACAAGGCCTGCTCGATAGTGTTAATTGATAGAGAGACCAATAGGGCTGCAATACCTGTTGCTGTTATGAATTGGCAAACAAAAATCAAGAGCGCTTTGAACGGCGAAATTGCCGCCTCTGATTCGCTTATTCTTGCAGCGCTCATCCACTGCTTGGCGAGCGCACCATACCAGATACTGCCATAAATTACGGAGGCCAGCGTAGCAGCTAGTATCGCCAATGCATTCGAACTGATATCAAGCATTAAATTCTCCCACCCTCAGTTATTTTGAGAGTATAAGAAAATAAAAGTACCTAGAATGAAACTTATTGGACGATTAAATTGAGCTGCTGATAATATTTATAAGTGCTTTTCTATTTAAAATGGCCTCTAAATACCGCTGAATTTTGGGGTTTTCTATTTTAAAACCAGCTTTGTTTGCCCATAGAGCACAATGCCCCATTACTAAATCCGGAATTGTGAACTTATCGCCCATCAGATATTTTTGTGTTCCGAGGCGGTCTGCTAAGGTATTTAGAGCATTATCAAAGTCATATTTGCAGGCGGCTTTGACTTCAGGTACACGCAGTTTTTCAGGTAAGACAAAACTGTGCTTGGCTGCCGTCCACAAAGCCCCTTCAATTTCATCAAGAATTAAGAAAGTGAAACTGTCTTGCTTTGCTCTTTCTATCGTACCCGCTGTAAACGTGAGCATTTGGTGTTTGTCAGCAAGAAATTCAATAATTGCAAGTGAGTCATTAATTATGGTGTCGCCAACCTGTAATGATGGAACTTTTGCATTATTGGAATATAGTTTAGCCGTATCTGACCTAGGCTGTGCCTCCACCAATTCATAGGACTGCGACATTTCTTCTAAAGCCCATAAAACTCTGAGTGTACGATTGTTTTTATGTCCAATAACTTTGTACATTTCAGTACCCATTTTGTAAGCAAGTGGTATTGTCATAATGTGCTAACTCAAAGCGAATTCCTGTTATATTGTTATATATTATAATCATGAATTTTTTTAATTAGTACTTATAGAATATAATTTACACCATTAGTTATAAAGTAACCCTACTATATTTATTATTTACTCTAAGGTAATTTAGTTTATGTAAGATGGCGATTAATGGCAAGTTTATTTGAAAAGAACTCGATTAGGATTATATCGTGCTAAAAAAAACAATAAATCTATCGATATTATTCGTATCATTAGGGGTTCTTTTTTACCCGATTTCATCACAAGCGGATGTTGCCACTTGGATTTCGGTTGATGCGCGAAGTGGAAAGGTGCTTGAGCAGCATAAAGCTACTGACCGGTGGTATCCAGCTTCGCTAACAAAGATGATGACAGCCTATGTTACATTCGAGGCAATTAAAAGCGGCCGGTTGAAATTATCTGACCCTGTTATTGTTTCTGCTCATGCCCTAGCCCAGCCACCCAGTAAAATGGGCTTTAAGGTGGGTACGGTTATGACATTGGATAATGCCTTGACTATGGTGATTGTAAAATCAGCCAATGATATTGCCGTAGCGGTCTCTGAAGCGGTGAGTGGTAGTGAGGCTGATTTTGTTGCAGAAATGAACCGTGCTGCTCAGCGCCTTGGTATGGGTAATACTCACTTTGTAAATCCTAATGGCTTACCGGCAAAACAGCAGGTGACAACTGCTCGCGATATGGCAATACTCGCGCGCAAACTCTGGTTGGATTTTCCCCAATACAAACACTATTGGAAAAATTCCGGTATCAAGTTTGGTGGCAAAACCCTTCCCTCAGGCAATAAAGAGTTTTTGCTGCGTGTTGCCGGGGCAAACGGGATGAAAACAGGTTATATTTGCGACTCCGGCTTTAATGTTGCCACGACAGTAAGCCATGGTGGGAGAGATATTATCTCTGTAGTTTTAGGGGCTTCTTCTGTTTTGGAGCGAGGTGCTTTTGCTAAAAAGCTAACTGAGGTATCGCTTGGAAGATATGATGGGCCTAGCCTTTACTCTTTGGATGGAAAAGGTAAAGAGCCCCCCAAAAAAGGGTATTGTAAGCGGGGAAAGAAACCCAAAGCTCAAGAGCTTGTTGACCGGTTTGGAAAATCGCATTTAAGCGATGATATGCTTGCTTATGCTACAACTGCTGGGGCCTTTCCTGAAGGCGAGAAGGTTTCGCGAAAATCTAAAAGCGGCAAAACCAAAGTGAACTGGCCCGCCGTTTACGAAAATATTCTTGGCCTTCGTGTCAAAGACTATAATCCCGTTCCTGTGCGAGTTGGGCTGAGTAACGGGGTTAAGAATAAAATGGAGTTGTTGGCTCGATCTGGCAATGCGCTTGTTCCAAGACCTAAACCGAAACAGGGCTCGCTGCTTCCCGTAAACTCGGCCAAAGGTGGCCTTGAGCTTGTTCGAAAAGATAAAAGGACAGACCCTTTTGGCGTTGAGGAAGCCAACCAACGAAAGGGCGCTTCTCAAGAAGCCGGTTCGCTCTATTCGACGAATAAAAAGCAGAAGGAAAAAGGTGACCTTACCCCATTGTTTAGCGGTAAGGGAGGCTTATACGCTCCAACAAATAACTGATCGTTGTAGTGTTTGATATGTCGGTTGATTTGCACAGTTACCAAGAAGTGTTTAGACAGAGTAGCTGACAACGAAGTTATGCTGGCAGGTTTTTATGAGTGAAATAGAGACTGGCTACGGTCAGGCACAGAATAGACGTAGGCCTCCTGAACCAATTCCTTTGAATATCATAACTGGTTTTTTAGGTTCAGGAAAAACCAGCCTCTTGAATGAAATTCTAAAATCGCCAGATATGGCGGATACAGCTGTTATTATAAATGAATTTGGCGAGGTTGGCCTAGATCATCTGCTGGTTGATAAGGTGGATGACGGTATTATTGAGCTTTCCTCAGGTTGTTTATGCTGCACTATTCGCGGTGATTTGGTTGCCACGCTAGAAAACCTATTGCGTAAGCTGGATAATGGCCGCCTTGAAAAGTTGAAGCGTGTGGTTATTGAAACAACTGGCCTTGCAGACCCGGCACCTGTGCTTCATAGCGTTATGCTACATCCTTATCTGGTCATGCGCTATCGTCTCGACGGGGTGGTTACGCTCGTTGATGCCGTCAATGGCTTGAATAGTTTGGCTGAGCATGAGGAAGCCGTGCGCCAAGTTGCTGTGGCGGACCGTTTGGTCATCACAAAAAGCGATTTGGTAAAGGGTGAAGAGCAGGAAAAGACTTTCATAGCTCTAAAAGCAGAATTAAAACGCCTTAACCCGGGGGCGACAACTATTACCCGCAGTATTGGTGAGCAGGAAGTTGCTGATTTGATTAATTGCGGCCTTTATAATCCCGATAGTAAAGTGCCTGAGGTGAAGCGCTGGCTCAATGAAGAAGCTTATAGAGATGCTCATCACCATCATGCCCATGAGGGGGAAGAACATAGCCACCACCACCATCATCATGGGGATGATGATGGACATGCACATGATGTGAACAGACATAGTAAGAATATTCGTGCCTTTACATTGGTAAGTGAGCGACCAATTTCAGCTGGTGGGCTAGAAATGTTTATGGACTTGCTGCGCAGCGCACATGGCCCAAAACTCTTACGTGTTAAAGGTATTATCCTTGTTGGCGAGCATCCAGATCAACCGGTAGTAATACATGGGGTACAGCATGTGTTTCACCCCCCTGCCCGTTTAGCAAAATGGCCTGATGATGAGCGCCAAAGCAAGCTGGTTTTCATTGTGAACGGGCTTGCCGAAGGGTTTGTCAAACGGATGTTTGATGCTTTTACTGGCGGTATAGCTAGTGATACCCCCGATAAAACCGCTTTGATGGATAATCCATTATCAATAGGCGGTTTTAGTGGTTTTAAAAACTAGGGTGTTTCCCTGATATTGCCTTATCAGGGCATAAACCTATTGGGCTGGATCTCCTGCCTCGTTTTGACGTCCGAAGTTTGGAGCGGGAGATTCTTGGCCCGCTTCAATCAGCTGTTTGCGAATGCCTCGTGTGCGGGTAAATAGATTAAACAGGCTGTCTCCATCTCCCCAGCGAATTGCACGTTGTAGCGCTGACAAGTCTTCGGAAAAGCGTGCCAGCATTTCTAAAATCGCATCTTTATTGTTGAGGCATACATCGCGCCACATGGTGGGATCGGAGGATGCTAAGCGGGTAAAGTCGCGAAAGCCTGAAGCAGAATATTTAATAACCTCAGATTTGGTTACAGTTTCCAAATCGTCCGCTGTACCGACTATATTGTAGGCAATTATATGAGGTAGGTGCGATACCACCGCGAGCACTAGATCATGATGCTCAGGCGCCATGGTTTCCACCTCAGAGCCGCAGGATTGCCAGTATTTTATCAGCTTTTCCAAAGCCGCTGGGCTTGTGCCTTCTTCCGGTGTTAAAATGCAACGGCGGTTTTCAAACAGGCTGGCAAAACCGGCATCCGGTCCAGAATATTCAGTTCCCGCCACCGGGTGGCCTGCAATAAAGTGCACAGTTGTTGGTAGGTGTGGCTTCACTGCAGCTATGACAGCAGCCTTAACAGAGCCAACATCTGTCACAATAGCACCCTCACTTAAATGGGGGGCAATTTGCTTTGCAACCTGCTCGCAGGCACCAACTGGTGTGCATAGTATTACTAAATCTGCGCCTTCAACCGCTTTCGCTGCGTTTAAATAATAATAGTCGCCCAGTTCCAGCTCCATGGCACGTTTTAGTGTTGCCTCGGATCGTGTTGAGATGATGATTTCTCGCGCCAATTTTTCGCGGCGCATGACACGTGCTAGTGAGGAGCCAATCAAGCCAATGCCAATTAGCGCCACACGTTGAAACAAGGGGTCAGACATTTACTCTTTCATTCAGTTGCTATGTAAAAACTCTTTCAGTGCTGCAATAACATCAAGGTTAGCTGCTTCACTGCCAATAGACATCCGAAGGCAATTGGGCAAGCCGTAAGAGCCTACTTGACGTAAAATACAGCCTTTTGATTGCAAAAAGGCATCTGCATCTTGTGCTGTTTTACCTTTTTCTTCGCTGAAGTGAATCAAAATAAAATTGCCAACGCTCGGAGTAACTTTGAGCCCCAATTGGGTGACTTGTTCTGTTACAATGGGGAGCCACTCACTGTTATGGGCTATGGCTTTATGCAGGAAGTCCTGATCTTTAGCTGCTGCAATACCAGCAGCCAATGCGGCGCTATTCATATTAAAAGGACCACGGATACGGTTCATTGCATCAATAACATGCTCAGGCCCAAAGCCCCAGCCCACGCGAAGTGCAGCCAAGCCGTAAACTTTTGAGAACGTTCTCGTCATGATAACGTTATCTGCGGAAGAAGCCAGCGAAATTCCTGCCTCATAGTCATTGCGGCGCACATATTCTGCATAGGCTGCATCTAATACCAGCAAGCAGTTTTTTGGTAAGCCCTCATGCAAGCGTTTAACTTCATCAAATGGCAGGTAGGTGCCAGTGGGGTTGTTTGGATTGGCTATAAACACCACTTTAGTTTTATTGGTAACGCGCTCTAAAACGGCGTCTACATCTGTGGTGAGGTTTTTTTCTGGTGCCACGATTGGTGTTGCGCCAGCCGCCATTATTGCAATTTTGTATACAGAAAAGCCATGTTGAGAATAAATGGCCTCATCTCCCTGCCCTAAATAAGTATAGGCAATGAGGCTGAGAATTTCGTCGGAACCACTGCCACAAATAATGCGATCAGCATTCAAACCATGAATTTTAGCGAGGGTTTGGCGCAGCTCTTCTGCACTTCCGTCTGGATAATGTTCTAAATGATTGATGGACCTATATGCTTCCAGCGCTTTAGGGCTAGCGCCTAATGGTGTTTCATTGGAAGAAAGTTTGTGCTTGGTTGGTTGGCCTGAAACAGAAGATTTGCCGGGAACATAAGGCGCAATGTCTAATATTCCTGCTCGTGGTTCTGGTCTTGAAGGCACTCGGTCCATTTTAATTCATTCCTTAACATTGAATGGTGGCATATTCGTGTGCACCAACAAACCCCAGCTGTCAAATATTACCTTTGGTTGTTATGAGCTTAAAAAGCTCAAGTTTCCTGTAGTTCACGGCAAGTATTTACAGGAGGCTAACGTATGTCTTTGTAAAATGGCATAATTTTTGAGGCTTTGCCTACTGTTGTGAATATGGGAGCATTGACAGATCAATACTGGCCGCCTAGCAAGATTATCTAGAAGATGAGCCTCCGATAATAAGGGCTGCTTCGTATTTTGAGATATTTATGAATAGTCATTGGAGATGAGATGACACAACCAACCAAAGGTAGCGCAGAAGGCGCGCAGCATCAATCGGCGCAGGAACAAGCAACACATCCTGTCGGCAAAATGATGCGCTTTGGTTTGGAAGACCCGCTCAAGCTGGATGCAGGTGTTAGCATTGCTCCTTGGCAAATCGCCTATGAAACTTACGGGGAGCTCAACGCCGATAAATCGAATGCGGTGTTTGTTTGTCACGCATTAACAGGCGATCAGTATGTGGCCTCGACCAATCCAGTGACGGGAAAGCCGGGTTGGTGGTCGATGATGGTTGGTCCTGGCTGCCCCGTAGATACAAACAAATACTTCGTTATTTGCTCTAATGTGCTGGGGGGCTGCTTTGGCACAACCGGCCCAGCAACGCATAACCCTGCTACTGGAAAATCGTATGGCCTTGATCTGCCTGTAGTTACGATTGGTGATATGGTTCGTGCGCAACGCAAACTTGTTCTATCTTTGGGTATTGAGACACTCTTTGCCGTAATTGGTGGCTCTATGGGAGGGATGCAGGTGTTGCAATGGGCAGCTGCCTACCCTGAAATGGTGTTCTCTTGCGTTCCAATTGCTACAGCGGCGCGACATTCTTCGCAAAACATAGCGTTTCATGAGGTCGGCCGCCAAGCTGTTATGGCGGACCCTGACTGGTGTCACGGCAATTATGCGGTTGAAAACAAACGCCCGACAAAAGGGCTTTCTGTCGCTAGGATGGCAGCACATATTACTTACATGTCGGATGCTTCTTTGCACGATAAATTCGGTCGAAATTTGCAAGATCGCTCATCGGTTAGTTTTGGTTTTGATGCAGACTTCCAAATTGAGAGCTATTTACGTCATCAAGGCATGACTTTTGTCGATCGCTTTGATGCCAACTCGTATTTGTATGTTACCAGAGCGATGGATTATTTTGATTTGGCTGCGCCACATGATGGGAAGCTGGCCGGAGCGTTTTTACATAGTAAAACCCGCTTTTGTGTGATGTCATTTACAACTGACTGGTTGTTCCCCACCTCGGAAAGTAAGGCGGTTGTGCAAGCTCTCAACGCGGCAGCGGCGAATGTATCGTTTGTGGAAATTGATAGCTCGCGTGGACATGACGCATTTTTGCTTAATGAACCTGAAATGTTCAAGACAATGCGGGGATTTTTGACAGGTGCCGCGAAAGCGCGTGGTATTGAAGCGCCGGTAAAGCAATCGGACTAATAGGCTGAGTGATTTAAGGATTATATGATGCGTAAGAATGTCGAAGTCGCTCATGCCCGTGGAGACTACCAAATCCTTTGTGATTTTGTGGTGCCGCAAGCTAAGGTGCTGGATATTGGCTGTGGTAAGGGTGAGCTATTGGAGCTTTTGGTCAACCTCAGGCAGGTTGATGGCCGGGGAATTGAAATCTCGCAGGCAGGGGTGAATGAGTGTGTTGCCAGAGGGCTTTCCGTTGTCCAAGGAGATGCTGATAAGGATTTGGATGCTTATCCTGATGCGGCCTTCGATTACGCGATACTAAGCCAAACTTTGCAAGCGACGATGGACCCCAAACAGGTTTTAATCGAGTTATTGCGAATAGGGAAAAAGGTTGTTGTTTCATTTCCGAATTTTGGACACTGGCGCAACAGACTACAGCTGCTATGGCGGGGCCGTATGCCGGTAACCGACTATCTGCCCTATGAGTGGTACAATACGCCCAATATTCACTTTTGTACTTTGAGAGATTTTTTGGCTCTGGCTGATGAGGTAGATGCCCGCGTGTTGCGTGCTGAAGCACTTGATGCAAAAGGAAAGCCTATCGTTTATAGTGGACCTTGGTGGTTACGAAACCTTATTAGTGACCAGGCAATCTTTTTGCTTGAGCGTAAATAGGGTTTGCCTCGTTTCAAATTAGGTGAGCTCTAGTTTTCTTGCGTAATTGGTTTTTGCGGCTTATTTGAAGTTACTATTGGCGACTGACGCTGGGCACCAACAGGTTTTGCCTCGGGAATAAATACTGGTTTTAGAACACGTACCATGCTTTTACGTGGTGTTGATATGCCTCGGTAGACCTGTTTTTCTGCTTCCATAATTAACAGGCCGGCAAAGCTTGAACCCACCACTGCACCTATACGCTCAAATAGGCGGGCATTACGCATAATAAGTCGAGATTTTGTAGGAGGCACGTAAAGTGCTTCTTCTTTTGCTGTTACCGATAGAAAGTGATTGCTTAGAAAGTTTTCCAACTGTCCGCGTGAATAAGGTGTTCCATAGCCAAAGGGAGAAACTTCCGACTGCGCCCAAACCCCGCGCCGGTTGGGTACTATGGCGATAACGCGGCCTCCAGGAACAAGCACGCGGTGTACTTCATTCAATAAAGCGCTTGGATTTAGTGCCATATCTAGAGCATGAACCAGAATGATACGGTCAATACTGGAATCTGGAAAGGGAAGACTTTGGCAATCTGTAAGGAATGCCATATTGGCATAACTGTCTTCACGTGGCCACTTAACAACCCCTTGGGCTGCTGGCATGCCTGCAAAAATTCTAGGTGTTTCTTTCAAGTAAGGTCGTAAGAATGGCCCCGTATAGCCAAGACCAAGTAGGCTATAGTTTGCCATTGCAGGCCATATCTTACGCACCCGCCGATTGATTAGTACGCGTAACATACGACCTAATGGCAAATCGTAGAACTGTTTAAGGTGCAAAACATCAAGATGCATATTCTTACCTAAATGGCCCGTTTCTTATATCTATGGTGTCGATTGAGCGATGCTGCAACAACAAACACGCTATAAATGGGAAAAAACCTGAACTTGTTCTCGACGGTTTTGGCTATTAGAACTTCCAGATAGCTTATTAATTGTTTCATGGCAGCCTACTAGCGGAGAAGACAATGAGAAACCTCCAAGATTATCCACTCATAGCGACAAGTGATTTTACGCAGGTATGCCAATTTACCTGCTTCCAAAATAATTATGGTGTGCTGCTTTATAATCGCAAGAGTGAAACAGCTGTTGCCTTTGATGTTCCAGAGGCGGGACCATATCTTGAGGCGCTGAAAGTAACTGGCTGGAAACTGACTTACATTCTTCTAACCCATCATCACCACGATCACATTGGCGGGGTTAACGAGCTGGTTGCGCAAACAGGGGCAAAAGTTGTTGGGCACGCGCGCTCTGCCCAAAAGCTGGGTTTTGTAGATCTGGCTTTAGAATCTGGCGATTGTATTGATCTAAATGGTTTGGAAGCAAAAGCAATCGGCACGCCCGGGCATACATTAGATAGCATCAGCTGGTGGGTACCCGATGCTAATATGGTTCATACGGGAGATGCATTGTTTTCTTTAGGTTGTGGCCGACTCTTTGAGGGTGATGGCGAGATGTTATGGGCCTCACTTAATCAATTGAAGCGCGAGATTCCTGCTGAAACTCTGGTTTTCTGTGGGCATGAATATACTGAGGCAAACGGGCGGTTTGCTTTGAGCGTTGATAGCAAGAACCAAACTTTATTGAAACGTCAGCAAGACGTTTTAAAACTGCGTGCTAACGATAAACCCACGTTGCCAAGTACAATGGCACAGGAGTTGGCAACCAATCCATTTTTACGGGTAGACCAGCTAGATATTCGCCAAAGCCTTGATCTTGTTGATGCTAGTGATGCCGATGTGTTCAGCAAGCTGCGCCAAATGAAGGACAACTTTTAACCACTCAAAGTGGCTAGTAGTGTTTTAAGGGGTTCAATTAACAACTTACTTGGATACCAAGCATATTTATTGTTGAGAATGCCTGAAGTTTATTAGCCTCGGCTTCAGGCAGAATTCTACTTTTGTAAAATCTCTGTGAGTTTTGAAAGAGATATATTATCATTTTTTTTAGTTATAACAGTGAGTTATCTTGATGGATGAAATTTCATGAGACCGATCTACGCTCTTTATAGCTGTGTATTAGACTAAAGTATTCTTATTAAGTGATAAATAAACGTTTGTTTTCCTCTTTGTTTTGCGTGGTCTGGCTATTAGAGTGCACAGCCGAAGCGATTAACGCATTAACGTAGTTTGGAATCTAATCAATGGCCCAAGGCGACATCAAAAAGGTTGTGCTTGCCTATTCTGGCGGGCTTGACACATCGATTATTCTCAAGTGGTTGCAGACAGAATTTGGCTGCGAAGTCGTAACATTTACCGCTGACCTTGGTCAGGGTGAAGAGCTGGAGCCAGCACGACGAAAAGCCGAAATGTTGGGCATCAAAGAGATCTATATTGATGATCTGCGCGAGGAGTTCATTTCAGATTTCGTATTCCCAATGTTCCGTGCCAACGCCGTTTATGAAGGTGTTTACCTGCTTGGTACTTCAATTGCCCGTCCGCTTATTTCCAAGCGTTTGATTGAAATTGCCGAGGAAACCGGTGCGGATGCTGTTGCACACGGGGCAACTGGTAAAGGTAACGATCAGGTTCGTTTTGAGCTTGGCTGTTATGCGCTTAACCCAGACATCAAAGTTATTGCACCTTGGCGTGACTGGTCTTTCAAATCGCGTACCGACTTGCTGAACTTTGCAGAGCAGCACCAGATTCCGGTACCAAAGGATAAGCTCGGTGAAGCTCCTTTCTCGGTCGATGCCAATATGTTGCACTCTTCTTCTGAAGGTAAAGTGTTGGAAGACCCGAATGAAGAAGCACCAGCTTATGTGTTCCAGCGTACTGTGAGCCCTGAAGAAGCTCCAGATCAGGCTACAGAAATAGAAATTACCTTTGAAAAAGGTGATGCTGTTGCCATTAACGGCGTTCATATGTCAGCTGCCACATTGTTTGCCAAGTTGAATGATTATGGTCGTGATAATGGCATCGGCCGCTTGGATCTGGTTGAAAACCGTTTTGTTGGTATGAAATCGCGCGGTATTTACGAGACACCAGGTGGTACGATTTTGCTTTCTGCGCACCGTGCAATGGAATCTCTCACCATGGACCGCGAGGCTGCGCACCTGAAAGATGAGTTGATGCCGCGTTATGCAAAACTCATTTATAACGGTTTCTGGTTCTCGCCAGAACGCGAGATGCTGCAAGCACTTATCGATAAGTCACAGGAACCGGTTTCAGGCACAGTTAAGCTGAAGCTTTACAAGGGTAATGTGATTGTTGTTGGTCGCGATTCACCAAATTCTCTCTATTCAGAGGAGTTAGTGACTTTTGAAGACGACCATGGTGCTTATGACCAGAAAGACGCAGCGGGCTTTATTCGCCTAAACGCACTGCGTTTGCGTACATTGGCGAACCGCCGCAAGAAGGTTGGTATCTAAACGCCTTCATCTTTTGGGATGCCTGTTCTGGTTTTTCTAGGGCAGGCATTTTTTTTAAGAATTTTTCGCATAGATGTAACGAATAGGCTTTGCTGATCGTCATTAAAGTATCCATTTATTAAAGGATAGATGACGATGAATGCAAGATTTTCCCTATTTGATGCTGCCGACCCATTTTTTAAAGGGCTTCAAGCTACCGAAATGGAGTTGGTAAATTCGAAAATACCAGCTTCAGTTCGCCATTTGATGCGGGTTCGGGTTTCTCAGATAAATGCCTGTGATTTTTGCCTTAATATGCACCTTGCTGAGGCACGCAATGATGGTGAAAAACAAGAGCGTCTTGATAAATTGGTTATATGGCGTGAAACCGATATATTTACACCGCAAGAAACTTCTGTGCTAGCTTGGGCTGAAGCGTTGACCCATCCAAGCAAAGAAAATACGCGTCAGCTACCAGAACTTCATGCTAATTTATTAAAAAGTTACGATGCTGATACCATACGTTCTATTAGTTATGATGTTGCGCTTATTAATGCTTGGAACCGTGTTAATATTGGTGCGCATAACGGTATGGAGCATTAGAAATGCCAGCTTTGAGCGAAAATGAAACCGCTTATCAAAGCTCATTGTTTTCAACTGAGCGCAGGAAACTGCGCTCATTAGCTTATCGAATGTTGGGCACTATTGACGATGCTGATGATGCCCTGCAAGAGACCTTTCTCAAGTTTATGGGACAAGACCTCAAAGACATAAAAAGCCCCTCTGCATGGCTTCATAAAACTTGCACGAATGTTTGCCTTGATACTTTAAAAAGTGCTTATCGAACCCGTGTAAACTATACCGGTTGCTGGTTGCCAGAGCCTATAACAAGCGAGGTTTTGCATGATTTTGCTGATCCTATGGAAAGGCGAGATCAGTTTTCTATCGCGATGATGCATGCTATGGATAATCTACCACCCAATGAGCGTGCTGCTTTTCTGCTTGCCGAATTACTGGAACTGAATTATCGCGAAATTTCTGATATTTTAGACAAGCCGGAAGGTACTTGCCGGCAGCTTGTTTTTCGTGCCCGCCATCGTTTGGAAAAAGTGCGCCCCAATATAAGGCAAAAACAAGAACAACGAGCATTGGCTGACCGTTTTTTTAAAGCCTTGGTTGCTGGAGAGATTGAGGCTTTATCGCAGTTAATTGCTGAAGATGTTGAGTTTTGGGCTGATGGTGGTGGCAAGGTTTCGGCCGCTATTAATGTTATTGCCAGTTCAGATCGGGTAACTCGGCTCATTGCGGGTTTTTGGCGAAAATTCTGGAGCAAACTGGAATACCGGTTTGTCGAAGCGAATGGTGAAACAGCACTTTTATCAATAGGTCCCCAGGGCGTTGAAACAATTATATGTCTAGAGGTGGATCGTTCGGTGAAAAGAATATTCGCTATCCGTAACCCAGATAAACTCAAGCTTTTTGCCTTAGATGAAACAGCAATGCATTGAAGAGACTGTTTTTGTTCTCCTATACATTTTCTCTCAATATGTTAGTGCAGGATTTTGAATGGATCTTTGCAATAAGATTATGAGATTTAATGGTTATGAGTAACTGGATTTTTCGCAAAAGTGGCAAAACAAAACGCAAAGGCGATGTGCGCGATCCTTTTGATATAGATTATTCGCGTATTATTCACTCTAGCTCATTTCGGCGGCTGCAGGGAAAGACCCAAATTCTTAACCTGGGTGACAACGATTTTTACCGAACGCGGCTGACGCACTCTTTGGAAGTATCGCAAATTGCTGGCGGTATTTTAAAATCATTAAATCACACGTTAGAGACAGGCCATGAAGGGCACGCATACTTACCGCCACTTAGCCTTGTGCAAACACTGGGGTTGGGGCATGATTTGGGGCACCCACCGTTTGGGCATGGTGGGGAAGTAGCCCTAAACTATTGCATGCGAGATCATGGTGGTTTTGAGGGAAATGGCCATACGCTGCGATTGATTAGTAAGCTTGAGGTTTTTTCTGAAGAGAACGGTGCAGATTTAACCCGGCGCACTTTGTTGGGACTGCTTAAATATCCTGTTGCTTATAGTCGGTTGATGAATGCTAATCAGCAGCCCTGCTTAAGCCAAGGCCCTAGTGTGGTGCCACTGATTGACCCTTTAAAGTGTGTTCCGCCCAAAGCCTATTTGGATAGTGAGCAAGATGTGGTTAGCTGGATACTATCGCCTTTGTGTGATGCAGACCAGCAAGAATTTACAGCTTTTTTTGAACGAAAAGGCCGTCATAGCAAAGCAATGCATAAATCACTTGATTGCTCCATAATGGATGCAGCTGATGATATTGCTTATGGCGTGCATGATTTGGAAGATGCAATCGAATTGGGCTTTATTAGTGAGGCACAGTTTAGAGCTGTTGTTGATGAAAAAATATGTTCTGCCTTTTTAAATGAACATGCCGAACGATATGGCCAGAAAACCGGCAATAATATTTTTGATAGTTTGGTTTCCGGTTTATTTGGTGATGGTGCTAAGCGGAAAATGTACATTTCAATGCTTGTCGGGCATTTTATTGAGGCAGTTGAACTTATCGAAATCAACCGTTTTAAAGAGCCTTTATTGCGTTTTCGGGTGCAAATTAAGCCTGGTTCCCGTGACTTTTTGAATGCTTTGCAAGAGTTAGTGGCTCAACAGGTCATTTTTAGCCCAAATGTGCAGCAGCTTGAGTTTAAAGGCCAGCAAATGGTTGTGAAGGTATTTGAGGTTGTTGCTAGCGCACCCCAAAGTTTTTTGCCTCGCGAGCATTTTAGGAATTTTGAAAGATCGCAGGGAGATATGCGTGTTATTTGTGACTATATTGCCGAGATGAGCGATGGTACACTGCTAAAGACATACGATCGGTTGTTTAGTCCGCGCATGGGATCTATTTTTGACCATGTTTAAATAAGCGCCTTTTAAGTTTGAAAGCTTCTTGTTGGTTTGGGAAGTATCCATCAATATAGTGCTTTTATAATAAAGGCTTATTAAGTATTGGTAGAACTGTGTATTTTAGCTCTAAGGATAAAAAATGGCGTTCTTACGTGTCGTACCGCTGACGGTTTTCCCGCTTATTATATATAATCTACTGGCTGCTGGTTTTCTGGGTTATGGTGGGATTAACTATTTAAACTATGACGTGATTTCATTTAGTCTTGCATCCGATGCGCTGTTTCATTTGAAGTTATCGGAGTTAATCATCGCATTTGCATTGATATTACTCTTTGTGGAGTTAATTAAAGCAACAAAATTTGGAGCACAGACCCTTTTGGATCACATGATCTCTACTGTTGTGTTCATTGTTTATTTGATTGAATTCATTTCTGTGTTTACTGCAGCAACGCCGGTGTTCTTCTTACTCACGCTGATCGCGCTTCTCGATGTGCTGGCCGGTATTGCGATTTCAATTAGTTCAGCAAGACGTGATGTTGCTTTCGGTCCAAACCTATAAGCCTAACGGGCTATCTTCTAAACGTTTGAAGGTAGCCCAAACAAAATGACTGAAAGACATAATAGAGCAACTAACGAAAAGCCTAATGCCTTTCTAGCTCGGTTTGGGATTTCCTTTTCGATACAGGTGATGGCAAGAGCGACGCCACATTGTGTTAAATAGAAAAGGGCAAAGGCCTGCGAAGCCAATGTAACGATTTGCGTGACATCGGTATTCCATAGTATTGCCAGAGCAACTACAGTGATGATGAGATAAGCGTGATTAACTGAAATATACCTTTCGCTGGTGTCTTCTAATAGTCCTGCACTCCCGAGCGAGTCTGCAATGGCGGCACCAAACTGACTGGCTACTGCACCTAGTGTTAGCATAAGTGGTAAAACCAGAGCCACGTGCCCAACCAACGATATGACGGCTGCTATTGAGCGATCTTCCTGCAAAAACCCGAAGAGAATGGTTATGGAAGCGAAGAAAACTATATAGATTACAGCGGAGAGCAGCTGCGCTTGCCGCATAGATGAAATTCGTGTTGGAGCTCCATATTCATCTCCTAAAAACCTTGATGTCTCAAATCCTTGTACAATGATGAGAAGTCCAAGAAGTACTTGAATTTTATGAAGGCTTATCGGGGTTTTTATGTTGGCAAGATGCCAAGTTCCATTTGTTAAATGCTCGCCATTATAAAACATCAGGCCAACGAGTAAGCCCGCGATGATGGCCAAATTAAACGCAACGGCATATTTTTCTACACGCTCGACGGAGGATAGGCCTCCGCAAATTCCTGCTGTTCCAATAGCAATGAGAAGCGCACTTGCAATAATTTTAGCATATAGCGTATTTTCGAAACCCATTCCTTTTAAAAGGAAATTTCCTAGCAGTACCAAATAGTAGGCGATGGAAATAAAGTAGGCAAATGCGAGTAATAATTGAGAGATTTTTTCTAAAGAGAGAGTCAGGCTATGCTTTTTGAAGGTGTCTGGTTGAGAAAATAGAGGTTCTGCATAGCGGATATTAAAGCGGATAACTGAGCCGATAAAGTAAGCTCCTGTTATGAGAATAATTATGCCGATGATGGCCCAGTTACCAATTTCGAATGCCAATATCGGTACAGAGACTAGAAAACCACTGCCGATAATGGATGCCAATGGTGTGAGAGTGGCCTGCCAGCGTTGATTATTGCGCAGCCTGTTAGATATTAAAGCTATGAAAACAATGAGGGCTGTAATTAAAACCAAAGAATTGCTGAGCATTAATTCGTCCCCTGGTCGCAATTTAAACACCAGAGCAACGATTATATATGACCTAAAATAACTTTAGGTAAATTTGCAGCAGTCCATTCTTTTATAAAGTGAAGATCACCTTAATAAGAATGGACTACAGCTCAGTCTTTTAGATTGCAGCTAATGCTTTGCTGAAATCTTCAAGCAAGTCCTCTTGATCTTCGAGGCCGACAGAAACACGTAGTGTATGATCGCTGATGCCAAGCTCCAAGCGTGCTTCTTCTGCAACACTTTGGTGGGTGGTGGTCGCGGGGTGGGTTATTAAGCTTTTTGCATCCCCAAGGTTATTGGAAAGGCTAACAATTTCCAATGCATTTGAGAACTTGAAAGCAGCTTCTTTACCACCTGCAATGTCAAAAGCTAGCATGGTTGAGCCACCACGCATTTGTTTTTTCACAATATCTGCTTGTGGGTGATCTTCGCGGCCAGGGTAAATGAGAGTGCTCACCTTCTCGCTTTGACTTAAGAGGTCAGCTATCTTGGCAGCGGTTTCACTTTGGCGTTTAACGCGAAGGTCCAGTGTTTCCAGCCCCTTTAAAAGCACCCAAGCATTGAAGGGGCTCATGGAAGGACCCGTATGCTTGAACATGTCGTGGAACTCTTCTGTGATCCACTTTTCGTCTGAGAGCACGATACCGCCCAAGCAGCGCCCCTGCCCGTCTATGTGTTTTGTGGCTGAATAGATGACAACGTCGGCCCCCAACTGTAATGGGGATTGCCAAATGGCTGTTGCGAATACGTTATCTACGATGAGGCGGCCGCCTACTTCGTGTACTAAATCCGCGACTGCTTGAATGTCAACAACCGAAAGAGTTGGGTTGGTCGGACTTTCTAAGAAGGCACCTTTTGTATTTGGGCGGATGGCTGCTTTCCATTCTTCGATGTTGCTACCATCTATTAATGTTGTTTCTACGCCATAGCGTGGCAAGATTTTCTCTATGATATAGCGGCAAGAACCAAACAGCGCTTTAGGTGCTACGAAGTGGTCACCTGCTTTTACACATGCCATAATTGCTGAATTTACGGCAGCCATTCCGGAAGATGTGGCCCGCGCTGCTTCAGCGTTTTCCAGATCGCACATTCGTTGTTCAAACATGGAAACCGTTGGATTTGCGTAGCGCGAGTAAATGTAGCCGCTGTTATCGCCTAAAAAGCGTGCTTCAGCTGCTTCTGCGCTATCGTAAACAAACCCTTGGGTGAGGAATAAAGCTTCTGACGTTTCTCCAAACGGAGAGCGTGTGGTGCCACCATGAACAAGTTTGGTAGCTGGTTTCCAGTTTTTATTAGTCATTATGGTTCCTGCGTTACAATATTGAAGAACCTCACAAAAGGACCAAGGTTACTTGCAGAAACCCGGCCCTTTAGCAAATTCTTTTATGTGGCAGCAAGCCGGCCGACCAAATCGCCACAATGAGGTACATTTATTGCAAATTGTCGCAGTCGTCAAACATATTGCACTTGGCTAAAACTACGTTCTCAGTTAATCAAAGTTCAATAGTTATTCATCTCTATCATATTGGCAAACGGGGTTTTTGGTAAATGAGTGCACAATGGACTAAGGCAACAAGTGGTATCCTGCCAGCAAATGCCATTGGAGAAATGTTTGCCAATAATCAGATAATTGCTTTAAAGCCAACAGATAGTGACCAGATACAGCCGGCGAGCCTTGATTTGCGCCTTGGGAAAAGAGCGTGGAGAGTTCGTGCCAGCTTTTTGCCAGGCCCCGGTACCAAGGTGAGTACGCGTCTTGACGATTTGATATTGCACGAGATTGATTTAGCGAAAAGCGCTGTTTTGGAAACGGGTTGCGTTTATATTGTCGAGCTGCAAGAAAGCCTTGATTTACCAAAGGGTTTGGGCGCAACGACGAACCCGAAAAGCTCCACTGGGCGTATTGATGTGTTTACCCGTGTGATCACAGATTTCAGTGCTGCTTTTGACCGAGTCGAGTCCGGTTATACGGGGCCATTATATGCGGAAATCTCTCCACGAACCTTCCCAGTGCTGGTGCGCGAAGGATCGCGCCTCTCGCAAATTCGTTTCCGGTTGGGTGATCCGTTGATTTCGGATGAAAAGCTGACGCATATTCATCATGATCGTCAACTTGTCAGTGGTGGTAATGAGGTTATCGGTGGCGGTGTTCATTTATCGATAGATTTAAAAGGTTCAGGTAAAGGCAGCCTGATTGGCTATCGAGCAAAACGGCATACGGGCGTTATTGATGTTGATGCCAAGGCGGCGCAGGATCCATTAGACTTTTGGGAGCCAATTATTAATCGCGGCAAGGAGAGCCTAATTCTTGACCCGAATGAATTTTACATTCTGGTTTCGCAAGAAGCGGTTCATGTACCCCCAGAATATGCCGCTGAAATGGTGCCTTTTGACCCACTTGTTGGCGAGTTCCGGGTACATTATGCTGGCTTTTTTGATCCCGGTTTTGGTCATGATAAAATTGGCGGCGGAGGTTCGCGGGCTGTTTTGGAAGTGCGTTCTCATGAAGTACCGTTTATTGTTGAGCATGGGCAGACTGTTGGGCGGCTGGTGTATGAACATATGACGAACCCGCCGAAAACCCTTTATGGTGAAGGCATTGGCTCGAATTATCAGGGGCAGGCTTTGAAACTTTCCAAGCATTTTAAACCGGTTGACGCATGAGATGTCGCTTTACACGGTGAGTGAAGAATTTTATGCGGAAACCGAGGAGAAGAAATCGCGCTTTATGGCGTTTCTCGTGCCCTATTCACGCTTTGAAGAGCGGCTGGAGGCTTTGCGAGCCGAGCACCGCAAGGCCAACCACCATGTGACGGCTTTTCGTTATATTTTGCCTGATGGCAGGATTATTGAGAGTGCCAAAGATGATGGTGAGCCTGCAGGAACCTCTGGTATGCCTATGTTGAAGACACTCATTGGGCATCAATTAGTTAATTGCGGCGTTATTGTTACGCGTTATTTTGGCGGGATTAAGCTGGGCACTGGTGGGTTGGCACGCGCTTATTCTGGAGCTGCCAATGCAGTTATTAGTGAGGCTAAATTGCAGCCCTGGTTCAAAATCGTATCAAAGAAAATGGCGGTAGGGTTTGCAAAAAGCGCAGAGCTTGAACGCGAGATTATGCTTTTAAAACTGGATGTTGTTGAACGTAATTTTACCGAAGATGGCGTTCAAATAACCGTAAGTGGCCCTGAGAGTGTGGTTGCGCAACTGAACTGGTGAGCATGGTTTGATCAAGTTTATTGTTTTTGATTTAGATGAAGTTCTCTATGATTTTCGCGAGGATGAGAGGCTTGAAATTCTTGCGGAGATGACTGGATTGGCTCCACAAGAAGTTCACCAGCGCTTGTTTGCTGGTTCTGCTGAAAAGCTTGCGGAAGCAGGAACACCAAGTCGTGCTGAAGAGTATTTATGCCAGTATAACCGGTTGCTGGGATTTGAGCTCACACGAAAGCAATGGGTAGACATTCGCCGCCGTGTAACACTGCCGCGCCCGCGTATGCTTGCACTTTTGACTGAGCTTAAAACCCACTACGACTTGGCATTGTTAACGAATAATGGTGCCCTGTTCGGAGCAGAAATATTTAACATTGCGCCAGAGCTACAAACCATATTTACATCTAAAGCCCATGCAACAAGTGATTTCAGCGCTCGTAAGCCAAACCCCGTTGTTTATGAGAGAATTTGCGCAAAATACGGCTATTTGCCGGGTGAAACACTGTTTGTAGATGACCGCTTTGAAAATATTGAGGGCGCGCAAATGGCGGGATTGAATGCAATCCACTTTAAAACGATAGATTTGTTTTTGGCTGAATTGCGCGTTTTGCTTGCAGCGAAAGGGGCATAAGTATACGCAGGAATTAGCCGTATGCTCCTTGGGGAGGACAGCATACGGCTTAAATCCGGGTTTTCTGGATATGAAAACCCGGAGGGGCTTTTGTATAATGCTAGCGCGCACCAATACCTAGAATACGATAAAGCAAGCAAAAGCGCATAGCGGCTGTAGCAACTAATACAACGCCAATTGCCACAGAAAGGTAAGTGTATGTAGTGCTTTGCCAAATGCTCATGGATGTAGTGAAAGGCATAATAATAAGCACGAGGCCAAGAATTAAGCGAAGAACACGATCAATATTGCCAACATTACTTGTCATTTTAAAAGCTCCTATATTAGTTAGCTCTAAATATAATGTGCATGCTGATTTGTCCGTGACAATGTCACATTGGGCGAATAAATCGCTAATGGCTGAACTCCAAACGCCGTTCGCAAAGAGAAAGAGAATCAACCAAATCGTGGAGAGAAGAAATTCTGGGATGTGCAACATCAGTATCTGCATTCGGTGAAAGCCAAATAGTGCCAAACCCTAAGCGATGAGCAGAGTCTAGGTTTTCCGGTCTATCATCAACGAGCAAAATACGATTGGGCGAAGTGTCAATGATTTCAGTAGCTTTCTCGTAGAAGTTGACTGACGGTTTGCGATATTTCAAGGTGCTGCTGACGAGCCGATGGTCTAGTATAGTTAAATGCTCAGAAAAGGCGCGTTGTTGTGACCATTCTTCTATATCATTGGCAAAGCAGCATATCATTTGAAATTTTTGGGCTGCTATTACAAGCAGCTCTTGAAGGCCGCAGCTGAGTTTATACTGGTTTAAAAACGCTTCTACATTTTGCGGAGATAGCTGGGTATTTTCCAGCAGTTCTGAGGTGGTTATTTCGCCTATACTTGCTCTAAAGTATTGAATTAAAAAATTATTTATATCTATCTCTGGTTGGTTTACCTTTAGAAATGGAATGATAATTTCTTCCAGGTCATCAGCACAGTTGTAGATAACGCCCATGGAACCCAAGGCTAAAACATCGTAGTTTTGGCAGACCCGCTCTAGAAAATCTTTATACATATCAAATCTCCAGCAAATATTCTGAAATATTACAGGTAATTCTTTTGGGGATCAAATAAATATATAACTTTCAGGGGGATTACTTATTTTTTGCTAGTTAAAAATAAGTAAAACAAAAGGCCAGCTTAGGCCGGCCTTTCGTGTGTTTCTATTCGCAGTTAAGGTACTGGCAATTAAAGTCTTTGTGAACCCTGTCCAAATTCTGGGTAAGCTTCGACGCCGATTTCGACTTTATCAAGACCCAAAGCTTCTTCTTCTTGGGTAACACGCAGGCCAACCGTTGCTTTAATGGCCAACCAGACAATTGCTGAGCTGATTGAGATGAAAGCACCGATGGAAACAACACCAATGAGCTGAGGCATGAAGGAAACTTCACTATTGGAGAGCGGTACAATCAGTGTTCCCCAAATACCGGCCAAGAGGTGAACGGGGATAGCGCCGACAACGTCGTCAATTTTCAGCTTGTCGAGCATTGGCACTGCAAAGACAACCAGCGCACCACCTACGGCACCGATGAACATCGCTTGCGGTACGCTTGGGGTTAACGGTTCTGCTGTAATGGCAACCAAACCAGCCAAGGCACCGTTTAGAGCCATTGTGACGTCAACTTTTTTGTAGAGCACTTGAGTAAGCAAGATGGTGGTGACAACACCGGCAGCCGCTGCCATGTTGGTATTGGCAAAAATGCGGGAGATATCGGAGACATCGCCAATGGTGCCCATTGCAAGCTGGGAGGCACCGTTAAAGCCGAACCAACCGAGCCATAGAATGAATGTACCCAATGTTGCCAATGGCATAGAAGAACCCGGCATTACGTTGACTTGACCGGATTTGGTGTATTTGCCGGAGCGTGGACCAAGGATAATAGCACCTACGAGTGCTGCCCAGCCACCTACAGAGTGTACGAGCGTTGAACCTGCAAAATCGGAGAAGCCCATTTCGTCAAGCCAGCCTGCACCCCACTCCCAAGAACCGGTGATCGGGTAGAGAATACCTGTGAGAATGACTGTGAAGATGAGGAAAGCCCAAAGCTTTACACGCTCTGCCATGGTGCCGGAAACAATGGAGGCAGTTGTGGCACAGAACACCATTTGGAAGAACCAATCGGAAGCAGTGGAGTAACCGGTTTCCAAAGCGTTGCCGCCAACCGGATCAAAGCTGTAAGTGCCGAAAGAGCCAAAGTAGCCGCCATCAACGCCAGTATACATCAGGTTGTAGCCTGTTACCCAGAACATGATGCCAGCAATGGAGTAAAGTGCAATGTTTTTAAGGCACTGCATGGAAACGTTTTTGGTGCGTACAAGGCCTGCCTCCAGCATGGCGAAGCCTGCTGCCATCCACATAACAAGGAAACCACCTATCAGGAATAGCAGGGTGTTGAAGATATAAGCGGTATCGACAGCAAGCGCATATTTTTCTTCAGCTAGTGCCGGAAGGGATGAGACAGCAAGCACTGCCATGCCCAAACCTGCCTTTTTAAGTGTAGATTTCATTTTGCTTACCCTCATTATTAAAGCGCTTCTGCGTCTGCTTCGCCGGTGCGAATGCGGACGACTTGATCAATACCGAATACAAAAATCTTACCGTCGCCGATTTGTCCGGTACGGGCTGTTTTGGATATTGCTTCAATGGCTTGGTCAACTAGCTCTGCTGAAACTGCGACTTCGATTTTTAACTTTGGCAGAAAGCTGACTGAATATTCTGTACCGCGATAAATTTCTGTATGGCCCTTTTGTCGGCCATAACCCTTAACTTCAGTGACTGTTAAGCCTTGAATGCCAAGCTCGGTAAGTGCGTCGCGCACTTCGTCCAACTTGAAAGGCTTTATTATTGCCATAATGATTTTCATGCTCAGTTCCCGTCTTTTTGGTTGCCGAGGCCATGGACAGCAAAGTGCTGTAGTTCAGGGTTGCGAATTGGCTTTTATAAGCTCTTATTTCACAAGCTGGCCTGCTCGGTATTAGCTTATTCAAAGAGCGTGCCAGTTTTGATTGGTGGCTATAGAAATCTCAAATATGATAATAATATCAATATATTAGTAATTTTTCTCTTGGTAAATTGCTAGCGTTGGCCGGAGGTTATTTTTTAAGCAGATTAAATATTGTGCAGCATCTAATCGTGTCATTGATTAAAAAATAGTCATTTGCTGTATTTTATTGATCTTGTCACTTAAGTACCGGGGGGGATAAGTTGCAGAAAGACGTAAAGTACCCCTCGTAAAAGGTGAAATTCTTGATTGAGTTGGATTTATTAGGCTTGAAATGCCCGCTGCCAGTGATGAAAACGCGTCAACGATTGGCGCGTTTGCAAAAGGGTGATTTACTCAAGGTTTTAGTGAGTGATCCGATGACCCAGATTGATATTCCGCATATGTGCCAGCAAGACGGATACGAGCTTATTGATAAGCAAACTACTGAAAAGAATATTATATTTGTGATCAGAAGGTAACCGGTCAGCTTGGTGGCCCAGGTGCTTAAAAGCGTATCAAGATGTGATCAAAACCGGTGTAAACCGGCTCAATAAAGGACGAAAAAATGCCAGAAAGCGCGCAACAGCAATCATATGGGGTGATGTTTGTATGTTTGGGGAATATTTGTCGCTCGCCATTGGCGGAAGGTCGTTTTCGGTATCATGTCGAGCAAGCGGGATTGAGTGATCGATTCCATATTGGTTCTTCTGGCACCGGAGCATGGCATGCGGGAAATCCGCCTGACCCGCGTTCGATTGCTGTAGCTGCAAAATATGCAACAGACATAAGCCAGCAGCGGGCGCAGCAAGTGCAGTCCAACGACTTTTTGGTTTTCGATCGATTGGTCGCAATGGATTTATCGAACTTGAAGAATTTGCAAAAAGTCGAACCTGCAGATGCAAAAGCGAAACTACAAGTCTTGCTTGGCAATCAAAAAGAGGTACCAGACCCCTACTATGGCGGTGATAATGGCTTTGAAACCGTGTTTGCTATGGTTGATAAAGGCACCAAGCAGTTGCTAGCCGATATTCGAGCGGAAATGGGTTGGTAGCGTGCATAAACCAATTGCCGGTGTGTTTATAAGCGCTGTTTTCTTGCTCTCATATGGGCAACAGCCTGCACTTATACCTGGCGGAACATATCGATAAAGTCGTGAAAGCGTTTGCGCAGTGAGCGGTGAGCACTACGCACGTTGGTGTTAAGAGATATGCCCGCTTGTGTCATCGAGTTGTTAAGTGTTTTGGGGCGGGCCCAGGCAGGCGGTGCCACATATAAATAATGATGTACAGCTATGATTATTAGTGCTGTGATCCCCCATGACATCAAAGTGTCCGAGGTGAAGTGACCGCCGAAAGCAATTCTATTGAGTGAAAACAACAAGCACAAAGAGCCTGTGAAAATAGCGGTAGGTAGTTTGTAGGCCTTGGGAACGATGAGGGTAAATGCCAGTAGCCAGAATGAAGCTGACCCCTCGCCCGAGACAAACGAGCAATTTGAGTTACACAGGTCAGTTGGGGGCCAAATACCTGTAAAGGGAAGCTGACCGCCAAAAATATCGGTATTTCTTGGACGTGGGCGCCCCCAGTATTCTTTCAGTATAATATTGACCACCAGCCCCGGGCCCAGTGCCAGGGTTGTTAGTAGGAAAATGGGTGCGCGGAGGTCCATTTTTTTGAGGGTTCTTGGAAAGACGAGTTTCCAAAGCAATAGTAGCAGGCAGAATATAGCGGCGTATAGAATGAGATTAACTGCCAAAAAGCGGATTTTATTGCCCAGATAACTATGGGCTACAGGGAAAATGGAGCCGTTGTAAAACAGCCCGGTTATTGCTGTATCAAGCCCGGGAAAAGCTATGAAAATCGTGGCTATTATGGCTAAAAGTGCACTGGTTGCGGCAAACGGATGAAGTTTGCACCACCCCAAAAGACCGGAAGTAATTTGTCCTGCTTTTTTTAGGCTGCTTTTAATTATAGAATTTTTGGCCATTAAGCTATGTGTTCCCGCATGCTGATAGAGTGCAAATAGTCTTGGTGCCGATGAAGTTCAATAGTTAATCTAGTAGTGGTTCTAATTGCACTGGATTAAGCAAGGATTTAACGGCTTTGTAAAGGCTTTGCGGCTTGAGCGGTTTTTGCAAGAACGGGCCTTGGAAGCTTGCTTGTGATTGCGGCAAGCTGGCTTCTGCCGAAATTAGAATAACGGAAAGTTCGTATTGCCGATTAATTGCTTGGTCGCTTGGTAAAAGAGCCTGTTTGCTGTGATGCGTCTGGCTTAACTCTTTGGCGAGTGCCACGCCGTTCCTATCTGGCAATGTATAGTCGATAATCGCAATATCTGGTGTGTTGTGTTGCATGAGCTGTATTGCTTGGTGCGCCGATTGTGCTGGCAAAACAGTCAGGCCAAACGAGGTTAGCATGGCTGAGATGAGCTCTAGACTCGGGGCATTATCGTCTACCAGCAATACCTGGCCTGTCAGCTTTGGGGCTGCAAAGTCCTTAGAAGCTTGAGAGGGCGGCATTTCATCATATGGTGCAAGATTGCTTTGCTGCGTCCTTTCGGGGCCTATAGGAATTTGGAATGTAAATACGGATCCTTTGGGCGAGGTGGATTGAAGCTCGACTGTGCCGCCCAAGTCTTTTGCTATTTGGCGGGCACCAAAAAGGCCAAGGCCACTACCTTTGGTTTGTGTATCTTGGGTTGCGCGTTGGTATGGACTGAACAAGCCCTCTATTGCATCCGGTTCTATGCCACTGCCGGTATCCATGACAGCGATTTTGAGCTGACTTTCATTCTGGCCCGATAGGGCGCTGGATATAATGATCGTGCCTAAAGCGGTGTAGTTTATGGCATTGGAGATCAGTGCTGATAATGCGCGCATAAGCGGTAAGTACGGCACGTTTAGTTTCGAGAGCACATGTGCTTGTTCGGGAGCAAAGGGGGCTGCGAACAAACGCAAGCCTTTACCGGCCGCAAAGGGCTGATAGAGCGCTTGTAAATCTTGCATTATTATTGAGAGTTGCCTTTGCTCTTGTTGCAACTTCTGTGCGCTGTTGTGGTTCTTCGTTTCGTTTGCTGTGAAATCCTCAATAGCGTCGTTGAGCAATGTCTGCGTAGTTTGGTCCATGTTTGTAATGGCGGTTTGCAGGATGGACAGATATCGCAATTGAGTTGGTGAAAGCGGTTCGGCAGCGATAAGCTCAGCAGCTGTTTGCATGGCCGATAGCGGTGTTTTTAAATCATGCGCCAACTGGGCTATGTCGATTTGTTTTAGCCTGTCGGTTGACCCCATGAAAAACTCCCTGAACCGTATTGGTGCAGCTACTGTGTTACATATTGAACTAATCTAGAACAGTGTATAGGTTCCGTCGCCCCTTGTAGCTTCGTGATCCCCTGAAAATGAATCAGTTTAAGCAAATTTAGGAAAAAATAATGTTAGTTACCATCACAGAAGTTGTTTTTCCGGTATTTGCACTTATCGGCCTTGGTTATTTACTTGCCATTACCGGGATTTTTTCAGAGCAGGCCGGGAGAACTTTAGGCCAGTATGCTACAAGTGTTGCCGTGCCGGCTTTATTGTTTACGACGCTTTCAAAGGCTGAGCTTTCGGGGGTTTCGCCCTGGCCAATTTGGCTTGTTTATTATCCGAGCCTGTTTTTTATTATGTTTTCTGCCGGTAGTGTGGTGCGATTTGGTTTTAAGCGCGAGGCACGTGCCGGTGTTATTGCCGGAATTTCTGCGGGGTTTTCTAACAGCGCTTTAATTGGGATACCTTTAATTACGGCAGCTTATGGGACGCAGGCGCTTGTGCCGCTTTCTCTCATGATATCCATGCATATTCCCAGTGTTACCGTGGTGAGTGTATTGGTGATGGAACGGGCGGTGGTTGTTGATGGGTATCAGGTGGCGCGCCCGTTGCCGCAGTTGATGTTGGGTGTGCTTAAGAAGTTGATCGGAAACCCGATTGTTGTTGCGATTGTGGCCGGTGCGCTTTGGAATGCCAGCGGGCTTACCATGCCGAATGTTTTCCAAAATATCATTGGGCCTTTAGGCCGTACAGCCTCACCTGTTGCCTTGATCGCAGTAGGAATGGGTATGGTAAGCTATGGCATTAAGGGCAATATTAATATTGGTTTGGTGTTAAGCTGCTTTAAAATAGCGCTTTTACCTGCCACAGTTTTTGTGATGGGGTATTATGTTGTTGGCTTGCCAGCGCTTTATACCGCAGTACTTACAATGGCGGCCGCATGCCCTACCGGCGTTATGGCTTTTGTTTTTGCCAATCAGTTTGGTACCGGCCATGGTATGTCGACCAACACGATAACAATTACAACGTTAATCAGCGTTGTTACTGCAAGTAGCTGGCTGGTGTTTTTGCATGCCATGCTTGGCTTATAAGTTATTTGTAATTGCGCTGGGCATGGATTGCAGGAGTTCTTGACGGGTAAGGCCTTGCTCGCGCAGCTCTTTTAAACTTTTGTGCCCTGCGGATTTAGATAGTTTTTCTCCTGCGCTGGTTTTGATAAGCGGGTGATGGTGATAAATTGGTGCGGGTAAGTGCAGCAAATGCTGCAAAAGGCGGTGAATGCTGGTGGCGTGGTAAAGGTCTTGCCCACGCACCACGTGGGTTATGCCTTGCGCTGCATCGTCTACCACGACCGAAAGGTGATAACTGGTTGGGGTATCTTTACGCGCTAGCACCATATCGCCCCAAGCGGATGGATCGGTTTTGATCGTGTCTACTTGTTCAAATGCTGGAAGGTCGACACTGGTTTTTGGTGGCGTAAGCTCCTGCCAATATAGGGGGGAATTTAGCATTTGTCGGGCACGGCGCATATTTAAACGTAGTGCGTACGGGGCTTTTTCATCTGACAGTTTTTGTAGTTGGGATTTGCTTAGTATTGCATCGTCACCAGGGTATAGCGGTGCTCCATCGGGATCGCTCGGCCAGCTTATTCCTTGCTCTTCTTGTGACTTGATGAATTGGGTTATCTGCTTACGGGTGAGGTAGGCTTTATAAACCAGCCCCATTTTCGCCAAGTAATTTAGGGCATTTTTATAGGCGTGAAAACGGGAGGACTGCCAAAGAACAGGCTGTTTGTACGGGATTTGCAGCCATTTTAAATCTTGCAGGGTTTGTTGCTTCAACTCCTGTGTGCAGCGGATTGTATCGATATCTTCCATACGTATGAGCAGATCAGCGTTGTATTTTTTTGCCAAAGCCGCATTTAATAGGGCAGAATAAGCATGCCCCTTGTGTAGAAGGCCATTGGGAGACGGGGCAAAGCGAAGCAGAAATTGTGACATAAATCGCAGTTCGTTTTTAAAAGTGTTGCTATGGCTTTTGTGCCTGAGCTTTTAACAAAAACCAAGCTGTTTTGGGGGAAGTTGTGCAGGCCATTGATTGTTTGGAAGACCTTGAGCGTGAATTGCAATTGTTACTGAAGCGGGACAGCCGGTTGGAAGCTGTTTTGGCAAAGGCACAAACGGTGCCACTACGCCGACGGAATGCCGACTTTGCTGGCCTTAGTAATATTGTGGTGGCGCAGCTACTTTCAGTAAAAGCGGCAAGTACCATTTGGGAACGTTTGGTGGCAGCAGTGGTGCCGTTTACACCGGAAAAACTACTGGAATGCAATGATGATGTTTTGCTCGGTGCCGGCCTTTCCAATGCGAAAATGCGGTGTTTGCGCACAATTGCACTAGAAATTACCAATGGTTTGGATTTGTTAGAGTTATGCAGGCTACAAGGGGATGAAGCGCATAAGCGTTTGGTAGAGATTAAGGGCATTGGGCCCTGGACGGCTGATGTGTATTTATTGTTTTGTGCTGGGCACCCGGACGTTTTTCCGATTGGTGATGTTGCTCTACAAAACGCTGTAGGTATGGCCTTTGCTATGGAAACGCGGCCCAAAGGCAAAGAACTCGCTGAAATTGCCCATAAGTGGGCGCCTCACAGGGGCACAGCGGCGCGGTTGTTTTGGGCTTATTACAAGGCGATGCGTGAGGGGCAAGAAACCCTGCCGATTTAGATTTTGAGCAGATGCGAGAAAAAATGCATAATAGCGAAGCTCTTATTGTTTATGGAACCGGTGCGCACAAAGGAAAAAATGGTGCGACTGGCCTTGTGGTGTTGCTGCATGGTTATGGAGCGGACGCCAATGATTTGCTTATTCATGCGCAGCAATTAGCTCGCAAATTTCCTAAAACCGTATTTGTCTGCTTGCAAGCGCCGCAAATTTGCCGTGTTTGGCCCGAAGGTCGGCAATGGTTTGATTTGGATACGCATAGCGTGGAAGAGTACGAGTATGGCGTGGCAAGCGCTGCCAAGCTTTTGACGCGTGAAATTGCAAAACTACAAGCCGATTATGATGTGACTGCTAGCAAAACAGCTGTATTGGGTTTTTCGCAGGGGGCTATGGTTGCTTTACAGGCTGGTTTGTTTGAGCTGCCGCAACTGGCGGGTGTCATGGCCTTTAGCGGCAAGCTTGCTTATGTGCCGCAAAAGCAAAATGAGGTTAAGTCACGCCCGCAAGTACTTTTGGTGCATGGAAGCGAGGATACGGTTGTTGAGCCTCATAACCTTGAATTGAGCCGGATGGCACTTGATTGTTTACGTGTGCCGGTTGAAAGCTATAGTATTTCTGGCTGTGGCCACGAAATTGACTTTGAGGGCTTGCGGCTGGCACAAGGTTTTTTACAACAGGTATTGAACGCGGCCTGGCAATAGAGTTGGCGTTTATTTGTTTCTCATTGCAATATATTTGGCAAGTTGCTGTAAAATATGCGCCTTTTCGCCAAAAACCGAGAGAAGCTGCTCGGCTTCATTAACAAGAGACACTAGTTCTTTTTGTGTTGCTTCTATACCCATATTGGCAACAAGTGTGGCTTTGCCACGGTCGGCGTCTTTGCCTGTGGCTTTACCTATTTGCGAGGCGGTGGCGGTGACGTCGAGTAGATCATCTGCCAATTGAAATGCAAGGCCGATAATTTCGCCAAAGCGGTTCATTATTTTTATGTGTTCCGGGCTGGCATTGGCAAGTGTTGCACCGGCATAACAGGCATAGCGAAGAAGCTCACCGGTTTTCATGGCTTGTAACTGACGGATTTCGGTTTCGCTGCGTTCGCGGTGCTCTGAGAGTAAGTCCAGCATTTGGCCGCCGACCATACCACAACGTCCCGAAGATTGGGCAAGCTGCTGCGAAAGCTGCAGCCGTATGGCTGGGTCTTGATGGACTTCTTGCCTAGCGATTAAATCAAACGCTAATGTTAGTAATGCATCGCCTGCCAGTATGGCTGTGGCTTCATCGAATGCAATGTGGGTTGTGGGCCGACCACGGCGTAAATCGTCATCGTCCATTGCAGGCAAATCATCGTGGACCAATGAATAGCAGTGGATGCATTCCAAAGCGCAAGCGGCGGTGAGAAGGCCGTCGTCTTTGCGATTAAAAAGGGCTGCCGTTTCTAAAATCAATAGTGGGCGCAAGCGCTTACCACCAGATAGCGCAGCGTATTGCATGGCCTTGCTTAAATGGTCTGGCAGTGGGTGCTTTTCTTGCTGGGCTTTGGTTTGCAATAGTAACGCCATGTGCTTTTCAACGGAGCTTGCTGTTGATGCTAGGCTTGTCTTGAAAGCAGGCGTCATTGTTTCCCCTCAGCTCAAATTTGATGGTGGCATAGCTATACTTCTCATTAGAGCTTGTTGGTAGAGGGCTGGCTTTTGTTTACCCAGCAAAAGATGGTGATTTTGCTGTAAATTTAATGGATACAGCAGAGAGGGATTAGAAACCTTCGTGCTATAATACTAGCATTTCTCCCTAATGAATATATATGGCTATTATTATTAGGTATTCAAATTAGTTTAATAACGAAATTATGCAATTATTACGCAGGGTTGCGAAATAAATTCCACTCCTGTTATTATTAGTAATATTGTTTATTTATTATTTTATTACTTGTGATTCTTGTGGGCATACTTGGTGTGTTTCTATTTTTAGATATCTAAACCCTTGTTTTGCCTAGGTTGTTATGGAATGCAGTGAAAGAGGTGAGATGAATGCGTGCACTTACCAGGGTTCTTGAGCGTTATATTAGCAAAGGACACTTTACTCTAATTGATGCCGATGGCAGGCACCATACAATAGCCGGAGAAGATGTAGGGTTAAAAGCTGCGGTGCGCATGAACAGCAGGCTACTTCCCTACAAAATTTTGTATGATCCCGAGCTAAAAATGGCTGAAGCCTATATGGACGGCGAGCTTACCATGGAGCCGGGCACCAGTTTATATGACTGCCTTTCTGTTATTATGGTGAATGAGGGGAAGATTGCCAATCACCCGCTCCACCGGCTGATACATGGCTTTACAGAGGGGCATGCGCGGCGCAAGCAACGGCTGGATTTGCGGCGGAACAAGGCGCAGGTACGCCATCACTACGACCTTTCTAGCGAGCTTTACAGGCTGTTTTTAGACCCCGGAATGAACTACAGTTGTGGTTATTATCGCAGTGCTGATGAAAGCCTTGTAAGCGCACAAAATGCCAAGCTGAATCATATTGCTGCCAAGCTTAATCTACGCGAAGGCATGAAAGTGCTGGAAATCGGTGGTGGCTGGGGCTCGCTGGCTATTCGCATTGCGCAATGCGGCTGTGAGGTGACAGTGCTGAATGTTTCTACCGAGCAAATCAAGATTGCAAAGCAACGGGTGAAAGATGCTGGTCTGGAAGGGCGGGTTCACTTTGTTTGTCTGGATTACAACGAATTTGAAGGGCAGTTTGACCGCATTGTTTCTGTTGGCATGATGGAGCATGTGGGGATTGGCAATTATGAAGCCTACTTTGCCAAGGTGCGGGATTGCCTCAAAGAAGATGGCTCTGCGCTTATTCATAGTATTGGGCGCAATTCGCCCCCCGGAGTTACAGGCCCGTTTTTGAACAAATACATTTTTCCAGGTGGTTATTGCCCCTCTCTTTCTGAGGTGTTTAGTGCCAGCGAGCGCCAAGGGCTGTGGGTGTGTGATAACGAGATTTTGCGGTTGCACTATCATTACACCTTGCGTGATTGGCGGCGGAATTTTGAGCAGAACAGGGCACAAATTGCTGCGCTTTACGATGAGCGTTTTTGCCGGATGTGGGAGCTTTACTTAACCAGCGTCGAACTTGGATTTAAACTGGGGCAACTCATGGTGTTCCAGCTTATCATGTCCAAAAAGATAGATGGCGTGCCGATTACGCGTGGGTTTATTGAAGAAAACGAGCGTGTGTTGAACCAGCGTTTTCCTGTTATGGTGGGGCAAGAAGAGCCTCGTGCGGCAACGGGATGAGCGGATAGTGGCCGGACTTTCAAAATTAATGGCAGTTTGAGCGTGTCGTGCTGTTAAGCCTTCAGTGTAAAGATAACCACATTGCAAGCGGTTTGAATTGATAAAGCGCTTGCTTTTCCAAGCTATTATTGACAAGTAGATATACGGTGAAACTTTGTCGTTTCGGCCTGTGAGTTTATGCGCTTGGTTTAATGTTGGAGTGATAATGGGGCAACAGGTGCTTGATTGCCAAAATGCCAGTTGCGAGCGCGGCGGGCGGCGGGTTTTGTCGAATGTCTCGTTTTCTTTAGAAAGCCACCAAGCCCTTATTATACGTGGGCCTAACGGGGTTGGAAAATCATCTTTATTGCGTACATTGGCGGGGCTGGTGTCGCTTGCTTCCGGTAAAATAGAGATACATGGCGGTGTAGCCGAGCGTAATGTGGCGGAGCACGCCCACTATTTTGGCCATTTGGATGCCTTAAAGCCAGCACTTACGGTTATTGAGAATTTACAGTTTTGGCGGTCGTTTTACGAAGGTGTGGCGTACCCTGTTCCAGCTGGACCATTGCCAATGCAGGTTGAGGGTGCACTTGATGCGCTGGGTATTGGCCATACTGCGCATTTGCCTGCGGCGTATTTGAGCGCGGGGCAGCGGCGGCGGCTTTCCTTGGCGCGATTACTGGTGGTACCACGGCCGCTTTGGTTACTGGATGAGCCGACTTCTGCGCTTGATGCTGCCAGTGAAGAGACTTTGGTTTCACTTGTTAATAGCCATATCAAGCATGGAGGTATGGTGGTAGCGGCCACTCACCTGCCATTGCAGCTGGATAATATGATTGAGCTGAACCTTGGCGAAATTGACGACACCACGACCGGTTCTGACGGCAAACCTGCGCAAAGTAGTGGTGCGCCAACTGCGCAATCCTATTGGGAAGACTGGGATTAGGCCGGGATGAATGGAATTAGGAGAATAACATGGCCTGGATGAAGAGCCTGTTCTTGAAAGAGTTCCAGCTTGGTGTGCGTGTTGGCGGTGGTGCACTGATCGGGGTTTTGTTTTTTCTGGCTGTTGTTACCGTTTTTCCGTTTGGCGTGGGGCCTGATTTAAAGATGTTGGCGCGAATTGGTGCGGCTGTTTTATGGATCGGAGCACTGCTTGCCACGCTTTTAGGGCTGGACAGACTGTTTCAAACCGACCGGGAAGACGGCACTTTGGATTTGTACCTGATGGCAGGTCGGCCCATGGAGCTAGTTGTGTTGATTAAATGTGCCGCGCATTGGTGTGCAACTGGTTTGCCGTTGGTGGTGGCTGCGCCAGTTTTGTCATTATTTGTTAATTTGGAACCGGTGGCAATTGGTGCGGTAACGCTGACCCTACTTATTGGTACCCCTGCCCTTACATTAATTGGTGCTATTGGAGCTGGTGTAACTGTTACACTACGCCGTGGCGGGGTTTTGCTTTCTATCTTGGTGATACCGCTTGCTATTCCGACTTTGATTTTCGGGGTTAGTGCGGCAACTGCTGCTGTTTCGCAAGTGGCACCTTTTAAAGCGCCGCTGCTGTTTTTGTGCGCGATTACTTTAATGTCTTTTGTTATCGGCCCATTTGCAGCCGCGACTGCCTTGCGCAATGCTGGTGATTAGGACCCAAGAATTGCAAGTGGTGGGCATAACACCTGCAACTCTTGGGTTTACCGCGGTGTTGAAAGCAGTTTGCCATTTCATGGAAACATTCAAACTGCTTTAACCTATTATTTTTGAGGCGTTTTCATACCCGAAAACTGGTAGGCACTTTTCGGGGATACGCTCTAGGTATTCACCGCGATTTTAACGTCAATATTACCTCGGGTGGCATTGGAATACGGGCAAACCTGATGTGCCGTATCCACCAGTTTTTGTGCCAGGTCTTTATCCAGCCCCGGTAAATGGACGTCCAATGAAATTTCTAATTTAAAGCCGCCGCTCTCATTTGGGCCAATGCCGACTGTGGCCTCGACACTTGCATCATCTGGTAGTGATAAATCACTCTTACCGGCGATTAGTTTTGTTGCACTTAAAAAACACGCTGCGTAACCGGCTGCAAATAGTTGCTCTGGATTTGTTGCGGTGCCCCCTTGGCCGCCAAGTGCTTTTGGCATGGAGAGCGCAACATCCAACGCACCATCGTCGCTCTTAACACGGCCATCGCGGCCACCAATTGTTTTTGCTGAGGTTTGATAGAGAACAGACATAATTGAAGCCTTTCGGTTTTGGGGAAAATTAAATCGCGCGATAATGAGTAGTGCAGTAATTAAAAAATGTCAATCGCTAGACAATTAGTCGTGCGCAAATTATTATGGAGTTGGATTAAAGGAGTAGGAATGAGTGATATCTTTGATGTGGCTAAAGAGCCCAAAATAGTGGGTTTGCATGAGCATTTATGCTTTGCACTGTACTCGGCAACGCACATGATGAACCGTGTTTATAAACCGCATTTGGATGCACTTGGTTTAACATATCCGCAGTTTTTGGTGCTGGTTGTTTTGCGAGAGAGCGATAATATTACGGTTCGTGAAATTGGCCATAAGCTGCAACTGGAAAGCAGCACCTTAACACCGTTGCTAAAACGCTTGGAAAAAGCGGAGATTGTGGTGAGGCGTAGAGATGAAAAAGACGAAAGACTGGTGCGCATTGAGTTGAGCGATAAAGGGCGCACCCTTTTGCCCAAAATAGACGAGATGGTTGGGTGTGTTTTTGAAACAACAGGCCTAAGCGAAAAAGCGGCGCAACAACTGGGTGATGATATTCGACAATTGCGTGACAATTTGAAAGTAAAATTGCAAACTAAGTAAATTCTAATTTCTAATTACTTGTAATTGTTAGGAGAAATTATTAGAGTTATATATATTTGAAGCATTGCCGTTAAATGGCCTTAATAATAGATATAAGGCATACTTAAAATGTCGGCTTAGTTTTAGCTAGTGCCTGACAACCGGCTAGAGCTGAAAAAACACTTGATGTTTTGACATGGTGTATAGTTTTTCACGTAGCATTGCGGATAATCAACGCCAGTTCAGCATCAACAAGCTAAGTAAGCATTGATGCGACCCGAGCTAGAGATTAGAATGATTCTATGACACTATTTGATCTTGCAAATCCAACTCGTTTCCTGAGCCTTGTTCAGCGTGTTCTGCCATGGCTTGTGGGTGCTACGCTGATAGCTTTTGCCCTCGGGCTCTACATGGCGTTCTTTACTGCTCCACAAGACTACCAAATGGGTAATACTGTGCGCATAATGTATGTGCATGTACCGGCTGCATGGCTTGCCATGTTCTGCTATTCCATGATGGCGGCCTCCTCTATTGGTACTTTGGTTTGGAAGCACCCATTGGCCGATGTTTCGGCAAAAGCGGCTGCGCCTATTGGGGCTGCCTTTGCTTTTCTTGCACTATTTACGGGTTCTGTTTGGGGTAAACCCATGTGGGGCACTTGGTGGGAGTGGGATGCGCGGCTGACATCTGTACTGATATTGTTCATTATGTACCTTGGCATTATTGCGCTTTGGCAAACGGTGGAAGACCCGATAAAAGCCGGTAAAGCCAATGCAGTGCTGACCCTGGTCGGGGCAATTAACCTGCCGATTATCAAGTTTTCGGTTGACTGGTGGAATACGCTGCATCAACCGGCTAGCGTATTTAAGGCTGATGGCCCGGCAATTACGACATCGATACTCGTACCACTGCTGATGATGGCGCTTGCTTATACGCTATTGTTAATGACGCTTCATTTTATGGCTATGCGTAATGAAATATACCGGCGCAGAATACGGGCGATGCGTATGCGTAGCGCAAGTGCCGCCCCGGCTGTGAATAAACTTGCTGGTGTGCAGGAGGCGAACTAATGGAGCTTTTAGGTTTCGACCTTGGTCGTCATGCAGGTTACATCATTGCAGCCTACTCGGTGAGTGCCTTTGTAATTCTTATGTTGTTGTGGTGGATCAAGGCTGACAAAAAACAACTTGATAATGAATTGGAACAGTTGGAAAAAGCCGGTATTAAGCGCCGCTCTGCCAATGCACCACGCCGGTAAAAGATAAAACAAGAGAACAATATGTCCGAAAATGATGCTAATAGCGCACATGAGCTAGAAAACGAGCCTACAAAGCGTAGCATTCGTAAAAATCCGCTTTTTTTGCTACCACTCATTGTTTTTAGTGGTTTGGCTTTGCTCATGGGCTTTTGGCTTGTTTCCGGTCACGACCCGCAAAAATTACCTTCTGCCCTAATTAACAAGGAAGCCCCGCAGTTTCAGCTGCCAATGCTGGTGGGAGCCATGAAAAATGGCAAACAGGTTCCTGCTTTTACGAGCGATGATTTTGCTGGCAAGGTAACGGTTGTCAATGTTTTTGCCTCCTGGTGTGGGCCTTGTCGCGCAGAGCACCCATTTATTAAAAAGCTAGGCAAGGATGACCGCATACAGCTTGCTGGGCTAAACTATAAAGACCCTCCGGCAAAGGCAGTTCAGTTCCTTCAAGAAATGGGGAACCCCTATGATTTGATAGGTGCTGATAAGGGCCGGGTTGGTATTGATTGGGGTGTTTATGGTGTGCCAGAAACCTTTATTGTCGATAGGGCTGGCATGATACGCTATAAGTTTGTTGGACCATTGAATAAAACAAACTACTCTCAGGTTTTCCTACCTGAACTGGAAAAAATTATTAACGCGAACTAGTTGGTTTTGCGATTTTCAACGCGGGCTTATATAAGTACTAGGCTTGCCCATTATTAATTGAATGAATGATTGCTTGCAGGATTGAAGCGCCTGTGCAACATGAGCACGACCATACATAAATGGCCCGCCTGTGTTATTGCGGGCTATCAAGCTGGTATCAATAGCGCTATTGACGGGGCACGGCCCGTTGGTTCTATGAATTAGGTGGATTTTATGAGCAAGAGCATGCAATTTGCGCTCGGCAGTATTGTTGTTGGCATAATTGTTTTGAGCATTAAGTCACTTGCCTATCTTTATACCGGCTCTATTGCGTTTTATTCGGACGCTTTGGAAAGCACAGTGAATATTGCGACAGCACTGGCTGCAGCTGGTGCGCTTTATATGTCGCAAAAACCGGCGGACCAAAACCACCAGTATGGCCACTACAAGGTGGAGTATTTTGCCTCTGTTTTTGAAGGGGTGATGATTGTTTTGGCGGCAGTTGTTATTTTATTTCGTGCCTATAAAGGCTTTACACAATCCTATGAGCTTTCCTACTCTGTTGGAGGTATACTGCTTAACCTTGGCTCTTCGCTTATTAACGGGCTTTGGGCTGTGGCTTTGATGCGGGTTGGGAGAGCGAACCGCTCGCCTGCTCTGGTGGCAGACAGCAAGCATATCATGACTGATGTTTACACCTCTGTCGGCGTGGTACTGGGCTTTATTGGCGTGTACTTAACCGGTATGACGCTGCTGGATCCGGCTATTGCAGCGCTGGTCGCTATCAACATTTTGTGGTCAGGGTGGAAGCTTGTGAAAGATTCTGTTGCCGGTTTAATGGATGAAGCCGCCCCAGAGGAAGAGCAGGAAGCTTTAAAATCACTCATTTCCAAATATGGCGATGGCGCGCTAGAAGCGCATGATTTACGCACACGCCATGCGGGACATGTGACGTTTGTTGATTTCCATTTGGTTGTACCCGGTGAAATGAGTGTTGCGGATGCGCATGTGATATGTGATCGTATTGAGGACGGTATTGCCAAGGAAATGCCGGGAGCGCGTGTGAGCATACACGTGGAGCCGGAAAACCATGCCAAGCATTCCGGAATTGTTGTTGTTTAATATTTATCAGCCTAGACGGGTGTAAGTTGATTTAACGCTACGCCCTACCCTTGTACGGATGTTTATGATGGATAATCGGGGCGCGATGTGGCTGGACGATGCTGCTGTTTTGGATAGTTTAAGCGTAACCGATAAAGAGCAGCTTTTGCAGGCAGCACAATTTATGGAGCTGCCATATGATGCACCTGTGTTTTCGCCAGGAGATACCCCGCCAGGTTTGGTGATGGTACTGAGTGGAAGAGTGCGCGTGCAGCAAATAACCGAAAGCGGTCGGGAAATTGTTTTGTACCGTCTGGCCAAAGGAGAAAGCTGCATTTTAACGACTTCTTGCCTGCTTTCTGGAGAGACATATAGCGCCGAAGCCAGAACCGAGAGTGAAGTGCGCTGTGTTGTTATACCCCATGGATGTTTTGAGATGCTGTTGGGGTGCTCAGCCGCTTTTCGATCTTTTGTTTTTAAAGACTACGCCAAGCGCATTACCGAGCTGCTGCTAATTATTGAAGAGGTTGCGTTTAAACGTATGGATCAGCGGTTATTACAAAAACTGCGTGACTTGGCCAATGATGAAAAAGAGGTTGTGTTAACACACCAGCAACTTGCTGTTGAGCTTGGAACGGCCAGAGAAGTAGTGACACGGCTTTTAAAGGATTTACAGCGAAAAGGACTTGTTGAGTTGCGGCGCGGCGGTGTGAAGTTACTAAGCTAGGGCCAATGCAGCAAAAGCGATTGAGTGAAAGCAGCTAAGTTAATTTCTCGTTTTGAAAAGCTATTTCAACCTATTTGGCAAAATCAGAACAAATATTTTACTGGAAATAAGCAGGTTTATTTAAAATTAACCAATAGTTTAACTGTAATTTTATTCATTGGAAATTCAAAGCCCACTGATAACAATATTGCTATTAATTACAAGCATGAGTTAATGGGAAGCTATTGTTATGCTTGAAAGAATTCACCAAAAGCTATTTAAGTTTGGCGCTGACCGTTCGGGCGTTATTGCTATTATTACTGCATTGCTTATGGTTGTGCTGATTGTACTGGCAGGCGCTGCAATAGATTTTGGGCGGGCAATAAATACTAAAAGGGCAATGAGCCGTGCGCTTGATAATGCAGCTTTGGCCGTTGCCAGCCAGCTTACCAAAACCAAGATTAGCGAAGATGATGCCAAAGATACGTTGGTGAGTTTGTTCAATAGTAATATGCGGCGAGCATCTTATGCGGATGTAAAAATAATATTTGATGTAAGTAATATAACAATAAATCAAAAAACAAGCAGAATTAATGCTGTGGCAAGTGCTGAGGTACCGACTAGTTTCATTAGGTTGCTTCAAGTTTGGAGTGAGGATGATTCCTTTTCGAACTTAGATGTTGGTAGCTCTACTGAGGTGGGTTACGGTACTAAGGAAATCGAAATTGCCATGGTTTTGGACCTTACAGATTCAATGAATTACGGTACTCGACTTAAGGAATTGAAAACGGCATCAGAAGGATTTATTAACTACTTCTTTCCAACTGAAGATACAGCCAAGTATAATGCAATGATTTCTCTAATTCCTTACTCAGAAGGTACAGCAATAAACCTTGATGACACAAACATTAGTTATGAAGAAACAGAGGTGGAAAAGAAGGGGGGTAATAAAAAGAAAAAAGTGAAATTTGAAACCCCTGTATTTAACGGATTTGAAAATAGTACTGTAAATAAAAAACCTTACAATAATCACTTTTGTATGACAAACCGTATAAGAAAGAAGGGTAATGAATTCAGAAGGCAACCATATATACCTGACGATTATATGTTGAGTGAAGATAAGAAAAATAAGGTTTTAAAGATTTACGCAGGAACGAATGACTGCCCATATTATTCACCGCTTGTCCCATTAACTAATGATAAGTCAAAGCTGATTGGTGCTATATCGAAGTTTAAAACGAGAGGCACAACAAACGGGATGGCTGCAATCTCTTGGGGTATGTACGCACTTTCGCCAGAGTGGAATGACTTTTGGAAAGAAAGCAAGGCTAAAAAGTATGATGATGGATCAAATCAGAAATTTCTTTTACTAATGACAGATGGCCAATTTAATACCGGATTTGAAAATATAAAATATGGTCATGGTAAATATAAATGGGATTCAAATGAAAGGTTCAACTCGACATTAAATAGCAAGTATTCATTAGCATACTGCAATGAATTAAAGAAAAAGGGTGTCGTGATTGCAGCTGTTTTTATGACTAGTGGTCAAGATGTTTCTAACACTCAAACAGGTAAGATTTTACGTAAATGCGTAACAAGTAAAGAGTACTTTAAGGTTGCAAAAAGTGGGAAGCTAAATTCAATCTTCCAAGAATTTGCTAAGAAATTTGATAATATTGTCATTGCAAAATAGTTTGGTTTTTCTTTAGTATTTTGTTGGGTTAATATAATTAAAGCGTATCTGCAGGTTTTATGTTGATACGCTTTATTTACTCGTTAATAGCCTAGAAAATACGACTTGTCTTTTAAGAGCCCTTATTGGCCAGATCGCTAATTTGCTTTTGCATTTTTGCTAGTTGCTGTTTGAGCTCGTCCAACTCGCCAGATTGCGGTTGCTTTTGTGTATTGGTGGGCTGTGCTGCAGTTTTGGGTTCGCTGCTTTCTTGTTCTGTAGAAAGCGGCACAAACATGTTCATGGCCTTGTTAAACATTTCGGTATTGCGTTTTACGTGGTCTTCCATCATTTCAAAAGCCGAGCTGCCAATTTGATGCGATATTTGTTCGCGCATGCGCTCTTGCTCCTTGGTGAGCGAAGCCATGGAATATTCCAGATAACTGGGCACCAGATTTTGCATTGAATCGCCGTAGAAACGAATAAGCTGGCGCAAAAAGGTAACAGGCAAGAGGTTTTGGCCTTTACTTTCTTGCTCGACAATTATCTGGGTTAGCACTGTGCGGGTGAGGTCTTCGCCTGTTTTGGCATCGACAACAACAAAATCTTCTTCGGCCTTTACCATAAGTGCAAGGTCTTCCAAGGTCACGTAGGCACTGGTGCCGGTATTATAAAGCCGTCGGTTGGCATATTTCTTAATTACGATAGCTTCTTTTTCGGCGACCATTGTTTGTACCTTCTTTTGCAGCATTGCACTAAGTTATACCAAGCTTTGTTTGTATGCACTGTCAAGCTTAGAAGAAGCTGTAGTGCTAGCAACCCACAATAGCGAAAGTTTTATGAACCGACTATTGTCGTATGCGAAAAATGAATATTTAACTGGCAATATGCGCCTAAAAGTGAATAGTCTTTCACACGTAAAGTTACGCGCGGACCATTACCTATATCTTACAATCATGCATTTAAGTGCTTGTCCGCACCAATTGGCAGGGAGCCATTCATGAGTTCAGCAAATGAAATTGTTATTGTAAGTGCCACACGTACGCCAATCGGGTCTTTTAATGGCTCGTTTGCCAATACACCGGCACATGACCTTGGTACTACAGTTATTAAATCTGCCCTTGAGCAAGCAAACGTTGCTGCGGATGATGTGGATGAAGTGATTTTTGGTCAAGTATTGACCGCAGGTCAAGGGCAAAACCCTGCCCGTATTGCTGCAAGAAATGCTGGGCTTGCCGATAGCTCGACAGCCATGCTTATAAACCAGGTTTGTGGTTCTGGTTTGCGTACTGTTGCTATGGGGATGCAGCAAATTCAAACTGGCGATGCTGATATTATTGTTGCTGGTGGCCAAGAGAACATGTCTTTGTCTGTGCACTGCCAGCATTTACGCGCCGGTGTGAAAATGGGCGACTACAAGATGGTCGATTCCATGATTAAAGATGGCCTATGGGATGCCTTTAACGGGTATCATATGGGGCAAACAGCTGAAAATGTTGCTGAAAAGTTTCAGATTAGCCGTGAGATGCAAGACGAATTTGCTGTTGCCTCACAAAACAAAGCGGAAGCTGCTCAAAAGGCTGGTCGTTTTAAGGATGAAATTACCCCTGTAACGGTTGTGGAACGACGTAAAGAGCGCGTTGTTGAAGATGATGAATATATTCGTCATGGTGCCACAGTGGACAGTATGGCGAAGCTTCGGCCTGCTTTTGCGAAAGAGGGTTCTGTTACCGCTGCCAATGCATCTGGAATCAACGATGGTGCAGCAGCGATTGTGCTGATGTCGCGGCAAGAGGCTGACAAGCGGGGCCTTGAGCCATTGGCGACTATTGCCTCTTGGGCTACAGCGGGTGTGGACCCTGCTATCATGGGAACCGGTCCTATTCCTGCTTCGCAAAAAGCTTTGCAGAAGGCAGGCTGGTCAGCTGACGAGCTGGACCTTGTTGAAGCAAATGAGGCTTTTGCGGCACAGGCAATTGCAGTGAACCAAGGTCTTGGCCTTGATCCTGAAAAAGTGAATGTGAATGGCGGTGCGATTGCGCTTGGTCACCCAATTGGTGCTTCTGGGGCACGTGTTTTAGTGACTTTGTTGCACGAGATGAAACGACGTCAGGCGAAAAAAGGTTTAGCGACACTTTGCATCGGTGGTGGCATGGGTGTTGCTATGTGTCTTAAACGTTAGACTTAAGACCCAATTAAATCTTCTACATTATTTTTAGTACTACAAAATGTTAGGTAATAAAGCTTAAATAATAACGAATGGCGAGGTTGTAATATCCTCGCCATTATTATTTTCTATAGGAGTGAATTATATCCCAATATTTTAAAAAGCAGGGGTGTTTTATGAGTAATACTGCGATTGTCACGGGTGGAACACGGGGAATCGGGGCTGCAATTTCTATTGCCTTGAAGGAAAAGGGCTATGACGTTGCGGCTACGTATGCAGGAAACAGCCAAAAGGCTGAGGAATTTACCAATCAAACTTCGATTAAGACATTTAAATGGGATGTAAGTGACCCTGAGGCTTGTGTTGCCGGTGTGCAGGCGGTGGAAGCCGAGCTTGGTGCTGTTGAGGTGCTGGTGAATAATGCGGGTATTACCCGCGATGGCTGGTTTCATAAAATGGATTATGAGCAGTGGTCGCAGGTGATCCGCACAAATCTGGACTCTATGTTTACCATGTCCCGTCCAGTTGTTGAGAGCATGCGGGCGCGCGGTTCGGGCCGTATCATTAATATTTCTTCTATTAATGGGCAAAAGGGCCAAATCGGGCAAACCAACTACTCGGCTGCGAAAGCAGGTGTTATTGGGTTTACAAAAGCGCTCGCACAGGAAAATGCCCGTAAGGGGATTACCGTGAACTGTATATGCCCCGGTTACATCAATACCGATATGGTTGCTGCGGTACCGGAAAAGGTACTGGAAAGCATTATTGGGCAGATACCTGTTGGCCGCTTGGGAAAAGCTGAAGAGATTGCCAGTCTGGTGACTTACCTGGCTTCTAAAGAGGCGGCCTTTATGACTGGTGCTGTCATGACAATGAATGGTGCGCAGTATATCGCAAACGGCTAGCTAACGGCTTAAAATTCATTGCATAAGATAGATAGCATGCCTGCTGACAAGTGGGCATGTTTTTTTGTGTCTGCGTGAAGGTATGGCTGCTGCAAGCTTTTAAAATGAAAAGGCCGCTTCCTTTCGGGAGCGGCCCAATTCATTCGCGCTTGTGCGCTTCAGACTTAGTCTTCTTTAGCCTGAAGAATTTGACGACCACGGTACATACCGGTTTTCAGGTCAACATGGTGCGGACGACGCAGTTCGCCCGAATCCTTGTCTTCCACATATGCCGGCTGACCAAGGGCGTCCGCAGAACGGCGAAAGCCGCGTTTCATACGCGATACTTTTTTCTTTGGAACTGCCATCGTAGCTCTCTCTTGTGCCTAAACTCACGTACGACGGTATGCGCACGTGGAGTCAGCGTGCTTTCACACGCAAACTATCAGAATGGCGCGGTTTATACAGGGTAATTGCAGAATATGCCAGCCTTTAACAAAAAATAATTTTGATATGATGGTTTAGGGCTGTAAACAGCTCAAAACATCCCCAGCCTTATGCACGCGATTGCGGTTTATCGTAGCCAAACGTTTTTGTCTACTGTGAGGATTTGCGGAGTTACGCCCTAGTGGATTGGGTAGGGATGTTGCCAGCACAGAAGCCTGATAACCGGTTAGCTGGTTTGCGTGCACCCCAAAGTAAGTTTGTGCAGCAGCTTCAACACCATACACCCCCGGCCCCCATTCTGCCACGTTCAAATACTGCTCTAAAACGCGGCGCTTGCCCAATACAAAGTCTGTCATTAAGGCTAGAGGGACCTCGAGCCCTTTTCGTAGGTAGCTGCGTGAATTCCAAAGGTAGAGGTTTTTTGCCAACTGCATGGACAGAGTGCTGGCACCGCGGACGTTTTCCCCAGCCAGTGCATGGTTTATTTGTTTTTCTAGCGCTGGCCAATCGACACCGTTGTGTTGGCAGAATTTGGCATCCTCGGAAACAATAACAGCTTTAATTAGTTTGGGCGAGATTTGCTCTAGTGGGACATAGGTGCGCCACACGGGAGTGCCTGTGAGACTGCGGTAAAGCATCAGCGTGGAGCTTGCGGGAATAAACTTATAGGCAACGCACAGAATTAGCGGTGTTGCTAAAATAAATATTAAAATGTTGCGAAGAGCTTTGCGCATATAATTCCAATGTGTGTTTGGTGATCCTGTAGCTATGGCTGGATGAGGATTACTTTATATTCTAACTACGGTTTGGTTCACGCATATTTTTAAGCAACGCGTTCATTTCGTCACATAGAAGTTTTGCATTGCCTTCAAAAGATGATTTTCGTCGCCAAATGAGGCCTAGTTTACGTGAAGCGCGGGCATCATCAACCTTGATAAGTTTGAGGTTGGTGCCAAATGTGACATTCGCCTCTACTGCGATTTGAGGCACCAGCGTGATGCCGAGGTGATTATCTACCATTTGCACAAGAGTTGTGAGCGAGGTGGCTTTGATATCTTCATCCGGAGGGGCAATACGCCCACTGGTTGCCGCGAGCACATGATTGCGCAGGCAATGGCCATCTTCCAGCAGCAATAAGCGCTCGCTTGCCAATGCATCAATGCCAACCATATCTAAATCGGCTAGCGGGTGGTTATCCGGTACAGCCAGATAAAACTCATCCATGCCAATTTCTGCCGAAATAAAGCCCTCTGTATTATATGGAAAGGCTATCAGGGCGGCATCTATGCGCCCCTCGCGCAAACTTGCTACTAAATTTCTGGTGAGGTCTTCTCTAAGGTACAATTGCAAATCAGGGTATCTTTGCCGTAGTGCGGGTAGCATGCGCGGTAGCAAAAAAGGCGATATGGAGGGTATAACCCCCAGACGAAAGCGGCCAGTAAGCGGTGAGTGGCGGCTTTTAACGCCTTGCACCAGATCTTGCGCATCTCGCAAAAGTGCTGAGGCTTGCTCTAAAACCTTTTTACCATCTTCGGTGAGAACCAGCTGACGTCCTGAGCGGTCCACCAGCTCACAGCCCAAGATATCCTCAAGCTGGCGAATCGATGCCGAGAGTGTGGACTGGGTTATATTGCTTGCCTCCGCCGCTTTGGAGAAAGACAAAAACTCTGCTAGTGATTTGAAGTATTGTAGTTGTCTGAGTGTTGGTAACATGACTGCGGCAGCTTGACACACTGAAATATTTGTAACTGTTCTAATTCTAAAGCCCATTGATTTTATTGGACTATTTTCTTTATAACACTAAATATTAAAAAAAGCGATAGGTTAGTTCGTTATTATCGTTTTGACCGATTGCTATTTGATCTGCATAACAGTCTCACTTGCAGCGCAATAGCGCAAGCAACAACAGTTTTTAAGATTAAATGCGGGAAACCGCAGGTTTGATTAAACAGGAGAGACAGATGCTCGGTATTGGTGAAAAACTTCCAGAATTTGAAGTTGTTGGAGTGAAGCCTGGTTTTAATAATCACGAAGAAAACGGTGAAAGTGCATTTGAGCCAATCACTGAAAAATCTTTTGAAGGTAAGTGGAAAGTTATCTTCTTCTACCCAAAAGACTTCACTTTTGTTTGCCCAACTGAAATTGCTGAGTTTGCACGTTTAGCCCAAGAATTTGAAGATCGTGATGCGGTTGTTCTTGGCGGTTCTACCGACAACGAATTTTGTAAGCTGGCATGGCGCCGTGACCACCCGGATCTTGACAAGTTGCCAATCTGGGCATTTGCCGACACGAATGGTTCTTTGGTTGACGGCCTTGGTGTGCGTTCGCCAGATGGTGTGCCTTACCGCTACACATTTGTTGTCGATAACGAGAACACAATCCAGCACGTTTATGCAACCAACTTGAATGTTGGCCGTAACCCTAAAGACACTTTGCGTGTTCTGGATGCATTGCAAACCGATGAGCTGTGCCCATGTAACCGTGAAGTTGGCGGCGCAACTCTGGCTGCCTAATAAGCCTTTTGCTTATTCAACCGATATTTGTACCGGGGCGTAGGCCCCGGGCATTCACCGGCACCTTTGTTAATTATGGTGTTGATGTATTTCTTCTTCTTTGATCAGCAATTGCCCTAATAGTCTGGCGCGCAACTATGGGTAAGGCTGACCCCGACGCCTCTCTATCTCACATAGAATAGGAATTCAGGTCATGTCTATTGATAGTTTAAAATCCGCAGTGCCCGACTACGCCAAAGATGTTCGCCTCAACCTTGGCTCCTTGGCGACTGACGAGAGCCTCACTGAGCAACAAAAGTATGGGCTTTTGGTTGCATGTGGAATTGCCAGCCGTAACCAGAGTGTAAAAGAAGCTTTACTGGCAGAAGCCGCGCCGCACCTTTCGGCTGAAGCGCTGGCAGCGGCAAAAGCAGCTGCAGTAATTATGGGTATGAACAATGTGTACTATCGCTTTGTTCACTTATCTTCTAACAAACAGTACCAGACTATGCCTGCCAAATTGCGGATGAATGTGATTGGTAAGCCGGGCGTTGATAAAGCCGATTTTGAACTGTGGTCATTGGCGGTTTCGGCTATTAACGGCTGTGGTATGTGCATTGACAGCCACGAAGCTGTGCTGCGACAAGCAGGGGTCACCGCGGAAATGATCCAGACTGCTGTACGCTATGCAGCGATCATTCAATCAGCTGCTGTGGCGTTGGAAGCTGAGGCTTAATTATTGATTTGTGCTTGCGGTGCTTGTCGCGTTCAAGCGTACCCAAGCTAGCTTTTTTACAGGCATGCCCGTCAAGGTGTGCCTGTTTTGCTGCGTATAATCCCTATTGATAGCTATGGTAGGCTGTTGAAGGCTGCAAATGCTTTTGCAATTCATTGGATTGCGCCGCATAACTATGATGCCTTTGGGCATAAATATTTCGCAACTTAAATAACTAAAAATAAACTCGCTGCGAAGCATGGAGAGAATATGCAAGAGATAGCACAACAGTTGATGGCTGCTCGTAATGCCGATAAGCGCATTGCCCCTGAGGATTACCCTGCACATATCCTTAGTAACGAAGATGCTCTTGCCGTTCAGCGCACGAGCGCCAAAGAGTACGGCGCTATTGGCGCTTGGAAAATAGCCAAGGATGGTGAAGGTACACCACTATTTGCCCCTATTTTTACCAGGGATATTTGCCGTAGTGGTGCGGATTTTTCGGAAGGAAAAGGCATCGCTTATGGTGTTGAAATTGAAGTGGCGTTTGAGCTGACTAAGGACTTGAAAGTCTTGCCTTTGAGCGATGATGCCTTGTGGGAGGCGATTGGCAAAGTTTACATGGTGATCGAGCTTGTTCGCCATCGCCTCGCCGAGCCATCGAAAGCTAAAGGTGCGCTTAACCTTGCTGATAACATGGGCAATGCAGGATTTGTGATTGGTGATGAAATACCCAAGTATGACCGCAGCAAGCTGGGTGAAGCGGTATTGAAACTGGATATCAACGGCGAGAGCATTATTGATGGTCCTGCCCGCAATGGCTTGGGAGACCCGGTGGCACTTTTGAAAAATGCCTTGAAAGGTATTGGTGAACACTGTGGGGGCTTTAAAGCTGGGCAAATTATTACCACAGGCTCTTTCTCGGGCTGTACTTATTATCCGGTTGGCTCGCAAGTTAAAGCCAGCTTTCCCGAGTTGGGCAGCGAAGTGGCTGTGACTTTGTAAGGTTACCGTTTCGGGCAGCGTTTATTACTGGCAGTATGAGCTGGTTGTGGACGCTTGCCTTGTTATGATTTGATTTGCAAAAGCGGTACTGGACTGTGAATGGGAAACAGGACACTCTACAGTTTTAAAATGAGACTGAATTGTTATGGCTTTAAAACCTTTTGTACCCAGTATCGCGCCTCAAATGCGTGGACGTATTATGGAAGCGCTGGCAGAGATTGAGCGCCAGCACGATGTGACTATTCTTCTTGCCATAGAAAGTGGTAGCCGCGCTTGGGGCTTTCCTTCTAATGACAGCGATTATGATGTGCGATTTGTTTATGTTCACAGGATGGACTGGTATTTAAGCCTTGAAGCCAAGCGCGATGTCATCGAGCTGCCTATTGATGACGAGCTTGATATAAGCGGCTGGGATTTGCGCAAATCCTTCAATTTAATGCTGAAGTCTAACCCTGTGCTGCTAGAGTGGTTGCACAGCCCTATCCAATACATTTGGCTTGAGCATGTATGTGAGTCAATGATGGCGATCGCAAAGCAAGCCAGCTACAACAAGGCGTGTATCTACCACTATTTAAAGCAGGGAGAGATACAGCGGCAACGCTACCTTGATGGAAAAGACGAGATTAATCTTAAAAAGTACTTTTATGTATTACGCCCTGCTCTGGCTTTGCGCTGGATGCGCCTTTTGCCGGGTACGACACCGCCTATGAACCTGCAAGAGCTTGTGAAGCCTCTTGACTTGTCGCAGGAGTTGCTAGCAACGGTGGAAGACCTGATTGCTATCAAGACACAGCTTGGCGAGGCGGCAGTGGGTGCCGCCATACCAGCGTTGGATCAGCTCATTGAACATGAATTTGCTTTGGCGCATTCCATTGCCTCGCCCCCCAAGCCGCAGGGGCTACGCGATGAGGCGGATATGCTCTTTCGGCAAATTGTTAAAAGCGATTGGCCTTGATCGCTAGTTTTCAATAATCAGCTGATTGTAAGGAAACGGTATAATCGGCTGTTGGCTGATGCGAGAAGCAAGCGTTTGCGTTAAAGGTAAAATGTTGTGTGTAGGCTTTTGTTGTGGCCTCAGTGGTTCATTATAAAGCCGTTGATATAGCTGTGCTATGTTTGGTGGAACTTGTGCTGTTTGAGGTCCCGTCCAGATTATTGCAAGCGGTTTGGAATGGGGTACATCCAGTACTGAGTATTCAAGTGTAACAACGGTGAGCTCAGAGTTATGGAAAGCGAGCTGTCCTGCCAGAGCATTTGAGTTGGTGATAACGGTTTTGATACCTTCCTGCTTAAGCTGTAGTGCAATTATTTGCGATGGAAAGCGCTGTATACTCGGTTTTTTGAATGTGCCATGGGTAAGGGCTAATGGCAGAAATATAATGATTGCTATGGCACAAATAACGACGCTCACATACAAGTATTTGATATGGCGATCATGAAGTTTAGCCCAAAAGTGGCCAACAATAACAATAGGAACCAATAGTAATAGGGGCTGCAACCAACGATCTTTAACATTTGTTGTCCCAGAAGCAACAATCGTAATTGCAACAATGACTAGCCCAATGAAAAGGGCTGTTTTTAGATAGTCAAGATGAGCTTTGTTAACATTTTGTCTTGCGATACTACTGTTTTGTAATGGTTTGAAGAGCACTGGTAGATAAAGGGCGAATACTACAGCGCAGAAATTGAACGAGGCCGTGACAAATGCCCATAGTCCTTGAAATGCTGTTTGCCAGCCGGCCTCCATTCCAAATTTATTAACACGAGATGCGGCAAGGTCTAGGTGATTTATGTTCCATAGCATTGGTTGCGTGAGTAATAGCGCAGCAACACCTATAGAGATGAAGAAGTATTTTGAAAAAAGATAGGCGCGGCCTTGCGCGTGACAGCTTAGAGCGAAAATTAAGGCAGCAAAAACAAAAAGATAATTGAATTTGGAAATAAGGCCAGCTGCAATTAACAGGCCAAAGCCGATGGATTTGAGAAGATCAGGCTTTTCTTGCAGGCTGATAAAGCCATAGATTGTCCATGAGGCGCAGGTGAAAAGTAGGACTGAATGGGTTAGGGCGCGTTGGGCTTCCCAAGATATTTGCGGCAAGAAAAATACAGATAGAGTGCACAAAACTGCAAAACGTGGAGGGCCGATTTTTTTTGCTGCTGACCAGATACCGAAATAGCCCAAGCACAGTAAGGCGTTTTTTAGAAGTGCGAGGGAGAAAAGCGTGGGACCGAAGAGCTGAAACACGCCAATTACTAGCCATGTATACAATGGAGGTTGCGAGCCATAACCCCATTCGAAGCTTTGCGCGGTAATGATTTGCTCTGCTTCATCCGTGCCAAGAGAGTTACCTATGGCAACTCTAAGTATGATTTGCAGAAGGAAGTAAATGAAAATTATATGGCCGAAATTGGCAGATAAGCCAAATATTATTATATTGTTTTTTTTGTCAGTGTAACTATTATTTGATGTTGAAACATCTAATGTTTTAAGCATTGGGGCTTTACTACCGTTTTATACATAGTGAAGTTATAGGGTTATTGTGACCCTTTGCCATTACTTTATATATGCTCCCTTATTTATAGCTGACTATACAGGAATAGACTGATTTTATATATTACGTAACGTAGCTTATATTTAATAGTTAAAGTAAAAGCCGCCGTGATTATCGGCGGCTTTTTTGCTGTTTAATTACAAATGGGCAACTAAACGAACTTTATTTGATTTCATGTGCCGTTAATGGCGGAAGTGGCGCATGCCTGTCATGACCATAGCGAGCCCTGCTTCGTCTGCTGCTTTGATAACTTCATCATCACGCATGGAGCCGCCGGGCTGAATAACCGCTGTAGCGCCGGCCTCTGCGGCAGATAACAGGCCATCGGCAAACGGGAAGAACGCATCAGATGCCACCACGCAACCCTTGGTGAGTGGTTCTTGCAAGCCCATGGCTTCGGCGGCGTCCTGTGCTTTACGAGCAGCGATACGCGCACTGTCGACGCGGCTCATTTGGCCAGCGCCAATGCCCACGGTTGCACCATCTTTTACATAGACAATCGCGTTGGACTTCACATGTTTGGCGACACGGAAAGCCATTTTCAAATCAATTAGCTCTTGCTCAGTTGGCGCGCGTTTGGTGACGACTTTCAGATCGAGATCGTCAACCATGCCGTTATCGCGGTTTTGCACGAGAAGGCCACCAGAAACGGTTTTGACGAACAGGCCTTCGGCACGTGGATCGGCAAGGCCACCGGTGAGTAGAAGACGCAGGTTCTTTTTCTTGGCGACAAGCTGCATAGCTTCTTCACTGGCATCTGGCGCGATAATTACCTCAGTAAAGATTTTGGTTATTTCCGCTGCTGCTTCTGCCTCAAGCTTTTGGTTAAGGGCAACAATACCGCCAAAAGCAGAAACCGGATCACATGCCAGTGCGCGTTCATAGGCTTGTAGAATGCTTGTACCCTCAGCAACGCCGCAAGGGTTGGCGTGTTTGATGATGGCAACAGCGCTGGTTTTGGTAGGGTCGAATTCGCTTACTAACTCAAAGGCGGCATCGGTATCATTGATGTTGTTGTAGGAGAGTTTTTTGCCCTGCACCTGTTTGGCGGTGGCGACGCCGGGTCGGTTCTCGCCAGTGACATAAAAGCCCGCTGCTTGGTGCGGGTTTTCGCCATAGCGCATTACTTCGTTAAGCTTACCGGCAATAGCACGGTAATCGGGAGCTGTTTCACCTAGCTGTGCTGCCATCCAGTTGGAAACGGCGGCATCGTAAGCAGCTGTACGGGCAAAGGCTTTTTGTGCAAGCTTTTTGCGCAGTTCCAGCGTGGTCTGGCCATTATTATTTTGCAGGGCTTCAATAACAGATGAGTAGTCTTGCGGGTCGCTTACCATGGTGACATAGGCATGGTTTTTAGCTGCGGCGCGTGTCATGGCCGGGCCGCCGATATCGATATTCTCGATTGTGTTGGCGTAATCGGCACCTGCTGCGACGGTTTCTTCAAATGGGTAGAGGTTCACGCAGAGCAGATCAATGCCGGTGATTCCATGAGCTGTCATCGCTGTTTGATGATCGGCATCATCACGAATGGCAAGTAAGCCGCCGTGTACTGAAGGGTGCAGTGTTTTAACACGGCCGTCCATGATTTCGGGAAAGCCGGTTACTTCGGAAATATCTTTGACTGTGAGGCCCGCGTCTGCCAGTGCTTTGCGTGTTCCGCCGGTGGAGACCAACTCAACACCTTGTGCGGCTAATGCCTTTGCAAAGTCAATGAGACCGGTTTTATCGGAAACTGATAGAAGTGCACGCTTAACTGAAACAAGATCAGGTGCAGGAATGCCTTTAGACACCACAGCCATTTTTAAAATCCTTATGGGATTGAAGGTGAGTTATGGCGCCCTCTAACACGGAAAACTTTTGTTGAAAAGACAAAGCTGAGCTGATTCTAGAAGTTTGGCAAAATAAAACTGAAACTGTGAAAAATGGCGGAAAACTGCGAAATATTCTCCGCTCTATGAAGATTTTCTCCGCCCCTTACCCTCGGAAGTTTTGCGCAGCATCCAGTTTATGCGATCGTGCTCTGTAACACGGCTTTCGATGACAATCTGACTGGTGCGCCGGTGACCAAAGGCATCGGACAAGTAGATACTTTCTTCCAGCGAGAGCTTATGGCCTTCTGCCGAGAACTCCCAGCCTTCGCCATCGTCGCATTGCAAGATAATAGCCTGACCGGATTGTACTGGTGAGCATTTCACTTGCGGATGTAAATGGAAGCGAATCGCATACTCGCAAGCGCCACGCTTTTGCTGTGTCCATGTGAAATGGTCACTGCCGTCCAGTACTGTTCCGTCCTTAGAAAGGGTTAGCTCGCGCTCGTGTAGCAGGTGGAATCGTTTCGAGTAACCATCATGACTGGCTGATAGCTTCTCGTATAGCTCGGTATCATTGCGCTCGATCGCAACTGCGCGTGGGCCGGACAATACAGGTGTACCAATGCGGTTTTCAAACCGAGACCCCGTTAATATATGACAAGAAGAGGTGTCGTTGATGCCAACTGTTGAGTGGGCAGCGGTAGAGCGAGCAACGTTACGCCATTGAGACTTTTGCCGCGCAGAAACACCGCAATTAACGATAATACGGTTGCGTCTTGAAGAAAATTCAAAGGCCAAACAACCGGCATGTGCTGCGCTGCTATGTGCTATTGGGGGCGGTGCACCGCAATCGATAAGGGCGAGCGCACCATTACAACTCAAGCGTTGATAACCGGAGTATGGTGCACTTGCCGGTGCTGTTCCGCGGGCATCGTCATAGGCCAAAATGGTTGCGACAAGATCGGCCTGGGTTGATGCCATGCCATTAAAGTGGGCGAATGTGCCATCACCGTGGCGGAAAAAACGCAGCATAGGCATCATGCGGTCAATAGATTCCATCATCACCGGGGTTGGCGATTGTCCGCGCATGACAATTGCCTGACGAAGTGGCAATAGGTCGACCAGAATTTCCACCAGAGCAGATGGATTGCGGGAAATGTGACCACCATCGGGCAGCAGCTGGCGTTTTAATTCATCATCCAGTTGGCTTAATGCTCTTGCTAATGATTTGCTCTGGGCTTCCATGCAAAGGTAGGCACAGGCAATGGCCATCGCAATGGTAAGGCGCGGTACTCCATCTGGCGCATAGGCCATCGAGCGGCGTAAGTAGCGTACCTGCCGGTACATAGAGCGCATAAACCGGCGATAGAACTGGGCGTCGCAACCATCCAGCAACATGGGGGATTGAGAAAGCCAACTGAGGACACGGCGGGCAATGACATCTTGCTTCCAGCCAATGGTGTGGCCATTACCGCACTCTTTTATCCAGTCTTCCACCAGAGCGCGGGCATTTTTACGGGCAACATGTGTGCCTGCGGCACGTAGGTGACGCAACCATGAAAAACCATGGAGTGAGCGTGACCAATCATCGCCGGGGGATTTGATTGTGAATGGCGACTTGCTTTCAGTTTCTACCAGCTGGCCGGCAAACAAAAAGCGTCCCGCGTAAATGTCTGAAGCGTTAAAGGCATCAGCTGTCCGCAAATCTTGCGGCGCAATAAGCAGGCGTGCAGGCGCGGGGCCGACCATGGCCCTGCGTGAAAGTAGCCCTGTTGAGAACCACTTTAGGCTAGATTTTGAGTAGCTACGTGCCAACAAGCGCATGAGGCGCAGCTTTTCTGACACTGACCCGATAGCCATTGGCACCTGTATCCTTTGTTACCTACTATAATTCAAAGTCAAATCTTGATTTATCATTGCCAGCAAATAAGTGACATTAATCATCTTTTAACCATTTATGCTAGTTCTGGGTGAAGCGCAATCGGGCTGCATAAAAACCGTCTAAGCCACTTAGATGAGGATCTTTCATTTTATTGTGGCAAGGTAACGCACGGAAATCTCCTTGCGCTGTTATTGCCTCGCTGCAGCCATTTAACTCTTCTGTTGTAACTGGTACGCGCGAAAATTGGGGGTTTTCCAAGAGAAAGCGCTGAATTTGTAATTCGCCTTCCTCAAGTTCCAGTGAGCAAGTGCAATAGACTAATAGACCACCCGGACTGAGCCAATTTGAGGTTTTTTCTAGAATTTCGTATTGTAATTCAGCTAGCTTCTCCACATCTGCTTCGCGCTTTAACCATGCGACATCCGGATGACGGCGAATTGTTCCCGTTGCGGAACAGGGGGCATCAAGCAAAATTGCGTCAAATTTCTGATTTGGTTGATAGTCTTTCAAGTCACAAGTTATTGTGGCAACTGACAGGTCCATTCGCTTGCAATTTTGTTCCAGCCGCTGAAGCCTACGTGCGGAAATATCAACGGCGGTAACATTTGCGCCCATTGAAGCAAGCTGCATGGTTTTACCACCGGGTGCGGCGCATAAGTCGGCGACATTTTTACCATCAATATTGCCTAGTAACCGTGCAGGAACAGCGGCTGCGCTGTCTTGTACCCACCAGATGCCATCGTCAAAGCGAGGTAACTTCTCGACACCACCTTTGGGCTGCATGCGCAAGCTGCTACCTAGCGAACGCTCGCAGTTCATTTCTTTTTGCAGCTCGTCCAACAATTCCGGCTGTCCGGCTTTGAGCGTAATATCCAGATAAGGCTCATTCAGGTGAGCGGTTGCGATGGCTTTTGCGTTTTCAAGGCCGTAGGCATTGGTCCAGCGTGCAAACATCCATTCCGGTGCATTGAGGACAGTTTCATCTTGCTGTTCAACGATAGATTGCCCCTCACGGGTTACACGGCGCAGCACTGCATTTATAAGCCCTTTGTATGGGCGGGCTCTGCTGTCAGCACCTGCAAGTTCCACTGCCAAAGATACTGCGGCGTGGTCGGCCACTGCCATAAAGAGGATCTGGGCACAGGCAATATGAAGAATATCGAGTGCGCGGCCGGTTTTTTCTGGTATGGGCCGCTCTAGCATGGTGTCGAGTACGTTTTGAATTTGCCCACGGCGACGTAAAACGGTGCCAATAATGGCGCGGGCTAAAGCTCGGTCTGCTGGTTCAAGTTTTTTATAGCCTGGATGGCCGTTTTGTAAGTCCAGTTCACCATCTAGGGGCATTCGTTTGGTTAGGACTTTCCCCAAAAGATCGGTTGCGACTTTACGTGGAAAATAACCGGGTAATGATTGCGGTGTTTGTTTTGGCTCCGCTTTCTTGTGGGGGGTGTTTGTTTTTCTTTTTTGTGCGGAGCGTTTGGGCGCGGTCATGAATTTTTCCAGTTATGTAAGGCCATGCGCCTGCCCGCATAGCTTATTGGCAAAGATGCCATGGTTGAATGCTGTTCTAGTTAGTAAACATAAGGAAATTCAAGGGGGATTGTGGCATGGGGCTATGAATTATCCCCATAGCCCTACCGAATGATTGCTTGGTTTGATGCAGAATTCCACAAATTAGCCCCAAGGCCCTTTTGGTTTGTCTGCCGATGAGGTGTTTTGCCTTTGTCCGCCCCATGGTCCAATATCGTCGTTTTGCCTCTCTTCATGTGTGGTACTGCTACCCCAAGGCCCTTTTGCCTCGGCTTGTGCATGTGAAGTAGATTGTGTTTGGTGGGTAGCGCCATGGAAACCCATTGGGTTTATGCCCTGCTCTGCGGCTTGCTGTTGAAGAGCGGCGATACGATTGCCAGTGTCTGGGTGGGTAGAAAACAAGTTATCGGCATTTCGCCCTGACAAAGGGTTAATGATGAACATATGCGCTGTTGCCGGGTTATCCTCTGCCGCTTGATTGGGTATATGTGCTGCACCACCCGCAATTTTGTTGAGTGCTTGAGCCAGCCAAATGGGGTTGCCACAAATTTGCGCTCCTAGTTTGTCCGCTGAGTATTCGCGGGTTCTGGAAATGGCCATCTGTACCAAGCTTGCGGCGATCGGAGCTAAAATCATGGTGGCAATTGTGCCAATAATCCCCATTGAGTTGTTATTATCGCGGTTGCCGCCAAAAAAGAAAGCGAAGTTGGCCAACATGGAAATGGCGCCAGCAATAGTGGCGGTTATGGTCATTATTAATGTATCGTGATTTTTCACATGAGCCAGCTCGTGAGCCATTACGCCTGCGACTTCTTCTCTGGTGAGAGAGTTTAAGAGGCCGGTTGTCGCAGCAACCGCAGCATTTTCCGGGTTGCGGCCCGTAGCAAATGCGTTTGGCTGTGGATTATCAATGATGTAAACCTTAGGCATGGGTAATTGTGCCCGCTGGGCCATAGTGGCGACCATGTTGTAAAGCTCTGGGGCTTCTTGCGGGCCCACTTGTTGTGCGCCGTGCATGGAGAGCACCATTTTGTCAGAGTTCCAGTAGCTGAACATGTTCATTGCAGCGGCAATTAACAATGCGATAAGCATGCCACTTTGTCCACCAATGAGGTAGCCAAGCCCCATAAACAAGGCAGTCATTGCAGCCAGCAACATGCCGGTTCTTACATAATTCATCGTATTAACTCCGCTGGCGCGTATTGTGTTTTACCTTAAAGCTTCGTGCCCTTGGTGTTTTTAAAAAAGTTAGCTGTAAAAATAGCCTGATTTTATCAATGAAGTGCTTAACTTAAACAGCATAGCACTCGCATTGGGAGTGCTTTATTGATTATTTGGCATTAAATTACAGCATTGCAAGGTTTTTAAGTGCCAATTGCATTTGAAGATCATACGCTGTTTTATGCAGGACGTAATGTGAGGAGGAGGAATAGTTGTGAGCGATCAAAAGCAATCATTAAACATTTCAGATCATTTTGCTGCGCGTGAGGTTGCATCCTCTGGTACGGGGAAAGAGGAAGCTGCGGAGAAGAAGCGCTTTGAGGACTTGCCAGCGCCCGCCCAACGGGCTTTGAGAGAAGCCGAAGCACGCCGTACACAAATTGACGCGATTACAAAGGGTGCGCAAAAAGAGCTAAATGGTCGTGGCGGGTTGGACCCTGCACGCTATAACGACTGGGAAGTTAAGGGAATTACGAGTGACTTTTGAGCACTCTAATTGTGCTTGTCATTGAAGATAGATAAGTCGAAACTTGGCGGTTTGCCTTGAGGCCTAAAATATGTGAGCCAGAGATTTGGTTTTAGCCGTATCTGCTTAGCTGGCTGATCTGAGTGCCTGTTTAAGTGTATGCATGGAGATCTTCGTTGCGGCAGGGTTGTTCCACTTTAGTGCCATATTGGTTTGTTATTGGTTGATTGCGCTTATGGTTAATACGAGATTTACCTCTCACTGTTATTGTGTGGCGCAGTAAGCAAGATTGTAAAGAACCAAGAGATTTAAGTGACAGCGACTGATCGAATTTGTGCAACTAAACCGCCTCGTGGTGGCAACCCTTTTCAACGCCTCCGTGATTTGCTGGGGGAGAGCGAGCCCGGAAAGCCACCAATTACGTTGACTATTGGTGAGCCAAAGCATGAACCCCCGGCTTTTGTTGGCGAGGTCTTGTCGCAAAATATTGATTTATTTCGCAAATATCCACCAGTGAAGGGCAGTGAGGCGTTTCGTGCCTCTGTTGGCAACTGGTTGGTTAAGCGCTTTAATCTACAACAAGAATTCGATGCTGATCGTAGTGTTATTCCGCTCAATGGCTCTCGCGAGGGACTGGTGTTTGCTTGTACCGCTGCAAGAGACTACTGGTTGGCAAAGGGGTTAAAAAGCGCTGATGAACAGCTAAGCGTAATTTTACCAAACCCCTATTACCACTCTTATGGGGCTGGTGCGCACATGGCCGGGGCTGAAGCGGTGTTATTGCCTGAAAAGGAAGATGGCACCCTGCCCGTTTTGGCTGAGCTTGACCCCAAGCTGCTAGAACGCACAATTGCGTTTTATTTTGCATCTCCTGCCAACCCTCAGGGTACTGTTGCGCCACTTTCTTATTGGCGGGAATTAATTGGCTTGGCGCGGCAATATAATTTCTTTATTTTTGCTGATGAGTGTTATTCAGAAATATACCGCGATGAGCCTCCGGTTGGGGCCTTGGAGGCCGCTGATAGTTTGCAAGAGGGTTTTGCAAACGTAGTGGTTTTTAATTCACTTTCCAAACGCTCTAACTTACCGGGTTTGCGTTGCGGTTTTGCCGCTGGAGATCCTGATTTTATCGCGTTCTTTACGGACTTTCGAAATGTGGCAGCACCGCAAGTTCCTCTTCCAGTACAAGCGGTTGCCTGTCGAGCTTTTGCCGATGAAAATCATGTTATCGAAAATCGTCGTTTATATAATGAAAAGTATGCGTTGGCAGAAGAGATGCTGGCGCCTGTGTTTGGCCCAATTACCTGTGCTGGCGGTTTTTTTATCTGGCTTAATGTGCACCAACTCGGCGGTGGGGTGAAGGCTGCAAAACTGTTTTGGGAAAAAGCAGGATTGCGTGTGGTGCCGGGTGAATATTTAGCCTCTGCCATGCCCGACGGACAAAACCCGGGGGCCGATTTTGTACGTATCGCCTTGGTTGAAAACCTTGAGGTGAGCCGAGAAGCCTTTCAACGGATTTTGACTTGTATGGAGTAAAGGATGCAGCACTCTTCTGCCATGCCGCCATATGGCTCCAACCGGATTTCACTTGAAGATACGCAAAGCCCTTTACGGCGCTTGCTGAAACGTAACATTCGTTCTTTGATCGGTGTTGTTTATATTCTTGTTGCAGGCGGTGTTGGTGTTGCGCTGGGCACTTGGTCGGTCACGGACCCTAGCTTATCACATGCAACTGACGCGCCTGTTGCCAACGCACTTGGTTCAAGCGGCGCAATTATTGCCGATTTACTAATGCAAGCGTTTGGGTTGGGCGCACTGGTACTATTGTTTCCTGCATTTATTGTTGGCGCACGTTTGTTTTGGAAAGGGTTTACCGGCCTGACGAGGCGGCGTGTTTTGAGCTGGTTGTTGGCTATTCTTTTTGGAGCGGGGCTGATTGCGCTCATTCCGCCGAATGAGCAATGGCCATTACCTACCGGGTTGGGTGGTTTCATTGGTGATTGGGTGGTTTCTATACCCACTGTATTTACCGATAGCCTGCACAAGAATATGCAAAACATATTATTGATTGGTATGTTTGGTGGGCCTGCGGCTTTGTTGCTGCTTCATAGCTGTGGTTGGCTTGGGAAGTTGGAAAATCCGTATGCACTGGATGGAGAGTACGGTGCTGATAGCGGCTATCTTGCTGGTGAAGAAGAAGACGAAGATGAGGATAGCCGGCTTTCTGCAACAATGGGTGCGCTTACGCATTGGCGCTTGATGGCTGGTGCATATTTAGCGCGTGTTTTTGCACGCAAACCCGCGGAACCGCAGTATGCCAATATTGATGAATTCGCAGATGAACCGTTAGAATATGCAGCCGCTAGTGAAACAGCAAGTGAGCGTAAAACACGGATTTATTTGCCTGAAGAGCCTGAATACGAGGATGATTATCAGCAGGTAGGTGGGGAAAATGACGCCGCAGGTATGGGTGAGCTTTCGCATGACAGCCCGAGGGTCGTTGCGGCGCAAAATGATGTAAATCCGGGCCTACTGGGTCGGTTCAAGCAAAACGTGGAAAAGCGCTTTGCCAAGCCTAAAAAGGATGACCCCTACGAATTGCATGAGATGGCGCAAGAGTTACCATTAGATGTGGCAGCTCTTGATGACGGCCGGGGGTATGAGCGGACTGTTCAAGCCGATGATGATCATGCGTACAGAGATGACGCTGCCAGAAATGATGGCCTTATTGAGCAAGAGGCTCTTGACTATGGCCAAAATGATTTCGGTGTCGAAATTGAGGGACCTTCAGTAACACCGTCATTTGTTCGCGATCATAGTGAGCGTGCTGATAGCCTAGGTGCGCTTGATGCGCGTGATCCAGAGGCTACTTTTGCGCAAAATAGCGATGAAAATCTGGCGCAAGGCGATGATAGCTCGGAGCAGATAAAAGCAATTGTTGACCATCACGTGCCTACTGCTGAATTACCTTACACTGTAACGAATGAGATAGCCGAGAACGAGGAGCCTCACGATACGGAAAACTTGTCTGATGAGGTCGAGATGCCCAAGTTTATCCGTGAGGCTATTGCTGTTATGGAAGCTGAGAAGGCGCAAAAGCAGGTTGAGCCTTCTACCGTCACTGCGCCCAAGCTGAAAATTGTTGAGACGGTAAAAGAGCACGTTGCGCCAGATGAAAGCGTTAGCGCTGCACAAAAGTATGATGAAGAAAATCTTACACAACTGATTCCACAGGCTTCTGTTGATTTGCCAGCTGATGAGCTGTTGCAGGAAGCTGATGAAGCTGACAATGAGCCGAACTATGAAATGGCGGCGCGTGATGCAATGGCCCCAGTTATCGCTCAGGATACAGATTTGGCGGCCACTGAACTAATGGATGTTCCCCTCGGTGATGAAGCTCTTACTTTAGAGGATACAAACACCGAGGTGGCTCCACAGTTGGATTATAATTCCTATCTTGAAGAGCAAAATGCTTATGATGAGGATGAGGTTGAAGAAATTGAAGCGGCCTTTGACCATGACAGCCAAGAGGCATTTGCAGAGCTTGAAGGTAATGCTTTAGAGGAGCAGCCGGAAGAAGAATGGGAACACGAAGCGCAGCGCCCAGAGGATGCTGCTGGAGAAGATGAAGCGCTTGATTTTGCCCCAGAAAGAATGGTGAACCAAATAAACGAAGAGCCACCGCGCAAATCGCGCAGTGGGTTTAATCTACTTGGCCTGTTCTCTCGTAAAATGCCAGAGGCAGCCCCTGCAAATGATTTGGAGCTACAAAAGCAACAGCTGGCGCGCCCAAGCCTTGGTGCTGCTACAAAAGCAATGCCTTTACGACCGGCGAATGATGTTCACAATAGCAACAAGCCACAGGGAGTTTCGCAAAGTGAAGCAGCTGTAAACACACATTTACAGGCAACACCAAAAGTGCCAGCTGGTTCCAAAGTTCCTGAAACGGCTACGCAGGCTGGTGGAGGTGTTGGCACGCGTGCCCCTGTTGAGAGCCGCGCTGAAAATCAACCAGCTGCCAATGGACAGCCTCGACGAAACTTTGCTGTAATTTCATCTGAGTATGAATACCCGCCCATTGGTATGCTGGCACGTCCAACGGATACGGGTCGTTTTCGTTTAACCAGTGATGCTCTGGAGCAAAATGCCCGAAATCTGGAGGGGGTGCTGGAAGATTTTGGAGTGCGCGGCGAGATAATTGCTGTTCGCCCCGGCCCTGTTGTTACGCTTTACGAGTTGGAACCAGCTCCTGGTATTAAATCATCACGGGTGATTGGTCTTGCGGACGATATTGCCCGTTCTATGAGTGCAATTTCGGCACGCGTTGCTGTTATTCCGGGCAAGAATGCTATTGGTATTGAGCTGCCAAATGCCAAACGCCAAACGGTGTTCCTGCGTGAATTGTTGGAGTCTAACGACTTTAAGCAATCGAAAGGCAAGTTGGCGCTTTCGCTGGGTAAGACCATTAATGGTGAGCCGGTGATTGCCGATTTGGCGCGTATGCCGCACTTGCTTGTTGCTGGTACAACCGGTTCGGGTAAATCGGTTTCGGTGAATACGATGATCTTGTCGTTATTGTTCCGCCTCTCTCCCGATCAGTGTAAGCTGATCATGATTGACCCGAAGATGCTTGAGCTATCCATTTACGATGGTATTCCGCACCTATTAACGCCAGTGGTGACAGACCCGAATAAAGCTGTTGTTGCGTTGAAATGGACTGTGCGGGAGATGGAAGACCGCTACAAAAAGATGTCTAAGATGGGCGTTCGCAATATCGATGGCTTCAACACCCGTGTTGAGCAGGCCAAAACAAAGGGCGAGCGCTTTACCCGTACTGTACAAACCGGTTTTGACCGGCATACCGGTGAGCCGATTTTTGAGGAAGAAGAGCTCCCCTTAGAAAAAATGCCGTATATCGTCGTTGTGGTTGACGAAATGGCCGACTTGATGATGGTGGCCGGTAAAGACATTGAAGGGGCAATTCAGCGACTGGCACAAATGGCACGTGCTGCGGGGATTCATATCATCATGGCGACACAGCGACCTTCTGTGGACGTGATTACCGGTACGATTAAGGCAAACTTCCCGACACGGATTTCCTTCCAAGTGACCAGTAAAATCGACAGCCGTACAATTCTTGGTGAAATGGGCGCTGAGCAACTGCTGGGTATGGGTGATATGCTTTACATGGCTGGTGGGGGTAAGACCAAGCGAGTTCATGGTCCGTTTGTCTCTGATGATGAAGTCGAGGCTGTTGTGCAGCATTTGAAAGCCCAAGGTACACCGCAATATCTTGCAGAAGTAACTGAAGGTGGTGATGAAGGTGAAGGCGGTTATGATGCGCTTAGCAAGGGCAGTGGCAATGCCAGCAATGACTTGTTTGACCAAGCTGTAGCTATAGTCGCGCGGGATCGCAAGGCATCGACTTCTTATATCCAGCGCCGGTTATCGATTGGTTATAACCGCGCTGCTACACTAATTGAACGAATGGAAGAAGAAGGCATTATTGGCCCTGCAAACCATGCGGGGAAACGCGAAATTCTTCTTCCCGATCATGAAGGTTCGATTTAAAGACAAGGTGTTGCCATAGTGTTGACATGGCATTTCGCTAGTGAACATTATTGATAAAATGGCGGTTTTATCTTGATAGACCAAAGCCAGCAATTGCTGGATTACAAGAGGCAAATATGGGCACAAGTTGCTTGAGAAACAAACTCATTTATTGGATTGGCATAAAGCAATTACTAGCACTCGTAATTGTAGCCTTTTCATTTTTTTGTGTGCCTACTGCAAGCTTGGCGAAATCAGCTAGTAAAGCGCAGGTCGTGGCTAGTATTAACCGCTATTTCAACTCGGTTAAAACAATGCACGGTGACTTTATTCAGTTTGGCCCTACTGGTGGCCGGGTGGAAGGCAAGTTCTTTATTCACCGGCCTGGTAAAGTACGGTTTTACTACAATAAGCCTTCATCGTTGGATATCATTGGCGATGGGGAAATGATTTCGGTTAAAGACCGGAAATTACAGACGCAGGATTTATGGCCGCTTTCACAAACCCCGCTACGGTTCTTGCTTTCTGATAAAATTGACTTGCAGCGTGATGCCAATGTTACATCGATCCAGATTGAACCAGATTTAATTTCTGTCGTGATTGATGATAAGACCAAGTTTAATTCGGGCCGCTTAACTCTTGTGTTTGATAGTGCTGATTACCGGTTGAAACAATGGACTGTACGCGATAGCCAAGGCTACGATACTTCTGTAGCTATTTACAACGTAGTTGAGAATGGCCCGACCAACCCGAAGCTTTTCAAAATCGACTATTTGGCTAATGCGCGGCAAAACCGTCATAACGACTAGTGATTTTGTAGGGCATATATAGCTAAGCATACTCTAATGGAATTTTTTGACTGCGCACAAGATAGTTCGCGTTTAAGCGCTAGCCACCGGTTATTGTTGGCGCAATGCCAGCGTCGCGGTATCGGTTTTTTTCTCGATACGCAATTTCAGTATGTTGGTTACTTTGTTTTGCCATGCGGCACGAAAATGCCCTTTAAAGGGACTGCTTATCCAGTAAATGATTATGGAGCCGGACTGGTTGCCAATGACAAGCAGTTTTGTAATGGGCTGCTTGCCAGCCAAGGCGTACCTGTTCCCCGTTCTATTCTTGTGCATAATGAGGGAGCGTTGCTTGGGTTTGCGCGCTCTCATGCCCACTTTGCCGATTCATTAAATGGTATAGAGGCTGCACTTGGCTTTGCCGACCGTGTTGGCTTTTCTGTTTTTGTGAAGCCGAATGATGGTTCGCAAGGCAAAGATGTTTATGAAGTACGCAGCAAAGAAGAGCTTTTATCGAGGCTGCAAGGTATGCTGCGCAGTTACGACAGTGCCTTGGTACAAGAAAAGATCGAAGGGCTTGATTATCGTCTTGTCGTGGTTGGGGAGCGTGTGATGGCTGCAATCGAGCGGCGGCCATTACATGTGTTTGGCGATGGTCACAGTACATTCGCCGAACTAATTGATAAGCATTTGCGCCAATTACTCATTGAGAAGCCAAGCCTGAAGCTTGCTTTTAATGATGCGCGGATAATGGAGCACATTGCGAACAGTGGCCGCTGTCTAACAGATGTGCCCTTAAAGGGTGATTGTATTGACCTGCTGGCAAATGCCAACCTCTCGTGCGGTGGGAGCTGCGTTGATGTGAGTACACTTGTGAGCCAGCATTTTCGAAAAATGGCTATTGATGCCGTTCGGGCGAGCGGTTTGCGTTATGCTGGAATTGATTTACTGGCACAAGATATAAGAGCGGAAAGTGGCGGATGTATTTTGGAAGTGAATGCCGGGCCGAGTTTTGCCGGATTTTTGGCGAGTAGCAAAGCACATGAGGCGCGGGTTATAGATGTATTTGATGAGGTTTTAAAACTCATTGTGTGATTGGTGGTTTGAGAAGCCACTTACATAGCTTGGAAAAGTATAACCAGCGATAGGGTGATGTTGCAGGCAAATGTGGTGATCAGCAAAACCTGCGAGATGGTATCTACGCGCACTTTATATTGAATAGCCAAGATAAATGGTAATGTGCCGCAAGGACCTGCAGCGACAAACATGCCCGGTCCTTCCCAGTTCGGTGCCAACTTGAATACCATTGTAAATGAAATTAGTGCCAGTATTGGCATGACCAGCAGTTTCATGGTGCTGATGAAGCTGACCAACCCGACATTACCGGTTAGTTTTTGACCGCTTAGAAACAGCCCTAACGCAAATAAAGAGCATGGAGCTGCTGCAGAACCTAAAAATCCAGTAAAAACACCTAGGCCATTGTCAAAGGATACTCCGGCTATGTTTAATACAAGACCAGCGATCAGGCTGAGCGAGTGTGGGTTGGTGCCAATGGTTTTGGCGATATGCTTTACTTTATCCGCTCTTGATGCGCTGGTGCTGCTTTTACTCGCACAATCCATTATAATAACCGTTGCGCCATACATAATCATCATATCAACAGCAATGACCGCTGTGACAGGTAGAATAGCATTCGCGCCGTATATGACCTTAGCAACGGGTAAAATAAAGAAGGTATGATTGACAAAGCCTGCCATGAAGCCAAGCAGAATACTTTCACGCAGATCACGCTTGAACAACTTATAGCTGACCAAGGCTACGCTGGCATTTATCAAGAGGCTGACAGAAAAATATGCCAGAAGATAAAGAGGCTCAAAGTCATGGAAAGGGGCCTGCCCGCTCAAACCTAAGAAGAAGGGCGGCAGCAAAGCATAGAATACCAAGCGGTTAATTGTATTAACTGCTTCGGCATCAAATATCTTCTTTTTACCAAGAATATAGCCAATGACAACAACACTGAAAATTGGAGCTATGGCGTTAATAAATGCATCTATCACGGTAGGCACTCTTCGTTTTTATATTGCTCTACACGAAAAAAAATGAAAGTGGAATGGGTAAGCTTGCCGCAACTAAATATATATCAAGTAAATCATAAGTAAAATATCACTCATCTAATAGTAAAGTGGATATATTTATTATGAATATATTTGCGTGTGGTATATTTTATATCTGCCCAGAGTTGTGGTTCATATTTTTTATTCCATTCGTATTTTGTCGGGTATGTGCAGCGCGGTGATGTAACTTTGAGGGGGCTTATTCCCCCTCGATACAATCAGTAGGCCCCAAGCTTTGTTTCACGTGTATATTCTTCGTCAGGCACGTATTTGGTGACAGCCTGTGCACAAATGGTAACGCCTTTGGTGGCGTCATAGGTGGTTGATGGTGAGCCGTGGAGCTCCCAACCACGATTAAGGGCTTGGGTTACTCTGTGGCAAAACTCCGGTGTATCCGGTTCAGTTATCAGACGATAAAGGCGCATGTTTCTCGCTTGTTGTTGTTTTGTTAATGGGCTTGCTTTGTAGCATAAAGCACGATTGCCTAACCACGTTCTAACAAGCACTCAGCCATTGCAACAACTTTTTCTCCTTGTTCGGCATGTAACCGCTCGACCATTTTGCCTTCTACCTGTAGCGCACCTTTTCCCTTATTCTCTTCGGCGTTAAATGCGGCGATGACTTTCTTTGCCCATTCCACCTCTTCCTGGTTGGGTGAAAAGACATCATTACTGACGGCAATTTGCTTGGGGTGTATTAGAGTTTTACCGTTCATACCGAGTAAAGCCCCTTGTTCGGTTTCTTTTAAGAAACCTTCCGAGTTTGAAAAATCGTTGTATACGCCATCAATTACATCGATTTTAGCAACGCGTGCTGTTGCAACACAGCTCATCAGCCAAGGAAGGAACGCTTGCCGGCCCTCAACGAGTTTTGCCCCGGTTTCTTTTGCCAAGTCGTTAGTGCCGATAACTATGGCACCCACATTACAGGGCAAATGCGGAATTGTTTCAGCAATTTCTTTTGCGGCAAGAATTGCTTTGGGTGTTTCCATCATAATCCAAAGATCAATTTCACCGGAAACACCCTGCTTTTCCATAAGTTCGGCGACTTTCCAAAGATCGTTCGCACTGCTTACTTTCGGCATTAAAATCGCGTGTGGTTTGGCTTTCGTGGCGGCCTCTAAATCATCTAGGCCCCATTCTGTATCAAAGCCGTTGATTCGAATAACAACCTCTCTATAGCCATAGCCACCTTCCTGAACAGCTTGGCAAACCAATTGACGGGCTGTTTGTTTTTGTTCCGGGGCGACGGCATCTTCCAAATCCAAGATGAGAGCATCACAAGGCAGGCTGCGCCCTTTTTCGAGTGCGCGCGCATTAGAACCTGGCATGTAGAGCACACTACGACGTGGCTTTAAGTTTTTTATTGCCTTAGCTTTGCACATAACGATTGAGCACTCCTTATTTCGCTTCTTTAGCTGAAACTAGAGACTTGATCGTGTGATGACCATTCCCCAATTGGGCTAGGATGCTGAAGGCTTACCTCGTTTTAGCAAGGACCCTACAAGCTCTTGTGCGGCAACGGCTGCGCCTCCAACAATAAGCAGGCAGGCTAGAACGACGGTCCAGGTTAAGCTCGCAAAACCCAGCGCTATCATGAGTGCTGTGGAAAGCAGTGGCGCCGTATAGGCTAAAGCCCCTAGCAGCTGTATATCGCCATGCTTCATACCGATATCCCATGTGAAGAAAGATAGCCCTAGTGGCATTACTCCCATGGCAAATACGGCAACCCATTCACTGTGGTTTTGGGGCCATACGGTTGTTTCCCAAATGAGGTGGCAGACAAGTGACAGAAGTGAGGTTGTTAAGCAAAACACGGCAACAACCTGGGTTGGAATTTGCCCAAAATACCGAGTGATGACAGAATAGCTTGACCAGACCAGTGCTGCCATAATTGCTGAGGCGTAACCGAATGTATACTCTGGTGATATGCTAAAAGATGTGCCACCAGTGACGAGAATAGCCGCACCAAGTAAGCCCATCAATGCCCCGAGGATATGGAAATATCGCAATTTTTCACCGGGCAAAGCTGCGGAAAATACGACAATAAGCACGGGCCATTGATAGTTGAGAAGGCTGGCCTCTATAGGCGGTGCGTTGCGGATGCCTAAGAATAAAAACGCATGGTAGGCAAACATGGCAAATATTCCCAAAGCATAAACTTTTGGAGGTTGACGCAGGCTTTTTGAAAAACCCGGTTTGCTTGCGTAGCCTGCAAAGGCAATGATGGATGAGATGGCAAAGCAAATAGCATTGAGCTGAAAGGCGGGTAAGCTTCCGGCATAGACGCTAAGCGGTGTGAGCAGTGACCACATGACTATTGCTGAAAAGCCAATAAGTGTGGCGGTTTGTCGCTGTATTGGCAGCATTATTTTTTTCTTTCTAAATAAATCGGTACAATGACGCGAACTGGTATATAACAGGTTGACGCGATATTGCTGTTTGTTTTTAGATTACATAAAGGTAGTTCTACCTTAATTCGTTTTTCTACATAGCCAAGTGTGGCTAGTTTGACCGAGTGGGAATGAAAGCTATGACTGATCTTAGGATCAGACCTTTGGGTCCTCATGATGCCCCTAAGCTGGCATTATTGATTGCAGAAAACGCACAGGCTGTGAAGCGCGGGGCACCAAGACGCCCTGATGAAGTGTATGCCGAAGCTATGATTGAAAACAACCAAGTTGAGCTGCTCGGAGCCTATGACGATGGTGAGCTTATCGGTTTTGCAGCTTTTTATGACTTGCCTGATTTGACCAGTGGCCTGAATTTTGGCCAGCTGGAGGATATTTACGTAAAGCCTGAGTATCAGGGAAAAGGCATCGGCCGTGCCTTGATTGGCCAGCTCGATGAAATTAGTAAAAAGCGTGATTGGGAAAACATCCGCTGGATGGTGCCTGCCAAGCCTGTTGTGGATGTTGGGTTGACTGGCCTTTATGAGCGTATCGGCGAGCCGGGCGAAAAAACCAGCTATTTTATTAATACAGATAAGCTCGAGAGTCTTTGAGTTTAGTTTTATTGATGAAACTAATAATTATCTGGGAGGGTTAATACCCTCCCTTTTTATTGCACTGCCAAAACTGTCAGCTTTGATCCCAGTTAGAGCAGTTTTTGTTGCGGTCCAAGGTCAATAAAACCAAGATATACGCGATTTTTTCTATAGGATATTGGCAGGTTAGCTGTTACCTGCCCATTGCTATCAGTCGTGCCAATGGCCATGGCCGCTGCTTGTATGGTGCTTGGTAATGATGAGCCACTTGGAAACAAGGGTTCGAGCAGGTTTGAAAGGTTTTGTGCGCCTGTCACGGTGAGTGGCAAGTCACCTTCCAAGTAGCCATTCGGGTTTAGACGGAGTGCCGTGCTGGTTTTAAACGAGACTCCGTCCACTTTGGCGTTGAGCTGCTTTATAACGAATGTTAGCGGACCATGTTGTAATAGTGCTTCTAGCGAAGAGGGCTTATTCTTAATGATGTTTGCCCCACTTTTAAGAACAATACGTGATGTTATGTCCATAGGGCTGTTAAAGGGCAATACATCTAGCCGAGCTGCGTTGGCAACGATTGCGGCTTCCAGATCTTGCTCATTTTTTGTTTCGCGTAGATGGACTTCGCCTGAAGCGACAGAAAAGTGAATTGGCAAGTCTGAAGTGGTGATTTTGGCTTTCAGCCGATTAATATCAATATCTAACTGGGTAATGCCTTCCGTCGTTGCACGTGCACTGGTTAGTGCCTCTTGCCAGTTTGCAGTGATTGTGGTTCCCGCATGGGCAATTGAAGTGCTAAATGGTGAGTGTAAAGCAACAATAATGTGACCGGGATTATAGGCTAAGGCGGTTGCAGTGAGTTGCGATAAGTCCAGCTTTATATCTTTACTATCAATAATTAGCGGCGTGCAGTTTAATTCAAACTTCCAAGGAAAACCACTTATGTCTTGTGCGCCGCAGTTAATGTTGGTGCCCTGCTGGGCAGCAACTGCGATGCCATTGCGTAAAAAGTCGCGTATCGCACCACGACCAAAATCCCAGACCATAGCCCAAGCAAAGGCAATAAATGCAATGATACCAGCGAGAATGTAATATTTTTTAGTGCTCTTTTTGGCTGTAGTATTCACATGCCCCATGAGTGCTCCAATCGTTTTAACAAATCAAGTTGCAAGAGCTTTGGCATCCTGTTAGGCGATCGGCAACAGTTATTTTACAGGAATTATACGCATATGTCAGATTTATGGGTTTTTGGATATGGATCGCTTATGTGGCAACCCGGATTTGAGTTTGAAGAGGCCATACCAGCCACTCTTGTTGGTTTTCATCGATCGCTTTGCATTTATTCCTGGATCCATAGAGGCACACAGGAGAAACCCGGCTTGGTGTTTGGACTTGATGAAGGTGGGCACTGTGCAGGTATGGCTTTTCGTGTGCGAAGTGAGCTTGTTGATAAGACAACTACGTACCTGCGTGCGCGTGAACAGCAAACGATGGTTTATAAGGAAATTCTAGCACCGGTCGAGATATCGCAAAATGGTCCGCGTAGAGTTGAGGCCCTCAGCTTTGTGGCCGATCAAGACCATGAGCAATATGCGCAAAAACTGAGCCTAGAAGAGCAGCTTGAGATTGTACAAGCAGCTAAGGGGCAGTCAGGTGAGAACGATGTGTACGTGATTAATACTTATAATCACATGGAAGAGTTGGGTATTATCGATAAAGATCTCGCTTGGATCGTCAATAATTTACGCCGGTAAACAATTGAGCGATAAGCAAATGAGTTGTGTTAGGCTGCTTGTTGGTCACCGTTACAATGCAGCTTTGCAGTTAAATCATCGAGTGCTTTTTGCCTGGATTTGGAATCAACGGCAAGGAAGTGTGCATACAAACGCACATGGTCAAGATCGTCCGGTGTCGGGCTCCAGTTTTGAAAGTCGCCCGATGCGCTTTCGCCAAGCCATACGACGCGGTAATCATCTTGTGGGCAACAAATAAGAACCACAGCTGATGGACAATCAACCAAGGCTTCAGGTTCACTCTGGGTGAACAAATACTTTTTACCGCTTTCGCCATGCCAGTAGCGAAAGCGCTCGCCCAAACCAAGCTCTTCAACCACACGAACGGCGGCATTCCCAATCGGCTCAAACTCCAACACAACAGGCTGCATCGTTCCCTCCTGTTTCGTCGTGCGTATGAATCGAGATTAGAACAAAAAGAGAACTCGAATCAAGGCACTTTTTGGAACAAAACAAGTTCACTTAATTATTATTAACCATAATTAAAGAATAGTAAACGTTATTTTTCCTGCCTGAAGCTTGAATTAATTTATGTTTTCGCCATTTCCTGAATTCAACTTGCGTTTTGCAAGAGCTTCCTTAACGATAAAATTATCAGGAGTCTTTTCTGCCGCTTGGTCAAAAAGTGTATTTGAGGCGGTTTCAATTTTGTCGGTCAAGGTCTTTAAGAATACCTCAGGCTCAAGGCCAGGCTGTATGGGAGGGAGTATCTGGGCTGTTATTGTTCCCGGTAGGCGGAAGAAACGCCTGCGTGGCCAATAGACACCCGAGTTTAAAGCAACGGGCACAACAGGGCAGTTAAGTGTTTTATATAGGTGAACAATGCCGTATTTATACTTTGGTTCGGCTCCTGCTGGCCGGCGGGTACCTTCTGGAAAAATGATAATTTGACGGCTTTCCGCTATAGCCTCTTTGGCTTTCTGGCTCATTTGTGCCAATGCGACCCCTTTGCGGCCCCTATTGACCGGAATTTGTTTTAGTTTCCAAATGTACCAGCCAAAAAGCGGGATTTTCCTTAGCTCTGCCTTTAGAATAAATGTTGCGTTACTCAAGCCTGGAAAAAGCGCAAATGTTTCCCAAGCGGACTGGTGCTTTGCGGCAATGATACAGCCACCTTCTGGGATATTTTCCCACCCCTTAACCTCTGAGTTCACATTGCAAATGTAGCGCAGCAAGAAAAAGTTAAAGTAAGACCATGTTGGAACAACTTTGTAAGCCCACTTTCTTGGCAACAGGAAAACGGGCGACAGCAGGATCATAATTACAAGAGTGCCTACGTAAAACAACAGGTTAAAGACAAGTGAGCGGAGAAAGAGCATGCGGGTATGTCCTGTTATATGGGACGAGGCTTTAAGCCGCTGTGTTTAAAGCTTAACAAGCTCAGCGCAGCAGGGCCTGTGTCTTAACTTTAATCGTCGCCAATATGAGCTTTGTGTATTCATGGAAAAGAAGGTTTAGCGTAGTTTTTTCCATATACCACTGCTCCAGTTTTAAATCCTTATGATAAACTGGGCTAGGAATGAAGGTCACATACGGCATAATTGCTTTCATTTCAATCAATGCCCGTGGCATATGGTATGCACTAGTAACAATAATTAGTGATTTAAAGCCATTATCTTTTACCCATTTCAGTGTCGAAGTTGCATTTCCTGATGTATCGAGTGCGTTGCGGTCTAAGTCAACGCAGCAATCGAACAGCTCGACATGTTGTGAGGTAAGCTTTGCTATTTGCTTGGCTTTGGTGCTGGGGTGTACACCAGTAATCAGCAGGCGATGTGCCCTTCCCTTTACTAATAGCTTTAGTGAGTGATCTATTCTTTCTTTGCCACCGGTAAGTACAACGATGCCATCAGCTTTTATTTCCGATATTTCTTGGGTTTCAATATGGTGGATGTATAGGCCGAAGCCTATCAGGAAAAGCAGGGATAATAACAGAGAAACAAATAATAGTAGTTTTACTAGTTTTTTAAGATGGCGATTCAGGGCCTTGCTTTTAGTCTTGCTGGTGGGGGCAGCATGATTAAACGGTGGGGTCATAAATAGTCCTGAACCTTACAAACGGGTTCTGATGATTTGGTAATTAATAGGATTCTATGCCTAATTATCAATAATGGCGATATTATATTCTTTATGGCACGAGTTGTTTGAAAACGCCAGAATGCTTTATTCCATATTTGCCAAATGGGCATGAACGGCTAACCGGCTTGTTAGTGCTGTTAATATAGCAACCAAAAAGATAATTGCCAGTATGCCCAGATATCCGGCGGCGCTTACTGATATTGTTCCGAACAATGTTTGTAGCTGGCTGGCGGCCACACTGCCCGTTTCCGAGTTGCCAAACAGGCTGATCGCAAAAAAGCAAAGGGTTGCGAATGTGCCACCGATCAAGCCACCTTTCAGGCCGAGAATGAGGAAGTGCCTTTGGAATTCATTGGCAATGAAGCTATCTTCGGCACCTACAAAGTGGAGAACCTCGACAACGTCCTTATTGCCGGACATGGCTGCGCGTGTGGCAAACACCACTGACAGGACCATTGAGCACAATACCAAGGCTAGAATTATAAATCCGCCAACCACTGTACCGCTAGCCATGGCTGAAAGTTGACGTGTCCATAAACGGTGGTCATCCACGCTGGAGGCTTTGATATCGTGTTCGACAGTCTTTTTGAGTTCTTGTAAATCTAACTTGAGTGGATCGGCAACTTCAACCAATATTAGGCGTGGTACTGGTAAGTCATCCAGTTCTAACCCGGCTCCAAGCCAGGGCTGCAAGAGGTCGCGTGTTTCTTTATCTGAAAGGGCTCTTGCCCCTCCAACACCTGGAAATTCTTGAACAAGGGCGAGTGTACGATCAATTTCTTGTATCATATTCACCCCGTCTGCAGGGCGTATTTGAATTGTCACTTCGCGCACCAAGTCGCTCGTCCAGTCGTTCGCAGCATCGTTGACTATGCTGACAAAGCCAACAGTTAGACAGGCCAAGAAGCTCATAATTGCTACAACGAGCATAAGAGCACGCCCTGCAATTGCTTGAGAAGGTACGATTGGTGAGGGTTGGCCTTCACCTCTCTGCCCTCTTTGTAAGGTCGTTTTAATTTTATTTCGAGCTTTGGGTGGCAACTTCAGCTTATTGCTTAAGCTATTACTTCCTATGGTTTTTTTTGTTGCTGCTGGCCTTTGGGGGCGACTTGGCGTTGCGCTTTGCCCTTTAGGCGCGCGCGGTTGGGCGGCGTGCCCTCTGGTTGCATGCGGCTGAGCTTTTTGAGGCTGAGGCTGCTTGTGCGTAACCTTTTGCTGCAGGTGCGCTCCTGAGGCCTGCCTAGAGGGGTGAGCGCTGCGCCGCTGGTTTGATAATGGCGGTTCTTTGCGGTTTTTGTGATCAGCCATATGTGGTTAACCTTCCGCCATCCAGCACAAAATGCTGCGCTTCGACTTGCTCTATTAGGTTTAGGTCGTGTGTTGCTATTAACACGGAGGTGCCAAGGCGGTTTAGTTCCATAAATAAGCGTAGTAAACGGCGTGCAAGTGGCGCGTCGACGTTACCTGTTGGTTCGTCAGCTAGCAAAACCTGGGGGCGTGTGATTAATGCCCTGGCAATAGCCGCACGCTGTTTTTCTCCACCCGATAAAACTGGGGGTAGGACAAACATCTTTTCACCCAACCCAACCCACTTCAGGAGATCAATTACATCGGGGCGATACTCGGATTCTGATTTGCCTGCAACTCGGTGAGGTAGTGCGACATTTTCATAGGTGGTTAAATGGTCGAGCAGTCGAAAATCCTGGAATACAACACCAATTTTTCTACGTAAGACCGGCAATTGCGGTTTTGTGATTCGGTTGGTGTCTTGTCCAAAAATTGTAATTTGACCGCGAGTTGGTTTTAAGGACATGAACAGGAGTTGTAGTAAAGACGTTTTTCCAGCCCCAGATGGGCCTGTTAAGAATTGAAATGATTGCGGTTCAATGTTGAATGTAAGGTCGCGAAGAACTTCTGGCCCCATTCCATAGCGTAGCCCGACATTTTCAAAGCGAATCACTCCAAAGCTCCTTTAGCTTTATGTATATTCTTATGTTTGCAAAACTACCCGCCGTGAATTAACGGATTATTAAGGCTAAATTGAAGCTAACTGTTCACAAAGCAAAAGTTGCTGATTAGAAACACCTGTTTGTTGAAGAGGTGTAATTATCGTTTTTTTAATGTCAAGCCAATGTAGATGATCTCTTAAACATAGGATGACATTATGTTCCTATTGCATTGCGGGGGTGCAACATGCAATTGGAAATAAAGTTCGTTGCTTAGCTACATAAAATCAGGGCGTTTTGCACATGAAGATAACTTGTGAGAGTTGTCAAACATCCTATCGTATTGGTGCTGAACAAATCGGTGCAGGAGGGCGTAAGGTAAAATGCGCCCGTTGCGGAAAGATTTGGCATGCCGTACCTGTTGCTGATGGTGTTGGGGAGACACCTGATGAGCGTGATCAAAGCGAGCATTACGAAGATGTGTCGCAGCCCTATGACCGCACGCTTGATTTAGGGCAAGAGCCCAAATCCGAGAGGGCAGATTATACTGAAAATGACACTCGAGGCGAGGATAAGGACGGACAAAGCTTAAGTGAAGAAGGCACACGCGCTAGCTCAGTGAAAAAAACACAAGAAAAGAGTGCAAAACGCTCGAAAAAGAAGCCCACGCAGCGAAAAAAAAGCAAGTCATCGTCCGCTTCCGGTGCTATATACCCCGCGCGCGCTTTTGGTGTTTTGGTTTTTCTTAGCTCCATAGGGTTATGTCTTGCTTTGGTTGCCTATAAAAACACGGTAGTGAAAACCTACCCTGATTTAGCCAGCCTTTACCAATTAGCGGGCATATCTGTTAATACACGAGGGCTTAGCTTCGACGGGTTGCGGACTTTCCGTGAATATGATGGAGGTCAGCCCGTACTTGTTGTTGAAGGCTCTATTGAGAATGTCTCTGAAAAACCTGTACCTGTTCCAGCAATTCTGTTGAGCATGCGTGCACAAGACCAAAGAGAACTAACGGCCTGGTCTGTTGTTCCACATGCCAAGCAGTTGGCTCCTGGGCAACGTACCCGTTTTAGAACCCGATTGGCCAAGCCATCGGATATGGCCGCCGATATCCAGCTGCGCTTCATAACGCGCAATGTAAAAAAAGCGAAAACTGATGGCTGATAAACCAGATATACGTGTTTTATTTGATGAAGACACAATAGCACAGCGTGTTCAAGAAGTTGCCGAAGAAATTGCTGCAGACAAGCCGCATAACCTTCTTGTAGTTGCTATTTTAAAGGGCAGCTTTATGTTTGCAGCCGATTTAGCACGTGCCTTACATAAATCTAATATCGCGCCGGAAATGGAATTTTTACACCTTTCCAGTTATGGAAAGGGCACAGTCTCTTCGGGAGAGGTTAAAGTCCTACGTGACATTGAGAGCAATGTTGAGGGCCGCGATGTAATTCTCGTTGATGACATTCTTGAATCTGGCAGGACACTGCTATTTGCCCAGAATATGATCGCTAGCCGGGGGGCTAAATCTGTTCGTGTGGCAGCGTTACTTGATAAGCCAAAAAACCGTATTGCCGAAATCAAATCGGATTACATTGGCTTTGATTGTCCTGACAAGTTTGTGGTTGGCTATGGCATGGATATGGGACATGCTTGGCGTCAATTACCTTTCATTGGCTACGTGCCACAGGAAGGTGATGAATAACTAGAGGAAGCGGCTTTATGGCGCGAGTACTGCTAAGTGAAGACGATGATGCCGTCAGAGCGTTTGTTAAACGCGCTTTGGAACTGGACGGACATCGCGTGATTGCCGTTGAAGATGGTAGTGAAGCCGCGCTGACTTTAAGTGAGGAAGAAGGTGCGTTTGACCTTCTTCTTTCCGATATCATGATGCCGGAAATGGATGGTATCGCGCTGGCAAAGCAGGCAAACTCGATGTTTCCACAATTGCCGATATTGCTGATGACAGGTTATGCGGATTTGCGTGAAGGCGCGGAAGATGTTCGCAACTGTGTGGAAGATGTATTGAACAAGCCGTTTTCCCTACTAGAAGTTCGCAATGCCGTTAAAAACGCGCTGGCTGATAGTGTTCCCAGTGCTGAGGGTAGCTTTTACGCCTAGCAACCATGGGGCTTTCTTGTGCCATGCGTGAGTTTGCCTGCCATTTTTATGGGAGCTAAATGTTGCAAGAAGCCTCTTCGTCAAGAGGCTAATTATATAAATCCATTAGACGCTCTAAATATTTTAATTCATCTTCCGTGCGTCCAGTTTCGGAGAGGCGGCGGCGTAACTCCTCAAGAATTTTACGTGCACGTTGCGTGTCGATCACTTTTGGTACTTCAACCTGATCGCCAAATTCGGGGCCAATAAAGCGCTGCATGCGGCCTAACGGGTCACGTGAAAGAATGTTGTTTTGTGATAGGCCTGTACCAACGGATTGATTGCTAAGCTCATTCGCCAGTGATTTGGCCATATCTTGTAGGTTTGTCAGCGCGTCCGACTGGTGGGGTATTGCTTCGCCTGCCTGTTTGTTTTTGAGGGCCTGAGTAGCTCTGCCCATGGATTTGGCCGCATCTTCAAGCTTATCCAGTTTCGTAAGCCCGCCATTTATGAGTTTATCCAGTAACTGCTCTAAGGTGCTGGAAAGTGCTTGCTGGTGCTCTTGTAGGTTCTGAAAATCTTTCGTTGAGGGGTTGGCACCTTTATCTGGCCGTAACCAGTCGGGCAGATTTTGGCCAGGATTTGCGTTTTGAGGGTCTAGTTTATGGGTTTGATCCATTAGCTGCTGTTGCTCGCCAATCATATCTCCCAGTTCACTGAGCGCTTGTAGCATCTTCTTTTGCTCTTCAGTGAGCGGTTGGGGGGCAGCCCTTTGCATATTGTTGAGCATTTCTTGCATTTGGGATAGCAGTTCGCGTGCGGCCTCATGTGAGCCGGCTTGTGCCAACTGCTCAATTTGATCCAGCATTTTTTGCATATCTTGCGGATCCAAATGCTGAGCCAAGCTCTCAAGCTGCTGTTGGTCGGGCGAATTGGGATGATCTTGCATTTTTTGCGCCAGAGCTTTCATGTAATCGTCCATGGCCTTACGCAGGTTGTCCGTCAGCTTGGAGATTTCTTCAGGTGATGCGCCCTCCTCTAAAGCTTGCTCCAGCGCCTTTTGAGCAGTTTTAAGTGCTTGTTCGATAGCGGATAAGTTACCGTCTTCGATAAGGTTGGCGAGTAGCCAGTAATCATCAATTACTTGCCGCAGGTCATCCGCGTTTTGAGCTAGAATTAATTGTTTGTAAGCAAAGCGCAGGGGTAGATAATTTCGGGAATCATTAAAAAAAACGTCGGGGGCCAATAAAAGAGCATCCATTGTATGAATAACGGATGTTAAGTTATGTAGGTTCAATGCCAGCTTCTTACGTTCCGAAATAAGCGCTTTGGCCAAGGGATGCGAGAACTTTTTTTGCGGTAAAGTCAGTGTGTAAATTGGTGAGTAGCCAACGTTACCAGCTGTATCTTTGGCACGTAGGCGCATCCATAATTTACTTCCAGACCAAGGGTGGTCGGTTATATCTTTTAGTGTCGATGCTTCGTGATTATCGTTATTGCCTGTTGGAAGTGACAGATTAAAAGCCGGCGCTGATACTAATGGTATCGGCTTTTTCTTTTGATTGCTTTGCGAGGTAAGCAGGTTTTTTTCCGCTGCTTTCTCATAGAGGGCGAGCTCAACGCTAGCCTCGTCCAATGCGTAGTCGTCTTTGATAAAATAGGTTAGCTTTAAGCTGCCGGAGAGCTGAGGCTCTGGCGTTTTTGTCAGGTAGATTTCTGGGGCAGAATCTTCTTTCACCTCTAGTAGCCAGCTATAAATTGGGTGCCCGTTTTGACTTAATGTAAGAGTTCCGTTGCTTTTCAAGGGAACTGACCAGTTCTTATTCTGCTTTGTATCGGGGGCGTTTTTTGGTGGTAAGGGTGTGGAGCTACCTGTTTTACTAGCAATAAATTCCAGTTGGTATTGCTCTTGCGAGTAGACTTTTACTTCAAACAAGCTGAGTTCCGGTACTCTTATGTGTGCTGCGGGGTCCCGAAAACTTGCAGTTTCACCTGTTAAAATAATTGGCGCTTCACCTGTGTAGGCTGGGGGAGAAATCCACGCGTCTATGCGCGGCGGCTCCTGTTTTTCCTGCTCTGGCAGCTTAAAGGGTGCAAGTAATGTTCCCCACCGGTTGGTATCTGTGAGCGAAAAGCCGATGATAAGGAGCATAAGGGCTACGACACGCAAGCCGAACGGATCTTTGCGATAGCTTTTGGGGTTGGGAGAGCCAAATGTCAGGTTATTGATTTGGTTTTGTAATCGTTTCTTGTGTGCATGCCAAAGTGCTTTGGCTTGCGGGTCGTACAAATTGCTTGGCAGATGATCATTCAGTGCCTGAAGCGGGGTGTGCTTCAGGTTTGAATGGGTTTCTATTCGCTGACGTGCTTGCGCTTTGCTTGGCCATTTAAGTGATAAAAATGGATGACAGAATGCGAAAAAAACTGCCAGTATTGCAATGGTGCTAAGTGCAGAAAGCCAATAGGGTAACCAATTCCAAAGGCCTAAAAAGCTAAAAGCTACATAAAAGCCTACCACGATTAATGGTGGTAGGCACAGTGGTAGCAGCTGCTCTGTAAAAGCAGCAAGCTGCGCCTGTTTAATTTTTCTGTTCAGGCGCACTTGTGCCTGCGCTAGGAAAGCACTGCTGTTTTCTGCTTCATGGGGCTGATCGCTGTGGCTCACGCGGACCTCGTTTCCTTGTGCTACAAGCATAGGGGGGTGAGTTTAGACGATCAACCTTGCAAAATTCTAAGCATCTCCACAAAAAGCCTAGGCTTTATTGACCCAATTTGGAACGGTGTCCTGTGCAATGAGGTCTTCGTAGCTTCTGCGCTCACGTATAACGGCATATTTATCGCCATCTACCAGAACTTCAGGTACTAAAAGGCGCGAGTTATAGGTGCAAGACTGAACAGCACCATATGCACCCGCTGAGTATACTGCGAGCAAATCACCCTCATCGACTTTTGGTAGTTCGCGATCTTTAGCAAGGTAATCACCGGTTTCGCAAACAGGGCCAACTACATCGGCGAAAATTTTGTCACCCTCTTCACGGGCTTGCTCAACAGCTGCGATTTCGTGATGAGCTTCATAGAGTGTTGGCCGTATCAAATCGTTCATGGCGGCATCAACGATAATGAAGTTTTTGGCATCGCCCTCTTTTACGAAAATTGTTTCGGTTACCAAAATACCGGCGTTTCCAGCAATTAGGCGGCCTGGCTCAAAGACTACCTTACAGCCTAACTTTTCTACGTGCTTTCGAACCACGTCAGCATAGGCGCGCGGGTCTGGGGCTTCGATACCACCACCGTAAGGAATGCCCAAACCACCGCCAACGTCAACGTGTTGAATGGCATGACCATCAGATTTCAATTGCGCCACTAGCTCGCCCAGACGGGAGAACGCGCTATCAAACGGCTCAAGCGAGGTGATTTGCGAGCCGATATGCATGTCTATACCCGTTGCTTTTAAAGCGGGTAGTTTTGCAACTTGTGCGTAAACTTCGCGGGCTCGTTGCCAAGAGATGCCGAACTTATTTTCTGCTTTACCTGTGGAGATTTTGGCATGGGTTTTGGCATCAACATCGGGATTGATACGCAAGGAGACCGGTGCAACCTTGTCCATTTCGCTGGCAACTTGCGAGAGGCGTTGCAATTCAGGCTCGGATTCGATGTTAAAGCATAAGATACCCGCTTCGAGCGCGAAGCGCATTTCACTGCGCTTTTTACCTACGCCAGAGAAAACAATTTTATTGGCTGGAATGCCGGCTGCCAAGGCGCGGCGCAGCTCGCCTTCCGATACCACATCTACCCCAGCACCTTTTTGCGCTAAGACTTGCAGTACTGCCTGATTGGAATTGGCCTTCATAGCATAGCAAATAAGGTGGTCAATTTGCGAAAATGCTTCAGCTAAAACTGCATAGTGGCGCTCAAGTGTGGCGCGTGAATAACAATAAAATGGGGTGCCAACTTGAGATGCGATTTTAGTAAGGGCGACGCTTTCGGCATGCAAGGTGCCATCTTTATATAAAAAGTGGTGCAACGGGTTCGTCCTCTGGCAGCCTGTTTTGCTGCATATTTACTTTGTAACTGATTTATTTGCCAATGAGCGGGTCAAGGATAAAACCTTTAGACTTGGGTTTATCCGGCATTGCTGTGGCTGGTGCGCTGTCAGCGCTATTGGTTTGTTTTGGTGGCTGTACTGGTGCTGGAGGGACCAAATTACCCTTGCGTCCGCAACCTGCTGTTGCCATTGTTAGTGCTAAGCAAAATATGGAAACCAAAAGAGACTTTGAGCGACAACGGGTGATAGCCATAATTTTTCCTAGGAGTTCTAAGTAATTAGTGATTTGAAGCGTTTTAAAAGCTCTATCGCTAATTGGCAGTTTGCCTGTCTGTTCTGGTTGTGGCAAGGCTTGATTTGACCTAGCCTTGCCGTGGATTGAATATGCTTTGTACTAGCTAAGCTCTTTCAGCCAGCGTGCAGCCTGCTCTTGCACGTTTTGAGGGCTGGTACCGCCATAGCTAACACGTGAGCGCACAGAGTTTTCGACTGTCAACACATTGTAGATGTCGTTGGTGATTTGCGGTTCAACACCCTGCATTTCTTCCAATGTCAACTCGTGAAGCTCGACACCTTTATCAACGGCCAGCTTCACAATGGCACCAGTAACATGGTGGGCATTTCTGAATGGCATACCCAGAACACGTACACACCAGTCTGCCAAATCTGTTGCTGTGGAATAGCCAGACCCTGCTGCCTGTTTCAAAACATCTGTGTTTGGCTCAAGATCGCGGATCATACCCGTCATGGCGGCTAGAGCAAGCGAGAGGTTAGGCAGGGCATCAAATGCTTGCTCTTTATCTTCCTGCATGTCCTTGGAGTAAGTGAGCGGCAAGCCTTTCATCATCACCAATAGGGCATTCAATGCACCGTAAATCCGGCCGGTTTTGGCGCGAATCAGCTCGGCAGCGTCCGGATTCTTCTTTTGCGGCATGATGGAGGAGCCGGTCGAGAACTTGTCCGATAACTTAATGAAGCCGAATTGGGCGGAACACCAAATAACAATTTCTTCGGCAAGGCGGGAGAGGTGCATGGCGCAAATCGAGGCATCGGCTAGAGCCTCGAGCACGAAATCACGGTCAGACACGCCATCAAGCGAGTTGGCTGTTGGGCGGTCAAAACCCAGCGCTTGCGCAGTTTGTGTCCGATCAATGGGGAAAGATGTGCCCGCCAGTGCTGCAGAGCCCAGCGGGCATTCGTTCATGCGTTTGCGCGCATCAACAACACGGCTACGATCACGGGCAAACATTTCCACATACGCCAACAGATGGTGGCCGAATGTGACTGGTTGCGCTGATTGCAAGTGAGTGAAGCCAGGCATAACATCGCCCGCGTGCTTTTGGGCCTTTTCGCTCAGTGCCTGTAGCAAATCGGTCAGCTGGGCCTCTAACTGGTCCATGCTATCGCGTACCCATAGGCGGAAATCGGTGGCGACCTGATCGTTACGCGAGCGGGCGGTATGCAAGCGGCCTGCGGTGGGGCCAATTAGCTCGGCGAGACGCGCCTCAATATTCATATGAATATCTTCAAGAGCACGAGAGAAAACAAACTTGCCTTCTTCAATCTCTGCTAGGATACTATCAAGACCCGAGGTTATTGTTGTGGCGTCTTCGTCACTGACAATGCCTTGCTTCGCCAGCATGGCAACATGGGCCTTAGAGCCTGCAATGTCCTGCTTATATAATTTTTGGTCAAAATCGATGGAAGCGTTAATTTCTTCCATGATTGCGTCCGGGCCCTCAGCAAATCGGCCGCCCCACATACGGTTGCTCATTATGTGCGCCCCTTCTGGAATTGGGATTAATTATGAAGTTGTCATCAAGTAGCCGAAACTTAAAGCTTGGAAAAGCCTTATTCGCCGGAATAATTGTAATTGCTGCCCTTGGCCGTTCAGTTTTTCCGGCCAATTCGCAAGAAACGCTCAAGAGTGATCAGGCTTGCGAGCTTTCCTTACAAGCTGCCAAGGCTATTAAAGCTAATAGCGCTAAAGACTTTGGGCGGATTCAGCCTGCCTCTAAAGCCTTAACCATGCTTGATTTGAATTTTCATGGTGCGGATGGGCAGCCAATGGATATGACAGCTTTTAATGGCAAAACTGTTTTGCTGAACTTGTGGGCCAGCTGGTGCGCACCCTGCCGAAAAGAAATGCCAGATTTGCACGCGCTGCAACAAAAACTTGGTAGCGATAAATTTCAGGTGGTGGCAGTTAATGTGGACCGCAGAGGTGATCCAAACGACTTTTTGAAAGAAGTTGGTGCAGCTGGGCTGCCAGTTTACTCCGACAATTCTATGGGCATTTTGCGCCAGCTACGTAGCAAAACCCGTGCACGCGGTCTGCCTTCTACCGTTTTGATTGGTGAAGATGGCTGTGAAATCGGCGCGATGGTTGGCCCTGCTGAGTGGGCTTCTGATGAAGCGGTTGCCTTGATTAACGAGGCGGTGGCAGCACAGAAATAAATGGATGATCGTTTGTGCAAGGGAAGGTGTCCCTTGCACTTTGAGAGGATACTGGAGCAATGAGATGCTGGAGTGGGGCTTGGCTATTTGGTTCGCTCGCGCATCAAGCCTTCTTGCGAGGTTGAGGCGACTAGTTTGCCTTCTCTCGTGTAGAGTAATCCACGAGTGAAAGCGCGACCGCCCATGGTTGCCGGGCTGTCTTGTGTGTAAAGCAGCCAGTCATCTGCCCGAAAATCACTATGGAACCACATGGCATGGTCAAGGCTTGCAACCTGTACCGAGGGATCAAAGACGGAAAGACCGTGAACATGTAGCGCTGTGTCTAGCAAGGTCATGTCTGAAGCGTAAGAGAGCACGCACTGGTGCATTCTTGGGTCATCTGGCAGCGGTGCTGTCGCTCTAACCCAGACATTTTGCTTTGCGGGAAAAGGTTTTTTGGAAAAATAGCGCTCCAATTCAACCGGGCGTAGCTCAATTGGACGTTTTCTTTGGAAGTATTTGCGAACAGGCTCCGGGGCGTGTTCAATAAATTTTTCCTTGAGGTCTTCCTCGCTGGGCAGGTCTTCTGGCTGGGGCACTTGTGGCATCTCAATTTGATGGTTCAGCCCGTCTTCCCGAACTTGAAAAGAGGCTGCCATGGAGAAAATTGCCTGACCATGCTGGATAGCCACCACTCTTCTGGTGGTAAAGCTACCGCCATCGCGAATGCGGTCCACTTCATAAATAATAGGTACCTCAGGGTCGCCAGCACGTAAAAAATAGCCATGTAAAGAATGGTTGGTGCGCTCGCTGGGTACCGTTCTGTAAGCGGCAACAAGCGCTTGGCCGATAACCTGTCCGCCAAACACACGCTGCCAGCCTTCTTTGGGGCTTAGACCGCGAAATAGGTTGTGTTCCAGCTGTTCTAGGTTAAGGATACCTAAAAGACTGTCGACAGCATTGCTCATGAACGATATTTTCCGCTTAACTGGTGTTATAAACTAAACTTGCACTAAAGAGTTTTGTTGACGTAAAAGTCAACCAAACATGTGTTTAGGTGTGATTTTGTCGCCCATGCAATCTGTGGGAGTACTTAGAAGGACGAGGTTGCTTTAAGCACATAAATTGCACCCTTGAGGAATTTGCCTTCTAAAGAACGGGAAAGAAAAATTGATGGTTACAGCGGATCAAGCAACCAACGCGCCCCTTTATGACGTTGTGATTGGTGGTGGGGGCTATGTGGGGCTGACGCTCGCACTGGCGCTCAAACAGTCCGAACCATCAATGCAAGTTGCTGTGATTGATCTGCGGCCGCGCAGCGCCATCGAGAATGATCCTCGCTCCTCTGCCATTGCAGCAGGTGCGGCACGTATGCTGGAGCAGTTGGGCATTTGGTACCAGCTAGAGCCAGAGGCACAGCCAATTCATGAAATGATTGTGACTGACAGCAAATTGAATGACAGCGTGCGCCCTGTTTTCCTGACATTTTCCGGCGAAGTGAAAGATGGTGAGCCGTTTGCCCATATGGTGCAAAACAATCATATGGTTGGGGCACTGTATGATAGCGCGGTGAACGAGGGCGTTGATGTGTTTGCCCCTGACCGTGTTCAGGATTTTGCCGTTGAAGCGGGTAAAACAACCGTAACGCTTGGCTCGGGTGCCATTTTGCAGGCCCGACTTTTGGTTGCAGCTGATGGTGTACGCTCCCAATTGCGCGGTTTGGCCGGAATTTCATGTAACCGTTGGTCGTATAATCAAAGCGGAATTGTAACGACTGTGGCGCATGAGCGGGAGCATAACGGGCGGGCTGAGGAACACTTTTTGCCATCAGGTCCCTTTGCTATTTTGCCATTAAAGGGCAACCGCTCTTCTATTGTCTGGACAGAGAAGTCGCTGGAAGCCGAGCGCTTGGTCAAGGCAGATGATTTTACCTTTGAGATCGAGCTGGAGCGGCGCTTTGGCCATCATCTGGGGGCTTTGAAGCTGGATGGGCCGCGCCAAGCCTTTCCGCTGAACCTGACTTTGGCACGCTCTTTTGTGAAACCGCGTTTTGCATTGGCGGGGGATTCTGCCCATGGTATTCATCCTATCGCTGGGCAAGGATTGAATTTTGGTTTTAAAGATGTGGCTGCACTGGCTGAGGTGTTGGTGGATGCGCACCGACTGGGGCTTGATATTGGCAGCACGCACATTCTGGAGCGTTACGAAAGCTGGCGGCGTTTTGATACCTGGCAAATGGGTGTGACCACCGATGTTTTAAACCGGTTGTTTTCTAACAATGTTGATCCGCTGCGCTTTGCGCGCGACTTTGGTTTGGGTGTGGTGGAGCGTCTGCCAATGTTGAAAAAGGCCTTTATTGGCGAGGCTGCGGGGATGAGTGGACCGACGCCAAAGTTGTTGCTGGGACATGAGCTATAGACGATTGCTGAAATTCATTGGTGGTAGGTACTCGACGTGCAAAAAACAATTTTGATTACAGGCTGTTCCACAGGCATTGGCTATCGTGCTGCGCATATGTTGCAAGAGCGCGGTTGGCGGGTAATGGCCAGCTGCCGCAAGCAAGCGGATGTGGAGCGGCTCATTGGAGAAGGGCTGGATTGTGTTCAGCTTGACTATCAAGACAGCCAGAGCATTCATAGAGCTTTTGAAAAAACGCTGGAATGGAGCGATGGCAAGTTGGATGCATTGTTCAACAACGGTGCCTATGGCTTACCGGGAGCCATTGAGGATTTGCCCGTAGATGCGCTGCGACGGCAGTTTGAAACCAACTTCTTTGGCTGGCATGAGCTGACTCGCCTTGTCATTCCGGTTATGCGCCAGCAAGAGCAAGGGCGTATTGTGCAATGCTCTTCGGTGCTCGGTCTGGTGGCGATGGATTATCGCGGCGCTTATAATGCGACCAAGTTTGCTTTGGAGGGCTATACGGATACGTTGCGTCTTGAGCTGCATGGTACTGGAATACAGGTGAGCCTGATTGAGCCGGGGCCGATTGCGACCGAGTTTTCAAAAACTGCAGTGAAGATGTTTTTTGAAGAAATTGGCGAAGAAGCCAAGACAAAATCACCATTTGCTAAAAGTTATGAGCGGCGTCTTTCCATGCTAAGTAAGGGCGGGACCACAAAGTTCAAGCTGCAACCTGATGCGGTGGTTGAAAAGCTAATTCATGCGATTGAGGCCGATAAAGCAAAGCCGCGCTATTTTGTAACTTTTCCCACTAAGCTTATGGCGGTGCTACGGCGTGTGCTTTCTACTAAGGGGCTGGATGCTTTTTTACGTCTTGCGGCGAAAAGTGAGGAGTAAGGTTTCGCTATTCTTGCTGTAAACTGCATTTGAGAGAGGGAGTAGTTGTCATGAAACGCATTACCAATAAGCGTGTCTGGTTACGCCTTTTGGGCTGGGCACTACTTTGTTATGCGGTGGCTACTTTCAGCGGAATTGTAACAAGCTCTGAAATTGCTGGTTGGTATCAAACACTCAACAAGCCTAGTTTTAGCCCTCCGAATTGGGTTTTCGCACCTGTTTGGACATTGCTATATATAGCAATCACCCTGGCAATCTGGTTGGCAGTTGAATTGCCGCAGCAAGTGGAAAAAGTCCAACAGCGCGATACGCGGAAGTTTGCTTTGCAGGTGGGGGCTATATTAATGCTTATCGGGAATGGATTGTGGTCGCAGTTTTTCTTTGGCTGGCACAATCTGGAGGGAGCGTTTGCCGTTTTAGTTGGCCTTATTGTGGTGAGCTTGTGGCTTTTAAAAGCTTTTTGGGGCCGTAATACCTATTCGTTTTGGCTATTTTTCCCCTACGTATGCTGGATTTCGTTTGCAGCGGTTTTGAACGGCGCTATTATACGCATTAATAGCTAATGTAATGTCTGGCACAGTCGTTGGGGGGTTATGTATGGAAAGTGTATTTACCTATGCCTTGCCATTAGCGCTACTTGCTGTTGCTATCGTGTTGTTTCTTGGCCTTTGGAATATGATGCGCGGCGGGACAAGTAACCGCTCACAAAAACTGATGCGCCTGCGGGTACTACTGCAATTTGTGGCCATAGCGATTATTGTTGTGGGCATGTGGTATGGCTACTTAAACTAACATATGCCGATTGGCATTTTTTCAGGTGATGACATGGTCATACTAAATAAGATTTATACCCGCACGGGTGATAGCGGGACGACAGCGCTGAGTAATGGTGAGCGCCGTGTGAAGCATGATTTACGTATCGAAGCTTATGGTACGGTAGATGAGGCTAATGCCATTTTGGGTATTGTGCGTAGCTTTTGTGAACCTAGACACCGAGCCATTGATGCTATTATCTTTCATATTCAAAATGATTTGTTTGATGTTGGTGCGGACCTTGCAACCCCCACTTCAGAAGAGGAAGAAGAAGGTAGTGCGCTGCGTGTTCAAGCTACGCAAGTGAGTTGGCTTGAAAACCAAATTGACAGTTTAAATAGTGATTTAAAGCCTTTGCGCTCATTTGTATTACCCGGTGGCTGCAAGGTTGCTGCGCAATTACACCATGGGCGCACTGTCGTGCGGCGGGCCGAGCGTCTTGCCTATGCATTGGCGGAGATTGAGGCTGTTAACCCTGCGGCTCCTAAATACCTCAATAGGCTTTCCGATTTGCTTTTTGTTGCTTCACGTTATGTGAACGAGCTTGGGCAAGGGGATGTATTATGGGTTCCTGGTAAACATCGCTTGGGCGCGGGCGACTAGGTTTTTCTTGAATGGGTTTGAACGCCTCAAAATGCGATCTAATAGAGATGATGCGTCTACCCACAGATTGTTTTGGAGTGCACCAACGCTTCTTTGATGCGGTTTGTCTCTAACATGTAGTTTTGGCCATTTTTTGTAGTTGAGAAAACCATCTTAAGGGCTGCGGCCAACTCCCAATAAGTTTTTACATGATTAGATATGTTTAGAACCTTTACCTAAACGTTAGGTATTTGGTAGAACTGGACAGAAGCCGAACCCGAACTTTTGACGGAAAAAACGCTCGTTTCATATAGTTAGCGTACTATACAATGGTTGGGGCCGCTTTGAATTATCACCTGTTTGCGCGTTGACAGTTTGCTGTGGGATTATTACCGTCGCTGCAAAGAAAGTGTGATGTTGCACTGCAATCAGGCGAAACCTTTGGGTCTTTTGGGGTGCTGCTTTTGGGTAGCGCAAGGCGATTGGTTTGGTGGAGGTATATACCATGAAAATTCTCGTACCTGTAAAACGGGTCGTCGATTATAACGTGAAAGTTCGAGTGAAAGCTGACGAGAGCGGTGTTGAGCTGGCGAACGTTAAAATGTCTATGAATCCGTTCGACGAGATATCCGTTGAAGAGGCATTAAAGATTAAAGAAGCTGGCAAGGCTGAAGAGGTCGTGCTGGTTTCTATTGGGCCTAAACAAGCGGGCGAAACAATTCGTACGGGCCTTGCAATGGGCGCGGATCGCGGCATTTTGATTAATACAGATGAAAATGTTGAGCCGCTGGCTGTGGCCAAGCTATTGAAAGCTGTTGTGGAGGCTGAAGAGCCAGGACTGGTTATTCTTGGCAAGCAGGCGATTGATGACGACAGCAACCAGACAGGGCAGATGCTGGCTGCATTGCTGGATTGGCCACAAGGCACTTTTGCCTCGAATGTTGAGGTCGCAGATGATGGTGTTGCTGTTACCCGTGAGGTAGATGGTGGTTTGCAAACCGTCAAACTGGCTTTACCGGCGATTATTACAACTGATTTGCGCTTGAACGAACCGCGTTATGCGACATTGCCAAACATTATGAAGGCCAAGAAAAAGCCAGTTGATGAGAAAACAGTTGCTGACTATGGGGTTGATATTAGCCCGAGACTGAAAGTTTTGAAAACCACCGAGCCAGCAGGGCGTCAGGCAGGTGTCAAAGTTGCCAGTGTGAGTGAGCTTGTTGACAAGCTGAAAAACGAAGCTGGTGTACTTTAAGTCTGACAGGAGGCAATACGATGACAACACTTTTATTGGCTGAACATAGTAATGGTGCGTTAAATGAGGCCACTGCAAAGGCTTTAACTGCAGCGCTGGCATTGGGTGAAGAGGTCCATGTTCTTGTCGCAGGTGCAAATAGCGGTGATGTTTGCACTGAAGCTGCTAAGCTGGATGGCGTTGCTAAGGTCTTGCATGCTGATGCCGATGTACTGGAACACCACCTGGCTGAACCGGTTGCAGCATTGATGCTTTCTCTTGCTGATAACTACAACACATTTGTAGCGGCTGCGACCACTACTGGCAAAAACATTATGCCACGTTTGGCTGCAAAGCTGGATGTAATGCAGGTTTCTGAAATCATTAAAGTGGTTGATGCAACTACTTTTGAGCGCCCTATTTATGCGGGCAACGCCATTCAGACAGTACAAACGAGCGATGCTAAAAAGGTCATCACTGTTCGTACTTCGACATTTGCTGCGGCTGAAGCTGGTGGTAATGCCCCCATTGAGACTGTCGAGGCTGCAGGTGGTAGTGAGATAAGCGCGTTTGTTGGTGAGGAACTCAGCCAGTCTGATCGGCCTGAGCTGGCTTCTGCTAAAATAATTATATCTGGTGGTCGTGCGCTTGGTTCTTCCGAGAAATTTCAGGAAGTTATTGTGCCTGTTGCGGATAAGCTGGGGGCCGCTATTGGTGCCTCGCGTGCTGCGGTAGATGCGGGATATGCACCTAATGATTTGCAGGTGGGGCAGACGGGTAAAGTGGTTGCGCCTGAGCTTTATATTGCCTGCGGTATATCCGGGGCTATCCAGCACTTGGCTGGTATGAAAGACTCCAAGGTTATTGTTGCTATCAATAAGGACGAGGAAGCTCCGATTTTCCAAGTTGCTGATTATGGCTTGGTTGCAGACCTATTTGATGTTTTACCAGAGTTAGAACAGGCAATATAAACGAAAAGATGAGAAGAAAGAGCCTCAGGACGGGAATTTTTCGTTCTGGGGTTCTTGCTGTTTTCACGAAGTCTTGCCACATTGGGGCCAAGCAAGGATAATGGCATTTGTCCCAGTTGTGGGCGCTGTCACACACAAGATGATCTGGATCAGACTATGGTAGTCGAAATAAAAAAAGTCGGCGTTGTCGGTGCCGGGCAAATGGGAAATGGTATTGCGCATGTTTGTGCTCTCGCGGGCATTGACGTGGTTATGCTGGATATTAGCCAGGAACGTATTGATGAAGGCCTTGTTAGCATTCATGGTAATATGGACCGGCAAATTGCAAAAGGTACCATAACTGAAGCACAGCGCGATGCAGCTCTGGGGCTTATTCAAAGCTCGACTGATGTTAATATCTTTAGTGATGCTGACTTGGTTGTTGAAGCTGTAAGTGAAAATGAGCAGATCAAACGCAAGGTTTACACGGCGGTTTGCCCAATTTTGAAGCCTGAAGCGATTTTGGGTACCAATACTTCTTCTATTTCGATTACGCGCTTGGCTGCGACAACGGATCGGCCTGAAAAGTTTATTGGCATACATTTTATGAACCCGGTGCCAATAATGGAACTGGTGGAACTGGTACGCGGTATTGCAACGGATGACGCGACCTTTGAATCTTGCAGGAATTTTACTGAAAAGTTAGGTAAGACCAATGCCGTTTCGGAAGATTTTCCAGCGTTTATGGTCAACCGTATTCTGCTACCAATGATTAACGAAGCTATCTATACCCTATACGAAGGTGTGGGCTCTGTTGAGGCAATCGATACCGCTATGCGTCTTGGTGCGAACCACCCTATGGGGCCGTTGCAACTTGCAGATTTCATTGGTCTGGATACCTGCCTTTCGATTATGCAGGTGCTTTACGAGGGCTTGGCTGATACGAAGTACCGCCCCTGCCCGCTTCTTGTTAAGTATGTAGAAGCTGGATGGCTTGGCCGTAAAAGCCAGCGTGGTTTTTATGACTATCGCGGTGAAGTACCTGTACCAACGCGATAAGGTTTATTTTGTTTCTTTTGCTCTCTTGTTTTCGTAACAAGCAAAACTAACGCTAAAGCCCGGATAGTGGTCCGGGCTTTTTATATTGGCGAGCGACTACAACAAATTATCGCGCATTTTTTTTAGCAAAATATATGCTTGCTCTAATTCGCTGTCACTTAAATCACCATATGCTTGCGCTTGAGCCTTGAGGCCAACCTGCTTGACCTCTTTCAATAGCTCCATGGCTTGGGGTGTTAAGGCGACAATATTACACCGCCTATCTTCTGGATCAGGCTTTCTCTCAACTAGCTTTTGTTCTTCAAGAATGTCTAGGTGACCTACCAGTGTCATCGGGTCAAGTGACATACGTTCTGCGAGTTGGTTTTGACGTAATCCGGGAAATGCAAGCGAGTAAAAAAGAACGCGTGCACCAGATGGTGTTATGCCAAGCCCGGCTTTGGCGAGCTCTTTTTCAATAAACTTACGTAGCAACCTAGCAAGGTCTTGAACAAGAAAAACATATGATTCTTGTTGTTGTGCTGCAGGCGTTGTTTCTACTGTATCTAAGAGGTTCGTCATATAATCTGGTATCCTTATCAAAATAAAATGAAAATACTAAATTGCATGCAAAAACAGACACACGTCATGCATATTGAAATATCAAGATGCAATCTAAGCGCGTACCCTACGTGATCACTCTACGTGATATTTCTAAAATATCCAAGGAAAAGCCGGTGTTTAATTGTAATAGAGTGTGAATTGAAGGGGTGAAATTGTGAATTTTCGAACTACTACTAAGGAATGATCTTTATAAAAATACTAATAGTATTCTACATACAGGTAAATTAGTATTTGACAACATTAGAATTATAAGTGGTTCAATCACAGTGCTTAAAGTTAATAGAAGTGATGTTAAGTCAGGTTGCATAGAGGAAGAAGCTTTTGAAAATATTAAAAGAAGCTTAGTTGAACTGGGTTATCAGTGTGTTTTGAAATCTAGCAGGAGAGACAAAATACTGCGCAATTTATACTCTGAAGCGAGTGATGTAATTTCACCGCTTAATTGCGATCTGATTGTAAAGTTCAATGGTGTTGTGCATAGAATAAAACCAAAACAAGAAATAATGTTACCGGAAGATGTGGTTTTTGATTTATGTGGTATTGGGGCTGATACGTGCTTTTGGGTCTACGGCTATGAATTGGCCGCGACCCTACCCGCTACGCGTGTGCTTCGTCGTGAAGGGTTGTTAACCTATGAAGATTGGCAATTTTACCATATGGGTTAGTTGTGCTTTTGCTTTTTATGCAGCCAATATCGTAGAAGCTATTTTATTTTTTCCACAAATGCTGTAGAAGACCTGCAAATTCCGAACGAAACTAACCGCACAGCTATAAAGTCAGCACTAACAAGATTGGCTGACATCAAGCTCGGCTGTGCTTTATGGAGCCTGCATGGAACTTCGCAATATCGCGATTATCGCCCACGTTGACCACGGGAAAACAACACTTATTGACGTCTTGCTGAAACAGTCTGGCGTATTCCGGGACAACCAGCGTACTGAAGAACGCATGATGGACTCTAACGACATCGAGCGTGAGCGCGGCATTACCATTCTTGCCAAGAATACGTCTCTCGTTTGGAACGATACACGTATTAATATTGTTGATACGCCAGGCCACGCTGACTTTGGTGGTGAAGTTGAGCGTATTTTGCATATGGTTGATGGTGTGGTGCTATTGGTGGATGCCGCAGAAGGGCCAATGCCACAAACTAAATTTGTGCTTGGTAAAGCTTTGAAGCTTGGTCTGAAGCCAATTGTTGCCATTAACAAGATTGATAAGCCGGAACAGCGCGCTGAAGAAGTGCTGGATGAGGTATTTGATCTGTTTGCTTCTTTGGACGCTAACGAAGAGCAGCTGGATTTCCCTGTTGTCTACGGTAGCGCCAAACAAGAGTGGATGGCACTTGAGCCACACGGACCGCAAGAGAGCATGGCACCTTTGTTTGATATGATTTTGGAAAAGGTTTCGCCGCCAGAATCTGAAGAAGGTGAATTCCGTCTGCTGGCCACAACAATTGAATCCGACCCATTCTTGGGCCGCATTTTGACAGGTCGTGTTGCTTCAGGCGTTGTAAAGCCCAATATGGCCGTTAAGGCACTTTCCCGTGATGGTAGCCTGATTGAATCGGGTCGTATCTCCAAGGTGCTTGCTTTCCGTGGTCTTGAGCGTCAGCCGATTGAAGAAGGTGAAGCCGGAGACATTGTTTCTATTGCTGGCCTGACGAAAGCAACAGTGGCGGATACTATTGTTGACCCTGCTGTAGGTGAGCCAATCCAGGCACAGCCAATTGACCCGCCTACCCTTTCTATGATGTTCCGCGTTAACGACGGTCCGCTGGCCGGTACAGAGGGCACGAAAGTGCAATCTCGTGTTATTCGCGAGCGTCTGTTTAAGGAAGCTGAAGGTAACGTTGCGCTGCGTATTGAAGAAACCGATGAAGCGGATGCTTTCATCGTTTCCGGACGTGGTGAACTTTTGCTGGCCATCTTGATTGAAAACATGCGCCGTGAGGGCTTCGAGCTTTGTGTTGGCCGTCCGCGTGTGGTTTACCAAGAAGATGAAGCTGGGAACCGCCTTGAGCCAATCGAAGAAGTTATCATCGATGTGGATGAAGAGTTCTCAGGTGCCGTTGTGCAAAAGCTTACAGAGCGCAAGGCTGAATTGCTTGAGATGCGCCCTTCTGGTGGTGGCCGTACCCGTTTGGTATTCCATGCGCCGACACGTGGTTTGATCGGTTATCAGGCCGAGTTGATGTCTGATACGCGCGGTTCTGCGATCTTCAACCGTGTGTTCCATGAATACGCACCTTATAAAGGTACGATTCAAGGACGTCATACCGGTGTTCTGCTTTCCAACGGTCAGGGTGAAGCTGTTGCCTATGCATTGTTCAACCTTGAAGATCGCGGTCCAATGATGATTGATCCGGGTACAAAAGTGTATCAGGGCATGATTGTTGGCGAGCATACCCGTGGTAACGATCTGGAAGTGAATGTGCTCAAGGGCAAGCAGCTGACTAACATTCGTTCTGCTGGTAAAGACGATGCAGTTAAGTTGACAACGCCAATGAAGCTGAGCCTTGAGGGTGCGCTTTCCTACATTGCTGATGATGAATTGGTAGAAGTGACGCCTGAATCTATTCGTTTACGTAAAGCATTGCTGTGCCCGCATGAGCGTAAACGCGCAGAACGGGCTGCAAATAAAGGCTAAAATCGCTTTATATCAAGGCGCAATCATTGCGCCTTGATAATTTTACATGAGAAGTCTTCTTTATTCTTTTCTCCAAGAATGGTTTAACTCTCTTAATTCTAGAGAGTATTTGGCTTGTCTATATGCCTGGTTTCGTCTAAGGGGACTTGTTGTCTGACTTTGAAAACTGGAGCGCCTTTTGAAAGACCGGCTTCCCCTGAAATTGAACCCGGATCAGCCGTTGGTTATGGGTATATTGAATGTAACACCGGACAGTTTTTCGGACGGTGGGCAGTTTAATGCTGCGAAGGCGGCTATTATCCATGCGGATTTAATGATCAAAAACGGCGCTAAGCTAATAGATGTGGGTGGGGAATCTACACGCCCCGGGGCAGTTGAGGTTGATGCGGAAGAAGAGTTGAAACGGGTTATTCCTGTTCTTGAGCAGCTTCGCGAACTGCCTGTTGTTTTGTCGATTGATAGTTATAAAGCACGTGTTGCCAAGCAGGCTTGCGAACTCGGTGTGCAAGTTGTGAATGATGTCTGGGGATTGCAACGTGATGCGGCTATGGCTGATGTTGTTGCCGATGCTGAAGCGCATGTGGTTATGATGCATAACCGATTAGAAGTTGACCCTGATATTGATATTGTAAGTGACGTGAAACGTGGGTTTGAGGCTTCAATTGCTAAAGCTGATCGCGCAGGAATACCTAAAGAAAAGCAAATACTTGACCCGGGTTTTGGTTTTGGGAAAACGCTAGAACAAAACTACCGTGTTCTTGCTTGTTTCGAGGAATTTCAGAGTTTTGAGCGGCCATTACTTGTTGGTGCATCACGTAAAAGCATGATCGGACGCGTTTTAAATAACGAACCTGAGGAAAGGCTGGCAGGTAGTTTAGCTGTCCATAGTTTAGCACTTCAAAAGGGCGCTGATATTGTTCGGGCTCACGATGTGAAAGAGCACGTTGAGATTTGCGAAATTATAGCTGCCTATCGAAAATGGGGGCAGTCCAATTGAGCGTGTTGAAGAAAGCTGCCCTTGGGCTTGGCTCTAATATAGGTGATACTAAAAACTATATTGATCAGGCCGTAGATTTATTATGCAAACACCCACGTGTAGAGCTTTGCTCGCGATCACGTGATTATCGTACCCCACCTTGGGGGCCTGTTGCACAGGATTATTATAGAAACTGTTGTATTACCGTGAGAACTTCACTTGAACCTGAGGAGCTGTTACGCCACTGTTTGCAAGTTGAGCAAATGCTAGGGCGTACAAGAGAGGTTCGGTGGGGTCCGAGAACAATTGACATTGATTTATTGTTGATTGAAGGCATTGAGCATACGAGTGATGCGCTAATTATTCCTCATCCTAGAATGAGTGAGCGGGGTTTTGTGCTCATGCCACTTGCAGAAATATGGCCTGATGGACCGATTAATAAGCAACAAACTGTTCGCGGCGCACTCCAGCATAGTAAAGACTTAGCGGGTATTACTTTATACGAAAAAGAGTATGCTTGAGATTGTTTAGTGCCCATCGGGTATCCGGCTTGGTAGCTCAAGCCAGCGCTTTATGCTCTTTTGGCTTTGAGGGGTCATAGCTGAAATAACTTGTTCATTTTGTGTCCCCTCTTCGAATGTGGTCGTCAAGTTTGTGATGACGCGTGTTTTGATACCTTTAGGAACCAATATTATATGAAGGGTATACTCATTTTCTGGAATTATACTTGCATATTTGTATAGTTCGAGTTTCTTTTCGGGCGGGATAATTACATAAATAGCATTTTTTGTTTGGGTTTCTATGATGAAATTATGTTTAGTTAATTTTTCGATTAGCAATCGTTTGGTTTGCTGCGCCTCTGTATTGTATAGTATCTCGGGCCTTCCACTATCAGTTTGATAATCGTAAGTGCGACATGAAGAAATAAACAGTAAAAATATAATAAAGAAATTACGCATCGTATCCCCGCTCAATAGAAAATATATATAACCTTCTATAGGCGCAAGCAATGCTCTATTTAGTATGATGTTGGTCTATTAGAAGACTTTGCGTGAATAGGTAATGAAAATTATATTATAATCCAAAGCAAAAATATTGCTATATTCGTATTGGACTGTATTGTTTAAATTGAAAAATGGTTGTGGCTAGTCATTCATACCAGTTTAATAAGGGAAAAGGCTGAGAGAGCAACCCTCAGCCTTTTATATCAGGAAGCTTTTTTCTCTAATGCGACTGCCCTCGATGGTAATGTGTCATTATCATCATCTTGGTTTGTTGGCTCTGGAGATAAAGCCGAACCGACCTCTTCCGGGTGCAAGACACCTTCAAGTTGCCCTTCATCGTTAACAACAGGTACAGGGTGATCACAATCAAGCGTAACTGGTAGCGCTTCTTCTAGTGTGTGTCCTGTTACAATCGTCGAACTATCATCTGCATAATCAAAAAGAGATGGTGACTTGCCTGGTTTGGCAACCTCTTGAGCGAGATCTTCACGGGTTACGACCCCGCGATACTCATCATCCTCAATCACATAGCCATAATCATGACCTTTGCGATGCATTTCGGCCAATGCACGTTCCATGTTGTCTGTGGTGATACGATAGTGAGGTGGTTTCATTACTGTATCGACAGTTAAAACACGCGCACGGTTCACATCACGAACAAAGGCACTTACATAATCATCTGCCGGGTTCGTTAGAATTTCGGCTGGCGTTCCAATTTGCGAGAGCACGCCATCCTTAAGAATTGCAATTTTATCACCAATTCTAAGGGCCTCATCCAGATCGTGTGTTATGAAAATAATGGTCTTTTGCAGTTTCTCTTGCAACTCAACCAGCTGATCTTGCATTTGGGAACGAATGAGCGGGTCAAGCGCTGAGAAAGCTTCGTCCATGAGCAAGATATCTGCATTTGTTGCGAGTGCTCTTGCTAAACCAACACGTTGCTGCATGCCGCCTGAGAGCTGGCTAGGGTACTGGTGGCCATAGCCCTGCAGACCAACGGCTTCGATCCACTCTTCAGCGATTTTATGACGCTCTAATTTTGGAATGCCTTGTATTTCAAGACCGTACGCAACATTTTGCAAAACAGTCCTATGAGGCATTAAACCAAAGCGTTGAAACACCATCGACATTTTCTTACGACGGAAGGCTTCTAGCTCTTTAATAGATAGGGAGAGGACGTTCTTGCCATCAACGAGGATTTGGCCATCAGTGGGATCTATCAGACGGTTAAAGTGGCGGATAAGAGTGGATTTACCGCTACCGGATAGGCCCATGATAACAAAGATCTCGCCTTTTTTGATATCTAGCGAGATATTATGTAAACCAAGCGTGTGACCAGTTTCTTTTAAAAGCTGTTCTTTACCCATACCTTTTTTAACAAGGTCCAAAACCTGGTTTGGGTTTTTTCCAAAAATCTTAGTTACATTTTTAACGGATATGACAGTCATTTGGCGTTTCACTAATTGCTTTGGTTTTTGTGGGATTGCATGCGATTGCCTGCTGACTGGGTAATACGGTCGAAAACGATGGCAAGCAGAACTATAGCCAGACCGCCAATAAGCCCTTGACCGCTATCGTTGCGTTGCAAGCCAAGAAGAACAGTTTCGCCAACGCCTCTTGCGCCAATCATTGAGGCAATGACCACCATGGCTAATGCCATCATCATTGTTTGGTTTATGCCTTGCATAATAGCTGGCAAAGCGAGGGGAATTTGTATTCCTTTGAGAATTTGCCACTTGGTTGCACCGAATGCGCGGCCTGCTTCGACAACTTCATAATCAACTTGACGTATACCAAGGTCAGTTAGGCGTGTTAATGGCGGTGTTGCGTAAATAACGGTTGCTAGAATGGCCGGGATTTTACCAAGGCCAAACAACATCGCTGCTGGAATAAGATATACGAATGCGGGAATTGTTTGCATTAAATCCAGTATAGGATTTAAAGTTGATTGAAAGCGGTTGGAACGTGCTGCAGCAATTCCTAGCGGAATGCCAATCAATGTGGCTATAACGACAGAAACAAGCATGATGGCAATTGTTTGCATAGCTTGTTCCCATAGCCCAAGCGTGCCTATAAACCACATGGCTAAAACCATGCCTGCACTCAGCAGCAGCTTACGACTTGCCCAAAACGCCAGCAGGCCTATGATCAAAAGTATAATTAGGGGATCTGACGAGCGTAAGAGCTTTTCTAATTTCACTAGGAAAAAAAGTATAAAGTTTGAAAATGCTTCAAAGCCATCAGCAAAATTCATAATCAAATAGTCAACAAACTGGTTTGTTGAAGATCTTATGGCCTTTCCGATATTCGGAAAAATATCAATTAACATCATCGCCTCTGAGATTTGTTATTTTTTTTGGTAAATTTTGGTGCTGAGTGCGCCAGGCCCAAGAGCCGGCGCACTTTTAGAGAATTTACTGCTCTAGAGCTGCTGTTACGCGTTCTGCAACATCGGCTGGCACCCATGTGGTCCACAGGTCGCGATTATTTTTCAAAAAGTCGATTGCTGCATCGTCCACAGTACCGCCTGTGTCTTGCATATAAGCAAGAGCTTCAGAGGTGATGGCATTTGAAGTTTCATATTTCTTCAAGAATTCAACCAATTGCGGTGCTTTGCCAGCAAATTCGGTATTTGCATAGACATATGCATGAGATAGTGGATAGGCAACTGCCTGTTTGACATTCGTTGGATCGGTCTCTTGATTGAGTGCATCCCAAATCGTTTTATCAAATTTCGGCTCTTCTAAAGCAACGAGATCTTTACCGATTTTACCCATCACCCATGTTGGGCCCCAATAATAGAACAGGATTGGTTTTTTGCGTTTGATGTTTGATTCAATTGCTGCTGCAAGTGCAGCGCCTGTCCCTGGTCTAAAGTTTACGTAATCATCTAGCAGGCCATATGCGTTCAGCTTCTTGGTGTTGATCACCTCACAGCCCCAGCCGGCAATACAGTTATAGAAGCGACCTTTGGATGGCTCTTCCGGATCTTTGAAAACCTCTTTGTATTTTGGGAGGTCAGCAACACTTTTGAGGCCTTTTGCAGGGGCATCTTCGCCCTCTACAAGATACTTAGGTACGAACCAAGCCTGTACAGCATCCGGAAAGTTAATGCCTAAATCAACGATCTTTTTTTCAGCAGTAGCTTTTGCAAGTGCTTCGGTTACATTGTCCGGCCAAATTTCCATAGTGATGTCAATATCACCACGGCTCATACCGTTGAGCAGCGGTATTGTGGAGCCAGGAATCATATCTGTTTCGCAATTATATCCGTGTTGCATGATATAACTCGCAACCGATGTGTGGAATGCATTTGAATCCCAATCCAAGCCAGCGAAGACGACTTTGCGATCCAGTTCACATTTACGATCTTCGGCCATAGCAGAAGTACTGCCCAACACAAAAAGTGTGGCCATTGTAACCAATGATTTTTTAAAGCTTAGCAATTGTATTCTCCGGTTTATAATAACTCAGAAATTTAGATTTCTTGAGAGGCTGAGCCGGTGCCCAGCAACTAGCGCGTAAGTGGGTGATGCATTCCCAATAGAATTCGCAGGCAGACAATAAGCTTTTGAAACCATCTGTCAAGGAAACTAGATATATCTTAGTGTATTTCTATGAAATCTTGTAGGTTTTGTATAGAAAATATTGAGCAACATAATAATATCATATTAAATAATAATTATGAATATGTTGGCTTAGGTAGTATGTATATACTTTATATATATGTAAAATTATTATCTATTATATTGCTTATACATAATTTATTTATATATTTATTTGTAGCTTAAATATACCTAATATTTAAGCTTAGGAGAAAAGATCTGAATCCCTTCATGGTTCTTGATTAAAATCCAAAATCCGAACCATGAAGGATGACCTTTAATAAATTGAAATATCTTACTTTTATTCGTATCGAGGATTACTTGAAAAGTGCTTTTGAAGCTTCAATTGTGTCCTCGAAAGTTCTTATTCCTGCATGGGGACTATTTACTAGTACAGACATGTTTCCGGGTGCATGCTTATTTTGTAGCATTTTTGTGTGGGCAACTGGTATTTGCTCCCATGGAAACACCTCGCTCATGCAAGGATCAATACGCCGATCGATAACACATCTGTTCGCTTCACCAGCTTGCTTCAGGTGCGCAAAGTGGGATCCTTGAATGCGTTTTTGCCGCATCCAGACGTATCTGGCATCAAAGGTGATATTGTATCCTGTGGTGCCGGCACAAAACACAACCATACCACCGCGTTTCACAACCAGCGTGGAGACCGGGAAGGTTGCTTCGCCAGGGTGCTCAAACACCATATCAACATCAATGCCTTTGCCAGTGATGTTCCAAATTGCTTTTCCAAAGCGGCGCGCCTCTTTAAGCCAGCGCGAGTATTCAGGAGAATTCACTTTGGGCAAAGGACCCCAGCAATCAAAATCCCTCCTATTTATGACTGCTTTGGCACCAAGAGACATGACATAATCACGCTTATCCTCGTCTGAGATGATACCAATTGGATTTGCACCGGCTGCTGCTGCCAATTGAACACCGAACACGCCAAGCCCACCAGATGCGCCCCAAATGAGTACGTTTTGGCCGGGCTTGAGGTCATGTGGTGCGTGACCGAAAAGCATGCGGTAAGCCGTGGCTAGAGTAAGTGTGTAGCAGGCCGATTCTTCCCATGTCAGATGTTGCGGGCGCGGCATTAATTGTTGCGATTGAACGCGAGCGTATTGTGCAAAAGAGCCATCAGGAGTTTCATAGCCCCAAATGCGTTGCGAGCTGGAAAACATCGGGTCGCCGCCGTTACACTCTTCGTCGTCGCCATCATCCTGATTGCAGTGAACAATCACTTCATCGCCAACTTTCCAGCGCTTCACCTTAGAGCCTACAGCCCACACAATACCCGAAGCATCGGAGCCGGCGATGTGGTAGGGAACATCGTGAACATCGAAAACGGAAATGGGTTCACCAAGTCCGGCCCATACGCCGTTATAATTTACACCAGCGGCCATAACGAGAACGAGAACTTCATGGCTGTCTAACTCCCATGTGGGGACAACCTCTTTCACCATCGCTTTTTCGGGTTCGCCATGGCGCTCGCGGCGGATTGCCCATGCCCACATGTTTTTTGGAACATGACCAAGTGGCGGTATTTCACCCACTTCGTATAAGTCTTTCCTTGGTGCCGCGTCGTCATGCTGACCTTCAAGGGGGGGGGTAAGTGAACTCATTGCTCTCTCCTTAGCTTGCACGCAGCTAACAGGCTTTACGGTAATAGCTCGCAGGAGCAGTTTTTGCACCGCAATATGTAAAAGCTGCTTATTCGAAATTTGCGTAATTATTGCAAAGAAATTTTGTATTTGGATATGCAACTATTGCTCAACTTGCTTAAATGCTCCCTTAATTTATTGCATTGCAAACAAGGGTGCAAACCGTCAAACTTAGGTAATTGATAGTCGATGAGAATGAAGGGGTTAATATGAAACAGCAAATAAAACGCGATCGGCCTTGGTTGTTTCGTACATATGCCGGCCACTCATCGGCGCAGGAAAGCAACCAGCTTTTTCGGAGCAATTTAGCTAAGGGCCAAACGGGACTTTCAATTGCTTTCGACCTGCCAACTCAGACCGGTTATGACCCGGACCACGTATTATCGAAGGGTGAGGTGGGTAAGGTTGGGGTTCCTATTGCTCACTTGGGTGATATGCAGCGTTTGTTCGACGGGATTCCTCTTGAAAAAATGAATACTTCGATGACCATTAATGCCACAGCTCCGTGGCTTTTGGCGCTGTATATTGCTGTGGCAGATGAGCAAGGAGCAGATCGCAAGCTGCTTTCCGGAACAACGCAGAATGATTTAATCAAAGAATATTTATCACGTGGTACCTATGTTTTTCCGCCAACACCCTCTTTAGGGCTGACCTGTGATGTGATTACCTGGACCTATGAGAATATGCCGAAATGGAACCCTACCAATGTGTGTTCCTATCACTTGCAAGAGGCGGGAGCCGAGCCGGTGCAGGAGCTGGCTTTTGCACTGGCTACTGCAACGTCGGTTCTTGATAGGGTTCGGCAAAGTGGGGTGATTGCCGAAGATGATTTTCCCAAGGTTGTTGGGCGCATATCGTTTTTTGTTAATGCTGGCATGAAATTCATTACCGAAATGAGTAAAATGCGGGCATTTACCGAGCTTTGGGATGAGATTTGCCGGGAACGCTACGGTATTGAAAACGAAAAATACCGACGTTTTCGCTATGGGGTTCAGGTGAACTCGTTGGGACTGACCGAGCAGCAGCCCGAAAATAATGTAGCTAGAATATTAATAGAAATGTTGGCGGTAACGCTTTCCAAAAATGCCCGCGCACGGGCAGTGCAATTACCTGCATGGAATGAAGCGCTGGGGCTACCACGGCCTATCGACCAGCAGTGGTCGTTACGAATGCAGCAGGTGCTGGCCTATGAAACCGATTTGTTGGACTTTGATGATATTTTTGAAGGAAGTCATGTCATTGAAAGCAAAGTGGCCGCGCTTAAAGAAGCAGCATTGAGCGAAATGCGCCACATTGAAGAAATGGGCGGCACCATTCAATGCGTTGAAAGTGGTTATATGAAGCAACAGCTTGTGGAGTCCAATGCGCAGCGCGTCGCTAAAATCGAAGCGGGCGAGCAAGTGGTTGTGGGTGTGAACCGATGGGCTGAAAGCGAAGCCTCTCCCTTGGTGCGTGAAGGTGATGCTTCGTTTTTGAGCGTGGATGACAATGTGGAGTTGCAGGCGCTAGAGAGTTTGGAGGCCTGGAGGCGATCGCGTGATGATGATCGTGTGCAACAGGCTCTTGCAAAGCTGCGGGAAGCGGCCCGCGAAGGGCGTAATGTGATGCCCGCATCTATTGATTGTGCCAAAGCCGGTGTCACTACAGGAGAATGGGGGGCAACTTTGCGCGCTGTGCATGGCGAGTACCGTGCTCCGACGGGTGTGGGGCAGGCTGCACGAAATGATGTGGAGAATTTAGAGCCGCTTCGCAATGCAGTTTCAGCCCTAAGCCGTAAGATGGGCTGTCTGCCTAAAGTATTGGTGGGAAAGCCGGGGCTGGATGGCCATTCAAATGGTGCAGAGCAAATTGCCGTGCGGGCGCGTGATGGAGGTATGCAAGTCGTTTATGATGGCATACGGTTATCACCAGCCGATATTGTGGCATCCGTGAAACAGGAGAAGCCACATATTGTTGGGCTTTCTATATTGTCTGGTTCGCATGTGGCACTGGTTCAGGAGACACTACGTGAGTTGCGGGCACAAGGGCTAGAGGATACACCGGTAGTTGTTGGCGGCATTATTCCTGAAGAAGACGCATTGGCTTTAAAAAACGCCGGTGTGGAAGCCGTTTATACGCCCAAAGATTTTGATATTTCTAATATCATAGAAGATTTGCTGGGTATTATCGAGCATAAGCATATTTCAGTTAAGACTGCATAATCAGGATTTTTGTTCTGTATCTGTTCAATTGAGCTGTCAGTCTGTATCCTGTGCTGATTCGTCGTGATAACAGGCAGGTATGTTTTGGCAGCATTAGAAACAACAGATCCCCAGCAAGATGTCTTGCAAAGCGCAGCCACAGGTGGTGCGCTACCTATTAAGATAGTGAGCTGGAATATAAACAGTGTTCGCCTGCGGATGCCGATTGTCGAAAAATTGCTGCTGGATCACGCACCAGATATTTTGTGCCTACAAGAGACCAAATGTCCGGATGGCAGCTTTCCCAGCTCTGCTTTTCAGCGTTTGGGTTACAAGCATATCTACTTTCATGGGCAAAAGGGATACCATGGGGTTGCAATGATTGCGCGCAGACCATTGGAGAATGTCAGCTCAAAAGAGTTCTGCCAAATGGGGGATACGCGTCACATTGCAGCGGATTTTGAATGGCTGGGCCGACCGGTGCGTTTACATAACTTCTATGTTCCGGCAGGCGGTGATGTGCCGGATCCTGAAGTAAATGACAAGTTTGCTCATAAACTGCAATTTCTGGATGAAATGGAAGCATGGTTCGCAGAGTTTGAAGGGGAAAGTATTGTGGTGGGGGATTTGAATATTGCCCCCTATGAAAACGATGTGTGGTCGCATAAGCAGCTTTCAAAGGTTGTTAGCCATACACCGCTTGAATGTGAACGCCTTGAAACCGTGCGCGAGTCTGGTGGATTTGTGGACTGCATGCGTAAGCATACGCCAGCGAGTGAAAAGCAATTTAGTTGGTGGAGTTACCGGGCTAAAGACTGGTCTAAGGCTGACAAAGGGCGGCGTTTGGATCACATCTGGATGACGCCGGCAACCGCAGCTTCGACTAAAGAAGTTTATGTATTGCGTGAGGCACGCGGTTGGGAAAAGCCATCGGACCATGCGCCGGTTATTGCCGTATTGGCACCCTAAGCATTATTTGGTTCGAATCGACGCTTGCCAAGTTGCAGCGCAATTGTCTATGTAGCGGCCAAAGCTAATAATGAGTACAGGCGGTTATGCGCGGATATTTTGCAGTTGGTTCTGAGGGGCTTTCCAAGCCCTTCAACTTGGGTAGTTTGATGCGGACCACCCATGCGTTTGGTGGAAGTTACTTTTTTACCGTTGATCGGGCCAAAAAACTTGGTGCGGCACCTAAGTCGGATACTTCGAAAAGTACGGAGCACATTCCGTATTTTGCATGGGATAGCATTGATGATATGCGCTTTCCGAGCCAGTGCCAGCTGGTTGGGGTAGAATTGACAGATGATGCGGTGGATTTACCAAGTTTTCGCCACCCTTTACAGGCCGCATATATTTTAGGGCCAGAGCGGGGCAGTTTGTCGCCCGAGATGCAACAGCGCTGCGACTTTACTGTTAAAATTCCGACCAAGTTTTGCTTGAACGTGGGTATTGCAGCGGCACTTGTGTTGTATGACCGCACGATAACACTTGGTAAATTTGCAGAGCGTCCTGTGGCCGCTGGTGGGCCAACAGACCCGCTGGTCGCCCATGTACACGGCAAGCCAATTTCACGGCGAGACGTGCGCCCGACGCTCAAAGACCCTGAGTGAGTCTTGCTGATTTTGATTTGAAATGCTGCCAACTCATTAAAATAGGCGCTCTATCGTGTAATTACTAATGCTATTTATTTAACCTTGTTATCAACAATAGCAGGGAGTATCAACCAATAGTTGCTACTTGATTTGAGCTTCAATTCACTTTTGGATGGAGTTATTTTCATTTCAGATAGAATAGCTAATTGATTGGAATATATAGTATATTATGTTTTTATGTTGAGTAAAAATATCTCCTTGTTATCTACCGGGGTGCTTTTGCAGGCAGTGAGTGCCACACTGTTGCCAAGTTTATAAGGCCAGCGTGGAACTTAACCAATCAGCATATGGGTATCGAAAGAGTACAGTTTATCAACCCTTTCGTAACCATATTTTAGGTAGTCTACGATCAAATTAGTATGGGTCCTAAGCGGGCGCATCCAACTAGGCGCAAATAATAAGCGGTTTGGAGAAGATGAAAGCACGTATTCTTACAACTGCCATCATGGCTTTCGGCCTTTCAAGTGTGGCTGCATTGGCGCAGTCCCCGACACTTCGGGAACAAAACAAAGACTGGGCGACTTACACTTTCAGCAGTAGCGGGGGGAAGCTTTGTTATGCACTCTCCCAGCCTCTAGAAAAGCTGCCAGCTGACCGTAACCACGGCGATGTATTTTTCTTTGTTTCCAACAGACCTGCCGAAGGTGTTGTGAATGAACCAAACTTTATTGTTGGTTATCCATTCAAGGGTGGTTCAATGGTTACAGTTGATGTTGATGGTCAGGTATTTTCTTTATTCACCAAGGGCGATGGCGCTTGGGTGCAAAATGCAGCGGATGAGAAACGCCTTGTGGCTGCGATGAAAGCCGGCAGCAAAATGTTCGTTAAAGGTGTTTCCTCGCGTGGCACACAAACGAGCTATCGGTTTTCACTTTCCGGTATAACAGCATCAATAAAAGCTGCGAATGCTGCTTGCCGTTAATCTTTGATTTTATTTATCCTGGTGGTTGCCAGGGTAAATGTAAGATAAGTGCAATTTACTAATGCCGTGATTGGTTGTTTCCAATAGCGGCATTTTCTTTTTGTATTTTTTCCGCTATATAGGGCGCAACAATAGAGCTTTGGCTATGTGAGGCATAATGCCCATCACTGCAATTCATCGCATTAAAGCGGTTGAACTGCCCTGCTCCCTCAGAAATACTGGTATAACGAATGGCGGTTTCTCTCGATATCGCGCATCAGCACGTAAGCACGAATGCGCAAGGCAATTACAAAACTAATAATCAGGTTGCCCCAACCGTGAAACCTGCATTTGCGGAAGAAAAACCGTCGCTGATTGGTTTGTCTCGAGAAGATCTTGCGTTGGCTCTAGAGGCTGTTGGCGTACCTGCAAAGCAAACCCGTATGCGTGTGAACCAGCTTTGGCATTGGCTGTATGTGCGTGGTATTTCTGATTTCGATAAAATGTCCAATGTTTCCAAAGATCTACGTGCGAAACTGAAATTTGCTTTTACTATAGAACGTCCTGAAATTGTAACAGAGCAAATTTCGGTAGATGGCACGCGTAAATGGTTGTTCCGCTTTCCTTCACGCGGCGCTGGCAGGCCTGTTGAGGTCGAGACTGTATACATTCCCGAGGAAGATCGCGGCACATTATGCATCAGCTCGCAAGTTGGCTGCACGCTAACTTGTAGTTTCTGTCATACTGGTACTCAAATGCTGGTTCGAAATCTCAATTCCGAAGAGATTTTATCGCAGCTCTTGTTGGCCAAAGATCGGTTGAATGACTTCCCGGATGCTGATGCACCAGAGGGCGGTTTGGATACCACATCCAATCGTCGCCGGGTGACCAATATTGTTATGATGGGGATGGGTGAACCGCTTTATAACTTTGAGGCGGTCAAAAAAGCACTATTAATTGCTTCTGATGGGGATGGCCTATCGCTTTCCAAGCGGCGGATCACTCTCTCGACATCCGGTGTTGTACCCGAGATCGGGCGTACCGGTGATGAAATTGGCTGTATGTTGGCGATTTCCTTACACGCTGTGAACGATGATTTGCGTAACGAGCTGGTGCCGATTAATAAAAAATACAATCTTGAGGCGCTGCTAGAGGCTTGCCGGAACTATCCTGGGCTCTCGAATGCCAAACGGATTACTTTTGAATACGTAATGCTCAAGGGCGTTAATGATAGCGTTGAGGATGCTAAAAAGCTGGTGAAGCTTTTGAAGGGCATTCCTGCAAAAATTAACTTGCTACCGTTTAACCCTTGGCCAGGCTCCCCCTATGAATGCTCAGAGTGGGAGCAAATTGAGCTGTTTGCCGATATCGTGAATAATGCCGGTTATGCTTCACCTATTCGTACCCCGCGTGGGCGCGATATTTTTGCGGCGTGTGGTCAGCTCAAGTCTGCTTCGGAGCGACTTCGTAAAGCGGAGCGGGAAGCGCTAGAGCGCGGTAACGCAAATGCCACTAGTTAGTATTATTTAATCGGGTTTTGCTATTCGTGCTTTAGAGTTGGAATGATTATGCGTACTGGGCCAATTGCAATTGTGCTGCCGCGGAAAATGCAGTTTAGCCCACGAAATGCGACAAGCATTGATCTTTGCGTGCACGACTTTGTCTTGCACTCTGCTTACAAACAACAAACTATTGTTGTTGCCGAAGAGTGCGAACAGCCGTTTGACGATATCAATCTCGAAAGTTTTCCAAAGAGCGGTGCAATGCACCGTATGCGCAATATTAGTCGAATTCTTAACCGTATTCAGCCTAAGGTCATCGTTGTTCATCAGCACTTATTGACTGCTTCTAAGCTTGCTAAGGTATTTTCACATATACCTGTCGTTTTGCATCGGCATAACTTTACACCAAAGGCAAAAAACTGGTTGAGCCAGAAAATTGTAGCGAGGCGGATGAGGAAACTCGCCGCTTTTGTTGTGGTTAGCGAAGCGTGTAAACAGCAATTACGACAAGATTGGCCGGGGCTGCAATGTCCCGTGCATGTGGTTCATAATGGGTTAGATCTAAGTGGCTGGTTTCCAAAAGCAGAACGAGAGAAAACAATTGTCTGCGTTAGTAATGGGCACCCTAACAAAGGAACCTTGGAAGTTGTCGAGGCCATGTTGCAGGTGCTGCCTGATTATCCTGAGTGGCGCGGGAAAATTATATGTCCTGAAGTGAAAGGGCATGAAGACTACTACACGCGTCTCAGTGAGGGTGCGGCGCGCAGTTCACAATTAGAGCTGATAAACGGTTTGCCTTTTGCGCAAATTAAAAGCCTTTGTGAAGAGGCTTCAATCAACATTGTTGCCTCGCATATGGAATCTTTTGGTCGGGTTGCTATTGAGGCATTTAGTGGTGGTTCAGCCTTGATATCCACCAGGTCAGGTGGGCTTGACGAGGTTATCGGAGATGCTGCGGTTTCTTTCGACAGTGGCGATAGTCAGCAGCTGGCAGAAAGCTTAGGCCGGTTGATGGATGATAGCGAGCTGCGACGTTGTTATGCGCTTCGCGGGCAAAAACGCGTTAAAGCACTTTTTGACATAAACGCGGCCTCAAAACAGTTAGATCGCGTTTATACGTGTATATCAGGCTAGTTTAAGGTAAGTTCAACGACAAAGTCGTAGGCGTCCCCGCGGTAATGGGATGTCACAAACTCTAGCGGCATACCGTTTTCAAGGAATGTTCGGCGTTCAATATATAGGGCAGGAGCCCCTTCTGGAAGTTCGAGGTGCCTTGCTATATCGGGTATCAACCGCACTGCACTCAACCGTTGTAATGCACGGTGAGGCGGATGGCCCAAGTTCCGAAAGTGATTATATAAGGAGCCGTCTACAGCAAATGGGTCTGGCAAATATTTTGTTGGCACAACACAAAACTCAATTGCCAGCGGTGTGCCATTGGCAACTCTGAGGCGATGTAAGCGTGCGACTTCCTCACCCGGACGCAGATTTAATGCTAAAGCCTCTTCAGGCATGGCTGTGGATAAAGATCGATCTAGCCAGATACCTTCAGCACGCAACCCTCTCGCCGCCATATCCTCTGAAAAGCTCGTCAGGGCCGATAATCTTTGTTCGACATGTGGACTTTGATTGATGAACCAACCTGAGCCTTGTCGTTTGTTCAATAGTCCTTCTGCCGTTAAGGATGATAGTGCCTTACGGATAGTTACTCGTGATACATCAAGGACTTCCGCTAATTCCCTTTCCGAAGGTAAGGCACCATCATCATTTAGTTTACCGTTCGTAATTGCGGTTCGTAAATGCTTAGCCAACTGCAGGTAAAGCGGTAATGGTAGTGTCGGTGAAAGCTTGATAGCTTCTAACCAGTCTGCTGTTTTTGTTGACATAGCCATGGTTGATACTCACAAAATAATTGGTTGCTTATAAGCATACCAATAAGCAACCAATTATCAAGTTAAAAAGGGCACTTAGAGGACTTTTGGTCGCGGTTTTGCTCTAGAGTCCAGTAAAATATTTATTAAGCGAATAATATCAATAGGATACACGTTAGTGGTGGTCATAATTTAGACACAAATGCCCATCTTGTATGCAATTGGTATCAAATATGGTATTGCATAACTGGTAATTCATAGGTAGATTTATTGCTGTCCAATCTAAGTCCAATTGTGGTTGGCATGGAGTAAATGATGTCAGTTGGTAGTGAAGAAGCATCAAACCGTTTTATAGGTTTAGATACTTGGCAGACAAAAGATATAATATCTGCCCTTTGGGAAGGTCAGATGAAGGCTGTCGCTTCTTGCATGTCTTCACTTGAGGCGTTGGCCCCTGCAATTGATGCTGCGGCGCTAAGGGTATCTCAAGGAGAAGGACGGTTAATTTATGTTGGAGCTGGCACATCTGGTTTAATCGCGGTTTTAGATTCACTTGAATTATTTGCAACTTTTGCATGGCCGTTAGAGCGAATGGTTACTGTGATGCCAAGTGGGCTGGATTTCTCGAAGCCCATTGATGGCTCTATTGAAGATGATGCGTTGTATGGGGCAAAGTGCCTTCAAAAACTTGAGCCTCAAGCGGGCGATGTTGTTATTGGCGTGTCAGCGAGTGGTAAAAGTGCTTTTACGATTGAGGCATTACGTTTTTCACGCGAGGCAGGCGCCTTAACCATAGCCTTTGCAAATAACCTTGGCACACCATTAGAAGTTGTTGCCGACCATAGCGTTGTGGCGCTGAGCGGTGCTGAAGTTATCGCTGGCTCGACCCGGCTTGGTGCGGGAACGGCTCAAAAAGTACTGTTCAACCTTTTTTCAACCGGGCTTATGGTTCGACTAGGGGCTGTTCATGACAATCTGATGGTCAATGTGCAAGCAGATAATGTCAAATTACATCAACGTTGTGCTGCTATGGTCTCGCATATTTCAGGTGTCGATCTCGGTCGGGCTTCGCAGGCGATTGATGAATATGGTTCTGTAAAAAAAGCTGTTCTCGGACTGGCAGGTTTTACTGTCAGCGATGCTGAAGCTCGACTTCAAGATGCTGCCGGCAACTTACGCTTGGCTCTGTCTTCTAAGGAAAATAATTGATGAATTCTATCGGAATCAAAGCACCAGTAGCAGGCTGGCTAACGCCTCTTTCTGTGGTACCTGATCAGGCATTTGCCCAAGGTATGGTTGGGGAAGGTGTTGCGATTGACCCCTTTGTTTCTGAGCTTCGTGCACCATGTGATGGGACGATATCTTCTATTCATAAGTCTTTGCATGCCTGTTCTGTTCGGGCGCAAAATGGTGCTGAAGTCCTCCTGCATATCGGCGTTGATAGTGTTGCTCTTCAAGGTAATGGTTTTGTTGCACATGTTAAAGAAGGACAACGTGTAGCAACAGGAGATCTTTTAATCAGCTTTGATATGGACTTGGTTGCTCAAAAAGCGAAGAGTCTACAAACCATGGTTATCATTAGTAATAGCTATGAGCATGGTGTTGTGATCGGTGCGCTTGATCGTGAAGTTGGTTATGGAGATGAAGTATTTTCAGTTGATGGCCAATTGAGCGAAGAATCGGAAGGTTGTGTAGCTCCCGAAACCGAAAGTGCAGAGGCTTACGTCAAGTTGATGATTGCAAGCGGTCTCCATGCTCGACCCGCTGCGGCACTTTCCTCTCTTTCCCGTGATTTTTCGGGGGAGATAAATATAGGTAACGGTGCTAAATCTGCCAATGCTAAAAGTGTAGTTGCTTTGATGTCATTAGACACAAAACATGGCGATGAGCTATGTGTTCGTGTAGTGGGGAATGGTGCTCAGGCAATGGTTGATCAGTTGGTGAGTGCTATTGAGGCCGGTTTAGGCGATGCGGTCGTTGACGTTGCTCAAACGCAACCAGCAGAAAGAGCAAACGAGAGCAAGCCACAGACAATAGTACTTAGCCAAAAACCTCTATTTTCCAACATTGAAAAAGTAACTTTGACTGGGGCCGGCGCTGTGCGTGGTTTGGCCACGGGACAAGCTGTACGCCTATTTCATGAGCAATATGAGTTTAGTGAAAGTGGGCAGGGCGGTGCGCAAGAGAAAGCACGTTTCGAGGCAGCGCTGCATAACCTGCAAGTCAAGCTGAAAGAGGCTGCACAGGGCGCGAGTGAGTCTGCAGAAATTTTTTCTGCGCATCTTTCGCTCTTAGATGATCCGGAAATTATAGAGGGAACAAATAACCTCATTAACGATGGCAAGTCTGCAGAATATGCTTGCTCGGAAACGCTTGAAAATATGGCGCAGGTTTTTGCGCGTTTACAAGAACAAAAACTGGCAGAACGAGCGGCAGACCTAAGAGATATAAAAGTACAACTGCTTGCGCTGTTAAGTGGCCATGATCCTCGCTCTGTGCTGCAAAGCTTTCCAGAAGGTGGCATTCTAGTTGCTGATGAGGTGTTGCCTTCTGAGTTGGTTATGGTGCCTGCTGGTCGATTGGCAGGTATTGTTATGGTTGCTGGGGGTGCCACTTCGCATGTTGCAATAATGGCAGCATCAATGGGCATACCGACACTTGTTGCTGTTGGGGGCGAGGCTTCGAGAATTGCCGATGAGGCCAAGTTAATCATTGATGGTAATGCGGGTGAATTGCGCATCAATCCAGATGATGAGGAATTGGCACGCTGTGTTGCTGCTGTCGATAAGCGCCGCAAAGAACATGAGGAAAATCGCCAATCTGCGAACCTTGATTGTTATAGTTTAGATGGTGAACGAATTGAGGTGTTTGCAAACCTCGGTCACGTGGAAGATGCTGGTGTAGCTGTGCGTGAAGGTGCTGAGGGTTGTGGTCTGCTGCGCTCTGAGTTCTTGTATATTGGCCGTGCACAGGCACCAAACGAGGATGAGCAGCTTGCGCAGTATCAAGCTATTGCTGATGCCCTAGAGGGGCGTCCACTTATCATTCGTACGCTGGATGCTGGCGGTGATAAACCGCTTAGCTATTTTCCAATTGCTGCTGAAGAAAATCCGGCGCTTGGTATTCGTGGAGTGCGGGCAACCTTCCAGCAAGAAGATCTATTTCGTACCCAGTTACGTGCCATTTTACGTGTCAAACCCTATGGGTGCTGCAAAATAATGGTACCTATGGTCACGAGTGTTGCCGAGTTGCGGCGCGTTAAAGAAATGATTGGCGAGGAAAGTAAAGCGCTTGGGCGTGAAGTGCCAATTGAAGTTGGTGTGATGGTTGAGGTGCCGGCTGCGGCGCTTACTGCAGAAACACTAGCACAAGAAGCTGCTTTCTTCTCTGTTGGTACAAATGATTTGACCCAATATGGCCTTGCCATGGACCGCTGTAACCCTGCTTTGGCAGCGCAAACAGATGCACTGCACCCTGGGGTTCTTCGTTTAATTGAACAAGCTGCTATTGGAGCAAAACCTTTGAACCGTACCGTGGCGGTATGCGGTGGTGCTGCTTCTGATTTGGCAGCTGTTCCTATTCTTATCGGTTTAGGTGTTACTGAGCTTTCAGCAACACCTGCGGTGATCGCTGATATTAAGGCGCTCATTCGCAAACTCAGCCTGGCAGAGTGTCGGGCCTTAGCACAAGCTGCATTAAGGGCTGAGTCATCAGAGGCAGTGCGCCGCCTTGTTTTTGAAACAGAAGTTTTTAAAGGAAACTGACGGCGCATATCGCAGATTCCAGTTATTGTTTTCACCCACCGGGAGGAACTATAAATGTCTAATAGTGCTTTCTCAGGCGTTCAAACACTTGGACGTACTTTGATGTTGCCAATCGCAGTGCTGCCTGTTGCAGCTATTCTGCTGCGTATTGGTCAGGGCGACTTGCTTGATTTGCCATTCGTGGCAGCAGCAGGCGCTGCCATTTTTGAAAACCTCGGCCTTTTGTTTGCTGTAGGTATTGCTGTTGGTTTTGCTCGTGAAAACCACGGCGCTGCTGGCCTTGCTGGCCTGGTTGGCTTCTTTGTGGCGCAAAAAGGTGCCGTTGTATTGGCAGGGCTTGAGCCGGACTTGGCTGCGAAAATGCCTGGCCGTATTGCGATCCCGGTTGGTATCGTTATGGGCCTGACAGCTGGTTGGCTTTACAACCGCTTTGCAGACATTAAATTACCAGACTTCTTGGCCTTCTTTGGCGGTCGCCGTTTTGTGCCAATTATTACTGGTTTTGCTGCGTTGATTGTGGCTGTGTTATTTGGTTACGGCTGGCCAATCTTTGATGCCGGTTTGACTGGCTTGACTGAAGGTATCACCCATATGGGTGAGTTTGGTCTGTTCCTCTACGGTACACTGAACCGTCTGTTGATCGTCACTGGTCTGCACCACATCGTGAATAACATTATCTGGTTCTTGATGGGCAGTTACACAGATGCAGCTGGTGTCGTTTCTACTGGTGATCTGAGCCGCTTCTTTGCTGGTGACCCAACTGCCGGTGCTTACATGGCTGGTTTCTTCCCAGTAATGATGTTCGGTCTTCCTGCCGCATGTTTGGCTATGTACCAAATGGCAAAACCAGAAAACCGCGCCGCAGTTGGTGGTGTGTTGTTCTCTATGGCTTTGACATCATTCTTGACCGGTATTACTGAGCCAATTGAATTTGCGTTCATGTTCCTTGCGCCAGCACTTTATGCGCTGCATGCTATTTTGACCGGTGTTGCGCTGGTTGTTATGGATATGCTGAACGTGAAGCTCGGCTTCGGCTTCTCTGCAGGTCTGTTTGACTATGTATTGAACTACAAACTGGCAACGAACCCAATTATGCTGCTGCCAGTAGGTGCTGTATTCTTCGTCATCTACTACTTCCTGTTCATCTTCTTTATCAAAGCATTTGATCTGAAGACAATGGGCCGTGAAACAGCTGCTGAATCCATTTCTACCGCTCCTACAGCAAGTGGTGTTGCCGCAGCAGCTCCTGCAGCAGCTGCAGGTAGCCGTGCAGAAGGTTATGTGAGCGCACTGGGTGGTTCTGCAAACATCTCTACTGTTGATGCTTGTGCAACACGTCTGCGTCTCACTGTTGTTGATGACAAAAACATCAATGAGCCTGCATTGAAAGCACTTGGTGCACATGGTGTTATCAAGCCAGCTGCTGGTGCCGTGCAAGTGATTGTTGGTCCAATAGCTGATCAGCTTGCAGGTGAAGTGAAGTCTGTTGTTGCTCGCGGATAACTGTTAGCGTTTTAAAACTATCCCCTCGCAGCGTTGGTTGCGGGGGGATTTTTATTTGTATTTACAGTATGCACACCCCAGCTATAGAGAGTAGATAAGCAGAAATTGGAAGCAACAGCTTGGAGTTTTTTATGGATGGAATGAAGTTGTTGATGCAGAGCCTAAGAGTGATACTGGGTTACTTGCTCGCACTGCTTACCGCAGGTCTTTATTTTAGCTACGGTGCTGTTTGGGTGAGCGGGGCTGGCAATGCAGAATATGCTTATGGCCTGACTTTTGTCGGTGGATTGTTGTCTGCAACTCTTGTCGGGGCGATTAGCTTTTTTCCAGCGCTACTCATGATTGTTTTTGCCGAAGTTTTTCGCTGGCAGAGCATTTTGGTACACTTGCTTTACGGCGGCGGTGTTGCGTTGATTGTATGGTCATTAGGGGGCGCGGAGTTTGCTCAGCAAGCAGCTTTTCCTCGCCCTGGGACAAGCGTGGCAATGTCGGCTGGTTTCATTGCGGGCTTTGTGTATTGGCTTTTTGCGGGACGCTTATCGGGCTGCTGGCACGGTCGAAAAGATGTTTCATAATCATTGCTTATTTTGGGGGAGAGGATTTAGGCTTGGCGTTGCCTAAATCCTCTTTTCTATTTACTTATCTTTGAGCGTTAGTAGGTGAACTCGTTAGACCAATCAAACTCACCTGAGGCTTCGTAGGATTTTGGCCAATGTGAGAGTTGTTCTGGAACCCTTGCCTCTTCAACGAGATCTGATGAAGGGTTGTAGGGCTTAATATCAATGATCTTTGTGCCATCAAAGCAATCGATATAAGGTACGGTGATACGCCCCTCAGCCATATCGACATCGATAATTTGCGCGATAGAGATGCATATGGGGTTTGGCCGTAGTGGGGACCTGCTAGCAAAAACTCCATAGTCCTCTGTTGATTTAGTATAGGGTTTTTTACAAATGAGGTATTTATTATCCGCCTCATTCGCAACCCATACAACATGTAAATGGCTATACTTATTTAATCCGAGTAAAGCTTCTTTATATTCATCATTAATTTTGATTGCAAATCCATTATTATTTGCAGTTAAACAACCTATTACTTTCATATTAATTGTATTTGTCATGTTAATCTCCAGTTTTTTCCTAGAGGATTAGGTTGCTCTTACTTTATAAACACTACAATGTGGCAGACGGTCTCACCCTAAAGAGCAAAAAAAGGTCTTTTTACTTGAAGATTGTGAGAAAAAAACCATCTAACAATTAGTGACTACCTTTAATGACAGGAACTTTATTTGAAATAATAGGTGATTATACCGTTACTGGAGGTTTTTTATGAACCGGATAACCTATTTGAATATTATTGAAAGTATGCGTGACCGGCTGCAAGCACAGCAGCAGGAAACATTTGACCGGCTCTTCATTGACCAAGAGCGAAGCCCGCTTCTAGCGTTGGGGTTGAGTTTCTTTTTGGGAATGTTTGGCGTTGACCGCTTTTACCTTGGCCAGATTGGCTCGGGGATTTTAAAGCTTATTACTTGTGGCGGATTAGGTTTTTGGTGGCTCATTGATTTGTTTTTGATTATGGGGGCCACACGGCGCAAAAATATAACTACTGCACAACAAACAGTGTTTCTTGTGTAGTGTGCTTATGGCTGCACCTACCAGAAGTGCAGCCCAAAACCTTATTGCGCCTTTGTATTCTTCAATAGTCTCATAGCGTTGGCTACTACAAGCAGGGTTGCTCCGACATCACCCAAAATTGCTGCCCACAAGCTGGAAAGGCCCATTGCGGTGAGCACCACCAGTGTTGCCTTAATAATGAAAGCAATTGTGATGTTTTGCTTAATGATTTGTATAGTGCGTTTTGAATGGTTTATGAGCCATGGAAGTTTACTTAAATCATCATTCATTAATGCGATATCAGCCGTTTCGATAGCTACGTCAGAACCAATTGCTCCCATGGCGACACTGACAGTCGCTTGAGCCATGGCTGGGGCATCGTTAATACCGTCGCCAACCATTGCGACATATTGATTGTCCTGAGCGAGCTTGGTAACAGCTTGCAATTTATCTTCCGGCAGTAAATTGGCTTTGACTTGATCAATGCCGACTTGCTGCGCAATTTGCCTCGCGGTGCTTTCATTATCACCTGTGAGCATGACGAGTTTGGAAATGCCAGCATTGTGGAGTTCTTTGATAAGCTCTTTGGTGCCAGGTCGCAGTTGATCTGCCAGTGCAATAAAGCCAAGAACCTGTGTTTCGTTACCAAGAATAACTGCTGTTTGGCCAATTGCTTCAATATTTTGTATCTGCGTTGTGAGCTGCGGGGTCATAAAACCCTGCTCCGTTGCAAAGCGTGGTGACCCTAGCCAGTATGGTGTATCGCCTAGTTCTGCCCTTAATCCCAAGCCTGCAAAGGTTTGCGTATTGCTGGCGGACTTGAAACTAATGTTTTTTTGCTGGGTCGCCTCAATAATAGCATTGGCCAAAGGGTGGGAGCTGTGACTTTCTAATGCTGCAGCGAGTGCTAAAAGTTCATTTTCACTTAAGCTTGAGAAGCTGGATATGTTCGTAACTGCTGGCTTGCCGCTCGTGATGGTGCCGGTTTTATCAAAGGCAAGGGCGTTGAGCTTAGCGGGCAATTCCAGAAAAACGCCTCCTTTGATCAGGACACCATTTCTGGCGGCGGTTGCAAGGCCGGCTACAATGCTTACAGGCGTTGATATGACAAGAGCGCAGGGGCAAGAGATAACCAGTAAAACCAAGGCACGGTAAAACCAATCGTTCCAGCTGGCCTGAAAGGCAAGAGGCGGGATAAGGAAAACGAGTAGAGCCAATATCATAACAGCGGGGGTGTAAATTCTGGCAAATTCTTCCACCCACTGCTCAGAGGCAGCGCGGCGACTTTGGGCCTCATTTACCAGCTGGGTAATTCTTGCCAGTAATGTGTTGCCTGCCGGTTTGGTGCAGCGAACCGAGATGGTACCATCGCAATTTAAAGTACCTGCAAAGACCTCGTCGCCAATATCTTTAGCAATAGGCAAACTTTCTCCGGTTATTGGCGCCTGATTGATTGTGGTTAGGCCCTCTTCAACGATGCCATCAAGCGGCACTTTATCACCTGCACGTACTATGAAGGTATCATCCGGTTCTATTTGCTCAACGGGTACTTCTTGCTCAGTGCCATTTGGTAGACGCTTGCGAGCCGTTGAGGGGGCAATATTGAGAAGGGCCTCAACAGCTTTGCGGGCCCGGCCTACACTCCAGCTCTCCAGATATAAGGAAAGCGAGAATAAAAACGCAACTGTCGCACCTTCAAACCATTCGCCGATATAGAGAGCACCAAACACGGCAATAGCCATGAGCAGGTTCATATCTGGCCGGAGTGTTTTTGCTGCATATAGCGCTTTAGGAGCTACAAAGCGCCCACCACTGATGATGGTGACCAGATAAAGGATATCGAGGCAAGCGGTCAGCGTTGTTGTTAAGCCATTAGAAAACCCGCCAGTGCCGAAATGAAGGCTAAGCCAAGTAATGATTGCCAAAAGCCAGCTCACACCACTGGCTGTTGTCCAATAAAGTAGTTGCTGGTGTTGTTTGCGCTGTGCTGCTTGGGCATCTTGCTTGTTGAATATGGTTGCTTTCATACCAGTAGCATTAACGGCGGTGATAATGGCTTCATTACTGATGTGGCGCGCTTCGGTTGATAGCAGCATCTTTGTGTTTAACAAGTCGAAGGCGAGGTAATTGGTTGAGCCTAACAATGGGCCGAGTACACGCTTTAGAATGGCCACTTCTTCGGCACAACATAAGCCCTCAACACGAAAACTGCGGTCTTGCTTAAAATCTTTGGCGAGGGATGGTTCTTCGCTGTTTGCGGAACCACAGCCACAGCCAGTTTTGGTTGGTGTGTGTGCGTGGTGGTTATGCTGGGAGGAGCAACAGTCATCTCTTTGTGATTGGTGCTGCGGCGTATCGTTAGAGCTATTCGGGTTTATATCTGGCTTTGCCAAATGCGCGCTACAGCCGCAGGATGTCTTTTTGCTTTCCGCTGTCATAATGCAGACCTTTTAAATGGACTGCATTGTTCTTAATCCCTCTAGTGGCTATAGCTTCAAGCCCAAAATATTATTTTTTGGGGGTGGGTTTTTCAGGAAGTGGTTTTACAAAGTACCATTGGCCACTTTTGCGTTTGAAAAGGCTTAGTTCGCGATGCGTTTCTAATCGGCCGTTTTGGAGATATTTTGCATTGAACAACACGGTGCCCTGTGTTGCTTCTGCTGTGCCTCCTGTGCATTCAATAACTTCTAGGGAAAGCCAGTTGGTGGATTGTGCCCAGACCAATAGCTCAGTGTGATCCAGCTTTTTTCGTTGGGCGGGCCATGTGGTCTCAATGATAAAATCGATGTTGTGTTGGGTATAAGCGCAATAACGAGCCCGCATAAGCTGTTCGGCTGTTTCGGCTTGTTTTTCACTGGCATGAAGCGGGGCGCAGCAATGGCTATACGGACGCTTTGTGCCACATGGGCAAGGTGAACTAGCTTCTAATGCCATTAGCGTTCTATTCATTTTAAGGATAATAGAGTGTTTTGGAGCGGGCGATGAGATTCGAACTCACGACCCTAACCTTGGCAAGGTTATGCTCTACCCCTGAGCTACGCCCGCATTACCAAAACATTTATTACATCAACCATTCTTAAGAGAATGGAGCGGGCGATGAGATTCGAACTCACGACCCTAACCTTGGCAAGGTTATGCTCTACCCCTGAGCTACGCCCGCTTGATGTTTTCGGCTTGGCTTGTGTGCCCCGCCGGTGAGGTGGGCGTTATATGGCAAAAGCTTGGGCTGATTGCAATATGAAAATTTCATTTTCTAAGAAAGAAATGTTCAAACTGTGGATTTATATCTTGATAACTCTTGTTGAAATGGCAGAATTCAGCCAAAAACACTTGTTTTGAGAAAATATGAAGAAAGCAGGATATTAACAGTGACATAGTTGGTGTAAAGCCAAAATATCAGAACTTCGAGTGCTTTAGAGGCATAGTTGATTGATCATAGCATCGCGGCTAAGACCTAATCATTGGTTCATATGGCAGAATGTAAATTATAGAATGAAAAATTAGTTCAAGAGGTGCGCGTGGCAGTTTCCAGAGAAGATTTGATGCGTTTTTTTGACGAGAATAATATAAAAACGCAAACACTTGATCACCATCCCATGCATACTGTGAGTGATGCAGGTGATGTTTATGCACGTGTGGCTGGTGGACATGCCAAAAATCTCTTTCTTAAAGACAAGAAAAGTAATTTATATTTATTGGTCGCGCTGCATGATGCTGTTATCGATTTAAAGCAAATTTGGCGACACATGGGAGCAAATGGCAGAGTATCCTTTGGACGTGCTGAGCAATTGCAAGAGGTGTTGGGTGTAATGCCAGGTTCGGTGACACCATTTGCGCTTATAAATGATCGTATTGATAGCAAAGTGAATGTTATTCTTGATAGTGAGTTAATGAAATATGACGTGCTGAATTTCCATCCTCTGGAGAACACAGCAACAACAAGCATATCAAGAGAAGATCTTCTAAAATTCATCGGCTTGTGTGGACATCAGCTTCAAGTGCTGGCGGTATCACAGCAAGCAATTGATAATCAAGTGGACTAGGCTATCTTGATTGATGGTATCGCTGAATTATATCTATCGGATTATCATAGTGTTTTGCCTTGAGAGCAAGGTAAGTTGTAATTAAAGTCCTGCGGCCCTGTGGTCACTTATGGATTTATAGGCATTAGGTACCGACTGGTGCCGTAAACAAGAGGTCATGAACGGATGAGCGGATCTGGATTCTCAGTAGGTGGACGCCTCGCTGGTGGTATGGGTGCAGGCTATTCAACAGCAACAGCAGCACCAACAACGTCCAATGCAAGTCAACCGGCGGCAAGCGAGTTAATCAAGGACACGACAACGCAAAGCTTCATGAGCGATGTTATTGAAGCTTCAAGCCAACAACCAGTTTTAGTAGATTTTTGGGCACCTTGGTGCCAACCTTGTAAGCAGCTGGGCCCTGTGATTGAAAAGGTTGTACAAGAGGCTCGCGGGGCCGTTAAACTGGTGAAAATGAATATTGAGGACTACCCTGAAATTGCTGGGCAAATGGGCGTTCAATCCATACCAGCCGTGGTGGTTTTCAAAAACGGGCAGCCCGTGGACGGCTTCATGGGGGCGCAACCGGAAAGCCAGATTAAGGCTTTGATTGAAAAGCATGGCATTGCTGTTGGACCTTCCGATACTGAGCAATACCTGGAAGCTGCCGAGCAAGCCCGTGAGGCCGGACAATACAGCCAAGCTGCACAGCTCTATGCGAATGTATTGGGACAAGAAGCTGGTCATGTTGTGGCTTTATCTGGCCTTGCCCAATGTTATATCGCAACAGGTAATTTGGACGGTGCGGCACAGCTGTTAGAAGCCGTGGAAGAAAAGGCGAAAAGCGAGCAAGCTTATGTGGCAGCAGTCGCTGCACTTGAGTTGGCCCAGCTGGCTGAAGATCTTGGTGATCTTGGTGCATTAATCGCTCGTATTGAAGCAAATCCTGCAGACCATCAAGCGCGGTTCGAGCTCGCAGTGGGTTTGAATGCCAAAGGCAAAAAACAAGAGGCTGTGGACCAGCTTATTGAAAGCTTGCGCGTGGATAGAGAATGGAACGAAGAAGCTTGTAAAAAGCAGTTGTTACAGTTCTTTGAGGCGTGGGGCTTTAAAGATTCTGCTTCTGTCTATGGGCGGCGTAAGCTATCTGCCCTATTATTTGCATAGGAATAACTGACCTGTAAGGCAGTATTGGAGAAATAAACTTGACCAATAACACTGTTGGGAATGCGCAATACCTGAACATTGATGACGTGCCAAAAGTTGTCCCCCTGTTTCCCTTGAAGCAGGCACTACTTTTACCGCGCTCGCACATGCCGTTGAATATCTTTGAACCTCGTTATGTGGCAATGATTGATACGGCACTGCGCACTGACAGGGTTATTGGTATTGTCCAGCCTGATTTTACTGTTCAAGAGGGGGAAGCAAATAAGCGGCCCCCGCTTTGTAAAGTGGGAGGTCTTGGGCGGATTACAGCTTTACAGGAAAGTGGTGACGGGCGTTACCTGATTACGTTGAGTGGCATTTGTCGGTTTGATATTAAAGGAGAGCTGGAAGAGCGGTCTTCTTTTCGTCGGGCTGCCATTGATGTGAGCCGTTTTAAAGACGATCTGACACCCGGTGTTGGCGAGGGCGAAGTTGATCGCAGTACGCTTATTGAAACACTGAAGAAGTATGTATTGTTGAATGAGCTGGAAGTAGACTGGAGCGGAGTTAAAGATGCTTCAGTTGAAACACTTGTTAATGCGCTATCCATAATGAGCCCTTATGGATCAAAAGAAAAGCAAGCGCTATTGGAAGCTGAAACTTTGAGTATTCGCGCTGAAACGCTTATTGCTCTTACCGAAGTTGAATTGGCGCAAGAGGCTGGTGGTACAACCTTACAGTAAGCTTGATTCACTTTGGCTTTTATAACCGAATATTAAATACCGGGATAAAACAATGGTTGATGAAACAAATGGTGAGCTGGACAGAAAGCTCTTAGAACTTCTTGTTTGCCCTGTGAGTAAAACAACGCTTGAATATGATACTGAAAAGAAAGAGCTAATCTCTAGAGCTGCGAAACTGGCTTACCCAATTCGCAGGGGAATTCCGATTATGCTGGAAGAAGAGGCGCGAAAACTGGAAGACTAAAGTGCTTCGAGTTGTTGCAGTACATCCCGGGCTGTGTGCGTATTGCACGTGATGGAGATTGTTTTTAGGCACGACGTTGCGCCTGAAGTTATTTCGATTGCCGATTTGCTGAGGCCCAATTTTTTAGCAAGCACAATGACGAGGGCTTTGTTGGCCGCATTCTTTTCCGGTAGAGCTCGTACTCTTGCTTGAATAAAAGCTTTTCCATCGGCTTGAAAGCCGATGGACTCGATCTGATCTTTCGATGCTTTTGGTGTCAGGCGGACCGTGAGTTTTAAGCCTGAGGACGTTACCTGCCATGGCCGCTCAATTGATGTCATGGATGCGTTAATTCACAAATCTTACCAAACAATTTGATAGAGGTATCTGCTAATCACGCTTTGAATAAATATAACACCAAGAAGCAAGATAAGTGGAGATAGATCAAGGCCACCTATGCTCGGCACCACGCGGCGAATAGGCTTTAAAAATGGCTCTGTTAGTGCGTAAAGCGCTTGACCAATGCTAGCAACAAACTGGTTGCGTGAATTGATTACATTGAATGCGTAGAGCCAAGAAAAGATGACATTTGCAATAACAACCCAATAATATAGGTTTAGAATTATCATGATTATATCGAGTACTGAGCGCATTTTTAATCTTATCTCCTAGAATGAGGCAATGTGCCATTTAAAGTGGTGCAGATCTGGTGAGTGCCGCACGCTAGGCTATTTTCATGTAACCGTGGCAGCTGTCATCTTCAAGTGTTTTACCCTAACATTTGTTGGTTTATGATTTGGTTTTAAACTACGTAACTTGCTTGAAGTGACTTTCGGGGCGAAAACTTGCGGGAACCATTATTTGCCGCTGCGTTTGCATGGTTATTTCTTCAAGTAATGCAGCAGCGATGCGATGCGCTATGCCATAGGATATTTTAAACCCACCAGTTGCAACATAAATATCTTCATGGCCCGGTATGGTGCCTACAATCGGGTCGCGCATTTTACATTTTGGTCGTATTCCTGCCCAAGTATCAATTACTCGTGCGCCTTTTAACTGCGGGCAAAACACTAATGCTTTGGCTAAGATGGCATTTAAATCTGCATCGTGAGGGTCTTTGTCTTGCCAATCATTTTCTGAGGTAGAACCGAGAGCAACCCGACCGTTCTCGTGCGCAATGACATAGATACCGTCATCATAAATAACTGGTAGATTTGCAGGAAGGTCAAGCTCAAGGAGTAAAGATTGCCCTTTCACGCCAGTGCCAATTGTTTGCTCTGTAATATTGCTGATGAGGTCAAACCCCTCATAGCCCGCGGAGATAACTACTTTTTTTGCGGAAATACTTTCACCATTTTGTAGGATGACGCGGCCATTTTTCTCATCAAAGCTATTGAATTCTGTACCTTCTAGAATGGTTATTTTGTCTAAAAGGTAGGTTTTTAGGGCTGTACAGTAAGCCCTAGGGTTTGCGCGGGCGGCAAAGTTATCAAACACAAAGCCGAGTGGGGCAGATTCCGGGGTTAGCCAATTGCCGAAAGGAGATTCTTTCAAGACCTTAAACGAAAAGCCTGTCGTTTCGGTATGCCAGCGGTCTTTGCTTTCCTTCTCGCGTTCAAGTGCGTATTCATATTTATCTTGGGTATACAATGGCATCAGCCGACCTGTGCGAGCATAACCCAAACTAAGGCCAGTCGCCTCCTTCAACTGCTCGGCTAAAGCAGAAAGCTCGTTTAAGGCATCGAACTGGAATTGCTTTTTATCATTCCATCTGGTGGGGACATGCGGCATCAATGCACCAACCAACCCATTGCTGGCACCCGATGCCACGCGATTTTTTTCAATGAGAATGGTTTTTAGCCCGTACTGGACACATTCGCGCGCAATGGAGAGGCCAAATATACCGCCGCCAACAATAGCAATGTCGTAGGATTTCATTTCTTTTCAACCCTGAACTTATTATAAGTCCCAATTGGAGCTTATGTTTCTTGTTTAAGGGCTACGTTATGGCAGATGCGCCAAAATTGGAATGGGAAGAGGGAAATGTTCCCTTTTCATCGCAGTTTAATGATACTTATTTTTCTCGGGCAGGTGGTAGAGATGAAACCAGCTATGTGTTTTTAGCGGGAAATAAGCTTACAGAGCGGTTTTTAGGTACTGAAGCTTTTGTGATCGGTGAGCTTGGCTTTGGCACAGGTCTGAATTTTTTTGTTACATTGGACGCTTGGCTCAAAACGCCTCATGAGCATCGCTGCCCATTAACATTTATAAGCTATGAGCTGTATCCATTATCAGCGCAGGATATGCAGCAAGCACTTAAATCATGGCCCGAGTTTCAGCCCTATCTTGACGATTTGTTGACTTGTTGGCCGCCAAAGGATGGTTGGAATAGCTACGATGTACAGGGCGTTACGTTGAAGCTGGCTGTGGGTGATGCAAATGATTTGCTGCCCACATGCGCTGAAAGCGTTGATGCATGGTATCTGGATGGCTTTAACCCATCGCAGAACAAGGCCCTTTGGGAGCATGCGTTAATGGAGGCGGTTTTTTGCAAAACAAAACAAGGCGGTAGCTTTGCCACATATACAGCTGCAGGCTGGGTACGGCGCAACTTGCAAGATGTGGGCTTTACAGTGCGCCGCCTTAAGGGCTTTGGTCGAAAACGAGAAATGTTGGTTGGTACACGTGATTAGTAAGCAATTACTGCTAACATTCAGGGTGGTTGACTGCTAACCCACCTTGGCTGGTTTCTTTATATTTCTCGCTCATTTCCTCGCCAGTTTGCCGCATAGCTTCTATGCAATTATCTAGCGGCATAAAATGAAAGCCATTGCCACGAAGAGCTAAAGAGGCTGCAGAAACGGCTTTAATAGCCCCAAGGCCGTTGCGCTCGATACAAGGCACCTGGACCAACCCTTTTACAGGATCGCATGTCATACCCAGGTGATGCTCTAGTGCGATTTCGGCAGCGTTTTCAATTTGCTCGTTGGTGCCGCCCAATGCAGCGCAAAGACCTGCAGCGGCCATAGCAGCAGCTGAACCGACTTCTCCTTGACATCCGACTTCAGCACCAGAGATGGAAGCATTTGTTTTTATCAGGCCACCTATGGCGGCGGCTGTAAGTAAAAAGGTTTTTATACCCTCATCCGTACTGCCCGGACAATGGTCTCGGTAATACTTGATTGTTGCAGGAATAACCCCTGCGGCACCGTTCGTTGGAGCGGTGACAACTTGCCCGCCTGCAGCATTTTCTTCATTTACTGCCATAGCATAGACAGAAAGCCAGTCGTTGCTTACGTGTGGCATGGCCATGTTGGTGCCGCGTTCATCATCTAGCTGCTGTTTGATTTGAGCTGCGCGGCGCTGGACACGAAGCCCTCCTGGTAAAGTACCAGTACTGTTTAAACCGCGCTTGATGGAAGCATGCATAACTTGCCAAACCTGCCATAACCTCTCTTCGAATTCTACAGGGTCTTGTGTGACTAGTTCATTTGCCAGCTTCATTTGTGCAATTGTTTTACCGGAAGTTTGTCCCATTTCTAGCATTTGGGCAGCGTCGGCAAATGGATATGGTTTTGGCTTTTCTTTTTTTTGCGTGGCGACAAGTGGTGAAGTACCTTTTTGCTGCGCATCTAACTGCTCTTGGGTTAATATGAAGCCGCCGCCTACAGAATAATAAATTTGCTGCAAGTGCAGATTACCATCACCATCAAATGCCTCTATCTTTAACGCATTTGCATGGCCGGGCATTTTGGTTTCGTAGTCGAAAATTATATGGTGAACTGGGTCAAAAGTGAGTTCTGGCAGATTTGGCAGCTTAATCCTCTTGTTTTCCATTAAGCTGGCAAGAAGTGTTGGCGTTTTATCCGGATCGATATTTTGAGGGGTTTTGCCAAGAAGCCCAAGCATTATGGCCTTGTCCGTTGCGTGTCCTTTTCCAGTCCAAGCAAGAGAGCCAAAAAGCGTCACAACGATGGACTCAGGGGCCTTAGAACCAGGCCATTTATGGGAGCCTTCTTCGAGCTCTTCGATGAAGCTATAAGCGGCATTCATTGGACCCATTGTGTGTGACGATGAAGGGCCAATACCTATTTTGAAGATATCGAAAACGCTTAAAAACATGCAGCTTCAGTCCTTGTTAGTACTACAAAAATACATATTGGCAGTTTTACCTAGGCATTCTCAAGCTATTTCTCTTTCTTCGACAATAGGATAGGTATTGAGCATGCTACAACACCTAATAGGTGTACATGTAATTTGATGAAGAATGTGTAGTTTTTGTTCAAGGGATAAGGGTAATGATAAATATAAAAAGCATCTACCCAATAACTCTCATAGTCCTCTGGGTTTCTCCCGCTTCGTTTTCATATGCAGATGACTTTTCAATTATGCAGCCATTAACGAAAGAGCAAAAACAATTTCAATATGTTATAGATTTAGGTCTTGGGGCATTGGGTAAAAAGAAATACCCAGGAGCAAACCAAACAGCTATACAGCCATTCCTATTAGGAACATTTGGCCGCTATTATATACCCTACCTTGGACAAGTTCGAGAAGATCGCAGTGATGGTTTGTATTTCTTTCCTGTATTTGGTTCTGAGGGCGCACGTAAGGCTGACGACATTCCACGACTGGAAGGATTGCGAAGTATCGACTGGGCTGGTGAGCTCGGACTTGGTGTAGGCTATAATTGGTTAGGCTGGAATGTTTTTGGTCAATTTAAAAAGGGTGCCGTTGGCCATTATGGCACTGTATTTCGAATTGGCGGGGATTATACCTATTGGCTCAATGAGCACTTAGCTTTGCGTGTCGGACCTCGAGCCGATTTTTATAATAATGAATATATTGATACATACTTTTCTGTCAGCGATGAAGAGGCTAGTCGAGGTTCGCTAACTAGTTTTAATGCAGATGCCGGGTTAGGGAGTTATGGTCTTTCCGCATCTGCAAGCTACGCATTATCAGAGCATTACACATTACAGTTGCAAGCTGAGTGGAAGCGGTTTGCTAATGACGCTGCTAAAAGTCCTGTTGTTGTCTCACGAGACACTGTTTACGTATCGACAGGTGTTAGCTATAGATTTTCCTTTGATTTTTTTAATTGACTTGACAGTCATTATTTACTTACTACATTGTTCTTATGTTATATGTGAGTCTTTTACTTGTGAATGCCGAATATAAACTAATAAAGCAGTGTCTTCCAAAATAAATATCTTTTGAAGGCCATGGCAAATGTAACATAAGTGTCATATTAGCTCATTAAAGGATAAAAACATGAGTTATTATTTCAAAAAAGAACTGGCGCTTATTGCTCTAGGTGCTTTTTTTATTCTTCCCCCTTCTGCAAGCGCAAATGATGATTTCCTAACGCGTGAGATGTCCGATCAGCAAAAAGAAAAGCAATATGTAATTGACGTAGGTGTCGCTGTTTTTGCCAATCCTAAGTACGATGGGGCGAGTGACTATGACTTCACCGTCGATCCTTTATTGGGGATTAGTCGCATGTATCTGCCCATTTTCGGGCAAATAGATGATGACGGGGATGAGCTGAATACTTTTTTTCTGTATCCTTCATTCAACTTCATAGACGGTCGTAAGCCAAGTGATGATGACTCGCTGGCAAATACCAGGAAGGTGAATTGGGCCGGTGAGATCGGTTTAGGGACTGGATTCCGCAGTGGTTGGTTTAGAGCATTTACAGAATTTAGGAAAGGCTTTAACGGCCATACAGGTTGGGTCGGGCGAGCCGGTATTGATATTGTTGGTGATGTTCGTGAGGACTTAACGCTGAGTATTGGGCCTCGTGTGGATTATGCGGACTCGGAGTACATGAGTACTTATTTTAATACGCTAGGTACTGATACTAGTGCAGGTTTTGATGCTGACGCAGGCTTTAAGAGTGTCGGTTTGGTGGGGCGCGCAAGTTACCACATGACAAATGACATGTCTTGGCACCTTCAAGTTGGCTACGACCGTCTTTTAGGAGATGCTAAAGATAGCCCTGTTAGCGAGAATGACGACATGTTTAAAGTTGGCGTTGGCGCGACCTATCGTTTTGACTTCAATGTCTTCGATCAGTAAGCATGTGATTGTCTTATGGGGGCTGGTCAGAGCTGGTTCCCATATATTTAGTTTTGTTTTTTATGGTTTGTTTTGTAATAGTTGAACGTTCTTAATTACTTTCGATTATTCTTAATAATATACCAGCCTAGCCAATACCTCTAGTGAAAAGCTATGATTCTCTTTCAAATAGGGAGTCTGGTCTGTGTGTTGGTGGCTCAAGAGTATCGTCGCTAGTGTAATGCTATGCCCTTTATTGGTATCGAACGCAGAAGCCAATCGGTTGGTTGCACGGGTGGATATCTCAGATCAGACCATGCATGTTTTTGTAAATGGTGAAACCAAGTACTTTTGGTTGGTATCAACAGCACGGCGCGGATATCGTACTCCTATTGGAAATTTTAAACCTTTTCGCATGCATCGGGAATACTATTCAAAAAAATACCATGGCTCGCCCATGCCTTATTCGGTTTTCTTTCATGGCGGTTATGCCATTCATGGTACAGATGCGATTAAGGCACTAGGTCGCCCTGCCTCGCATGGATGTATTCGCCTTGATCCAAGAGATGCAGAGAAGCTATATTGGCTTATTAAAACTGTTGGGCACCAAAATACTCATATTGAAATTACCCGTTAATACGGCTCATTTCTTGTTTCAGTATCACCCATGTACAATGATATCTGCCTGTAGAGTGTTTTAGTTACTCGAATTCAGACTTTAAATCGAGTGAGCTATGATTGCCTATGCTTTTAGAGTGACCTTGATACCAACTCTCAGCGGTATCACGACCTATTTTGAATAGTTTTTCAATAAATTCCCATTGTGGGTTGAGTTTGGAAGAAGCGCCAAAACTACTTAATTCTGTTGACGCTTCAATGCGGTGCATGTAGACCTGCGTATATTCATCATGCGAGAGCTTGCCTTCGTCGAGCAGGCGTGTGACGAAATGAATGGCACGTAGTTCACGCAGAAGTGTTGAGTTGAAAGTTATTTCATTCAATCTCTCGCCAATTTCAAAAGCCGTTTTGGGTATATCGTCATGTTTGACGGGATTTATTTGAATAAGAAGAATGTCTTTCTTACCACCATTTGAGTATAAAGGGAAAAGCGGCGGGTTCCCCATGTATCCACCATCCCAATATGCTTCGCCTCCAATTTCAACTGCTTTGAATACTTGTGGCAAGCAACAGGAAGCCATTAAGGTCTCAAGAGAAATTTCCTGGTTTTTGAAGACTTTTATCTTTCCACTGCGAATATTGGTTGCAGCTATATGAATATCGATAGTACTAAAATTTTTAACTCTATCGAAATCAATAATTTTAGCGAGAAGATCGCGCAGCGGATTTATATCTAGCGGGTTAAGTTGATAGGGAGACCAGATACGTGTGAGCAGGTCATAAGATGAATACACTGGAGAATTTTCCAAGCTCCAGTTGCCAGTTAACATATCATAAAATGTACGTTGGAAGGGGCTACTTTTTCCTAATTCGCTAATCGCGTGCCATAGATTACTTAGGCTTTCGCGGGCACCTTGAGAACCGTTTTTTGCAAAACCGTCGATTAACGCAACTGCATTCATGGCACCTGCGCTGGTGCCGGAGATGGCCTCTATTTGAAGTTCATCATGTTCTAATAACCAGTCCAAAGCTCCCCAAGTGAATGCGCCATGGGCACCGCCCCCTTGCAATGCAAGGCTGATTTTTTTAGGAAAATTTTGCTGCAAGCGGGGCTCCTAAACAAGAGGATTGTTACTGGGCTGTCCAACCACCATCCATTGGCATCACAGAACCGGTAATGGATGCTGCTGCATCAGAGCATAAAAACATTGCAAGTTGTGCAACCTGGTCCACTGTCACGAATTCCTTCGTTGGTTGAGCAGCTAACAGAACATCTTTTTTGACTTGCTCTTCAGTCAGACCTCGCGCCTTCATAGTATCTGGAATTTGTTTCTCAACGAGTGGTGTCCAAACATAGCCCGGGCAAATTGCATTGACAGTGATGTTATCTTGCGCAAGCTCAAGCGCAACTGTTTTGGTTAGACCCGCAATACCATGTTTTGCTGCAACATAAGCAGACTTGAATGGTGAGGCCACCAGTGCATGCGCAGAAGCTGTATTGATAATCCGGCCCCAGCCTTGTTCTTTCATCGATGGTACTGCATGACGAATAGTGTGAAAGCTGGAGCTTAAGTTAATTGCAATAATGCTATCCCATTTCTCTACGGGAAAATTTTCGATTGCTTCAACGTGCTGTATACCAGCGTTATTTATAAGAATGTCTATAGCACCGAACTCATCAATTGCCTGGGCCATCATCTTAGAAATTTCATTTGGCTTGGTCATATCGGCAGGTGAGTAAAGGCATGTAATGCCATACTGATCTGCAAGGGATTTGCGATTTTTTTCAATCTCTTCGAGGCTGCCGAACCCGTTAAGCATTAGATTAACACCATTTTGAGCCAGGTGTTGTGCATAGGCAAGGCCAATACCAGAAGTCGAGCCAGTGATAACCGCTGATTTACCTTTTAAGTTATGCATCTTATTACCTTCAAATATTTTGTGTTAATGAGCTGTAACCCAAGTGCTCGCCAGACTAATAATATGCTGCATAGCACAAAATGAAAAAGGCTTGAATTCCTAATAATCTTCTGGGTGCTATACCAATGTATTAGAATGAAGGGGATGTAGAGCCAATTTGGCTGGGCTCTGTAAAATCTAGAGCTGAATTGTTGAAGGGTATCATTGTTGGAAACTCTCGCTCAAAAGCACTTTTAAAAACAGCAGGTGTCGTATAATACATTGACATAGCGGTAATGTTGCTTCACTTGCTCTAATTATCCCGTATTTTGTTCCTTGGATCCCATATGACAGAGAACGCGCTAAACTTCATTTCAGCTCCATTTCCACGTCGCCAATCCGTTGGTGTTGATGTCGGCGGCATAATGGTAGGAGGCGGTGCCCCTATTGTTGTGCAATCCATGACAAATACAGATACAGCGGACATTGACAAAACTGTTGCGCAAGTTTCAGCTTTAGCGCGTTCAGGTTCGGAATTGGTACGCATTACAGTAGATAAAGATGAAGCCGCGGCGGCTGTTCCCAAAATTAAAGAGCGTTTGCAGCGTATTGGCGTTGAAGTTCCATTAATTGGGGATTTTCATTATATTGGGCACAAACTGCTTGCAGATCATCCCGCTTGTGCCGAAGCACTCGATAAATATCGTATTAATCCTGGTAATGTTGGCTTTAAAAAGAAAAAAGACCAGCAATATTCGCAGATTATCGAAACGGCAATCCGATACAATAAACCGGTTCGCATCGGTGTTAACTGGGGCTCACTAGATCAAGAACTGCTCACCCATTTAATGGATGAGAACCAGCAAAAAGGGTCGCCCCTTACCGCAGAGCAAGTGGTTCGAGAAGCAATTTGTCAATCAGGGTTACATTCGGCGGCTCGGGCTGAAGAGCTCGGATTGGGACGCGATAAAATCATATTATCTGCTAAGGTCTCACAAGTTCAGGATTTAATTTCAGTTTACGTGGATCTGGCAGCGCGCTGCGATTATGCATTACACTTGGGCTTAACTGAAGCTGGTATGGGTACAAAGGGTATTGTTGCCTCCTCAGCGTCAATGGGCATATTATTACAGCAAGGTATTGGTGATACGATACGCATTTCGCTTACCCCAGAACCTGGGGGAGATCGTACGCGTGAAGTCCAGGTATCGCAAGAACTGTTGCAAACCATGGGTTTTCGAAGCTTTGTACCTATTGTGGCCGCTTGTCCTGGCTGTGGGCGAACAACATCAACTGTATTTCAAGAGTTGGCACAAGATATTCAAGAACACATTCGCACAAGCATGCCCCAATGGCGTGAAAAGTATCCTGGTGTCGAAGCTTTGAATGTGGCTGTTATGGGTTGTATTGTTAATGGGCCAGGGGAATCAAAGCATGCCGATATTGGAATATCTTTACCGGGCACCGGAGAAACGCCAGCTGCCCCCGTTTTCATAGATGGCCAAAAAACGACCACTTTGAGGGGCGAGGGAATTGCTGATGAATTTAAAGGAATGGTGCTAGAGTATATAGAACAGCGCTATGGATAGAATGTCCTCATCATAAACTTAGGCACAAAAAGTAAAAGCACATTATGTCACTGGAACGGTTCGTTAAGAAAATTGACTATCAAAAAGAAGAGAAGCGCAATCGGCCGGCTGTTCTTGTGGTGACATCACAGGTCGTGCGCGGCGGTATTGGCGGGCGAAGCAGTGTCTTTGCATTGGAGCGGTTCGGTTTTCCTACTTGGTTTTTACCAACTGTCATGCTGCCTTGGCATCCTGGGCAGGGAGCAGGTACACGTATTTGTGCCGAGCCACAATCATTTGCGCATATTGTAGATGAATTGAGTAATAGCCGTTGGTTAAGTGAAATTGGCGGCATTATAACCGGCTATATGGGGAACGAACAGCAAGCGCAGGAAGTGGCGCAATTGGTGCGTGCTGTAAAACAGCAAAACCCTGATGCGCAATATATGTGTGATCCTGTGATCGGTGATGCTGGTGGCCTTTATGTGCCTGAAAGTGTTGCAAACAGCATCAAAGAGCACCTCCTACCGCTTGCCGATTTTGCATGTCCTAATCGATTTGAGCTGTCTTGGTTAACAGCTATGGAGTGCGAAAGTGAAGTTGGTGCGGTTGCTGCGGCCCGCTCGTTGGGAGTTGAAAGAAGCGTTATTACTTCTGCGCCAGCGATGCGCCGCAACTCTATTGCCAATTTATTAGTAAGCTCGCAAGGTGCTATGGCTGTGGAGCATGCCGAAGTAATTGGTGCACCACACGGAACCGGTGATTTGTTGGCAGCAATTTTTATGGCTCGTGTCCTCAGTGGCTCCAGCGAAGAAGTTGCTTTGAAAAAAGCCACAGCCTCAACTTTTGAGCTTGTGGCTAGAACCGTTAAAATGGGTTCGACAGAGTTGCTTTATGCTGGCAATCAAGAGCCGATTTTACAGCCGCTTGCTCTTGTGAATGAACGGCGTATCGCCGAGGCTCCCGCACGTGCTTGATGGGCTACAAGCCCCCTGTGTGGCGGGTGTTGATGGCTGCCGCTTCGGTTGGATTGTTGTGGTGCTCGATGCGAATAATCAGGCACAATTTAATGTTTTCTCCAGCTTTCGCGAATTACTTGATGCATTGCCGGAGATAAAAATCTTTGCAGTTGATATGCCTATTGGGTTGCCTGATCGTGTGGGTGCTGGCGGGCGTGGACCAGAGGCTAATATCCGTCCACTGTTAGGGATGCGTCAGTCAACAGTATTTAGTATTCCGCCTCGGGCAGCGGTTTATGCAGAAGATTATTGGGAAGCTTGCCGTTTATCACAAATGCATTCTCAGCCGGCGAAAAAGGTATCGAAGCAGGCTTATAATCTTTTTCCTAAAATCCGTGAGCTAGATGCACTTATCACGCCAGATCTAGAACATAAAATTTTTGAAGTTCACCCTGAGCTTGCTCTTTGGCGTTTGAATGGGGAGCAGCCTGTTGCTATTCCTAAAAAGATAAAGGGTCAGATCAATCCAGAAGGTATGCAGGAAAGATCAAAGATTTTGTCAAGGAATGGCATAGCTTCATCTTTTTTATCTTCGAATCTGCCAAGAGGATGTAAACAGGACGACTTTTTAGACGCTTGTGCAAATGCACTCATTGCAAAGCGTTTGCTTGTTGGCAAGGCGCAGCCATTCCCTAAGAGTTACAGGCGAAACTCTCAGGGCTTACGTATGGCGATTTGGGCTTAATGCCTCAGCTTTTGCTTTACCCAGTTCAAGTTTTTGCAAGATCAATTATTATTGGGCTTCCCCACTGGTAGCTTATTAATCGGAAGTACCGGCTGTTGCTTTAATGTGGGATCATTTTTCGAGTGGCCCGGCTTGGCGTTTTGAGTTGATTGGGATGAAAACAGTGAGCTGAAAAAACTACTTGCACTTTCATCTGCTGAATTCTCAGTCTGCTGGGTACTGGATGTTATTGTCGGATTGGGCTGCGGTATCAATGGCGGTAGTTTTGGTGCTTTTGGGTTGGCCTGTGCGCGTTGTGGCGCACTACCAAACATCGTAGCGACCGGGTTGATCGTTGTTTTGCTTGCTTCTTCGCGCTGGACATACTTTGCAAATATTTGAGCATCATTTGCTTTTCGTTTCGCATAGGCGGGGGCAATGTCTGCCGGTAATTTATAGGCGGGACATAAGCCATTGGCGTTGAAGCTTTTAAATGAACCTTGCACAACAGGGTTGAAAACATACTTGCCCTCACAGACCTCAACTTTAGGGGGCTTGTGTGAGACCTCAAATTGATCGTAACCGACTTTGAGCATTTTCCAGAAAGCGAAGTGGCGGCTATGGCGGTGCTTTGCCATGTTTTGGGCTGTCATATGGAAAGGGTAAGCCTGCACTTGGAATTTACGCTGTCCACCTAGAAAGGCATCTCTGCCCAAAGCATAAATATCAGCGATCTGTTCGTCAGTCATTGCGTAGCAACCGCGGGATGAGCAAGCGCCATGAACCATGAGGTTGGAACCAGTGCGACCATGTGCGCGATCATACTTATTAGGAAAGCCGAGATTGAATGACAGGTAGTAGCTGGAGTTCGGGTTCATACGTCCTGGCGAGACTTCATAAAAACCTTCAGGTGCCTGACGGTCTCCCTCTTTGAATTTTGGCCCCAACTTCCCAGAGTATTTGCAAATATCGTAGGTCTCCAAGAGTGCATAGGTGCCATCCTTGGTTTGCTTCCATACTTCCAGCTCTGACTCTTCTTTAAATATGCGCACTAGGACGGGAGCCTTTAACGCCATATTTTTACGCTTCATTGCCCGCTTTAGGCTACTGGATACCGGTTGGTCTGCCTTTTCAATCCCGAAACCACCCGTTTGGCAGCCAACCAACGCAATTGAGATGCCTATGACTGCAAGATATGTTGTCGTGTTTTTTTTAAAAGCTGCAATTGGAGCCAGTTTAAAAAAGCGCTGCATGGAACCTCAAAGCATATGGCCAACTTGGCAAGTAATGGCCATTTGAAAGCAAGAGATATTTTTCTTACGTAATGGCACATCCTCACGGTGCCTACACTAGGCATTCAATTAAATCAAATATAAGGCGTAAAAATAATTACATTTAAATAAAACTAAGGGCGCTGATAGTTTAATTGAGCATGATGCTACTTAAGAAAAGAGCGCCGCCTTTAACGATTGGTGAATAGGTCTCTCATTTTGTTTATATCTGTATTAGTTCAGGGCAAAGAAAATATATAAGGAACATTGCACTCAAGAGGCGGCAAGGAGTGCGCGGGCGGTGGCCTCGTCAGAAATCAGGCCATTCGCGATTTTGCCGCGCAAAGCCCCTAAAATGGGCTGTATCTTATGCGCTCCGCTGCCAACAGCAATGGTTTTACGCTCCGCCAATACTGAAGGGTGAATACCTGTCACCCGGTCATTAATGGAATTATCCAAAACATTGCCAGCACGATCAAAGGTCCAGCCGGCAATTTCGCCCACCGCACCATTATCTGCCAATTGAATAATTTCCGCTCCTGTCAAAAACCCGTCACTTTGCAGCGGACAGTTCCATGCAATTTCACAAACACCCACAAAACAAATAGCGGCTTGTTTGGCCAAATCTTCAATAGTTTTGTAAAAGCGCTGGCCCTGCATCAGCTCCCGCTCTTCCACACTGCTCGTTACTACGGGAGTTGGCATGGGATAGCACTGCGCTTTGGCTTTATCAGCAAGCCTTCCGGCAATTTCAAAATGACTGGATTGCCCTTCGCGGGACATGGCACCTACCAAGGCGACCACCTTATGGTTGGGACATTCCATATGCGGCACTTCTTCGACGGCTGCACGAAGCGATCGGCCTGTCGAGACCCCAATAACCGTAGGTTCGGTGATTGCAAGTGCATCTTCCATATGGTCGGCTACAGCTACAGCAAGGCCACCTAAAGCAGTATGGCCGCCCTCTGCAGTTGGAACGATTTCGCAAAGTTGCAGCTCAAAGCGCTCTTGCAATTTACGTTCCAGTTCCACACACGAAGCTATTGGGTGATCTAAACGAAACTTAATGAGCTTTTCGCTCACAGCCAGTGACACCAACCGTTGTGCGGCTTGACGTGAAACATTGAGTTTAGCAGCAACTTGGTCTTGTGTGTCACCCACAACATAATAGAGCCATGCAGCACGTGCTGCCTGTTCAAGTTTTTGCTCGCTTCTGGAGGCTCTACTCATATGTTCCCTCTCGTCGGTGTTCTCACCCTCAACTCACCCTAGGGCTTCATAGGGGCTTTTGGGCCGTAATTAAAGGTAGCGAGCGCTTCGGCTCAAAAAAAATGTAGAATTTTCCAAAAAACAACGAATTGTCAGTATTCATAAATTGTAATAGTGGCAAACGCATTCCATGGATGTTGCTAAACTTGGAGGGGGCCAAGACAGCAATGGTAACGCGTTTGCCAAAGATTTGGTTGCAGATAATAGCTCTGGAGTCAGCAACCAAAACGCGAGTTGGTTTTAAGCCTGGCAATCAACGATTATTTTACCTTTCACCGCCCCCTTGGTTTGCAGCAATTCAATAATCTGCGGGGCTTGTGAAAGTGGCACAACCTTATCGACCAGGTTATCTAGGTTGATTGTTCCGTTAGACAGGATGTCTGCGCCGTATGTCCACTCCCAGCCTGGGAATGGTGCTGAGTAATTCATCCACGAGCCTTGAACTATCAACTCTTTACGATTAATCAACTCAAACTCGGCTGGTTGTAATGTAAGTGGAGCATGTGGTGTGCCCACAAACATCACTTTACCATTAGGACCTGCCACCTTGAGCGACATAATTTCAGCAGCAGGTACGCCAGAATTCTCAAAAACAGCGTCAAAACCCGCAGCGCCTTCGGTCGTTGCCATAGCAGCTTCAACTTCTTCTGGGCGCATTGAATTACAGGTGTATGTTGCCCCAACCTCTTTCGCGGCGGCCAGTTTTTCATCATCCACGTCAAATGCAGTTATCGGGCCAGCACCCAAGCTTTTGAGCGCCTGCAGCAGCAGCTGTCCAATGGTACCTACACCAATAACAGCAACCGGACGGCCCGGTTTAAAGTCCATAATATTAATGGCGTGCAAACCTACGGTCACAGGCTCCAGAAAACTACCTGCTTTAAGATCAATGCTTTCAGGCAGAGGCACTGCATTAATCAATGGGATGCTGACATATTCTGCTAACCCACCCTGTTGTCGCGAACCAATAAAGCTATAGCCTTTCGACAAAGAATAGTTGCCACGGTGAGATTGCGGGTCATCAAAGTTTGGCACCAATGGTGCACAGGCAACTTTCTTACCCACCCAGCTATCAGCAACGCCTTCACCGACAGCTTCAATAACGCCTGAAAATTCATGTCCGAGAATAATTGGATAGAAATGAGCACCATCTTTAATCAGGCGAGGGATATCTGATCCGCAAATGCCACAATAGGCTACTTTTACAAGTACTTCACCGGCGGCTGGACGGGGGGTATCGACTTCGTCAACGCGCAAGTCGCAGTTCGCATGTAATTGCGCCGCTTTCATTATACTTCCTCATAGTTTTTACGCAGGGCAGTCAAGCCTGCCATAGTCTCAAGATTATCTTCGTAAGTCTTGATGAATAACGCGAATAAGTCGCTGTAATAGGAGCGGGTCTTCGTACCTGGCTTCAAAGTTTGAGGTGCAGACAAGCTATTCATGCCCTCTTTCACATTGTCAAACTTGCCAATTGCGGTTGCAATTAAAACTGCAAGCCCCAGATTGCCCAGTTCAGCCTGAGTTGGAATATCCAGCTCGATGCCGCTGGCTTCAGCAAACATGGCAGACCAACGCGGGTTGTTGGTAATGCCGCCAGTCAATGTGGCTCTTGTTGGAATATTATTGGTGAGCTTGGAAAACACGTGGCGCGAGCCCATTGCAGCGCTCTCCATGAAACTGCGTGCCAAGTGAGCACGCTTGCTATCTGGTGAGATACCAAGCATCAAACCGCTGAGGCTATCGTTCCAGTGCGGTGCTCGCTGTCCAGTCATGTAAGGTAAAAAGATCATTGGATGCTCGGCTGGCGCGGTTTCGTCGGCCAACTTGCACAGCTCTTCAAAACTGGTGTTTTCAAGTAGATTGCGGAACCAAAGCATTCCAGCTCCACCGTAATCAACCCCGCCATTAACCAGCCAATACCCCGGTACACCAGAGTGATAAATTAGCGCGTCACCTAGCTTGGCGCCTTCACTTTCAAAAGGTGTTTTGGTTAGTAGGCCAGCATTAATAACTGTTCCGGCTGCAATGTAGGCATCACCTTCGTTTTGCAGCCCCAAACCCACTGTTGCGGCAACGTTATCCATAGCGCCTGCAATTACAGGTGTGCCTTCTGTTAGGCCAAATTCCTCAGCGGCTGCCTTGGTTACATAGCCTGCAACAGCTGAAGGTTCGACAATAGCGGGTAACTTAGAAGCATCTAGTCCACACAGATCAATCAACTCTTCAGAATATTCACCCGTGGTGCCATCACAAATCTGCGATAAGCCGGCCTGAGAGCGATCCATAGTGAATTCACCGGTCAACTGGTGCACTAAATAGGCGTTACAGTGCAACAAGTATGCTGCCTTGGCATAAATTTCCGGCTCGTTATCACGTAACCACATGGCCTTAGGGCCAAAATTGGACGGATCAGAGCGGTTGCCATTTATTTCAATCTGCCGATTTTCAAAATTCTCTTTTATGTAGTCGCTTTGTCTTTGCGCCCTACGGTCTAACCAGATCAAGCCAGGGCGAAGAGGGGTTCCGTTGGCATCTACAGGCAGTAACATAGAGGACATACCAGCAATACCAATACCGGCAATTTGAGAGGCCTTTAGTGCACAGCCATGTAACAACTCTTGAATACAAGTGCCCATAGCAGCCCGCCAATAGCTTGCTTCGTGTTCGGCCCAGCCTAAACGCGGGTATAAGGTCTCGTACTCTTGCTTTGCTTGACCTGCAATATTTAAATCAGAGTCAAACAGTACAGCTTTAAGGCTTGTGGTACCAATATCGAATGTCAAAAAGTATGACATGAAAACTCCTGTTTGACATATGCTTGTTCTTGCGCCCAAACGATTTCTTCTGCCCAGAATAAAAGTCGCTCAAGTGGCCTGTTTAGCCTTACTGCCGTCACTTCAAATAGCGCCAGCATTCAGTTTACTAGCAAATTTTTATTATTAGAGCAAATATTCATTATCTGATTTTTTGTCGCTATTAACTGGTAGGCTTTAATAGTCTTATTGATAGTTAATTATAAATCATTGAAATTACTGAATATTATTAGGAGTTTGATATTTGAGAACCCGTATTGTGTTTTTGTGTCGCACTTCTTTGCGCGCCAAGAAGGAATTTTATGATCGACGATTAAATTAATAATTATTTCCCAATAAAGCTAGGTTTTACAATATGATAGCTTTTGTGTATCGATTTTCATAGAATCGTTATTGATGAAATTTCTTGATATGTACTCTTTGTGTATTGGTGTATGTATCAGTGCTTACATCAAATAAAATACAATAATTTCAATATAATAGAATATTATTTGCCTTCATCAAATGCGTGGTCAGATAATTCAAATTAAGCATTTGTGGTTTTTTTGGGCGAAATTGCAAGTTTGGGTTGACATTCAGTGTAAATTTATGCCCCATAGCTGAGTAATTGTTCATTTAAAGAACTCTTGCTCAGTAATGCAAATACTCGCCCTCTGGGTAGAAAGATATTTTGCAGGTCAGACAAAGTTCATTCGCACCTAGCTGAATGCGTGGATTGCGGGAGGTTTGGTAAATGGGATCGCCCTAAGAAAATCGCTAGCTAAGCAGCAAGTCTCACAATGAGCTTTTGTTTGTCAGCAACCATTATTCCAGTTGATCACCTTTAAAAATCACAGGCCAAAGCCGCAACTTTGGCAACGGGTTTCTATTGCCCGAAGGAGGACATATGAAAACGATTATTGAAAAGCAAGATAAAGGCTTACCAGCTGGTATCTGCTCCGTCTGCTCCGCTTCTCCATTGGTTATTGAAGCAGCATTGCGTTTTGATCTAGAAACAGATCGTACGGTGCTTATTGAGGCCACCTCCAACCAGGTAAACCAGTTTGGTGGCTATACTGGCATGAAGCCCGTCGACTTCCGCGAATTCGTATTCGCTATTGCCGATAAAATCGGTTTTCCGCGTGAGCGTATTTGCCTCGGTGGCGACCATTTGGGTCCAAACACTTGGCGCGACAAAACACCCGAAGAAGCCATGCAGCTATCTTGCACACTGGTTGCCGATTACGTTAAGGCCGGTTTCCGTAAAATCCACCTTGACGCCTCTATGGCGGTATTGGGCGAAACTGACCCGCTAGACCCCGCTGTTGTTGCTGAGCGCGCGGCCGATATGTGCGTTGCAGCTGAGGAAGCTTGTACTGAAGGTGAAAAGCCACTTTACATTGTGGGTACTGAAGTTCCCGTTCCAGGTGGCGAGACTGACGGCCTAACAGGTATTCAGATTTCTAAAGTACCTGATGTTAAAGAAACGATTGAGTTACACCGTAAAGCATTTGAAGCTCGCGGTTTGCAAGATGCATTCACCCGCGTTATTGGTGTTGTCGTTCAGCCAGGTGTTGACTTCGACCACACTTCCATCATTGCCTATGATCGCCCGAAAGCAAAAGAGCTCGCAGAATTTATTGCTGATCAAAAAGGTCTGGTATTTGAAGCACACTCAACCGACTATCAGCCGAAAGAAAAATTCCGCGAATTGGTTGAAGATCACTTTGCAATTCTAAAAGTTGGTCCAGCACTAACATTTGCTTTACGTGAAGGCCTTTTTGCTCTTGCTGCGATTGAGGACGAACTCGTCTCCGTTGAGAAGCGTTCACAATTACGCTCAGTAATGGAACGTGTCATGCTTGACGAGCCAGGACAATGGCAGCGTTACTACCAAGGCAACGCGTCAGCACAAAAAGTACTGCGCGGCTACAGTAATTCGGACCGCATCCGTTACTACTGGCCTCAAGAGGATGTGCAGTCCGCCGTTGAAAAATTGATGCAAAATCTCAATGAAACGACGATGATAGACAGTCTTGTGCGCCAATATGCTGGCCTTGAGCGGGCACGATTGCAAGACGCGGGTAAAGAAATCACTGCACAGAATATCTTGCTAGATAAAGTGCAGCAAATCCTTGAGGATTACCGTTACGGTTGCCAAGAGGTTTAAGTACTACTGAACTTTGAGGGCGGTTGTCTTTGCACAGTGGCAGCCCCCCTTAAAGTGTAGCGTCTGGTCTTCCCTTTTCACGACCATGTTGCAAGGTTACTCCTCCGCCTTGTGGGCGTTACATATGAGGATGCTTTGTCAGTCTCTTCCACCCTGCTCTTGAACGCCAATGCACTCCGGCGCGACTAGAGCGCCTGATGATGTATCCCCATAACCAGAGGGTGACCTCTGGAAAAAGTCTCGCTGCCTCTCCACCCCCCTTGAGCAGCGAGACTTTCTCTTATCCATTCAGGTGGGTAGACGCTTAGCTTAGAGAATTAACTTATTATCTAATAACATCACATTTGATAGGCCCTGCCATTCTTGTCATAGCATCTGTTCGAGCTGGTATGAATGTACCAAGAAACGAGTTGTAGTTAGCCATTCTACTTGCGATGTTTTTAAAATTTCAATTTTCTTATAGAAGTACTTTGCTGATATGAGCCATTGAAAACCCCATTCTTCGGGTGTTTCTTGGTCTTTGAGATGTAACGGTCAGAATTTGAGGCGTGATAATAGTGCGTCGATGATTAATGAAATCGCTGAGCACTTTAGAGTGCTGCAGAGTAATTAATAATAATACCAGAGGAAAGAAAGGGTAAAAATCTACCCTTTCTGATGACCATCCCGATTAATCGATGGTTTTTTCAATGGTGACTTTCTTACCGCGTGTTAGCAAGACAAACAGACCTAAGAAAAGATCACCAAATAGCCAGACGGATAGAACAAGACCTGTACCAATAGTTCCGCCAATACCAAGGCTAGCACGCTCAAAATCATTTGACAGATTTTGGCTCATATCACCTAGATCCATCCAATAGGACCCAAGCCAGGTTAGCATCAATACATTAAAAATTATAAATAACCATTTGATGATTTTCCCAAAAACGCCTCTCTGGCGCTCTTCAACTTTTACTACTCTTGTCATTTCTATTTCAGCCAATAATGTGTTACTCAAGTATTTGCAAAATGCAGTTAACTATTTACATTAGTAATAGTCTTGAAGGCAATAAGAACTCCCAACAATGTTTGTATATAAAGCGTATATAAAAATATTTTATTTATAAATCACTTATTTGACTTATTGGAGTTCATTTATATTTACTTTTTGATGAATATTACTAATATTTAGATAATCTTCATGTCATTTTACTTGATTGTTAGGTGCTCAAAACAGACATTGGGAGGTGTGATTTTGATATCTAAATCTGAGGTACTTGGGGATGGCCTTAACATTACTACAAAAGAGTCAGCACTACGCTTTGAAACTTTCATAAAAACAAAAAGGGCGACCCAAAAGGCCGCCCTTCCAAAAAACCATTTGTGTAGTCTAGTCGACTATCCACGTTGTAAATCTGGTGCTGCGCCCAAAAGTGATAGAACGACACGATAAGGCACCAGCATGCACATGGAAACACACATTTTAACGCTGAAATCGCCAACGGCCCATGATACCCAGCGCGGAACATCTACCGGTAACATGCCAAACATAGGCGCGCTTTCTACTGCAAATGCATCATAATAGCCCATGAATGCAAAAGAAGCGGAGAAGGCGATACCAAAGAATAAAATCGTATCCAGAACACCACCAAGCACCGAAGAGACAACCGGCGCTTTCCACCAACTCAAAGTGCGCAGGCGGTTGAATACATACACATCCAACAGTTGTCCGCACATAAATGCAATACCCGAAGCAACTGCAATACGGTAGGTTGCCAGATATATGGACAGCACAACTGCAACAGCAAAGCCGGCATAGACAATACGGCGCGCAGTTGCTGGTCCGTATTGGCGGTTTGTCAAGTCAGTTACTACAAAAGCAAGCGGATATGTAAATGCACCCCAAGTCAGAAGGTCGGCAAGATTAAGCGACCCTAATGTGGCATGCACTGGAAACTGGACAAGATAGTTAGATGCCACGACAACAGCAGTCATCGCGGCAATACCGTAAATCAGTGGCTGTGCTTGTACAGCTTTCTTAGCGCTCATAATTGCTGCTATAAATTAAGCTGCAGCCTGACGGCGCTTGATTTCTGTTTTCAAGATGCGTGCTTTAGGAGAAAGCTCAGCTTCAGCAGCTTTCATCAAAAATGCGTCCAGACCACCGCGGTGCTCAACAGAGCGCAATGCGTGTGCGGAAATGCGAAGCTTGTATGTTTCGCCCAGAGTTTCACTCATCAAAGAAACGTTACACAGGTTAGGCAAGAAGCGACGACGGCTCTTGTTGTTAGCGTGTGAAACGTTATTGCCGGTCATTACATCTTTACCGGTAAGTTCGCAGCGGCGTGCCATTGGGGTCACCCTTTATTCTCATCTGGCCCACTGATATCGGGCACATTGGTTAAGGCAGAAAAGTGTAGCGGCGCTACTTGATTGCGCACAAGCCAACACCCGGCCTGTAAAGAAAAGTTGGCTTGCTATAAATAGTAGAGCCGTGTTCGTCAAGACTTTGCGTACTCTTTGACTCTATTGAGGCCTTTTTTCAACCCTCTCGCACCGTTTTTTATCGCTTTAACCCCCCCGTTACCATATTTCGCTAGAGTTCGAAAGTTACAGGCAAACACAAGGTTAAACTTAATATCTTGTAGAATAAGCGGCTGCTTAACAGGCAAAGCAGCACTGAGGGGACAAAACAAGTGTCGGTATTTAGTTATTTTTCTAAAGCATGGACTGTCACAAAATACACAGGCTTGTTTTTTTTGGCGCTACTTATTCCCCTTTCCACAGCTGCTGTGGGGAAAACCGGCCGTGTTGGAGGTATCTACGATATCACTGTGGCAGGTATTACCGTTGGGCGTGGCAGTGTATCGCTAATTTTGCAAGATAACGCTTACTCAGCCAAAATTGGCATGGAGCCAGCTGGTATTGGTACGCTTTTTTCCACAGGTGCTGGGGGAGCGGAAGCGACCGGCTGGATTCAAAATAACACTATTTTGCCCTCACGTTATACAATGACATCTAAAGCAGCAGGCCGAGATTTCTATGCCAATTTACAAATGGGTTCTGGTCATATTCGTGAAGCAGTAATTTCACCGCGTTTCAAGCCATCCAAGACACGCGTAAAAATGACAGAAGCGCACAAAAAAAACGCTATGGATCCCATCAGCGCTGCACTCTTAACGCTACCTGAGGGGGCACATAGCATTAGTGATACTGCGTGTAATCGTAGGTTACACATTTATGACGGCTGGACACGGTTTGATGTTGAGCTTGCTTACAAAGAAACCAAGCAGGTTCAAGGAAATGGTTATGATGGTAAAGTGGTTGTTTGCCAGGCTCAATGGATTCCGGTTGCAGGCCATAAGCCCGAGAGAGAATCGGTAAAGCTGTTGGTCAATGCCCAAAAAATTGAGGCCTGGTTTGCCCCTGTCGGTAATAGTGGCATTCTCATACCCTACCGAATTGCAATGCCAACAATAACGGGTGACCTTGTTATTAAGGCACAAGAGCTTATACTTTCTTACGGTAGCGAAGGCACGAGCGCGTTACACTGAAACCGGCAAAATAATATTTTTAACAAGCTACACCCTTTTTTTTACCTAAATTAAGCAAAAAAGCTTGAAGGTTGGGGTCTGGTACTCAATTTTAATAAGGTTAGTCTTGACAGATAGCGACATGAGAGACAGTGTCGCGCAAAATTAAGGTGTATTCCGACACCACATAAACAAGCGGAGCCTTTCCTGCTAGTTGCAACGAGTGATTATATAAATGCACAGTTACCTTGAATTTGAAAAACCTGTAGCGGACCTTGAAGGTAAGGTTCAAGAACTCAAAAGTCTTGCAGAAAGCGGTGAGGCCGTTGATGTTGACGATGAGATATCGAAACTACAGGAAAAAGCAAATCAGGCGCTATCGGACGTTTATGCGAAATTAACCCCTTGGCAAAAAACCCTTGTAGCCCGCCACCCTGACCGGCCACATGCACTCGATTATATAAATGGGTTAATAACTGACTTCACTCCACTGGCTGGGGACCGCAAGTTCTCCGAGGACAACGCCATGATTGCCGGATTCGGTCGTTTTCGCGGGCAATCCGTTGCAGTTCTCGGGCAAGAAAAAGGCAACGATACTCAGTCCCGCCTTGAGAGAAACTTCGGCATGGCACGCCCAGAAGGGTACCGTAAAGCTGTCCGTATTATGGAGCTTGCCAATCGTTTCCAAATTCCGGTTGTCTCGTTTGTTGACACCGCTGGCGCTTATCCCGGTATTGGTGCCGAGGAGCGCGGACAAGCAGAAGCAATTGCGCGCTCTACAGCCGCTTGTCTGGATTTAGGCGTTGCAAATGTATCGCTCGTAATTGGTGAAGGTGGATCAGGTGGTGCTATAGCCATAGCCACAACAAATCATGTAGCCATGCTGGAACACGCTATTTATAGTGTAATTTCTCCAGAAGCAGGTGCTTCAATCCTATGGCGTGATAGTACGCGTGCACAAGATGCTGCCACCAATATGAAAATCACTGCTCAGGATTTAAATAGCATGGGTGTGATTGATGAAATCATTAGTGAGCCGGTTGGTGGTGCTCATCGGGCGAAAGAAATTGTTATCGACCGTGCTGGTTCAACAATTGAAAAAGCGCTAGCGCAGTTTTCTGGCATGAACAGCCAGGAGATCACCAAGCATCGAAAAGATAAATTCCTGCGCATTGGTCGCGAGCTGCCTTAGGCACCTATTAAAATACACGTGTGATAAGAATCGTAAGTACTAAGGGCGCATCCAGCGCCCTTTTTTTGTTGTAGGCAAAATAAGCGCCCACCCTTGGTGGAGGACTGGAAGAGTTTTATATTTTAGTTATGGGACCCTCCTGCTTGGGCCGCTGTTTTTTAGCAGTAAATACCGCACAAAACGGCTTTATAGTGAGTTGCGAAGAGAGCTGTAAGACCAGTTTATCAGATTGGCGCTGGAAAAGGATGCCGTTTTGAAGAAGGCGAGCTCATGCCTGACCAGGTGCATATGCTTATCTCTCTTCCACTTAAGTAATCGGTGGCGCATCTCGTTGGATTTTTGAAAGGCAAAACGTCTCTTTATATTGCCATTAAGTATGCGAGGAAACGGCCCCATAAGGGATATCATTTTGGCGCGAGGATACTTCGTTTCAACGACGGGCTATTAAGAACAGGTCGTTAGACACTATATCCAAAATCAGGAGAAGAAGGATAAGGCAAGTGACGGCGACGATCTGTTTAAAGTTAGCTATTAAAGGCAAGAAAAGCTACTTCACAGTGGTGCAAGCGAAGCGTTTTAAAGCTCCCACGCTCATATGTATTAGTCAGTAGAGGGACGTTATGTTGGATGGTTTGAAGCATTGAAACCTAATTTTCTGTACAAAGCGAAAATTCACCTATAATTTTTGTGATTGTCCGATTATGCGCAAATGAGGCGGTAAAGTTAAGATACCATTTTATTATAAAGGCTCTGAAGTTGCTCTCTCATTATTGTATTGGGTGGAAAATTACTCTTTTGTTCGTTTTTAGGATTTGAAATATTACAGTTAATTGACTTTGTTTTTATATCTTTATTTATTTTTCTAAGATATTTACGTTTTTTGTTCTCAAGTCGCTTAAGAAGCTTTAACTCTTTTTCTTTTCTTCTGTATTGGTCTCTTATTTTTTCTGCAGCTATTTCCTCATCGGTCTGAATACGAGAAGATACAAGGTATTGTTCAGGGGATTTACTTCTACAAGGTCCGTAGGGTGAGCCATAAAACATTTTGCCATTTCCCATTGTCATCTCCTTATATAAAGATAATCATCTTATCTATACAATAAAAATCACATTGTTTGAACTGAGTAAATTTTGGTGTACTTTAGTTACTTAGATAAAATGAGTAGTTTATCTTCATATTATCATTTATTGGTAAGTTATTTTGGTTCTTATCTATAAGGATATAATATAGTAAGGTTCAGTGCCCATAAAAATATTTGTATTTGAGCTGAGTTGTGTTTCAAGCTCTCCAACTGGAGATTTTGATGTCAGGTGACCATTTTAGGCTTTCACCAGAACAGTTCGATCAAATATTGCTATCGTCATATAGATTGGTTCAGTTTAGACAGCTCATCCGCTGATATCGTTTGATTGACTCTGTTCTTTATATGTTCTATTTTTGTTCTATGCAGAGGACAAAATGCGACAGCCGACTCAAGTAGAACATTTATATCTGGATTTTGATGGTTTTTTTGCCTCGGTGGAGCAGCAGGCAAGGCCAAATCTACGTGGCCGCCCTGTGGGGGTTGTACCTTTTGCCGGTACGGACCGTACTTGCGTGATTGCGTGCTCGAAAGAGGCAAAAGCGCGCGGGGTTAAAAGCATCATGCGGGTGAATGATGCCTTGAAACTTTGCCCCTCGCTTGTCTTGGTGCCGCAATCTCCGGATTTGTATCGACGGGCGCACAATGCATTGCTATGCGAAATTGAAACGGTGGTGCCTATTGATGCCATCAAGTCTATCGATGAGCTGGCGTGTCGCGTCGCTTTAGCAGACCGTACGAACCCCGAAGGGATTGCACAACGCATCAAAGCACGTATTGCAGCCAATGTGGGGCCGCATATTACTTGTTCTATCGGTTTTGCCGCCAACAGGCAGCTTGCTAAAATAGCCGGTAAACTAAATAAGCCAGATGGGGTGACCATTTGGCAGCCCTCACAAATGCCAGAGCCTTTGTTTCAAGTAGCGCTGGCAGATATTCCGGGTATCGGCAAGCGTATTGACCAGCGACTAGCGCGAGCACATATTGGCACCACACGCCAGCTTTACGAAACCTCTGCCAAACAGTTGAGAGCTATTTGGGGTAATGTGACCGGTGAGCGCTTGTGGTATGCACTGCATGGTTATGATGTCGCATCGCCTCCGTCTCACCGTGGTATGTTTGGCCATAGCCGTGTGCTGCCACCCGAAGCGCGTAGTCTTGAGGGGGCACGAGAAATATCGCGCTTGCTTTTGATTAAAGCTGCAAGACGTTTGCGTCGTGAAGGGTTTTATGCCAGCGGTCTCGGACTTGGACTCAGTCTCTCTCAAAACCACTGGGGTGAAGCCTACAGCTTGCCTGTTGTGCGCGATGACCAAGCTTTTTTGGCGGCACTAGAGCGGCTCTGGGAACAGGCGCGGCAAGGTGTGCAGGCGCGGGCAAAGGTTTTCAAGGTTTCAGTCGTATTATTCGATCTGTCCGCTGCGCAAGAGCGGCAGCTGGATATGTTTTTAGATGATGATCGGGAGCGGCAGAACTGGGAGCGGCTTTCTTCTTTGAGTGATGATTTGAACATGCGCTATGGGCGCACGCTGGTGTCTATGGGCCATTGGGCACCACCTGCCGGGGGACATGTCGGCGGGAAAATCTCTTATACCCGCGTGCCGGATGCCGAGGACTTTTGGTAGCTGGCAGGTGTACGGGCTTTTGGTGCTGCGTCTACCCCGCCTAAGATTGCGCTCTGTGCAGTGGGCTTATGACTTGAGGTGAAAGGATAGTGTATGAGCTGGAAAGATAATATTCAATTACAAGACTTGGAGCCTGATCAACGGCTTGAGTTCACCTGTAAAACGTGCGGACATGTTTTTTTCCGCCCTGTAGCGGAGTATTTAACAAAGGAAGAGCAACGCTACTTGTATTTAAGCGAGGTTGAGGAGCGGCAGGTCTGTGTTCAACGGGGATGCGGAGGTACTGTGCGTTTGGCAGTTTCGCACAAAAGCAAGATGAGTGCGTTTGTAGGTGGGCTAGCTTAAGAATAGCTTTTGTAGTGTTTTTAGCGCACTCACTTACGTTGGTAATGCTCTTGCTTTCTAAACCAAATAGCCGAGTTTTTTGAGACCCAACTGTATACAGGCAACTGCCAGCCAAAAGGTATCAATAACGCCATATAGTGATTTTGGAGAGGTATTGAGAGTTTGCGAGAGGGTGATCTACATCTGACTAGACAACAGGTATGTGAAACCAGTTTTCTAATTAATATGCCGGTTAGCTAAGCTATGATAATCCACGCCCTGCAATAGATAGGACAGGGCATGGTATGGTCCTGCATGAATAAGGGTTACGTGCTTTTACATCGCGAGTTTAAAGCGCAGAAGCAAGGTACGCTGGATCATGTTATGGTTATCATCGGAGAGCAGGGTCAAGATGGCATCACCGTTCTGATCGCTATGGATAGCCAGCGCCTCAAAGTTATCAATCCGCTTGCTCATGCCCACATCAAGAAGAACGTCTCCTGTGACTTCCGCTCCGGGCTTGATATCCTTGGCAGCAATACGACGCATGCGAAAATTCAAGCCGACTGAAATACCTATTTGACGCTCAAGAAAGATAAGATCACCATTAGGCAAAAAGGCAGCATCGGTAATATCATAGCCATCTATATCTTTGATGATGAATTTATTCGATCTGGCAGGGTGCTCAAGATTAATCTCATAGGCCAACCGGTCATCTGTCGAGCTTCCAGATCTCTCAGACAAAGCAAATACGCTGCCTGCATGTATGGAACCGCGCGGGGCATAGGCAAGAGCCTCAATGCCCTTGTTTTTTTCCAACATATGCAGATCTTGCGGTACGGAAAGGTCTTCAGGTGCGGCTAGTTTACCATTGGCTTTATATTTGTAAGCGAGAATCCCGCCGTAGCCTTCATAGGAGACCAGCAAGCGGCCTTTGCCGTCTACTGTAAGGGCCTCAGTATCCGATTTATCTGTACTGGCAAGTGCAGTTTTGCCTATTCCATCCATCGGTTCCATGTAGGCATTGGTGAGCTTTAATGGGGCACCATTTTTTGCTTGCACCAAATCAGCCGTAAACCAGAGAGCACGGTCAGATACAGCTGTGAGTTTTTTACCGTCGGGGCTGACGATTAAGCCGGAAAAGCCGCCAAACCAGCGTTCATTGGAGTTTAACTCCAAACCTCCGAGAAAAGTCAGCTTTCCAAAGGAGGTTTCAGCTGTATCGTCCGGGTCAAAACCATCCAGCTTTGCGGCTGTTATTTCGATTGTCTGGCCATCAGGACGATATGTTGACCATACGGGCTGCAAATCAATGATGATAATTACGAGTGCAAAGGTGAAGAGAAGCGCAGAAAAAATAAATGTTTTTGAATATTTCATTAGTGTTTGCGCCCTCTCCCTTTGGCGGTATCCAGATTTTCATCAAACAGGTCTGCAAGTTGATCGGTCATCGCACCTGCAAGTTCTTCTGCATCAACAATTGTAACGGCTCTTTTGTAATAGCGTGTGACATCGTGGCCGATCCCGATTGCAATGAGTTCGACCGGCGATCGGTTTTCAATATCATCGATGACTTTACGCAGGTGCTTTTCAAGGTAATTGCCGGGATTAACCGAAAGGGTTGTGTCATCAACAGGGGCACCATCAGAGATCATCATCAAAATGCGGCGCTGTTCAGGGCGTGCTAATAGGCGTTGGTGGGCCCATTCCAGCGCTTCACCATCAATATTTTCTTTTAAAAGTCCTTCACGCATCATGAGGCCTAAATTGCGCTTGGCGCGGCGCCATGGGGTGTCAGCGGCTTTGTAAATAACATGGCGTAGATCGTTCAGCCGTCCAGGGTTGGCAGGCTTACCATCAGCCAACCACTTTTCACGTGATTCGCCGCCTTTCCAAGCTTTTGTTGTGAAGCCGAGAATTTCGACCTTAACGCCGCAACGCTCCAATGTTCTGGCCAGTATATCGGCGCAGGTGGCGGCAACTGTAATTGGGCGGCCGCGCATGGAGCCTGAATTATCAAGCAGTAGTGTCACCACAGTATCGCGGAACTGCGTGTCGCTTTCCCACTTGAAGGCCAAGGGCTGTAACGGATCAGTGACCACGCGGTAAAGACGGGCTGTATCCAACATGCCTTCGTCCAAATCAAAATCCCATGAGCGATTCTGCTGTGCCATGAGCTTGCGTTGCAAGCGGTTGGCTAGCCTAGCAACCGCTCCAGACAGATTCACCAGTTGCCGATCCAAAAAGCCGCGCAATCGGTCAAGCTCTTCTTGGTCGCATAGCTCATCAGCTGCGATTATTTCGTCAAAGCCATGTGTATAGGCCTTATAGACCTCAGGGTTCGGCTGATTGGTAAACGGGAGTTCGCGGCGCTCTTGCTGGCCCGGCTCTTCAGAAGGGCTGGCCATATCCTCAGGCATTTCCTGATAGTCGCCATCAGCGCCTTCGGTCTCGCCAAGTTCTTGCTCATCACCAGAAAGCTCCTGCTCTTCCGGTGCGCCTTCCTGTTCGCCGCTGCCCTGCTCTTTATCGCCTGCAGCATCCGCCCGCTGCTCGTTCTCTTCTGCTGGTGCTTCTTCTTCTGCCTCTTCGTCTTGCGGGTCGTCACCGACTTCATCGGACATGTCTAGCGAGCGCAACAGATCGCGGGTCTGGTTGGCAAACTCGGCTTGGCTTTCGATAGATGACACCAGATGATCCAGTGCGCCATCAGCCTTATCGTTAATCCACTCACGCCACATGCCAACTAGATGTTGGGCGTTTTCCGGTATAGGGCGACCTGTGAGTTTTTCGCGCACCATCAAAGAGAGGACATCATGGAGCGGTGCCTCAGAACGATTGGTGGCTGTGGCGAATTCTTCACGCGCGTAGCGGGCATTTAACATGGCATCAATATTGTCGCCAACGCCGGTCATGCGTAGAGAGCCGAGGGAATCGCAGCGTGCCTGCTCCAGACTGTCAAAAATTGCCTTCGCATTTGTGCCAACTGGCGATAATTTGCGATGGACACTGTTATCGTGACAGGCTTGGCGCAAAGCCATTGAATCGCCAATACCACGAGTGACAGCAATATCTTCATACGTGGCGCTACGGTTTAGGTCTGGTAAGCGAACACGGTTGCCCGCCATGCCAGCCTTGTCTTGTGTGAACTGCACCTCAAGCTCTGAGTTGGCAGCAATAGCCCTAACGGTTTGGCTTATGGCCTGCTTCAGAGGCAAGGTGGCGGATTTACTTTTTTGCACCAAGTACTTGCGGTCCGCCATGGGAATGTCCTTAGCTCATAACAACGTTGGCAGCAGATTCTGGCAGTTCCTCACCAAAGCAGCGCTGGTAGAATTCCGAAACTAGAGATTGCTCGGTTTCATCGCATTTATTCAAGAACGTTAGACGGAAAGCAAAGCCGAGATCGCCGAAGATATCCGCATTTTCAGACCAAGTGATGACCGAGCGCGGGCTCATAACGGTTGAAAGGTCGCCATTGATAAAGGCATTACGGGTCAGGTCTGCAACACGAACCATTTTAGAAATAATGGTACGGCCTTCCTCGGACTGGTAATGGGGCGACTTGGATAGAACGATTTCGACTTCGTTGTCGTGCGGCAGGTAATTCAAGGTGCTGACGATAGACCAGCGGTCCATTTGTCCCTGGTTGATTTGCTGGGTACCGTGATAAAGGCCCGATGTATCGCCAAGGCCGACGGTGTTGGCAGTTGCAAACAGGCGGAACGCCGGGTGTGGGTGAATAACGCGGTTTTGGTCGAGCAGGGTTAGGCGGCCGGAAACTTCCAAAACACGCTGGATCACGAACATCACATCCGGGCGACCAGCGTCGTATTCATCAAACACCAATGCGACGTTATTCTGCAATGCCCATGGTAAAATACCATCTTTAAACTCGGTTACCGTGTGGCCGTCTTTCACGACAATCGCGTCCTTACCCACCAGATCAATACGGCTCACGTGACTGTCCAAGTTTACGCGTACACATGGCCAGTTCAGACGGGCTGCAACTTGCTCAATATGAGTTGATTTACCAGTACCGTGGTAACCGGTAATCATGACGCGGCGGTTTTTTGCAAAACCCGCTAGAATTGCCAGTGTGGTGCCGTGATCAAACAGGTAGTCTTTATCAAGTTCCGGCACGTGCTCGGTTCTGGTGGAAAATGCGGGAACCATCAGGTCGCTATCAATACCAAAGACTTCGCGAACGGAAATGGTGTGGTCGGGGAGGTTTTTTAAAGGGTTGCTGTTTTCACTCATAATTTCCTCCAAGCCCCAATGCCGTTCTGGGGTTAGTCAATAAGGATCGTTTTTTGATAGCGGCTGCTTTAACAGTAACCGTTTTTCTTAAGTAGGTTATAAGCTTGAATAATTTCTCGCAGGCGATCTTCCGAGGAACGGTCGCCACCATTTGCGTCGGGATGGTGGATTTTAACAAGCTCTTTATAGCGCGACTTAATTTCCGCTCCACGAGCAGTAACACGCAAATTAAGGGTTTCAAATGATCTTTTCTCAAGAGCTAAGACTTTTCTTTGTGGACCTTTAGGGGCGCTTGTGTCACCTAATCCATCCTCAAGAAAATCAAACTTATCCGAGAATCTATTATCATTAATATTCGTGCGAGAGCCATCGCGGCCCGGTGCTGCATTGGGGTCTGAGTTTACCCCCATTTTCCACGTGGGGCGATTGCCTGTAACAGCATCTTCTTGGATATTTTTGATGGAGTCATCATCCAATCCAGAAAAGTAATTGTAGGACTTATTATAGGCCCGTACATGCTCCATACAGAAATTAAAGAACTGGCCCTCGCGATCACGCCCTTTAGGGGCTTTATGGACACCAGGGTTTTGACAACCCTCCCAATCGCATTTAGGGCTTTCTTTCTTTGCTTGCTTTTTCTTGTCGGGTTTCACACGGATCCCGTCAAAAAGGGATGAATTGATTTTCATATTGTGAAGTCACATGCCTTGTTGAACGAACTGCCAGAAGGAATACCGGTCGGCATTGATAGGAAACAATTAGGGGGTAATGCAAGACCCAAGACTAAGTTTCCTGAGGGAGGATATAGGATTGACTACTATTAAAGCTAGCATGATTAACAAATTACAGCAGGCTTTTTCGCCGCAGATGCTTGAAGTTATCGATGAATCTGAACGACATAGGGGGCATGCTGGCTATCGTGTGGGCGGTGAGACACACTTTAGAGTTAAAATCGTATCCACAGCCTTTACAGGCATGCCACGGGTTGCTGTCCACAGAGCAGTACATAATTGCATTCAAAGCGAGCTTGATAATGGCATTCATGCGCTTGCTATTGAGGCAAGTGCACAGACAAAAGAATGAAGGCATTAACTGCCTTCACGTTTTGTTTTTGCCAGTGCAGTTGCGAGCGGCATCATGCGTAAACGGGTGATGCGGTTTTTCTCGCGCTTCAAAACTGTAAAGCGGAAGCCGTGAAACGTGAATATTTGCCGCTCCTCGGGAATAACCTTGGCCTCGTAAATCACAAGGCCCGCAATGGTGGTGGCTTCATCATCAGGCAGTTCCCAATCCGTAGCACGGTTTAAATCACGAATGGGGACGGAACCGTCAACAATCACCGAACCGTCCGTTTGCGGGTGAAGGCCGGGGAGTTCATTGTCATGCTCGTCGGCAATTTCTCCAACAATCTCTTCCAGAATATCCTCAAGGGTCACCAGCCCCATAACTTCGCCGTATTCATCTACCACCAAAGCAAAGTGGGTTTTGCGCTTCAAAAAGGCGTTGAGCTGGTTTTGCAAGCTGGTGGTGTCGGGAACAAACCAAAGGGGGGTCATAACCTTATCAAGCTTGAACTTGCTGGTATCACCTTTTACCGCTGCTAAGGCACGCAGAACATCTTTGGCATGTAGCAGGCCGACAAATTCGTCGGGGTCATCGCGCCATAGGGGAATACGGGTAAAAGGGCTGGCAAGTACCTCTTTAATCAGCTCCTCAGGGGGGAGATCAGCATTTAAGGCAAATACCTTGGTACGATGCACCATGACGTCAGAAACGTCTAATTCGGCCAAATCGAGTAGGCCGCCAATACGGTCACGGTCTGCTTTAACCAGTGCGCCTTCCTTATGCTGCAAGTCAAGCGTACCGCGTAGTTCGTCGTGCGCCGAAAGGACAGCGGTCTCCTCATCGATACGTATGCCGAACAGGCGTAGGATAAGGCGAACGATAACTTCGATTGTTGCCACAATGGGGCTGAAAATCGCAACGAGCGGGCGTACGACCGGCGCAACTGATAGCGCGAATTTATCAGCGTTGGATATCGCCCAGGTTTTTGGGAGGACTTCGGAAAAAATTAGGACCAGAGCTGTCATCAATAAGGTCGCATAGGCAACGCCGGCATCGCCGAATGTTTTCAATAATACTGATGTTGCCAGTGCGGATGCTAAAATATTGACAAGATTGTTGCCCAAGAGCAGAGCACCAATGAGCCGCTCGCGAGCTTGGATCAGCCTTGAGACCACAGCGGCTTTCTTATTTCCCGATTTTTCCATTTGATGCATGCGAGCTCGCGAGGCAGCGGTAAGCGCCGTTTCGGAGCCGGAGAAAAAGCCGGACAATACAAGTAGTAAAGCGATGCTGCCTACAGAAAGCCACAGTGGAAATTCGGTCATCTTGCTAGTTTTGCTCCAAGGAAGCTAGAGAGTTGTTGCGGGTCTACCGTTTTATCTATGTAGGATTGGCCAATGCCGTTTGCCAGTATGAATGTTAATTGACCACGGCTGACTTTTTTATCCTGAGCGATGAGCGTTAAAAAATGCTCCAATGGCGGTAGTTGGCCGGGGATTTGGTCAATGCGTGTAGGCAGGCCAACTTCACTCAGATGGGTGATCACTCTTTGCGTATCTTCTTCACTGCAAAGACCAAGTTGACTTGAGAACTGGAAGGCAAGCGTCATGCCAATGGCAACACCTTCGCCATGCACCAGGCGGCTGCCATCGTATTCAACTGCTCCCTCAAGGGCATGGCCGAAGGTGTGCCCAAGGTTGAGCAGAGCACGCTTACCCGATTCGCGCTCATCCTCTGCCACAACACGGGCTTTTGCACGGCAAGAGTGGGCAACAGCTTCAATACGTGCGCTGCCACCTGCAAAAACATCCTGCCAATTGTTGCAGAGCCATTCAAAAAAAGGCGCGTCATCAATCAGGCCATACTTGGCAACCTCGGCATAACCGGCGCGGAACTCGCGCCGGCTAAGGGTGTCGAGGGCTTGTGTATCGGCCAGAACCAATGCGGGTTGATGAAAGACACCCAACAAGTTTTTACCGTGACGGCTGTTAATGCCTGTTTTACCGCCTACGGAGCTATCTACTTGTGCAAGCAAAGTTGTGGGAACTTGAATGAACTTCATACCTCGGCGGACAACACCGGAGACAAAGCCGGTGAGATCGCCCACTACACCGCCACCAAGGGCAACGAGTGCGTCGCCGCGCTCTAGTTTGCAGCTGAGCACTTCATCACATAAATGCTCAAACTGGCTAAAGCACTTGGTTTTTTCGCCAGCTGGCACAATAAGGGTTTCAAAAGAAACATCGTGCTCTTTCAAGCTGGCTTCAAGAGTTTTTAAATGTATGTCGGCAACGGTTTCGTCGGTGACAATGGCGCAGCGCCCCCCAGGTAAAGCTTGGGAGATGTGTTTGCCTGCTTCAGCCATAAGGCCATTGCCGATTATAATTGGGTATGAGCGGTTACCAAGTTCAACATTTACAGTTGTTGCTGTTTGTTGTGGGCTCACAATTATTCCTCGCTATCAATGTTAATGGCCGGGGTTGCCGAAGGCGCGCCAAGGGGCGGAAGACCAGCCTCTAGGACTTTAAGAATCTCTTCCATGACCGCTTCATGGGTGACATCGCGGGACCAAATGGACAAATCGGCTTCAGCGTAGATGGGATACCTTTCGTCCATCAATCGCTTTAGTGTGCCTTCCGGGTCTTCTGATTGCAGCAAAGGACGTGTGGGCCGCTTTTTTACACGTGCCATTAAAACCGGTAGCTCGGCTTTCATCCAAACAGAAACACCGCCTTTTTTAATGCGTTCGCGGGTCTCGGTATTCATAAAAGCACCGCCACCAGTAGCTAAAACTTGCGGACCTTCATTTAAAAGTCTTGCGATAACTCTTTTTTCGCCTTCTCTGAAGTAAGATTCGCCATGTTCCTTAAAGATTTCGCTCACGGTTCGGTTGGCTGCGCGTTCAATTTCAGAATCAGCATCAACGAAAGGCAAAGAAAGGTATTGGGCAAGGCGTCGGCCAACTGTGGATTTTCCACACCCCATGATGCCGACCAGAACAATTGATTTGGTGCCAAGGCGCTTTATAATGCTTTGAGCGCGTTGTATTTGGCTTTCTGGTCTTGTTTCGCTGGCACTCACACCCGTTCCTCTCTAACTTTTATATGGTTATGCTTGCTTTGAGCGTATACTTGGGTCTGCTGTCAAGTTTCATGCGAGACGGCCGTGTATAGTACACATCTATAAGGGTGCACAGGAAGCGAAATTATGGCGTATTTGCCTTTCGTATTGAATGGCACCTCCCTTGGCTTTTATAGATATAAACAGGAGTTTGCATTTTCACCATGCCTACATTAACCAGACTTCTTTCAATAATCGGAATGATTGTACTTGGTGTTGTGCTGAGCATGTATGCACTCGCGACCTTTGTCGAGCCAACGCCACGACAATTCCATGTCGAGATTTCTAATGATGGCTTGGGGTAGGGTGTTGCATGCGCAGCTCATTTGAATGTGAAGCATTTTTTGAAATGCTGACAGTGGAGCGCGACAGCGCTTTTAATACACTGGAAAGCTACCGCGCCGACTTCGACGACTATGATGATTTCTTGGTTCGCCAAGGCGTTAAGCTATTAGATGCGCAAGCAGAGCATATACGAGAATACCTGATTGATTTACACGAGCGCGGTTTTGCCGCGACCTCGCAAGCACGCCGGTTGTCTGCACTACGCCAGTTCTATCAGTTTACTTATGGGGAAGGGATGCGTAGTGATGACCCTACCCGTACCATTTCATCCCCAAAAAAGCAGGTTTCACTACCATCGGTTTTGAGTGAGGATGAGGTGGATCGGTTACTTAAAGAAGCGGAAGACAACACAAAAGCAGATCATAATAGCGATGCCAAGCACATTAAGGCGCAGCGGCTCTATACGCTTCTAGAAGTGCTTTATGCTACTGGCCTACGTGTATCTGAATTGGTTTCTCTGCCAGTTAGTGCTGCACTGCGTGACAGCCGGTTGCTGACCGTTAAAGGCAAGGGCAATAAAGAGCGGGTGGTGCCGTTGAGTGTACGGGCGCAAACTGCCATGGCTGAATATGTACGTTTGCGGGCAGCGCTGGGCAAATATGAAGATAGCGTTTGGCTGTTTCCCTCGCATGGTGAAAGTGGGCATTTTACCCGGCAAGCTTTTGGCCGTGACTTAAAAGACCTGGCGGTAGCGGCGAAGCTGGACCGCTCGAAAGTGTCGCCACACGTACTGCGGCACGCGTTTGCATCGCATCTTCTGCAAAACGGGGCTGATTTGCGTGTGGTACAAAAACTATTAGGCCATGCGGATATCACAACCACACAAATATACACACATGTACTGGATGAACGCTTACATCAGCTGGTGAATGATCATCACCCTTTGGCAGCAGCAGATGGTGATATAGCTACAGCTAGCGGGGAAGAGTAATAAGGGGGGCTTTTATTGGAGCGCGTGTCGTCCCCTAAAGGCAATAATACACCCTGAGTTATGATGCGATATAGCATTTATATAGGGAAAGAATGGTGCCCCCGGCCCGAATCGAACGGGCACGCCCAGTGGGCAGCAGATTTTGAATCTACCGCGTCTACCAATTCCGCCACGGGGGCTAAGAAAACCGCTTGTTGCGGCTGCGATGGGGGGAATATATCCAGATCCGTTTCAAGGTCAATGAAAACTATTAAAAAACCACAACTTCGGTGGAAAAGTATGTTTGCTAACTCGCTCTGAAGACGCTGCTTTTTTGATGCTGGCCTTAAAAATACCGCGAAGCTGCGGTTTTGAAAAGCTTGTTGGTTGTGTACTTCATTGCTTTGCCTGTTGATAGTTTTAGGTTTGCTGTTGCGCTTATAGGAGATCTGGTTTGTCTGCCTTTTGTAAATGCACGGATGTTCCGGCTTGCTGATGAGTGGAGATACTTTTTTAAATGCTACGACGTTTATATGATTGGACATTATCGCTCGCTGAAGGGCGTAAAGCGCCTTATGCGTTGGGAACGGTTGCATTTGCTGAAAGCTCGTTTTTTCCTATTCCGCCGGACATTCTACTTATTCCGATGGTTATCGCGAAACGAAATAGCGCATGGTGGTTTGCGTTCATCGCAACGTTAACCTCGGTATTGGGCGGAATGCTTGGCTATTACATTGGAGCTGCGCTTTTTTCCCAAGTAGCCGAGCCTCTCTTACAGTTCTATGGTTATTCCGAAAAATACCAGCAATTTAGAAGTATTTTCGACGACTATGGTTGGTGGTTTGTGTTTTTTGCCGGGCTAACACCGTTTCCCTATAAAGTTATTACGATTTCAAGCGGGGCATTTGGTTTAAGTTTGCCAGTGTTCATATTTGCAAGCCTGGTTTCTCGGGCCCTGCGCTTTTTTGTCGTGGCAGGGCTTTTATATTTCTTTGGGCCAGCCATGCGTGATTTCATTGAAAAACGACTTGGCTTGGTGTTCACTGTGTTTATGGTGTGCTTGCTAGGCGGCTTCGCACTCTTGAAAATTTTGTAAAGGTTTTTCAAATGCTGAAACAAATGTGGTCATTGGTGCTGCGCAACCCCAAAGCCAGCGCTGCACTTCTGGTTATTTTAGGGAGTGCTTTTTCTATTACTATGGCATGGGGGTTTCAGCTTATAGGCGGTTATTTACCTTGCGAGCTGTGCCTTGCCCAGCGTGTGCCTTATTATGTCGGCGTGGTTTTAGGCCTGGGGGCATTGGGTTTTGCACTCACAGCACGCTTTAAGTGGTTGGCAACACTTTGCCTGTTAGCAAGCGTCGGTTTCTTTATATACGGCGGTGGTGTGGGGATTTATCAAGCTGGTGCTGAATGGGACTGGTGGCTTGGCCCGAACGACTGCGGAGGCGGTGCTGCGCCGCAACTTGGTAGTGCAGCCGATATGCTCAAGACGCTGGCACATACGCGGGTCGTGAGCTGTTCAACGGCTTCAATCCGCATTTTGGGCCTGTCATTTGCAGGTTTAAACGTGTTCTACTCGCTGGGAATGTCGTTTGTTGCGCTTTGCGGGGTTGTCTTGCGTCCAAGTGCGAAAGCGTAGTTTGCTATCTGTTTTCATAGAAAAACCCGCGTGTGTAGACGCGGGTTTTTGTGTTTTGAAAGAGTTGGCTTATTTGCCTTCTTCTTTATTGTAGCGCTCAATTGATTCGGTGATGAGTTTTTGGGCTTCTACGACACCCTGCACACCCTTGATTTTAACCCATTTGTTTGGCTCAAGGTCTTTGTAGTGTTCAAAGAAGTGCTCAACCTGCTTAATTGTAATTTCTGGCAGGTCCTCAATTGTCTTAATGCTCTCATAGCGACGGGTCAGCTTGCTGCTTGGTACAGCAATGATTTTTTCATCCTGCCCTGACTCGTCTTCCATAATCAGAACGCCAATTGGGCGGCAGTTCATAACCGCACCAGGAATCACAGGACGCTGATTGACAACAATTACGTCAATTGGGTCGCCATCACCACATAAAGTGTGAGGAACAAAACCATAGTTTCCAGGGTAACGCATTGGTGTGTAAAGGAAACGATCGACGAACATTGCGCCGGATTCTTTTTCCATTTCGTATTTAATCGGCTCGCCGCCAACAGGAACTTCAATAATTACATTTACATCTTCAGGTGGGTTTTTACCCATCGGGATTTGATCAATACGCATAAATACAGCACTCCGATTTTGATTGATGCTTGTATTGCAGGAGTGGCCAAGGGATTCAAGCGCTAATTTAGTCTTTTTCTAATAGGCTTTTTGCCTAGTCGCTAAAGTTACGTGATGTATTTTAGTACCCGGTTTACTTTAGGTATAGCAGTGAAAAAGGTCCGGCTTCAACCACCAAGGAAATGAGGGGAATAGGGTAGTGGCAGTTGAAGCCGGATCAGCTTGGGCAACAAGGAGATATTGGCGGCTTATCGTGGCTGGCCCATGTTGAGATTGTGACAATGTCATGGTTATATTGCGTAGATTTATGAATAGTGATTTGTTTTTTGTTGCCGCTATACCGCCGAGACCACATAGTTTGATGGTTGCTAGAAAAATTGTTAGGCTGCTATATATTCTAGGCAGGTTCACGCCGCTTTCTTAAGGCGAAACCTTAAGTCAGGAGGCTGTGGTATGGGGAATGAAACACCAATACAAATTGTGCCGTCTGCGCTAAAAGGGCAAGGGCAGCCCCAACGGCGTAAAGCCTTTATTCCGGTTGCTTTTCATCGACGTGAACTGGATAGCATCTTACGCGTTTACGGGCGTATGGTGGCTGCTGGTGAGTGGCGGGATTATGCACTTGATATGGGCGGCGATGTCGCTGTTTTTGCTGTCTTTCGTCATAGCGGTGAAGTGCCGCTGTACCGCATAGAAAAAGACCCGAAACTGGCACGTCGGCAAGGGGCGTATCGTGTGGTGGCGGCAAGTGGGCAAATACTAAAGCGCGGACATGACCTTGTGCAGGTGCTAAAAGTATTCGACCGGAAAAGCCACCTTCGTGTTGTGGAGTAAGCAGACAATCTAGGCGACTTGTAGGGAGTGAAGAGCCGTAAAAACAGATCTTTTCATGTGCTGTTGAGTTTTTAGGCATAAAAAAAGCGCGGTGGGTGCCGCGCTTTTGGTCGTCAGTCAGCTGTTTTAGTCGCGGTTGCCGAACAAAGACAGCAACATCATGAACATGTTGATGAAGTCCAGGTACAATGTCAGCGCGCCCATAATGGCCTTTTTGCCTGCTATGTCGGAGCTATCAACAGCAGCATACATTTCTTTAATGCGCTGCGTGTCGTATGCAGTGAGGCCCGCAAATACCAGCACACCAATAACCGAAATCGCAAAGTGAAGCGCAGAAGAACCCACAAAATAGTTGACGATAGAGGCAACGATAATGCCGATCAAACCCATCATGAGGAATGAACCCCAACCTGACAGGCTCTTTTTGGTTGTGTAACCGTAGAGGCTTAAGCCACCAAATGAAATCGCGGTAATGAAGAACACCCGGGCGATGGAGCTAGATGTGTATACCAAGAAGATGGAGGACAGGGAAATGCCCATAATGGCCGCAAATGTCCAGAACATCATCTGAGCGCCAGATACGCTCATTTTATGAACGCGGGCACCCAGCAGGAACACCATGCCAAGAGGAGCTAGCATGACCACCCAGCGAAGCGGGCTGGTGTAGAGCATCACGCCAAATTCGGTAAGAAACAGATCGCTTTTAATCTGAGCTACGGCCTGAGGAGAACCTGCTGGTGCTGTTGCGAGAGCTGCCACAGCCATTGCCATGAGGCCGGTAATAACCAAACCCACAGCCATGTAGTTGTAAACGCTGAGCATATATGCGCGCAGTCCGGCGTCAAAGCTGGCGGCGTCGGCATGTCCGCCGGCCATCCCATACCGCTGTGCGGAGTTGCGGTCGAAGGTCGACATGTCAATTCCTCTTACTGTTGTGTTTGCCATTATGGCGACGTAAAAAACAATTCATCATAGAATATGGTCTGAATGATGACGGGAAACAAGACCCCTACGCAAATAGACGTACAAAGGGGCCGAGTTTTCGTCGATCAATCTATTATAGCAAGTGTTAAACCTGCCTTAAGTAATTATTCATAGGTAATAGCATAAGGCCATTACACCTTCATTACAACTCACGCAAAACCGCACCCGGCCGTTCACCAAGGATTCGCCATGTTCCGAGCAGACCAAAGCCAATTGTCAGCCCAATGGCAATAAGAATGGCGGATACAGCGGTTAAGGGGTAAAAACTAAAGCTGCCCCCCATAATCTCTGCGATCACGTAGTAGGCAGATATACACCCGGCGATGATGGCAAAAATGGCGGTAGTTGTGCCTAGCAGTGCGTATTCAATAATATAAGCTTTCATGATGCGGCCACGTGTTGCGCCCAATGTTTTTAAAAGCACGGCATCGTGAATCCGGCTTTGGTGGCCAGCGGCCAAGGCACCGGCCAATACCAGCACGCTTGCAAGTAGCGTAATGGCCGAGGCACCGCGGATGGCCCATGCCAATTGGGCAATTAAGCTATTTACCTGCGTGATCGCATCTTTCACTCTTATAGCTGTTATCGTTGGGTATTTTGTTGTCAGTGCACTCAGAAGGGCGAGCTCGTCTTGTGTCGTGGCCTTGTTGGGCCACTTAATTGTGGTGAGCATGGTATGCGGTGCGCCTGCAAACGTATTTGGCGAGAAAACCATGACGAAGTTAATACCCAGACTTTCCCATTCAACTTGCCTGAAGTTGGCAATATTGGCTGTTATGGTGCGCCCTAATACATTTACAGAGATGCTATCGCCAATTTTTAAACCAAGTGCCTGACCAAGTTCAAAGTCAAACGAAACCAGTGGTTTGCCTGTGTAATTATCTGGCCACCAACTGCCACTAATCAGCTTTGAGTTTTCTGGTAATTGGCTGGAATAGGTTATTCCCCGATCAGAACGCAGTACCCATGCTGCTTCTGGTGGCGGCGTAATTTGGCTTGCCGGAATGCCAGCAAGCGAGAGTATGCGACCACGCAACATGGGGACAGTTTCCAGCTGGGCCTGGGGTGCCTTTGTTTGTATGAAACGGCTTAAGTTATCGATTTCATTGTGTTGTATATCGAGTAAAAAGAAGCTTGGTGCCTGCTCGTTTGCAGTACGTGTTAGCGTTGCTCTTAAGTTGCTGTCTGTTAGTGCCAAAGCTACCAGCAGTGTGAGGCCAAGTCCAAGTGACATAACAACTGAAGGGGTTAATGCGCCGGGACGGTGCATATTGGTGATGGCCAGACGCCATTCGCAGGAGGCAATGTGCGGCATGCGGCGGGCTAATGCCATAATTAGCTTGGCGATTAATAGCAAAAGTATGAATGTTGCCGCACACGCAAGAATGAAGAAAATGGTTACCCGTTGATCGTAGGAGAGTGCTATGGCAAATGCTAGCAGCAACGCCAAAGTACCCGCCGTTGCAATGTAATATCGTAGTTTAGGCTGTTTTTTCTTGCTTGAGGTATCTTCGCGAAAGAGCAGTGAAGGTGAGACATCATGCGCACGACCTAGTGGCAGTAGAGCAAAAGCAAGTGCTGTTAAGTAACCATAGGCGATACCCGAAAGAAGCTCGCCGGGGTAGATGGCATAGCTAAGGGTGATGGGCAGGCGAGATTGCAATAGTTCGGTTATCACCAAAGGGGCTAATGCGCCAATAAGGGTGCCTAGTACCACGCCAAGGGTCGCCAAAATCATGACTTGGATGAGATAGATTTGAAAAACCAACGCACCTGATGCGCCAAGGCATTTGAATGTGGCTATAGTACTGCGCCGTGTTGCCAAATAACTGCGAACCGCATTGGCAACACCAACACCACCAACAATAAGCGAGGTTATGCCAACCAAACTGAGAAATTGCGCGAAGCGGGAAATATTGGCTTGCAGGGAAGGGGCTGCTTGCATACGGCTGCGAATACGCCAACCTGCATCGGGGTACTGGGTTTCCAAATGGTTGATGGTTTGCTTGAGTTGTTCGCTATCCGGTTCCGGCTCCAGTTTAATACGGTATTGATACGTGGCAAGACTGCCAGGTTGTATCAGGCCAGTGGCTGCTAATGCCTGCTGGCCGATCATCAAACGCGGACCCAAAGTCATGCCACTGCCGAGCTTGTCTGGCTCCTGGGTGATCTCGTCAACAATTTCCAGTTTAGTGCGGCCTACCTCTATTTGATCGCCAATGGATATATTCAGTCTGGCGAGGAGTTCTGGGTCGGCAAACGCCGGAAAAATAGAAGCCGCTGTTTGATTTAGCGTTTGGGCCTTGTTCGTATTTGTTTTTAATTTCAAACTACCGTTAAGGGGATAAGCATGGTCAATGGCTTTGATTTCGACAAGCGTTTGTTGTTGATCGTGAGTTGAGCGCGCCATTGCCCGCAAAGTGGTGATGCTGGACAGCTGGCCGAGCTTTGCGAACGCAGCTTTTTGTTCGAGTGATACCGGGCGGTGAATTTGGGAAATAGCAATATCACCGCCGAGTATTTGGCGTGCTTGGGTGGTAATTGACTGGGTTAAAGTTTTTGAGACAGAAGCCACACCCGATATTGCCGCAACACCAAGTGCGATACAGGCAATAAAAATATAAAAGCCTTTTAGGCCCACGCGTAGTTCGCGCAGTGCCAAGTGTAAGGCAAGGGTAAAACTCATGGAATTATGTGTTGCTCTTGACTGTTTACTCATAGAGCACCCGCCGCTTTTTGTTGTGCCGGTTTTTCAAATATATTGCCCTCACGAACCGTTATTGTGCGATCGCAGCGCTGGGCTAAAGAAGGGTCGTGGGTGACAAGAACCAAAGTTGTATCGCGCTTTTCTTGTGCGTTGAACATCAACTCAATGATTTGCTTACCGGTGGTTTCATCTAGGTTTCCTGTGGGCTCATCGGCAATTAAAATCTCGGGGTTGGGAGCCAAGGCTCGGGCTATAGCCACGCGTTGTTGTTCGCCGCCAGAAAGCTGGGCAGGATAGTGGTGTAAGCGGTGAGACAGGCCAACTGAGGTTAGCTCTTGCTCTGCCAGTTGGCGGGCATTTTTATTTCCCATTAATTCAAGTGGAATTGCTGTGTTTTCAAGCGCCGTCATATTGGGGATAAGGTGAAAAGACTGAAATATTATGCCCACATGTTTACCGCGAAATTTGGCCAGTTGGTCTTCGTTCATCTCTTGTAAAGTATGCTTTGCAACATTCACATGGCCGCTATCGGGCCTCTCCAGCCCGGCCATAACCATCAATAAAGTAGATTTTCCAGAGCCAGAGGGCCCAACAAGCCCAACAGATTCGCCCGCCCGAATAGTGAGATCAATGCCCTTGAGTATGTGCACACGCCCGGCACCTTCTCCAAGGCTGAGCTCTATCTGGTCCAGTGCTATGGCGAGTTGTTGTGACATTCTTGAAGCTTTCTATTTGTTCAATAAAGACAGTTGATTTTATGCGTTGCTTTTTAGCTTTGGCCAGCATTTACAAAGTATCTATAAGCGCACATATGGGGGTATACTATCTTGGCGTCCAGTGGGGGCGGGATTTTTAAATTGTTCCTATCGCCTTCCAAAGGAGTAAAATATGCGAAAAAGCTCAAGTCTCTTTGCGTTTGTTGTATTGCTTTTTATTGGTTTTAGCTCTTATGCCGTTGCACAGGGGAAAAAGGTGAGAATAGTTGCTTTTGGCGATAGTTTAACCGCTGGATATTTGCTGTCGGCAGATAAGGCGTTTCCCGTTCAACTTGAAAATGCACTTAAAGCTTCAGGCTATGATGTTTCGATTGCTAATGCTGGCGTTTCCGGTGATACAACGGGTGCGGGGTTGGCACGATTGAACTGGTCGGTCCCTGAGGATACACAGGCTGTTATTCTTGAATTTGGCGGTAATGATACCCTACGTGGTTTCCCTACAGAGACCACAAGAGACAATCTTGAGAAAATGATAGTTGAATTACAAAGGCGCGGCATAAAAGTTTTGTTGGCCGGTATGATGGCTCCGCGCAATATGGGTGAGGATTACACAAAGAAATTTGATAGTATTTATAGTGAGTTAGCAGTTAAGTACCAAACGTACTATTATCCATTCTTCTTAGAGGGTGTGGCGACAGATCCGCGCTATACTATGGCAGATGGCATTCACCCTACGGCAGATGGGGTTGCTGTTATTGTTAAGAAAATCCTGCCCTTTGTTGAAGAAATGATAATTGCTGTTGAAACTGATGGGCATTAGTACCAGTTTATAGCTTTGCCCATAACTTGCCTGCCGGCATTGTGCTGGAAGCATTCAATTTCAGGATAGTTGGAACCGATGGATTATCGTCAGTTGGGACGCACCGATATCAAGGTGAGTAGCCTCTCACTTGGTACCATGACTTTTGGTGAACAAAATACCGAGGCCGAAGGCCATGCACAACTTGATTACGCTTTCGAGAACGGGATTAATCTTGTTGATACGGCTGAGCTTTATTCTATTCCGCCAAAGCCTGAAACTCAGGGGCGCACAGAAGAAATAATTGGCACATGGATGCAGGGGAAGGGAAATCGCGATAAAGTGGTGCTGGCAACCAAGGTTGTTGGACGTTCGCAGCTTTCCTGGTTTCGTGAGGATGGCTCGACAACGGCACTGACAAGAGCGCAGATTTTTGAAGCGGTCGAGAACTCTTTACGGCGTTTGCAAACTGATTATATCGATCTCTATCAAATCCATTGGCCTGAGCGGAATGTACCGCTGTTTGGTTCTGTGCCGGTGATATGGAATGACCCCAAGCCCTATGAGAACGAAGCATCTATCGAAGAAACCTTGGGTGTGATGCAAGAGTTGGTGCAGCAAGGGAAAATCCGTCATGTGGGTCTTTCTAACGAGAGCCCGTGGGGCACGATGACATTTGCCAAGTTGGCTGAGTTCAAGGGCCTGCCGCGGGTGGCATCGATCCAGAACGCGTATTCTCTCATCAATCGCGTGTTCGAAGGGGGGCTTTCAGAGGTTGCACTGCGCGAAGACGTTGGCCTACTTGCCTACTCTGCTTTGGCCCAAGGGTTCTTGACGGGCAAGTATCGCAATGGTGCCCGTCCTGCCGGATCGCGTAAAGTGTTGTTCGAGCGCATGCAGCGCTATGAGACACCACATGCGGAAGCGGCGATTAATGCTTATCTTGATTTGGCGCTGGAATTGGGCGTCGACCCCTCTGTTCTGTCTTTGGCTTTTGCAGAAAGCCGCTCGTTCATGACATCGGTTATTCTGGGTGCAACAACCCTTGAGCAATTGAAAACCGATATGGGGGCGACAAGCCTCAAAATTACCCCAGAAATTGAAGGACGCATTAACGATATCCACCTTCAGTACACAAACCCGTGTCCCTAAGATAATGGATTGTTATTGAAATGTTTTTGGGGAGCTTTGGCTCCCCTTTTTTATGGAGTACGCCCTTCTCTCTACACTATGATTTAATGGATTGTCATTTTTTGGTTGTGTGTTGGCAATAAAAATGGCCTCATATAAATGCAAGAACGGAGGGAAACGTTATGCCGAGACTGTTTACAGGCCTTGAAATCCCTTCAACCATAGCCACGCAGCTTTCTTTATTGCGTGGCGGCTTAAGAGGGGCACGGTGGATTGACCCTGAAAACTATCACATCACATTGCGCTATATGGGCGAGGTTGACGATCGGATTGCCGATGAAGTCGCCTTCGAACTTGGGCGCGTGCGTCGTGAGCCGGTGAGCCTAACCATTCAGGAACTTGGTTCGTTTGGTAGTGGTAAGCCCCATAGTTTGTGGGCCGGTGTGAAGCCTTGTCCTGCATTATTTGAAATGCAGGCAGAGCAAGAGCGTATTTTACGGCGACTTGGTTTTGCTGCGCAAACCCGTCGCTACACACCACACATAACGCTTGCGCGTTTAAAGGGAACCAGTGATCACGAGGTTGCCAGCTGGCTTAGTATGCGCTCGGGTTATAGTGCACAACAGTTCACAGTCGAGCGGTTTGTGCTGTTCTCATCGCGTAGTTCGGTTGGTGGCGGCCCATATCTGGTTGAGGAAGCCTATCCTTTAGCTGCTTAAAGATGTGTTTTGTATCTTGTTACCTTGGTCGATGGGGCACGTTGTTGGGCTCAGTGACAGAGCTGGTAGCCAGTGGCATTTATAACTGCGTCAGAACGTTGTTATGATTTAGATTTCTACTTTATAGGCTCTGCTGGTTTTTATCGGCATGGGAATAAGCCCAGGCTTACTTGTTAATGCTGGCCATTTTTGTAGTTTTTTCTGTTTGGGCTTGTTTTTAAAGCTCAATAGCCTACTGGTTGGCGACAAGGGGTGTAAGCGTGACTTTATCTTGTATTCCTTCAGGGTGTTTTCAGGAGCTGGTAGTTGCACAAGGCCATTTTTGACCCTTTGCCATGGCACGAGTTTGTAGGCATATGCACTTGAGGATACAGCCAACAAAAGTGTAAGAGCTGTCGCTGATAGTAGCAGTAAACTCGTTTTCGCCATTTGGTCACCACACCAATAAATATAATTTTAATAAAATTTTAATTAATTATGTGTGTGGTGATGCAAATTGCAAGAAAATAAAATCGTCCCAAGTAGATTTGAGCTTAGCTGAACTACTATGGTCAACTTATAGTCGCTAATTACTTCAAATATAATAGGTATATATCTATTATGTAGACACGATGAATAACTATTAACCATAGGTAAATATAATGGCCGCCACTTAAATGGCGGCCCTGTTTTTATGATTCGAGAATTCTTCTTGCAATAACTTGCGCCTGAATTTCAGAAGCGCCTTCGAATATGGAGAGAATTCTTGCATCGCATAGCAAGCGCGATACCGGATACTCAAGAGCGAAGCCGTTGCCACCATGTATCTGCAAGGCATTGTCTGCACAAGACCATGCCACTTTGGCGGCCAACAGTTTGGCCATGCCCGCTTCCAAATCGCAGCGGTGCTCCTGGTCTTTCTCGTTGGCAGCAAAATAAGTGAGCTGGCGAGCCAAAAGCAGTTCAACAGCCATTAACACCAGCTTATTGGCAACGCGCGGGAATTGGTAGATGGCTTTGCCAAACTGGTTACGCTCCAAGGCGTATTGCAACCCTGACTCTAAGGCCGATTGAGCAACGCCAACAGCACGTGCAGCGGTTTGAATACGAGCGGCTTCAAAGGTTTGCATCAATTGTTTGAAGCCTTGGCCTTCTACCTCACCCAGTAAGTTCTTGCTAGGGACTTTGAAATCTTCAAAGGCGATTTCGTATTCCTTCATGCCACGGTAGCCGAGCACCTCGATTTCACCGCCGCTCATGCCTTCCGCTGGGAACGGGTTATCGTCATCGCCTCTCGGTTTTTCGGCGATAAACATGGAAAGACCCTTGTATCCGGTTTGATCGGGGTTGGTGCGTGCCAGCAGAGTCATGATGTCAGCGCGCACAGGGTGGGTGATCCATGTTTTGTTGCCGTTTACGCTATAGGTGTCTCCTTGCTTTTGTGCTCTTGTGCGTAGTGATGCTAGGTCAGAGCCGGTATTTGGTTCGGTAAAGACAGCGGTTGGGAGAATTTCACCACTGGCAATGCGCGGAAGCCAGTGCTGTTTTTGTGCCTCTGTACCACCGGCCAGAATAAGTTCGGCGGCGATTTCCGAGCGCGTGCCGAGCGAGCCAACACCGATGTAAGCACGAGATAGCTCTTCTGAAACCACACACATAGCCGTTTTGCCAAGACCCAAACCGCCGTACTCCTCGGGAATGGTAAGGGAGAAAACGCCCAATTCGGCCATGGCTTCAATAACGTCCAGAGGAATATAAGCGTTGTTTAAGTGCCATTCGTGGGCGTGGGGCACCACTTCTGCCTCTGCAAAGCGGCGCATTTGTTCGCGTATTTGCTCGCTGGTTTCATCAAGACCGGAGGTGGCGATTGTTGGGGTATCGGTTCGGTGTTCCAACTCTTGTGCGATTGCAGCATACAAGGAAGCGTCATTGGCCTGCGCAATGAGTTGTTCAATCGCCCCTTGCTTGTAGCCCGCTATATCTTTCGGGCTGTGACCAAGGCTTTCCAAGCGGGCAAATTCCAGCTGGCTCATGGGAATACCGGCAAAGATTTGTGTCAGGTACTCGGCAAAGCCAAGACGGATCAAATTGTCTTCAAATTCGGAAAGATTGCCGTTTTCTATCAGGTTTTGTCGGTAAGCGGCGAGTTGGTGCAGTGCACTCACATAGGTGGCGAGCCATGCCAGAGCATGGGCCTGTTGTTGGTTGTGTTCTAGTTGCTGCGCACTTACCCGGCCTGCAACACAAATACGCTCTCGCAGCTTTTCTTTACTCACTGTCACAACTATATCTAGTGTGTCCAATGCTTGTTGGTAGAGGTTTGTCTGCGTTATTTTGTTATCTGCTGGTGCTAGAGTGTCTTGTGTCATATAGCGCGCTTTCTCTTGATATTGTGCAATGCAAAATTAGCGCAGATATGTCACAGTTCAATGCCCCTTTGGTGCAATTTGTTTGCAATCCGGCAATTCTTGAGGTGCGCTACAGCTTTGGTTTCTATTATTCTTTACAGTGAATTGAGCGGATAGAAAGATTAGGTGGAATGATCCTAACCAATATGAAATGGTTTTTGAAACAATGCCTGCAGGTACTGGCAGATGTATATGGCCATTTCGCGCAGGACGAGGGATTTGCGGTTGCCAGTCATGTGGCGCTGTCCTCGCTAATGGCGCTGTTTCCCTTTTTAATATTTGTAACCTCGCTGGCAGGTCATTTCGGACTGACAGACTTTGCCCAAGAAGTTACAACGATTATTTTTAATGCTTGGCCCGCACAGGTTGCCAAACCGGTGAGTGATGAAATTCAGCGGGTTTTAACCCAGCCACGCGGTGACTTGCTCACCTTTGGTGTGGTGGTAACCCTTTGGTTTTCTTCCAACGGGGTCGAGGCCATGCGGGTGGCGCTCAATCGTGCCTATCGGGTGCGCGAGGCACGGCCTTGGTATTATTGCCGCGCCCAGTCTTTGGTGGCAGTACTTGCCGGGTCGCTGGTATTGGTTGTCTTCACTGTATTAATCGTCTTTGGGCCACTTATTTGGCAGACACTACTGCGCTTTTTCCCGCATGCAGACATGTTTGGCTATCACGCCAATTTTATTCGTTATGCTGTGACTTCAATATTGTTGGTGCTAGCGCTTTTGGGGGCACATATTGTGCTGCCTTCCGGCAAGCGCAGCTTTTTTCAAGTACTGCCCGGCGTTGTGTTAACGTTGGGGTTATGGCTGGTTACCGGCGCGGCTTTTGGTGAGTATCTGGCACGTTTTGCTAATTATGTATCTATTTATGCAGGGCTTGCCGGTGTGATGACGGCCTTGGTTTTTATGTACCTTACTGCCGTCATCTTTATTTTAGGGGGCGAATTTAACGCATCAATAATGCGGCTACGTAAAATCAATCGCTGGCGGGCGCAGGGATCGGACGGGGACGCGCTAACAAGATTGCCGCCATTATAACGCACATGCCAAGCAATTGTATCGGGTGCAAGGTTTCGCCGAATAACAAATAGCTCTCGATCGTGGTTGCAACCGGTACAAGATAAAACAGGCGTGCGGTTGATGAAACGGCTCCTTCGCGGATGAGTACCAGTAGGAGCAAAACCGCTCCTATAGAGAGAACCAGAACCAGCCAACCAAGGGCAAAAATAAATTCTCCGCTCCATGTTACCTGCCAGTTTTCACTTATGGAAAGAGGCAGGAGTACAAGAAGCGCACCAATATATTGGTAGGTGGTTGCCGCTATAAGGTTCGTTCCCTGTGGCATTTTCTTTTGGTAGGCGGTGCCGCAGCTGATTGTAACCACTGCAATAAGGGCTGCCGGCAGCGTATAGAGTGGTATTTCTTCCATACTTCCCCCCAGTTTGGGCAGGATCACCAGCATCACACCGATAAGGCCGCAGGTAAGTGCACCCCATTGTTTTGTTGAGATACTTTCGCCCAACAACAGTGCCGAGAACATGCCGGTGAGCAAAGGCTGCACGCCCATAATCATGGCGGTTACACCCGCTGGCAAACCTTGGTCAATACTCCAAAAAACACCGGCAAGATAAACCCCATGCACCAAAGCACCGGTGATAATGGCATGCATAGCGGTTTTGCGCGGTAAGGTGAAAGACTGTTGTTGCCAGTAGAGAATGAGAGCGAGGAGCGGTAGCACGCAAAAGAAGCGGAGCGTGAGAAACACAAAGGGCGAGGCGTAGGGTGCGCCCATTTTTGCGCCAATAAATCCGGTGGACCAGAACAGCACAAAGGCGGCGGGAATGAGTTTTACAGATGTAGTCAAGATAAGCCTATGAATGCGAATGTCATATGTGTTGTAAGAGTGGTGCTTGCTTAGGGCAAGTGTCCATTTATGCTCGAGCGCTCATTAAAACGTCTTATTGTCTCATAAGCACTAAGAGTAGGGTTCCCGTATTGCGCCCGATATCTAAACAGTTTAGGCTTTGATATCCCGCTATAAAATCTTAGGTTTGAAATGAAGTCCATCTGTATTGTTGGTGCCGGTCAAGCTGGTGCACAAGTTGCTATTTCGCTGCGCCAAAAAGGCTATGAAGGTGCACTCACTATCATTGGTGATGAAGGTCATTTGCCTTATCAGCGTCCACCTCTATCCAAGCGTTATCTGAAAGGTGAAATGCCTCAAGACGGGTTGTATTTACGACCAGCTGCCTTTTATGAGCAACAAAAGATAGATGTGTTGAATGATCGTGTAACCCAAGTAGATATGGCCGGACATCAATTAACACTGGCGAGTGGCGAAACGAAGGGGTTTGATCGCTTGGTGTTTGCCACTGGCACGCGGGCGCGCCAATTGCCTGCAGAGCTGGATGCGCGAGGTAAGCAACTGGCTGGTATTTTCAATGTGCGCAGTATCAGTGATATTGATCGGCTACGCCCACACATGCAAGCGGGCAAGAAACTGGTTATCGTGGGCGGCGGCTATGTGGGGCTAGAGGTTGCAGCTGTGGCCAAGCAGCTCGGGCTTGATGTGGTGGTGTTGGAAGCGCAGGAACGTTTGTTGAAACGGGTTGTGGCACCGCAGATTTCCGAGTTTTTTGCAGGGCTTCATGCAGCGAACGGTGTGAAAGTACTGTGTGGACAGGTTTTGAAACAGTTCCATGGCACCGAAAGCGTGAGCGGTGTCGAAACGCAAGAAGGCGAGGTTTTCCCTTGTGATCTGGTATTAAGCGCTGTGGGGGCATTGCCTAATGACAGCTTGGCACTTGCGAGTAATATTGAATGTGATGATGGTATTTTGGTCGATGGGCAAGGCCGGACATCGCACGAAGATATTTATGCTTGCGGTGATTGCAGCCGCTTCTTTTCTCCTCGCTACAACTGCTCTATGCGCTTGGAAAGCGTACAAAATGCTATAGATCAAGCGAAAATAGTTGCTGGTAGTTTAATGGGTGAAGGTGCGGAGTATGATCCGCTGCCTTGGTTCTGGTCGGATCAGTATGACTGTAAATTGCAAATTGCCGGTTTGGCGCGAGCATATGAGCGTGTTGTCGAGGTTGGTTCGCGTGACAACCACAGCTTCTATATCGCCTACCTTCAGGACGACAAGCTGGTTTGTGTAGACAGTGTCAACCATCCAAAATCTCATATGATGGCACGGCGCGTTATTGGCCAGCCATGGCGGGAAGATTTATTACCCCCGGCATAGCTTGGATTTGGATACAGCATTCATAAATGGAAACCGCTGCATTGGTTTGCGGTGGTTTTCGTGGCTTCTGGTAGAAGCTGTTTATTATGTGGCCTGTTCAATATTGGCTTTTATGGCGGTAATAGTTTCCTGCGGTCTTTCAAGATGAACCATATGACCGGTGTCTTTCAAGATTGGTCTTGCTACACTTGGTGGCAGATTGTTCAATTGCGAGACAGGCACAATTGCGTCCTGTTCCCCCCAGATAACGGAGAGCGGGTAGGGTGTGCTGGCGAGCTTATCGAGCGGCAGGGTGCCTTGTTCACCATTCTTCGTGATCTGCGCGAGTATATTATTCAAGCGCTCATGCATGCCGGGTTTTATGCGTTGCTCGTAGACATAGCCTGGCATTTTACGGGGGAGTTTGAATGTGGGGGCAACAAATTCCTGCAGTACTCGACGTGCTTCTGCTTCACTGTTGATATTGGCATAGGCTTGCATAAGCGGATAGTTTATTTCATGTCCAAAGCCACCTGGAGCTAAAAGGGTGAGGCTTTTAACCAATTGTGGGTTCTTCATGGCAATTAATGCAGCGATTGCCCCGCCCATGGAGTGGCCAACGAGATGGCAATGCGTTATTTCCATATTTTTAAGGCTGGCTTGAACTTCTTTTGCGGCTGTTATGGCGTTTCCTTGCCTTGGCCAATCTTGCGCTTTGCCATGTGCAGGTAGATGAAAAGCAATACTGCTATATTTTTTGGAGAATTGCTGTTGAATATTATGCCATGTGTTGGCATCACTACCAAAGCCATGGATGAAAATTATTGAATTATCTGATGTATTATTGAATGATATATAGGGTAATGTATTTTCTAAATGTTGTACAATGTTCACGAGATATTTCCTCAGGGGCACAAATCCTATTTATTGAAAATAATAGAAAAGTTTGGATATAATTCAATAGATCATTGAGTTAGGTTCTGTGAATTGCATGGCATGACTTTAGGTTACTACCTATTACAATGATCAGTTTTTTTATAGTAAAGGTTTATAGTAGCTACTTCTTTCCACTGGACTGCTTAATTTATGGGTTGCATTGCTGTGGTTTTATTCCTAAAGAACCAATTAGAGCACAAGAGGCTCGTTTCTTGCTATCGGCATATTTCGCTGGAATACCAATAAATAGCAAATTCGTGAGTAGCAATAAGGCATTCTTTTGGGGGTTTGCAATGCGATTTGGAATAGGTGCAAGCGCCATTTGTTTGGCTCTCATGACCGCTGTTTTTACAAGTACGTCATTTGTTGCAAGCGCTACGGCTGGGCAATACTGGGACAATGAAAAAGGCGAATGGGTTACCTACCGCGATTCAGCTTCTACTTTGGCTCGTAAAGCACGCAAGAAATTCAAGCGTAAGATTATTCCCTATGATGGTAAAGAAACTCCGGGTACAATTATTGTTGATACAAAAAAACGGCAGCTTTTACACGTCATGAAAGGTGGCACCGCTATGCGCTATGGCATCGGTGTCGGTAGAGAAGGTTTTGAGTGGAAAGGAAGACAACGCATTAGCCGTAAAGCCGAATGGCCGGGCTGGACACCACCGCCAGAGATGGTTGCTAGAGAAAAGCGTGAAAATGGTCGTGACTTACCTGCTTTCATGGAAGGTGGCCCTAATAATCCATTGGGTGCACGTGCGTTGTATTTAGGCGATACGATTTATCGTATACACGGGACCAATGAAGACTGGTCCATCGGTCTTGCCATGTCATCTGGCTGTATACGTATGTTCAATGATGATGTTGAGTATTTATACGATCAGGTGAAGGTTGGTACAAAAGTTATCGTTCGTTGAGTTACTTGCTGTTGCTTTAATATTATCCTTGCTTACTAAATAATAGCAGTTGATGGATAAAATATATTATAAAAGCCCGCTTAGGCGGGCTTTTATGCTTTACATATCTTGATAGGTATAGAGCAAAAAAATCCAAAGAGCTTTCACTCTCTCAGCAACCGAAATGCACTATTAAAAATGTTAGGGCGGTCACTTGCCGTTTGATTGAAGTTAAACAAACGGCAAGTGCGCTAGTTGTCAGTGTCCGCTGGAATGCTCGCTGGCGTTGAAGCTTGCGGAGCATCATCGCCACCTACGCCAGGCAATTCGGTTTGCTGTAGAGCATCTGCTGCAGGGCGTCTACCGCGACCGGTTGCTGTACGTGGGGTTCTCGGGTTCCTTGCGCGCGGTGTCCTTGGTGTTCTGGGCCTACGCGGTTTGACCTCGGCTTCCTCGGTTGGTGCCTGCTGTGAAGACGCTTCGGCCAGTTCGTCAGGCAATGCGGCAACAGGGGCTGCATTTGCGCGGCGAACCCCACGACCACGGGTGCCACGAGCGCGGCGGCGTGGTTTGTCTTCGTCTTCATCTTCAAGTGTTGAAGGTGTCGGCGCAGGAATTTCCTGAGAGGAATTATTGCTGGCGTCTTCAATAAATGGCTGTGGAGCATCCAGACCCATTACAGGGCTCGCATCCGACGTAACAACTGTTTCTGCCGCAGCTTCTGCTGTTAAGTCGACACTTGTAGCCACTTGCTGGCGTTCAGCATCAGCATTGTCTTGCGGTGCAGCTGGTGTTGCCATCTCGCTATTATGTCGTCCTGCATTGTTCGAATGCGCGGGGGACATTTGTGCCTGAGCTGCAGCAATAATACGCTGATAATGCTCAGCATGCTGACTGTAGTTTTCTGACATGACGCGGTCGCCAGCTGCTTGTGCATCACGTGCAAGCTGGGTGTATTTTTCCGCAATATGCATGGCAGTACCGCGAATCTTTACATCAGGTCCGTTCGATTCAAATGTTCTGGTAAGCGTGTTAGGCGCTTTGCGTCCACGACCACGCATCCGATTGTTTTTTTGATTTCCTGGTCTCATTCTGCCGTTTTCTTTCACGAACGGCGATCAACACAAAGTGCTGACCTTCCACTCGGTTCAATACCCATTCACGGATAAACAACCCACCAATAAACTTTTGTGTTGTTCGACATCATTGTCGCCCACACTCAAATGCAATCGCACTCAATCCCATTCGTTTGTTTTATGCGATAGGCCAACGCTACGAAAAAGCTACCCAAAGGCACGCATTACCAATATTGCGATAGCAAGAGCTTCCAAATTGTATCCTGAAACAATTTCACCGTCTTTTTGGAGCTACTCATAAAATTTGAGTATTACCCTTATCAGCTTATCGCTGGTAGTGCTTGTCGGCGCATTGAACCTAGCCGCTTTTGAGAGATTTTCCAAGGACTTTTTTCTTAACAAATCCTATAAGATGTCATTGGCTGTTAACTTCCGGATTTTCAAAATTCAATTGTGATAACCCTAGGTTGACCAGCTAAATCGTGTTGACATGTGCAAGACTTGCCCAGCACTTCCATACTGAGTTTTTCAAGGTCGTTTTGTTGGTCGAAACCTATTTCCATATGCAAGCTGCCACCTAGCTTAATGATATTATTCGCTTGTTCTATCAATGGCTTGTACGGATTTAAACCATCACATCCCCCATCAAGTGCCAGTAAGGGATCATAGTCTTTTACGGTCTGATCGAGTTGTTGCAAAACCTCTGTTTTGATGTAGGGGGGGTTACTTACAACAAAATCAAGGCCAGGACGGGCGGCATGTAAAAGGTTACCTTGAACAACCAAAAGTCGGCTTTCTACACCGTTGAGCTGTGCATTTTTTTTTGCCATTTGCGCCGCGCCAAGCGATAAATCCACAGCTATTGCCTGTGCATATGGTAATTCCGTCAATAGAGCTATGGCAATAGCACCGCTACCGGTTCCCATATCCGCAAAAAATAATGGGTCATTAAGTTTGTTTTTTTTGTCCAGATTGGCCAGCACGCTATCAACAAGTGTTTCCGTATCCGGGCGCGGTTCCAACGTGTCAGCTGAAAGCCTAAACTGGAGGCCCCAAAATTCGCGATAGCCTATAATTCGCCCCACTGGCATCCCGGCAAGACGTTGTTCTTGCCAGTGAGCCAGTTTGTCTTGGACCGGGGGCTCTAGTAAGCACTCATAGCTAAGAGGCAAAGAGGCTAGAGTCTTTTGACATGCCTCTGCCACAAGTACTTTAGCGTCGAGCTCAGCCTCTGTTATTGCTGCTTCTCGAAACTTTTGCCGCATAGCACGGTAGTACTCACCTATCGTCTTTTGCGATGCCACTTATAAACCTTCGGCTGCCAGCAAGTTGGCCTGATGGTCCATAATCAATGCATCAACGACTTCCCCCAAACCATCACCGGCAATAATCTGGTCCAGCTTGTAAAGGGTAAGGCCAATACGGTGGTCGGTCACACGGCCCTGAGGGAAGTTATAGGTGCGAATGCGCTCAGAGCGGTCGCCAGAGCCAACCTGCAAGCGGCGGGCTTCCGTGCGCTCAGATGCTGCACGCTCACGCTCTACTTCAAAGATTTTTGCCCGCAGCAACTTCATGGCGCGGTCTTTGTTTTTATGTTGTGAGCGCTCGTCCTGTACAGCCACCACAATACCTGTTGGCTCGTGGGTAATACGCACTGCGGAATCGGTGGTGTTGACGTGCTGACCACCGGCACCGGAAGCGCGGTATGTATCAATGCGCAGCTCTGACGGGTTGATTTCCACGTCGACTTCTTCCGCCTGTGGCAGTACAGCAACTGTGGCGGCAGAGGTGTGAATACGGCCACCGGATTCGGTTTCCGGTACACGCTGCACGCGGTGCACACCCGATTCAAACTTGAACTTGGCGAAAACCTCGCTGCCTGTTACGGCAGCTACAATTTCCTTAAAGCCGCCCACTTCGCCTTCACTGGTGGAAAGAATTTCAACCTTCCAGCCGTTGAGCTCGGCAAAGCGCTGGTACATGCGGAACAAATTACCGGCAAACAGCGCAGCTTCATCGCCGCCGGTACCGGCACGCACTTCCAAAATAACATCGTGGCTGTCGGCCTTATCGCGCGGCAGCAGGCCAACACGAACTTTTTGCGTCAGCTCTTCCACTTGGCTTACCAGCTCGTCGCGTTCCAGCTGCGCCAACTCTTTCATTTCAGCATCGGTGCCGGCATCTTCAAGCAGGGCTTTTGCCCCTTCCAGGTCACTTTCTGCTTTGCGCAGTTGGCGAATGGACTGAACCACTGGATCCAGTTCGGCATAATCGCGGGAGAGTTTGATGTAGACCTGCGGATCAGGCCCTGACGCCATCTCGGCCTCAATCTGTTCAAAGCGATTTAAAAGTGTATCTAGTTTTTCTGGCGCCAGCATGTGCGCTCTTCTCCTTATCAAGCATAGGCACATTAATAACCCGCGCTATTGGTTTAATGCGCGGGCTTTAATATATGCCTATACAGGGATGTTATGATCGGCGGCAAAGCTTTTTAAGAACGAGCGCACATCGTCCAACCCGTTGCACAATTGCAAGTGTGTTGAAAACTCAGGGCGCAGTTTTTCCAAATCCAGCTGTAAAAGCATGGTTTTCACAGGGCCAATTGAGGCTGGAGACATGGATAGACGCCGGTAGCCAATAGCCAGTAGTGCCATAGCCGACAAGGGGTGACCTGCCAGCTCACCACACAAGGTAACCGGTTTGTCCAGTCTGTTTCCAACTTCAACAATAGACTTGAGTGCGCGCAAAAATGCCGGAGCAAGACTATCGAAGCGTTCAGCCACACGGTTGTTGCCACGATCTGCTGCATAAAAGAACTGGAACAAGTCGTTAGAACCGACAGAGGCGAAATCTACCTCTGAGAAGATTTCTTCCAACTGGTAAAGCAGGGCAGGAACTTCAATCATCACGCCCAGTTTCAGCTCTGCGGGTACTTCATGGCCATGTTGTTTCAAATGAGCCAGCTCTTTTTCTACCAGTTCGCGGGCGCGGCGGTATTCGCTGGTGTTAGCCACCATAGGAAACATAATACGCAATTTGCGGCCTGCACCAGCGTGGAGCATGGCACGAATTTGTGTGCGTAGCATACCGGGGCGGTCAAGGCCGAAGCGGATGGCACGCCAACCCATGGCAGGGTTTTCTTCCTGCGCAAAGCGCAAATACGGTAATACTTTATCGCCGCCGATATCAAGCGAGCGGAAGGTCACTGGCTTATCGCCCGCCATGTCCAGCACTTTTGAATAAAGCTCTTGTTGCTCACTCATACGCGGGATGGAAGAGGCAACCATAAATTGCAGTTCGGTTCTAAATAGACCGACCCCGTCAGCTCCGGCATCGACCATGGACGGCATATCAACCAGCAAGCCCGCATTAAGCTGAAGCTTTACGTTTGTGCCATCCTTGGTGCGGCTTTCCATTTCCCGTTGCTGGCGGTACTGCTCTTGTCTCTTGGCTCTAAAGCGTACTTTGTCGGCAAAGGCTTGTTCGACATCACTCGCTGGGCGCAAGAAAATTTGTCCCACTTCGCCGTCAACAATAATGGCATCATTAGCTTCGGTAAGAGAAACAATGTCTTCCACTTGCCCGACGGCGGGTATGCCGAGCGCACGGGCCACAATGGTCACGTGGCTGGTGGGGCCGCTTTCTTCCAGTACCAAACCGCGAATACGATCACGGTCATAGTCCAGCAGTTCGGCAGCGCCCATATTGCGGGCAATGATGATGGCGTCTTTGGGTAAATCGCTATCATTGGCACCATGTTCGCGGCCCATAAGCTCGCGGATGAGGCGGTGGGCGAGGTCATCCAGATCATGCAAACGCTCGCGCAGATAAGGGTCGGTCTGCCTCAACATCTGGGCGCGCGTGTCGCTTTGTACCTTTTCCACGGCAGCTTCGGCGGTTAGTCCGTTGCGTATAGCTTCTTCAATTTTGCGCACCCAACCACGATCATAGGCGAACATGCGGTAGGCTTCCAGCACCTCGCGATGCTCGCCATGCTGTGAAAACTCTCCAGAGGCAAGCATGCGGTCAAGCGACTGACGCAAGCGTAGAACGGCGTCGTCAAGGCGTTCTTTTTCGCTATCCGCGTCCTCTGCAATCAGATTGGTGATAACAACGCGCGGCTCATGCAGCACCACATGGCCAAGGCCAATACCGTCGGCCAAGCTTACGCCGGTCAGGTGCATCGGGCGAATGACATCAATTGTCGTGCCTTTTTGGGCGATCGCTTCCAGCTCGCCTGCTGCAACCATTTCGGCAATAACCATTGCCGTGGTTTGCAAGGCCTCGACTTCATCTTCAAAGTACGTGCGGTGCTCTTTGTTTTGAACAACCAAAACGCCAAGTGTTCGCCCAGCGCGCAAAATGGGAACGCCAAGGAAAGAGTTGTAATGCTCTTCTCCGGTTTCCGGCCGATAAGCAAATGATGGATGAGCCTGTGCATTTGGCAGGTTCAGGGGGCGTGCATTGGAAGCAATAAGGCCAACCAAGCCTTCGCCCACGTTGAGAGCAGTTTCATGAACCGCCCCTTTATTGAGACCTTCTGTGGCAAACAGCTCCAGAATACCGTCGGCGCGCAATATGTATACAGAGCAAACCTCTGCAACCACATTTGCTGCAATCAGACGAACAATATTATCGAGCCGCTCCTGCGCGTCGATGGGTTCTGCCATCACCTCACGGAGGCGACGCAGTAGAACGCGTGGTCCGGCCAAGCTGCTGCGCATACCTGCCCTACCCTGTATTTGAGTTTCAGGCCATTATAGCCAATTGCACGCTCCGGGTAAAACCAGAGCGTGAATTCTTAAATTTGGTAAGAAGAGATTCTAACCGTCAAGACCGTATAGCGAATGCAGAGTCCTTACTGCAAGCTCAGTATACGCAGAATCTATCAATACAGAGATTTTAATTTCCGATGTGGTAATAGCACGGATGTTGATGCCCTTCTCGGCAAGACCACGGAAACACTCGGCAGCAACACCAGCATGAGAACGCATGCCCATGCCAATAACCGAGACTTTTACAACGTCTGTAGCCCCTTCGATGTTCTCAAAGCCAATACCTTCCAGGTTGCTTTCAATCACCTGACGGGCGCGTTCATAGTCGCTTTCAGGTACCGTAAAGGTAATATCGGTGCTTTTGCCATCTGGGGATATGTTCTGGACAATCATATCCACATTGATGCTTGCCTCAGCCAGCGGAATGAACACATTACTGGCTACACCGGGCTTGTCGGCTACATTGCGGATTGAAATCTGGGCTTCGTCCTTAGAGTAGGCGATGCCTGTGACCACTTGCTGTTCCACTATTTCGTCCTCGTCACAGATCAGGGTTCCCGGCGGTAAGCCGCCTGCGCCCACTTGCGGCGCATCCGGGTCGTCAAAACTTGAGCGTACAAAGGTGCGTACACCATGTATCATTGCCATTTCTACTGAGCGGACTTGCAAGACCTTGGCACCTAGTGATGCCATCTCCAGCATTTCCTCAAAGGCAACGCGGTCAAGGCGCTGTGCTTTGGCAACGATACGCGGGTCCGTGGTGTAGACACCATCTACATCAGTGTAAATATCGCAACGGTCGGCCTCAATTGCGGCTGCAATGGCTACGGCACTGGTATCAGAGCCACCACGTCCAAGCGTTGCTATGCGGTTGTCAGGGGCCAGCCCTTGGAACCCGGCAATAACTGCCACTTGTTTGCGTTCAAGGCGCTCGATCAGCGTCTTGCCTTCAATGCTCTTTATTCGAGCAGCGCCATGCGCTTCGTTGGTGCGGATGGGGATTTGCCATCCTTGCCACGAGCGGGCATCGACGCCCATGTCTTGCAGTACAATCGACAGGAGGCCGGAAGTTACCTGTTCTCCAGAGGCAACCACGGCGTCGTATTCGCGTGCATCATGTATTGCTGCAGCTTCTTTTGTGTATCCGACAAGTGAGTTGGTAACCCCTGACATTGCAGAGACAACAACTGCCACTTCGTTTCCTGCGTCCACTTCTCGTTTCACATGCCGCGCAACATTGCGGATGCGGTCGAGGTCGGCGACGGAGGTGCCGCCGAATTTCATTACTAATCTGGCCATCGCCTAATTTTTCCTCCGAGGGCCTTGCAGCAGGCTGTATAGGAGCCATAATTCGTGCCCATGCATACAGCTAGTGGCTATTCATCGCAACCTGTGACTTGACAAATTCGTCAAGACGAACCACCAGTTGGCCTGTTGCAGAGTGAGGGATGGTATCATGAGCGCCGCGCAAAATGACAGCACTGTTAATCGTGCCACAATTGATGAAGCCGAAGTTGCCCGCTTTTCGGCGATTGCCGCCGAGTGGTGGGACCCGAGTGGAAAATTTCGTCCCTTGCACAAGTTTAGCCCGGTGCGGGTGGGCTACATAAAAGAGTATATTTGTGACGCTTTCGATTGTGATGAAAAAGACCCTCAGGCTTTAAGCGGCCTGAAGATACTCGATATCGGTTGTGGTGGCGGTCTGCTTTCTGAGCCGATGGCACGGATGGGTGCAAGCGTGACTGGCGCGGATGCTTCGGAAAAGAACATCAAGGTGGCGTCCGTTCATGCGCAAGAAAATGGGTTAGAGATTGACTACCGCGCCGAAACTGCCGAGCAACTGGTGGCAGCAGGCGAGCAGTTTGATGTTGTTTTGAACATGGAAGTTATTGAACACGTTGCGGATGTTGACCTTTTTCTTGAATCCTGCGCCAAGTTGGTGAAGCCGGGCGGCTTAATGTTTATTGCTACATTGAACCGCACTTTAAAGTCATATGCATTGGCGATTATCGGGGCTGAATATATTTTGCGCTGGCTGCCAGCAGGTACCCACAGCTATGATAAGTTTCTCAAGCCGGAAGAAATTGAGGTGCCGCTCAAAGGCTTTGGTATGGAAGTTTTCGAGCGGTGTGGTGTGAGCTATAATCCACTCATGGATTCCTGGTCACGCTCGACGGACCTTTCGGTGAATTATATGATGATTGCCCGTAGGCCAAAATCTGCCTAAAGGTATAAGCTTTAGAATTCGGGAGTGGTTTCAATGGGGCAGCCAGTTGTTGTTTTGCCCGCGCTGGTGTGTACGCAAGCGCTGTTCGACCCACTATTCAAAGCGCTGCCTGATCATGAGATAATCTGTGGTGACACTTTTGAAAATGACAGTGTAGAGGCCATGGCGGCGGCAACGCTGGCACGCGCCCCGGCCTCATTTGCACTTATGGGTGTCTCCATGGGAGGGTATGTGGCGATGGAAATGATTCGCCAAGCACCTGAACGAATTAATGCTTTGATTTTAATTAGTACCAATGCAAAGTCAGATAGCCTTGAAATGCAGCGTACACGTGCGCAGCAATGCGAAATTGCGGCCAAGGGCGGTTATGGCAAAATTATTAGGGCGCAATTTCCAAGTATGTTTGCGCAGGCACAGCAGGGGCGGGATGATTTGCGTCAGTGCCATCGGGCTATGGCCGAGGCTGTGGGTGTACAGGGGTTCGTCAACCAGCAAAAAGCAATTGCTGCACGTCCTGCATCACTTGAAACATTGAGCGGGTTTGCAGCCCCTTGCTGCCTCATTCATGGTGGGGAAGATATCGTTACACCCTATGAAATGATGGATGAAATGCATGCGGTATTACCTGGCAGCCAGTTGCAGCAAATTTCCGGAGCAGGGCATTTGTGTTTACTAGAGAAGCCTAGGGAAGTTGCCTTTAAAATCTCTGGGATATTGAGCAGCTAGATTTATAGTCTTGCTCCCTTATTTTTAATTGTAATCACAATGACCTACAGCTATTTCGGGAACCCATAAATCACCCGTTAAATATGAGGGATATCAGCTCGACCGTTTCCTTGCCTATAACCTTCGCCAAGGTGTATCAAAAAATGACGGCACCGATTGTTGTGTGTGATCTATGCACAACAGAACCTACGCGGACCCAGAGTTTCTACGCTGATAGCAGACAGCGGGAGGAGGCGTTATGAGCAAGGAAGGCAATCACTTTAATTGGTCAACTGATAGTTGGGAGCAAACTTCGCAGGCTTGGTACTGGGCCGAGGAGTTCGACAGGCTTAATGGAACTGGCTTGCAACATATGGCGGTAAGCCAAAAAGACTGGTTTTCAACTGGCCATGATCTGTTGGCACAGCATTTAACGTTCGTCCAAAAACGTTGTCAGGCGCAGTTCGAACTTTTTACACGATTAATGGCGTTTCCGAATGGCCCAGAAATGGGACGTTTAACCTCTGAGTTTATGGGTAATGCGCTAACTGACTATCAAGAATATGGCAGCGAAGCAGCCGGACAAATGCTTTGTGGTTTATCTGGCTGTGTCGAAACAAATGAGCATACAGCACAAGAGTGCGCCCGTGCTTTCAAAGAATTGTCAGAGCGGGACAAAGATAATTTGCATCCAGGAGAGCACAGCTATGAGAAACCGAAGCGAACGGCTCGGGTAAAAAAAACTCAGGAAATTAGCAAAACTGTTGCTGCAAAAAAGGACGAGGATGTCAGTCCTATAACGAAGGCTCCAATGCAAAAGCAGGTGAGCACTAAACCTGCGCCACGCAAGGCCTCTATTGCTGTAAAGGACGAGAATACTATTGCTGTTGATGTGAGTTCTACCCCTGAAGCTGCAACTGAAGTAACTGCTGCAAGCGTAAGCAGCAATGTCAAACGGCCACGTCGCACAGCAAGTACCGCAGCAAAAGCAAAGACAGCAGGCGGAAGGCGGGCACGACAAACGCCAGCATAAAAAAAGCGAAAGCAGGTGTCTCCTGTTTTCGCCCCTAATGCGCAATCATAACAATAATAAAGGAGCGCTGTAATGACAAAAATTACACATATCGCAGCTCGTGAAGTACTTGATAGCCGTAGTACACCAACTGTTGAGGCTGAAGTCATTTTAGAAGATGGCTCGCATGGCTTGGCGATTGTGCCATCAGGTAAATCTACAGGTGCGCGTGAGGCGCTTGAGCTGCGCGATGGGGATGCTCGTTATTTGGGCAAGGGGGTTTTGAAAGCTGTTGACCATGTGAATGGCGAAATCCGCGAAGCCTTGGTTGGTTTGCATGCCGAAGAGCAACGGCAGATCGATATGGGTATGATCGCGCTGGATGGCACCGGAAATAAGGGGCGGTTGGGTGCCAACGCAATATTGGCGGTATCGCTTGCAGTGGCAAAAGCTGCTGCCAATGCGGCCTTTTTGCCGTTGTATCGCTATATTGGCGGCAGCAATGCCCACGTTTTGCCATTGCCAAGTATGAATGTGATTAACGGGGGTGCACACGCCGATAATCCTATGGACTATCAGGAATTTATGATTATGCCCATTGGGGCGGACAGTATGCGCGAGGCGGTGCGCATGGGTGCGGAAGTGTTTCACACACTACAAAAGCAATTGCACAATGTGGGACAGCCTACCAATGTGGGGGATGAGGGCGGCTTTGCCCCGAATGTGGCGAATGCGCGTGAGGCACTGGACTATATTGTTGGTGCGATTGAAGCAGCAGGTTACCAGCCGGGCCGCGATATTGCCATTTGCCTTGATCCCGCAGCTTCGGAATTTTGGCGTGATGGTGCCTATCACTTCAAGGGGGAGAACTTGACCCGCAGCATTGACGCGCATGTGGACTATGTCGTTAAGCTGGTTGAAGACTACCCGATTATTTCTGTCGAAGACCCTATGGGAGAGAATGATAGGGAAGGGTGGAAGAAAATTACCCACGCATTAGGCCAGCATTGCCAAGTGGTGGGTGATGATAATTTTTGTACCAATATCAAATACCTGAATGAGGGGATTGAGCAGGGTATAGCGAATTCAATTTTGATTAAGCTCAACCAAATTGGTACATTAAGTGAAACGCTCGACACCATAGAGCGGGCACAAACGGCTGGCTATACATGTTTTGTGTCACATCGTTCGGGCGAGACCGAAGATACGACAATTGCTGATTTAGCGGTGGCTACGAATTGTGGCCAGATCAAAACAGGCTCAATGTCGCGAACTGATCGCATTGCCAAATATAACCGTCTTATGCGTATTGAGGACGAATTGGGCGATACTGCCGTTTATGGCGATCACAGCTTTATTGAAAGAAGTTTGCGTCGCTTTAAGTAAAATACGTTTCTTGCTGCCAAACCCAGCCAGCTTTTGCATGCAGGTTGTTTGTGGTAAGCTTTTTGACGCGCATAATGTACATCAACGGGTAATCTCATCCGTTGATGCTTTTTGATAAACCAAGGAATACTTGCATCAAGTGCATATTACTAACAAATAATGGATTGTAGTTAGTATAGCGCTTTATCGCGTTAATTCTTGTCTTCTGGCAATGTGGGTAGGGGAACAAGGCCAATGCCTTCGTCCATCAGCTCCTTGGCATCATTAACGGTGGTCTCGCCGTAAATACCCCTGGCTTCACTTTCGCCATAATGGATTTTGCGGGCTTCTTCGGCAAATGCATCGCCAACATAGTCGGCATTTTTTGTTGCTTGCTGGCGAAACTCGCGCATTTTATCCATTAATTCGCGCAGGGGTGCGGGTGTTTCTTGTAATTGAGGTTTGGCCGAGACACTGCCCATTGCAGGTAAAACACTCTTTTTTGCTGTGCTTTCTGCTGATGACAAGGGCGCTTTGGCTGGTGTTGCGGCTTCTTTTTCGGGTTGTTTGGCTGCTTGCTCTTCGTTTGCACTCTTGGCTTTTTGCGCTGCTATTTCTTGTTGGCGCTGGGCCTGCGCTTTTTTCTGGTTGCGCGATGTGGAAACGTTGGGCGCCATTAATTGCTTCTCAACAGATGCCGATTGGCAAACAGGGCAAGTAACGAAGCCAAGCTGTTTTTGTTTTTCATAGTCATCTGAATTGCGGAACCAAGCCTCAAAGCTATGCTTTTGGTCGCAAGCAAGTGAATATTTAATCACCTGAATTCTCCTCTGCGCCTAGCGCAGATACTTCAAAAGAGCGGGCATTGGCAAGGGCCGGTATGCGTGAACGCGCAAGTTTTACCTGCTTCCTGTCAATTTCTGCCAGTAAAACCGCTGGATTGTCATGTTCTAATTCGGCGATGACCTCACCCCAAGGATTAACCACTAAGCTATGGCCGTAGGTTTCGCGCTTGTCTTCATGAAGGCCACCTTGAGCCGCGGATATCATGTAGGCACCATTTTCTATAGCTCTGGCCCGCTGTAGTACGTGCCAATGGGCTTTGCCTGTTTGGCGGGTAAAGGCGGCTGGAGCAGTCAGGATATCGGCCCCTTGTTGGGCTTGGGCTCGAAACAGCTGTGGTTGGCGTACATCATAGCAAATTGCCATGCCAAAATTTGCATAGGGGCTGGTAATAATAGGGGCGGTGGTGCCTGCGATATAGCTTTCAGATTCGCGCCAACTTTCACCATTGGGTAAATCGACATCGAACATGTGAATTTTGTCATAGTGCGTTATAATTTCACCTGTTGGAGAGATGAAAAATCCACGATTGACAAGCATTTTTGGCCCTTGCCGCAGTCCTAGTGAGCCAAGGTGAAGATATATGCCCAACTGCGCCGAGAGTTTACACATTCGCGCTAAAAAAGGGTCTTGCTCTTGTGTGTAGGCAGCCTGCCATTGTGCTTGGCGGGTGCGGGTGAGCAGGTTACTCATTTCGGGCGTTTGTATATATTGTGCGCCTTTGGCAGCTGCTTCACGCACAAAAGCCTCACAGGCTTTCAAGTTCTCTTCAGGGTCTTGGCCTGATCGCAATTGAATTACAGCTGCCCGAAATGTTGTCATGCTCAATACCCTTGCTTGTTAGGCAATCGCCAACAGGGCATCAAGTTGCCCACGGCGTTCCAGTGCGTAGAGGTCGTCGCAACCACCAACGTGCTCTTCACCTATGAATACCTGCGGATACGTTGCAGCGCCATTAGATTTTGAAATCATTTCCTGGCGGTATGCGGGGTCTTTGCTGGCATTATATTCAACATAATCCACATTCTTTTGGTCAAGCAAGCGCTTGGCTTTGGCACAATAGCCGCACATGTCGCGGGTATAAATAACGGTGTTTGCCACGTTCAGTTTCCTTATCTCGTCTTAATGCTCTGTTTTAACGTTGTTTTACAGCATTTCTTGGGAGCATTGGGTAAAACAGTTTTTCCTGAGAGCATCTATATAGGTCACTGGCTGTGCGGTACAAGTGAGCGTTTAATCGCACACGAGGTTTCTTCGCCACCCTCGGTTTTGAAAAGCCTGCGACTTCTAGCGGGCACGGTATGTAACGGGCATGGTTATGGCATGTAGAGTTATGCAAGGGGGACGGTTGCAAATACCGCAAGATCGACAGTTCGTGCCCCGGCAAGGTGTAACTGGTGTGCGCATGCTTGTGCCGTTGCGCCTGTTGTGAAAACATCATCAACCAGAATGACATTTTGCCCCGTCACTAGGCCTATGAATTGCGGTGCTAGTTTAAAACCGTTTTGCAGGTTTTCCTGACGTTGCTGCTTTGTTAGCCCTACTTGCGGCGCGGTGTTTTTTATTCGCTTGAGTGCGGGATAATGTATGCAGCCACTATAGTTTTCTAGTTGATGGCATAAAAGCTCTGCCTGGTTGTAACCGCGCTGCCATAGGCGCACTGGGTGCAGAGGCACACTTACCAAAATACTCTTGTCTGTTACCAGCGCGTTGAAGTTTTGTCGCATAAGCGTGGCCATGAGCTGGGCAAGTTGTGGCATGTTGCGATACTTCAAGTTATGCACCAGAGTTTGCGCTGTCCCCTTGTAAAGGGATGCGGTACGTACACGGGAGATATGGTGTAAGGAACTGGCAAGTGCTGCTGGCGAGTGCGCCTCCTTGCCCAAGTCATAGGGTAATGGTGTGCCCAAGTGCTGGCAAATAGGGGGGGTGATAATTGTTAGTTTGTGATAGCAGGCTGGGCACAGTGCGCTTGTGTTGTGATTTGGTAATGGGGCGATGATTTGCCCACAGGCACCACAGGTGGTAGGCCAGATAAGTTCTTTGATTTGGTGCCAAATTATTTTGGCGAAAGAACCTATATTTAAACGATATTTGTTTTGTGCAGTGTGTTGAGGCAAAAGGTTCATTTAGACAAGTTTCGCAATATTCGCTATGAAGTGCGATTATAACAAGTTGTCGCAGCTCTGCGGCCTCTCTCATTTTCATGGTGCCATTTTGGGTATGTGGAATCGGGGAGCGGTGCATCTAGCTGCACTCTCGTTTTGCAAAGGTACATTGATATGCAAAAAGAACCGCTTTTCGACCATAATTCGCTCGTTTTGCGTCGCAAACTGGCACTAAAACGATACGAAAATGATAGCGGTTTTTTAATGGAAATGGCCGCAGATGATTTGCAAGAACGTTTATGCTTAACCACGAAAAGCTTTGATTTGGGGCTGGATCTTGGGGGCCATACCGGTTTGGTTTATCGGGCGCTGAAGCAGTCGGGGAAAGTGGGAGAGGTCCTGCGCGGTGATTTTTATTGCGCTGATCCGAATTTGCCGAAACCTGATTTTGTTTTGGATGATCGTGCTTTACCGCTGGCTGCAGAGCGTTTCGACCTGATTGTCTCGGCCCTTCACTTGCAGCTTGTTGATGATTTACCGGGCGTATTATATCAAATAAAGCAAAGCCTTAAGCCTGATGGCTTGTTTTTGGGTACCATGCTCGGTCAAGATACACTTTATGAGCTGAGAGATTGCCTGATGCTTGCTGAAATGGAATTGAGCGGTGGGGTGTCGCCGCGGGTCATTCCCTTTGCAGATACAAAAGATTTAGGGGGGCTGTTGCAGCGGGCAGGCTTTGCTTTGCCAGTGAGTGATGTGGACCGGATAACTGTGCGCTATGATTCTGCTTTTAATCTGATGCAGGATTTGCGGGTTATGGGTGTCACCAATCCGCTTAAAGATCGACTTAAGTCACTGAGCCCAAAGAATTTATTTTTCCGTGCCGCCGAAATTTACCATGATAAATACGCCGATGAAGATGGCCGTATTCGTGCCACTTTTACACTGGCTTCGCTTTCTGGCTGGGCTCCACATGAAAGCCAGCAAAAGCCATTAAAGCCAGGCTCGGCAAAGGTAAGCCTGGCTTCTGTATTGCCTTCAAAGCAAGGGAATTAGTCTGTTTGGGGCATATGGTTGGCTGTATTGGCGATTTTATCGCCAGTATCTTCAAAACTGGTTCCCAATGAACTGCCCAACGTTAGAAATGCCGTGACCACGATGACAGCAATGCTTGCGGCAATGAGCGCGTACTCAATGGCAACTGCGCCTTTTTCGTCCTCGGTTAGGTATGGTAGTGAAAAGCCGCAGTGACTTTTGCGCGAAAGCCGCAATAGTGAAATCATAGTTGCCCCGAAACTCACATGGAGGCAAGCTCCATGATATGTGGAATTAGTGGTTCGTCAGCCGGTGGCATATCGTAGTCTCTCAAGCGAACAGGTCTTACCCATTTAAGCGCTTGATTTTCCTTCCCCATAGGTGTGCCGCTCCACCGTCTACAAACGAAAAGTGGCATAAGGAGATGAAAATCTTTGTAACCATAGGATGCAAAGGTGAGGGGAGCGAGGCACTCTTTTTTAACCACAATGCCAAGTTCTTCGTGCAATTCGCGAATGAGCGCTTCCTCGGGAATTTCGCCACTTTCTAACTTGCCTCCTGGAAATTCCCAGAGTCCTGCCATTGATTTGCCTTCCGGGCGCTGGGCCAGCAGTACTCTGTTGTCTGCATCAAGCAAAGCACAGGCGACGACAATAACATTCTTAACCATTTGGAAGTCCCGTTTTGGTACAGTTAGGTATGTGTTTGTTAACTGTAATTATTTTGGTTTTAGGTAGTGGTAACGATAGGCTTCTTTATAGCCAAGCGAGGAATAGAGGTCTTGCGCGGGGGTGTTAACTGTCACTGCTTGTAACCATGCTGTTTGTGCTCCGGCTTCCGCTCCCAGACGTTGAACTTCGATTACCAATGCGCGGGCCAGTCCTTGGCGCCGCGCCCAAGGGGCGGTGGCAACGTCGAAAATTCCAAGGCAGTCGTCGTCTATCACGCCAAGCAAGACAGCTGCAGTCCTGCCGTTGCTATCACTTGCCTTTAAGCATAACAGCTGTGCGGGGACAGCGGATAACGCGACTTCCAAGCTTTTAAGGGCATGCGGTTGAACGACGGCATCGCGTGTTCCACCAATCTCTTTGAAGGCGAGGATAAAGTCTGCAAGCTGGCAGCGTTCAAGGGTATAAGATGCGGGTAAATCTGGCTCTCCGAGGGCCCAGATCGTACGTTCCAGAACAATCGTTTCCCCGAGCCTTTGGGGGCATAATTGCAATGCTAAGGGTTCCACATCCTTAGGCATTAACGGGGTCCAGCGAATGTGGAAAGGAATGCTGTGGTTGGCAAAGCGAGCCCGCGATTGCATCAGGCGAGCTTCGATGTTCTTGTTGTCGCTGGGTTCGTAAAAGTTAAGCGAGTTGATACGCCTTGAAGGGTTTTGTGGTGTTAGGCGGGTTATCCACCCGCCATCAAAATGATTTTTATAAGCCGGGAATGAGTTTAAGTTGGCTTGTTCCAATCGTAAAACCCGCTCCAGTGTACAAACCGGTGCGGGTCCTTGTTCGCATTTAGCTTCTGTAATCACCATTAATGGCCACATATTCCTTTGTGAGATCGCAGGTCCAGACTGTGTTGGACCCTTCGCCAATCCCCAGATCAACTTTTAAGAGAATCTCTTTGTTCTTCATTACCAACGAGGCTTCTTCCTCGCTGTAGTCCGGATCGCGCTCGCCTTCAACAGCGACGCGAATATCGCCGAACCAAATGGCCAGTTTATCACGATCGGCAGGTTCGCCAGCCTTCCCAACGGCCATAACCACACGGCCCCAGTTGGCATCTTCGCCTGCGATAGCAGTTTTGACGAGAGGTGAATTGGCGATGGAAAGGCCGATCTTTTTTGCCGAGTTGCTATCTATTGCGCCTGTAACCTGTACTTCTACAAATTTGGTGGCACCTTCACCGTCGCGGACAATCATATGCGCGAGTTCTCGCATAACATCTTGTAATGAAAGCTTAAAGCCTTCCAGGCGCGGATCGTCAATATCCGTGATTAACTCATTGTTGCTTTTGCCCGTGGCAGCTAGCAATACTGTATCAGAGGTTGAGGTGTCGCTATCTACTGTGATCGCATTGAACGAACCGGTCACACAGTTGCTTAAAAGTTGCTGGAGAACTGGGGCTGCAATTGCGGCGTCGGTAAACAAAAAGCCAAGCATGGTTGCCATGTCTGGTGCGATCATGCCAGCGCCTTTGGCTATACCGTTCAGTGTCACAGTTTTGTCCCCAAGCATGATTTGTCTTGTGGCCATTTTGGGGAACGTGTCAGTGGTCATGATTGCTTCGGCGGACTGGCGCCAGTGGCTGTCGCTGGCCAAACGTACTAGGCCTTCTATAACATTGGCGAAGCGATCGGCTGGCAATGGCTCGCCAATGACACCCGTTGATGCCAAGTACACTTCTTCTTCATGGCAGCCAAGCGCTTCCATCACCATCCTGGCTGAAAGGCTTACAGATTCTTGGCCCTTTTTACCGGTAAAAGCGTTTGCGTTGCCGGAATTTATAAGAATTGCCCTGACTTTACCGTGATCGAGGTTGTGTTTGCACCAATCCACTGGTGCGGACGAACACATTGATTTGGTGAAAACGCCAGCGATTTGAGTGCCTTCATCGAGAATCGCCAAAGTGACATCTGATCGCCCTTCATATTTGATGCCCGCGGCGGCTGTGGCCAAGCGCACACCTGCGACAGGGGGCATACTAGGGTAACTACTTGGTGCAAGTGGTGATAATTGACCAGACATAGAGGGCTCCCGATATAAAAACTCCGGTTGGAGTTAAACCAACCGGAGCTAAATTGACAAGGCACAATTGTGTTAATCTCCTGAGGTGTTCTCAGGAAACTATTATTTCTTTGTGTCTTTCGGAGTTTCTTTTGCAGCTTCACCCTGAGGCTCTGCCTTGAGCACTTCTACTTTGGTATCCGCTTTAAGCTTTTCCATAACCTCTTTGTATTTGGCAACGGTAAGCTCTTGCTTAATATTATCTTTTACCTGGTCAAAGGTTGGTTTTGGTGTTTTACGGCTGTCTTCAACCTTAATGACATGGTAGCCAAATTGTGTTTTTACCGGCTCTTTGCTGAACTCGCCTTTTTTCATGGCGAAGGCTGCCTGTTCAAACTCTGGTACCATTTGGCCTTTGCTGAAGTAGCCAAGCTCGCCGCCGTTCGCGCCAGAAGGGCCTGTGGATTTCTTTTTCGCCAATTCTGCAAAGTCTGCGCCGCCTTCAAGCTCTTTGATGACTTCCTTGGCTTCTTCTTCTGTTTTCAAAAGAATATGGCGGGCCGAGATTTGCGGTGTGCCTTCAAAATTCGCATAGCGCTCATCATAGGCAGCTTTGACCTGATCATCGGAGACAGCGCTTGCGATGAATTTTTGATAGTAAACATTGCGTAGGGCGCGATTGCGCTCAAATTTCATAAGCCTTTTGAAGTTCTCGTCATTTTCCATGCCGTTTTTTTCTGCGGCATTGGCGAGTACATCCATTTCTACCATGACGTCGATCAATACCTTACGCCACTCGGTTGGTGGAACGCGCTGCAACTGGGGTGCATAATCGCGGGCTGCGAAAGCCAAATCGGCTTCGGTGACTTCCTGCTTGCCAACTTTTGCAACAATATCATCAAGCTCTTCGGCATTGGCTTCAAGTGCTGTGATGTTCAACGCAATGGCACAAACGGCCACTGTTCCGGCAAGAGTTTTTGTAAATTTACGAAGCATTCGCGGTCTTTCTCCAGTTACATGGCGCCCAAAATGGACCTTTAATTACAATAAAGCGCAGTCAAGCATGCGCTGTTACCGTTGACAACTTAGTGACCCCCTCTTATCTCTCTGACGCCCTGCTTTTTTTGGGAGGGCTTCTGAAGAGTTGCAGCACGAGACTGCCAAGACGTGGGTCTGTAGCTGCATAGATCAGAAATTTGACGATTTCTAGGGCGCTTGCATCGATTGTGAATGAAGCAGCCCACAAACAGGAAGGACCGCCACATGGTGGGGCTCGGCACACTCGCTCGTAAGATATTTGGTTCAGCTAATGACCGTAGGGTTAAAGTGCTGCGGCAAAAAGTTGATATGATTAACGCTTTAGAGCCAGAAATGCAGGCTTTAAGCGATCAGCAACTGCAATCCAAAACGGACGAGTTCCGCCAGAAGTTACGAGATGGTGCTTCTCTTGATGATTTGCTGGTGCCCGCGTTTGCTGTTGTACGCGAGGCTTCCAAGCGTGTGTTGGGCTTGCGCCATTACGATGTGCAGCTCATTGGTGGTATGGTTTTGCATGCAGGCCAGATTACCGAAATGCGTACGGGTGAAGGTAAAACACTGGTCGCAACGGCGCCTGTTTATCTTAACGCATTGACAGGTAAGGGTGTTCACGTTGTGACAGTGAACGATTATCTGGCTAGTCGCGATGTGGAATGGATGGGCAAGGTCTATCGTTTCCTTGGCTTGACCACCGGTCTTATCGTTCATGGTATCAGCGATGAAGAACGTTTGGCTGCTTATGCTGCGGATGTAACTTACGGTACTAATAACGAATTCGGCTTTGATTATCTGCGCGATAATATGAAGTATGAGCGCGAAACAATGGTTCAGCGCCCACATCACTTTGCGATTGTCGATGAGGTTGATTCCATTCTTGTCGATGAAGCCAGAACGCCGTTGATTATTTCCGGTCCGCTTGAAGATCGAACAGATTTTTACAAGACAATAGACGGCTTTATACCGCAAATCAGCACTGAAGATTACGAGCTGGACGAAAAAGCGCGCTCTGCGACCTTCACCGAAGAAGGCAATGAAAAGCTTGAAACGTTACTGGCTGAGGCCGGTTTGCTGAAAGGTGATTCGCTATATGATGTGGAAAACGTTGCGGTTGTTCACCACCTTCAACAGGCACTGAAAGCACACACACTTTTCCAACGTGATAAAGATTATATTGTCCGCAATAATGAAGTTGTAATTATTGATGAGTTTACAGGTCGTATGATGCCAGGCCGCCGCTTTTCCGAAGGGCTTCACCAAGCCTTGGAAGCGAAAGAAAGTGTTGCTGTTCAGCCTGAAAACCAGACGCTGGCTTCGATCACGTTCCAGAATTACTTCCGTATGTATGAAAAACTTGCCGGTATGACAGGTACCGCTATGACGGAAGCCGACGAGTTTATGGATATCTACAGCCTTGAGGTTATCGAGATTCCTACGAACTTGCCTGTAAAGCGTGTGGATGAGGATGACGAAGTCTACCGGACAGCTGAAGAAAAATACAACGCGATCATTGAGTTGATTGATGACTGTAATGGCCGTGGTCAACCGATACTGGTGGGTACGACGTCCATTGAGAAATCAGAGTTGATTGCCGAGCTTTTGAAAAAACATGGATACAAGCAAATCGACTTGTCTAACCCAAAAGCCTTTGCGCCGCTCTATGAAAGCAAAGATGGTAAACACCCTAAGCTGTTTTCTGTTTTGAATGCGCGTTATCACGAGCAAGAAGCCTCTATTATTGCTCAGGCCGGTGTGCCGGGTGCCGTGACGATTGCAACCAATATGGCGGGCCGTGGTACCGATATTCAATTGGGCGGTAACGTGGACATGCGGTTGGCTGCCGAACTTGGTGATATGGCTGAGGGGGCAGAGCGCACTTCAAAAGAAGCATCCATTAAAGAACAGATCGAGAGCTTAAAGCAGACTGCGCTTGAAGCCGGTGGCTTGTATGTGGTTGCTACCGAACGCCACGAAAGCCGGCGTATTGATAATCAGCTGCGTGGTCGTTCCGGCCGTCAGGGTGATCCGGGCTGCTCTAAATTCTATTTGTCATTGCAAGATGATTTGATGCGCATTTTTGGTTCTGAGCGCATGGATTCCATGCTGCAGAAACTGGGCCTAAAAGAGGGCGAGGCAATTGTTCATCCATGGATCAACAAAGCGCTTGAAAAAGCTCAACAAAAAGTTGAGGCACGTAACTTCGATATTCGTAAGAACCTTCTGAAATTCGACGATGTTATGAACGACCAGCGTAAGGTGGTGTTTGAGCAACGTCTTGAAATGATGGATGGCGAGGTTATTCAAGAAGCTGTTGCGGAAATGCGTGAAGAGGTTATTGAAGACCTCGTTGCCAAGTATATTCCCGAGCGCGCCTACCCAGAGCAGTGGGATACAGAGAGCTTACAAAGTGAAGTTCACAATGGCTTGAATTTGGACCTACCGATTGTGGATTGGGCCAATGAAGAAGGCATTGCCGATGAAGAAGTGACCGTACGGATAAAGAAAGCGGCTGCGGAGGCTATGGCTGCAAAAGCTGCCAATTATGGTGCCGATATTATTCGTCAGGTCGAAAAAGCTATTCTTTTACAGACAGTTGATCATTTATGGCGCGAACACTTGGCGAACCTTGACCACTTGCGCTCTGTTGTCGGTTTGCGTGGCTATGGCCAACGTGATCCGCTACAAGAATACAAGACCGAGGCTTTCTCGCTGTTTGAAGCAATGCTCTCGAACTTGCGCATGGCAACCACAAGCCAGCTAATGCGGGTTGAGTTGGTGCAAGAACAACCACGTATGCCAACCAATGCGGACCTGCCGCAAATGAGTGCTCACCACACTGATGCCACAACAGGTGAAGACGAGATGGCATTGGCCGATCGTCAATTGGCTGCAGCGCGCGCGGCAGCGGCACCAGATGGACGTGATCCTGAAAGTCCAGAGACTTGGGGTAAGGTTGGGCGTAACGAACCTTGTCCTTGTGGTTCGGGCAAAAAATACAAGCACTGTCACGGTGCTTTGGTATAAAGCTATCGAATGCGACGGGAGGCTTCGGCCTCCCGTTTTTATTTGTCCTTGAGAATCTATTGGGCTGGTGCCGCTAGATAACCTTTAGGGTGTCGCCATCAGCGAGTGTGCCGTTATTTTCGACTTTTAAATAAATGCCAAAGTCCATATGGCCATAATTTTCGCTTAGGATTTTAGGTAGTGGCAAGTCTCTTTGGGCACTCTCAAGATTTACAGTTGTTGCAGCGCATCGCTTGGTGGCTTTGTGGAACGAGAAACGCACGCCTCCGCTGCTTTCGATGGTTTTGTCTTGCCATTCGAACTCTTGCCATGGCTCTAATCCCTCTACCAAGATGTTGGCGCGAAAGCGCAGCGGATCGAGTTGTTGACCTGTGATCTTTGAAAGCTCACGCAGGCTTTGCGCATTAATCAAGTGGATGCGTTTTTCTTTTAAGTCCGAAAAGGAATGGTTTGCAGCGTTCAGGACTTTTGCTTTTCCTGTGAGCTCATCGTGCATTTCCGTATCAAAGAAATCTTCAATTTCTTTCCGACCTTCAGGCTCTAACAGGCAGCCTTGCGCAAGTGTTTGGCCGCTCTTATGGATAGTAAGTATTTGTGTTTGCATGTCAAAACTGGTTTTAAGTTTTGCAAGGCTGGCAAACCGTGCCAAAACGATGAAGCGCATTTTGGAGATATGCTGCGGGTTTTGCGGGTCAAAACCGGCAGGACCATTTTCAATTGCATAAGCCCTGTCAAAGGGGAATGTGCCCCCGGTTTGTAAATCAACACTTTTTAGTTTTTCTGGACTTAAGCCTTTTACGGGGTAGGTCCATAATTGTGAAATTTGCATGTGCTTACCTGGCAAACAATTGATTTAGGTGAAATCGGGAGTTGGAGTGTACAGCTAAAGTGCTGAGGACGAAAGAATTTTCGTGGTTTGGTCTGGGCGGGGCAAGGTTGGAATGGCTAGCATATTAGAAATAAAAAAATGTCTTCCCCTTTTGTGCGTAATTTACATGACTATATCAAAGGAGTGGGAAGAAAATTCCCTTATGTGAGTGCTTCGAAGAAGGCTCACGGTTTCTTACAGGCCGTACACGCTTCGGGTGTGCTGGTAACAGGAGATCATAGATGAATATTGAAAAGTATACAGAACGTGCGCGTGGCTTTATCCAGTCGGCTCAAACTTATGCCATTGGTCAAAACCATCAACAATTTACGCCAGAGCACATCCTTAAGGTTTTACTGGATGACAAAGAAGGACTGTGTAGTGGTCTGATTGAGCGCTCCGGCGGCCGCACGCAGGATGTACGCTTACAGGTGGAAGCCGACTTGGCTGCAATGCCGCAGGTTTCTGGTGGCAATGGCCAGCTCTATCTGGCCGCAGAAACAGCACGCCTCTTTGAACAGGCTGAGAAAATCGCCGATAAGGCGGGGGACTCTTTTGTCACAGTTGAGCGGTTACTCCTGGCGTTATGCATGGATAAAAGTAGCAAGGCTGGAAAAGCTTTGGCACAAGCTGGTGTAAACGCTAGTGGTTTGAACGAGGCAATTAACGCATTGCGTAAAGGGCGCACAGCTGATTCTGCATCAGCCGAAAACCAGTATGATGCGTTGAAGAAATACGCGCAGGACCTCACACAGGCGGCGCGTGATGGCAAGTTGGACCCGGTTATTGGCCGTGATGAAGAAATCCGTCGCGCCATACAAGTTTTGTCACGTCGCACGAAAAACAACCCTGTCCTCATTGGTGAACCCGGTGTTGGTAAAACGGCCATTGCTGAAGGCCTTGCCCTGCGTATTGTTAATGGAGATGTGCCGGAATCATTACGTGATAAACAGCTACTTGCATTGGATATGGGTGCATTGATTGCTGGTGCCAAATATCGTGGTGAGTTTGAAGAGCGCCTAAAGGGTGTTTTGAACGAGGTGCAAGCGGCCGAAGGTGGCATTGTGCTGTTTATTGACGAGATGCACACTTTGGTTGGGGCAGGTAAGTCTGACGGTGCCATGGATGCCTCAAACCTGCTCAAGCCTGCCTTGGCGCGTGGTGAACTGCACTGTGTGGGTGCCACAACGCTGGATGAATATCGCAAGCATGTGGAGAAAGATCCAGCATTGGCGCGGCGTTTCCAACCGGTGTTTGTCAGCCAGCCCAGTGTGGAAGACACTATTTCTATTTTGCGCGGCATTAAAGAAAAGTACGAGCTGCACCATGGGGTGCGTATTTCCGATAGTGCTATTGTCGCTGCGGCGACGCTTTCTGATCGCTATATCACCGATCGTTTTCTACCTGATAAAGCCATTGATTTGGTCGACGAAGCGGCAAGCCGTTTGCGCATGCAGGTGGATTCAAAGCCGGAAGAGCTGGACGAGTTGGATCGCCGCATTATCCAGCTGAAGATCGAGCGTGAAGCGTTAAAGAAAGAAAGTGATGATGCCACAAAGGAGCGGCTTAATCGTCTGGAAATCGAACTCAGTGATTTGGAAGAACAATCGCAGGCACTGACCCAGCGCTGGCAAGGCGAAAAAGACAAGCTGAGTTCGGAGCAAAAGCTAAAAGAGCAGCTTGATGAGGCACGTATTGCATTGGAGCAAGCGCAACGTCGTGGTGATTTGGCCAAGGCAGGCGAGCTTGCCTATGGTGTTATTCCCGATTTAGAGCGCAAAATAACGGCTGCAGAAGCTTTAGATGAAGACGACACAGCGACGATGGTCAATGAAACCGTTGAGAGTGAAGGTATTGCACAGGTGGTTTCTCGCTGGACCGGTATCCCGATTGATAAAATGCTGGAAGGTGAGCGTGAAAAGCTGCTGCGGATGGAAGAGGAAATCGGTAAGCGGGTCATTGGTCAAGCCGAAGCGGTGAGTGCTGTATCTACCGCAGTGCGACGTTCGCGTGCCGGTTTGCAGGACCCGAACCGTCCAATTGGCTCATTTTTGTTCTTAGGTCCTACCGGCGTGGGTAAGACCGAGCTGACCAAATCGCTGGCGTCTTATCTGTTTGATGACGAGACAGCTATGGTGCGCATAGACATGTCCGAGTTCATGGAAAAGCATAGTGTCGCCCGTTTGATCGGAGCTCCTCCCGGTTATGTGGGCTACGAGGAAGGGGGGGCATTAACCGAGGCTGTTCGTCGTCGCCCCTATCAGGTTGTGTTGTTCGATGAAATCGAGAAAGCGCATTCGGATGTCTTTAACGTTCTGCTGCAAGTGCTTGATGAAGGGCGCTTGACCGATGGACAAGGGCGTACCGTCGACTTTCGCAATACACTGATCATTTTAACTTCCAACCTGGGGGCAGAATTTCTTGTTCTTCAGGAAGAGGGGCAAGGTGTTGACGCGGTACGTGAGCCGGTTATGGCGGCAGTGCGCAACCACTTCAGGCCTGAATTCTTAAATCGTCTAGACGAGATCATACTCTTCCACCGTTTGCAACGAGAGCAGATGTCGGCGATTGTGCATGTACAATTGAAGCGCTTGCAAAAGCTGCTGGATGATCGTGGTATTCAGCTTGATCTGAATGATGCTGCCATAAACTGGCTGGCAGACAAAGGCTATGATCCAGCCTATGGCGCACGACCATTGAAACGGGTGATCCAAAAGCAGGTGCAAGATCCGCTAGCTGAGTTAATCTTGGGGGGGGAAATAATCGAGGGGCAAAAAGTCGAAAGCACAATTCAGGATGGCCAATTGACCTTTACAACAATGTAAGCATCTTTGGGCGTAAACTCATAGAAACCCTCGCCAGAATGGCGGGGGTTTGCTTTTCGCATTAGTCTTTTCTTTCACTTCGTCCTCTCCTGGCACTTTTTTGCCAGATCTTGCTCTCGTTTGGGGCTCACTTATTTATTGATCTTTGCGCTTGGTGTTTGTCTGGTTGTTCGCTCTCCACTTTGTCTCTGTGTTTGTGTTTTCTCTCTCTCCTAGGTTCGGCTTTTCGTTGTTTTGCTTGTGCTGTTGATTTTAGTAGTTTGTTAAGGATTGGTGGAAAAGAGGGTTGTTTATAATGGTTTAGTTGAATTGCTGGGTGTTATTTCGTGTTGTGTTTCTGCGGGTTTTCCTGTTTTGTTCTTGTGTGTATATCTATGGTTGTGAGGGGGGTGTTTTGGTGTAGTTTGAGGGTGTTTTTGGGTGCTTTGAGAAGTTTTTTGCGCATTTTGTTATTTTTTATGCTTGTGGTGTTGACGGGTTGGGTTTGAGTGCCTATAAACCGCTCCACGCCAAACGGACGGGCCCCACGGGGTTGCCGGATGGGGTTGAAAAAAGCGAGGAATTTCCTCGGGTTCATTGACAATTGAATATGATTTAGAAAGAGAAACGTAGGCGGCGCTGTCTGCGACTTGGGATCTGGATGAGAGTTTGGATTTTGAGTT